>CAVRRX010000001.1:0-154684 GCA_963723685.1 uncultured Solirubrobacterales bacterium
ATGGGAGACGAGCAACATGAGGTAGATCGCCAGGTTGATGAGGCGCCGCTCGAGTGAGTTTGCCGCGAGGTAGGGGGCGGTGGCCAGGGTCTATCAGCGCCAGTGCGTCCGTGAGCGCCTGATCGACGTCCTCGACTTGGCGCTTGGCGGCATCCGACCAGCGCTCGGCGCTTGCGCGCTCGACTTCGATCCGATCTTGCTCAGACTTGCATCACCTCCTCGGATACCCCGCCTTTGTAGTAGAGCTGGATGAGCTTCTGCTGTTGGCCGGTGAGTTCATGTACGCGGCGCTTGTGGCGCTCGGCCTCCGCGCGCGCGACCTCGGTGTGGGTTTCGACGTGAGCGAGGAGGGCTTCGCGGATGGCGGTCTGCTCGGTCAGTGTTAGTAGGAAAGTCTTGTACTTGCGCTCGATCTCGCGCTCGATCAAGTGCAGGCGGAAGTAGGGCGCTTCGCAGCGTCCGCCTTGGAGACGCGGCTCAGGCAGGAGTAGTACTCGTAGTAGTCGCCTGAGTGGCCGCGGTGGCGGCCGTAGCCGAGGCGCTTGCCGCAGACCCCGCAGAAGAGGGAGCGGTCAGGTAGTGGTGGTGCTTGTGTGAGCGGTCGCCGCTGGCGCGGTGAGCGTCGAAGACGTCCTGGACTTGCTCGAAGGTTTCTCGGTCGATGATCGCCTCATGGCGACCCTCGCGCTTGACGCCGCCTCGGGTGACGACGCCGGTGTAGTAGTCGTCGCGGAGCATTCGGTGAACCATGCTGCGCGACAGGGGTTGCTCGGGACGCTTGAGGGTGCCGCGGGTACGCAGCCCATCCTCCTCAAGTATTTCGGTGATGGTCGTGATGGTATGCGCGCCGGTAGCAGAAAGATCAAAGGCCCGCCTGACCAGCGAGGCGCGGACCTTGTCGACAGCGATTGATGGCGACCTCGCGCTGTCCCACAATCTCGGTTGTGTTGCAGTAGCCGATGCGGGCCGGGCCGTGGCTGCCGCCATCGGCGAACTTGCGCTCCAGTCCCATCTTGACCTTCCTGCCGTCCAGACGAGAGCGGTGTGCGTTGACCCCGGCTATGACGGTGTAGACGAGCATCCCGGTGTCGTCATTGTCGATGCGCTCAAGCGTGGACTCCAGCTTGCTACCGCAGGCTTCGATCTCGCGCAGCAACCAGAAGGCGTCAAACTCATCACGCGCCACGCGCGAGAGGTCGTAGAAGATCACGTAGGTCGGCTGCAACTCCGCCAGCTCAGCGAGCATCCGCTGCAGGGCAGGGCGCCGAGTGTTTGTGCCGGTCTTACCCGGCTCGACATACTCTCCTATGATCCTGGCACCAAGGCCCTCGGCGTGACGCATACACGCCTCTCGCTGACCCTCGATCGAGTATCCCTCTGGGTTACGCCCGGTAAGCTGACCCGGACTTGAAACACGCAGGTAGATGACTGCCGTAAGGTCCGGCCCGAGGGCAAGTGCGTTATTCGTCATTTTCTACCGTAGATGGTGACATATATTCCTCCTTTCTCGGTTAATTTGGCTTAACGATTTTCCCGTTAAGTCGTGATTTAAGCAACCTGTTATTTTGGCGAGCGGGCCGGTCCAAACGGTGTGTCCAGACCGGCCCGCGTTGTCTCACTTCAGGGCCTCCAAGCGCTCGGTGATGGCCTTCTTGCGCTCTGCCGCGCTGGCCTTGAGTGCCTTGGCCTCGGCGGTTGCCTCGGCCGCGCGCTCTTCGGCTACATCGACCTCCCGGTCGATGGCAGTAATCGAGCGTTCCAGGGATGCGCGAGCGTCGGCCAGCGCGTCCTCCGGGGTTGTCTCCCGGCGTCGGGTTCGTGGTCGGCTCTGGCCGCCCTCGACCTTCTTCTTGTGGGAGTAGTAACTCCCTCGGATTGAGTCGTAGGGACGATCCGCAGCCTCAGTCAACTGCCTAAAGGCGGCTGACTTCTCGACGCCCGAGGCGACCAGCTCGTTCACCTTGTCGTAGATTTCCTGAGCCTTGGTCATGCTGTTACCTCCTGGTGAGAGTGGATTGCTTTGTCGGCCAGCAGAAAGACGCACTGTCCTTCCACCGGCCGGAGAGCCATCCACCCCGCCGAGGACACCAGCGGTGAAACAGGAGCCATTGCTCGTGCTCACGGTGGCGTCCTCGGAAGGTGGGTTTGCTGGGCCACTGAGGATCTAGTGGTCCTCGGTCATGGCCTCCATCGGAATCGTGTTCGCTTGACCAAGATGCCAGGCCACTTCGAAGCGGTCGTCATCGAAGTCAGCTAGCCGATCCAGTGACGAGACGATCAGGTAGTCGAGCTCTTGTTCCCTGGCGAGCTGCAATGCCTGATACAGCCCAGGACGCACAAACCGAAACTCACGGATGTCAACAAACTCACCGACCACCTCGGCCTCTAGCCTCGCGGCTTCTCGACGACAGAGGTCAGCTTGCCGAGCAACCGACGGTTCAGCGACACCGTGCTTTGGATTTGGTTCGCACATGTAGATAACGGCCCGCCAGATCCTTGGCTCCTCCTGATTGCGCTTGTCAATGTTGCGTCGTTCGAAATGCATTTTGTTTTATCTCCTTTCTTCGGACCTCCTTTCGTTGTTGATCTTTCGAGGGGACTGCCGGGTCCGTCATGGCAATACCTCCTCCTGCGCCGCAGTAGCGGCCCAGTGTGTGAGGCGCGCGCAGGCGATATCCACATACGCCGCTTCGCGCTCAATTCCCAAGAACAGCCGACCTTCCGTCACGGCCGCGATCCCGGTTGTGCCGCTGCCGGTGAACGTGTCGAGCACTAGGCCATTCGGTGGACAGGTGAGCCGCACCAGCCAGCGCATCAGGTCGATGGGCTTGACGGTGCGATGGGTGTTACGGCGTATTCGCGGCGGGTGGTGGTGGCCGTTATAGAGTTTCACCAGTTGGGCCGGAAGCTGTTCGCATCCGGCTTCCCGCTCGTGTTTGGAAGCCTTAGCGCAATAGAAGAGGCGGCTCAGCCCGTCGCGCTGCCGCTCAAGCAGTCCCGTCGCACAGTCTGGCGTACACATTGCGCGCGTACAGTCACTTGAGTGGGACAGAGCGACGTGCGCGGGCCAGTAACCATTCACGCGGCTGGCGTCGGTGTTCAGCGCGCCTGTGCCCCACTTCTGGAGGTTGCGCGCGGTGGTGCCAACGAGAGGCGCGCGTGCCAAGACGATCGGCTCAAATGCCGGCTTCAGCGCCGTTGCCATGCCGTTTGGCAGCTTTCGGGATTTCGGCATCCCTTGGGCATAGAGCCACATGAGCACGTCACGGATTTCTAGCCCTGAGTCCTCCATCCCACAGACGAGACGATGGAACGTCCGAGGAGCCCCGAACGCGATCAGGTGTCCGCCCGGCTTCAGTACCCGCCGAGCTTCGCGCGCCCACACCATCGTCCATCGCTGGAACGCCTCACCGGCACTTAGCCCGTCGTGCGCTGTGCGTGCCGTTCGGCGAATATCCGCCCCGTCCCACGCTTCACCAGCGAAATCGATGCCATACGGCGGGTCGGTGACGATCGCGTCGACACAGCCGTCCGGTAGCTTGGCCAGCGTCAGCAGAGCGTCGGCCTCGATCAAGCCCCAGGTCTGCGTGTCGTCCTCATAGAGCGCGAGTTTGGTCGTGCTCATGGGTGTGCCTCGGTGCTCAGCAGTGCGAGGGCCTCGGCCGTGGTCGTGACAGCGAATAGGCGCTGGGCGTTGGCGGGAAGCCGCTCGAGTGTTTCGCGGACCCGCTCGGCGTGCGCGGCGCTCGGCACGATCCACAGCACGCGGGGGAACACTCCACGCGCTGCCTGCTCGGCCCCGGTGCGGTAGTAGTCGTGGTATCTACGGGCCTTGCTCTCAATCGTGGTCTGCGCCTCGGTCGCCATGTCCTGCTCGGCGAAATACGAGTAGATGTGTTCCCCGATGCCGAGCTTGAGGTAGGCGTCGGGCTTGAGCGTCAGGCTCGCGCCCCACGCTCCGGTGTAAGGACGCCAGCACTCCGGCTCTGGCGAGAAGGTTGCGATTTCCACCAGCCCCTGACGCTCCGCGTCTACGAGGTCGACGTAGAGTTGCGCGACTGCGAGGGTGTGCGCGAGATAGCGCGCCCCCGGCGTGTATGCGCGCCGCACCCGCCGTCCGGAGGCCCGCTCGGATTGCAAGATGTACTGGCCGGCGCGGCCGACCGCGAAGGTTGTGCTGGCGCTACCCGAGCGCTCCCCGCCGACCCGGCGCGCGAGCGGCTCAAGGATGTCCAGCTGGGTGAGGCGGTTCAAGCCTCGTCTTGCCAGGCGTCCACGGGTTCGCGGTGAACCTTCAGACCAGAACAACCGTCCGAGTTGTGCGCCGCTCATCACGCGGAAACGACTTACCGTCCACAGCGTTTGACGGTCACGGTTGGTGAGTTGAAGGGAGATAGCGGCAAGCTGGTGGGGAGACAAGCGCCTGGGGGAACGCGGGTCTTTCGTTGGCGTAAGCGCCCCGGACACCGCACTGTTAGGGGCTTTCTGCGGTCTTGCACTCGACGCGACCGGACCAGCGAGCGGACTCACGCGCGCCTCCTCTGAACGCCAACCGGATCGTCTCCGTCGCCCACCGTGCGGGCGGTCTCCTCATGGCGAGCTTTGGGTTGTTGGGTGCTGCCGTACAAGCGAGCCGAGCGGTCACGGATAGCTTTCGCCTGGCCGGTCTTGGCGGGCAGCGGCTCGGTGCGGCCGGTCACTACCGAGACGGCGCTGCCCGTGCCGACTCCGACTCGCGCGGCGACCTCGAAGCGCCCAAGCGATTGCACGTCCTGGAGCGTGAGGCCAGGAAGCTGACGGGCAATGGCGGCCGCTTCCTCAGCTGGAGCGCGCCAGGTAATGAACGTGGCCGCGTTCCCGAGCAACGCCGACCTAGTCGGTTCGAGGATACGCCCCAAAGTCTGCAATGCGACCGTAAGACTCGCTCCGAGCCCCCTAAAGCGCTCCGCTGCTAGCTCAAAGCTGTTGGGAAGCCCGTTGGTCAGCGTCGCCAGCTCGTCCACATAGATGTTGATGAGATGGCGCTCTTTGGGCGGAAGTGTCACCCTAGCCTCGATCGCGTTCCAGACCGCGAACATGACCGCGCTGCCGATCAGCGTGGACGCCTCGCCAAGAGCCCCCGGTGCGAGCGACACGAGTAGCCACTTACGTTCGGCAAGCAGTCGGGCCACGTCCAACTTGGGGTCGGGGCTCGCGAGCACGGCGCGCACGCGCGGGCGGCTGAGCAAAGCCATCGTACGCGCCATCGGGGCTTGCACTACGTCGACCTTGGCCGCGGGTGATAGGGATTCGTAGTTTTGCCAAGAATTTGAGAGAAAAGCGTCACCGGCTACGCGGGCGATGGCAGCGCGGCGATAGGGCTCATCCGAGAACAGACGGCCCATGTCCAGCAGCGTCGCCTGCGGCACCTCGCTCAAAGTTCGAATCGCCAAACGGCCGAAAATTTCTGAGCGGATTCCCCAATCGGGGAACATCGACTTAAGCGTCCGTGTCAGGACATCCGCGCGGGTGTCAGGGTCGCCGCCATGCAGGACGTCGATACCGGCAACCGGCCGAGTGTCGTCGCCCGCATCGAGGACTACGACCCGCTCCGCGTGCTCAGGCTTAACGCGCTCAAGGATCGTCTCGACAAGATCGGCCTTGGGGTCGATCACCACGCCGCCGTATCCGTGCTCGATATCTGACAAGACGGCCCCGGCAATCATGGTGCTCTTGCCCGAGCCGGAAACGCCCGCCGCTATGACGTGATGGCGGGCTGCCTCTGCTGATAGAGCGACCGGCCGCTCGACTCCACTGCCATCGCGGCCGATGAACAATCGTCGCCCCTCGCGTGGCACGCTCGAAGGGACCGGCAACGCGCGGGCCGCGCCGACCTCGACCCCGGCTACGGCGATCTCGCTACCCAACGGCCAGCCGGTGAGCGCGAGTAGCTCCGGCGTGGAGAGCCACCCTGACGTGCGGGTAGTGCGCGGCATCGAGGCCAGCGTGCGGTTACCGCGCTCGCGGGTGACTCGCACGCCCCCGATCTGCCGGCGGCTGCGGAGCGTGTTCTCGATGTGAGCGGCCAACTCCCGCGTACGGCCCATGTGCCGAGCACGGATCAAGACCATGCCCGCTGTAGTGAACCCCGGCAGACTCGTCTTATGCCGCCAGTGTTTTGCGATCTCCCGCTCGCGGTCGCTGGGATGCTCCGGCTCCTGCCAGCTACGCGCGCTCCCCGGTCTGAGCGCGACGCGGACTATGACCCGCTCGCCTGAGCGCAACCCAACCATTCCCGAAAGCAGCGCCCTGGAAGCCGCAACCGGATTCTCAGCCGATAGCACGCACAGCGACGCTGGGATGGACAGGCGCAGCGCGAGCGTAGCCCCATCGTCCGGCGACGCAGCAGCGTTCGTGATCCGCAGGCTTGGGATTACCCCAGCCAGCGTTGATTGCACCGACGCCCGCACCGACTCGGGCGCCCATAGAAAATGTGCGATTGAGTCCTCACCGGCCACCACCTCGGCTATTAGCTCGGATGTATGCGGCAACCCTGCCAGCCCGTCCAGAGCGGCGAGCGCCTGGGAGGGCTCCAGACCGATAGGGAAGCGCAACCCGAGCCGCACTCGGCTACGCCGCCTCGCCTCGCCTTGGCGATATTCACGCAGCCAGATACCCGCGATCATGGCCGAGCCAATCCCGCCCGCCGCGACGAGTGTGGGTAGCTCGCTGTTCATTGCTTGCGGCCCCGACTCTTAGCTTTCTCCTGGGCTTCGCGTTCACGTTTCTCGCGAAGCACTCGCTTGGCCTGAAGCCAATAAATAAGGGCGAGCTGCTCAGTGTCAATCTCGTCCTTCCTAATTCCCTTAACCTTAATACGCCGTGTGGCCATGTAGCTACCTCCTTTCGGTTTAATTCATATGCGTTCTCCTTTGTTGGTTATTGCGGTCGAGCGTCCCTACGACTGTCGCCCATCTGTTAGGGGCGTCAGCGGCGCGAGACACGAGAACCACGATACGCAACAGTTATTAAAAATGATTAACTTTCCCAGACTTTTTTCACCGAACCTTCTTTGACGGACAGTTCCCGTTTTTCACTGGTGCTCACCAGCGCCTGGTGGCAGCCCACACAATCCGCAAAACCGCCACGACCACGCCGAGGACAAGCGCGAGGGGCACGAACGCCGCGACGAGCTTGATAAGTGCTGGGCTGGCTGCGGCAAGGACCGCCAGCCCCACAAGAACCAGCAGCACCGTCTGCATGAGCTTGTTCATCGCCTGACCTCGACGGCGGTGCTCTCGATTACATCGGGGTCGTGGCAAGCGACGCGCTGGGCTCGCTCAGCTACGAGCAAGTCACGGATCGCCTGCCGTCTGATGCCACGGATTGCCTGTTCGGCTCGGTACCGCTCAACCCACAGACTCCTGCGCTGACGCCGCCGAGACCGGACCGTTTCGACAGATTTGGCTACCCATATGACAGCGACCACCGCGAGGCCACCTCCGCCGCACACCAAAAACAGCGCGACCCAATGGATAAGGCTGTGGAGTGTCATGACAGGCTCCGACCTGTTTGAGCGACCACCCTGCCCATCGCCAAGCAAGAGGAGTCTGTAATCAGGCCGAGGCGACCAGCCGCGTGGGGCGTGCGCATGACCAGCGCCGCCTCCAAACCGCTCAAAGCCGAAGCGTTCAGCAACGCGGTCTCGGCAACGTCGGCGATGACGTCCAACCGAGCTGATTCCCGTGCCGCCAGCACGGAGCTGGCGGCACGGGTCAGAGCGATCTCATTAGCGGCGCGGCGTTCGAGCTTTGAGAGGCCACGCGGCGAGGCGAGGACGGGAAGACCGGCCATCACGCCTCGCCTCCCGCCAACTCGTCGCCAAAGTCCACGAGTTCGGCGACCCACTCCGGGTCGATCCCGTGCTCTACGGCGACCGTGTTGATGGCTGTTGAGCGGCCTATGCCGCGAGCTACTAGTCGTCGGACCTGGGCTCTTAGAACCGCGGCCAACTCTAGGCGTGTCAACGGTGGACGATGCATGTGTTGCTCCTTGTGTTTGGATTTTGGTGGGCTACTGGACCCACGGAGCGGAGTTTTGCTGCTGTGCTCTAACACTCGTCCAACTACAGGGAAATTAGGCTCACTGATACCTAACAGCGATCTAACCCGCGAGGCGCTCGGCCCTTGTTAGATGCCGTTGGCTAAGGTGCCGTCTATGCCACGTTCAATTAACAAGACATACATCTCGATCCTTGGCGAGCTTCGGGTCGTACGCATCGACCCCGCCGGTAACCAGGAAGTCCGGGCGATAGGCGGTGTCGTACCCCGAGCTCTGCTTGCTGCTCTAGTGTTCAATCGCAAGTCGTTACCACGAGATCGCGTCTTTCAGCAGGTTTGGGATCTATCACCTACAAATATCAATCGGATTCACACACGGACCAATGTGCTCAGGGATGAACTTGGCGACCGTGACCTTATCCCAAGGGGCGAAAATCTCGGCCTCCTGAAGGACTTGAGTCGACTCCAGACCGACTGGGATTTGTTTCACCAATTGATGGCGTCCGATCCGCCTCGCCAGCAGGAGGCGATAGCACTGGTGCGTGACACCCCGCTGGACGGCATCGAGGATAATGACAAGCAGGTCGCAGTTTTTATAAAGCGGCTGCGCCTAGATATTTTGAGGGAGGTAAGGAAAGCCTGTGTTGCGCTGGAGCTTACAACCGACTTCACATGGGGCAACTCAATTCCCGATGAGTGGCCGCGGCAGCTTCCCTCGGAGTGGCCTAGCCTGATCGAGTCGCTTAGTCTCGATGGCCAGGAAGAGGCATCCTTAGTACCGCTGCCGGCGAGTACGCGACGCCAGCCCTCAGACGGAACATGGACATCTGAAGCGCTCTTTGAGCCATGCAAGGAGGGGCGTGCACGTATCGTTGACGAGAAGGCTGAGGCACTTGCGAGAGAGCCCGTTACTTGGTGGGTGCCAGGATCGCATAGGTGGTTTGGCGAGTATTTTGCGTTCTGGCATCGAACTCGGACGATCCCATGCGAGACCATCGGGATCGAGTACATCTCGGAGCGCTATGACAGTGAACGCTATGGAGTAGACCCAGACAACGACGGCGACAATGACAAGGCCATCATTATCGGGGCTTCTAAGCTTCTTGATGACGTCGGTAAAAAGCGCCTGATGTGCGCTCGAACAACATGGAATTTTGCGCACGAATGGGCGAAGAAGCACACAGATGATCTACTCGCCGGCTCCAGTCGACCGAGCGTATTCGGGCTTACTGATCGCCTAGCATATCCGGGTATTGCTGGTGTTCATAGTCTGGTGCAGACTAGTGATGGTTACTTGCTATTCGCCCTCCGCGACAGCCGAGCGGACTTTCATCAAAGCACCTGGTCGGCGAGCTTTGAGGAGTCCGTGGCGGCACGAGGGCGCGAGTTCACGGGTCCGGCGCGAGGGGATCAGACCGTTCTCGATGCAGTGATCGGAGGTCTTTATGAGGAGTGGGGTATTGAAGCGTCTGAGATCGAGACTTCTACATTCCTAGCAGTCGGTAGAGAGTACGTCCGCACGAGGAAGGGCCGACTTGATCTCAGTTCGTCGGTCCTGACCGCCGTCCGACTAAAAATCACCCTAAAAGATGTCTGGACGTTGCTAAGCGACGTTTCGGGCATCCCTGACCGCGACGAGCACGCCGCATGGGCCGGCGTGCGGTTTGCCTCGCGTTCACAAGTCCTAGCATTTATGGCTGCTGCTCGGAGCAGATCAGAAAATACCGATCTACTAAGAGAGCTTACCGAATCCGTGAACGCAGAGATAAACTTCTTTCCAGAAGGTGCCAGCGAGGGAATTCCAGACTATGGCCTGATGCCGACATCGGCGGCACGTCTGTATCTGGGGAGCACCTGGCTTGCGCGCCACGACTGGATGGCAGATTAGACCATTGACAAATAGTACATTTTGTGATTAAATTACAGTTAGCTTTGCAGGAGTGAATTAGCTAGCTTGGCCTTGGGAATCGGCCCGCCTGAAATCTAACGGTCCGGTTCCTGAGGCCAATAGGTGGCCTCCTAAACCAAGGAGGCCACATGGCCCGCCAACTAATAACTAGCAAGGCAGTACCCGGTCAGCAGTTGGACGAGACGCTATCAGAGCGCCTGAAGGCGCTTGGCTTTGATCCGGGATGGCCAATATACGGGCACGGTGACGTATACGCTGACCTGGACCTAACGAAGATTCGCAAGGCGTTGTTTGAGAGCACCTACACCAGCCCGCATCTCGTCGGACTCGAAGCCGCCTTTCAAACGGAGGACAGCGACTGCGCGCAGCTGCCAATGCTTCTCGAGCTGGTGCAGCTTGTGTATGTGCCGGAGGGAGGGTCTAAGCCGCTTCGCCTCACTGAGTATCCGCACTACTACTTGCGGGGACTGCTTTACCGCAATAACCACGACCGTCAGCTGGACCCCGTTCAACTACACGCCTACATCGATGCATACACGCCAGAAGATATTCGAGCTGTTTACATCCAGGCAGTGCCACGCCCTTCCGGTGCCGACGCAATCACTCCACTCCAGTGGGCTGACGCACCGCCAGGCGATCTTCTACCGAGTAACCGTCAATAGACAACAACCCAGACCCCCGGCGCTCATATGAGCGCCGGGGGTCATCTACTTCGCCGCACTAATTCACCCAACACAGACCACCTACTTCTACCCTTGGAGCACGGCAGCTTCGAGGTAAGCGCAACCGCTTCCCACGTCGATTCCGCTCCGGCTCCGAATGACAGTTCAGCCTTGACCGGATAGCCACTACCCGGGCAGGCTGCAGGCATGGTGAGATAGGACACCAGCTTGCCGTGCTCCTGGTAGGCGGCACCGAGCGCCACGGTGATTGACTCGGTAGATATGTCGGTGACGCCAGCGGCCGTTAACGGGGGCAGACTCTCTGTGAGCTTGTAGCCGCCATCAGCAGGCTTGAGCGTTGCGGGAAGCAGACCCTGACCGCTGAGCCAGTTGCTTACGTTGAGTGACCAGAACCCGAGATCACCGACGCTGGAGGTGAAAAACGCTCCTTGTCTGAACTGAACAGGTAGGTCGCTGCCCCCGATATTGGCCGCACCTAGCACTTCAGAGACCGCGCCGGCGTATGCCTTCTGTGGGCAGAGCGGAGCCTCGCCGGGTTTGCGCCAGTTGCCTTGCGGCAGCCGGCAGCTTGCGAAGCCGCGTGTAGTGACCTTGATGCCCTTGGGCAGAGCGATCATGACGCGCCGCAACGGATTCGGTAGCCCCTGGTATTCGGTGCCGGTGATCGTAAATCTGGATTCCAGCTCTGCTCCAGCCCGCGCCATATCGCCAGTGTGCGCCCAGGCGCGGCTATGCGGTTCGAGAGGGTTCACAGGGATAGGCGCAGCGGCAGCACTCATCGTGACCGCTGGCTTTGCCGACGCGGTCGGTGGGACGAGAACCGCCGCACCCCACATTGCACAGGCTCCCCATGCCACAAGTGCCGTCATCTTGGGTCTGTTTCGGTCTGCTCCCATGCGCGTTGCTCCCTCGTGGTGATGGTCGGGCGGACAGGACGGGGAGAGGGGTCCGCCGCCACACTCGCCCGAGGCTTGCTCTACTGCAATGTCATAAGACTGGAACCGTAGCGGAATGTAGGCAGCTATGTCTACTGCGATGTCATCGACAGAGAGGTCGGCACCCGAAAGGCTGGGGCTATGTCCGCCTCCCCGGCCTTCCAAACAGCTCTCGGCCTCGCCGTCAAAGCCCGCCGCGAGGAGCTCGACCTCACCCAAGAGCAGCTCGCCAACGACACCGACTTGCATCAGCGTTGGATCTCCAACGTCGAGACCGGCAAGCGCAACCCCAGCTACGCAAGCCTCAGACGCCTGGCCGCCGGTCTTGAGCTATCCGCCTCGGAGCTGTTGGCCCGTGCCGAGCAGATCGAGGCAGACAGCATTCAGCCCGCCGACGCGGCTGCGCGTTGATCCAGCCGGACTGAGCGCGGCAGACCACAGGTTGCGTCCTCACCGGCCTCAGCCCTAGCGTCGGCAGGACGCCCGCGTTGGTCGCGCGGGGTACCCGTGACTATGTCTAACCAGCCCCACCATCTGCCTCAAGCACCCGAGGGCGTGCAGCTCCTCATCCTGCGGCTCCTGCTCGATAGCGAGAAGGAGCGGCTCTGGCCACTGGAGTTGGTTGTACGTCGCGTCGGCGACCCGATCACGGCCCTGGATGCCCTCGCCGCGCTCTCTGATGCTGGGCTCGTCCACCGTTGGGGGCACTACGTCATCCCCACACGAGCAGCCATGCACTTCCACTGGCTACTCGGATAGAGACCTGCTCGCCGCAGACGCGTTGATCGCCGGCAGCACAGCTTGACTGCTCAGAGCGCTCCCACCTACGGTCGAGCGAGCCTATAAACAAGAGCGGCCCCGACGCGGAGTGATATTCCGCGCCGAGGCCCAGACACAAGGAGAACAAAGCTCCCCATGTCCGATTCTGAGCCTACCCTTATGCCCGCCGAGAGCAAGGTCCGTACCGAGTCCACGATCATGAGCCTGCTGCTCGTCCACGACGACCAGCGTCCCTGGTCCACCGAGGAACTGGCCCGCGAAATCGGCCGACCGATGGAGGTAGCCGACGCCATCAGCGCCCTGCACTGCGTTGGCCTCATCCACCGCACCACAGACGGCTTCGTATTCCCAACCCGAGCAGCAACACACCTCGACCAGCTCGACATGTAACACCAACACACAGGCGCATCCGGGCGAGCGCATCACGCGCTCGCCCGAGTCGTCCAGTGGCACTTGTGCGACGCGCGCGCAACCTAAGCTAGTCAGTCGTCTCGATCAATATACGACGCAAATCCATTGATCTCATAATCTCCAGCTTGCTTGCCCGTCCAATACATGCTGACCGTACTCTCCAAAGCCCAGTCAAAATAAGTGTCACTCGGGGCCTGCTTGATCGCGTAGGAAACATGAGTATCAGGCTGCTCCTCGCTCGGCTCATAGCGGCCTACTTGAGCAACGAACCCTCCAGCCTGCATCTGTTTCTGTATCAGCGCAGAAAGCGCCGCCTGAACGTCTGGATCAATCGCGTCGACGTCGAGCTGGCCATCGGAATTGACCGAGATCGTAGCAATACACTGCGTGGCCTCCTTACCTACTCTATTACCCATAACGACAAGGCGCATTCACAACATCCTATATATTTTCTCTATCATATCGTACTTCTCACGGTCTGCACTCGCAAAGAAACGAGGCCTTATTCGATAGGCGGCAAGACACTCACTAAAATCCTCACGCAAGCTAGTACGCGCTCGTTCACTGATCCAGACAGACTCAGGATCTCCGCGCCGTTCTAGATATAGGCTGCCCCATTCGTGGCGCGTATTCGCGTCGATTGTACGGTCGAACGCTACGTGCCCATACTCGTGGATCAATGTCCAAGCTTGATGGTAGACCAACTCTGCACTGCCAATATCTATTGGATAGCGGAACAGTTGGATATCGGTCTTCCGCGACCGGTCAGTTATATGCTTGGTGACCCCAGCTCGTCGTTCCTCATCCACTATATCTACATATTCAATGACATTAATTTCAGCGAACGGCGAAGATGGCAAACGACTAAAGAAGGTCTGTATCTTCGATGCATCAAGTCCGCGAGCCAGTTCAAACCCAACGAGTCGAGCACCATGAGCTGCGAATAGAGGAGTATTGATCGACCGGTCAGTTGGCGCAGCCCTCTGGCCAGCCGACCCTCTACGAGCCTCTTGCTTCTCCGCTAGTTTCTGACGTGACACAGCCAGCTTCGTCCGAATTTCACCGCGACGTACTCGTAGATCGTTGGCTTCGGCGTTATGGGATTCGCTCTTGGCCTGCTCGGCATGTGCCTTCTCAGACAGGGCCTTTGCTTCCGCGCGATCTCCTTCTTCCCAGGCTATCTTGGCTTCCGCGAAGAGCCGGCGCATGGCTTCGGCATGTCCGTCGCCCTTGCCCTTACGTTTTGCCAGCTTCCTGTTGAGATCGTCGTATTCGTCCTGTAGGCGGTTGACCTTCTTCTGACCCATTTGGAACGATATCGTAGGCGGAGACCACCAGTTTACAGTACTCGCCGAGCCCCCTCACCCGGTCTCACACTACCGGTTGTGCGACCTAAGCTAGCGATGGTCGCCCGTCTGCGCGAAGGTTCCGACACACAGATCGTGCCGCTCGTGTCCGGCGAAGATCTTGGCCGTATGGTCGCACGAGAGGCTAGCCTTCGCCTCCGCGACCTTCAGCACGCCGTCTCTATCACGCAACCAGCGGCGCCCGTTGCGGTCAGTAAACGTTACAGCGGGGTACAAGATAAGTCCGTCCTTCCACTTAACTGTTAATGTTGGGACGCACAGTCGTTCCTTTGGTGGGAGTGTGTCGACAGTGTCGCTCTCCTCAAGAAGCTGTTCTCTGTCATAGAACTTCACAATGCACTCATACGCCGGCTCATCGCTCGTGTTGCTGAGAAGGCCGTAGGGAACGGCGTCGGCCGTTCGGTTGGGAGCCGACTCTTCCATCCAGACGCTAATCTTAGATGCGTGGCTACGTAGGGCGTTATTCTGCTCTCGCCGATAGGTCTGCGCCACGAAGAGAAGCGCGCCTGCGGCACCTAGTCCGCCGATAGCCTCGGCAAGGGCTTGTACGGTGGCTTGCCAGCCGGTGGTTTGGTCCGCTATGGGCATGATCATGGTCGACGGCCATTGGGGTGACAGCAAGACCGACAACTATGTCACCGCCAGCGGACGCGACCAAAAGGCCGGCATGCTCCACCGAGCCGAGGGAGATCCCAGATGCGACACTGGTCAGATCCCTTCTGCTTCGCATGGCGTAGTCCGCTTTCGCGCATCGCCGATTGTGCGACTTGGCAATGCGGCTGGCTAGTCGTCCAAGCTGACTCCTAGAATTGAGCGGCACCCGACGAGAAACTCATCAAGCATGCGGGCAAAGGCTTGGCCTACGACCGACTGCAGGGGGATGGGTACACGCTTGCCCAATGGCCCCGGCTCCCGACTAACGGACCTGCGCCAATGGCCCGAAATGGCCATGCAGGAAGACCCCGCCACCAACCATCAGCAGCCCCACCCCCAGGCCGCCGCCACTGGCGGTTCCGGTGCGACGTTGCGGCCAGCGAGAGGCGACCTACGTTGCCCTGCTGCCTTCCCACCATCCCTCGGACGCCGGTAGCCCTTGACCATCGACGGCACCAGCACCACCACGCGCCGCGTCGGGGGATGGGCGCCGCGCTTGCCCCGCGCTGAGACAGGAAGCTACTACTAGCCACAGACGCCAGACTGCAAGACCATTCCCTCAGCCGGAACACCATACCGCCACGCCGCCCAGTATTACGCTAGTCTCCGCGATGAGTAGGAGCTACGGGGAGCCGCAGGTCGCTATGCAACCAGACGATACCTCATTGCGGAGCTTTCACGAATGGATACGGACAATCGCTGCTGTTGTCGGGGCCGTGGCCATAGTTATTGCGGGCACCACCGTAATCGTAAAGGTCGTCATAATCGGACCCTCATCCAAAAGGGAAGAAAAAATCCAAGTGGTATCCCACCATAAGGGCTCCACGACGACGGCCGTCTATCTCAGCCACCGCCAGCCAGCGGATGGCGATATCCCCAAGCGAGGGGATACCCAGATCGACAACCAGGACTTTCCACACAGCATCTTCTACGAAGGTATTTCCAGCACCGAACAGTCGAACGCGTCCGCGTGCCAGAACTCCAGCGATCCCACCTGCCGGGCGACCAACTACAGCATCCCGTCTGGCGAATACCACAACTTCTCGGCCATGCTCGGCGTCGAAATCGAAGGTGGCTCGCACATGGCCCAGTGGTCGTTGAGTATCGACGGCGTCGTCGTCAAGTCCAGCACGGTCACGGTGAACAGCTCGCCTCAACAGATCACGGTCGCCATTCCCTCAGGCAAGGGGCTCGAACTCGAGGTCAGCACGCCCGATTTGTCGGGCATCGCCTACCGCGACGCCAAGATCGTCTGGGGCAACGCACAGCTCAGCTAACGCGCTCTAATCTGTGCGAGCTTCTTGGCTGCTTTGAGCTGCCGCGTAGCCGCCGCTGCATGGTCGGGTCGCGTGGGTCGCTCGTGAGGGGGCGGGCTTAGGCGGTACCGTCGAATAGCTCGTCAGGGGTGGTGTTGCGCCGGTGGACGACGGCGAGGATGAGCCGGAAGGAGGGTCGGGCTCGGGCGTCTCGATGCGGGAGACGTAGGTGTCTACGCTCTCGGCAATGGCACCCATTGCCGCTTGTGCGACGTCACGGCTACTAACTATCTCGATTTTAGGGATAAGAGCTTGTGATCACGATACCTCTAGTGCTTGCGTGATCTTGCGTCCCAAGCTTATGCTGAAGCTACTTAATCAGGGGGGTCTCATGCCAACAGACAGCGATGAGAAGCGTACCCGGCCCGCCGCCGCCTCCCGGCCTAGCTGGATCGTACGAGTGGCCGGACTACGACACGGCTGGTCGTCCATTGTTATGGGTACCATCTCTCGCCTCGCGACCAGGTCCACAGACCGATCCGTCCAAACCCCTACGCAGGGTCTTGCCGACGGGCCAAGCCATCCAATGACGACCAGACATCAGAGTCCCCAAGACGCTAGCTCGGATGGCCTCCTAGACGACGAGCTGGTCGACAGTCGGGCATTGGAGGCCATCGCGGAAGACCGCTTCCGGCACGCTGACCTCGTAGCCGAACTCGCGGCTCTCGTTTGTACTGTTCCTACCCCAGCGAACGTTGCGCTATTCGCGCCGTGGGGCTCCGGCAAGTCTGGGATGGGCAACCTGCTCGCGACGAACCTCAAGGGTCGCTCGGGGGTCCGGTTCGTTCGGTTTGACGCGTCAAAGTTCGGCCAAGCGCCACTAAGGCGTCATTTCATATCCCAGGTAGCTAAGGCGCTCGGTAAGAAGGATGACGAGTTCTCACGAGATCTCTACCGTAACGTTGATGAGAGGGATGTCACATTCCCAGGCAGAGAGCTAGCAGGATTGATAGGCGCCTTTGCTCTTACCTTGATCGTGGTCATAGCGGCCCTATGCGCGATTGCCCTACTTGTATCCGCCGTGTCGTCGGGTGGGGTCAAAGCAAACTGGTCGCAGACCGTAAAAGATTACCTGCTGCCCGCTCTTCCCGTAGCGGCAATCGGCGCGATCTTTATTAAGATGGCGACTAGTGGCATCATCGTAAAGTCAACGCGTAGCGCACCGTCCGGTGAGGAGGAGTTCGAGCGTCTGTTCCGTAATCTGGTCGAAAAGACTAAAGCTGATCGGATAGTTGTATTCGTTGATGAGCTTGATCGCTGTTCGCCAATGGAGGTTGCCTCCACGCTGGAAACGATCAAGACGTTCTTGGAGATCGAGAGATGCGTATTTATTGTCGCGGCGGATCACCAAGTATTGGAGCAAGCGCTGCGCAAGAAGGCGCGACAGCAAACGCCGACAGATCCAACAAATCCCTACTACAGTGCCGGGAGCTCATATCTAGATAAGATTTTTCAATATCAGTATCAACTGCCGCCGCTGAAGCCGAGACGTCTCACCGATTTCGCTCTTGAGCTAGTGCGTGACCGGGCTGGTGTATGGCAGCGAATTGAGAATCTACCCGAAGCGGTGTCGGTGCTGATTCCGACTCACGTCACTAGCCCAAGACGCGTCAAGGTCCTACTCAATAGCTTTGCATTGACCTACCGCTTGGCGGAGCGTCGTGCCCGGGAGGGTGTCCTGGACAGCCATCTACCGGCGCGCGCAAGCGAGATGGCGAAGCTCGTGTGCTTGCGTTGCGAGTTTCCCTTGTTCGCGGAAGACCTAAGTATCGATGCAAGGCTGCCGGCTCTCGTTCAGACACTCGCCGATGAAGAACAAATCTCAGTTCCCGTCCGCCCAGAGGTGCGAGCCCTCGCCGAAGAGTATGCGCGTGGCCTGCTTCCTGTCACGGAACTTCTGATAGACGAGGATGCGCCTCTAGGGGAGACACCAGCCAATCCCGAACCTGTCGAGACCGAAGCTAGCGCAGGCGAGTCTGGACGAGAGCCGTCGCTCGGGGAAGTTGGGGGCGAATACGCGAAGCAGCTCGTACGTTACCTGCGCAAGGTCGCGTACATCCCGGGACCTGCGGCAGACCTCATCTACCTAGAGAGTGCAGGGGTGATGGTCGGCCTTGAGCCGGAGGTCGCCGATGACTTGGAGCGAGCTGCGGTTGATGGAGACCAAGCGCTTGTGCTTGACCTCGTAACACCACTAGAAGAAAGCGGCCGGCGCGCAGCGGTATGGCTTCTTGCAGGCTTGGTGCGTGAGGCACCTGTAGGGGTCGAGGGCCAGAACGTGCTCAGCACCCTATTGGGGACCATCAGTCATACAAGTCTTAAACTTGAACAGATTGCTGGCGATGTTGCTAATGCAGTCGCCGGACACCAAGGCAAGATCGAGCTTAGGGCTCAAGACTACTCTGGAGCGTTGATTCTCGGTCTGGCGAGTGGTAGTGGGGTAGGTAGTGAGCTTCGTAATGAGGTCCTGGGTACCGGCGAGGCGCTCGAGCGTAGCGATGTGGCAGTAACTGCTCTGCGCGGTGCGGCCGATATTCCGGCGAAGTTTAACTCGGCGCTTGGTACCGCCTGCCTCACTCTCCTCACTGGTGATTCGGACGATGCTCTGCTGGAAGCGCTTTTGGCGATTTCAGATGATGAGGCTATGCGCGTCTTGACCCACGCGCGTATGCCGGTCAATAGCGCACTTCAACGCGTTGATGCTGCGAACTCGGATGAGGGTGATGGAGAGGAAACCGACGGATCTGAGGCAACAACGGAAACGGGAGAGAATAACTTGGTCGAGGTCGTGGCTAGCCGTCTCGATGTTCTCCAGAAGCGTCTCGGCGAGAACAAGATGATGAAGGCTATGGCCGCCGCCACAACGCTTGCGCTGAGATCGGGACAAGTACCAATAGAGCAAACGACCTTTAATTATCTTGAGACGCTTGAGCCGATTCAAGATTCAGCTCTCTGTGATGCCCTGCTGGACATTGCACCTGGGTACATATCGAGCGCGTGGACCAAGCAGATCGGTCTACTCGACGTTACGGTGCTGAAGGCCCTTCCCACTGCCGGAGAGCGACTCGGTCAACTCGGAGCCCTCCTATGGCGACGCTCAATGCGTGCAGACGATAGTCGCGACAACCAAGAGCGTCGGACGGCTGGACTCGAAGCCCTCACGAAGGTCAGCGGCGGCGGTGCGCCCATTGATCGAGGCGCGGTTGCCCAAGCGGTAGGCGCCAGCCTTACGGGTGCTTATGTAGACAACGCGAATGTCGACGCGCAAAACGACATGCTTGCTGTAGGCGATGAATTTGTGGCAGCAGGGATACTAGATCGTGGTGCCCTCGCCGATCTCGACCTAGCGTGCTGCGTTCAGACACTCGGCTCAGACCGGACGCCTGACCAGCCTGAAACTGAGCGCGTACCCCAGGCTGTCTACTCTCGTATAGCTGCCGCATCGTCTCATGCGTCGACCTCGGCCATAGACAGCGTACTGACCGCGATACCCGCATCCCAGTGGCTGTCGGAGCCCTCGAAGGCTACCTTGCCCATGCTCCTGACCGCTTCTCGGCGCCGCCTTGATCCCGCGACACAGCCTCCTTATAGTCCCGAGCAACTAGCAGAACTTCGCGCACAGCACGGAGACCTCTTCGATCCGGCAATCGCTACGTGGATAGGCACGTTTGACCCTGAGCCAGATGATATCTGGCGCGCACTTGGTGATCTAACCGCCGGCCCGATACCGGATTCTGTTGCAACGGCGCTACGCGAACGAGCAACAAAGCTATCGGCCAAAGAGAAGTACGAGCTTGCGCGGCCAGCGCTAGAGGACGGGAATCACATCGTCGGGTCTGAGTTCCTTCGGGCAATCCAATTTTCGGAAGCCGACCAGTCTCAGGCGACATCAGCGATCATCCGCCTCGTCAGCGGCGAGGAAGTGTTAACACAGCAATGGGATACCGCCCTAAACCTTTGGGGAGAGCTGAAGCCCACGGGCCAGCCAACACAAGAGCGACTGATCCAGAGCATCTACCTGCCCACAGTGCGATCTGGGCGGGAAGGCGTTGATACCGCAATAAGTCATTTCGGGCTCGTCTCGCACCAGCGGTCCAAACTCCGCTCAGAGATTAGCGACGCGCTACTCAAGGCAGCCGATGATGATGACCAACGCAAGCGAATAGAGACTCGGCTAACAGAAGCAGGCTGGCTCAAGCGCACGGGCCTCCTGGGTATCGGCCCGGTCAAGAAGACCGAAGATGACGCTGAGTAGCGGTAGCTTCCGCTGCCCGCGTCCAGGAAGACGGGTGGCATCTGAGCCTGGATAGCTCGATCTATGCTCCCTTTGATTTCCTGCACTTGCTCTGTCGCGCCGGTCCTTTTGGCTCCCGCGGTGGTATGAGTATGTGAAGGTTTTGATGCAGTACGCCGCGCGCACGCACTCCACGCACTGGCCTGCCGCGTGAGCTTTGCTTGGCTGGGGCGGGCTCTGCTGACACTGATTCTGGCGGCTCGGATGGCGGTGCGAAAGGCGTGGAAGCCTGTTGCTTGCCTTCGCCACTCTTGGCCTGCTTCTCAACCAACTTGCGCAGATCATCATCGCTCTCGTATGCCCGCAGGCGTCCACTAAGGTAGCCCAGCCGGTGGTGTATGCCATCGCTCATCAGCCGCCAGTTAGTGCCGGTGAGCGTATCGGTGATGAGCTTCTTTAGGCCCATGCGGCTGTCGTAGCTCTCACGCTCGGGCTTGGTATCGAGGCAGCCGAAGGGAACCATCACCTCGCGCCCGATCTGCGGCTCACCCAGCTTAAACTCGCTGTATCCGGCCTTGGTCACGGCTGGTGCGAGCAGCGAAGATACCTGCGCGATCTTTAGACGCTTGATGGTCTCCACAGCCTCTGCGACAGGATCGGCGCTCACTGTGCCGATGCCGAGGCGTTGTCGGCCCTTCTCCAGTAGAGCACCGATGTGTTCAAGATGCGCCTTGCGTGCGAGGAACTTCTCGCCGGTGGCAGCGTCGAAACAGAAGCGCCGCCGGTCGAGCTTGAAATTAGGATCGGGCTTTGGTTTGGTTTCGACGCCGAGCGTCAAGGTGCTCTTGTGACTGTGACCGCAGTTGCTACAGGTGTAAGTGCTCGTAATGACGTTCCCACGACGCTCGTCAGTCTCCTCAACCGTGGCGCCGCACTTCTCACAACGGGCCTGGTAGCCCTCCCACTTGGTACCGTCTTGCCACAGCGCCAGGCGCTTGTGGCACGGTTTGCAATCGAACATGAAGAGGATGTCATCATCTTTGGCACCGGGTCGGTCACGGTGGAGGTAGCTCCGAAGCGTGATCTGCATATCCTCGCCGCAGGAGCGACAGTATGGTGTGACCGCAGGCTGGGCGCTGGCCAGGCGACGGTCCTTGGACTCGTCCTCAGCCACCCACTCGTTGATCGTCTTTTCTCGTTCTTGCCAGCGCTCGCCGGCCAGGGCCTCAACAAATTGAAAATACATAACGCTGTAGATGTAATAGCCGTTGGCAGGATCGGCGTCTCCACGGGAATCAAGGGGTGGACGATCGCCAAAGAGCTTTTGCACCATCTCCTCGCGCTCACGGCAGAACTCGACCGTGATTTTGTCGTAGCGCTCCTCGTACTGCTCACGATCTTGGAGCCGCGTATCGCTCATTGGGTTTGCGAGGGATTAGTGGCGCATGACATGCCCACAGTGTAAAACAGAAGCGTACAGATCGCCACATCTTGCCCCTTGCCGTCACCGTCCTGTAGAATGGGGTCATAAGGAGCGAAGACCCAATGAGCAACCTCAGCCTACAAACCGTTGTCTACCACGAAGGTGAGCACTATGTCGCTCAGTGCCTCAACGTGGACGTCTCCAGCTTCGGCGACACCGAGGCCGACGCCCTCGCCAACCTTCAAGAGGCTCTAGAGCTGTACTTCGAGGATGCGCCCGCTAGCGATGCCGTGCCGGTCGAGGCCGCCGAGGTCCGCACCCTAACGCTCCAGGGTGCCTAAGCTCTACTCGTCGCAGCAGGTGATCAAGGCCCTCGAACACGAGGGTTTTGCGTTTGTCTCTCAGCGCGGCAGCCATGTCAAGTACCGCAAGGCCGGCGCGAGCATCATCTACACCGTCATCGTCCCGGCCGGTCGCAAGCAGATTCCGCGCGGCACCTTCCGCTCAATCCTGCGCCAGTCCGGTCTGGACGAGAGCGCCTTCAGGCGGCGCTAGCCTCCCGCGCGACGGGCCGCTGTCGCCGCTCGCCCGCGAGCTCGCCGTCCCGTAGGCTCCATGAGAAGTTCCAGCAAAGCGTCAAGCTGGACTTTATGCTTTGCAATCTGTCCCGACGTCCCCGCCATTTGCTCGATGTTCGAACTCTCGTCCTGAGCGCTGGGGCTAGAGTTCGAACATCGTCCTCTCTCCGTCCACTCTCTTCGTGAGGCGTTTTGGCTTTGCGGCGCCAAAATTGCTCAACGCGATGAGGTCGTGGTCGGGTAGGTCCGAGTCGCTCCTGATATATCTGCGGTTCCGCAGAGTCCACAGAGATCACCGCGACCTCGAGACGAAAACCAGGCGGTCATGCCAATCTTGCGGGTCAGGCCGCGTCTGGAACGTGCCATCCAGCGCGCGCACGATTGCGCCAAACTCGTGGTGGCGGATACCCACCACCACCGCGCAACCGTGGTGAGACTTCCCGGCCTCCAACCACTCGTGACAGATGCGTGGGAAGTCCGCGACGTCGAATGTCACCATGATGCGCTGTTGGAGCTTGGCGAGCCCCATCAGCTCCTCGTCTGGACAGCCGTCAAGGTCGCGCTCCTCGGCAACCGCAAGCACATCGTGCTCATGTGCTCTCAGAGCTGCACCGATCCGACGGCCCGACACGTGCGCATCAAGTAGCAGACGCAACTTATTGCTTAGTCGAGCTGGATCGGGATGATGTCAGCGTGCGGATACTCCGCGCGGAGCTCTGTCAGCGGCCGCCGGTCCAGCGCGATGAAGTCGTCGATCTCCTGCGGAAAGCGTTTGTAGTAGCTGAGCGCGGTCCGCAGCTCGCGTTTGCTGATGTCGGTCTCCGTGACTATCCGATCGAGGCTCTCGCCGAAGTCCTTGTACGCCTCGATCACCTGCCACACGTCGAGGCTGGTGCCAATCAACCATGCGCGGCGATTGTAGTCATCGCCGCGAAACGCAATCCCGGGAACCGTCCGAGCCTTCAGTGCCTCCTCTGCCAGCGCCTCCACTACGCTGCCCTTGCTGCGCTTCGTGCGCTTGGCCTCTGCTGTGACGAAACGATCGGTCTCATCTGAGAGACGCAGGCTGAATGGCGCTGACTTGGCCATGCCTACGATTGTAGTCGATGTATTACGAGGTACTACACGTTGCCGGCGATCCATGCTTGAGCGCCAGCAACTTCTGTGTACCGCCGTCCTAGCGCAACGCCACGGCGTAGGACTTTCCCCGCGCTGGGTAAAGCGTTCGGCATGCAGCGCGCGTATGCGCTGCCAGACGGGGTCATGTTTCGAGAGGGTGGGTTCAAGCGAGTCGTCCCGCACTCTCCGTCCGCCTCTGTTCGAAGCCTGGGTCGCTGCTACGCTCGGTATCGTGGGGTTGTGCCTGAGCGGCTCCTCACCTATCGGCCGATGCGCGTGGCCTTGGGCATAGACGGGATGACGTCGGCGATCGTTGCGCTCGGGACGTGAGGTCTGTGCCCGATCGCCTGTACTTCACCGAGTCTGACGCCGCCAACTCGTTGATCGCCTCCGATCCGATGGCTCTGTTGGTGGGGTTCGTCTTGGATCAACAGGTCACAGTGCAACAGGCGTTTCTCGGACCGCTCACGTTGAGGCAGCGTCTCGGCGCGTTCGATTCGGCAACGCTCGCGGAGGCGGACCTGGAGCCGGTGTTTCGCAAGAAGCCGGCGATCCACCGTTACCCAGGCTCGATGGCCAAGCGCGTTCACGATCTGGCCGTCCATGTCGAGGACCGCTACGACGGAGACGCGGCCCGCGTCTGGACCGATGTGGCCGATTCCGATGAGTTGCGCGCCAACCTGGAGGCGCTTCCCGGCTTCGGAGAGATGAAGGTCAAGTCGATGGGCGCCGTGCTCGCTAAGCGCTATGGCGTCAAGGCAGCCAAGGCGCTGGTGCCGGCGCACCCCACGCTCGGAGACGTGGACTCTCCGCAGGCGCTAATCGACTACCAGGCCGCCAAGAAGGCACACAAGAAGGAGTGGAGCGGCAAGCGCTGAACGGCCGGGAAGTACCCCCAGCCTAAGCAGGGGTAGGACGTTATACTTGTCAGGTATGACAGGACGGATTGGCACGAAGGGCCAGGTTGTGATTCCGAAGGCGCTGCGTGACCGCGCGCATCTGCACCCAGGCGACGAGGTCGACTTCGAGTTGCGCGACGAGGAGATCGTGCTCGTCGCCCGGAGGGTTCCCGCTCGGCTCGGTGGTCGGTTCAGGAACACCGGGATGGCCGCGCGTCTGCTTGAAGACCGGGCGCGCGAGCCTCGGTGAGTGTTTGCCTGGACTCATGGGCGATTCTGGCCTGGCTTGATGGTGAGGAGCCTGCGCTCTCGCGCGTCGAGGGATTGATCGACACACGACCCACCGTGAGTTGGGTGAACCTAGTTGAGGTCTACTACCGCGTTGAGCGTGATCACGGACGGATCGCCGCTGACGACACGCTCGCGTCCCTGCGGGCCGCTCTCTCGCTCGATCTTCCCGGCACCGCACGGATGATCGAGACCGCACGCCTGAAGGCTCGTGCATCAATCGCGCTCGGGGACTGCTTCGCAGTCGTGACTGCCGCTGCCCACGGACTCGTGTTGCTCACCGGCGATCCCGAGATCCTCGAGCTACCGGACTCGCCCTGCACAACTGAAGATCTTCGCCCCCGCTGAGCACAGCCTCGCGGTGTCCTACGCAGTTCGCCGTGATGTCGCTGCTCAGGTATTCGAGAAGAGCCCCTGTGCGATGAACTCCCCGGGGCGCGTGCCGGGGGGGATCGCGAACAGTGCACTGGAGCGGTGCTGTATGTACTCGTCCAATCCGTCGGAAACGCCCAAATGCCGCTGGATCGCGGCGAACTGAGTGTGTGGGTTGCGCTGAAAGCAGACGAAGAACAGCCCCGCATCGAGCTCGCCCGTGATGGGATCTATGCCATCGGTGAAGGAGTAGCCGCGTCGCAGGATGCGCTGTCCGCCGTTGTTAGAGGAGGAGGCCAGGCGAATATGAGCTTTGGCAGGGATGACAAGTTCACCGTCTGGCGTGCGGGCGTCCAGGTCGATTGGATCGTGCTCGTGATGGCCCGTCAACGGCGCACCGCTTGCCTTGAAGCGGCCGATCGTTTTCTCCTGGTCGCTCAGCTGGTCGCGGTCCCACGCCTCGATGAACATGCGGATGCGCCTCGTCACCATGTAGGTGCCGTCTCGAAACCAACGTTGCGGCTCGTCGTCTCCCACCCAAACGAACTTGCGCATCTCTCCTTCGTCGTTGCCTCGTAGGTTGTTGGTGCCGTCCTTGAACCCCTGCAGGTTGCGCAGCGTCACCTGGTCGCTGGTCGTGGAGGAGGTACGGCCAAAGCCGAGCTGCGCCCAACGCAGCGCGGCCGCGCCGCGTCCCAGACGTGCGAGGTTGCGCACCGCATGGAAGGCGACCTGTGGATCGTCGGCACACGCCTGCACGCACAGGTCACCGCCGCTGATCTGCGCTTCGAGCTGATCGCCGGGCAGTGCCCCCAACGGCGTCAGCAGCGCTGGACGGCGGGCCGCCAAGCCAAAGCGATCTTCGCCGGCGCGCTCGAACACGCTTGCTCCGAGACCAAATGTGATCGTCAGTTGGGACGCGGGCAGGCCCACCGCCTCGCCGGTATCGATCGGCGGAGCTTCCGGGTTGCCCGGTGTCGGCCCGACGGTGTGCCCGGCTGTCATCGCCACCGCCGCATCGGTCCAGGCGCGCAGCAGCTCGCGCAGCTCGCCCGCTGTTTCGGCGGTCAGGTCGAAAGCGCCGAAAACCAGGCGATCCTGGGCCGGGGTGACAATGCCGGCTTGGTGGGTCCCATGGAAGGCAACCGTGTCCTCTTGCGAGGCCAGCTCGCCTTGCTCGCCCTCGCGATGGCCAAGGGCGTAGCCGCCGCCGGCGAGCGCCACCCCCAGCGCGCTGCCGCCTCCCGCGAGGATCAGCTGGCGTCGGGTGAGCTCGTCCATGAGCTCAGCCCGAGACCTTGGCGGCCACGTTGGACATCGGTTCGGCCAAGGCATCGACCTGTTGGGAGAGCCGCAGGCGATCCGTCGCTGTCAGTGCGCCGTAGTAGGCGAAGCCGAGTGGCGTTTTTCGTCGATAGCGATCCAAGCCGCGCTGTACCGCCGCAAAGCGCGGCGCGATTTCATTTGCCAAGGCTCCGTCTCCCCTCGCTATCAGGACTGGACGCAGCAGTTCAAACGCGACGCGAGCGCCCGTCAGGTTGCCCTCGAAATCCGACAGGTCGGTGTGCGAGTAACGATCCTCCTCGCCGGTGATCTTCGAGGTCGCTATCTCGTTGAGCAGCTCCACCGCGCCATTGGCCAATTGCGGCGCCTGCAATTTCAGAGTCGGGATCTTTTCGTCGAGCTTGATCACGTCGGCCAGCAACTCTTCCGCGTAGAGGCCGGTGCCCTGGGTGGTGTTCTTGACCCACAGGATCTGCTCGATTCGATGAAAGCCCTTCCATTCGCTTGCGTTTGCCACGTTGTTGATTCGCCCGTCGATGTCCGTGTCGAGTTCGGCGAAACTCTCGGCCACGGGCTCGATCGCCTCATAGTGGCGGCGGGTTGGGCCAAACACTTCCTTTGCGTGTTTGAGGCTGTTCAGTTCCAGCCAAGCCTTGAACTGGCGCGTGCCGGCGAGCAGCTGTTCCACTTCGCCCTGGATGTACTTGCGATAGCCGGATAGCGCCTTGGCGACGAGCGGATCCGATGTCACGCTGTCCGCGGCCGATGCTTTGCCTGTCACGATCAGCACGCCGTTGTCTTCCTCTTCCCCGTTGGGACAGTTCATGAAGTACTTGCCTGGGGCCATGTTCAACGTGAACTTTCCCGGTAGGCCGGGGACGACGTTCTCGTGCTCGCCGAGGATCAGCCCTGTCGGGTCCTTCAGCTCCAGCTCGCTGACCTTGGAGGTATTGCCGTTCGTGACCGCGAACGTGAGCGGCCCGGCATGAGCCTTCAGTTTGGTGGGCGAGCAGCCCTGTTCGGTCAACGACACCTTGACGACCCCCGAGCTCTCGCCGGCTTCGCCGCCACCGCTCGCGCAGGCAACCAGCCCCAACGCCGAGAGGGAGAGGCAGGTTGCGATCGTCGCGCCTCGGCCTATCCCGACGAGGATCTTTCGCATCGCCTGTCCCCCCATTTAGCAGGTATATCGATCAAGCGGCTTAGGGTAGCCTAAGCGTCAGGCGTCCCGTCGCAGGCGTCCGCCATGGGCGCTGCCACAATACCCGGCGTGAGTGAACCCGGCGCGGCAAGTGGGCACACCCGAGCGGTTCAAGTCGCCGCGGCGAAGGGGCTTCCCTTCGAGGATCGCGAGGACTTCGAGGATGCGCGCCGCGGCTTGATCGAGAGCGCCCAAGGCCTTGTGTTGCGCGACGCGCGCGGACGCGTCGTGTGGGACATGGACAGCTACGCGTTTGTGAACGCGGGGGAGGGGGCTAGTACATGGCGCGAGAGTGCGGAGGCGGACGCGAAAGGAGAGTCGCAAGCGCCCGACACGGTCCACCCGAGCCTGTGGCGCATGGCGCGGCTGAACGGATCGCACGGCCTGTTCGAGGTCGTGCCCGGCATCTATCAGGTGCGCGGCTATGACATCTCGAACATGACGCTGGTCGAGGGCGCCGAAGGCGTGATCGTGATCGACCCGCTGGTCTCGACCGAGTGCGCGGCGGCGGCCCTGGCCCTGTATCGCAAGCATCGCGGCGAGCGCGAGGTCAGCGCGGTCATCTATACGCACAGCCATGTCGACCACTTCGGCGGGGTGAAGGGAGTCGTCAGCGCCGAGCAGGTGCAGGCGGGCGAGGTGCCGGTGTGGGCGCCGGCCGGCTTCTTGGAGCACGCCGTCTCGGAGAACGTGCTTGCCGGTGGAGCGATGGCTAGGCGCGCGCAGTACATGTTCGCGCCGGGCCTGGAGCGGGGCCCGCGGGGCCAGGTGGACGCCGGCATCGGCAAGACGACCTCGACCGGCAGCATCACTTTGATTCCGCCGACCCACGAGGTTAGCCACACAGGTCAAGAGGCGGAGATCGACGGCGTGCCGATCGTGTTCCAACTCGTCCCGGACAGCGAGGCCCCCGCGGAGATGAACTTCTTTTTTGAGGATTTGGGCGTGCTTTGTATTGCCGAGAACGCCGTTCACTGCATGCACAACGTACTGACCCCACGGGGCGCGCTGGTACGCGATTCGCTCGCTTGGTCTAAGTACCTGGGAGAGGCAATCGAGCTGTTCGGCGCGCGAGCAGAGGTCATGTTCGCCCAGCACCACTGGCCGCGCTGGGGTAAAGACCGGATCGTCGAGCATCTGGCGCGCCATCGCGACATGTATCGCTACCTGCACGACCAAACGCTGCGCCTGGCGAACAGGGGCCTTACGCCGACTGAGATCGCGGCCGAGGTGCGCCTGCCGCCGAGCCTCGAGCAAACGTGGTCGTGCCGTGGCTACTACGGCACCGTCAGCCACAACGTGCGCGCCGTCTACCAGCGCTACCTGGGGTTCTTCGACGGCAACCCCGCGCATCTGGATCCGCATCCGCCCGCCGAGGCGGCGCGGCGCTATGTGGAGCTGGCCGGCGGCATCGACGAGCTGCTGGCTCGAGCCCACGCTGCCTTCAACGAGGGCGACTACCGCTGGGCGGCAGAGCTGTGCTCACATGCCGTGTTCGCGGAGCAGGGAAGCGCAGGGCCGGGAGACGCAGAGCCGGGGAACGCAGAGGCGGGGAACGCAGAGGCGGGAGACGCAGAGGCGGGGAATGCAGAGGCGGGGAATGCAGAGGCGGGGAATGCAGAGGCGGGGAATGCAGAGCCGGGAGACGCACAGCCGGGAAACGCGGAGGCGCGTGAGCTGCAGGCGTCCGCGCTCGAGCAACTCGGCTACCAATCCGAGAGCGCGGTCTGGCGCAACCTGTATCTCGTCGGTGCGCACGAGCTGCGCGAGGGCCCGCCGCCGGCGCCGCGGAACAGACGGGTGGCAAGCGCCGACGTGGCCAAGGCCCTGTCGCTCGAGCAGCTGTGGGACGCGATGGGTGCGCGCCTAGACGGCCCGCGCGCGTGGGATATGACGATCAAGCTCGCGTGGGACTTCACAGACGTAGGAGAGCGCTGGAGCGTCACCGTCGAAAACGGGGCGCTCAGTGCCGTGGAGGGTCGCTTGGTGGAGGATTGCCACGCAAAGGTGACGCTCACCCGTGCGGCCCTCGACGCGGTCCTGCTGGGGGAGGGAGACGGTCAGCAACTGTTCGCCAGCGGCGCGATCGCCGTGGAGGGCGACGGGGCAAAGCTGGGCGAGTTCCTCGGGCTCCTGGACGAGGGGGATCCAGTCTTCGCGATCGTTACACCCGGGGCGCTCAGAGGAGACTGAGCACGACCCTTTCATCATCCTGAAACACCTCAGGAGATGCCAAGCACCACCTTGCCGACGGCGCGGCGCTCGTCGATGATGCGCAGGGCCTCGCTGGCCTGCTCCAGGGGTAGGCATGCTCCGACGATCGGCGTGACGAACCCGTCGTCGATCATCTTGCGTACGGCCTCGCCGGCGGCGCGATTGCGCTCCGGGTTCAGCAGCGCGTAGGCCCCCCAGCCGGCCCCCACGACCGACACGTTGCGCAGAAGCAGGCGGTTGACCTTGACCTCGGGGATCGAGCCTTCGGTGAAGCCAACGACGACCACGCGCCCCTCCTCTTTGAGCGAGCGCAGCGAGTCGGTGAAGCGATCGCCGCCGACCGGATCGAGCACCACGTCGACGCCGCCGCCGCTGAGCTCGACGGCCTGCTCGCGCCAGGCCTCGTCCGAGCGCACGACGTGGTCCGCCCCGGCCTCGCGCGCAACGCGCTCCTTCTCGTCCGTCGATACGACCGCGATCGTGGAGGCGCCGAGTGCCTTGGCGACTTGCAAAGCAGCGGTGCCGACGCCGCCGGCAGCTCCGTGCACGAGCACGCTCTCACCGGCCTGCAGTTGCCCGCGCAGCTTCAGCGCGAAGTAGGCGGTGTGGTAGTTGAGGATGACCGAAGCGCCTTGATTGAAGTCGAGCGCGTCGGGCAGGGGGAAGACCAGGTAGGCGGCGGCGACCGCTCGCTCGGCCATGCCGCCGAGGCCGGTGAAGGCCATCACGCGGTCGCCTGCTTGCAGCCCGCTGGACGCGGGCGCGGAGATGACCGTGCCGCCGACCTCCGCCCCAGGAACGAAGGGCAGGTCGGGTTTCAGCTGGTAGAGCCCGCGCGTCTGCAGAACCTCCGGGAAGGACACGCCGGCCGCGGCGACGTCGATCAGCACCCCCTCGCCGGGCGTAAGCATGTGGACGGGCTCAGGCTCGGGCACGTCGACGACACGCACGCCATCGGGCCCGTTGAGCTCGCTGATCTGGACGGCGAGCATCGCGGGGAGCTCAGCTCTGCCGCGGGCTCTGCAGGTGCTGCTGGTTCTGCTGGCGCTCGCCGCGCACCTGGATCGCGATCAGCACGATGACGATGTTGACGAGGATCCCGATCCCGATGAAGGTGACGATCAGGCCGATGTCCTTGCTGACGGCTTCGCTTGAGGCAAGAAGCAACATCTTTCGTTCTCCGGTTCGTGCGAGAGTCGGGGTTTGGGAAGTCTTCGTTTTTGGCGATGCCCCGTGCGTGCGCGCGCGGCGTCCTGAGAGAGCCTACCAATGGACAAGGACCGGATGTCGTGGACCTCTCAGCGGCGAAGCCCGGTGTGTCGTAGCCTTCCTATGGCCGCCGCGCACAAGCAGCAATGGAGAGGTGCCAGAGCGGTTGAATGGGCGCGACTGGAAATCGCGTAACGGGGGTTGACCTCGTTCGAGGGTTCGAATCCCTCCCTCTCCGCCATTTGCTTTGATTTCAAACCGTGGCCTCGAAAACCGGGGTCGCGGTTTGCTTTTGCCCGGCTCCCGCCCTGACAGGGGTCTTTCTGGCTTTCCTGGGCGGCTTCTTTGGCCTCCTGGGCAAGTTTGCGGGCCAGGGGCACCATTTGTGCGTATAGGGGTGCCAGCCTTACCTGGATGATGTCGTCGCTTGAGACGAGTAGCGCTCTGTAGATCGCTAGGTTGATGAGCCGTCGCTCGGTAGGTGAGGCGGTCAGGTAAGGGACGCGGCGGGAGTCGACCAGGATAAGGGCGTCATCGAGCGCCTGCTCGAACTCGGCGATCTCGTAGTTAGCGGCGGCCTGGAGGCGCCCGACGGTCGCCTGCTCAGCCTCGATGCGCTTCTGCTCAGCCTGCAAGACCTCCTTGGAGACCCCGTCCTCGTAGTAGAGCTGCAAGAGCTTCTGTTGCTGGCCTTGGAGTTCGCGCACTCGGCGGGTGTGACGTTCGGCGTCATTGCGAGCCGCTCCGATGCTCGTTTCGGCAAGGGCGCGCAGCACGCGGCGAATCGCCTTGTGCTCTGCGGGCTTGAGCAAGTAGCGCTTGTACTGGCGCTCGATGGCTTCTTCAACTGCGGCGGCGCGGAAGTGCGGCGCGGTGCAGCGCCCCTGTCTGGTGACGCGGCTCAGGCAGGCGAAATACTCGTAGCGTCCGCCGTTGCCGCGCGTGCGGTTGTAGCCGAGTCGCTTGCCGCAAGCCTTGCAGTAGAGCGAGCCTGCGAGGTGGTGGCTGTGCTTGTGTGCACGGTCGCCGCTAGCGCGGTTGGCGTCTAGGACTTGCTGCACCTGCTCGAAGGTCGGCCGGTCGATGATCGGTTGGTGGCGGCCGGGTCGTTTGACGCCCTTCAAGGTCACGATCCCGATGTAGTAGTCGTCGCGGAGCAGTCGGTGGACCATGCTGCGCGACAGTGGTTTGCTCGGTCGCTTGCGCGTGCCGCGCGTTCGTAGTCCGACCTGCTCCAAGATGTCGGTGATCGTTGTGATCGTGTGGTGGCCAGTCGCGGTCAACTCGAAGGCCAGTTGTACCTGTGAGGCGCGGTCGTGATCGACGCTGATGGTCGCGATCTTGCGCCCCTCGACCGTTTCGGTGTCGTTGAGGTAGCCGATGCGGGCCGGTCCCATGCTCCCGCCCGTGGCGTGCTTGCGCTCCAGTCCGCCCTTGACCTTCTCACCATCGCCGCGTGAGCGGAAGGCGTTGACCCCGGCCATGATCGCGTACAACAGCAGTCCTTGAGGACTGTCGTCTATGCGCTCAAGTGTGGACTCCAGCTTTGCGCCGTGGCGCTTGATCTCCCCCAAGAGCCAGAAGGCGTCCTGCTCCTCGCGCGCTACACGAGACAGGTCGTAAAAGATGACATAGGTTGGTTTGAGTTTGGGAAGCTCGCCCAGCATTCGTTGTAGCTCTGGACGCTGGAGGTTCGTGCCGGTGCGCCCCAACTCAACAAACTCGCCCACTATCCGCGCGCCGAGACGCTCGGCGTGTCGGAGACAGGACTCGCGCTGCGTGGGGATTGAGTAACCCTCCGGATCGTGCGCCTTACTGACCTGTCCGTCACTTGAGACGCGCAGGTAAATCACGGCCGTGGCATCAAGTTGAAGCGGCACCTCGGCGTCTGGCCTGGTGACTAGGACGGTTGGTGGCATGGCCCTCCTTTCTTTGGTTAATTGGCTTAACGATTTTCCCGTTAAGTCGGCTGTTAAGCAAGCTGTTATTTGGTAAGTGTGGGCCGGTCCAAACGATTGTTCAGACCGGCCCACTTTTCACTCAATTAAGTGACTCCAAGCGCTCGGTGATTGCCCTCTTCCGCTCGTCAGCGCTGTCTTTGAGGCTCTTGGCCTCGGCGACGGCCTCCTTTGCGCGCTCGTCGGCGACTTCGACCTCCTTGTCTATTGAGGTGATGGACCGTTCGAGGGCGGCACGAGCGTCGGCAATCGCATCGTCCGCCGTCGTTTCCCGTCTCCTGGTGCGGGGTGCTCGTGTACCACCGTCGATCTTTCGCTTGTGTCCGTAGTACGCGCCACGGATGCTGTCTACGGGTCGGTTGTGTTCCTCGGCCATTTGCTTGAAGGCGTCGGCCTTGGCCATACCGCCCTCAATCATCTGATTGATCTCTTCGTAGATCTGCTCGGCCTTGGTAGCCATTACAAAGTTTCTCCTTTGTGTGAGTGGATGACTTGGTCGGCCGGTAGAAAGACGCGCTGTCCTTCCACCGGCCGGGGAGTCATCCACCCCGGCCCTCATGCTTTCCGTCCTTTGTGTGCCCAATGGGTGAGCCGGGCACAAGCGACGTCGACGTACTCGGGTTCACGTTCGATGCCGAGGAAACTGCGGCCTTCTTGTACGACGGCGATGCCGGTGGAGCCGCTGCCGGTGAACGGATCAAGCACGGTCGCACCAACTGGGACTGTCAGCCGCACCAGCCAGCGCATGAGATTCACAGGCTTGACAGTGGGGTGCAGGTTGCCGACCAAGCGCGGCGAGGATCGCTTGCCGGAATACAGCGCAACTGGGCGGCGCGGCAGCGCCTCGCATCCTGCCTCGCGTTCGGCTCGCGAGGCTTTGGCGCAGTAGAACAGGCGGCTCGGCCCACCACTTCGGTTGTCGATCATCTCCACTGGACAGTCGGGCGAGTGAGACAGCGCCATGTTGGCGGGCCAGTATCTCTCTGTGCCGATCCCCGCTGCTTCGATATTCAGCGCTCCGGTGCCCCACTTCTCGAGATTGGTGGCGGTGTTGCCGTCCAGTGGTTTACGCGCCAAGAGGATTGGCTCAAATCCCGGTTTGAGCGTGGTAGCGCGACCCTCTGGCAACCGCCGGGATTTCGGGAAGCCCTGGCCGAATACCCACATAAGCGTGTCGCGCACCTCAAGCCCCGCGTCCTCAATCCCCACGACCAGTCGGTGGAACGTGCGCGGGGCTCCGAACGCCACGAGGTGAGCGCCCGGTTTGAGCACACGCGCTGCCTCGGTGGCCCAACCCTCAGTCCAGCGCTCGAAGGTTCGGTGTGCTGAGCCTCGACTGCCGAAGCGATCCCATTTCTGGTCGCCGATTGAAATGGCATAAGGCGGATCGGTGAGAATTGCATCGAGAGAGTTCTCCGGCAGCTTGGCGAGCGTCGGCAGCGAGTCGGCCTCTACGAGACCCCAGGCTTGTGTGGCGTCCTCGTAGAGCGCGAGCTTCCGGCTACTCACGGGCCGACCTCGCTCGTCAAGAAGCCGGTGGCGGCGGGAGCGGTGGTGACTGCGAACAACTTGTGGGCGTCTTCTGGCAGTCGCCTCAACATGCCTTCGATGGATGTCTCGCGCTTGGTGTCGGGTGTGACCCATAGCACGCGCGGGGCAACACCCTTGGTGCGTTGGGCGACTCCTGAGTGGTAGTAGTTGAGATGGCGGCGGGTCTTGCGCTCGATTGTGGGTAGCGACTCGGTCGCCATGTCGATCTCGATGAGCCAGGAGTACTCGAAGTCGCCGATCCCAAGCTTCACGTAGGCGTCGGGCTTGAGCGTGAGCGTCACACCCCAGGCACCGGGGAACTGTGCCCAGCAGCGCGGCTCGAAGTCGAAGGCCAGTAGGTCAGCGTGACCGGCTCGCTCGGCGGCTACCAGTTCGACGTATAGCTGGCTAATCGCAAGGGTATGGAGGACGTAACGGTCGCCAGGAGCACTCAAACGATGTACCCCTCGCCCCTCTCGTCGGGCGAGCAGTCGCACGCCGGATGGTCCGAGTGTGTAGATGAACCCACGCGAGCCGGCCCTACGTCCCCCGATCATGCGTGGCAGCCGGTCGAGCAACCGCCAGGCCGTCAGATGCGAGAGCGTCCGGCGGGCTTGTCGAGCGCGGCTGGCTGGTGCGCCCTCGTGCCAGAACACGCGTTCAAGTTGCGCTCCCGAACACAGGCGGGCATGGGCTACGAGTCTGACCACGGCCTTGTCTGTGGGGGTGAGTTGGGAGGAGATGTGGTCGAGGCGGGGGGAGGAGATGCGAGATAAGGGGACTTGGGAAGGCAAGTCTTTCGGCGTCCTTATTTCGCGTAAGTCTCGGCCTGGAGCGGCTTTGTAGGGGGTGCTACTCGACGCGAGCGGACAAGCGACCGGACACATCACGCTTGCCTCCGAGACCGGCCGATATCGCCCTCGGTTTCGTCCTGCGTGGGCTGTGTGGCCGTGCCATAGCGCTCGCGGATGGCGGCCCGGATCTCCGCGCGGCTGCGACCGTAGCGCTCGGCCGAGCGCTGCCGAATGCGACGGGCCTGGCCGGTCGGTTGACCGAGCGGCTGGGTGCGGCCGGTTACGACCACGCTGCCCGAACCGCTGCCGGTGGCGACCCGTGCTGCCACATGGAAGGGTGGCAACGACTGAATATCGCGGGCCTCAATTCCGGGTAGCTCACGGGCGATGGTGGTGGCCTCGGTCGCGCCGGCGCGGAAGCTCACGAGCGTGCCGACGTTGGAGAGCAAGCTGTGGCGCAACTGCTCGGGCACTCTGCCGATGGCCTGTGTGGCAATGGTGACGGAGGCACCAAAGCCGCGGGCTTGCTCCAGTAGGTCTTCAAGACCTACGCCTTGGTCGGTCAACGCCTGGGTCTCATCGAAGAACAGACAAAGCGGCTTGCGCGCTTCGGGTGCGATGGCGGCTCGCGCGGCGATGTGCGACCACACCAGGAACGTCAGCGCTGAGCCGATGATGCGAGCGCTATCTGTGCCGATCGTGCCGCTGGGCAACGGCACGAGTAGCCAACCGCCCTCGTCTAGCAATCGGCCGATGTCGAGGCGGGCACCGGGACCGAAGACCGCTTGGACGGCCGGGCGGGTGATGAGACTCATGATGCGCGACAGCGGCGCTTGCAGGTGTTGGGCGCGCTCGCCCTCCGATAGCTGCTCAAGTGCCTGCCACTGGCCGACTATCAGCGGGTCTTGCAGATAGCCGACGGCACGACGACGGGCACGAGCGTCGAGGAACAGTTGCGGCAGGTCGAGCAGGGTTGCGCCGGGCACACTCGCCAGAGTGCGTGCGCCGAGACGAACATAGGCGTCCGAACGGACTCCCCACACGTCCTTGAACAGCGAGCGGAATACCGACACCAGCATTTCTGCGCGCAAGTCGGGATCGCCGCCCGCGAACAGGTTGACGCCCGGCACGACGGTGGCGGTGGGGTCTAGCACCACGATCCGCTCAGCGCCTTTGTCCGCTCGGTCGATGACGGCCGAGATCAGGTCGCCGCCCTTGGGGTCAAGGACAAAACCTGCGTGACCGGCAGCAATGTGGGAGAGGATGCCGCGCGCAAGGAGCGTCGACTTGCCGCCGCCGCTCGCGCCGAGCGCAGCTACGTGGCGCAAACTGGTTGGGAAGCCCAACGCAACCGGGACAGGTTGCCCCTGGCGTTCGGCAATGAACAACGGGCGGCCGTGACGAGCCAGCTTGCGGGGTGGCGCGACTTGGCGTGTCAGCGATATATCCACACCCGGAGGCGTTTGCTCGCCGACTGGTAGTCCGGTGATGCCCAACAACTCGCTGGCGTTCAGCCAGCCGCTCGTCCTGCTCGTCTTGGGCATAGAAGTCAGGCTGCGGGCTGTGCGCTCTGAGCTGAGCCGCAGGGTTCCTACGTTGCCGCGACGGCTGCGCAGGCAGCTTGCAATGTGTTCACCCAGCCCGCGTGCGCGGCCCACCGATCCGGCTTGCACCATCACCAGCCCGCTGACACGAAACCCGCCGCCCGCCAGCGTCGCCTTTCGCCAGAGTTTGTGTGTCTCTGTCGCTACTCGGTTCATTGGTCCGTCCGCAGGCAACGATGGCGCGGGACCCGGTCGCAAGGCCCAGCGGATCACCACCCGCTCATCCGCGCCTAGCGTGGTCAATCCGGCGAGCAACGTCTGCGAAGCAGCCTCGGGATTCTCTGCCGAAAGCACGGCGGGCGTGGGTACGGACACCTTCATGGCAAACGTCGAGCGTCCCGCTGGCGCAGGCCGTTCAGTTATGCGCAAGCCCGGCAGCAATCCCGTCAGGCTTGCCCGTACTGAAAGCCACGATGACTCTGGCACCCACATGGCATGACGCACCCCATCGCCGTTGGCTGCTACCTCCAAGACCAACTCCTGATGGTGGGGCAGGCCCGACAGCGCCTGGAGCGCAGCTCTGCCCGCGTCTGGTGCGAGCGGAGGAAACGCCAATGTGTGGCGGATGCGGCTTGAGCGCATCGCTTTGTCGCGACGGTGCTCGTGCAGCCAGATTCCCGTGACGAGCAGTGAACCACCACCGGCCGCTGTTATGGTCGGTGTCAGATCAGCGTTCATCGCGTTTCTCCCGCCGCTTCTGGCGCTTAGCCTTCTCCTTAGCTTCGCGCTCTCTCTTCTCGCGAAGCAACCTCTTAGCCTGTAGCCAATAAATGAGCGACAAATCCTCTGTGGAAATCTCGCTCTTTTTTACACCCTCGACACGCACACGTCTAGCCATAGGTAACTAACCTCCTTTCGTTCGTCTTACATAATGTGTTCCTCCCTTGGTAGTTAAAATGGGCCGAGCGGATATTTTGTTTGGCACTTATCTGAATGGGCGCCTGTAGCTCGACCGACGATTAACCATGATACATAGCAGTTATTAAATAATTATTAACTTTTATACTTTTCCTCACTCTCTTTTGGCTGTGGCGAGTCGTAATCTGACTGTCGTTATCTGTTGACTAGGACGCCAAATGGCAGTTGAGATTTTATTTTTTCAGCGGGTGAAATACCACACTGCCCTGCCCACGAGAACAAATACGCCGAGGGCGATAAGTGATGGGGTGATACGCGGCAAGATTGAGGCAATGACATCCAGGACTATTACCGCCACGATCCCGAGAACGACCGCCCGCTCAATCATGTTCACTCCGCCGTGGCGAGCGCAGCAATGCACCCATCTTGATCGGACTGACGTTATGGCGGTGACTGACGGCGGCGATGGCTTGCACGCGAGAGAGGCCAGTGGCCTGCGCCCGGATGACTTGATGGCGTAGCGAAGCGATGATCTCTCGCTTGGTCTGTGGTTGAGATTGCATTCCTCTAGTCTCCACAGACCGCCTCGCTACAGCTAGGACTCAACTACTACGATTTCGTCCGCAATGTCGAAGCAGTTGAAGACAGCGATCACCGATGCGGTCCTCGTGCTGGCCGAGGCCCAGGGAGCCACCGTCGCGGCTGTTGCGTCCCAGGCCGAGTTGATGACATTGACGTGTGTGGTGGCTGAGGCAAGCGACCAGGGGCGCGCGACCCCACCGCTTGATGTGGTCGCGGGGGTTGTCGTGCTCTTTCTGGAGGAGGCCGCCGACTCGCTGGAGGAGCAGCCCCACGCTGGCACCGAGCCCAACCGGGCAGCAGCCGCACGCGCAGCCTTGGGGCTTGAGCCGGGGACTCAGGGTAAGCCGCTGCGCGGGCGCCGAGGCCAAACGGGCAGGGTCGGAACGATTGCACGGTGGCTTGTCTACGAGCCAGCCAGCCTCTTCAAGACACGCCAGGACGGCAGCACTCCCTTCGACGCACTGATCCACGATATTGCCGAGCATCTACTCAGACGCGAGGTTGCCTTCCGGGTTGGAGAGCAGCGTCTGGCGCAGCGCGCCCGCCGCCCGCCATTGGAGTCCGCGATGCGCGTGGACTGGCTGGCGCGGTTTGAGCGCTATTACGCGATCTGGTCCTACATCGCGGGGGTACGCAACGATGTGACGGTTGGGCTTGCTCGTCTCCGCTCTGATGCAGCAGCGGAGGCCGACTACTTTGTGCACAAGTCGCTGTACCACTACGCAGGGTTCTTGGCCGAGCTTGAGAGTTTCACCCGGGAGCACGGCGGCCTGTGGATACTGCCCGATCCCAAGGTCGAGCAGACTGTCGCCGACGCGGTGTGGATGATCCGAGACCCCACCCCGCTTACGGAAATCGATGAGTCCGTGTTGCGGCTGGCCATTGGCGGCTGGCAGGAGATAGCCACATTTGTGCAGGCCACCCATACCGACGCCGCCTTGCGGGGGCTTGTGGAGATCTGGCGGGGTTGGCTCAGCTCATGCCGGTGTGAGGACCTTGAGCGTCCCGACTCAGATTGCCTGCCCCATCAATGCCTGAGCTGGTCTACCACATTTATGTCCGCGCTCGATACCCAATGGGACCTGTTGGCCGATTGGTACGAGATCCCACGGCCACCCTCGACCGTAGATGCAGCGATAGCCACGCGCTCGGTTCGTAGCAAACCATCTTGACTCTGTCACATATTCGTGGTTCACTCGTGTAGCACGGTGCGCTGAGGCGAAGTGAACTTTGCTGCGCACTGTTCTACGCACCTCAAGTGCACCAACCTCACCGAGCGCGGGACTTACCCGCTCCAACATCCGTTGAGCTTCGCGCTAAACCCTCGGCCTGCTAGGGCCAAGGTGCCGACGACGATTGCGGCATCGGTTTTCCGCAAGCTCAACGTGGAGGTTCGTGCCAAGACTGGCACTCAAAGGTAGGGAACCAGCATAACTCCCCGCTGGCGGCGTCCTTTAGTGGTTTTTGGGATAGCCGCCTCTGCTGAAGATACGGGAGCTCGAACCTCCCCTTCAGCGCTCTCGGGATCGTGCCCCGTTTGTTCTTGGAGTCCTACCTCCTGGATAAGCCCTTGAGTGTCCGCCCCGGGCCGCCAGCGCATCATGCGCCGGTTGGCCTGGGGCCTTTTTCGTCTCAAACCGGCGCTGAACAAACCTCACCAACTGTGTGCAAAGCTCAGAGTCGCCTGGCCGATTTGTCCGCATTTTACGAACATTCGAGCCAGTGGTAACAAATCTTCACAACATTACGGGCCGAGTTCCTGTACACTTCTCAGTGTATGATCGCTCCCGGTACCTTTTGGGCTCGGGAGCTTTTGCAGCCCAGGAGCGTTCGAGACACCTGGGCTGCCTAGCCGGATAAAACAAAAACCACCGTTGAAAGTAGGCCAAAATGTCGTATCCGACCGTGGTGCGCCAAAGGCACACCGCCGGCAATGTAGCAAGCTCATCCCCGGAAACGTCGTCCGCCTTAGCTGAGGCGGACGAACGGCGGCCAGCCAGGCCGGGCGACTGCTCCCACGGCCACGTCACGCCGAACTGCCCGATTTGCTTTGGCGCATGGGAAGCAAAGACGCTCCCAGCGCCGCCGCGCTACTAAACCGGGGCGGAATAAAGATGTGATCTGGCGGGCATTGCGATGCTCGTAAGGCTGCGAGGCGACCGATTGTTGAGGTCGGGTCGCCCCGCCGCCCACTTTGAAACCACCCACCCGAGAGTGGGCGGTTCCCGCAGCATAGGAGCCGCCCGCCTCTCACGCAACTAAGGAGGCGGCCAAGTGTGGTCTTCCCGCACAACAGGTCGTAGTAATCATCAGCAGGACCCACCCCAAGTACACGAGTGGCCGACCTACGGTCGAACCAGCCAGGAGCTCGCGTCCGGGCCGGGCACGGGCCACGACAGCCCCGCGGCCCTGATCGAGACGGCAACCAGGGATGCCGAACTGGCAGGTGCCGCCCAGTTGTCTCGCGATGAGGCTGTCGGGGACTTATCCGGTGCTGTTGAACGCATCGACGGTGCCTCGAAAGTACGCAAGGAGGCATTGAGGGCGGACTCGGCGCGTGGGCGGATGTCTGCCCGCCAGCGAGTTGCGACGCGGCGAGCCCGTAAGTCGGCCGCCTCGGCTCACGCCAGTGGCCTGAGCAAACGGTTGAAGCGCTCCCAAGATCACCGGCTGCCCATAGAGCAGCAGAGGCTGGGGCTGGACCGTGACGGGGTCACAACCCTGCGCACGAGGCATGATGGACTCTCGTTGATTCAGCGCGCGCCGCTGATCGTCGCCGAGGGCATGGCTGCTGTTGGGCTGGCGGTCTTCGGTTATGACAGCGTGGTACTTGCGCCCGCGCTCAAGCATGCGGGGTTCGGCTTGGAAGGAGCGGCGCTCTGGTTCGCCGCGATCATGACGCCGATGGCGCTGGTTGCCGTCTGTGCGGTCCTGGGGGTGTTGGCCGGTGCCATTGCCTTGCATGTACCCGCGCGTGACCGGCTGCGCCTAGCGGTCGGCACGATTGTTGCCGGTGGCATAGTGCTGGTTGGAACGCTGGTGTTGCTGACGGTGTTCCGGGCTGAAGCGAGCAACAGTCACAACGATCTTATCGGCGCGCTTACTCACGGTGCCGTGCCGGTCAGGCATCTTGTGGCCCCGTGGTGGTTTGGACCACTCCAGGCGGCTGGGTCGGTCGCGGCGATCGCCGCCGGCGCGATGTACACCGCCGGTAAAGACGGCCGCGACCTACGCAAACTGATCGCAGCGGGCGAAGAGCAGGTCCAAGCACAACAGCGGGTCGTGGCGACCGTTGAGGAAGAAATCGAGCAGACCCATCGTGAAATCGAGCAAGCCACCGTCGCGATACATGAGATCGAAGTTGACGCTGCCGCCGCCCAAGTCGAAGTTCAGACGGCTGGCGAAACGTTGCGCGCCGAACTCGACGGCGAGGACGGTCTGCGCCAGGCTGCCATTGGCAAGCTTCGAGCTGTCTTTGATCGGACTCACAAGATTTACGCCAACGGCCATGTCTGGACGGTGGCACTCGCGACCGTCAAGCGGTTTGGTCGGCCCTTTACACCACCTCCAGGGGACGCAGAACAACCTCCGGCCGAGTCCACACCGCCGGTCCCCAACGGCAGTAAACAGATGAGCCTTGAGGAACTCGAGCGGCACGCTCGCCTCACCTAGCAGTCCGCCGACCATCAAAACCCAAAACGAAAGATGACAGTCATGCACTGGAAGTCACTCACGGTTGCTGGAGCCGTCAGCCTCACGCTGGCGGCCTGCGGTACGACCACAACAACCAACAATGCTGCAAGCGTACAACCAACAAAGATAGTCGTGGAGTGGGATGGTTCAGGCTTTAACCGATTCGCAAACCTCTACAAGGAAGAAGTAACGGCGGTTATGCAGGAACTCGCCGCCCAGAAAGATGAGGTAATGACGACCGTGCTGGACGGACAACCGATCACCACCGCGGGCTTCATCACCATAAACTTCGCGGACTCATTGCACAAAGAGGAAGTGGAAAAAGAACAAGAACCGGAAACCAAGCAAGCAATAGCGGCAGGACTAGTTAAGACGCTCATCGCCAACGCAAAAGAGGTCGTCCGTGGCTCAGGACAGTTGCAGGGCTTGGAGTTGGCGGCCGAGACACCAGGAGTGACCCGCATCTACCAGTGGACCGACGGCGTCATCAACGAACCTGCTAACCGTTTCAGCCTCACGGGCGCAACCGAAAGTCAGGTAACCGCCGAGATACGGCAGTGGCAGCCCCGTCTAACGGGACTCAGAGGCAAGACCGTCATGATCATCGGGGTTGGCCGTGGCGTCAACCAAGTCACAACCGTCGAACGAGCACACCGGCTATTCCGTGCCGTCGTTGAAGGCAAGAACGGTGGACATCTCGTCTGGACTCCCACTCTGGCCCAAGCCGAAAATTAGACCTCTAGGCCCCGGGCAGAATAGCTCACCGGGGGCCACCTTCCCAGCCTCTCGACCATTTCTGGCAGGGCAGAGCCGATGTCGGCTACAGGCGCTATCACGGGCTCGTTGCTTGCGATCCTGCGCAGTAGCTCGCCATCGGCCTCGGCCGTGCCGACAGCCATAACCTCGATGCTCTCACTCGCTGCCAGTGACGCCTCGCGTATGACGCTGTCCGGTCGCTGGGGAGGTGATGCTGATACGACCACGATCGCTCGCCGCAGATCGCCGCCGTTGTCGTGCAGCTCCTGGCGGGCTAGGCATAGCGCCTCATCCAGCGGTGTGTGTTCGCCCTCAAGTTGTAGCCAGGACACCAGCCGTTGGTCGGCTGGGCGGCGTGCCTTGGTGCTCAGTCTGCGGCTCAAAATGGCGCGGTTCCCCACTGTGACGATCCCGAGTGCGAAGTTGCGGCTTGCGCTCACGAGGGCAGCTATCGCTTTCCGGTAGTCACCAAGGGTGTCGTGGCGCCGGATCAGTCGCGAGCGGTCCACGACCAGCATGGCTGCGACTGTCGGGAGGTGGCGAGGGAGCGGCACTCTGTTTCTGGCGGTGCGTAGGGTGGCTAGCTCCTTCATGCTGATGAGGGGCACACCGTAGCGGTCGGCAAGTGCTGTGGCGGCCTGTTGGCTGACTCGTGTTCGTGGTGGCCTGGCGAGCGCCACGATACGGGCGTACTCCGCGCGGATGCCCTGCTCGTACACCTCTATATCTCCCCAGGCAGCCACGGCACCGACGAGGGTTCGTGGACCCATCAGGCAGGCGTCGCTTAGTTCGTGAAAGGCGTGGATGCCACAGCTACAGTCGGGGTCGGGCGGGTTGTGCTTGCGGCCTTTGGCGCATATCGCCCGCGTGGTGCCTGGGTGCCACGGGCGCTTGCGGCTGGTGGCATACAGCTCTGTCGACCGGGCGGGCACCCGCCAGGCCCGGAACCCCATTAGCTCTTCGTGGTAGAGGGGAACGTCGCTCACGGCGAGGGCACCGGAACACGCCGAGGCGACGGTTCCGGCGTTGGAGCCGCCGGTGGGGTTTCACTCGGTTGCTCGGTAGCCGGGAGGGGCTCGGGAGGCTTGAGCGGCTCCACCCGGATACGCCTGGAAGGTCCCGGCAGTGTCATATTCAATCCCGCACGAGGATCGTTGCTCCCCGTCGCACGAGGGCGGCTTCGCTGGGCCAGAATGAGGCGGTCGCGTTCACGCGCAGCGCTCGACCTTTCTTGAGTAGCTTTCGTCCTACAGCTGTCAGGTGCAGTGTTATCGTGCCGTGCCCGGCCGCACTAAAGGTCTCAGAGCCGGTCGCGATCATCACCGGCTGAGCCTTGTGCGCGCGGAGGCTCTTGCCGGTTTGTGCCGGTAGGCTCGTCCACTCCACTGCCAAGGTGCCCTGTACTGGTGCATCAAAGAGCAGCTTGCCAAGACCATGCTTGAGCAGGCCGGAAATAGTGGCAGTTTGCCCCTTGGGATGCAGGAGCGCTGCGAGCGCCGCTTCAATGGCGCTCGACAGACGACCGTCGCTGCCCGTACCGGCAGGACTGTTGCCGCCAGCACTGGTTTTGGGGCCGCCGCCCCCATAGGCAACGAGCGGAGGCGGCTCATGCCCTAGCAATAGCGGAGGTTCGCTCGGGGGTAACGGTTCTTCTTTGGAAGGCGGTGGAGGTTCTTCACCTGGACCGGGCGGGGGTGGGTTAGACGAGAAGCCACCATCAGCCTGAAACAACGTGAGGGCCGTCTGACTTTCGGCATATCCGTTGCCTGGCACCTGCTCGGCGCCTGCTACCAAAGGCTGGCCGTGCAAGATCAGCAGCTTATTCACGGTGTCCATTTCGTTTCCACCTGGGAGTTCTGCCCACGCAGCACCGCCGCCGCCCAACCAAGGTGGGGCGCCAAATGAACCATCTGCCGAACCGTCCGCTAGATATCGCCTGACGCCAACCTGGCCCCGGGACAGTAGCCCGGCGACAAGTATGCGCCCGTCCGGCAGGACGTTGAAGCACCCAGGGCCAAGTTCACAGGCCATCGGTATAGCGAGGCGCCCGTTGGTGTCGAAGGTGGGGTCCGGTACACCTTGAGCGTCGAATCGGCGCAAGACCTCAGTGCCGCCGACCCCTCCACCGCCGCTCCCCACATACAGATAGTGGATGGAGAGCACAAGGTAGTGATCGCCGACCATAGTTATCTGCACCGGGGCTTCGTCTTCAGCCGGAGCCTGTGCTTCAGAGAGAGCGCCTGTAGGTGAGTAGGTCCGAAAACGCCATGTGTTGTCTTCGGTGTGGCTGACGAGCGCCAGCACCGTTTCTGATGACGCCTGCGCCAGGCCACCAAACGTTTCGTCAGTGGCCCCTTGTTCAACTTTGCATCGGCCATGCGTGCTGACGATGCCGGAGCTACCGAACTGTTCATCAGGCGCTCCGTTGGCACCCAGGCGCGCGACGAAGGTGCCGCTCTCTTCGGCGAACTGCCCGAACTGGAAGCCGACTTCCCAAAAACACACCGACCGCACCGTGCCGCCGATCACGACGCTGCCGTCCGATGCCGTCAGGACCGCGAAAGGAGTGGTTGATGCTGAACCAGGAGTCAGACCTTCCGGTGGTGACACTGCCACTACCGCCTTACCGCCGACCCCAAAACTCGAGTCGGGTGCGCCGTCGGCCAAGAAGCGATACACCACCCCTTGCACACGAGCCAGCGCCAGGCTTTTGTCCGGTGCCTGCCACTCGGCTGTCGGCTCCGTGCCTGCAACCACGATGCGGCCTTCGGCGTCCACCGTCAGCGAGCTATAGGCGTCATAGCCATCTGAGGGAAGGAGGACACTCCCACCGCTACCAAAGGTCGTATCCACTTCGCCGTCTGCCAAGTACCGGCTGAGGTAGCTCGTTGACCCGGCGAGCGTCAGCACGACGATCTTGCCGTCCGGTTGGACCGCAGCATCGCGCCCTTCCTGCCGACTTGGCGGGTTGGCGAACGATGCGGTCAGCACTCCACCGAAGGCAAAGCTGGGATCGAGAGCACCTGCTGGCCACTCCCGAACAGGTGCGGCCGCGCCGGCAGGTCCAGGCACCGTAAACGCTAGAACGGCGAGCATCCCGGCGACGCCGACCTGCGCGCCAGACCATCGCCTCCACCTGCCCTTCCACGGGGCTCCCATCGCCGCCCTTTCGCTCCAGCGGCAGACCCACGCCAACAGCAGCAACAACCGCCGCCGCCCAAGCCACAGACCTCTACCGCAATGTCATATTACTGGAACCGTAGCGGAATGTAGGCAGCCATGTCTACCCCGATGTCATCGACAACGGGTTGGGGCTCAGAAAGGCTGGCGTCATGCCCGCTTCCCCGGCCTTCCAAGACGCCCTCGGTCTCGCCGTCAAAGCCCGTCGTGAGGAACTCAAACTCACCCAAGAGCAACTCGCCAACGACAGCGGCTTGCATCAGCGGTGGATCAGCAATGTTGAGACGGGCAAGCGCAACCCCAGCTACGGGAGCCTCAGACGGTTGGCCGCTGCGCTCGATCTCACAACCTCCGAGCTGATCGCCCAAGCCGAGCAGATCGAGCACAACGCTACGACCGCGACCGTCTGAGCAGCGCGCCACTAACTGCAGCGGCACAGGCTCAACCAAGGGCTGGCTGGGAATGTGACCTGGCGGCGGGTCCAATCTGCTGGCCACTGATCCTCTCGAGCCTGGAGCCTGCCAGCCACATCCCGCATAGCCTCGGCCAGATCACCTGGCACGCCTGGGTGGATCGGCAGATGCTCGCCCAGGTGTCTGCCCCAACCGTCGTCAGGCGACGGGCAGACGCTCAGCACCCGCACGCCGTCACGGTGAGCGCGGCGCAACTGCTCGCAGGTCTCCGGGTCCGGCGCATCCACGGCGAGAAGGACCACATCGATGCTCCAGCGACGGTGCGACCACAATACCCGGCCCCGAGCCCGCTCAAGCCCCCGCGCCAGCGCCGGACCCTCACAGTCAGGCACCAAGAAATCGACCGCGGCCCGTAGCTGGCTCTGACGCCTGGAGCCCTCGCCCTGCAACGGCACCACGAACGCTCCCTCGCCACAGACAATCAAGTCGATTTGCCAGTCATGGGCACGCTCAATGACCTGATGGCAGCCGGTGCGGATCTCATCGATACGAGCGATAGCCGCCGGTCCACAGTCGACCACCAGGATCACCGCCCCGCACATCCGGCGAGCAACGCCCGCTGGCCGTGCCTGCTTGCGGCTGGAGCCTGCCAACTCTCCCAACGGTATGAGCGGGACGCCATAGCGGATCGCCGCCCGCCGCTCAAGTACCCCACCATTGGGTGAGTGACCGACCGCGAGCAGTCGAGCCTGCTCGGCGCGGAACCAGCCCGCCTCCTGTTCGATCCGACCCCACGCCGCGATCGTGCCAACCACGATATTCGGCCGCTCGTAGAACGACAGGTCGCGGTGGTTGATGTCGCGATAGGCGTAGATCCCACAAGCACAGCCCGCCTGCGGGATCTCGTGATCCTCGGCGTGTAGCGAGTCTTCGGGATCACAGTGGGCGTGGTTGACGCCCGGCTTCCACTTAGCAGGCCAGAACACAGAGCACAACCGTCCATCCGAGCGCACCTCCCATGCCCGCACACCCAACACCGACTCCGAGTAATCCACCACTTCCATACCAATCTCCATTTCTCGTCGGGAACGGAAACGACGAGAAAACCAGCCATAGCCCCGAGACGGCAAGGTGTGGCAAACGCAACACGGGCAAGCGCTCGGTGAGGCCGCGCCGCACAGCTTGACCACTCTCCGGTCTCGCGCCTACGGTCGATTAAGCGTAAACAACAGCGGCCCCGACGCGGAGCGACCCGCGCCGAGGCCCAGACACAAGGAGAAGACGCTCCCCATGTCCGATTCTGAGCCTACCCTGATGCCCGCCGAAACCCAGGCCCGCACCGAGTCCGCGATCATGACCCTACTGCTCCTCCACGACGACCAACGCCCCTGGTCAACCGACGAACTGATCCGCGAAATCGGTAGACCAGACGACGTCCGCAACGCCATCTATAGCCTTCACGGTGTCGGCCTACTCCACCGCACCAGCGACGGCTTCATATTCCCAACCCGCGCCGCCACCCATTTGGACGGACTCGATATGTAGCCCAAACACAAGGCACATTCGGGCGGGTACACCACACACGCCCGCCCGAAGTCGTCTCATGGCAGTTGTACGATATCAGGGAAGTAACGGCTGGCTTAATCAGACGACGACTGCATTCGCACATCCGGCTGTAGGGTAGCCGCTATACACAACGCGGCAGCCCCGCACCAGATGAGCATTCCTCCAGCGTCGTCGCTTGTCAACGCATCATCGGAAGGTTCGACAGGACCGCGAGGATCAGCCGGATCGAGTGACATACCTCGCTGCGCGCCGAGAATTCTGGCAACAAAGCCCAGGGTCTTCGCTACTCCTCGAACGTAGTCGATAGCCAGCTCATGAGCAGGGCGGTCATCTCCCATAACGGCGGCAACCATCTCGTTAATCCACTGTTCCGTCAGAGTCGATGGGGCATTAGCCATACCAACCTCAGATAGCTCGCCACCCGTTTCCCTCCAGTGCTGAATCGCGAGAGCCGTCAGCAAGTCAGCAATCGCTCGACCGTGTAGGGCAGCGCGCACCGCTAGTGGCGGACGGCCATCCTCCGGCTTGCCAGAAGGCATAGGGACGGCGAGCACCTCGAATATATATTCGTGGAACGTAAGATGGACTAGTACCAACAGCTCGTCCGCCGTGTCCTCACTCCATCGGGCAGGCGTCGCCTCCAGCGTCAGTCGCAACGCTTGAATGGCCGCTTCCAGGGCATCGCTGTCGGGCATAAACGAACCTGGACGCTATGCCGCCTCTGCGAGAGGCTGTAGTGGCTTCTTGTCGCGGTCTTTGCCGCGCAGCTGCCTGATGCGTTTGAGTGCCACAACGCCTTCGGCTCGCTCAGACGTCTCTAGTTCGCGTGGTATGACCATGCGGAAGGGGAATGTGTGCTCGAAGGGTCGATCGAATATCAGTGTGTCGGCGGTTATCTCTCTAGCAATGCCGTTTATGTCGAGCACAAACCACCAGATATCTCCTGTGTACTCAGGCACAGTGATTGTGTCGTTGCGGTGTAGCCCTAGCAACTCTTGCTCGGCCCATAGGTCTACGCTAGGGCCGATCCAGGTTGCTTGGGATCGCCGACGGGCACGCTCGGGTAGGCTCATCATTTCCGCAGCTCTGCTCCCGTCGATGTATTTGACTGTCGACTTTTTTGGCCTGGGCGAGCTGCGGCCCACAATGTGAGGTCTGTGGCGTCTTCCCGGCATCAGTGCCAAAGATAGCGATCACAGATGACACTCTTCCGCTGTCTCAACACAGAGCGCGAAATGTGACTGATGACGAACCCGAACATTATTTCGTGGCGCGCCTGAATGCTTCGTCGGTCATAGTCTTGAGTTGTTCGCAGCAGCATTCATATTGGAAGTTGATGCGGTCACCCGTTCTGTGACGTTTGATTTGGGGCCTCCGATGATGCACGGGGCATTGTTGTGCTTGGAGGGCTCGCTCGATTCGTCTGGAGGTCTCATCGATCATCCCATCAAGCGTGGGCTTGATTGCTTCGTTGAGGTTTCGGTATTTGCGGCCTTTGCCGTCTGTGATCTCCAACTTGATCATGGGGGCTCCTATATCTCGTGGGCTATTACGGCGGCTATGAGACCGACCGCCGGATGCGGGATGCCGAGCTTTGCTGCTTGGCGGGAGGCGTTCTGCTGGAGGAAGGCTGCGCCTGCGGATGCAATGACGAAGGCAATCAGGGCTTGAGGCTTGAGGTTCATTTGGGGTCCTTCTTGGTTGAGGTAGGTAGCTCGACAAGCTAGAGCACGCACATGACGGAACTGCATCGCGGTTCAGTCGAGTGCCGCTCAATGGAGTCTTGGCCTCACGATTCGCTCGGTAGTTCCGGGTTCGCGCCTCCCAATCGTCCGCGTCCCTCGGTAGGCTCGTTGCCGTCTGGGTCAACAATCACGGCGGGAGGTGATCGGATTGACGTCGCCAAGGTTGCTGACGTTGCCGCGCGTAGCGCAGATAGTCGGCGTTGAATACAGGACGCTACATAGCTGGCTGAGGCGCGGACTTTTGCGCCCAAGTGCCCAGCAGTCCAGCGGTATAGGCGTACCAAACTTGTTCAGCGCCGATGACGTTGTTCAAGCCAAGGTCATTGCTGACCTGCGCAGCTACGGACTCCCGTTCGAGCGGCTTCTTGAAGCCGCCGACAAGCTAAGCACCCACCCAAGCGCCCTGACGCACGGAGCCAGCGTCCTTGTCAACGGCTCTGTCTCAATCGTTGAGGAATCAGACGCAGCCGACGCCATACAGCGAGAGTCGCTGACGCTCGTCTACAACACCGGACACGCAGTACGCGACATCCGGACCTCTATCCCATCCGTTCATGCAGAACCAGAGCGTCGCACCGAGGCCGGGAACGAACCGATCAGCGTGTAGCTCCCTAACGCGCCTTCACGCAAAGGTGCGTTCGATGATAGTCCCCAATCCGATGGGTTGCCTACCAGCAGTCATCGAGTCGCAAGGAGCGCCCCAATCAGGCGGGCAACGCGATCCTCCTGGCCCGCGAGCGCCGAAGGCCCAGCCCCCTCCCGGGGAACTGGGCCGGTTCGACCTTCTTCAAGATGGTGGTGCCAGCAGGAGTCGAACTGTGGTTAGCGATCTCCTCGCCGGATCGCCTCAGCCGCCCGAGCCCGAGCTTGTCGCCCATCAAAGTCCATAATTAGGCTTAGCAAAGCCGAAATCTGGTTTGCAACGCGTCCCGAACTCCCCGTTTTTGTCATGAGTCGGGACATGGGTCTCGTTTGAGTCGGGACATGGGTCTCAGTTTGTGGTGTTGGGCCAGCGGCCTGGCTGGTTGTTTTGGTTGCGCCAGTAGGTTTTGTGGGGTTCGATGAGGTGGCGGCTGAGGATCTCGCCGGTGGTGAGGTCGGTGACGGTGACGTGGTGGTCGTCGGCGAGCGCGAGGACGCGTTTGCGGGCGTGTTTGGCGCCGACGCCGAGGTGGTGCATTCGGCCTGCTCGGCGGAGGCTCATTTTGCCTTTGTTATCGAGCCGGTCGTAGCGCAGCCGGTAGTGGCCTGGTGGGTGTCCGTTGCTGGCTGGGAGCGCCTTGGGTGTGGCTCGGTAGGCGTTAGCTGGCGTGCGTCGGTCAAGCGCGCGGTGCGGGCGCTTCTCGTTGTAGTGTGCTCGGAACTCGTCGAGCTGACGTTGCAGCTGTGCGATGCTTGCGGCGGGTGCTCTGGCCCTGAGCCAGCGCTGTTGGGTCTGGTGGAAGCGCTCGGTCTTGCCTTGGGTCTGTGGGTGCCCCGGGGACCCGTTCTTCTGCTGGATCCCGAGCAGGGGGAGCACGTACTCGAACGCGTTGCGCCCGCCGGTGAAGCGGGAGGTGTAGACACTGCCGTTATCGGTGAGCGTGCTCGCCGGCGATCCGTGCTCGGCGACCGTGTCGAGGAACACGCTCACCACCGCGTCCCCGGTGACAGGTTGATGGGCGCTGGCGGACAGCAGGTAGCGGGAGTGGTCGTCAAGCCAGTTGAGGATCTCGATGTCGGTTCCGTCCTTGAAGGCGCCAGTGGATGAAGTCCGACTGCCACATCTCGTTTGGCTGCGCCGCCTGGAAGCGGATGTAGCTGCTTCTGGGGCGCTTGCGCGGTTCGGGGACGATCAGTCCAGCGTGGTGCAGGATCCGTCTGATCGTGGATGTCGACGGTGCGTTGAGTCCCTCTTGCTCGAGGTGCCAGACGATAGTGACTGGTCCCGCGTCCAGCCCGTCCGCGGTCAGCTCTCGACGCAGCTCGATCACCCGCTCGCGGACGTTCTCGGACGTCTCGGTAGGCGTCGTCTTCGGGCGCTTGGATCGCGGCTTGAGCGCCTCCAAGCCTCCCTCTCGATAGCGAGCCAAAAGGCGGTGAAGATGCCGGCGGGAGAACCCGTACTCGGCAGCGGCGGCAGTGACGGACATCTGATCGGATACGACCTGGAGAACAGCAACGTGGGCTCTAGACATGCCCGCCAATGTGGCGTAGCCCCGGACGCCGTGCCGGTCTAATCGCTCCGGCCCAGTCTCCAAGGCCGCGCCTCCACGGCCAGCACCACGAAAACGCTCAGCCCGACATGAGACCCATGTCCCGACTCATGAGAGACCCATCACCTGAGACACATGTCCTGAACCCAAACACCTCCCTCTCCGTTTTGGCCCGTGCTTAGGCGCGCTTTGTGCTTCTCTTGCCTTTCGGGGCGCCCGTCGGATCGACCTAACTCGTTTGTCAACGCTAGCCTTTACGATATAGTAAAGGAATGGCACGAATCTCCAGTAAGAATCAGGTGACGCTCCCGGTCGAGTCGTTGAAGCGAGCAGGGCTTAGCGTAGGCGATGAGGTCGCGATCGAGGCCGACGGAGCCGATCGCATTGTCGTCCGTCGGGTGTCGCGCGATGCGGAGCGAGTACTGGGTGTTTTCGACGGCCTGTATGAGCCTGGGTATCTGGAGCGACTTCGCTCTGGTGAGCGAGCGTGAGTAACTGCGTCTTGGACACTGACGTTGTGATCGCAGCACTCGACCGGCGCGACTCGCACCATTTCAAGGCCGCTAAGGCAATCAAGGCGATGGTGGAGGAGGACGTGCCCCTGCTGCTATCGCTCATCAACTATGCCGAGACTCTGGTCAGGCCCGCCGAAGACCAAAGTGTTTTGCGGACCGCGGTGGATGCACTAGCAGCGTTGGGAATTCGACTGATTGCTCCGACGCCTGCAATCGCTGTGGACGCGGCTCGATATCGCGCTTTGAGCATCAGTCTCGCGGACGGGTTCGCGCTCGCTACCGCCCAAGCGCACGATGCTCACGTGGCGTCTTTTGATCGCCGGGTTCGCCGGGCGCTCCCAAAGGTAGGGCTGGAGCTCACTCCACACCTGAGTTGAGGTCGCGGTGCTCGCTGAACCGCTGAGCGTGCAACTCGCTAATCCGTTGCCAGGCGAGGTCATGTTTCGAGAGTCGTCCCGTCAGCCCCGTTTCCGCCGGGTATGTGAGCGTAGTTCGAACTTCGCCAGGGCGAGAGCCGGGAGAGTTGTCAGGTGCTCATCCGATAGGCATCGCGTCGAGCGGCGCGAGTCGCTGCTCGACGCGAGCCTTTCATATGCAGCAGCGATCTCGGCGGTGCGCCTGTGGCGTTGGTCCATCGCCTGCTGTCCGTCGTTCTGAGCGATGCCGATAAATGGATTCTCACTTAATTGCGGCCCGGGAGTCGCCTATGGTTTGGCGTTATCGGCACGAGAACACGACCTTGGCGCACGCCGCTAGGCCGGTGGACCGGCCTAGCGGCGCGGTGGCGGCGCCTGTCCGGGGCATGAGCGATCCATCTGAGGCCGCTGGCCCGGCCCGCATCTCCATGTCGCCCGAGCAGCTCAAGGCGCGCCGTGAGCAGCGGCGCAAGGCTAAGGCCAGGCGCAGGCGGCTCCTGTTGATTGGGACTCCTCTGCTGGGCCTGCTCGCCTGGGCGGCCAGCGCCTATGCGATCTGGATGCTGAAGCCGACGAGCATGTCGTTCGGGGCCCGAAGCGTCGAGTGGGTGAGAGCTGAGGTGCCCTTCGGAAACACGATCGTCGACGACATCGAGCACATCTACTACACCGCAAACGCACCGAAGAAGGGCGGACCGGCGCCGAAGCGAGTGCCGGCGCTCGGATTGAGCCTACAGCGCGGCAGGCACACCGCGGCTTGGCCGCCACCGATCAAGCCGGTGTTCGTGCATCGGCTGCCGGGGGAAGGGATCTGGAAACCGACAGGGCCGCCCCTCGACGGCGGCCCACCGGTGCTGGTGACGAGCTTCCGCCCCGAAGCTGAATATCCGGAGCTGCTTGCCTATGTGGCCTGGTTCGACCATACACGCACCGCGATCGGTTATTACCCGGGACGCTACGAGCCACCCAACGCGGCCGTGCGCGGGCCGATGATGGTGCCCTACGGTCAGCGCTGGCGGCTGCTGGCGACCTTCAACGGCGGTTTCACCTACGAAGACGGGGAAAACGGCTCGACCGTCGACGGCCAGGTCAACGAGCCGCTGAAGGACGGCAAGGCCACGCTCGTCGGCCATCGCGACGGTCGCGTCGAAATTGTCAAGTGGAGCGGCGGCCCGAACGCGGGACCAGACATCGCTTGGGCACGCCAGAGCCTCGCGCCGATCGTATGGAACGGGCGCCTGAATCCCGCCTTGAACGAAAACCCCAACAGTCCAGAATGGGGGTTCACGCTCGGCGGCGTCACGCGCGTGTGGCGCACCGGCGTGGGCATCGATCGCCGCGGCAATCTGGTCTTCGTCGTTGCCGAAGGCCAGACGGTGATCTCGATCGCGAAGCTCCTCCAGCACATCGGCGCGGCGCGGGCGATGGAGTTCGACATCAACGCTGACTGGCACACGCTGATCGCCTACACCCACGACCACGGGCTCGTCCCGAAGATGGTCGAGCCCCAGCCGCACCAGTCGGCCGATCGCTACCTCGTCCCCGACGACCGTGACTTCTTCGCCGTCTATCGCCGTCTGCCGGGTCCGATCGCGGTTCCCTTGAGATAGCTCAGGCTCATCCGAAGCGCTCGTCGTGCAGCTCGCTAATGGGCTTCCACCACACCAGGTCCGAGTTCGAACATCGTCCCGCGATCCCCGTTTTGGCCAGATGACAGCTAACGGCCCCGCCTGTATATGCGCCCCACTTGCTCGTTCTCCGATGATGGGCTCGGTAAGGTTTGGATCTATGGCCGAGCAAGTCACACAGCAGCCGCGAGACTCCGAGGGAGAGCGGGTACGGCGGCTGCGTCTGCGAGCGGATGGACAGCGACCGCTTGTCGTGAACCTCACGGAGACGATCTCGTTGACTCGCAAGCTGTTTGAGTTGCGCGACTCCGCGCGGCGTGCCCGTTGAGCGCGCCGTCGTTCGATCAGCTTCTCTTCTGCGTTGTCCAGGCCGATGTTCGTTTCGTCGTTATTGGAGGCTTGGCGCTCGGGTCGTGGGGCGTCGTTCGCGGAACGAAGGACTGCGACATCGTGCCCGATCCGGCACCGGAGAACCTCCAGAGACTGGCGCATGTTGTTGCCGAGCTCGGTGGCCGCGTCCAGTTGGGAGAGTCGCTGCTCGGCTCTGAGCGCTCCATCGCGGCGCTTCTGCACAGCGGCGAACGAGCATTGATCGCGACACAACTCGGGGATTTGGATGTCGTCCAGGGCCTTGAGGGCGTCTTGCCGTACGACGAACTTCGAGCAAAGGCCATCGACGTCGAGATGGCGGGGGTGACGATTGCGATATGTGCTCTTAAGCACCTGCGGAGTATGAAGCGGGCTGCTGGGCGTCCACGGGACCTCGTCGACTTGGATGATCTTGACGCGGCTCAGCCGATCTAAGATTGAACCCGGTTAACGCGGAACGCATTGCAGATCGCCTTTGCCGCACGTTGTCGCACTTGTCGGCCTGCGGGCTCCATCAGAAGGCCGACCAAAGACTCAAGCTGGACTTTATGTTTTGCAAACCGTCCCGATCTCCCCGTAATTTGCTCTAGTACGAACACGAGGCCCCAGGAAATGGCGTTGGCGTTCTTGATCAGGGCAGAGCGGGAGGCTTCCACGGCGGCTCGTAGTGGTAGGTCGCACCGTCCGCGTCGTGGGTGGCTCCGAGGTCCAGTGTTGCTTGGCCGCGTATACGGTCGCGTGCTTCTTGGCGCATCTGGGGAATCTGCTTGGCTCTTTTGGAGTAGATGTCGGCCATGACCTTGTCGCCCGCATCGTTGTCGGTGGCGAAGACCATGTGGTAAAGCGTCCCTCCACGCGTGTTCGTCAGTTCCAAGGCGTGAGTGCGTTGATAGCCGAGGTCCTCACTCAAGCGCCAGCGCATGAGGTTGACGTACTCCTCCTTGGCGTCGTGTGCATTGAGCTTGCCTTCGACCCGCCTATCGTAAATAGCCAGCCAGGCTTCCGTTCCGAGCAGCGATGTTGCGCGGGCCTCGTCCTCCGGCCTGACCTTCTCCGCGTCGAGGGCGAGCGTACGACGATGCCCTGCGTCGGAAAGAGAAGCCATAGCTCCACCTTGTATTCGCGCTTTGAGCTGGCCTGGGACCGATAGCGCGCTTGTGAGCGGCGAGCGCTTCGAGGGTGCGCCATTCGAACTCCATGCCATCCGGGTCGATGAATGCGAATGTGGGCGCCCATCGCAGCTCATGGAGGTCGTGCAGGGCTCTTGGAATCTCTGGCTAGCGGCCCCCATCACCTCGAAGACCTGGGCGATGTAGTCGTGGGGAATGCGCTCGTGGAACAAGTCGCTCATCGAGTTGACGAAGATCATCCGCGGTCGTCTCCAACGCAATGGATGCTCAAGCCGATCCGGCCACAGCTTAAGCGCGAAGCCCTGCTCATAGGGATGACCAGGCACCCCGACAAAACGCTCTGCGAACGTCTCCGCATAGCAATGCGCACATCCTGGCGACACCTTGTCGCAGCCGGTGACCGGGTTCCACGTGGCCTCGGTCCACTCGATTGCGCTCTTGTCTGCCATCAGTGTTGTCTTTCTCGCCTCGCGCCCGGAAACCTTCTCGGATACGAACATATGTTCGTCTAAGCATCGGACGGCACTCAAGTCAGGCCAGTTCAATCTACCTGTGGATGGCTTCAGCCGCTCGCCTCTGAGCTTGCCGACCAGCTGGCTCCAACAGAACCTGAACCAAAGCTTCAAGGGCAGCTTGACTGTTGTGACGTCGTACCCGGCTCCCCGTTTTGCCGGCGTTACTAGGAGGCAGGTGCGCTCGCCGCAGCAGCGCGAAGTGCCGCCGGTAGTGGTTATCAGCCGGACGCTGCTGGGATGTCTAACATCTTGATCTGTGATGTCTGAGGTCTCGATTAGGGATGCTAAACATGCGGAGCAACTCTTTGTTGCGCTTTCGGAGCAGCTCGCTGCTCGCGGCGAGGCGCACACGATCGTCGTCGTCGGGGGCTCGGCTCTTATTGCGCTTGGTTCGTGTCTCGGACGACTAGAGACGTAGATGTGGTCGCACTGCTACAGGATGAGGAGCTCGTCTCGGCGGAGCCGCTGCCCGACGGGCTGGTAGCAGCCGTCAAGCTCGTAGCGGATGACTTCGGCCTCCGCGAAAGCTGGCTGAATTCCGGACCCACTTCGCTCCTCGACTTCGGGCTGCCTCCGGGATTCCTCGCTCGTGGGGAAAGGCACGCCTATGGCACAGCCCTTGACGTGGTCTTCGCCTCGCGGCTCGACCAAATCCACTTCAAGCTCTACGCAGCCGTAGACCGAGGCGGCGGCAGGCACTTGGATGACCTACAGGCTTTGTCGCCTACGGAAGCGGAGCTGCTCGAGGCGGCTGAGTGGAGCGAAACCCATGACACATCGGCTGGGTACCGCGAAGTTCTCGAAGAAGTCCTTGCTCATTTTGGAGTCAGACGTGAGTCGGCTTAGAAGTACAGAACTGCTTACGGAGCAGCTCGTCTCATTCGCATGGGACGAGTGGGCGCAGATGGGCATATTCACGGCCCCTAACTGCGTCAGTCCGTGGGCGCAGGATCCTGAGGCGTTGATCGTCTTCACGCTTGAGATCGGCCGTCGAGACCCACGGTTGTTCGATGAGGTGCTCGACTGGATGCTTGCCAACGAGACGCTGTTCAGCGTACGCCGACTACGTGCTATGTGCATCGACCAGGACGATCGGAAGCTAGTGGCAGGAACGATCGGTTGGCTTGCACGTCAAGGACCACGAGCACGGCTAAAACCTCGGCGCGAGGATCAGGCACCAGGACTTACGGATCTCGAACCACTTTTCTTCGGAGGTGGACCATTCGGTGACGCTGACCCCGACTTTGCGGCTGCTGGGCTATTGCGATCCGTACTTCTCCCGTCTGGGAAGTCGACCGCACCCGACCTTGAGACGTCGATCAACTTCGCATTTCGCCTGCGTGCGATCCTCGGTGTGGGCATCCGCGCCGAACTCGTACGTGTGATGTTGACCAGCCATCCGTCTCCAGCTACCTCACAGATGCTGGCGCGTGCCGTCGGCTACTCCAAGCGAAACGTGCACGATGCACTTGGCGGGCTGGCCTCGGCGCAGGTTCTCATGTCCTTTCCGATCGATGGAGAGCAGCGTTACGAAATCAATGACGAGATCTGGGCGGCCCTCCTCCAGCGCGACCCTGCAGCGCTCCCCGTTCATCGCGACTGGCCGCAGCTACTGGGGGCTCTGCGCTTGATTGTGCGCTGGCGCGCGGAGGAAGAGCAATTGAGAGTCTCAAAATACATGAAGCAAAGTGGTTCCCGGCAGCTATTGGTTCGAATCAGTCGCGACTTGGCGTTCGCGGGTATAGAGGTCCGTCAGGGCGTCAAGGCCGAGCAGGCACCAGCTGAGATTGACCGAGTTCTCGACTCGATCCTTCATCGTCTGAATCCGGACTACGTCGACCGCTAGTTGGTTCAGCTAGGACGGGGAGCCGGCAAGATTGGCAGATCCGGCTCGCGTCCAGCGGTCTCTACCGTGCTGACGAGCGCGGCCGCGTCCTCGACGAGTCGTGGGTGCTTGATTGGCGCCGCTTGTGCCTCAGTTCTTGCTGGCACGTACAGCCGTGCCGTAGGCGCAGATCTCTGTCCAGGTGCTCCCAAGCTCTGAGGTGTCGAAGCGGAACGCGATGATGGCGTTGGCGCCCTTTGCCTCGGCAGCCTCGACCAAGCGCTGCTGGGCATGCTCACGCCCTTCGCCCAGCATCTTGGTCATACCCTTGAGCTCGCCGCCTACCAGCGACTTGAAGGAGGCGCCGATCTGCGAGCCGACGTTGCGGGCGCGAACGGTGAGCCCGAAGACCTCGCCCAGTACCTCCTCGATCGCATAGCCCGGAAGGTCGTTCATGGTTGTGATGATCATTGCTGTGCCTCCTCGGCTTGTGACTGTCCTGTCAGGAAGCTTCGGCGGCGGACTTGATGCGCTGCGCGAATGCTGGCGAGTCCTTGATGGCTGCCTTCAGCGCAAAGCCGACGATGACCTTGCCGAACCCGTGACCTTGAAACGTGTTGTGAATCGTGACCTTCGTCTGGGTATCGCTGACCCGCTCGAGATCGTAACCACCTGTGGGAACGGTGATGATGTTCTTTGATCGCTCCGCCCAGCGGATCTTGGTCGGTACATCGAACTCAGTCAGCTCAAACTGCCTATGGGTTGTCAATCCGGCGTCCTTCACCTTGCTCTCGAAGATCGTGCCGACGGCGATTGGGCCGTCCGTGGTCTTGCGAATCTCCTGGATCCGAGGGCTGAACTTCGGGTCGTTCTCTCCGTCCGCCAGGAAAGCGAATACCTCATCGATGGGTCGATCGATTACTGTCGATCCGCTGAACTCATCCGCCATATGATCGATCTCCTCAAGTCGAGACTACGTCGAACATCAGCCATGATCTATATCACCGTATCGGGTGTTGGGAACGTCAGCTAACTTCAGCTGAGTGGCCGGATGCCCGGCGAAGCGGGTCATGTCAATGTACGCCCAACGTCTCCATTGAAGAGCTGATCGCGCCTGCCTCAACCTTGGATCGTCACCGCGAGACGCCGAGCGTGCGGACCAGCAACCGAACGAGAGTCCCGATGCTCGCTCGCGGTCACTACACTAGGCGGCTCTGCGCCCTTAGCTCAGCTGGATAGAGCGTCGGTCTACGGAACCGAAGGTCGGGAGTTCGAATCTCTCAGGGCGCGTAGAAAATCCCCGCAAACAAGCACTTTTGGGGATACGCCAATCTTACGTGGGCGTCAGATATGTCCCGAATATGTCCCGAGAAGTTGTAGAATGTGCGCATGTCGCGTCAAGCTTGGGGTCAGAACGCAGCTCTTGGGACACCGTCGTCCGTCTCGCATCGGCTGGCTCAGCCTCCAACCGGTCACGTCTTTCGGGTCGAGCGCAAGCGCGGACCTGTCTGGTACGCGAAGTACCGGCTGCCCGATGGGCGCCAGCTGCAGAAGAAGCTCGGGCCCGCGTGGACCGAGCGTGGGCGCCCGCCGGCCGGATACTTCACCAAGCGCCTGGCCGAGGACTGGTTGCGCGACCTGCTCGACCAGGCCCGTAGCGGTACGCTGCCGGGGCTTGTGCGAACGGGCGCGACGTTCGCTGACGCGGCCACGGAGTTCCTCCGCTACGCCGAGCACGATCGAGCGCTGAAGCCTTCGACACTGCGCGGATACCGCTCAATCTTGAACGCCTATCTGCTGCCGGCGTTTGGTGATCGAGCGCTCGAGGAGATCACGAGTGCTGACATCGAAGCATGGCGCAGGCAGCTGTCGAGTGCGCGGTTCCAGGAGGATCCCGAGAGGCGCGACTCTCGCCCGCTTGCCAACAACTCGAAGAACCGGATCGTGACCTTGCTACACGGCGTATTCGCGCGAGCCTGCAAGGTCCATGGTCTCCCTGTCAATCCCGTTGCGAGTGTTGAGCACCACCCGGTACGAATTTCGGGCGACATAGACGTCTTCAGTCCCGAGGAGGTCTGGGCGCTCGTCCGCGCCGCCACATCGGAGCAGGACGGCGCGATCTTCCTGACGGCGGCGTTTACAGGGTTGAGGCGGGGCGAGCTGATTGCTGTGCGGTGGCGTGACATCGATTTCGCCGGCTCCGTCCTGCGCGTGCGCGCGAGCTATGCAGGAGGCGCACTCACTGCCCCAAAGTCAGGCAAGGTGCGCTCGGTTCCGCTCGCCCCGGAGGTAGCCCAGGCGCTGGCGCAGCTTTCTCGGCGTGAGTTCTTCACAGACGGGGACGATCTCGTCTTTCCAGGCGAGCTTGGCGACTACCTGGATGGGTCGGCGCTCCGGCGCCGCTATACGGCAGCGCTCAAGCGCGCAGGATTGCGCCAGCTCCGCTTCCACGATCTGCGGCACACGTTCGGCACTCGCATGATCGCCAAGGCCGATATACGGCGCGTGCAGGAGTGGATGGGCCACGCCGATATTCAGACAACGATGCGCTACCTGCACTATGCGCCGCGCGAGGAGGATGCGCGGCTCGTGGCGGAGGCCTTTCGGGTGGAGGATGCCTCTAGCGTGGGCTTGCCGCAGGACGTATGAATAGCTTCGAGGGTTTCCGGGACTCGCCGGAAGCACCGTTCTATCGCGCGGGAGCGATGTCTGCGGAGGCTACTTGGGCAGAGGCGACACGCCGCCTGACATTGACCTTGCGCTCAGCGGCCATGGGGGCTCAACGGCCCGCCAACGTGATCACCACTGAGCGTATCTGTGCTTGGCATCGCGCGATCTTCTTGACGACTTTTGAGCGCGACGCTGGCAGGGTGCGTGGGGATGACGAGCCGGTTGAGTTCGGCGTGCCCATGCCGACAGGCGATGAGCCGTGCGACTTGCCGATCCGCGGCACGCTCGGGCGTTCGGCGATCATGCATGAGCTGCGACTCGCGTGCGAGGCATTCAACGTGAGTGCGGCTGCTCTGCGCGATGGCGAGCGGGCGGTCGAGATTGCCGAGGGTGTCGAGCCGGCAGCGGGGCTCTACACAGCCATTCTCAAGATCCACCCGTTTGCCGACGGCAATCTTCGCGCTGCATATGTGGCGCTGACCGTGGGTCTCGCTTCGGTTGGACTGCCCGCAATCGACTTTCGACCGGTGCTTGATCGCCACGATGAGTGTCTGGGCTGGGCGATACGAAGCGACGCACACCAAACAATTGACCCGCTCGTGCAGCTGATCGTCGAGTTGATGTCGTAAACGTGCCGCAAACCGCGCCAAGCGCTACCATCGAGACGTGAAGAAGATTCGCTATCGCGACCTGGATCTGCCTGAGGGGCTTTGCGTAGCTGATGGCAAAGGCATTCGGCCCTGGGACGAGAACACGGCGAAAGAACTTGCGCTCAAAGGCATGCTGCTCTCCCAGGGCGCTAAGCGCGCCAAAGCCATGCTCGACGCTGCAAAGGCGCAGGAGCTCGCTGCCGCGCACAAGTAGTAGCACCGCACGACTATCGCGAGACGGAAGCGGCATCCGCGTACTGCGTCAATATGCAGCTGATCTGGCCTAGGGGATTTCTAGGTCGGTGCAGTTGCCTTGTCCTTTTTGTGGGCTGTGTGTGGATTCGTGCCGGGACTGCGTCCCGGATTAAGAATCCGCTGGAGCGGATTAACCCTCCAGCCCTGACGGGCTGGGTAGGGTTTTGACCGTCGCGGACCGCGAGATGTATAGATTGATGAGGGGTTGTGGTGATGGTCCACGACGGTCAAAACCCACCCAGCTGAGACCTAGTGGAGGGACGGGACGGGGTTGGTGCTGCCCGCCATCGCTCTGGTCAACGCGATCCGTTTTGGTTGGGGTGTCAGGCCCTGAGCGCCGGCGTACTGGCAGTCTCGACGTCGACGATGTCCCTGATCGCTATCTCGGGACGAAACTGCAGCACCAAGGGGTCGAGCGTCCTGGTCGCGCAGACGTGTGCGTGACCCTGGAGCGCTCTTTCGGTTCGTTGTTTGTCCTGTTCGCTGAGATTCGACGGATTAAGCCCATGTACGGGTTTTCTAACGGCACGGAGGTCGTGTTATGCAGACAGAAAGGGATTCGGAAATCGTCTCCTGGATCGGCGGGATCGGAGCAGCCGGAGCCGAACATGTGATGAGCGAATTCGGGATGAGTCGCAGCATCGCCTACCAGCGACTGAACTCCTTGACACGCGACGGGCTACTCGAGCATCACACAGTGCTCTACGGACGTCCCGGAATGTACACCGCGACACTTGCCGGCCTGCGCTGGAAAGGCATCGGTCATCTCGGGACTTTCAGCGTGCGACCCGGTGGCTTTGAGCACGCCTGGCAAGTCGCGCAGACCGCTGTCGGGCTCGGAAGGGCGATGCCCGACTGGGACGTGATGAGCGAGCGCCAACTCAGATCAGCCGAGAACGAATACGGCAAACTCCTCGCCTCAATACAAGTCGGCCAGGCCACAACACGCACGAAGCTTCACCGTCCCGACCTCGTCCTGACCTGCAAGAGAGGACTCGTCGTACCGATCGAGGTCGAGCTATCGACCAAGTCCGCCTCTAGGCTCGCCGCGATCTGCCGCGGCTGGGCCAGAGCGCGCCACATCAACACCGTCTACTACCTCGCCACCCCCGGACCAGCACGCGCCGTCACACGCGCCATCCACACAACCAACACCGCCGACCGCATACGAATACTCGACCTCCACGACATCCCCACGCTCGCAAACGAGCAATACACCGCCGAGGACCACCACGAACCACCAGACCCCATAGACGACGAGGACGATGACGAGATCGAATCCAGCACAAGCGAGCCACACCAATGATCCCAACAACCCAAAACCACAACGTCGGGCCGCGACGACTCGACGGACCACTACTACGACCCGAGCAAGCAGCCGAACTACTCGCCGTCAAGCCCAGCTGGATCTACGACGCAGTCCGCACCGGACGCCTCCCGTGCCTACGCATAGGACGACACATCCGCTTCACCCAAACCATGCTCGAAAACTGGCTCACAGACCAATAAGGGGAACTCCGTCGACCCTAGCCATTGGTCACAAACACGACACCAAGGTATTCGGCGGGTCGGGTGAGGTCGAGTGTCTGAATCAAAGCGTGTCCCGAACTATGTCCCCAGGTCGGCAAATCTAAGGCTATTCTGGGCCATGTAACCAGAGCTAATCTGGCTCAACCAAGCGGAATTCGCCAACAAATAGCCGGCTACGGAACCGAAGGTCGGGAGTTCGAATCTCTCAGGGCGCGTACTTCGTTGGCAGGGTGATCTTGTGTATGGGTGCGGTTTGCAGGGCTCCCGGCCTGACTGGAGAACCAGTTTGGGTGGTAACAGTGCTGGCAACAGGGCAACGGGCTGGGGTGTTGCTCAAGCGGACCGCCCACCGGGGGTCCACCGCCGAGGCTCCGGCTACGTCGCGATCTATCGCGGCGTGGAGGCCTCCTTTGGCGCGGGTGCGGTATGTGTGTACTGCGGTTGGGATTGATCGAACCCTGGTAAAACGTTTGTCTGGTGATTTGACACCAAGGACAGCGGCCCAGGCTGACAGCCGGGCGAAAGCTCTACCCGGAGGTGGTATATGCCCGAGCGTGTTGACCCCCATCATCTTCTGCTGATTGGGGCCGGGCCAGGAGTCGGCGCCGGTGTGGTTAGACGCTTTGGCCGCGAGGGCTTCCGCAGCACACTCATCTCCCGCGGCGGAAGGCTAGACCAGCTTGCCTCTGAACTGCGTAGCGGCGGCCTTGAGATAGAGGCGATCGGTGCGGATATTGAGGATCTGGACGGCTACCGCGAGACGCTTGAGCGGATCTTCGGCGCTCCCGGGGCGCCCGGTGTCGTCGTGTACAACGCTGCCCTGCCAGATCCAGGCCAGATCCTTGACACTACCGTCGAGCGGCTCCGAACCGCCCACGACGTCGATGTCCTGGGCGCCGTCGTAGCGGCACAGGTAGCCGCGCCTGTCCTGCGTGCTGCTGGCGGCGGCACACTGCTGGTCACCAGCGGCGGCTTCGCCGACAATCCAGTGCCCGCACTGGCGAGCCTCTCGATGGGGAAGGCCGCCCTGCGCTCGGCGCAGACCCTGATCGCCGCCGGCGTCCGAGAGGACGGCATCCACGCCGCGACCGTCACGATCGCCGGTGTCGTCAAGCCGGGGACGGACTTCGATCCGGACAACATCGCCGGGCTTTTCTGGACCGCCCACACCGACCCGAAGGACGCCTGGCAGACTGAGTATCGGTTCACAGGCGCATAGGCGGAGCGCCAGCACCGAGAAGGGTTCCGCCCCAGCACCAGCGTCAGCCGACGTCGCTCGGCTCGTGTCGTCGACCAGTGCGCGGCATCGCCCACTGGCACCGTCCAGGTGGCCGTCACGGCGGTGGTGAAGACAGCATGCACACCCAGGGCTACCGCGGTTGCCGTCGGGATGCCCATCGCGAACGCCAATATCCCGAGCAGGACCATGAGCGTGGAGTCGGCGTGACCCCAACTGCTAGCCAGAGGGCCCGGAACACCAGTTGCACCAGCGCGCAAGCAATCAGCCGGGACGTCACTCCAGCGAGCCAAAGCACGCCGCGGTGCCGGCGCGGACGGGCACCGGCACCCAGCCACGGAACGGTTAGGCGACGACGCCCGGCTTGCTGCGTGGCGGCCCGGCGGGCCTACACGGTCACCCCCATCCCGCCTTCGGGATAGTCACCACTGGCGATCGTGGTTCGCCCAAATGACCGTGCGGCAGGCGAGCCGGATCGTCGCGCGTCGTCCGCTGGCAGGGTGGTCCGCGCGAATAGCGAGAAACGCAATCAGCGTGGCTAACAAAAGGACCCCGCCCCCCGGGGCCAACATCTCCCGGTGCATCCACGAGTACTAATCTCCTTGCGTCGAACCTACCACCGAGCAGCACGCCGGTCAACGGTGCTGCCGGACTCCTCACGAGCCGCGCGGATGACCTTGACTTCTGCTCGGATGAGAGGAGAGTATGCGCGACCCGACGAGAGCGCCCTCGGTCGAAGAGCGGCTCTGGGCGACCAGGAAGAGGGAGCTCGTGCCGATAGCCCTTCCGCAGTCCAGGCTTATAGCGTCGGCCTTCTTGCCGTCGCCGCCTCGTGCTGGTGGGCTCGGCGAGAACGTGGTGCCGCCTTGGGACGCCATCAACCGATGGAGGCGATATGAGCAATGTTGAGGTGAGCAGCGAAAGCGCGGCGGGCACCGCGCCGGTGGACGCCGCGGAGTTCAAGCTCGAGGTGGTGGTCTTGCCGGTCTCAGACGTCGATCGGGCGAAGCAGTTCTACGGAGGCCTTGGCTGGAGGCTCGACGCCGATGTTGTCCGCGGTGAGGACCTCCGCCTAGTTCAGTTCACGCCCCCGGGCTCCGCGTGCTCGATCCAATTTGGCACGAACATCGCCTTGGGGGAGCCCGGCTCAGTCCAGAGCTTGTACTTGGCCGTCCCCGACATCGAAGCTGCGCGTGGCAAGCTGCTCGCCCATGGTGTGGAGGTGGGCGAGGTGTTCCACGAGGGGGCGCTGGGCGATCGCTTCCACGACCACGGCCGTGTGCCCGGGCCGGCGCCAGACCACGGCACCTACGGCTCGTTCGCCGCGTTCAGCGATCCGGATGGCAACGGCTGGCTGCTCCAGGAGATCACGACGCGGCTGCCGGGTCGCTGAGAGGAGAGGCCGATGGGCACGACATACGACTCTGTGGAGGATCTCGCGGACGCGCTCAGGCGGGCGTCGGAGGCGCACGGCAAGCACGAGCAGCGAACGGGCGAGGCGGATGAGAACTGGCCCGACTGGTACGCGCTCTACATGGTGCGCGAGCGCGCCGGCGAGGAGCTGCCGAGATGAGCAGCGACTATGACGTGATTGTGCTTGGTGGTGGCTCGCCGGGCGAGCATTGTGCGGGCGCTCTGGCCGACGGCGGTCTGCGGGTGGCGGTTGTGGAGCGGGAGCTTGTAGGAGGGGAGTGTTCTTATTGGGCTTGCATTCCCTCGAAGACGCTGTTGCGCCCGGGCGAGGCGGTTCATGGGGCGCGCGAGGCCGCCGCGAGCGCCCAGGTCGATGTGCAGGCGGCGCTTGCCTGGCGTGACTTGATGGTCTCCGACTATTCCGACGCCGGCCAGGAGCGCTTTCTTGCCGATCGGGGCATCGACCTGTTGCGTGGCAGTGGACGGCTCGCCGGCCCTGGTGTTGTGGAGGTCGATGGTGTGCGCCACACCACGGACCATGTGGTTCTTGCGAACGGTGCCGATCCGGTCGTGCCGCCGGTGCCTGGTTTGCGTGAGCTGGCCGGTGTTTGGAGTAACCGTGAGGTGACGTCAATGAAGGCCGTTCCGCGCCGTCTGTTGATCCTCGGTGGCGGACCGGTCGGTGTGGAGATGGCGCAGGCCGTTCGTCGGCTCGGCGGCGAGGCGGTGGTGACCGACATGGCAGAGCACGTGCTCGGGCGTGAGCCCGCGCCACTGGGTGAGGCGCTCGGCGAGGTACTAAGCGGAGAAGGCGTCGAGCTCGTCCTGTCCGCGAACACGACCGCTGCACGCCGCGATGGCGAGGACTACGTCCTCGAGCTCGACGACGGACGCGAGTTGCGTGGTGAGAAGCTGCTCATCGCCACCGGACGGCGTCCGCGGGTGCATGGGCTCGGCCTCGAGACCGTGGGCATCGAGGCGGCCGCGCACGGTGTTCCTGTCGACGCGCATCTGCGTGCGGGGGAGCGTCTGTGGGCGATCGGCGACGTGAACGGTCTGTGGCCGCTTACTCACGTCGGCAAGTACGAGGGTGAGGTGGTCGCCGCGAACATCCTCGGCGAATCGCGCAAGGCCAACTACGAGGCCGTTCCGCGCGTTGTCTACACCGACCCGCAAGCCGCGGCGGTGGGCGCCTCGGCCGGCCGTTTCAGCGCCACGGTCCCGCTATCGGAAGTGGCCAAGATCGCCACATACACGCGGGCCTACGCCGAGCAGAACGGCTTCTTGACGCTGCTCAGCGACGGTGAGCGGCTGACCGGCGCCTACGCGCTCGGCCCCGAGGCAGGCGAGTGGCTGCAACAGGCGACGCTCGCGATCCGCGCCCACATCCCACTGGAAGTTCTAGCCGACACGATTCAGCCGTTCCCAACATTCTCGGAGATCTACGTCACCGCGCTGAAGACGCTCCGCCGCGAGATCACGGCAACGTCCAAGACCGTCGCCGCGGGACCACCAATAGCGAACTGACAGAGAGGCCATTAGGACCGCAACTGCTGCCCCGCCAGCGTGCGGCACTCACGCACAAAGGGTTCCTCGGCAGTTGGCAGCCTGCCAGCGCTCGCCGACTCGCGGTAGCGCAACTCCGCACAATCAGCGGGTGGGCCGGCAAAGCCAGGTCCCTGCTGTTGGTTTCGTACGAAAGCAAGCATGTCGACGGATGTCGCTCACGCTGCTGCGAGCAGTACCCCGTTGAATCCCACCAGGCCGGCTGCTCGCCCGTCGAGACTTGTCGCGTGGGAGGTTGAGTTCCCCACGGCCCGCGAGCGTGGGGCATCGTCAGATTGGTGGGCGGACCCCAAGATCTGGGGTCTCGCTGGCGGAGGGAGGCGCGGTACTCCCAAGCAGGAGTTCAATGCACTGGGCCTCCCATAGGTCGGCGGTGTCGTGTAGACCTCGCATGTCTGCCTCTTCTATGACTTCGGGACCGCTCTCCCGCGCGACTCCCATTTGAACGCGACCACCGATGCCTTCCACACTGGCTTCGATCGTGTCGCGTAGCACCTTGAGAGCTACGATCTTTGCTTGCTCGAGGGTCAAAACACCTGGATCGATATAGCGCATCGTGCTCACTACGAAGCTTGCGTGCTCTTCTCCAAGGCGGGTCCCTCCAAACTCCCAATCACTCACCCATTCGCCCGCTCCGCCGCCCAGGAGGCGAAGCGCGACGGGCTTATTGTCTTCTCCGGACCACCACGCTACGAGGAATTCGACGTTGTCGCTTCGCTCTTCGACGCTCGGATCCTTACGTACATCAGCGAGGATCGAGTGCAGTCGACTCTTGATGTGCAGGCGATCTGCATCGGGGGATATATCGTCGGCGCGACCGAAGCGCAGGGCAAAGTCTTGTGCCACGTCCTGTGCACCGGCCCAAGCAAGCAGGAATCCACGGCGAGGCTCGTATACCTTTCTGGTAGAGCGGGCCAGGCGCCTGCCTCGTTCGCCACGTGTCTCCTGGCTATCGGAGCCAAGGATCACCCCATCGCGGCAACGGACTGCAACGATGAGCGTCATCTGACGGTCGGTCCCGTCAGACTGCTCTCCGGGATCTTGAAGGCTAGGTCATCCGCAATCAAGGCTTCGTACAGGCTGGTTTCGCCGGTCAGGCAGACCTACGGAAGATGGAGTTGACTGCGAACTCCGGATAGTCGTCGTAGACGCGCTCGAGTAGTTCGTTAAACCCCATCTTCGATACGTTCTTCTTGATCTCGAACAGCTCGCGAGCGGCGTCGAGCAGTTTCTCGTCCTCTGCTTGTTTCAAGATCCTTTGCCCCTCGCGAAACGTGACTCCGCTTGGCTTGTATCGCGACCACTGCTTCCCGGGCACCGATACGCGCTCGAGCAATCCCTCATCCACGAGACGATCGAGATCGCTGTAGATACCTGCGCTCATCGGCCCGTAGTCATAGGGCTTGAACGCATACTTCGATCGCTCAGGCGCCCGCGCGCGCTTGGCAAACAAGAAAAGACCCTTTTGGAAGCGGATCGGGTCGAGCCCATCAGGCGCACCCTCGTATGCAGCGAACAGCAGCAGCCAGTCGCGTCGCTTCATGACTCGACCTCCAATGCGGATGCGTGGGCGAAGTCTTCTGGATACGGTTGCCCACCCATTACTGAAGCTTCGCGTTTGCGACGGACGGATACCAAACACCATGCGAACATATGTTCGCATGGGCTCCGGCGGGTAGAACTGGTAGGTAGTTCTTCATCGGTCAAAGGGCGACGGTATCGCACCAGAAGGGGCAGTGATCTCGGGCGGACGGTCTCATATGAGGATCGTCCCTATGGCGAGATGGATGGTCATCGCTTCACCGAGGTTGTGTTGCGTCCACGCGTCGTGTTCGAGACGCAGGTATCGAGGGATGTTGTCGAGCGACTGCACGATCAAGCTCACGAGGCTTGCTTCATTGCCAACTCGGTCATCTGCGGAGTCAAGGTCGAGCCGACATGATTCGCATAAAGGGAATCGCGGGACTGGTGGCGTACATAGCAGTCGATGCGTCTCCAACGAATGCGCTCTGTCGCGATCTCGGCGGCAATGGCTCTTGCGCCCGGACTCGCTCTCGCGATCGCGCTGACGGCCGCGGCCGGCGCCGCGACGTCCCCGTGACGTCGCGATCGCTCGTTCAGGCCTCGCTGGTCACGACGCCTGTGCCCGCTCCGGCAAATGACGAACGCGCCAACGCGCAGGTCGTTCACAGCCTGCCCGCGACCATCAACGGCACCACGGTCGGCGCGACGCTCGAAGCGGGAGAGGCGGAATCCGCGTGTGGCGTACCGACGGTCAACTCGGTTTGGTACAGCCTGCGTGCCCAGAGCCGCTGAGCGGATCGCGCTCGACTTGGCCGCCGGGCGGTGAGCTGGACGGCACGGTCGACATCTATCACGCCGTGCGCTCTCAGCTGCAGTCCGTCCAATGCCAGCAGACCGAAGCCCACGGCAAGGCTGCCCTCTCGTTCAAAGCATCCAAGAACGGCCTGTATCTGATCCGCGTAGCGGCGTTGCAGAATTCCCAGCTTGCGAACTTCACGCTCGAAGTCTTCCTGCCAACCCCAGCGGTCGGCCCGCCAGGCGCGTCGCTGCCCTCCGGCGGCGTCAGCGGACAGGTCGATCGCATCCAGAACATCAACGCCGCCTACGCATTCACGATGCACTCTGGCGTCAGCTATCTGATCAACCTCGCCAACAGGACCAAAGGCGCGTGTGTCAGCGGCGCGTTGTTCGCGCCGAGCACGAGCTCCTTCGAAGGCGAAGCCCCTCTGCTGCGCGTCGGCTGCGGTGGCTATCGGCTGTTCACGCCCGGCCCAGGCCAGGGCGGCCGCTACAGCTTCGAGGTCACCCCGCGCAGCTCATATCGAGGCGTCCAGCGCTTTCATCTGCAAGTAGCGCACCGCCGGCCCAGCCGAGACGGCGCCCGGGCATCGCCCTGGGCAACTACGCCCACGCGCACGGCCGCCTCGACGGCCGTGGCGTGAGCGTGCTGCGCCTGTATCGCCTCGACGTCACCAGCCACTCAAACCTCACGCTCAAGCTCACGGCCCCCGCGCTCGGCCGACTTCAACTTGCAGCTGCGCAGCCAAGACGGCGCCGTGATCGAATGCGAGCTGCGGCGGCAGCGGCTCGCAGAAGCTCCAGCACCAGCTGCAACCAGGCCGCTACTACGCGGTCGTCTCCGTGCGCGACGCGACCGCCGGTAACTTCACGCTCGTGCGCGAGTCGCGCACGATCACCTCGACCTCGCTGTCGTTCTCCTCGAACAGCGCTGCGCCAGGCCAGGGTCTGGGCATCGACGTAAAGGTCGCGCCGGCGGCGTCCGGCCCCGTCGCGGTCGAGATCGAACGCCTCGACCCAGTCTTCGGCTGGCAGTTCTATCGTCAGGTATCGGCTCTGGTCAGCGAAGGCGCGGCGAGCGTCCCGTTCGTGCCCCCCGCTTTGGGAGAGTGGCGGGCAAAGGCAACATACGGGGGCTCACGCATGTCGAGCCCAAGCGCGGTGGGCTTCTCCTATCTACAGGTCTCCTGAGCGCGGCTCTTAGAAAGCAATTTGGTTGGGCGCCTGATCACTGGCGATTGGCAGACGCGCGCCGCGGGTGTAGCTTCTAGCCATGCCCGCTCATTGGCCTGCGCTCTCCTTACGCCGACTGGCGGGACACCTGCGACACGCTGCACGCGCACACGCAGGTGCTCGGCAAGCTGGCGGCGACGCTGGCCGCACCCGAGCCGCAGCTGCAGCACGCGGCATTGCGGTTGAGCGCGCGCGGCTGGGAGACGCTGCCGCTGCCCGCGCCAGACGGGTCGGGAGCGTTCGTGGTGGCGCTCGACCTGCACAGCCACGAGGCGCTGGCCGAGCACAGCGACGGGCGTGCATTGCGGGTCGCGCTAGCGCCCGGACAGGCCGGTTGGCGAGGTCACGCGCGAGCTGCTGGCCGGCGTAGGCAAGCTGGTGGGCGGGGTCGAGATCGACCCGACGCCGCAGGAGGTCTCCTGGAGCGTGCCGCTGGACGAGGACGACGAGCACCGAAGCTACGACCCCGGACAGGTCGAGCGCTATTTCGCCGCGGCGACACAGGCAGCATTGGTGCTGGCGGCGTTCCGCGCCCCCTATCGCGGCCGCTCGACGCCGGTCAACGCTTGGTGGGGCTCGTTCGACCTGGCCGTCAACCTCTTCTCGGGCCGCCCGGCAGACCCGCCGTCGGAGGACTTCATCATGCGCAACGCGATGAACGCCCAAGAGGTGGCGGTGGGCTGGTGGCCGGGAGACGCGCGCTATGAGAAGCCGGCCTTCTACGCCTACGCCCATCCGGCTCCCGAGGGCTTTGCCGAGGCCGAGCTGTCGCCGGCCGCCGCGCGCTGGGATGGAGCTCTGGGCGAGTACGTGCTCGACTGGGAGGACGTCTGCGCGGCGACGGACCCGCAGGCTTTCGCGCTGGAGTTCGCCCGCTCGGCCTTCCGTCATGCCTGCCTGGTCTGCGACTGGGACCCGGAGCTGTTGGCAGGCGCCGAAGGGGATCCGCCGCCGGTGATCTGAGCGATCCTCGCGGGGGGAAGTGCGTAGGCCAAGTAGGGTGAGGGAGTTGAAGCAGGGCTGTGCACGAGCGCGAATCGCCAGGTCTGAGCTCCCGCGAACGGCGTGACCTCAATCCGCTTCGATCTGCACCCGAAACCACTCCGAGCCCTCGACGCTCGCCCCCTCCGCGTGCACGCGGTCGCTGAGCCAGTGATCCGAGGTCACGACGCGCACAAGCCCAGGCTCCTCCTCCAGCTTGAGCAGCCGCACGATCTCGTCGTCGGCCGAGTCGCGTCTGCGGCCGGGGAGCATGCGCGACGACGATCACGGTCGAGCGGATCGGCGGTCGCGGCGGCTGCTCGAAGACGACCGTCACGTCCTCGCCGCCGTAGGCGGCCCAGCGCTCCAGCTGGTGCACCAGCTTCACCATCGCGCCGTGGCGGTCCTCCCACCAGCCGTCCGGGCGGGTGCCGATCACGTTCATGCCGTCCACAAGCCAGCGCATACCGCCAGCCTATGGATTTAGCGGCCGGCAGGGCGACAGATGTCATAGTGTGGAATCGGTGCCGGCGCCACAGGTCCGGGCTTCACACCGAGCGTCGCGAACCAGGTTCCGGCCTCACGTCGGGCGCCTACGCTCGCCTTCAAGTTCAACGCCCCGGCCGAGCAGGCCAAGATGCTGAGCAAGGCGGCCAGCATGATCGCCCCGGCCTGGGAGGCGGTGAGCACGTGCTCGGGTAGCCCAAGCGCGACGATCGCCGAAGGCACGCCGAGCTGGGCCGAGGCGACGAGCCCGGCAGCGCGAGGCTGGCGCGCAATGCGCGCCGCGAGCAAGTGCACGAGCACGTTCAGCGCCGCCAGCGCCTCCGGCAAGCTCGATCAGCGAGGGGTCGCTGAACAGCCCGCGCAGGTCGAGGCGGGCGCCAAGCACGACAAAGAAGAGCGGGATGAAGAAGCCGCCGGCGATGCCGAGTACCTCGTTGGAAAGCCGTTTTGGCCCGCCGACGGCGGCAACCATCAGCCCAGCGCCAAAGCCGGCGATCAGCAGGCTGGCGCCGCTGCGCTCCGTCAACCAAGCCAGACCCGAACAGCAAGATCAAAGCAAGGCGCAGGTCCACCGCCCAGCTGCGCTCGCTTGCCAAGTTGGCGAAGGACCTGCACACGATCGTTCCCGCGCAACCGGCGGGTGGCAAAGAGCGCCGCGATCACGCAAGCGGCGACGATCGCACTACCCGCCACGATGCGCCCGGCCTTCCCGGGCGCGAGCACGAGCGGTACGGCCACCGTGGCCCCGATGTCGGCCACGGTCACCTGCGCCATCACCGCAAGCGCCACCGGCCCAACCAAACTTCGCTCCTGAAGGATCGGCAGCACGACGGCCGCTGAGCCAGAAGCAATCAGCACGGCGTACACCCCGGCGTGCCCGACCCCGTCGATCCGCGCCACGAGCAGGCCGGCTCCAACCGCGATCACGGCCACGAGCAGCGCGCTGGTGGCCCCTTTGCCGAGCGAGCCCGCATCCCCTGGTCGCGCAGGGGCACGTTCATGCCGACCGCGAACATCAGCATCGCAAAGCCGATTTCGGCCATGAAGGAAAGCGTAGGATTGCCCGGATCGATCGCGTTTATGCCGGTCTTGCCGAGGAATATGCCGGCCAGCAGCTCGCCGACGACGACCGGCACGGCGCCTTTTCCGGCGGTCCGAGCAGCGGCCCGGCAAAGCCGCAGAGGCCGATCAAAGCAAGCGTCCCGAAGCTCATCGTCTAGATTCTCGCGCCCGGCCCAGCGGCAGCGATCATGGGCCGAGCCAAGATCCTTGCCGCTCAGAGCGGCAAGGATGCCGGACTCCCCCAAGCCAACAATCCTCGCCGCGTCACGCGGCAAGGATGCCAAGCGGCGAGCCACGAGTTTGTACTGAGACCGCATCGATCCGGGTAGATGAGAGTTGTCTACATAGACACTGCTTGCTACATAGACGCTGGAATGAGTCCGGCATTCAGAGGAGGACGGGATGACGTTGAGGGTTCGGAGTTTGCTCTTTGGGACGATTGCTTGTGCGTTTACAGTCGCGTACGGTGGCGATGGCACTGGCTGCGCCGGCGGCGCAGGCGGCGGGATTCGGAGTGGAAGCTTCTTTGCGGCGAACTGCACGGAATCTGCCTGTACCGCCTCCAGCCCGAGTTCGGGCCCCGGTTCAGTCGCCTACACGCAGGCTGCTGGCCATCCTCCGTTTGGGATCACGGAATTCACCGTCAAGACGACGGGAACCAGTCCGAGCGTGCCATCTGGGGTCGTGACACACGTTCGAACGGATGTTGGTCCGGGCGTCAGCACAAATCCAGAGGCTGTAGAAAAGTGCTCTATGACGGAATTTGGTACTGAAGTCGCGCCTGGGGCGTTTTTGGCTCCTACATGTAAGCCCGGGACCGTCATCGGCAAGAACGAAGTCGTCGTCTATGTAGAAGCCGCAGGCCTCGATCTTCCAATTGTGGGCACGGTCTACAACCTCGTCCAGCCCAAGGGTCGGGCATCGGACTTCGGGGTTGCCCTTCCGCTTCCTGAATTTATCACCAAAAGCCCGGTCCAACTCTATGCGCATACGTTGATCGAAGGCGATGTCGAATGGGCCGGTGACTATCACGACTACTACGAAATAAATGTCTCGCCGGCACTTCCGTTGATCTCGTCAAGATTGATCCTGGAAGGCAACATCGGCAATACCGGCCATGGTGGATTCATCACCAACCCAAGCCATTGTGCAGGTTCCGGGCCACTCACCACAAATACTGTGACACTCGATTCGCTTGCCGGCGAAAAGGCGCAGAAGATGTATACGACTCCGGTAGGCACCGAAGGATGTCTTGGTGAAGGATCGTTCACAGCCCCTCTCTTCGAACCAGCCTTCTCGGTCAAGCCGGCCACGACCCAGTCCGATCAGCCGGACGGCATCACGACAGAACTGACCGTGCCCCACAGCAAGCTGCCAAGCGAACTCGACTCCTCGCAGCTTCGCAACGCCACAATCACTCTGCCTGAAGGCATGACGCTCAACCCGTCGGCTGCCACAGGGCTAAAGACTTGCTCGTTGGCTCAGATCGGGATTGGAACGCGTAACCCAGTCACCTGTCCAGCCGAATCGAGGCTTGGCAGCGTGACGCTCAAGGTCCCGGATCTGCCCGAAAACGAACCGTTGAGGGGACATCTGTTCCTGGGCGGCACAGAACCACTCACCGGGTCTCCATACACGGTATATCTCGAGGCCGAATCGGAAAGGTATGGAGTTTCCGTGCGCGTGCAAGGCACCGTCGAAACCAACGAATCGACGGGCCGCGTGACCGCGAAGTTCCTCAACACCCCTGAACAGCCGTTCAGCAACGTGAAGATCGTCTTCAAAGAAGGCGCGTTGGCGCCGATCGCCAACCCGCTGTCTTGTGGAGCGGCAACGGTCGAAACCAGCCTTGTGCCATACACGGGTACAGCGACACAGTCGCCGTTCTCGACCTTCCTCGTCGACAGCAACGGCGCAAGCGGTGCCTGCGCCTCGCCGCTGCCGTTCGCGCTCTCCCAGAGCACGACGTCACAGCCCACCACGGGTGGAGCTTCGACGAGCTTCACGTTCAATCTGGCTCGCGCCGATGGGCAGCAGTACCTATCGCATGTGACAACAGCATTGCCGCTTGGCCTGGTCGGCAAGATCGCCGCGATTCCGCAGTGCCCAGAACCGCAGGCGGCGACGGGGGTAGGATGCCCGTCTGAAAGTCGGATCGGCACGGCCACCACGACGGTCGGCTCGGGCAGTGCGCCGGTTCAGTTCTCCGGACCGGTGTATCTAACGGGTCCGACAAATGGCGCCCCGTATGGGATGACGACGGTGATCAACGCCGCTATCGGCCCGTTTAGCCTCGGCAACGTGGTCGTGCGCAGCAAGATCGAAGTCAACCCGTACACCTCCCAGGTCACGGTATCCAGCGATGTGCCCACGATCTTCAAGGGCATCCCGCTGCGCATGAAAACGCTCAGCCTGGCGGTCAACGCCCAGGGCTTCCTGGTCAACCCGACCAACTGCGCCGCCCAGGCCACGGCAACGACGCTGAACTCGAGCGGCGGTGCGAGCCAGTCGCTTTCGACGCCCTTCCAGGCGACGAACTGCAGCGCCCTGGCGTTCGCGCCTAAATTCGGGGCCTCCTCGGGCGCGAAAACCTCGCGTGCCAACGGGGCTTCGCTCGTCACGAACGTCAACGTGCCGGCCGGTGGAGCGAACTTCAAGTCGGTGCTCGTCACCGTCCCGAAGCAGCTCCCCTCGCGCCTAAGCACATTGAAAAACGCGTGCCTGGAGGCAACGTTCAACTCCAACCCAAGCCTGTGCCCGGCAAACTCGAAGGTGGGCACGGCAAGGATCAAAACACCGTTGCTACCGGGTCAGCTGAGCGGCCCTGCCTACTTCGTCTCGCACGGCGGCGCCGCGTTCCCGGATCTCGACCTCGTCCTCACGGGCGACAACGTGACGGTGATCCTGGTCGGCAACACGAACATCGCGAAAGGCGTCACGACGACGAACTTCGCGAGCACGCCAGATGCCCCGTTCACGGGCTTTGAACTGAACCTGCCCACAGGCCCCAACTCGGCGGTGGCGGCAAACGGCAACCTGTGCAAGCAGTCGCTGGTGATGCCGACGACGATCACGGCCCAGAACGGCAAGGTGTTCAAGCAGAACACGAAAATCGCGGTCACGGGTTGCCCGGTGACGGTCGTCTCCCACGCCGCCAAGAAAGGCAAGGCGGTCGTCGTCGTCAGGGTGCCGGAAGCCGGTCGCGTCAGCGGTGGCGGCTCGAACCTGAAAACGGTCTACAAGAACCCGGGCAAACAGCAGAACGTAACGCTCGAAGTGCCGGTGACAAGCTCGCGCAGGCCGCTGTCGGTAAAGGTGCGCGTCGGCTTCACGCCAAAGGCCAAGGGCAAGAAAACCTCGACGGCATTCGCGACGGTCGTATTCAAATAGGTAGGCCTCAGGTCGGAGGCCCCAGGCCGGCTCGATAGGCACCGAGCCGGCCTGGGTAGGGGTTTTCACGGTTAGCCCACATGGCAGCGGGTAGCTCCATAGTCGAGGAAGCTCGATCACTGGAGGGGACACATGAGGCTCACCGTACCTACTTGCATCATCGTTGCGCTGGTATGCGCGATAGCGGCGCCCGCGGTCTCGGGGGCTTTCGGAGTCACCAAGTGGGAAGCCGGAACGTGCACCGAAAACAGCGAAGCGGCTCCCTGCAACGCCAAAACCACGAGCAGGTACTACACGCAGGCGGCAGGTCACCCAAACTACGGGATTACCGACTTCCGCTTCAAGACCACGGGAGCCGCGGGCTCTGAAGCTCCCGAAGGCAACGTCAGTCGGGTTCGCGTCGATCTGCCGGCCGGGCTGAGCGTCAACCCCTTCGCGACTCGCCGCTGCAAGCTCTCCGAACTGCAAGGGTCCGGGTGCCCGGCGGAAAGCAAGGTCGGCGAAGTGCAGCTCACCGCCCACCTCAACCTGATCGAAATCTTGGAACAGCCGGTCGGCGCGACGATTGGCCCTCCCCTTACCAATGCCCCTGTCTACAACATGGAAGCTCCGTCCGGCACCCCGTTGGAAGCGGACTTCAAGGTGCCGATCTTCAACTCGATCGTGCACATCGTCGGCGGCATCGACTGGAGCGGCGACTACCACGAGTTCTTCACGATCGACGAAGTCCCCAAGAGCCCGGAACTGGTCGAGTCGCGCCTGATCTTCTTCGGCAAGACGCTTGGAACAGGCGGGACCTTGCCGTTCATAACGATGCCAAGCACCTGCCTCGGTCCGCAGACGACCCAGCTGGAAGTCGAATCCTATGAAGGCCAAAAAGAAACCAAATCCTTCACGACGCCCGTGGGCGCCAGCGGTTGCGACAAAGTCCCATTCGAACCGACGGTGAAAACCGAACCGGCCGCGGGCGCGAGCAAGTCAGATGCGCCCGACGCGGTCACGGTCAAAGTGGAAGTCCCACAGAACACCAATCCGGAAAGCATCGACTCCTCGATGCTGAAGGATGCCCATGTTGCGCTCCCCGAAGGCATGACGCTAAACCCGGCCGTCGCCAACGGGCTCGAAGCGTGCGCGAACAGTCAGTTCCACAAGGGTGAAACAGCGCCAGTGGAATGTCACGAAGGCTCGCAAATCGGCACCACGACAATCGAAACCCCCGACCTGCCCGCTGGTTCGCTGACGGGCAAGGTCTACGTGGCCCAGCCGGAAAGCACAAATCCGGAATCCGGCAACGAGTACCGCATCTTCATCGACGCCGAGGCGCCCGCCTATGGCGTGTCCGTGCGCCTGGTAGGCCACGTCAGCGCCAACGCCACCAGCGGCCGGCTGACAACCGCCGTGCTCGAAACCCCCCAGGTCCCCTTCGGCGACTTCATCATCACGCTAAACGGCCCCCACACGCCGCTGGCCAACCCGTTGATGTGTGGGCTGGCAACCACCAATTCGAGCTTGATCCCATACAGCGGCAATCCCGCGGCCGAACCGTTCATGTCGTTCCCGATCGACTTCGACGGCAAAGGCGGTACCTGCCCCTCGCCGTTGCCGTTCGCGCTCAGCCAAAGCGCCGCCGCGACCCCCACGACCGGCGGGGCCGCTACCAGCTTCAACTTCAGCCTCGCCCGCGGCGAAGGCCAGCAATACGTTTCCAAGCTCACCACGGTCCTGCCCCCAGGCCTCCTCGGCAAGATCCCCTCGGTCACCCTCTGCGCTGAACCCCAAGCGCAGCGCGGCGAATGCACGGCCGCGAGTCAGATCGGCACGGTCAGCGTCTCGCTGGGCTCGGGCTCCTCGCTGCTGAGCTTGCCGGGCAGCGCTTATCTGACCGGCCCTTACGGCAACGCCCCGTATGGTCTCTCGGTCGTCGTGCCGGCTGAAAAAGTGGGCCCGTTCGACTACGGCAAGATCGTCACGCGGGCGGGGATCGGCGTCGAACCGTTCACTTCGCGCATCGTCATCTCAAGCCAGCTGCCAACGATCGTCGGCGGCGTGCCGCTGCGCCTGCGCTCAATCGACGTGAACGTGAATCGCTCAAACTTCGTGATCAACCCAACCAGTTGCGCGGCATTGAACACCGAGACGACGCTCACTTCGACTTTCGGCACGAACCAAACCCTCTCCACTCCATTCCAGGCGACCGTGTGCAGCGCGCTCGCGTTCGCGCCAAAGCTGACGGCCTCGACCAACGCCAAAACTTCACGTGCGAACGGCGCAATCCTGGTTGTGAAAGTCGCCTATCCGGCCGGCCCCCAAGCAAACATCAAGTCGGTGCTCGTGACTTTGCCGCGACTGCTCAAAGCACGTACCAGCACCCTCAACAACGCATGTCCCGAAGCGACATTCAATCTCAACCCGGCGGATTGCCCCCCGCTCTCGAAGGTCGGCACCGCCAAGGTGGCGACACCGGTGCTGCCCGACAAGCTGAGCGGTACCGGGATCTTCGTCTCGCACGGCGGAGCGGCGTTCCCCGACCTCGATCTCGTACTTCAGGGCGATGGAGTCACCGTGATCCTCGTCGGCAACACCAATATCTCCAAAGGGGTGACGACGTCCAACTACGCCTCGATCCCCGACGTGCCGGTGTCGAGCTTTGAAGTGAGGTTGCCGACGGGCAAAGACTCGGTGCTCTCGGCGATCGGCAACCTTTGCAAGCGACCGTTGATCATGCCGACCACGATCACCGCCCAGAATGGCAAGGTGATCAAACAGCGCACCAAGGTCGCGGTCGGGAGCTGTCCACGCAAGCACAGACGCCACCACAAGCACAGGCGAGGTAGGCATGCCCGACACCCGGTCGTACACAAACCGTCGCGGTAGAGCGCTAGATTTGAGGGTATGGCAGTCGCCCCAGTCAACGGCAACGCGTCCGAGAGCCAGCTGGCACCCGTTCTTGCGGGTATGCGCCGGCTCACGTCGCTGGCCGACGGGGCCGAGGACGCAGACGCGGTCTTCGGCGGTCTGGCCCGCGAGCTGATCGCGACGCTGGGCGCCGAGGAGGTCCATGTCCACCATCTCGCCCCGTCTGGAGAGGACGAGCTAGTGGTCGTCTACATGCTCGACGGCGACGGGCAGCTCAGCTATATGCAGCCGCAAGCCGAACGCCCGCCTGGGGTCAGCTGGGTGGCGACCACGGGACGCAGCTTCCTGGCGGTCGGCCCGCGCGAGCTAACCGCCAGCGTCCCGCGCCTGGCGGTCACAGCCCCACCCAACGCGGATGCCGCCGGCTGCGCACTGCTCGCCCCGCTCACGCTCGGCGGCCAGGTCGAGGCGGTCATCGTGCTCGTCAGGCGCGGAAGCCGAGCCTTTCCAGGCGAGCTCGATCGAGGAGGCCGCCACGCTCGTCGACCAAGCGGCTACCGTGCTCGCGCTCGTGCGCGCCCGCGCCGAGGCCGGCACCGACTCGGTCGCCGGTTGCCTCAACCACCGCGCGATGCGCCGCCGCCTGCACGAGGAGATCGGTCGCGTCCAGCGCTCTGGCGGCCGGTTGTCGTGTGTGATCGTCGATCTCGACGACTTCAAGCTCGTCAACGACCGCTACGGCCACCAGGCGGGCGATTCGATCCTGCGTCAAGTTGCCCAAGCGCTGACTGGCGAGTTCCGCGCGTTCGATCGCGTCGCGCGCTACGGCGGCGACGAGTTCGTCGTAATCCTGCCCAACGCCGACCTCGACAGCGCCGTGGCCGCGGCTGGGCGTGCCTTGGCGCGCATGCGCAGGGTGCTGTTCCCGGACGGCTCGCGCGGCGTGTCCGCGTCGATGGGCGTGGCCGAATGGCGCGCACCTATGACCGAGGCGGAGCTGCTGGAGGTGTGTGACGCGGCGCTCTTGCAGGGCAAGCGCGACGGCAAGGGCAGCGTTACGGGAGCGATCTCCTGTGCCCCCAGCGAGCCCCGGCCGGCTGTCCGTTGAGCGCGGCGGGCGACAACAGCTTCGGTGCACGCGCGACGCTCTCCGTCGGCGAGCGCGAGTACGAGATCTTTCGCCTCGACGCGCTACAGCAGCGCTTCGACGTGGCCCGTTTGCCGTTCTCGCTGAAGGTGCTGCTGGAGAATCTGCTGCGCACCGAGGGCAACGGCTCGGTGGTGGCCGCCGACATAGAGGCGCTCGCCTCCTGGGATGCCAAGGCGCAGCCGAGCAAGGAGATCGCCTTCACGCCGGCGCCGTGTCTTGATGCAGGATTTCACCGGTGTGCCGGCCGTCGTGGACCTCGCCGCGATGCGCGACGCGATGGCCGCGATGGGTGGCGACCCCGCCAAGATCAACCCGCTCGTGCCCGCCGAGCTGGTGATCGACCACTCCGTGCAGGTCGACGCCTTCGGCACGCGCGAGGCCTTCAGCTTCAACGCCGAGCGCGAGTTCGAGCGCAACCAGGAGCGCTATTCGTTCCTGCGTTGGGGTCAGGGTGCGTTTGACGACTTCGCTGTGGTTCCGCCGGACACTGGAATCGTGCATCAGGTCAACCTCGAGTACCTGGCGCGTGTCGTGTTCTCGACCGAGCCGGGCAGAACGCAGGCGGGGGCCGATGGCGCGCAATTGGGCGATGCCCCCCGCGCGCGCACGGGGCATCGTCAAATTGATGTCCCGGTGCAGGCCTATCCCGACACGCTTGTCGGCACCGACTCGCACACCACCATGGTCAACGGTCTGGGCGTGCTCGGCTGGGGAGTAGGCGGCATCGAGGCCGAGGCGGCAATGCTCGGCCAGCCGATGCCGATGCTGATCCCGCGGGTGCTCGGCTTCAAGCTGCACGGCGCGCTGCCGGAGGGCGCCACCGCCACCGACCTCGTGCTGACGGTCACCGAGATGCTGCGCGAGCGCGGCGTGGTGGGGATGTTCGTCGAGTTCTACGGCGCCGGCCTCGCCAGCCTGCCGCTTGCCGACAGGGCCACGATCGGCAACATGTCGCCCCGAGTTCGGCTCCACCTGCGCGATCTTCCCGATCGACGCCGAGACACTGCGCTACCTGGAGCTCTCGGGGCGCCCGCGCGAGCGGATCGAGCTGGTGAAGGCCTACGCCCGCGAGCAGGGCATGTGGCACGACGAGCACTCCGAGGAGCCCACGTTCTCCGATCTCGATCGAGCTGGATCTGGGGGAGGTGGTGCCGAGCATCGCCGGGCCTAAGCGTCCGCAGGACCGCGTCGTCGCTCACGGATGCCAAGCAGGCGTTTGGCGAGTCGCTTGAGGGGACTCGTGCCCGACTACGACGACTCCGACGAGGCATCGGCGGAGAGCTTCCCCTCCAGCGACCCACCGGCGGTCAGCGCCCCCGAGGCCGCGCAGGGGGGCGGGCATGTCCCCGCCGCGCACAGCCCCAGCTCGCAGGCAAACGGCGGGGAGTGGGCTCCGGGTCTGACGCGCGACCGCCTCGCCGACGGCGGTGGACGTGACGCTCGCCGACGGCACCGCCACGCAGCTCGACCACGGCCACGTGGTGATCGCCGCGATCACGAGCTGCACCAACACCTCCAACCCGTCGGTGATGGTCGGCGCCGGCATCCTCGCCCGCAACGCGCTCGCGCGTGGGCTGCAGAGCAAGCCGTGGGTGAAGACCTCGCTTGCACCAGGCTCGAAGGTCGTCACCGAATATCTCGACAAGGCGGGTCTTACAGAGCCGCTGGAGCAGCTCGGCTTCGACCTCGTCGGCTACGGCTGCACCACCTGCATCGGCAACTCTGGGCCGCTGCCGGAGGAGGTGTCAAAGGCCGTGGCCGACGGCGACCTGGCGGTCGTGTCGGTGCTCTCGGGCAATCGCAACTTCGAGGGGCGCATCAACCCCGACGTGAAGATGAACTACCTCGCCTCGCCGCCGCTGGTCGTGGCCTACGCGCTGGCCGGCACGATGGACATCGACATCGTCGGCGAGCCGCTCGGCCAGGACGCGCAGGGACAGGACGTGTACCTGCGCGACATCTGGCCGTCCGAGCACGAGGTCGCGCAGACGATCGAGCAGACGATCCACTCGGACATGTTCCGCTCGAGCTACGGCGAGGTATTCGCCGGCGACGAGCGCTGGAATACGCTTCAGGTGCCCGAGGGCGACCGCTTCGCCTGGGAGCCGGACTCCACCTATGTGCGCCTGCCGCCCTACTTCGAGGGGATGCCCGCGCAGCCCGAGCCGCTCACGGACATCGACGGCGCGCGCGTGCTCGCGCTGCTCGGCGACAGCGTCACCACCGACCACATCTCGCCCGCCGGCTCGATCAAGCGCGACGGTCCCGCCGGGGCGTATCTGCAGGAGCACGGGGTGGCGCCGCGCGACTTCAACTCCTACGGCTCGCGGCGCGGCAACCACGAGGTGATGATGCGCGGCACGTTCGCCAACATCCGCCTGCGCAATCAGCTCGCGGGCGGGCGGGGTCCTCTCACCTGAGGGCGGGGTCACGTTGCACCTACCCGACGGCGAGCAGATGTCGATCTATGACGCCGCCATGCGCTACGCGGAGGAAGGGCGTGCCGCTTGTGGTGCTCGGCGGCAAGGAGTACGGCTCGGGCTCTTCGCGCGACTGGGCCGCAAAGGGCACGAAGCTGCTTGGCGTGCGCGCGGTGATTGCGGAGAGCTTCGAGCGCATCCACCGCTCCAACCTGATCGGTATGGGGGTGTTGCCGTTGCAGTTCCCCACAGGGCAGTCGGCCAAGTCGCTAGGTATCGACGGCCATGAGCAGTTCAGCATCGGTGGGTTCGCCGAGCCGCTGAACGCGGGTGAGCTGCCGAAGACGTGCACGGTGCGCGCGGGCGCACCCTCGCGGGCACACCCCATGACGGGGCGCAAGCAGGCGGTGGAGTTCGAGGCGACGGTGCGCATCGACACGCCCAAGGAGGCCGACTACTTCCGTCACGGCGGCATCCTCCAGTACGTGCTGCGACAGCTGCTCGCGGCATGAGCGGCATTGAGGCGAGCCGGCGGATAGTCGCGTGAGCGGCTTCACGCAAACGCTGCGCGACCTGTTGGCCGCGCGCGGGCCGTCAGGCTACGAGACAGCGCCGGCAGCGATGTGGAGCGCGGCGGCACAGGCGTTCGGAGCGCAAGTGCAGACGGATGTGGTTGGCACACCCTCCGCGCGCGTAGCCGCTACGCGATAGCAAGGGACGGGCCGAGATAGCGGCGCCTCGTGATCGTGATGGGCCACATCGACGAGATCGGCTTGATCGTGACCCACATCGACGACGAGGGCTACCTGTGGTTTCGCGAGGTCGGTGGCTGGGATGCGCAGATCCTCGTCGGCCAGCGCGTCGTGCTCGCCACGCGCGATGGGCGAGATCTCCGGAGTGATCGGCAAGAAGCCGATCCACCTGTTGCGCGACGAGGAGCGCAAGAAGGTGGCCGAGGTGCGCGAGCTGCACATCGACATAGGCGCCAAGGACGGCGCACAAGCACGCGAGCTGGTGCGCGTCGGCGACGTGGCGGTGATCGACGGCGATCCACTGGAGCTGCCCAACGGGCGCATCGCCTCGCGCGCGCTCGACAACCGGCTCGGCTCGTTCGTGGCACTGGAGGCCGCCCGGCTGGTGGCGGAGGCCGGCGGGGCGAGCGGCTGGGAGCTGGTGGCGGTCGCGGCCGCTCAGGAGGAGACGACATTCGGCGGCTCGCGCACGAGCGCTTTCTCGCTGGAGCCCGACGCGGCGATCGTGGTGGACGTTACCCACGCCACCGACGCGCCGGGCATCGACGTCAAGGAGTCCGGCAAGCACGAGCTCGGCTCGGGGCCCGTGCTGAGTAGAGGCTCGACGCTCAACCCGCGCCTCTCAGAGCTTTTGTACGACACGGCCGAGAAGGAGAAGATCGCCTTCACCGTGGAGGCGATCGGGCGCAACACGGGCACCGACGCCGACGCCGTGCACCTCAGCCGCGGCGGCGTGCCCACCGCGCTCGTCTCGATCCCGCTGCGCTACATGCACTCGCCGGTCGAGCTGGTGCAGCTGGAGGACGTGCACGCAGCCGCGGCGTTGATCGCCGCGGCTGCGCTCGCGCTCGACGCCGAGACGACGTTCGCGCGCTAGTTGCTCGTGCCCTCCAGGGCAGTCAGCGGCGGGTTCGCACCCTCCAACTCGGTCATCGGGTTGATCTCATAGACGGTCCCTGGGGCGGCGCCGAGCGCGAGCATGCGTATGCCCTCGGGGCCGGCGAACACCTTGCGCTTGGGCTCGGGGCCGACGCGCACGAACACGTCGGGCTCGAGGTCCACGCGCTCGCCTTCGATCTCGATCCAGCCTGAGCCCTGCAGCGCGAGGAAGACCTCCTCCTGGCCGCTCTCGGCGTGGTCGTGCAAGGGGTAGTCCTTGTAGTCGGCCGGCATCTGGATCACCTGCATGCCAAACGAGGTGACGCCAAGCTCGGCGCGCGCCTTGACGAAGCCGCCGCCGAAAGCGGCCTCCATGTCTTTGATGTGCTTCGCGGTGTAGTCGCTCATCTGCTGCTCCTGTCTCGTGGGGTTGGTAGCAAGTTTTTGGATGGATGGGCGTGCCTGTCGGTGTCAGCTCGCGTGCTCGCACGTCATCTGACGGCGCCGGCATCCGTCGGTTTTTGGCGTGCCGCTACAGCCTCGTCGGCCCTGCGCTGCGAGCCGACCGGCTGGAGAACCGGTTTGTCGGTGGGCATGATGATCCCGAGCTGGCGCGACTGGGCCAAGACGGTGCCGTCGGGCGCCCAGATGACACCGTCCTCCTCGAACAGGCCGTCGTGCAACAGGCGCGTATCGAACACGCTCAGGCACAAAGCAGCCGGGTCGCAGTCGCACGTCGGAGATCGATTGGCGGAAATGGATCGTGAGGTCGATCGGTGGGGCTGATCGCGGGGGAATCGAGCGCGATGAACGAGGGCGGAAACCAGGCGTCGCAGAACAGGGCGAGCGACAGCGCATCCACAGGGCGCTCCTGCGGCAGCCCGATCCAGCCGCCGATCCGCATGGGCGCGCCGCTGCCGGCGAAGGGGACGGCGCCGACACGTGGCTGCATGACCAGATGACGTGTGAACTCCGGCGCTCCCTTGAACAGCTTCGGGGTGGAGACGCCGCTCGGCGTCCGGCGGCGCCAGCTCGGGCATCGGCAGTTCGTTGGCGCCGGGTGCGTGCCACGGCACCGAGAAGGCGGCGAGCGCCAAGCGCGGTGACCTGCCGCCTTGCTCCATGCGCGCCGAGAACGTGCTCAGCGAGCGCCCGGCGCGCTCGAGGGTCGTGAGAATCTCGATCGGCCCGGGCTCCGGCGCGCGCGTGTAGTGGATCGTCAGCGAGCGCGGGGTGCGCTAGGTCATCCACGGCCACGGTGAGCGCGCGCAGCAACATCGCCGCGAGATACCCCCCATGCGGGCCACGCCCTGCGCGCCAGCCGGGCGGCGACGTCGGCGGCGAAACCGCGTCTCGGCTCGCGCCTTGTTGCACCGTCGACGACTGCGCGCCGCTCCTCGACACGCCTGACGGCAGTGTCGCGGTCAAACACCGTGTCCATGCACGGCGAGCATATCGGACTGCGACTGGCCAGTCAGCTGCGCCCATGCCCTGGCCACGCTCACCGCCAATGGTGGGGCTCAGCCGCGCACGAGGCGCTTGTAGCTGATCCGGTGCGGGCGGTCGGCGGCGGCGCCGAGACGCTCGCGGCGGGCTTCCTCGTACGCCTCGAAGTTGCCCTCGAACCAGGTCACCTGGGAATCGCCCTCGAAGGCGAGCACGTGCGTGGCGATGCGGTCGAGGAACCAGCGATCGTGGGAGATGACCACGGCGCAGCCGGGGAAGGCAAGCAGGGCTTCCTCGAGCGCGCGCAGCGTGTCCACGTCGAGGTCGTTCGTAGGCTCGTCGAGCAGCAGCAGGTTGCCGCCGGAGCGCAGCAGCTTGGCGAGGTGCACGCGGTTGCGCTCGCCGCCGGAGAGCTTGCCGATGCGCTTCTGCTGGTCGGAGCCCTTGAAGTTGAAGCCGGCGGTGTACTGGCGCGAGTTGACGACGCGATCGCCCACCTTCAGGTGGTCGAGGCCGTCGGAGATCTCCTCCCACACCGTCTTGCTCGGGTCGAGCGAGTCGCGTGACTGATCGACATAGGCGAGCTGCACGGTGTCGCCAAGCTCGAGCGTGCCCGCGTCGGGCGTCTCCTCGCCGACGATCATGCGAAACAGGGTGGTCTTGCCGGCGCCGTTGGGGCCGATCACGCCGACGATGCCGGCGCGGGGCAGGTCGAATGAGAGATCCTCGATCAGCAGGCGCTCGCCAAAGCCCTTGCGCAGCCGTCTGGGCACGAGCACCTTCGTCGCCAAGACGTGGCCCCGGCGGAATGTGGATCTGGACCTCGTCGAGCTTGACGTTGCGCTCCTCGGCGACCAGCTCCTCGTAGCGCGCTAGGCGGGCCTTTGACTTGGTGCGCCGGCCCTTGGGGTTGGTGCGCACCCACTCGAGCTCGGCGGCGATCGTGCGCTCGCGGCCCTTCTCGCTGCGCTCTTCTTGGGCCAGGCGCTTCTGCTTCTGCTCGAGCCAGCTGGAGTAGTTGCCCTCATAGGGGATGCCCTTGCCGCGGTCGAGCTCGAGGATCCAGCCGGCCACGTTGTCAAGGAAGTAGCGATCGTGGGTGACGGCGACGATCGCGCCCTTGTACTCGGAGAGGTGGCGCTCCAGCCAGTCGACCGACTCGGCGTCGAGGTGGTTGGTGGGCTCGTCGAGCAGCAGCAGGTCGGGCGCGCTCAAGAGCAGCCGGCAGAGCGCCACGCGGCGGCGCTCGCCGCCGGAGAGCGCGCTCACGTCGGCATCGGGCGGCGGGCAGGCGCAGCGCGTCCATCGCGTACTCGAGCTGCGTGTCGAGGTTCCAGGCGTCGGCGGCTTCGATCTTTGCCTGGATCGCGCCGAACTCCTCGGCGGTCTCATCTGAGTAGTTGGCGGCCAGCTCGTTGAAGCGGTCGAGCAGAGCTCGCGTGGGCGCGACCGCCTCTTCGACGTTGCCCTTGACGTCCTTTGACTCGTCCAGGTGGGGCTCCTGCTCGAGCATCCCCACGCTCGCGCCGGGAGCGAGCATCGCTTCGCCGCGGTAGTCCTGGTCGACGCCGGCCATGATTCGCAGCAGCGTGGACTTGCCGGCGCCGTTGTAGCCGAGCACGCCGATCTTCGCGCCGGGATAGAAAGCGAGCGTGATGTCGTTGAGCACCGTCTTGTCGGGCGGATGCAGCTTGGACAGGCGGTGCATCGTGAAGATGTATTGCGAGGACACTGCGGGGCAGGATATGAGGTTGGCGCCCAGGTCACGGTCCCGCGCATCGTGAGGCGGCATTGGCCGCTGCGCCGGGCCGGCCAGACCGAAACGTCGCGATGCCAACCCGCTACCAAACCTGTGCCGGCGGAGGCCGGCACACATAGCCGGTAGGCGTCGGGCTCGGTAACGTGTTGTGCTCATGCCTGGGGTCATTCTCGACATCGAGCAGCAGATGCTCTTGCTGGAGATAGAGTCGCCGTTTGACAAGCGCGACGTGCAGCTTGCGCGCCGGCGCATGGCCAAGCGCTGGCATCCCGACATCGCCCCGGCGGGCAAGCAGTTCGAGCACGAGCGCCACCTGAAGGCGATCAACGAGGCCGCCGACCACCTGATGCGCCTGGCCGAAACCTCGCGCGGGGGCAAGGTCTCACGCAGCGCGGTGAAGGTCAGCGCGGCGGCCGCGCGCCAAGCGCGCGAAGAGGCAGGCCGGCGCGCGTATGAAGCCGAGCAGCGCGTGCGCGAGCAGGCGGTCGACCGCGAACGCAACGACCCGTTTGGCAGTCGCGTGCCAGACCACTCGGTGGTGCACCGCTACGCGCGCTGCCAGTCCTATCCGGAGTGGGGCGTGGGGACCGTGGAAGGGATCTACTTCACCGGCGGCTACGCAGAAGACGAGGATGGCGGTGACGCCGTGGAGGAGGAGGGCTCGCTCCCCGGCGCAGGCGGTCAGCAATGGGCGCGGGTAAAGTTCGCCCACGGCGTTAGGACCGTGCCGGCGGGCAGCATGAAGTTCGTCGACTTCTCGAAGCCAGACCCGGCCGAGGACCGCGTCGAGCGCTTCATGACGGCCGCGCAGCGGGCGATGGCCGAAGGCGAGTACGTGCTTGCGGCACAGCGCCTGGTCTATGCGCGCGACGCCGAACCGAGCAACGTGGGCGTGCTGCGGCTGATGACCTTGGCCTTCTGGCAGGCCGGCAATCTCGAGGCGGCCGCTCGCTCGGTGCGTGATTGGGCGCGTGTCGACGGTGAGCGTCCGGCGCCACACCGTTTCGCCGCGCGCATCTACGAGGACATGGGCGCGATCGACCTGGCGGAGGAGGCAGCCGAGCGCGCCGCCGAGCGGGGCCCGACTGACGCGGGCGCCTGGGAGCGCCTGGGTCGTCTGCGCCTGCAGTTGGTGGATCGCGAGGGCGCGGTACACGCGTTCGAGCGAGCGCTCGGCTTGGGCGCGGGCGGGAAGGTGCGTGACCTGTTGATACAGGCGCTCGCACTGGAGCCGCGCATGACGCAGACGGCTTAGGAGCCTTCAAAAACGAGTCGCGCATCCATACCCCCTTTACGTGACCTGGAAGACTTGTTTTGGTACCAAATCTTTATCTACCTGTTCGCATAAGGGGGGTGTTGGCAAGACCTTTCAAAATCAGCTCAACACCACCTACATTCGTTGTTCATGGGAGAGTCTGCGTCGGGCGCGCGCGCCAGCGCCCCGGCTAGCCTCAGGCCACAGCGCGCAGGTGCCTGTAGGGCTCACCGGCAAGCTCGCGAGCAAGCGCGTCGACGATGCCCTCGTCGTTTTCCTCGCGCCCGTCGGTGACGGCCCCGATGATCGCCCGCTTGCGCTCCAAGAGCGTCGCCATGGTTTCGTCGATCGTGCCCGCCGCCAGCAGGTACCAGGCGTTGACCGCGTCCTGCTGGCCGATGCGGTGGCAGCGATCCTCGGCCTGGTCGTGCTTGGCGGGTGTCCAGTCGAGCTCGAGGAAGGCGACGTTCGAGGCCTGGGTAAGCGTCAAGCCCTGGCCGGCCACCTCGATCGAGCAGACGATCAGCTGGTTCTCCGAGCTATCGGCTGCCTGAAAGGCCTCGAGCGAGGCGTCTCGGGCGGCGTGCGTGTCTTCGCCGAGGATGTGCAGGGCGTGGGGAAAGCGCTCGACCACGGCGCGCTGGATCTCGCGGTGGCGCGCGAACACGACCAGCCGCTCTCCCGAGGAGCAGAAGTCGTGGATCCAGGCGAGCGCGGCGTGCAGCTTGCCGCGCGCCGCGAGCATCTTCAGCGCGTTCAGCCTTACAAGTCGCTCCGCGCGCAAAGCCGCGGCGACCTTGGCGTCGAGCTCGCTCAGGTCCAGCGGCCGCGAGCGCAGCCAGGCGATCACGTCGGTCTCGGCGAGCCGATACTCGGCTTCGTTGTCGAGCTCCACCGGCACAACCGTGCGCGTCTTGGCCGGGAGCTGAGGCAGCACGTCGGCCTTCAAGCGCCGCACGAAGCAGCGCGAGCGCAGGTGCCAGTGCAGGCGCACATGCGCATCCGCCCCCTTGAAGCGCCGCCCGAACTGGGCGCCCGAGCCGAAGTCTCCGAGGCGCCCGAGGATGCGCAGCTGGGCGATCAGCTCGGGCGGTCGGTTCATCACGGGGGTGCCGGTCAACGCCAGCACGAGCCCGTCGCTTGGCACGCTCGAGGCAAGGCGGGCCACGGCCTGGGTGCGCTTGGCGGCCGCGTTCTTGCAGTAGTGCGACTCGTCGAGCACGAGCGCGCGTGGCGCCATTGCGGCTAGCGTCTCGGCGCGTGCCGCAAGGATGTCGTAGTTGACGACGGTGATGTCGGCGCTGGGTACCGGAGAGTTGTCGCCCGCCCATGCCGGAAAGTGCCTGGACGTTGCGCCCTGGCAGCCAACGCGCGATCTCGCGCATCCAGTTGAGCTTCAGGCTGGCTGGACAGATGACGATCGCCGGGTAGGCGCCGTCGGCCTCGAGCGTCGCCAGTGCCTCGATCGTCTTGCCAAGACCCTGCTCGTCGGCCAGGAACGCTCGCCGCTGCTCCAGCAGATAGGCAACGCCGGCCCGCTGAAACGGCTTCAGCTCGCCACCGAGGTTCGCCAGCATCGCCGACGCTGCCGGCCCGAGCGCGGCGTCCGTCGCGGATGAGAGCGCAACGAGCCCAGCGGCGCGCGCTGCTTGCTCGCGGATCTCCTGCAAGACCACAAGCGCCTCCGGCTCGACCCAGATGTCGCGCTCGTCCAAGAAGCGGTCGAGCTCCTCGACGCAGAACGGGTCGGCACGGATACAGGGGAGCTGACCGTGGTCGCGCCGGCGCGAGTGCGGCGCGCGTATAGCGGCGACCGGTCGGTGCGGCGAGGCACCGCTCAGCGCGCCGAACGCGTCGAGCTGGGAGGAGTCGTGCCCGGGAGCGAGCACGAATGTCGGATCGTCGTGGACGGAGGACAGCTCCAGTACCGCGGGCGGCGCCGGACGCCCTTCCTTGAGCGCGGTCACGCAGCGGCGAGCGGCGGTGCTTGTGAAGCCGCGCATGTTCTGCTCGATCGCCTGCCAGGACTCGAGCGTCAAGGGCACCGTCACGCCACCGGGCGCGCTGACGGCGCGTTCGCGCAGCTCCGGGGGCAGCCCGATCGGATCGCCAAGCAAAAGGAACACGGGCTCATCGGGCTCGCCGGCGACGTCGATCGTTCCACGCCAGGTGGTCGCACGTGCCAGCCAGCCCTGCACGCGCGGGTCGATTCCGGCCAGCTCGAGTTGGTCAAGCAGCTCCGCGACCAGGTGCGCGTCGCGCTCGACGGCCGCCAACGCAAAGGTCCCTTCAGGCCCCTCGAGCGAGCGCAGATCGCCGCGAGCGGCAAGTGCGCGGGCGAGCGGAGCGTGCTCGGCCGCGATCAACACCCAGTGCTGCTTGCGCCGGTCGCGCTTGAGCTCCACGTCGTAGCGCATCGCGCCGGGCCGGGCCGCCGGCCGCTCGGAGACCTCGGTCAAGGCGTGGGCGGCGTCTTCGCTGAGCCGCAGGCGGCCGGCCTCGGCAGGCAGCGTGTCCACGAGTCGGGCAGCCTGCTCGTCCAGCGGGATCAGCGCGCGCCCGATGCTCGGCAGCTCGTGCGCCTCGTCGTGTTCGAGCAAGGCCTCGACGATCGCGGGCGCGCGGTCGGTGGCAAACGTCAGCCACCAGCTCTCGTTCGGGCGGGCTACGTCGAGTACGCACTCGTCGTGGCCGCGACGCCCACGCTGACGCTCGAGCGCGCGCGCCAACGGCTCGCTGACAAGCGGAGGGCGCGGCAGGTTCTCCAGCAGCAACCCCACGGCTTGCGCGCGCTCGGGGTCGAGTGGCACGATCCAAGCCCGCTCGGCCGGATCCCAGCGGCGCCCGGGGATCGCACGCAACAGCTTGCGCAGCACGTCGTCATAGGGAAAGCGCAACACCGCCTCGCCCTGCTCGAGCGTCGCCTGGAGAAAGGTCATGAGCTATGGACGATAGGCCGCCAAGGGGATGGCTGTGCCGTCCCCTACGACAAGATGTTGACCGCTCGCGACACAATCAACCCGATTGTCACCAGCGACACGAGCGACTGCACCCCCATTGTCATCTTTGCGATCGGCGTCAGCGGCATCGTGTCGGTCGGCGAGAAGGCTGTCGCGTTCGTCAGCGACACATACAGGTAGTCGATGAACTTCGGCCGCCAATCCCTTGGCTCGATGTGGTCATCCGACATCTGGGGAAACAGAAGGTCCGGCGGCCCATCGTGCCCGGCGGCACGCTTGCCGGCGCCGCCGCGATCCATCTCCCAGTACCAGAGCGCAAAGATCAAAAAGTTCGTCATCCAGATCAACACCCCTGAGACGATCAGCTCGCGGCCGCTGGAGACTTTGCTGTGCAGCAGGAAGTGCGTCAGCGCGGCAAGCGAATAGATGTTGGCGGCGCCCACGAATGCCGTCAAGCCGAGCGCGGCCCGCCGCCGACGCTTGTGCTCGTGCTCGAGCTGACGCGGAGTCGCCAGGAACATGCCGATGAACAGCACCCCCTCGAACGTCGGCACCAACCACGCAGGTCCCGCCACCAGCCGCGCGGGCAATGCGATCTGTAGTCCGATCGCGGCGAGAATAGTCAGCTGCGCCGGCCAAAACGGCTCGCTCTCGGCGGGCGGCGGGTAGGGGCGCCCGGGCGCGCGCGATGTCTCTGCTGCCACGCGTCAAGACTAAAAGCCGGATCGGCGGCGAGACACGCGCTAGCCTGATGGGTAATGGGAATCGACAGTCCCGTCCACCTGCTGTTCCTGGGCGCGGTTGCGCTTGATCGTGCTCGGCCCCAAGCGCCTCCCCGAAGTCGCGCGCGCGCTCGGCAAGGGCATGCGCGAGTTCCGCGAGTCGATCAACCTGGACGCGCACGACGAGGGACAAGAAGGTGACCGCCCGAGCGGATACCGTCCGCCGGTGCGTTTGATCGTCGCTCGCTGTGAGGTCACCTACATCGGCCGTACCGTCACGGCTTTGCCAGAGGCCATCCTGCTGCTGATGTGCAAGGGCGACGGCACGTTCATGGTGTGGGCCGATGGCGGTGGCCCGAACGTCAAGCCGCTCAACTGGATGACCCCGCCGACGGTGCTCGAAGAGGAGCGTGACGGGGATGGGCTCGAAGGCGGAGACGGCGCCGACACGCGCCGCACCGACGGTGAAGGCCGGTTGAGGCGCTTGGTCGTGCGCAAGCAACGCGACGACGAGCGCCTGGAGATCGCGATCGCCGAGGTCCTGACTGACGTCGAGCACGATCTGGACGTGAGCGCCACACTGGAGAAGGAGGGCGTCGAGCGCGAACTGCAAGAGCTGTTGGCCGATGCCCCCCACTGGTGCGGCGAGGGTTTCCGCTTGGTGCGGCGCGAGTGGCCGACCGACATCGGCCCAGTCGACCTGATGTGCCGGGACCTCGAGGACGAATGGGTCGCCGTGGAGGTCAAGCGCATCGCCACGCTCGACTCTGTCGAGCAGCTAACGCGCTATCTGGAGCGGATTCGCGTGGACCCGGCAATGGCTTCGTGTCGTGGAGTGCTTGTTGCCAAGCACATCAAGCCGCAGGCAAGGGTGCTGGCCGAGTCGCGTGGTCTCGCTGTGTGGAGGTAGACCTCGAAGTGCTGCGCGGCAACCGTGAGCCTGACCTGCGCCTGTTTGCGGCGTAGCGGTTTGGGTCGGCGCGGCACAGCATCTACCGGGGCGGCGACCGCGGGCCTGCCCGCCAAGCGCCTCGCCGGGTACGCTCCAGCGTATGACTGACGCTGAGAAGCCCGCCGGGGGACCAGTGCTCACCGAGCGGCGCGAAGGCGTGCTGCTGATCACGCTCAACCGCCCTGAGGCTCGCAACGCGGTGAACCTGCCGCTGGCCGAAGGCATCGCGGCAGCGCTGGAGGAGCTTGATGGCGAGAGCTCGCTCAGCGTCGGCGTCCTGACGGGCGCGGGCAAGGGCTTCTGCGCCGGCATGGACTTGAAGGCGTTCGTCACGGGAGAGCGGCCGTGGGTGGGCGATCGAGGCTTTGCTGGGATCGTGCGGCGGGCATCGGCAAAGCCGTTGATCGCGGCTGTCGAGGGTTTTGCTGTGGCCGGCGGCCTAGAGATCGCGCTCGCGTGCGACTTGATCGTCGCTGCACGCGGCGCCAAGCTCGGCATACCCGAGGTCAAGCGCTCCCTGGTGGCCGCGGGCGGCGCTTTGTTGCGTCTACCGCGCTCCTTGCCTTACAACGTCGCAATGGAACTGGCATTGACCGGCGAGCCGATACTCGCCGAGCGCGCGTGCGAGCTGGGCCTAGTCAATCGCCTGGCTGAGCCGGGCGCAGCGGTCGAGACAGCGTTTGGGCTGGCGAGAGAGATAGCCGCCAACGCGCCGTTGGCGCTGGTGGCCTCCAAGCGCATCTTGCAAGAGCAGTGGGATTGGTCATCTGAGCAGATGTGGGAAGCACAGAGTGCGATCTCTGACCCGGTCTTCAGCTCGGAGGATGCCCGCGAGGGTGCCACGGCCTTTGCCGAGAAGCGCTCGCCGGTGTGGCGGGGCCGCTAGAGCAAGGCCTCCGCGCGCCGAGCACGGTGTTTGCCTTGACAGACTCGCGCGGCGGCGAATACTGCCAGCGTGTCAGCCGCGCAGCTTGCGCCTGCGTTTGCGCTGGCGCATGACCATCATGAAGCGGCGCCAGAGGGCTCCCATCAGCGCTCGCCGGGAGCCTTTTTCGGATATTGCGAGACGGGAATGCCGAGGTCAAGCGCCGTCCTGACGATGCGGCTCTGCTCGGCGATGTGCGCGGCCGGATAGCCCTCGCCGGGACTGGCTCGCTCGGGCCGTCCGACGAAACCGAAGTGCATGTTCTCGGGCATGATCTGCATCAGGCGCGGGAACATGTGCGCACGCGCCCCAACGTTGCGCGGCTCCTCCTGCACCCACAGAATCTCCTCGAGGTTCGGGTAGCGTCCCATCAGCTCGCGGATGTTGCGCTCGGGGAACGGGTAGAGCAGCTCGACGCGACCGACCGCGACGCGGTCGTTGCCCTGGCGGTCGGGGTGGCCCGCAAGGTCGTAGTAGATCTTGCCGGTGCAAAGCACCAGCCGCGTCACGGCCGCCTCGTCGGCAATGCCCGGCTCGGCAAGCACGGGCTCGAAGCGTGAGCCCTCGGCCAGATCCTCGACCGTGTTGGTGGCCTGCGGCAGGCGCAGCAGGGACTTCGGCGTCATGATCACAAGCGGGCGCTGCTTGGCGATCAGGGCCTGGCGGCGCAGCAGATGGAAGTACTGAGCGGGCGTGGTCAGGTTGGCCACACGCATGTTCCCCTCCGCCGCGAGCGCCAAGAAGCGCTCCAGACGGGCCGAGGAGTGCTCGGGACCCGAGCCCTCATAGCCGTGCGGCAGCAGCAGCGTCAGGCGCGAGGTCTGCCCCCACTTGGCAAGCCCCGAGGCGATGAACTGGTCGACGATCACCTGCGCCGAGTTGACGAAGTCGCCGAACTGCGCCTCCCACAGGACGAGCGTCTCGGGCGCCTCCTGGCTGTAGCCGTACTCGAAGCCCATGCAAGCGAGCTCGGAGAGCGGGACTGTTGTGCAGCTCCATCGGCGCCAGCGCCTCGGGCAGCGACTGGATCGGGCAGAAGGCTCGGCCAGTCTTGGCGTCGTGCAGCACCAGGTGGCGCTGGCTGAAGGTGCCGCGCTCGGTGTCCTGTCCGGTGAGCCGCACGGGCGTGCCCTCGGTCAGCAGCGAAGCGAAGGCAAGCGCCTCGGCGTGCGCCCAGTCGATGCGCGCGGGCGCCTTCTCGGTGCTCGCGTCGTCGCCGCCGAGCCTCGCTCTCCTCGAGCGCCTCGCGGCGGCGCTCGAGCTGCTTGACGAGCTTCGGGATGCACCGTGAAACCGTCGGGCGTGCGCAGCAGCTCGAGCCCGAGCTCGCGCACGCGCGCCGCGGGCACCGCGGTGTCGACGTCGGGGCTGGGCGAGCGGTCGAGCTGGTACTCGCCGGTGCTCTGCTCGACCGTCCCGTGCTCGGCCGCGGCGGCGATCTTGCGCCTTCAGGCGCTGGTGCAGGATCGTCAGGTTGTCCCACACCTCCTGGCCGGTGCGCTCGACTTCCTCGCGGCTGACCACTCCATCGCTCGACGAGCTGCTCGGCCCACAGTTCGTACACGCGCTTCTTCGTCTTGATCTTGGCGTACATCTCCGGCTGGGTATAGGCGGGCTCGTCGGACTCGTTGTGCCCAAAGCGTCGGTAGCCGATCAGGTCGATCAGCACGTCGTGCCCGAACTCCTGGCGGAAGGCAAACGCGAGGCTCACCGCGCTCATGCAGGCCGGTACATCGTCGGCGTTGACGTGGATGATCGGCACGTCGAAGCCCTTGGCCAGATCCGATGCCCAGCGTGTCGAGCGGGCGTCGTCGGGATCGGTCGTGAAGCCGACCTGGTTGTTCATGATCAGGTGCACCGTGCCGCCCACCTGGTAGCCGTCGAGCGCCTGCAGGTTGAGCGTCTCGGCCACCACCCCCTGGGCGGGGAAGGCGGCATCGCCGTGGATCACGATCGGCACCGCCGCGTTGGTGTCCTGGTGGGCGCGCGGTCCGTGTGCGCGAGGTCTGCGCGGCGCGCGTTGCCCCCTCCACGACCGGCGACACGTACTCCAGGTGGCTTGGATTGGACTCCAGGTTGACGCGGATCGTGCCGCCGTCGGGCAGCTTGTAGGAGCCCTGCGTGCCGTGGTGGTACTTGACGTCGCCGGTCCCGCCCTGGGGAATCGTGGTGACGGCCTCGAGCGTCGAGGCGCCCTCGAACTCGGCGAAGATCGTGTCGTAGGGGCGTCCGAGGTTGTGGGCGAGCACGTTCAGCCGTCCGCGGTGAGCCATCCCCACCACGACCTCGTGTCCGCCGTGCGCGGCGGCGAGCTGGATCAGCTCGTCGAGCATCGGCACGGTCATGTCCAGCCCCTCGATCGAGAACTGGTGCTGGCCGAGGTAGGCCTTGTGCATGAAGCGCTCGAGCGCGTCAACCTCGATCAGGCGCTTGAGCAGCGCCTTGCGCTCCTCGACGCCCAGCGGCTGGCGGAAGGTGCCCGACTCGATCTGCTCGCGCAGCCACACGCGCTGCCGGTGCGAGGAGATGTGCTCGATCTCATACGCGATCGTGCCGCAGTAGGTCTGGCGCAGGTTCGGCAGCGCCTCGGCAAGCGTCTCGCCCGGCACGTACATGCGCAGGATGCGCGCCGGGATCTGTGCCATCACCTGCGGCGTCAGGCCGGCTGCTTCGGGATCGAGCTGCGGCTCGCCCTCGGGCTCTGAGCCGAGCGGGTCCAGGCGCGCCGCGAGGTGCCCATGGCTGCGGAAGCGGTGCACCAGCGTGCTGGCGGCCTGCACCGCTTGCAGCATCTGCTCGTCCGGGCGCGCTCGCTTGTAGGGGCGCCGCCGGCGGGCGGCGGCGCGAGCCGGGGCGCGGGCGGCGCTGGGCGCGGGGCCAAGCTCGACGCCGAGTGAGGCGAACACGCTCTCGTAGAAGTCGTGCTCTCCCTGCAGGCGTCCCTCGACCAGCGCAAGGAAGCGCCCCGACTCCGCGCCTTGGATCACGCGGTGGTCGTAGGTCGAGGTCATCGTCATGACCTTCTCGGCGCCGATCTGCTCGCCGACGTTGCCGAGGCCGACCGGATAGGCGATCGAGCCGGTGGCCACGATCGTGCCCTGGCCGTTCATCAGGCGCGGAACGGATGCGATCGTGCCGAGCCCGCCCGGGTTCGTCAGCGTGATGTTCGCGCCCACGCAGGTCGTCCGCCGTGAGCTTGTTCGTGCGTGCCTTCTCCACAAGCGCGTCGTAGGCGGCCAAGAAGTCCTCGAAGGACAGGCCTCCGGCATCCCCGATCACCGGCACCATCAGCGTGCGCGAGCCGTCCTTCTTCTCCACGTCCACGGCCAGCCCGAGGTTGACCTGGCCGTCCTCCACGCGATAGGGCTTGCCCTCCACCTCGCTCGAAGTGGTGGGCCATCGCTCGGCATCTCGCTCGGCCGCCTGCACGATCGCATAGGCGATCAGGTGGGTGAAGGACACCTTGCGCCCCGCTGCCTTCAGCTCGCGCCGGCGCCCGTCGAGCACAGTCACGGTCAGCGTCCTGAAGCTCGTGGCGGTCGGGATCGAGCGCGACTCGTCCATGTAGCGGGCCAGCATCGCCGCGCCACCCTTGAGCAGTTGGCGCTCGCCGGCTGCTGCCTGAGGGGCGCCGTTGCGCCGATTGGATTGGGTGGCGCTACTTGCTCCGTTGCCGCACGGCGCCAAGCACGTCCGCCTTCACGATCCGTCCTCCTGGGCCGCTTCCCGACACCTGTGTGAGGTCGACGCCCTCGGCGGCGGCCGCACGCGCGGCAACCGGGGAGACGCGCGCGCCGTCGGGCACCACACCGACTCCGTCGCTCGCCGCTTGTGTCTGGGCCGTCCCGTCGCCGTCGGCGGTCGCCGCTTGCGTCGGCGTGCGCGGATGCCGCTGCGCCGTTTCCGTCGCTACCCGATCCATCGGCGTGTCGCCCCCACCGTCGGAGGCTGCCATCGCCCACCGGCAGGCGCGCGATGACCTGTCCCACGCCGACCGTCTCGCCCTCCTCGGCAAGTATTTCGGCGACCGTGCCGCTCGCGGGTGAGGGCAACTCGACATCCACCTTGTCGGTGGAGATCTCCACGATCGTGTCGTCGACCTTGATGAAGTCGCCGACCTTGACATGCCATTCGAGGATCGTTCCCTCGGTGACAGACTCGCCGGCTGCAGGGGTCACGACGTCGATCATTCGTTGATCGTCGTGCCGGTGGGCATCCGCTCCCCACTGTAGCGCGCCGGCCGCCGGAACCGGCAACTGGGGCTCATCTTCACGCCTAACGGTCGCGCGGCTGCGCTCTTCACACTGCCTAACAGTTCTTGCGCGCGCGCCCTTCCCGCACGAACTCCCAGCTTCCGAAGAAAGGCCCGATCCCGCCCAGCACGGCGACCGCCACGGCGAGACGCAATGAGACGATTCTCATCCGCGCGGCCGCGATGCAGGCAAGCGACATGCCGATCCACAGCATCCCGTGCGTCCACCCGAGCACGAGTGTCTCCGGCTGCGGTTTGCCGAGCGCAAACGCGCAGATCAACAGCGAGGTGTACACGCACGAGTGAAAGAACGAGGTCCACTTCAGGCGCGTAAACGCCGTCGAGGAGGTCAGTGAGTCCCGAGCTGCCACTCTCGGCGGCGTGAGTCTCGGAAACGGCGCTCACTCCGTCAGCCAGCGCGCCATCCTGCGCAGGCTCTCCTCGGCCTCCGGTGGCCATTCCTCGATCTCGCTCGGCCACCACGCGTACTCGTCGTGCTCGTGGTCAGGGGTCACCTCTGCGCCCTCGGCCAGCCAGGCTTGTCCCACGAACATCACGAGCTGGTGGGGCAGGCGTACCAACGCCTCGCCTCGCACACGCTCAGGGGTGACAGACCACTCCTCTTGTAGCTCGCGTACCAGTGTGTCTGCCGGGCTCTCCCCGAGGTCTACAGCGCCACCTGCGCCTAGCGCCCAGCGCCCCGCCCATGAGGACAGCCATGCCGCGCGTCTGCCCGCAAGCCAGCGCCCGTCGGCCGCGCGCGTCACGCACAGCGCCGCCACGCTGCAAGAGGCGTCTGCCGCCACCAAGCGCAACGCCCAGCGCAACGGCTGCAGCTCCAGCTCGAGGCCTTGTGGGCCATCCTTGTAGTCGACCAAGCGTCCCGGCGAGCCCATCGTGACTCGGCGAGCCCCGCTCCTGCAGCGCCTTGATCGCCGCGTCCGCCGCCTCCGTATGTTCGGCCGGCGGCTCGAAGTGCTCGGCGCGCCAGCGGGCCTTCACCTGGCTGAGATCCCATGGCCCGCGTGCCAGCACTTCGGGCATCTCGTTGGTCGTCGGCTGTGCTCTGGTGGCCACTCCTACAGGCTAGTGATCGCAGAGGCTGGGTTTGGTAAAGATGTCGGGTCGGGCCATCAGGATGTGGCCCGTGCCATCTCGAATGTCGACGGGGCATCTTCGGTGTTGAATCGCTCCGAGTGCCCTACGCGCGCGCGGGGCACTCAACTGACTCCCACCACCAGCTCCAATTTCCGTGACATCAGCTAGGATCCGCTCCCCTACACTCGCTCCACGATGAGCGCCCGCAGACGCAAGCACTGGGGTTGGGGATTCGAGGACGAGCAGCCTTCGCCCGAGGAGGTTCGCGCTGCCGCCGGCGGCCTGGCCGCACACCTCGGCTTTCCGCCCGTCGAGGTCGAGGATCCGGTGAGCCTCGACGACGTACGCCTGCCCGCGCCACGGGTCGTCGCCCCCGCTCGAGCTTCGCCGAGATATGTGCGGCCGACACGCACGCGCGCGCTGCGCACGCGCTCGGCAAGTCCTACTCGGATGTCGTGCTCGGCTTTCGCGGCCGCTTCGAGCATCCGCCGGACTTCGTCGCTCGCCCACGCGACGAGCTCGACGTCGAGCGGCTGCTTGAGTGGTGCTCGGCCGAGCGCGTTGCCGCGATCCCCTACGGCGGCGGTACAAGCGTCGTCGGAGGGGTACAGCCGGTTGTCGACGACACCTACAACGGTGCCGTCACGATCGACCTTGGCGGACTGCGACCGTGTAGTTGAGGTGGACGAGGTCTCGCGCGCCGCACTGATCCAGGGCGGCGCCACCGGCCCCGGTCTCGAGGCTCAACTGGCCGAGCACGGTCTCACGCTGCGGCACTTCCCCCAGTCGTTCGAGCTCTCCACGCTCGGCGGTTGGATCGCCACACGCGCAGCCGGCCACTTTGCCACCGTTTGGACCCACATCGAGGACTTCGTGGAGTCGGTGCGTGCGCTCACGCCCTCGGGCACCTGGGCCTCGCGACGGCTGCCCGGCTCGGGCGCCGGGCCCAGCCCCGATCGCCTGCTCGTAGGCTCGGAGGGTGCGCTTGGGGTCATCACCGAGGCCTGGGTGCGCGTTCAGCCACGCCCCACCCACCGTGCCTCGGCGGGCGTGCGCTTTTCCACGTTCGCGCTCGGCGTGGAATGTGTGCGGGAGCTCTCCCAGTCGGGCCTCAAGCCAAGCAACTGCCGCCTGATCGACCCGGCCGAGGCGCGCTTCACGATGTCTGGCGACGGCACGTTCGCCCTGCTCGTGCTCGGCTTCGAGTCCACCGACCATGCGGTCGACTTCTCGATGGATCGCGCGCTTGCGATCTGCGCCGAGCATGGGGCATCGCCGGTGAGCGGCGTGGCCTCGGAGTCGCGGGCGCCAGCTCCGCGCCGGGCGGGGTGGGGGCATGGCGCGAAGCTTTCTTGCGTGCCCCCTACGTGCGTGACATCTTCGTCGCCATGGGCGTCCTCTCAGAGACGTTCGAGACCGCCATCACTTGGGATCGCTTCCCGCGCTTTCCACGAGCGTGTGATGGCCGCCGCGCGCGCTGCCGCCGAGGACGTAAGCGGCGTGGCGCACGTGTCCTGCCGCTTCACTCACATCTATCCAGACGGTCCCGCTCCTTACTACACGGTGCTCGCCCCGGCTCAGCGCGGCGAGGAGGTCGAGCAGTGGGCGGCGATCAAGGCCGCGGTATCGGAGGTGATCGTCGCGGAGGGCGCCACGATCACCCATCACCACGCGGTGGGGCGAGACCATCGACCGTGGTATGACCGGCAGCGCCCCGATCCGTTTGCCGCGGCTTTGCTCGGCGCCAAGGCGGCGGTCGATCCCGAGGGAGTCATGAACCCCGGCGTGCTCGTGGATCTGCCGCGGTGAACGTCGCCGTGCTTGGGCCGGGCGGTGTTGGTGGCCTGGTTGCGGGCGCGCTCGAGCGCGCGGGCGCCCCGTGACCGTGTCGCCCGCGAGTCCACCGGCTGAGACGATCTCCGAGCGGGGACTGCAGTGTGAGCAGCGTGCTGCTCGGGGACTTTGTCGCTCACCCGCGGGCTCGCGCAGGCTCGGAGAGCCGGTGGACGTGTTGATCGTCGCCACCAAGGCCGCCGGTCTGGAGGAGGCGCTCGAGCGGATCGCGGTCAGCCCCGAAGCTCGTGCTGCCGCTGCTCAACGGGCTCGACCACATAGCCGTGTTGCGCGAGCGCTTTGGCGCGGAGACGGTCGTGGCTGGCACGATCCGCGTCGAGGCCGACCGCCCCGAGCCGGGGGTGGTGGTTCACACGAGCCAGTTCTTGCGTGTGGACATGGCCTCTCGCTATCGGCGCGTGCCGATGGAGCGCTGGCGAGCACGATGGAGCGGCGCTCCGGCGATGCACGCTCTCGCACGACGTCGCTGGCGAAGGCATCCCAGCGCGCGACAGTAGGCGACGGGAGAGGCACAGGTGATGTGGTCCAAGCTCGTGCGTCTCAATGCCCTGGCCTGCACCACCAGTGCGTACGACAAGCTGCTCGGGGAGATCCGCTCGACACCGGAGTTGCGCGCCGATCTGGTCGGGGCGATCGAGGAGGGCTGCGCGGTGGCTCAGGCGGAGGGCGCCGCGATTCCGAGCGAGGATCCGCTCGGCGAGCTAACCGCCGCGCACGACACGCTCGGCAGCTCGATGCAACGCGACATCGCCGCTGGGCGCCCGCCGGAGCTGGACGCAATCCCTGGCTCTGTGTTGCGCGCCGCCGCACGCCACGGCATCAATGCCCGACGATCGAGCGGCTCGTCGCGATGATCGCGACGCGGGCCGGCGTGCCCTCGCCCGGTGGTTGCGGAGCGCGGTGGCTCAGAGCTCGCGTGGCGAGGCGCCGGGCGAGATCATCGGCAGCGCCTGGGTTGAGACCGCCTCGACGACCTCTTCCTCGGACTCGACCTTGCCCTCGTCGTGCTCGCCGTCGCATAGCACTCGGAAGTTGGCGCTCTGGCCGCTGTCGGCGTGAATCGTGATGCCCGGCAGAATCTCCTCGCCCTCCTCGAGACCGAGGCGCTCCATGTCGAAGTGCGCCAGCCCGATCCCGTAGTGCGGTATGCGTCGGGTTCTCTCGGTCGTGTGCCGCGACAGCTTGCGCGAAGCGCTCGAGGTTCTTGGCGATCTTGCCGGTGTCAGCCATCGCTGGCAGGAAGGGTAGCGCCGCTTGACGCGTCAGTCGGAGCCTTGGTCGCACTGATCGATTCGCCGTGGATTCGCGCTGCTCGAGGTCTCGCTGGGGCCAAGCGCCGCGCGCACGCGCGGGGCCACCTCCGTCGCAAACAGCTCGGTCGCGCGCAGCGCCTTCTCGTGTGGCAACACGCCGACGCTGATGTGGCCGAGGAAGCGGTCGTGGTGGAACAGCTCGTGGTGGGCCAGGATCTTGCTCGCCACCTCCTCGGGCGTGCCGACGAGCAGATGACCCTCGGGTGCGCAGCCTGCGTCGAACTGCGCGCGGCTCATCGGCGGCCAGCCGCGCTCGCGGCCGATGCGATTCATCATCTGCGAGTAGGGCCCGAAGAACTCGTCGGCCGCGCGCTTGGCGTCCTCGGCTATGTACATGTGCGAGTTGATGCCGACCGCCGGGCCGCCTTGGCCGACCGCCGGTTCGGCTCGGTGCACGGCGTCGTGCGACGACGTGTCGGGATTGTCGCCTGGCGCTTGTTCCTGTTTGCCGCGGCGCAGCGCCTCGCGATACAGCTCGACCAGCGGCGCGAAACGAGCAGGTGCGCCGCCGATGATGGCGATCATCAGTGGCAGCCCAAGCATCCCAGCACGCGCCACCGATGCCGGGCGTACCACCGACTGCGATCCATACCGGCAGGGGTTGCTGCAGCGGGCGGGGATAGACGGCGGCGTCGTGCAGCGCGGCGCGGTGACGCCCCGACCAGCTGACGCTCTCGGACGAGCGCAGCGCCAGCAGCAGCTCCAGTTTCTCGGCAAACAGATCGTCGTAGTCCTCCAGATCGAGACCGAACAGCGGGAAGGACTCGGTGAACGAGCCACGGCCGGCCATGATCTCGGCGCGTCCGCCGGAGAGCAGATCGAGGGTCGAGAACTCCTCGAAGACGGTGACCGGATCGGCCGAGCTGAGCACTGTTACGGCGCTCGACAGGCGGATCTTCTCTGTGCGGGCGGCTGCCGCCGCAAGCGCCACCGTCGGGGCTGAGACCGCATAGTCGCGCCGGTGGTGCTCGCCGAGGCCGAACACGTCCAGGCCGAGGCGGTCGGCGAGCTCGATCTCCTCGAGCAGCTCTTGCAGGCGCTGGGCAACGCGCGCCGGCGAGGCGCCGGGGGCAACGTCGGCGAAGGTGGCTAGGCCTAGTTCCATTCGGCGACCACTATAGGCGCGTGTCTGTTCTTGGCCTCCTCGTCGGAGTAGAAGGGGTGGACGAGCGAAGGCTTCTGAGGCGCATCAATCGCGGGGCGGTCACCAACGTGGCTTTCGCCGATCTGTGTTCCCTCGCGGAGGCCCTCGGCTTTGAGCTTCGCCGGATCAGCGGAAGTCACCACCACTTCGTGCACCCTGCCATGGGCAAGTACCTCAACCTGCAACCCAATGCGTGGGCAGGCAAAGACCTATCAGGTTCGTCAGTTCGTAAAGCTCGTCGAGCGCTACGATCTCAAGTTGGAGGACTGACCTTGAGCGATTATCACATCAACGTCTTCTATAGCGATGAGGATGAGTGTTGGGTGGCCGACATCCCCGACCTGGAGATGTGCTCGGCGTTTGGCGCGACCGCGGGGGAGGCCGTCGCTGAGGTAGAACAGGCAAAGCAGGGGTTGCTTGAAGTAGCGCGAGAGGGTGGCCTGCCGATCCCAGAGCCGCGCTATCGTCCTGCGATCCACGCAAGCTAGGTCAGTCGTCCTTCAGATGGTTGGGGCGCCGTCCGGCTAGCCCTGCTCAATAATCTCCACCCGATACCCGTCAGGGTCTTTCACAAAGCACAAGCGCGAGCCGCCCTCGCGCACCGAGTAAGGCGGCTTCTCCGGCTGGATTCCCAGCTCCGTCAGACGCGCAAGCATTGCGTCCAAGTCAGACGCCGTGATCGCGATATGGCCATAACCCGAGCCGATCTCATACGAGTCGACGCCGAGGTTGTATGTCAGCTCCAAACGCGGCATGTCGCCGTCGCCCGGCTGGTTCATGAAGACGTTGATCGCCTCGTCGCCGATCGGGATGCGTCCCACCTCCTCGAAGCCAAGCGCGTTGTAAAACGCGATCGAGCGGTCAATGTTCGTGATGCGGTAGCACGTGTGTATTAGGGGCATCGGCGAAGTTTAGGAGGAGACGCCCTCCAGTAGTAGGGCCAGAGGCACCTCGAGGGCGCGGGCCAAGCGCAGCAAGGTGGACAGGCGCGGGTCGCGCAGGCCGCGCTCGATTCGTGAGACCTCGGTGACGTGGATGCCCGAGCGGGCGCTGATCTGAGTTTGGCTCAGGTGCTTTTGCGCTCGGGTGCTCGCCACGTTGCTGGCGAAGATTGCGATCTCGTTCATCAAGGCTAGGTTCTATTGTTGTGATTTCGCCTCATAGGGAGGGTCACAAGAGGGGCGATCACAAGTTTTTGCTACGGTTCGTAATGTGGCGAATTATAAAAGGCCGCCCAGACGGAAATCGTGTAGGAGCCTTGATCGACGCCGGCTCTTTTCGTCACGATGAAGCGGAGGGCTCGCAAGGGTCGAGGGCCCTCGCGACGGCTCGTGGCGTGGCGCAGGTTCCTCGTCGAGAGCCTGCTGTGTCTTGTGCTGATCGGCGTGATCGTCCTTGCCGCCGTGCGCGGGCTTGGAGGCGTTCTGATCGGGCCGTTTGTAGTCACCGTCGCGGCGGCGATCGTCAGGATCGTTCGCTACGAGCCTTGAAGTGTGCGCTTCGCCGCGAGTACCCTGGTGGCCTCGATCCTTACCGGCGTGCAAGTATGGCCGCCATGCTCATAGAGCGCTCGCCGAATCCACAGTTCCTCTCGAACACCTATCTCGTCGCCGACGGCGAAGGTGGGCCAGGTTTCTTCGTCGATGCCGGCGGGCCGGTGGCGCCGCTGCTTGAGGCCGCCAAGCGCCTGCAGGTCGAGCCAACGCACGTGCTGCTGACCCACCATCACTTCGACCACGTCAGCGAGGTCGGCGCGCTGTGTAAGCGCTGGCCGAAGCTCAAGGTGCTGATTCATCCGCTCGAGCTCGAGGCGCTGGCCGAGCTGGGCGATTCCGTAACCAAGGGGGTTGAGGTGAGCACGATCGAGGCGGGGGAGATGCTGCAGTTCGGCGGGCTCGAGGTCAGGCCGTTGCGCACGCCCGGGCACACTGCCGGGATGCTTTCGTTCCTGGTGGCGCGTCCCAGCGGCAGCACACGTCCGGGTGCCGGCGCCGGTCCCGGCGGCTTTCAAGGGGGCGAAGCCGTTGTCTTCACCGGGGACACCCTTTTCAAGGGCTCCGTTGGCGGAGTGAGGGCGCCTGGTCACACGACCTACACCGACCTGCGCGACTCGATCATGGGGACGCTGATGGAGCTGCCGGGGGAGACGATCGTCTATCCCGGCCACACCGACGCGACGAGCGTCGCGCGCGAGTGGGAGCAGAACTCGTTCATCCGAGTTTGGCGTGGCCTCGACCCGGAGGGCACCGAGGCCTGTATGGCGCTCGGCGAGCCGGCGACGCTGATCCTGCTCGGCGAGGACTACGACGGCGGCAAGAAGGCATGGGTGCGCTGGCCGGACGGCAAAGACGACATCGTCCCCGGCTCCCGCGTGGAACTGTCTTCATAACAGGCATGGCCCCCGCGCGCGCGGGGGGCATCGTCACTTTGCGAGGTATCCGACCTCCCTTGTGGCTTACCCGACCGCCCCCGCCGCGGCACTCGTAAACTCAAAGGGTGGCGCAGGAGAAGATCCCAACATCGAGGGTGCGTCGCACCGCCACCGTCGGCCGGCTCGCCGCAAGCGAGAGCGTCAAGCGTCTCGGCACCAAGGCGGCAAACGTCGGGCGCAGCGAGCAGGGCGCCCAGGAGGCAAGTGCCCGTCGCCAGCTGGAGACCGCCAAGCAGATCGTGGCGGCGCTCGGGACGATGAAGGGGGCCGCGATGAAGTTGGGTCAGGTGATGTCGTTCCTGGACGTCGGGCTCGTGCCGGAGGAGCACCGCGAGGAGTTCCAGCGCGAGCTGTCCAAGCTGCGCGACGCGGCGCCGACCGTGTCGTTCAAGCAGATGAAGAAGCGTGATCGAGGACGATCTCGAAGAGAAGATCGCGGACGTGTTCGCCGAGTTCGACGAGCAGCCGATCGCGGCCGCGTCGATCGGGCAGGTGTACCGGGCGAGGCTGCGCGATGACGTCTTTGGTGACAGCGCCCATCGCGGGCGGACGGCGGGCGGCCGCGAGGTCGCCGTCAAGGTGCAGTATCCAGGCGTGGCGGCCGCGGTTCGCGCGGACATGCAGAACCTTGGGATGATCATGCGGCTGCTCAAGCGCATGACGCCGAGTCTCGACGTGAAGGGCGTGACTGCCGAGATCCGCGACCGGATCGGCGAGGAGCTCGACTACGAGCTCGAGGCCCAGAACCAGCGCTCGCTGGCGCGCATCTTCAAGGGGCATCCCTTCATCGTGGTGCCCGAGGTCGTGAGCGAGCTCTCGCGCGAGCACGTGCTGGTCACCGACTTCGTGCGTGGGGTCGGCTTCGAGCAGCTGAAGGAGTATCCGCAGGCCGAGCGCGACAGGATCGGGGAGATCGTGTTTCGCTTCTTTCTCGGCTGCCTGTACAGGCACCGCCAGTTCTCGGGCGATCCGCACCCCGGTAACTTCATGCTGCTGGAGGACGGGCGCGTCGCGTTTCTCGACTTCGGCCTGTTCAAGCGCCTCGATCGCGAGCCGGTCGAGCTGGAGCTTGCCTGCCAGCGGGCCGTGGTCGAGGGCGATGCGCAGACGCTGCACACGCTGCTGGCCGAGTCGCGCTTCCTGCCCGAACCGGAGCGCGTCGATCCCGACCATCTGCTCGCCTTCATCGAGGACTGCGATCTGGTGGTACACGACCGCCGATGAAGAGGTGCAGCTCAAGCCTGAGATCGCGACAGAGGTGATGATCGAGAGCTCGGATCCGCGCTCTTCTCACTTCCGCGAGATGCGCCATCAGACGATCCAGCCCGAGCACCTGTTCGGGCGGCGCATGGAGATGCTGACGCTTGCGGTGCTTTCGCAGCTGCGCGCGTGCAACAACTGGCATCGGATCGCGCGCGAGTGGATGTACGGCGACGCGCCTGTTACCGAGTTGGGGCGCGAGGAGGCGGAGTTCTACGAACGTACGGGCGTGGGCGCGGCGTAGCGGCTCTTTTTTTGGGAAACAAGATTCGCCGGTACGTTCGAACAGGTCCATTGAGGCCGGTTGCAACGGCGGGCCTCGTAATCCGGCAGCGCCGAGCTAAAGCACCTGTATCTGCATCAAGCTCGTAGTTCCCGGTCGCCCGCTGGGCAAGCCCGCGGTGATGCCGACGCGCTGGCCCTTCTCACACCAGCCGAGCTCGACCACGCGCCGGGCGGAGTCGGCGATCAGCTCCTCGGTCGTCTCGTGGCGGCGGATCGAGGAGGCCTGCACGCCCCACATCAAGCCACAGCGGCGTACCGTCTCGCGTCCGGGGGAGAGCGCGTAGATCGGCACCGTGGGGCGGTGGGCTGAGACCAGTCGCGCCGAGCGCCCGGAGAGCGTCGGCACGATCAGTGCGTCGAGCTGGAGTTCGCGCGCGGCCAGGCACAGGCTGTGGGCGACGGTGTGAGCGGGGTCGCTTTCGGAGCGACGCACGCGCGCGGCGTTCCAGTCCTCATAGGGAGCGATCGCCTCGGCCTCGACGGCCACCGCGGCCATCATTTCCACGGCCCCGACCGGGTAGGCGCCGATCGCCGTCTCCTGGGAGAGCATCACCGCGTCGGTACCGTCGAGGATCGCGTTGGCCACGTCCGCCACCTCCGCACGAGTGGGGCGTGAGGAGGTGACCATCGAGTCGAGCATCTGCGTCGCGGTGATCGAGGGGCGGGCGAGGTAGCCGGCCTGCTCGAGCAGCTTCTTCTGCACCGCCGGCACCTGCTCGATCGGCATCTCGATGCCGAGGTCGCCGCGCGCGACCATCACGCAGTCGGCGGCGCGGATTATCGCCTCGGCGTGCTCGACCGCCTGGGGCTTCTCCATCTTGGCGATCAGCGGCAGGCGCGTGTGCTCGCGCACGGTTTCGACGTCCGAGGGAAAGCGCACGAACGAGAGGGCGACCATGTCGACGCCGATCGATTCGCCGTGGCGCAGCAGCTCCAGGTCCTCCTCCGGCACCGACGGCAAGGCATGGGCGGGGCCGGGAATGTTGAGGCCCTGGCGCGATGCCACCGCGCCGCCGACCTCGACCTCGGCGTCGACCTCGCCCTGCTCGACGCGCACGGCACGCACGCGCAGGCGCACGGAGCCGTCGGCCAGGTAGAGGATCTCCTCGGGTGTCAACGCCGCGGCAAGCCCGGGCCAGGTGATCGACATGTGGCGCGGCGTCGCCGACTTGCTCCTCGCCACAGCTGAACGTGACTAAGTCGCCTGGCTTGAGCTCGACGATGTCCTCGCGCAGCGGGCCGATGCGCAGCTTCGGCCCGGGCAGGTCCTGCAGGATCGCCACAGGTCGTCCCGCGCGCCCGGCGGCGTCGCGCACGCGACGCACCGTCTCCTCGTGCTCGGCCAGCGTGCCGTGCGAGTAGTTCAGGCGCGCGACGTCCATCCCCGCGCGCACCATCGCGAGCAGCGTCTCGGGCTCGCGCGAGGCGGGGCCGATGGTGGCGACGATCTTTGTGCGGCGCATTGTCTCGCCACGGTAGCGGTCGCGGCGGGCGCACGCGGCGCCCGGGTGTGACGTTTGTGTTATGCCTCAGTCGTGATGCTCGGCCCGACAAGACCGCTTCCACGTGTCGGGGCGTCTGCGCGTATCAAGCACTTCGGCGGGGGCTTCGAAGAGGGCACGGTCGTCGCTGTCCACGACGACGGCAGCCGCTTGAGCGTCCAGGGCGAGGACGGCGAGTCATATGAGTTCGTTTTGAGCCCCGCCAACGCGCGCTTCGTCTCGGCCGGCGACGCACACGGGCCGCGTTTGGAGTTGGTCGGCGAGCCCGGCTGACGAGTCCGCTAACGTCCTGAGAACGTCTTTCAAATGAACACTGCGGCGGGGTTCACGATGCATCGCACGCTGTGTGTATGACTCATCTTTTGAGGGGTCTGTTCAACACCCCCTTTTGCGAACGCTTACCTAAAGATTAGGTACCAAAATAAATTCCCCGGGTCTATACCAATAGGGGTCGATGCGTGCAGGTCGCTTTTAAAGACCTTCTATGGGGCCTGCACGTCCGGGAACCACTCGGCGCAGTGCTCGCGCAGCGTGTCCCGTACCCAAGCGCGCTCCTCGGGGCTGGCAACGCGCAGGCGCGCGAGCAGCTCCTTCTGGCGCTCGATCGGGGCGCCGGCGATGCTCCAGCGCACAGCCAGGCGCTCGAAAAGCAGCTCCACGGCGCGCTGCCATGAGTCCTCTTGTGTGGAAGCGGCACGGGCACTGATGCCTGACAGGGTCTCGGCGTACTCGCGCCGCGCGCCCGCGGTGAACGACCCGCGTAGCGTCAGCACGTTGCCCTGCGGGTCGGTGTAGTCGCTTGTGGGTGCGCTCAGCTTCTCGCGCTTGCGGGTCTTCTTGGCCATGTCCAGTCAGCTCAATCGGATCGGTGGGCTCGCGTCTCGACGCGATGGCCGGGTCGCGGGTCTCGGTTGTCGCGTTCGTCGGCCTCGATCGTCTCCGCGGTCCTACGCTACATCGTCTCCGCGGCCTTCAACAGCTGCGTGCGCACGTCGCCGGTGACGGGCTTGGCGTGCCCGGGCCACGCCGCCGCCGGCTCCATCTCCGCGAGCTTGCGGATCGAGGCCTTGGCCTGGCCGGTGTCGTAGTTGTAGATGCGGTCCGGCACGTGCGGGGGACGGGAGCGTGCCCACAGGTCAATCGTGTAGAAGCAGTCGCTCACGAGTGCCAGCCGGTCGGATTCGCGCCACAACCCGATCTGCCCCGGGGCGTGGCCGGGAAGCTCGATCACCCCGAAGCCGGCGATCTCATCGCCCTCGGAGACGGTGCCCGCGATCTGCACCGGTCCGGCGTCCCAGGCGTAGCGGTGCAGGGCGCGGTGGACTTGGCGCTGCGGCGGTCGGCAGGCCGTCGAGCCCAGCGGGCCAGTAGCGAAAGCCGCCGCTGCCTTCGGCGTCCTGGACGCTCGTCGGGATGGCAGAGCACCGGCACGCCATCAGCGCGGGTGCTATGCCGCGGTGGTCGGTGTGCGCGTGTCCGAAAACGACCCGTTTGATCCCGCCGAGCTTGGCGCCGGCGGCGGCGACCGAGTGGATCATCGTGCGCGAGCCGGCGTCGTAGATCGTCACGCCGCCCAGCTCCGCGTCCTCGATCAGATACACGTTGCAGCGCCCGAGGTGGCCCTGCACGACCCACACGCCCTCGGCGACGAGCCTCGCGTCCTGGGCGGCCGACATGCCCGTCACCTTCGTCTTCACGTTGAACGCACCCGTCATGCCCTGCTCCGCGCTCGATCCCTGCGGCGGCATCAGCCCGATCTGCCGCGCAGCCGTCATCCCGTCGGAGAAAGCGTCGTTTGCCTGCACCAGCCCGTCGCGTACCGTCAACACGTCGACGCCTTCCAGTTTCAGCGGGCTGCCGGTGGCCTGCACGCCGTTCAACGCTCCCGGCCCGGCGAACGTCCCTGTGATCGTCCAGCGCACCGCGCAGCGCTCGCCCTCGGTGGTGGTCTCGACGACCTCCATCTTCATGTCCGGCATCGCTTCGATCAGCCCGCCGATGAACTCGCGCACGCCCTCGGGGGCCAACACGTCCACCTGGCCGCGTACGTGCTCGCGCCCGCCATCTGCCCAAAGCGCCACGGCTGCCTCGACGTCGCGTGCAGCGATCGCGTCGAAGTAGCGCCGTGCCACCGCCTCGGTATCGCTCCTGCCGGCACCGTTCGCAGCCGCCTTCGTGCTGGCGCTCGCTTTGTGGATGTGCGCCGCGGCCTCCTGCACCTTCGCCGCTGCCCTGTCCTCTTGTGCCCCTGAGGGTATCTCAGCCCCGTCGTCAACCATCTCGTCTCCTTTGCGGCTCGCCTGCCTGCCTGCCTGTGCCCTCGGGGTATGCCCTTGGGGTGTGCCCTCGGATGTGTCACCTCTGGGTGTGCCCCTCGGGTGCTCCGGCTTGGCCGACCGCCCCGCTCACGGCCGGAGTCAGCGTCCTGAGCGGACGCCGGCATGATCAAGAGTCTAGGGCGCTCAATCTCCAAGCGCGAGCCCCGCTAGTAGTCTCCGCGGTGGTGAGCGAGCCGGCCCGTAAACGCGAGCTGGGCAGGGGTGAGCGCGTCCTGGCGGGCGTCTATCGCCTGCGCCTGCCCTTGCCCTGGCCGGGCGTGCCTCACGGCAACGCCTGGGCGGTCAAGGCAGGCGACGGTGTCGTACTCTTCGACACGGGTTACTACACCCCGCCGGGCCCAGGCGAGCCCGGCTCGATGGCGCAGCTCGAACGTGCGCTTGCGATGTGTGGGCTTGCCGTCGAGGACATTCGCCTGGTCGTCTGCACGCACGCCCACTCCGACCACTACGGCCAGGCCGGCGCGATCGTGGAGCGGACCGGCTGCGAGCTGTGGATGCACCCCAAATACGAGCACATGTCGGTCGGCGAGCAGGACCCACGGGCGACACTTGCCAGGCGCATCGAAGTCGCGCGCCAGTCGGGTGTTCCCGAGGAGCCCCTGCGGCGCTTTGCCGAGGAGCGCGAGCACCACGAATCGGGCATCTCAGCAGTGATCGCGCCCGATCGCGAGTTGCTCCCCGGTGTGGTCGTCAACACCGACCTCGGGCCTTGGAGCGTGTATGAGACGCCCGGCCACGCGCCGTCGCACGTGTGCCTGTTCCAGCCCGAGCGGCGCCTGTTGATCTCCGGCGATCACCTGCTCGGGCGCATCTCGCTGTTCTTCGACTTCGGCTACTCGCCGGACCCGGTCGGCGAATTCGTCGACTCGCTGGGTGTGGTCGAACGCCTCGGAGCACGCCTGTGCCTGCCCGGCCATGGGCGCACGTTCACCGACGTGCGTGCGCACATCGACGGCAACCGCGAGCTGGTCGCCGAGCGTCTGGAGAAGGTGCGCGGCGCGATCGTGGCCGAGCCGCTCACGGCTTTTGAGATCGTGCCGCGCATCTTCAGCGACGAGCTGGCTACCCATGGCGGCCCATGGTTGCTCTCGGAGACGCTCGCGATGCTCACGCACTTGCAGGTTGTGGGCCAGGCTGAGTGCGTTGGGGACGACCCCAAGCGTTGGCGTGCGACCACGCACGCCACGGCGTAGGCCCGCAGGGCCGCAGCCAATCCCAAAATCCCAAGCTCAAACCCTCAAACCCTCAAACTCCTCAAACCCCTCAAACTCCTCAAACCCCCCAAACCCCCCAAACCTTGACACGCTCGTGTTAGGCTTTGCCGATGCGGATCGATAAGCTGCTCGCCGGCAGTGAGCCAGTCTTCTCGTTCGAGTTCTTTCCCCCCAAGACCGAGCAGGGCGAGCGCAACCTGTACGCGGCGCTTGCCGAGCTGCAAACGCTCGAGCCCGCGTTCGTGTCGGTCACCTACGGCGCGGGCGGCTCCACGCGCGAGAAGACGATCGCGATCGTCAAGCGCATCAAGGAGCAGTACGGGCTAGAGGCGATGGCCCACTTCACCTGCGTGTCGGCCACCGTACCCGAGCTACGCGCGACGCTTGAGGAGATGCAGGCCGCCGGCATCGACAACGTGCTCGCGCTGCGCGGCGATCCCCCAGCCGGCCAGGAGGACTGGGTCAAGACCGAGGGAGGCCTCGAGTACTCATGCGAGCTGGTGCAGCTGATCCGAGCGGACTACCCGTTCGCGATCGGCGCCGCCTGCTTCCCCGAGACGCACATCCACGCCGCAAGCCCCGAGGCCGATGTCGAATATCTGGCCGAGAAGGTCGCCGCCGGCGTGGACTTCCTGATCACCCAGCTGTTCTTCGACAACGCGCTCTACTTCGACTTCGTCGCGCGTGCGCGCGCGGCGGGAATCGCAGTGCCGATCATCCCCGGCATCCTGCCGATTACCCAGATCGGACAGCTGGAGCGCATGACCAGCATGTGCGGCGCCTCGATCCCCGACGGCCTGCGCCAAGAGCTACACGCCCGTGAGGACGCGCCAGAGGCCGTGATCGACTTCGGCGTCGCCTACGCCACGCTGCAGTGCGCCGAGCTGTTGGCCGCCGGCGCGCCGGGCATCCACTTCTACACGCTCAACCGCTCCCCGGCGACGCGCGCCATCCTGGGCGCTCTGAAGCTTGTGCGGCCTTGGGAGAAGGCTGTCTATCCCACTTCGATCTCGAGCGCCTCGGCCACGCGCGGCGAGCCGTCCGCCGCCTCGTAGCGCACGTCCACCGAGTCGTCCTGTTTGTAGGTGCCCACGCCCCAGGCGCCCAAGAACCAGCGGCGCTTGGAGATGTGGTCCTTGCGCAGCTCTCCGTCGAACATCAGGGTGTGACCCTTCACCTGAAAGTCGATGCCCTCGCGCTGGGGCACGCCGTTGACGAAGACCTCGTAGGGCTCGCGCACGGTGGCGGGCAGCTTCACGATCGACTTGGCCATGGTTGAGATTATGGGGCCTGCAAGGCTGGCTCTGGGATGTTGTTGTGTTCGGTTTTGGGCGATGCCCCGCGTGCGCGCGCGGGGCATCGCGGTTTTTGAAGACATCCGCCCGCGCCCGTCCGTACCCTGATCGACGTGGATACCTCCAGTCAGATCGAGTACACGGTGCGCCGCTCCAGGCGCGCACGCAGAGTGCGCGTCAACGTGCGCGCCCACACCGGTGTCGAGGTCGTCCTGCCTGAGCACGCCCCGGAAAAGGCGGCCGCGGCCGCCGTACGCGAGCTTGCCCCTTGGATAGAGCGGCGGCTGTCGGAGGGTCGCCGGGCATTGGCACTCCTAGCCGAGCGAGCGGGGACCGTCCCCTATCTCGGTACCTCGCTCGAGTTGGTCCCGCAGCCTGGGCGTACGCGTGCCCACCGTCGTGGGGAAAAGCTGTTCGTGCCTGTGGGCGATCATCGGCCGGCCGTGGAGCGCCTGTACCGCCGACTGGCGCGCGAGGAGGTCGCCATGCGTCTGGACGGGGCTGTGGAGCAGGTGGGCGCCTCCTACAGCGGCCTCTCGATCCGCGCGCAGAGCACGCGCTGGGCCTCGTGCTCGGCAAAGGGCGCGATGAGCTTCAACTGGCGCCTGTTGTTGGCCCCCGAGCCGGTGCTCGACTACGTGGTCTGGCACGAGGTCTGCCACCTGGAGATCCGCGACCACTCGCCGCGCTTCTGGGCTTTGGTGCAGAGTCGCTACCCCGGTTGGCGCGAGCAGCGCGATTGGCTGCGCCGCTATGGAGCGACGCTGGTGTTGTAGGGCCCTTTTGATTGGAGGTTAATCCATAACCTCCAATCAAAGTCACTCGCTTTTGGGAGGTTACGTCTAGACCCGCTTGGCGATCGGCACGTAGTCGAGGTCGCGCTCGCCCGTGTAGATCTGGCGTGGGCGCGCGATCTTCTGCTCTGGGTCCTCGACCATCTCCAGCCACTGCGCGATCCAGCCGCTGGTGCGCCCGATCGCGAACATCACCGGGAACATCGCCACCGGCAGGCCGAGCGCCTCGTAGATCAGGCCCGAGTAGAAGTCCACGTTGGGGTAGAGCTTGCGCGAGGTGAAGTAGTCGTCGTCGAGCGCCCGCTTCTCGAGCTCAGTCGCGATATCGAGCAGTGGGCTGGTGCCGCGAACCTCGAACACCGCGTCGAGGTGCTTGCGAATGATGCGCGCGCGCGGGTCGTAGTTCTTGTAGACGCGATGGCCGAAGCCCATCAGGCGCTCGTTGCCGGCCTTGACGCTCTCCAGGAAGTCGGGGATGTTGCGCGGCGACTCGATCCTGCGCAGCATGCGCAGCGCCTGCTCGTTGGCGCCGCCGTGCAGCGGCCCGTACAGCGCCGCCACGCCGGCCGCCACGGCCGAGTAAGGGTCTACCTGCGTGGAGCCAACCGAGCGCACGGCGCTTGTCGAGGCGTTCTGTTCGTGGTCGGCGTGCAGGATGAAGAGGACGTCGAGCGCCTTCTCCAAGCGGGGATCGGGCTGGTACTTCAGCTCGGTCATCTTGTACATCATCCCGAGGAAGTTGCCGGCATAGGCAAGGTCGTTGTCTGGGTACACGTAGGGCTGCCCCATGTTGTGGCGGAACGCGAACGCGGCCAGCGTCGGCATCTTCGCGAGCAGCCTGGTGATCTGCATGGCGCGGACCTGCTCGTCGTGGATCTGGCCGGCGTCGGGGTAGAAAGTCGACAACGCGCCGACGGAGGCGACCAGCATCCCCATCGGGTTCGCGTCGTAGCGGAAGCCCTGCATGAAGTCCTTGACGTTCTCGTGCACGAACGTGTGGATCGTGATCTCGTGGACCCAGTCGTCAAGCTGTTTCTGCGTCGGCAGCGCACCGTTGATCAGCAGGTAGGCCACCTCCAAATAGGTGGAGTGCTCGCACAGCTGCTCGATCGAATAGCCCCTGTGCTGCAGGATGCCTGCCTCGCCGTCGATGTAGGTGATCGCGCTGCGACAGGACGCCGTGTTCATGTAGGCCGGGTCATAGGCCATCAGGCCGAAATCGTCCTCGCCGGTCTTGATCTGGCGCAGGTCCATCGCGCGCACGGTGCCGTCGGTGACGGGCAGCTCGTAGGTCTTGCCGGTGCGGTTGTCGGTGACGCTCAGCGTTTGTGCCCCGGAGGCTGAGCCCCGCGGGGCATCCCCAGGGGCAGGAGCACCGTTGGTCGTCCCGTGCTGAGTCTGTGTCTCGGTGCCCATCTTTCCTCCAGTCGACGGTTGCTGTCTACCCGATTATGCGACACATGGCCGCGTGACTCGTGCGCAAGCTGTGAAATGGCTTGTTTGAGCCGTCAACGGCGGATGAGCCGGCTGTGCCAAATGGCTGTCAACGCTGGGTGAGCCGACTGCGCGCGGCAACGGTGCGCACGCGTGCGGGTGCCGCGCACGGGGCGTCTCCATGTGGGCCGCGCCGCGGCGGCCGCGGCAACCGTGTGCGTGGGTGGTGCGGATCGAGGGATGGTGCGGATGCGCTGGGCCTGGAAGCGGACCGATGCCGCCGTCCTCTCCTGCCGCCTCGGGCGTCTGGCGTACAGCCCAGCGCACGATCAAATAGAGCCCGACGATCGGGATCTTCAGAATGAACATCAGCCAGATGAAAGTCCAGGCATCCACCTCTCTCTGATCGTATACCCGCCTGGCTGCCGGCACAAGCCTGTGGAGAGGGAGCTGGGAGCAGGCCCTGGGGGAGGGGTGCAACCTTCCAATCATGGAACTACGGCGTGTGCTGATCCACTGAGCGGGCCTCTGCGAAGAACCCCCGGACGATGACTAAAGCCCCCCGGCCTTTCATCGTCGATCCGGTCAACTTCGAGAATGTGAGGACCCCATGGACAGTCAAGCGAATCTCCTCGATCGCCCAGATACCGCGCTCGAGCCCACGCAGTCAGCGGGCGGTTTCAGCCGCTCCCAGTTCCTGCGCAACGGCGCCAAGGGCGGCATTGCGCTGGTGGCCGGCGGTGCGATGCTCGGCCAGGTAACCGGCATCTCTTTCGCCGCCTCCGGCGGCGTGAGCGACAACTCGACGCTCCAGGCGGCCTATGGAGCCGAGAGCCTCGCCGTATTCGTCTACTCGGCGATCATCAAGAACTTCCACTCCTTCAAGCACCCAAAGCTCGAAGACATCGACTACTTCAAGGCGGCGCTGAAGAACGAGGAAGACCACAAGGCGCTGCTCGCAAAAGCGCTCGGCGCAAAGACCCCTACCGGGCTGGAACTGAAGATCCCTTCAAGCGCGCTCTCAAGCGGACACGCACTGCTGAAGACTGGCGTTGCGCTGGAGACGGCTTTCGTGCAGACCTATCTGGGCGCCGTGGAAACGCTCAGCTCAAATGAACTGAAGGTCATCGCGGCGAAGGTGGCGACCAACGAGGCCAGCCACCTCAGCTTCATCAAGGATCAGTTCAACGACAGCGCCGTACTGCCGTCGCTGCCCGCGACCGGCACGGTTGCCGAAGCCGCCAAAGCGCTCTCTCCGACGTTCATCCCCAACCTGGTCCCGCGTCTGGAAGCCGCCGGCTTCCCCAACGCCTGACCGTAGCTTCCTCCGCCCAAGCGGCGGGAGTCGCGCACTCCTGGGCGCGGCTCTCCCTCCGCGCACGCGGGCGGATCGCCCCTCTCAGCCGCGCAGCTTCAACGGGGCGCCGCTGAACTGGGTGAACTCGCGCAGCTCCTCCACACGCGCGGCGATCTCCTCGCCCGTGAGCCGTTCGATGCGCTCGGTGCCGAACTCCTCCACGTTGAAGGAGGCAAGTGCGGTGCCGTGCGCCATCGCGCGGCGCAGCAGCTCGTCTGAGAGCTCCTCCTCAGGGTGGGCGGCGATGTAGCCGACGAAACCGCCCGCGAACGTGTCGCCGGCGCCGGTGGGATCGATCACATTCTCCAGTGGATATGCGGGCAGCGCGAAGAAGCTCTCGCGGGTGACGAGCGCCGCGCCGTACTCGCCCTGCTTGGCCACGATCACGCTTGGCCCGCGCCGTGGGCTGGATGTCTCATCGGGCGAAGCTTCGTCGTCGCCTGACTCGATTCGCCGCGCTCGCGCCCCAGGCAAGGATCTCGCGCGCCGCCGACACGAGGTTCGGCTTGCCCGTCAGCTGGCGCAGCTCGGCGTCGTTGAGGATCAGGCAGTCGACGCTCTCGATCGCCTCGCACGAGCTGGTCCTTGGCGATGTCGATCCACAGGTTCATCGAGTCGAGCGCCACGAAGCGGGCGTCAGGCAGTTGCTCGCGCACCTCGATCTGCAGGTCGGGCACGATGTTCGCCAGGAACAGCACCTCGCTTGCGCGCGAGCGCTCGGACAGCTTCGGCTGGAAGCCCTCGAACACGCCGAGCTGCGTGTCGAGCGTCTCGCGCGAGTTCAGGTCCCAGCCGTACTCGCCGCGCCAGAAGAACGTCTTGCCGCCGGCGACGCGCTCGATGTCCGAGACGTCCACGCCGCGGCGGCGCATCACCTCGAGCTGCGGCTCGCCGAAATCGTCGCCCACCGGGCCTACCACGAGCACCTCCTCGAAGAACGAGGCGGCCAGGGCGAAGTGCACGGCGGCGCCGCCGAGCATCCGCTCGCGCTCGCCGAAGGGGGTCTTTACGGCGTCATATGCGATCGATCCGACAACGGTTATTGGCATGGCGCAGACCCTATCTGAGGATGCGGTGGGATGGTGCCTTGGCATATAGGGCGGGATCGTCGAGGCTCTGGGGCCGCGATCTTCAGCGCCTGGATGTGTCGCAAAATGGCGATGCCCCCCGCGGGGACGGGGGCATCGGCATTTCGGTCGATATAGCCTCGGCCCCGATGCGCGCCATCCAGATCAGCGAGTTCGGCGGGCCGGAGGTGATGAAGCTCGTGGAGCTGCCCACCCCCGAGCCCGGCCCCGAGCGAGACTCCTGATCCGCGTGAGCCGGGCGGGGATCAACTTCGCCGACACCCACACCCGCACCAACTCCTATGTGCGCAAGGCCACGCTTCCGCTCGTCCCCGGCGGCGAGGTGGCGGGCACGGTCGTCTCCACGCCGCCCGACAGCGGCCTGAAGCGAGGGTCAGCGCGTGGTTGCGCTCACAGGGACGGCGGCTATGCCGAGTACGCGCTCGCGCCCGCGGCGCACAGCTTCCCGATTCCCGACGACGTCGATGATGCGACGGCGCTTGCGCATCCTGATTCAGGGCCTCACCGCCTGGCACCTCTATCGCACCGCCGGTCGCGTGGCCGACGGGCGAGAGCGTGGTCGTGCACTCCGCGGCCGGGGGCGTCGGCTCGCTGGCCGTCCAGCTCGGCCGACCCCTCGGCGCGGGGCGGGTGATCGCGGTCGCCTCGAGCGAGAGCAAGCGCGAGCTGGCGCTGGAGCTTGGCGCCGACGTCGCGATCGACTCCGAGCCCGAGGGCCTCACCGAGCGTTTGATCGAGGCCAACGAGGGGCAGCGAGGTGGACGTCGTCTTCGACATGGCCGGAGGGGAGACGTTCGAGCGCTCCTACCGGGCGCTCGCGCACTTCGGGCGGATCGTCGTCTGCGGGATCGCCTCGCAAGCAGCCCAACGAGATGCGCACCGGCTCGCTGCTGCGCCATTCGCGCTCGGTCGTCGGCTTCTACCTGTTCCATTGCCTGGAGCGGCCGGCGATGGTGGCCGACGCGCTTGACCGAGCTGTTCGTGCGGCCGCCCGGGGCGAGCTGCGCGTGGTGGTGGGCGGGGCACATACGCCCTGGAGGACGCCGCCGCAGGCGCATGTCGATCTGCGCGAGCGGCGCACCACCGGCAAGCTGTTGCTCGATCCCACCGCTGTGAGCGCGCCCCGCGGGCGATGTGGCGCGACTTGGTGGTGCGCGGGTGAGGCATGACGGCGCATCGCGCGGCCTCGGCGGGTGACTCGACAAAGCGACCGCTTGCGCGGCTGAGGAGCGCGAGCACGTAAGCTGCTGTCGCGCATGACAAAGACCTTCGCCGAGCTCGGCCTCTCCGAGCAGACCCTGCAAGCGCTGCGCGACGTCGGCTACGAGTCGCCCTCGCCGATCCAGGAGCAGGCGATCCCGCCGCTGCTCGAAGGTCGTGATGTGATCGGTCAGGCACAGACGGGCACCGGCAAGACCGCGGCCTTCGGCTTGCCGATCGTGCAGTACATCGATCCCGAGGTGCACGAGGTGCAGGCGCTGGTGCTGACGCCGACGCGCGAGCTGTGCATCCAGGTCACCCAGGCGCTGCGCACCTATGGCGCACACAGCGGGCTGGATGTGGTGGCGGTGTTCGGCGGCGCGCCGATCCGCACCCAGCAGGCGCAATTGCGCGCCGGGGGACACATCGTCGTCGGCACGGTCGGGCGCGTGCTCGACCTGATCTCGCGCAACTCGATCGTGTTGCACGACTGCCGTTTCGTGGTGCTCGACGAGGCGGATGAGATGCTCGACCTCGGTTTTCTGGAAGACGTCGAGAAGATCCTCTCGATGACTCCCTCAGGACGCCAGACCGCGCTCTTCTCGGCGACGATGCCTCCGCCGATCCGCAAGCTCGCCGACAAGTACATGTACGACCCCGAGGTGATCCAGGTCGAGGCGGCGACGCTCACGATCGATACCGTCGCCCAGTTTCAGCTCTCCGTGGAGACGCGCGACAAGGCCGCCAAGCTGGTCGAGGTGTTGCGCGCCGAGCGGCCCGAGCAGGCGATCGTGTTCGTGCGCACCAAGGTCCGCTGCGACCAGCTGTTCCGTACCTTGCGCGACGGGGGGATGAACGTGCGGGCGCTGCACGGCGACATGTCCCAGGGCTCGCGCGACGGCGTGATGCTCGCCTTCAAGGGCGGGCGCGTGCCGATCCTCGTCGCCACCGACGTGGCCGCTCGTGGGCTTGACATCTCGACGGTCACGCACGTCGTCAACTACGACGTGCCCACCTCGCCGGACACCTACGTGCACCGCATCGGGCGCACCGGCCGCGTGGGACGCTCGGGACGGGCGATCACGTTCGTCGAGTCGCGCCAGACGCGCGAGCTGGAGGCGATCGAGCGCCACATCGGCACCAAGATCGCGGCATGGTGAAAGGACGCCAAGGCGCCACCCACGCCGGTGAAGGAGCGCCCGCGCCGGCACTCCAAGCCGCAAATCTCACGCGACGCGCGCCGAGCCGTCGGCCAAGCTCGTGCTCGGCGGTGGGCGTGCCGCCGGCCTGCGCGTGGCGGACATCGTCGGCGCGGTCACCTCTGCGACGGGCTTCGATGGCGAGGCCGTGCGCGACGTCAGCGTGCTCGAGCGCTTCTCGTTCCTGTCGGTCCCCTCGGCCGAGGCCGACCGCGTGATCGAGGCGCTGGACGGTCACGAGCTGCGCGGCAAGCGCCTGCGCTTGGAGCGCGTCAAGGCGTAGGCGGCGGGAAACGGCATGGGTCACGGGGCCGGTGCTGTCGATCCGCATTTGAGGATGCCCCGTGCGTGCGCGCATGGCGTGGTGACGAGGCTAGTTCTCTAAAATGCCGCCCGCACGCGGGGCAGCCAGTTTTTCGACGCTATCGTGCCGGCACGATTCCACCGACGACACAGGAGACGCAGCGATGTCCACAGCCACAATGCAAACCACCGAGGGCACGATCGTCTTCGAGCTGTTCGACGAGGACGCGCCCAAGACGGTCGAGAACTTCCGCAAACTTGCCTCCGAGGGCTTCTACGACGGGCTCAACTTCCATCGCATCATCAGCGACTTCATGATCCAGGGCGGCTGCCCGCAGGGCACCGGCACCGGCGGCCCCGGCTATACCTTCGAGGACGAGATCAACTCGCACAAGATCGTGCGCGGTGCGCTCGCGATGGCCAACGCCGGCCCCAACACCAACGGCTCGCAGTTCTTCATCGTCACCGCCAAGTCGTGCCCGTGGCTGGACGGCAAGCACACCGTGTTCGGCGAGGTGCAGAGCGGCATGGACGTCGTGGACAAGCTCGAGGGCGTGCCGACCGACGGCGGCGACAAACCGGTCGAGCCGGTGGGCATCGCCACGGTCGAGCTGTCGGAGGCCGCTTAGCCTTCAAAGAATCTTCCGAGGAGGACCATGCCGCATGCGGCATGGTCCCGGACGGTGCATGCACCGTCCGGCCCACCCGTGCATGCACGGGTGGGCAGCAGGTCCGCATGCGGACCTGCACGGGGCGCGCATGCGCGCCCCGCCCGTCGGCGCATGCGCCGACGGGACTCGGTGTAACAAACCCAATGCGCCGACTGGAACAGCAAATATGTCTGGCTGAGGAGCCAATCGGGTGTAGCCTTGTTCATCAAGAGCGAAACGAGGCAGGGAGACAGCGATATGGCGACCGTCGAGCAGCAAGCACCCCACGCGCACAACGGATCAATGGAGCGCCCACCTCCGGGGTGGACATCCCCGTTGAGAACCCCGCCACAGGTGAGGATCGTCGGCACGGTCCCCGATCTCGACGCCGCCGCGGTAGCCGAGCTCGCCGCGCGCGCTCGCGCCGCCCAGCCGCAGTGGGAGGCGATTCGGCTTCGAGGGTCGCGCGCGCGTCCTGTTGCGCGCCCAGAAGTGGCTGATGGAGAACTCCGAGCGCGTGATCGAGACGATCGTCTCGGAGACCGGCAAGACCTACGAGGACGCCGAGTTCGCCGAGATCGCCTACGCCGCCAACGCCTTCGGCTTCTGGGCCAAGAACGCCGCCTGACTACCTCGCCGACGAGCGCATCAAATCGGCCTCGATCATGCTCAAGGGCAAGAAGCTGATCCTGCGCTATCGCCCGCTCGGCTTGATCGGCGTGATCGGCCCTTGGAACTACCCACTCACGAACTCCTTCGGCGACTGCATTCCCGCGCTTGCCGCCGGCAACAGCGTGATCCTCAAGCCCTCCGAGGTCACGCCGCTCACCTCGATGCTGCTCGCCGAAGGGCCTGCGCGAGTGCGGCTTGCCCGACGGCGTCTTCCAGGTCGCCACGGGTCGCGGTGCCACCGGCGCGGCGCTGATCGAGCACGTCGACATGATCATGTTCACCGGCTCCACCCGCACGGGCGCAAGGTCGCGGAGGCTGCCGCCAAGCGGCTGATCCCCTGCTCGCTGGAGCTCGGCGGCAAGGACCCGATGATCGTGCTCTCCGACGCCGACCTGGAGCGCGCGGCCAACATCGCCGTGTACTACTCGATGCAGAACGCCGGGCAAACGTGCATCTCGATCGAGCGCGTCTACGTCGAGGCGCCGGTCTACGACGAGTTCGTGGGCAAGGTCACGGAGAAGATGCGCGCGCTGCGCGTCGGCGCTCCGAAAGGCCCGGGCTCGGTGGACGTCGGTGCGATCACGTTCCCGCCGCAGCTCGACACGATCAAGGAGCATGTGGACGACGCGGTCGACAAGGGCGCGCGCGTGCTCGTGGGCGGCAAGGCCGTGGAGAACGTCAGCGGCCGCTTCTACGAGCCGACTGTGCTCGTGGACGTCGACCACACGATGAAGGTCATGACCGAGGAGACCTTCGGCCCGACCTTGCCGATCATGAAGGTCGCCGACGCCGACGAGGCTGTGCGCCTGGCCAACGAGTCGCCCTACGGGCTCGGCGCCTCGGTGTTCTCACGCGACGTCGAACGCGGCGAGGCGATCGCCCGGCGCCTGGAGTCGGGCGCGGCGAACGTCAACGACGCGATGGTCAACTACACGGCTCGAGTTGCCAATGGGCGGCGCCAAGGCCTCGGGCCTCGGCTCCCGCCACGGCGCCGGCGGCATCCGCAAGTACTGCTCCCAGCAGGCGATCGTGATCACGCCGAAGCTCGCGCTCAAGCGCGAGGTGCACATGTTCCCCTACAAGCCCCGCACCACGCGCATCATCGCGCGCTTGTTCGGTTGCTGTACGGCCGCGGAAAACGCAACTGAGACGGACGTGGGCGCGCCGCACGGGGGCGCCCACTCCGATCACGCTCACGAGCGGCACTTCGCCAGCAGCGCTTCCAGCTCGGGGATCGTGGTCTCGGCAGCTGGTGTGATGCACCGTCGCCATGCCCAGCTCCTGCGGCGGGGGTGAGGTTGAAGGGGAGGTCATCGACGAACACGCACAGCTCGGCGGCTACCCCGGCGCGCTCGGCGCCCAGCTCGTACATGCGCTTGGCGGGCTTGCGGGTTTTCTCCACCCCTGAGATCACCACGCCGTCGAACAGCTCGTCGAACAGATCGTGTGGGTAGCGGTGCACGCCCCACGAGTTGGACACGAGCGCCGTGCGAATGCCCGCTTCGTGCGCGGCTCTGACCGCTTCGACCATCGCCAGGTCGGGCTGCACCCCGGCGAACAGGCCGTCGATCAGCCCGTCTGAGTCAACGCCCAGCAGCTCGGCGAAGCTCTGCTCGAAGGCGGCCTCGTCGATCGTCGCCCTTCTCCAGCGAGATCAACAGCTCGCGGAACTCGGGGTCGGCGCTAAAGCGCTTGCCCAGCTCGGCCGGATCGATCTCATCGCGCACGCAGTACTCGTGGAAGGAGGTGAACAGGTTGGTGGTGAGCACCCCGCCCCAGTCGATCAACAGGCCTGTGACCGTTGGCTGTCGTGCTCTGGGAGGCCGATGCCCCCCGCGCGCGCGGGGGGAGCGCTTTTGGAGGAGTCAGCCACCGAGCGCCACCGCCTCCGCTTGGCGGGCCAGCTCGAGCACGCCCTCGCCGAACTGCTTCAGGTAGGGGTCGTCGGTGGTGCCGGCGACGGCGCGCTTGTAGTTGCCCTCCATGAACACGATCGACTTCCAGATCGCGAGCGTCGTGTACCAGCGCAAGTCCTGCATCGAGCGTCCCGTGGCCTCTTCGTAGCGTGCGATCAGCTCCGCCCGCGTGGAGAAGCCCTCGGCGCGGGTGACCTTGCCGAGATGCTCGCGCAAGCCGCCTTCGGGGTCGTAGGCCTCGGTCCAGAACATGCACAGATAGCCGAGGTCGGCGAGCGGGTCGCCGATCGTGGCCATCTCCCAGTCGAACACCGCGACCAGCTCTGCGCGGAGCTAACGCGGCGAACATCGTGTTGCCCAGGCGATAGTCGCCGTGCACGATCGTCGCCGGGCCGGACTCGGGCATGTGCTCGGCAAGCCATGCCCCGACGCGCTCAACGGCTGGAATCTCACGCGTCTTGTTCAGATCCCACAGCCCGCCGAAGCGGCGTAGCTGGCGGTCGAGATAGCCGCTGGGCTTGCCAAAGCCCTCGAGGCCCGCCGCGCGCCAGTCCACGGCGTGGATCTCGACAAGCGCGTCGATCAGCTGCTCGCCGATGCGTCTGCGCTGCTCTGGCGTGTCGAGCGCGGCGGGCGTCTCCCACACGATCACCTCGCCTTGCACGCGCTCCATCACGTAGAAGGGGCAGCCGATGACGTCCTCGTCGTCGCACACCGCGAGCACGCGCGGCACGCGCGCGGGCGTTGGCTCCAGTGCCCGCAGCAGGCGCGCCTCGCGCAGCACGTCGTGGGCGCTCGGCGGCAGCGGCGGGCGCGGGGGGCGGCGCAGCACCAGGTCGCGGGCCGCTGTCGCGTTCGATCAGATAGGTCACATTGGAGTGCCCGTCGCCGATCGGCTGCGCCTTGATCTCCCCGGCGCCGAGATCGTGCTCGTCGAGGAAGGCGCGCAAGGGCTCCAGCACGAGCAGCGGCGGGCGTGCGCCGGGCGCCACGTCCGCATGGCGCTCGACAATGTCGTCCGGTGCGACTGCTGCACTCATCGGCTCGCACGCTACACCGAAAGCGGGCAGCTGCGCTGTCGCGCCGGGTCGCGCTCGTGGTTTCGGCGCAGGAGTTGCCGGGCAGAGCCTGACGGCCGGAAAAGTGGGCGTGCTGACCGCAACATTGCTCCGGCCAACGTGTCTCAGCCCCAATGCCCAACATACACAGCACTCATCTCCCAAAGAATCCAGAACACATACGCTGATCCTGCTCGCTTGCGCCGCGACCGTCTTCGGCGCCCTGGCGCCGGCCACGGCGAGCGCATCCCACACGCAGGCGATGTTCTTCGAGGCCCCGACGCGACCTGCTCGAAGTGACCCCGGCGGCCCGCCCAAGGCGCTTGCCAAGCTCCAGTCGCTTGGCGTCAAAGCGCTGCGGGTCGAGCTGAAGTGGGCCAACGTAGCTCCGGGAGCGCACAGCACGAAGAAGCCAACCTTTGAAGCGACCAACCCCGCCGACTACGACTGGGGCGCCTACGACCGCTGCTGGCGAAGCCGCAGCGACTGAAATGGCAGGTACTTCTGACCGTGACCTCGCCCGTGCCGGAGTGGGCGACCGCCAGTCACAAGGACAAGAGCGGCGTGACACGCCCCAACGCCGCCGACTTCAAGGAATTCATGACGGCGGTGGGCAAGCACTATGCCGGCTAGGTGTCGCTGTTATGCGATCTGGAACGAGCCCAACCACCCGCGTTCCTGCTGCCCCAGTTCAACTCGAAAGGCATGCCCGAATCGCCGCGCATCTACCGCGGTCTGTTCCAGGCGGGCTACGAAGGGTTGCGGGCCGCCGGGATGGCCAAGCCGAAGGTGTTGATGGGAGAAACCGCGCCGGTCGGCTACGACAGGGTGAGCAAGAGCGAAATACGCAAGGAAGGCGCCAAGGCACTACTGCAGACGTAGCGCCGCTCGCGTTCCTGCGCGAAACACTGTGCCTGAGCTCGAAATACCAGAAGGCCGGCACGTGCGAAATGCTGCCGGCCTACGGCTACGCCGCATCACGCATACACGATCGGCGCCGGGCCGTTCTACAAACCAGTTGGTGCGCCGACAACGTCATGATCGGAGTGCTATCGCGCCTATCGAGCGCGCTCGACAAGGCCGAAAGGGCGCACGCGATCCCCGCGCACACCCCGATCTACCTGACCGAGTTCGGCATCCAGAGCCACCCGAACACAGAACTTGGCGTATCTCTAGCTCAAGCAGGCCGAATACGACGCGATCGCCGAGAAGATCGCCTGGTAAAACCCGCGCGTGGCGGCCTTCTCGCAGTATCTGCTGCGCGACGACCCGCTCGGCGGCAAGCCGGCTCGAGCGTGCACGGCGGCTACGTCGGCTTCCAGACAGGCCTCGAGACCGTCAACGGTGCGCGCAAGCCGCTGTATTCGGCTTCCCGGTGCCGCTTGTCGTCGCCAAGAGCGGCCATGGCTTCTCGCTGTGGGGGCTCGTGCGTCCCCCGAAGGGGCGACCACGCTGAAGGTGCTCGTGCAGCCGAAGGGGTCGAGCAAATATCGAACCCTCGCGCCGTGCACACCAACTCGCCGGCTACTGGTCGCTGAGCTCCTCGGTGCAGGGCTCCACTGGCGCGTGAGCTGGCGCAGCCCGGCGGGCGTGGCATACAACGGCCCGCCAATCGGCGCGTACTGAGCTTGATCCGCGGAGCCGGCCGCGGATGGGAGTGCCGAGCGAGCGGAGCGTACTGGGGCGTCGAGATGTGGCCGCACGCCAGGCGTCGCCCTACGATGAGGCGATGCCGGAGTTGCCTGAGGTAGAGATAACCGCGCGGCGCTTGGACGAGGCGTTGCGCGGAGCGGAGATCGTCTCGGTGCTTGCGCCTGGGGTGAAGGCGATGCGCACGTTCGACCCGCCGCTGTCGGCGCTCGAGGGGCAGCGCATGGAGCGCGTGGGGCGGCGCGGCAAGCACTTCTCGTGGAGAGCGACGGGCCGCCCGCTGGTGCTGCTGATCCACCTGATGTCGGCGGGACGCCTGCAGCTGTACGACCGTCGTGCCGGGCCGCGCGACAGAACCTCGCGCCTGCTCGTGCGCGTGCTCTTGGGAGGGGAGGAGGCGGCGCTTATAGAAGGCGGAGCTGCGCCTGCGCGAGTTCGGCTCCAAGCAGGCCGCTTGGGTCAAGCTCTTGCGTCGCGAGGAGCTGGAGCGGGACGAGTCGCTCGCGACGCTCGGCCCGGAGGCGTGGCCGGCGCCGCCGCCGCTTGCCGAGCTGCTCGACGGGGCGCGTCCGCTTCACACGGTGCTGCGCGACCAGCACGCCATTGCCGGTATCGGCCGCTCATGGGTGGATGAGATCCTGTGGGAGGCACGGCTCTCGCCCTTCAAGCGCGCGGGCGACTTGAGCGAGCAGGAGACAGTCGGCTTGAGGCAGGCGATCGTGGACACGCTCGGCATGGCGATCGACTCCTACGAGCAGAGCGTCAAGCTGCCGATCCCCGACAAGCTGCCGATGCCGCTAAGGTGCACCGCCACGAGGGCGAGCCCTGCCCGCGCTGCGCGAGGAAGCTCGAGGCGGTGCACTTCGAGGACTACACGATCGCCTACTGCCCGAACTGCCAGACGGGCGGCCGCACGCTGAAGGACCGCCGCCTGTCACGCCTGTTGAAGTGAGCGTCACTGTCATGCTTGCTGAAGCGAGCGTATGGAGCGCCGCTCGCCGATGCTTGCCAGCAGCACGCTGCCCTCGAAGAGCAGGTACAGGGGACGGTCTCGAGTAGCAGCGTAAGCGCGTCGCCCGGAATGAAGGCCGCCACGACCGCGCAAGCGAGGACGGCGTAGCGGCGGTTGTGGCGCAGCTGCTCGGGCGTCACGATCCCGGCGCGTGTGGCCGCCAGCACGCCGACGGGGACCTGGAAGACGAGCCCCATCGCGAGCAGATACGACCGCGGCGAAGTGGTAGTACTGGCTGGCCTGCACGAGCACGTTGAACTGCCCGCTGTTGAAGTTCTGGAAGAAGCGCACCGCCGCCGGGTAGCACGACGAAGTAGCCGAACAGTCACCCCGATCGCGAACAGCACCGGGATCGCGAGCATCAGCGGTGCGGCGATTTTGCGCTGCTCTGGGCTGAAGGCCGGCAGCAGGAAGCCGTAGAGCTCGTACAGGATGACCGGCAGAGCCAGGATCAGCGCGAACATCAACGCCACGCCGATCGTGGTGTTGAACGGCTCGCCGATCCCAAGCGTCACGGGCTTGTCGCCGCTCGGCGGGGCCGGAGAGCTTTGCGATGTCCTTGCGCAGGTGGGCCCCACGTTTTGAATCGAGGAGCGCGTGGCGGCGCTCGCGCCGCTGCCGGGTCGCTCGAGTGCCGCGACGACGATCGCAAGCTGGCCGGCGACGTCGCGCGCGTTCCGCTGGACGACGTAGGTAGCGCCGAGCGGCCCCTCGCCGGCGCTCACCTGCTTTTGGGTCTGGTGGGCAAGCGGCGCGTTGATGATGCTCAGCAGCTCATGGTTCTGCCACATGCAGAACCCAAACGCCAGGCGGTCGCGGCGATCGAGACGATCAGTCGCGTGCGCAGCTCGCTCAGGTGGTCGACCAGGCTGAGCCGTTCCTCATAGCCGACGCTACCGATGGCAACAGCCATGTCAGTCCCTCGAGCTCGATCTGGACTCGGTCAGAGCTCAGGCGGCGCGATCGTCTGCGACGCTGGCCACGTGGGAGACGGGCTGCACGGGCAGGGGCTGTGCCGTGGCTGGCTGTGGGCTCACGGGCCGTGCGATGTCGGGCTGTGCGTTCGCGGCTTGGACAGGCTGCACACTCACCGGCTGCGGCTGTGATTGCTCATGGGCGCCCAAGGGCAGATGAGTGCCTTCGCCGCCGATCGCGTCCTTGAAGCCGCGCAAGCCGGTGCCGAGCGAATGGCCCATCTCGGGTAGCCGCTTGGCTCCGAATACGAGCAATAGAACGATAAGCAGAAATGCGATGTGGATTGGATTGTCGAGACCCATCATGTTGTCGGCTCCTCTGGTCGTTGGCCGTCGGTCAGGGTGTCTTCGCGCATTGCTCCTGCGTGGATCACTCGCTGTCGCTGCGGGACCGCTGCGAGACTTGTCTTTCGAAGATTCCTCTTTCGCGTCGATGCGTCAATTGATCCGCACGCGAGCCGACCGCGAATCACGAGTACCGATTCAGACAAACGCAGACAGATGCCCAAACCGCTCAGAGCCAAACCCCGGATCGATCTCTCGCCCTCGAAGCTGCACAAGCTTGCCGACGAGGAGCTGATGGAGCTTGTCTGTCGCAACGAGGCCGTCGCCTTCGAGGTCGTGATGGAGCGCCATGTCGATGCGGCTTTCTCGCTGGCCTACCGGATGATCGGCCGCCGTACGCTCGCCGAGGACGTGGTGCAGGAGGCCTTGCTATCGCTGTGGCGCACGGGCGTTCGCTATGACCGCTCGCGCGGGAGCGTGCGCAACTGGATACTCGGGATCACCCATCACCGTGCGGTCGACGCCCTGCGTCGCGACGGCGTGCGCACCAGCAAGAACGTCAGCGACGAGGGTCTCGGAGAACGCTTGGAGGCACCGGAGCGTACCGATGTCGAGGCGGTCCGCCGCGACGAGGCCCGCGAGGTACGCAGCGCTCTGGGGGAGCTGCCGCCGGAGCAGACTCAAGTCATCGAGCTGGCATATTTCGGCGGCTTCACCCATACTGAGATCGCCGCGATGCTCGATCTGCCGATTGGAACCGTCAAGGGTCGCATGCGTCTTGGCTTGGAGAAGATGCGTGGTCGGCTGGACACGCCAGGGGTGCTGAGATGAGCCGATTCGACAGCGACTGCGCCGAGCGCGGTCAGGCCGCGGCCTATGTGCTCTCAGGACTCGAGCAGCAAGAGGTCGAGCGCTACCGCGAGCATCTCGACAGCTGTGCTGTGTGCAGCGCGGACGTGGCGAGGTTGCAGCCGGTAGCCGACTCGTTGGCCACGAGCGTCCCGCACGCGGTCGCCTCGCGGGAGTTGCGTGCGCGGGTGATGGCAAGCGTGCGCTCTGAGGCCGAGCTGCTGCACGCGGCCGGTGCCGGGGCAGATCGTCCCGAGCCGGCTCGTCCCCGCTGGCGGATGCGTCGTCCACAGTTTCTGATTACGGCCGTCGCGATGGGCGTCGGCCTGTTGATCGGCGTGGCGGTAGTCGACACGGGCTCGCAAGCACCGGCTACGCACGTCACCTCTGCCCAGCTCACCTCGCTGCCCTTTGGGGCGAAAGCTGTCTTGCGTCAGACCGGTGGCCACGCCGAACTGGTGGTCTCGGGTATGTCGCAGCCGCCGCGCGGCAAGATCTACGAGCTGTGGCTTGCCCGCTCCGGCGCGGCGCCGCAACCCACGAGCGCCCTGTTCGGGGTAACACATTCTGGAGACGCTTCGGTGAACGTGCCCGGCAACCTGGCCGGGGTGCACCAGGTGATGGTCACCGCCGAGCCGCTGGGCGGTAGCAGCCACCCGACGAGCTCGCCGCTCATCGTGGCTACGCTGCCGTCTTCCTGAGAACCTCTCTCAAAGTGAGGCTCGAATCGAAAAGGAGACAAGCAGATGATCGATCAAGGACAAGTGGCGCCCGACTTCGAGCTGCCCGATCAAGACGGGCGCACGGTCAAGCTCTCGGATTTTTGCGGCCAGCCAGTCGTTCTTTATTTCTATCCGAAGGCGTCAACACCAGGCTGCACGACTCAAGCGTGTGGCGTGCGCGACCATCACGCGGATTACGAGCAGGCAAACGCGGTCGTACTGGGTGTCTCCCCTGACCCCGTCGCCAAGGTCAAGAAGTTCCACGAGAAAGAGGGCCTGAACTTCACCCTGCTGGCTGACGAGGGCCACCACGTGGCTGACGCCTACGGCGTCTGGGCCGAGAAGTCGATGTACGGCAAAACGTATTTCGGCAACGAGCGCACCACGTTCGTCATCGACCCGGATGGCAAGGTGGCTGAGGTCCTGCGCAAGGTCAAGCCGGCCGAGCACGACGCACTTGTGCTCGAGGCGCTGGACCACGCAACGCCGCCTGTCGTTTAGCACTCCTAGTCGCCTCATCCTTCACGCCGGCACGATCGTGCCGCTGATTTGACAGCGGCCTACCGAGCTGGTTAGATAGTTGACTTAGTCAGATGCCTAAGTCACTTGCCATAGAAGGTCCGGAGGTCGCGGATAGCCGCCCTTCGATCAGGGAGGCCAACGTCGAGGCGTTCCTCGATGCCGCTGAGCGCCTGCTTGCAAAGGAGGGCGCAACAGGAATCTCGACTCGGCAGCTTGCCCGCGAGGCAGGCCAGAACCATGGTCTCGTGCACTATTACTTCGGCTCGGTCGACGAGCTGCTGCTGCAGACGCTGGAGCGGTTCACCGCACGCATCCTCGAGCGCCAGCGCGCGATGTATGGCAGCGAGGCACCCTTCATCGAGAAGTGGCGCACCGCGATGGCCTTCATCGATGAGGACCTGGCTTCGGGCTACCCCAAGATCTGGGCGGAGCTGCAAGCGCTCGCCTGGAACAAGCCCGAGCTGCGCGAGCGCCTGCAAGGCGTCACCGACAGCTGGCGCACCGTGCTTCGTGACGCGCTCGCCGAGGCATTCGAGGAGTACGACCTAAAGGACAGCCCGTTCTCGGCCGAGAGCTTGGCGGCGCTGGTCTCGCAGTTCAACCAGGGCCTCTTGTTCGAGCGGCTGCTCGGCTTCGACCGCGGCCATGAGGCTCTGCTCACGGACATCGACGTGTGGCTCAGCTCGCTGGAGAAGCGCAAGACCGGGAACAACAACAAGACATCCCCCCCAACCAACCAATCGGAGGAAGCACGATGAGCGCAGTAGAAATAGATGAAGCAAAGCTCGAAGAGTTCATGGGTCAGTTCGTGGGCGATCTGGGGGCAGCGATCACCACGCCTTTGGTTCTGATCGGAGACAAGCTCGGCCTGTACAAGGCGATGGCAGACAGCGAGCCGGTCACCTCCCAGGAACTGGCCGAGCGCACCGACTGTCACGAGCGCTACATCCGCGAGTGGCTGTGCCAGCAGGCGGCCAGCGGCTACGTCGAGTACGACGCGGCCACGAGTACCTTCAGGCTGCCTCCCGAGCAGGCGATGGCATTGGCCGACGAAAACAGCCCGGCCTTCATCCCGGGCGCCTTTCAGCTGGTCGCGGCCACCGTCAAGGACGAGGCGCAGATCGCCGAGCGCTTCCGCTCGGGCGAGGGCTTTGGCTGGCACGAGCACCATCACGACCTGTTCGCCGGTACCGAGCGCTTCTTCCGGCCCGGCTATCTCGCGAACCTGGTGGAGGCCTGGCTGCCGGCGCTCGACGGCGTACTCGACAAGCTCACGGCCGGCGCCCGGGTCGCGGACATCGGCTGCGGGCATGGGGCTTCGACGATCCTGATGGCCAAGGCGTTCCCGGCCTCCAGGTTCGTCGGATCGGACTACCACGAGGGCTCCGTGCAGGCCGCTCGCGCCGCTGCAGAGCGCGCCGGCGTCGCGGATCGCGTTAGCTTTGAGCTGGCCTCGGCCAAGGACTTCGGCGGCGGGCCGTTCGACCTGGTGTGTGTGTTCGACGCGCTGCACGATATGGGCGACCCGGTGGGCGCCTCGCGTCACGTGCGCGAGCAGCTTGCCCCTGACGGAACGTGGATGGTCGTCGAGCCGCTGGCGGGCGACGCGATCGAGGAGAACCTCAACCCCGTCGGGCGCATCTTCTACGGCGGCTCGACAATGCTCTGCACGCCCGCCTCGCTGAGCCAGGAGGTCGGCTTGGCGCTCGGCGCCCAGGCCGGCGAGCAGCGCCTCACCGAGGTCTTGGGCGAAGGCGGCTTCAGCCGCGTGCGCCGCGCCGCAGAGACGCCCTTCAACCTGGTGCTCGAGGCGCGGCCATGAGCACGACGACCGGGCAGGCTGGAGCCGGCAACGTCGCCGTGGATACCAAGAGCAGACAGGCGGGAGCCGGCAACGCCACGGTGAGCACCGGAGCAGGAGTCGGCAAGCCGACCATCGACGCCGCGACGGTACAGACTGGAACCGTCGCGGCGGTGGCGGACGAGGGGACCGGCCGGATCGTCGTCCACGACGGCGAGCAGAGTCGCGCGCGCTATCCGGACAGCGAAGGCTTCGTCGAACGGAACGGTCAGCGACTGTTCTACGAGGTCTACGGCGAGGGCGAGCAGACGATCTTCATGCTCCCCACCTGGTCGATGTTCCATTCGCGTCACTGGAAGATGCAGATTCCCTACTTGGCGCGTCACTTCCGGGTGCTTGCGATGGATGGCCTCGGCAACGGGCGCTCTGACCGTCCGCACGATCCACGGCGCTACAGGGCGGTCGAGTTCGCCCGCGACTGCCTGGCGGTAATGGACGCGACCGGCACGGAGTCGGCGGTGACGGTGAGCCTCTCTGCGGGCGCCCGTTATCAGCTCGAGCTCGCGCGGCTCGCCCCCGAGCGGGTGCTCGGCGCTGTCTTCACCGGCCCGATGTTCCCCTACACCCCATCGCACCTGTCGTTCATGCGCAGCAAGCTCTTCTGGTGGGCGTTCGCGCGACCGGCGATCAGTCCCCGGCTCTACCACTGGTGGTGGGGCCGCTTCAGCGCCGTCCACTGGCGTCGTGAATATCAAGTGTTCGCCGAATGGTTTCTCTCCAGAGCCCTACCGGAGCCGCATTCCACCAAGGCGATCGAAGACGGCGTGGGCTGGGCGCTCGAGACCGACCCGAAGACATTGGCAGCCACGGTCCTCGACGAGCAGTCCGCCCACCGCGCCAACGCGCCGCGGGAGCTGCGCGGGCTCGCGCAAAGCCTCGACTGTCCGGTACTGGTGGTCTCCGGCGATCGCGACGCGATCACTCCGCCGCGCGACGCGCGAGCGCTTGCGCGTCTCAGCCGCGGCAAGCTCATGACGGTCAAGGGCGCCGGACATATCCAGCATGCCCGCAAGCCCGTCGGCTTCAACCTGATGTTGCGCGAGTTCGCGGAGGATGCCTTCAAGCGCCCACGCACGCCACGCGACCCGACCGTGTTCCGCCCGGACGGTCGCCCGCGCGTCCTCCTCATCTGCTCCCCGATCGGCCTCGGGCACGCCCAGCGCGACGTGGCAATCGCGCGTGAGCTGCGCGCTGTGCACCCCGATCTGCAGATCGACTGGCTGGCCCAGGACCCGGTCACCAGGATGCTGGAAGCCGAGGGCGAGCGCATCCATCCTGCCAGCCGCCACCTGGCCAACGAGTCCAAGCACTTCGAGTCGGAGTCGGCCGAGCACGACCTGAACTGCTTCCACGCGCTGCGGCGTATGGACGAGATCCTGGCGGCCAACTTCATGTTGTTCCACGACATCGTGCGCGAGCAGCGCTACGACCTGTGGATCGGCGACGAGGCGTGGGAGCTCGACTACTACTTGCACGAGAACCCACGCGAGAAGAAGGTCCCGTTCGTGTGGCTGACCGACTTCGTCGGCTTCTTGCCGATGGAATCCGACCTGCACGAAAGCCACCTGACCGCCGACTACAACGCCGACATGGTCGACCACGTCGCCGAGCACCCCGAGGTGCGCGACATGGCCCTGTTCGTGGGCAACCCCGAGGACATCGTTGCCGAGCGGCTTGGCCCGGAGCTGCCGATGATCAGGGACTGGACCGAGCGCCACTTCGACTTCACCGGTTATGTCACCGGCTTCGACCCGGCTGACCTCGGCGAGCGCACCAAGCTGCGCGCAGAGCTCGGCTACTCAGATGAGGAGCGCGTGTGCATCGTCACCGTCGGCGGCTCCGGCGTCGGCGCGGACCTGCTGCGACGGGTGATCGCCGCCTTCCCCCACGCCAAGGAAGGTGTGCCGGATCTGCGCATGATCGTCGTCGCGGGCCCCCGCATCGATCCGGCATCGCTTCCCACTCACGAGGGGCTCGAAGTGGTCCCCTACGTGCACAACCTCTACCGCCACCTGGCCGCCTGCGACCTGGCGGTGGCGCAAGGCGGCCTTACGACTTCAATGGAGCTGACGGCACAGAAGCGACCGTTTCTCTACTTCCCATTGCGCCACCATTTCGAGCAGAACTTCCACGTCCGCCACCGGCTCGAACGCTACGGCGCGGGCAGGCGCATGGATTACGAGAGCTCTCCGCCCGAGCTGATTGCGAGCGGCGATCGCCCAGGAGATCGGGCGTGAGGTGGACTACCGCGACGTGGAGACAGACGGCGCCGCCAACGTGGCCAGGCACATCGCCGAGCTGCTCTAGAGCGCGCGAGACCGAAAGTCCGCCAGTTGTGTAGCCGCGGTGGGTCCCGGGTAAGGTGACTGTGGAGCTCGGACGCTGACGCAAGCGCTGACTTCAGCGCGGCAACGCGCAAGCCTGAGCCGGTGTCTACCGGCCTGTTGTAGAAAGGGAGTCAGCCTTGAACGATGGCAATGACCGCCCCGAAGGCGATCCACCACTGCCGCCGCCGATCCCAGGCGCGGACGATCCGACTTCCGGAGCGGGATATCCGCCAGCCGCCTCTGGCTATCCCCCCGCGACATCCGGTCCCGGCGGCGGCCCGCCCGCTCCGCCTGGAAGCTATCCGCCTCCTGTAGAGGACCAGGGTGGTGGCAACGGTTGGGCGATCGCGGTCGCGGTGGCGATCGTCATCGCGCTGGTCGTCGTTGTCGTGGTACTGGTCTCCAACAAAAGCTCCAAACCGACCCCGACGGTCACGAACCAATCGCTCAGCGTCGGCCACTCGACGACCGTCAATCCGACGACGGTAACTCAGCAGACGACGGTCACGACCCCCACGACGACCGTGACGACACCGGCAAAGACGGTCACGACGCCTGCTCAAACGACGACGACAACGACGACGGGGACAACCAGCAAGCCGTCTACTACTGGGACGACGACTGCTCCAGCTGGCGCTACGCCGTAGGCAGCGGCCGTTGAGCACGACTGCCCTAGACGCCGGCTGAGTAACTGGCGCCGGAAGGTGGCCTACGCGCGTTACAGTCCTGGCATGGAGCTTCGCCAGTTCGGCCACACCGGAGTCAAGGTCAGCCCCCTGTGTCTCGGCGCGATGATGTTCGGCGCTTGGGGCAACACCGACCACGAGGACTCGATCAGGATCATCGATCGCGCGCTCGACGCCGGGATCAACTTCATCGACACCGCCGACGTCTACTCGCGCGGAGAGTCTGAGGAGATCGTCGGCAAGGCGCTGGCCGGTGGCAAGCGCGAGAACGTGGTGCTGGCCACCAAGGTGCACGGCACCATGGGAGACGACCCAAACGAGTTCGGCAATTCGCGCCGCTGGATCGTCAGGGAGGTCGAGAACAGCCTGCGCCGCTTGAAAACGGATTGGATCGACCTCTACCAGATCCACCGTCCAGAGCTCGATACCGACATCGACGAGACGCTCGGCGCCCTGAGCGATCTCGTGCACGCCGGCAAGGTGCGCTACATCGGCTCCTCGACGTTTCCGGCAAGCAGGATCGTCGAGGCGCAGTGGGTGGCGCGCGAGCGCGGCCGTGAGCGCTTCGTCTGCGAGCAGCCGCCCTACTCGATGCTCGTGCGCGAGATAGAGAACGACGTGCTGCCGACTTGCCGGCGCCACCACATGGGCGTGATTCCCTGGAGTCCGCTCGCGGGCGGCTGGCTCTCGGGGCGCTATCGCAAGGATGTCGAGATCCCGACGTCGCGCCGCGCGCAGATGATCCCCGCGCGCTATGACATGTCGATCCCGGCCAACCAGCGCAAGCTGGACGCCGCCGACGCGCTCGGTCGGGTCGCCGAGGAGGCGGGCTTCAGCCTGATCGAGCTGGCACTCGCGTTCGTGATTCGCCACCCCGCCGTGACCGCGGCGATCATCGGGCCGCGGACGATGGATCACCTGGAGTCCCAACTCGGCGCAGCCGACGTCGAGCTGAGCGAGGACGTTCTCGACCGGATCGACGAGATCGTCCCTCCCGGCGTCAACGTCAACCCGACCGACGGCGGCTGGGCGAATCCCGAGCTCGAGCCTTCGGCACGGCGCCGGTAGCCGCCGGCTCGCCTGGCTGCGATCTCGACGAGGAAGGCCTCGAGCCCGAGGACGACGACGACTTCTAGCGGCTTGGGGCGCTGGGGACCGTAGGCTTGGTCTGTGCCCGTCGCGTCGACCTCGATCACGAGCAGCTTCGACTCGTTCGTCGAAGCCGCCGGCCAGTTCTTCTCCGATCTGGCGGCGGTCCATTGGGGCGCGCTCACGCTCGGCCTGCTGTTCTTCGGTCTGAATCTGACGCTGCGCTCGCGCGCCTTCTTCCACAGCCTGCGCGCCGCCTATCCGGCGGTCCGCTTCCAGTGGCGGCGCATCTGGGGCGCATACGTCGCCGCGGTTGGCTTCAACAACGTCGTGCCCGCTCGCGGCGGGGACGTCATCAAGCTGTTTCTCGCCAAGAGCTCGATACCGGGCTCCTCCTACCCTACGGTTGCCGCGGCCTTCTTCGTCGAGGCGGTCTTCGACGTGAGCGTGGGCGTGTTCGTGCTCATCTTCGCGTTCAGTCAGGGCGTCTTTCCCAAGCCGCCGGACTTCTCGAAGCTGAACTCCTTCGACATCTCATATCTGGCCGAGCATTTCCGCTTCACGCTCTTTCTGATCACGCTGCTGGCGGTCCTGGGTCTCCTAGCTTTCGCACTGCTGTCCGTGCGCGTCAAGGCGTTCTGGATCCGCGTTCGTCAAGGACTGACGATCCTCAGCGATCGTCGCTCGCTATCTACGTGAGGTAGCCGCCTGGCAGGCGGTGGCTTGGGTGTGCCGCTTCATCGCCTTCTGGTTCTTGCTCGACGCGTTTCGCGTCGGTGGGTCGGTCGGCAACGTGCTGCTCGTGTTCGGCGTCGGACAGGTGGCGGGCGCCGTGCCCTTTACTCCGGGCGGCGCCGGAGTGCAGCAGGCGCTGCTCGTGAAGGTCTTCACCGGTAGCGCCCCTACCGCCGTGGTGGCCGCCTACTCGGTCGGTCAGCAGATCGCGATTGCCGCCTTTACCGCCATCGTGGGCCTCGGCGCGGTCGTCTTCATCTTCCGCTTCCGCTCCTTCAAAGAAGTCATCGCGGCCGGGCGTGCCTCACGCGAGGCCGAGCGGGAGTCCGAACGCGGCGATGGCGGGCCGGAGCCGCCCACCGCAATGCCGCGTGCGCCAGGCGCACGGGCCTGACCGCCTCAGGGCGGTCGCCTACCGCAATGCCGCGTGCGCCTGGCGCACGGGCCTGACCGCCTCAGCGCAGCGGTTTACCGCTGCCCCTTGCGTGCCTCACACGAGCGTGACCGCCTCAGGGCGGTCGCCTATTGCACTCGCCTACTGCAAGCCCTCGCGCGCCTCGCGCACGAGCGTGACGGCCTCGGGGAACACGACCGCGATCACCTGGCGGATCTGCTGGGCCTGAGCCTCGGCGTCGCCCTGCAAGTTCACGCGGTTGACGGCCGCGACCGTCATGTCGACCGCAAGCTTGATCGCGTTGTCGGCCCATGCCAGCGCCTGTTGACCCTGCATCTGTTCGGCAAACTGCGCGATGCGCCGCTGAAGCTCATCCGGGTCGCCGAACAGGTCGCCAAAGCCTCCGCTCTCCATACTGCCATCCTAGCGTCCGCCGCGCAGCAGGCTCCCCGCTAGGCCCGCAACTCATACACTGCCGTGCCGATGGCCGTGGCCCCAGAGATCAAGCAGCGCGTAGCCTTCGAGACGGAGAGGCGGGCGCGCCTGTCCGTCCCCGCCGCGGCGGGTGGCGTGCTGTTCCTGCTGAGCGCCATCATCCTCAACGCGGCGCTGAAGGAACTGCCGACCGTCGGTCTCGTGCAGGGCCTCGAACCGGCGCTGCGCGGCGAAGCCACTCCGGCTATCAGTCCAAGGGCCGCGGAGGTCTAGGTACATCGACCATCACGCCTTCGGTCTGATCGCCGGCAACCTGCTGACGGCGATCGCGATTCTCGCGCTCACGCTTGTGTTGCTGTTCTTGCAGGACTGCACCCGCTTTCGCCGCCCGCAGACCTGGCCGCTCGGGCGCCCGTTGGTGCTGGTCGGCGGAATCGGCTATGCGGTGTTGAACCTGATCCACGAGGTGATCCTCGCGATCGAGGCGCACAAGTTCATCGGCGGCAACGATTTCTCCGGCAAAGCCGTCGAACGCGCGCTGCTCACGTCCGGCTCGCTGGGAATCTTGCTGACGCTGCTGGGCCTGCTGGCGGCGCTCGGGCTCACAGTCGGAATGATCGCGACGATGGTCGGCACCCAGCGCGCGGGCCTGCTCCCACGTTGGCTCAGCGTGATAGGAATGCTCGCCGCGCTGCTGTTCCTGCCTCTCTTCGGCTCCAGCTTCGTGACGGCGTTCATCCCGGCGTTCTGGCTGGTCGCGACGGCGTTCCTGCTGTGGGAACGCTTGCCCAGTGGCGATCCTCCCGCGTGGGCCGCCGGTGAGGCAAGGCCTTGGCCGACACAGTCGAGGCGGGGTGCCACAGGCGGGGAGACACGACGAGCCGGCAACAGGGCTCGGGCAGAGACTCAAGGGAGCCTTGGGCGGGGGTGAGCCGGCCGCCGAGCTTGCTCCGCCGCCGACACCGGTGGCCGGCGGTTCACGCCGCAAGCGTCGCAAGCGCAACTGATCGTCGACGATCGCCGGTCGTTTTTGCGTCTGGCGGTAGCGCAAGCGCAACTGATCGCCCTGTCGCTTTTGCGTCTGGCGGTAGCCCAAGCGCCGATCGTCTGCCGCTGCCAGGAATCGCGCTCGCATATGCGCGAGCATTCGCGCACTTGGCCGCAACGTCCCACGACGTAAAGCGATCTGGGCCGCTCGGGTGGCTGATGTTGACGATTGGCGCCGCGCTTAAGCGGGAATAAATTAGAGAGACCGCAGGTTGGCCTTTGGCCACCTCGATCGCGAGTCTTGACAAGCATCAAGTGCCACCCGGCGACGGGCGGCGTGAAGGGAGGGTCCCATGGAGGCCGCTTCTATCCATCCGCGTGCGGCGCAAGGAGTGAGCCCGCCGCTCGCTCAGGCAGACACAGGCGAGCGGCCGGTCGCCGGCTCGTGGTCGCCGGCAAATCCGGCACCGCTGGGCTTGGCGGCGTTCGCGATGACCACGTTCGTGTTGTCGATGTTCAATTCCAACCTCGTCAACGAAAAGGGAACGCCTGTCGTGTTGGGCCTGGCGCTCGCGTATGGCGGGATCGTGCAACTGCTCGCCGGTATGTGGGAGTTTCGCACGGGCAATACCTTTGGCGCGGTGGCGTTCTGCTCCTTCGGCGCCTTCTGGATCTCGTTCTGGGCGCTGAACGTGTTCTACGCCAAGAGCATCGGCGGTAACGCGGGACACGCGGTCGGGGTGTACCTAGTTGCGTGGGCGATCTTCACCGCGTACATGACCGTTGCCGCATTTCGGGTGAGTGCCGCTGTGTTGCTCGTGTTCGTGTTGCTGACGATCACATTCATCCTGCTTGCGATCGGCGCTATCGGGCCGCACACGACCGTTACCCATTGGGGTGGCTATCTCGGTCTCGCGACCGCGGCGGCTGCCTGGTACGCGTCGTTTGCCGTCGTAACCAACTCGACGTTCAAACGAACGGTTCTGCCGGTGATGCCACTCGGCGGCGAGTAGAGTCAACTCAGACGGATGCGAAGGTGACGATAACGGAGCAACGATGTCGCAAAGAAGGCGGCGAGGATGAGGATCGGAAGGGAGGAATAGCTAATGGCGATCAATACCGACGCGCTCGACTCTGAGCTGGCGCGGATGCTCGATGTGGAGCGCTTCGAGCCCCCGCAAGGCTTCCGCGAGCACGCCCTACTGAACGATCCGGCTGTCTACGAGCGGGCCGCGCGCGACCCGCAGGCATGGTGGGCCGCGCAGGCGGCCGAGCTCGACTGGTTCGCCCCGTGGGAGCAGATACTCGACGACTCCAACCCGCCTTTTTACAAGTGGTTTGTCGGCGGCAAGATCAACGCCTCCTACAACTGCCTGGATCGCCATGTGGAGGCCGGCAGAGGCGAGCGCGTGGCGTTTCATTGGCGTGGCGAGCAGGGTGAGGAGCGCGACATCACCTACGCCCAGCTGCTGGCCGAGGTGAGATGCTTTGCCGTCGCGCTGAAGGACCAGGGGGTGGAAAAGGGCGACGTCGTCGGCATCTACCTGCCGATGATCCCCGAGGTAGTCGTCGCAATGCTTGCATGCGCGCGCATCGGAGCGCCGCACAACGTCGTCTTCGGCGGCTTCTCCGCCGAGGCGGTACGCGAGCGCATGGAGTTCTCCGAGGCCAAGGCGCTGATTACGGTGGATGGCGCGGCGCGCAAGGGCAAGACCGCGCCGGTCAAGGACCGCGTCGACGAGGTTATGGGCGACCTGTCCACACTGCAAACGATCGTTGTTGTGCGTAGCAAGGGCACCCCGTGTCAGATGAAGCCCGGCCGTGACGTGTACTACGACGAGATCATGGCCGCCGCCGAGGGGCGGGCGGGCACTGAATCCGAGCCAGAGCAATTGGATGCCGAGCATCCGCTCTACATCCTCTACACCTCCGGCTCGACCGCCAAGCCAAAGGGGATCCTGCACACGACCGGCGGCTACCTGACGGGTGTCAGCACGACGCACCGCTACGTGTTCGACCTCAAGGCGGAGTCCGACGTGTACTGGTGCGCGGCCGACGTCGGCTGGGTCACGGGTCACTCCTACATCGTCTATGGGCCGCTGGCCAACGGCGCCACGTCGGTGATGTGGGAGGGCGCGCCGGACTACCCCAACAAGGGCATCTGGTGGGAGCTGGTCGAGCGCTACAAAGTGTCGATCCTCTACTGCGCCCCGACCGCCATCCGCGCGTGCATCAAGTGGGGGGCACAGTGGCCCGAGCAGCACGACCTCTCCTCGCTGCGCCTACTCGGATCGGTGGGCGAGCCGATCAACCCGAAGGCGTGGCTCTGGTACCACAAGGTGATCGGCGGTGAGAGCTGCCCGATCGTTGACACGTGGTGGCAAACCGAGACCGGTGCGATCATGATCACGCCGCTGCCGGGCATCACGGCCACCAAGCCGGGCTCGGCGACACACCCATTCCCTGGTGTTCAGGCGCAGGTGCTGAGCGAGTCAACCGGTGAGCCGATAAGCGAGGGTCAGGGTCTGCTGGTGCTGACGCACCCGTGGCCCTCGATGCTGCGCACGCTCTACAAGGAGGACGATCGCTTCATAAGCACCTACTTCGAGCGCTTCGGCAAGCAGACGTATCTGGTGGGGGACGCCGCTCGCATCGACTCCGACGGCTACATATGGGTGATCGGCCGCATCGACGATGTCGTCAACGTCTCCGGTCACCGGCTCTCCACAGCCGAAGTGGAGTCGGCGATCGTCGCCCATCCCGACGTGGCCGAGGCCGCGGTGATCGGGCAGCACGACGAGGACACCGGACAGGCGATCGTCGCGTTCGTGACGCTGCAGGGCGAGCTTCACGGAGATCAGGCAACGATCGACGGCATCCGCGAGACGGTGGCCGAGCGGATCGGCAAGTTCGCACGTCCCAAGCGCATCATCTGGGCCGACGACCTGCCCAAGACCCGCTCCGGCAAGATCATGCGTCGCCTGTTGCGCGATATCGCCGAGGGCCGTGCGCTCGGCGACGTAACGACGCTACGCGACCCGGCAGTGATGGGCGAGCTGGAGGGACGTGTGAAGGAGCTGCAAGCCCAAGAAGCGTGATCCGGTCCTACGGCATCACTCAGTGCCTTCGCTCGCTGTCCCATTGAGCTCACCCTGACTTCCTCGCAGCCGGCGCAAGGGCTACCTAGGGTCATCCCTCATAGGGCCATGGCCTAGCGGCTGGCATCATTGGAGGGGATGGCCTCAGCTCACACGCCCACGGGCCGGTTCTCTGGCGGCGCGACCCAGCTCTCCAGAGCGCTGGCACGGATCTGGCCCAGCTTGTCCAACTCGCCCCCTCGCTCTCGACTCGGGCGCCGTCACGTGCTCGTCAGAGTTGGGGCTTCGCTGCTGCGAATCGTGTTCGCGCTCACGGCGCTTCGCGCCGTGGGAGTGCTACACCCCGGCAGGAGCGTCGTCGGCCACGCTGCGGTGATCGTCGTGGCCTTCATGGTTGTCGCCGGCCCTTGGTTCCTGCGTCTGGCACGCAGCCTCTCCTTCGAGCGCGCGGCGCGCATCCGCGAGCAGGAGCGCGCCGAGTTGGCCGCCCACTTGCACGACTCCGTCCTGCAAACGCTGGCCTTGATCCAGACACGCTCCAGCGACTCGGCGGCGGTCGCGACGCTCGCTCGCCGTCAGGAGCGAGCCCTGCGGCGCTGGCTGTTCGAGCGCCCCGACGCGCGCGCCGGGGCCCGCGACACGATCAGGACGGTCTTGGAGCGCTCGGCAGGCGAAGTCGAGGAGCTTCATGGAGTTCCGATCGAGGCGGTCGTGGTCGGCGACGGCCGTATCGACACGCGTGCCGAGGCGCTCGTCCAGGCGGCTCGCGAGGCGATGACCAACGCGTCCAAGTTCGCGCGCAGCGAACGCATCGACCTGTATGCCGAGATCCAAGCCACACGTGTCGTGGCGTTCATCCGCGATCGCGGTGTCGGCTTCGACCCGGATTCGGTCCCCTTTGACCGTTGCGGCGTACGCGACTCGATCGTCGGACGCATGCGCCGTCACGGCGGTCGCGCGGCTGTGCACAGCGCCCTTGGCGAAGGCACCGAGGTGGAGCTTGAAATGGAGTTGCAGCTGGCATGAGTGCCCCGCCGCGCGTCGTAGTCGTCGACGACCACGGCCTGTTCAGAGCGGGCGTGCGCGCGGAGCTGGGCGATCGCGTCACGGTCGTCGCCGACGCCGGCACGGTGGCCGACGCCGTGCACGCGATCGAGCAGACCACCCCCGATGTGGTGCTACTCGACGTCCACATGCCTGACGGGGGAGGGGTGGAAGTGATTCGCCGGATCCTTCCGGTGCTCCCCTCGGTGCGCTTCCTCGCGCTGTCGGTCTCAGACGCCGCAAGCGACGTCATCACGGTGATCCGCGCTGGAGCGCGTGGCTATGTGACCAAGACGATCTCAGGCGTTGAGCTGGCCGAGGCGATCGTGCGAGTCTCCGAGGGAGACGCCGTGTTCTCTCCGCGCCTGGCGGGCTTCGTGCTCGACGCGTTCGCCCGTGGCCCTTCGCCGGGCGAACGGGCAGAGCTCGATCAACTCACCGCGCGCGAGCGCGAGGTCTTGCAGCACATCGCCAGGGGCTACATGTACAAGGAGATCGCCCAGCGCCTCGACATATCGGTCAAGACAGTCGAGGCGCACGTCTCGGCGGTACTGCGCAAGCTTCAGCTTTCCAGTCGCCATGAGCTGAGCCGCTGGGCGATGCAGAGGCAGCTCGTGAGCCTCGACGGGTTGTGAGCCTCGCCGGGGTTGTGAGCCTCGCCGGGGTATGAGGCTAGCCGGGTCGTGAGCCTCGATGGTCTTGGCCGACGTTCATGCGGGCGCAGTCGCCGCGCTCGCTCAGGCGGCGCGCGCCCTACGGGTAATTCCCTATGGTGTGCCGCGCTCGCTTCGATCACAGTGGCGGAACAGTCCAACCAGCCGTGAACGCCGTGCAAGACCGCTCGACCGTGATCCGGTCGTGTCGGACAAGCTGAAGCTCGACAAGGAGACCGATGTCAGCAATCGACCACAGTTCGCCGCTGCCCAATGGAGATTCGACCGGGACGGCGATCCAAACCACCGGCCTCACCAAGCGATTCGGCGAGCGTGCCGCGATCGACAGCGTAGATCTGCAAGTGCCGCGCGGCAGCGCCTTCGGCTTCCTCGGTCCCAACGGCGCCGGTAAGACCACGATGATCCGCATGCTTCTCGGGCTCACACGCGCGAGCGCGGGCAGCATGAGCGTACTCGGGCATCCCGTCCCCTCGGAGCGCGCCGAGGCGCTCGCGCGCGTTGGTGCGATCGTCGAGGAGCCTCGCTTTCACCCGCAGCTCTCCGGCCGGGAGAACCTGAGCATCGTCGCCGCGGTGCGCGGTCCGCAGACGCAGGCGCGCATTGTGCCGGCCCTGCGCCGCGTCGGTCTCTCCGACCGCGCCGATGAGAAGGTCAAGAAGTATTCGCTCGGCATGCGTCAGCGACTGGGTGTCGCTCGCTGCCTGCTCGCAGATCCGCTGCTGTTGATCCTCGACGAGCCAACCAACGGCCTCGACCCCGGTGGCATCCAGGAGTTCCGCGAAATGATCCGCGACATGGTCGAGCAGGAGGGCCGCACGATCTTCATCTCCTCGCATCTGCTCGACGAGGTCGAGAAGATCTGCGACCACGCGGCAATCGTCGACCGCGGCAAGATTCTGATGCAGGGCGCAATCGCCGACCTGGCCGAAGGGAGCGCTCGCCACGAGCTGATCGTCGGCGTGGACGATCCCGTACGCGCCTTGGGTGTGCTCGAAGCGAGCGACTCGGTGCTCCAGGCACAACGCTCGGACGAGGGCCTGCGCGTGATGCTCGGCGAAGTCCCCGACATGTCCGACACAGAAAGCGCCGCGGCCATCAACGCCGCCCTGGTGGGGGCCGGGCTCGCCGTGTCGCGCTTGGAGCCGGTCCGCCAGAGCTTGGAGAAGCGGTTCCTGGAGGTCACATCCAGGCTAAGCGATTCGACCACCGAGGAGGTGATGTCATGAACGCCACGATCGCTGCCCAGATGACGGGCGCCGACATCCTCAAGCTGCGCAAGAAACGCGGGATCTTGATCTGGTCGCTGGTGCTGGCGCTCGGGCCGATCTTGATCTATTTCATTGCGGCGGTGATCGAGCATGCATCGAACCCGGGCAAATACGGGCCGGCAGGGGGCACCCAAAACTTCTCTGACGGGCTGCGGGTAGTCGCGCTCTTCTTCGGGCCGCTCGCGGCACTCTTGATCGGCGTCGAGGCTGGCACCGGCGACGCCTCAGCCGGCGTCTTCAGGGATCTCGTGGTGACCGGTCGCTCGCGTGTGGCGCTGTTCGCCTCGCGTGTTCCTGCCGCCCTGGCGGTGACCTTCGCGATGATGATCGGCGCCTATGTCCTGCTGTTGATAGGCACGTTTGCGTTCGCGGCAAACCTCGCGACACCGAGCGTCTCTCTGATCCTCAACGGCCTTGGCTTCACGTTGCTGGGGACCGGCATGCTGTGTGTGGTCGCGGTGGGGCTTGCCTCTTTGACCACCTCAAAGCCGGCTGCGATCATCGCCCTGATTGCATGGCAGATCGTCGCGAGTCCGCTGCTCGCCAGCATCAATGGACTGGGCAGTGTCCGCGAGGGCCTGATGAGTCAGGCGACCGCGCACTTCAGCCCGGTCCACGTCGGCGAAGGCGGCCACGGCGCCAGCGTCACGCTGTCAGGCGGGACGGCCTTCGTCGTGTTGCTCGCCTGGATCGTCGTGTTCCTGGCGCTCGGCGCATGGCGCACGCGCACGATGGACGCTTGAGGTTCGTCACTAGCGAACCGGGCGACTTGTCTTTAGGTACTCATCGAGGACGCGATGGCGCTCGCCGTGCTGGCGAGCCAACGGCAGCAGCTCTCCGGGTGGCCGTCCCACGGCCAGTCGCTTGGCGGGAACGAATGAAGCCATAAGCGCGGTCTCCGGATAATCCCAGGGGACCGCGAGACGACGCCCGAACAGCGTGAGGTTCACAGCGCCAGGCAGCGCCGCCGAGGGAGCGAGCACGCCGCGGAAGCCAAGTCCGCGCAGTCGCGTTGCCTCGCGCTGACAGCGTTTGTAGTCCTCGCCCACCAGCGCCTCCGCGGGGAACCCAGCATCGTCTGCCTTCTCGAACGTTGAGTAGTCGGCGAGATTGGTCTCGTGAATCTTCAGGACCCACAAGGGCATGCTCACTAGGTGCAGGTCATCAGGGCTGAGCAGTCGCTCAGCCCTGATCAGCTCGGCCCACGATCCCTCGGGGCTCAGACTTGTGTACTGGGTCGCGTCTTGGCGTGCCCGGTTCCAGCGCAGGGCATTCGAGTTCGGGCGCGTCCACAGAGGCACGTCGTAGTCGCTCCAGCGAAACGCCACGTCGTCGTAGGCGACTCGCCCTGGATCAGGAGCCGTGCTGCGCGCGCCCATGCCGGGCCAGTCCGAAGATGTCCTGCTCGAGTGCGGCGTCGTCGATCGTGTCGAGAACGCTGCGCCCATCGAGCTCTGGTCGGGGGCGCTGGAACCAGGCCACGATGCCCTCGGGGGTCCAGCCTCGGCGTAGGAGTGCGACCAGCCGTGCCACCAGTACCAGGCGCCTGCTTGGCTCCACAGGAACGGTGCTTGCGAGGATACGCTGGATAGAGCGCTCGCTGGTGCCAAGCAAGTGAGCCAGGTCACGGCGGCCTACGCGTGGCAAAATCTCTTCCAGTTCAGCCAAGAGTAGCCGAGCGTCACCCTCGCCTGGCGCCTGCTGGTCGAGCGCGTCGCGCACCACGTGACGGATAGCCTCGAGACCGAGTAGGGCAGACTCGATCGAGTCGAGTGGTCGCTTGGGGTCGCGCTCGGCGACGCCCTGCATGATCGTCAGCAGCTCACCGCGGATCTCCGCCACCTGCTCGGCATCGAGGCTCGGCGGCGTAGAGCGGTTGATCGCATCTGAGAGGCCGCTGGCCGTGTGCTGCCAGCGATCCAAGTAATCCCTCGGTATGGGCGCTTCGCTGAGCGCCTGGAGCAGTTGGCGGCCCCATTGCTCGATGAGATCCTCGAACTGCTCCAGCTCGTCGCGCTCTATTGCGACGGTCACAGTCATGTCACCCACTCCTGTCTAGAGTTTGTCGGGTACATCCGACAGTATAGCGACAGAACCCCCCCGGGTCCGTGACAGTGCTCAGACCTTGCGATGCTCCGGGACCCACGCGCCATCCTCCTGACGCGTGAAGTCCTGAAACAGCCCAGGCGCCTCGGCCTGCATGATGCGCGCGATCGTGTCGAACACGAGCCGCAGCTCCTCCTCGGCGCCCTCGGCCGTGCGCATCTCGATCACGTGGCGCAAGGTGCGGGCGTTGGCGGTCCACAGGATGTCGGTCGAGAGGCCGATCGGCGCGAGGCGGCGCAGCGCCGAGGTGACCTCCTTCTTGACGTGGAAGGGCACGCCGTCCTCCTCGATGCCGAGCTGCTCGGCGGCATTCACCTGGAACTCCTCGAGCTGCTCGACGATGCTCAACACCTGCTCGCGCACGGGCTCCAGCGCCGGCGGCACGCGGAAGCCGATGTCGGTCAGGCGCACGTAGCGCAGGCTCTCCTGGCTGAAGGCCGAGCCGGCGCGATGCCGAACGAGCTCGTGCGTGAATACGCGGCTCACGTTGCGCAAGGCAAACGACCAGTTGGCGTGCTCCAACACGCTGCCATGAGCGCTACGCAGGATGTTGGCGAAGTATTCGCGCTGGTCCGTGCGCACGCGAGTGACGTTCGGGTTCAGTCCGGGCTCCCAGCTGCGGTAGCAGGCCCTGCCGCCAAACTCGACGATCAGCTCGCCACCGTTCGGTTCCCCATCGGACTCCTCCAGGCGGCGCTCGAGCCACGACTCGCCGCCGACGTCGCTCGAGGTAGCCGCGCATCCCCTCGACCTCGATCGAGGGTCGTGCGATCAGGAATACCTTTGGCGTCGTCTCGTGCATCGGGGCGGCGATGCTACCGTCCGCCACGGATGTGCCCGTCAACCTCAACCGCGAGTGACCCCGAGCTCGAGCAAACGGCCTGGGATCTCGAACCGCTCGTCGACGGTCAAGGCCAGGACGGCGCGCGTGCGCAGCTGGCGGAGGCACTCGATCGCTCGCAAGCGTTCGCCGCGCGCTACGCGGGAAAGCTGGCAGAGCTCGACAGCACAGGTCTCGGGCAGGCGATGCTCGAGCTTGGCGAGATTCAGGAGCTGGTCAGTCGCGCCGGCACCTACGCTGGATTGCGCTTCTCGGTCGACACCGCCGATCCAGCGGCGGGCGCGTTGATGCAAGAGGTGCAGGAGCGCGGCACCGAGATCGAGACGAAGTTGCTGTTCTTCGAGCTGGAATGGGCCGGGCTGACAGACGAGCAAGCGGACAGCTTGCTCGACGACGAGCGGCTTTCGTTCTGCGCGCATCACCTGCGCAACGTGCGCCGCTATCGCGAGCACCTACTCTCTGAACCAGAGGAGAAGATCCTCGCCGAGAAGGCGGTCACGGGGGCGGGCGCCTGGTCGCGCCTGTTCGACGAGCTGACCTCGGCGATCGAGGTGCGTCTGCCGGGCGATGGCCCCGATGGCGCATCGGCAACCGGGGAGGGGAGCGAGCCGCGGATTGAAGGCGCAACGCCAGCCCCCGAGACGGTGGCGCTCGACGTCGCGCTGAGCCGGCTGGTGCTGGCCGATCGTGAGCTGCGACGCTCGACGGCCGAGGCGGTGACTGAGGCGCTGGCGCCAGGCTTGCGCACGCGTGCCTACCTGTTCAACACGCTCTTGGCCGACAAGGCCACCGACGATCGCCTGCGCCACTACCCGAACTGGCTGGCGGCTCGCAATTTGTCAAACGAGGCAAGCGACGAGTCCGTGGCCGCGCTGATCGAGGCCGTCCGCGCGCGCTATGAGCTGCCACGGCGCTGGTATCGCCTGAAGGCGAAGCTGCTGGGCATCGAGCGGCTGGCCGACTACGATCGCATGGCGGCCGTCACCGAGGACGAGGTCACCTACTCGTTTGCCGATGCGCGCGAGTTGGTGCTCGACTGCTACTCCTCGTTCTCCCCGAAGCTCGGCGACGTCGCCAAGGGCTTCTTCGACGGGCATTACATAGACGCACCGGTGCGGCCGGCCAAGCGAGGTGGAGCCTTCTGTGCCTCGGCTGTGCCCTCGGTGCACCCGTACGTGATGCTCAACTACACCTCGCGCCGTCGCGACGTCCTGACGCTGGCCCACGAGCTGGGCCACGGCGTCCACTTCGCGCTGGCTGCGAAGCAGGGCGTCTTCCATCAGGGCACGCCGCTGACGCTTGCCGAGACCGCATCGGTGTTCGGTGAGACGATCGTCTTCGGGCGACTGCTCGAAGAGGACTCCTCGCCGTCCTCGCGCCTGGCCTTGCTGGCCGAGAACATCGAGGGCGCGCTTGCCACGGTCTTCCGCCAGGTGGCGATGAACCGCTTCGAGGAGCTGGTCCACACGGCTCGCCGCGAGCAGGGCGAGCTGTCGGTCGAGCGCTTCGGCGAGCTGTGGTTCGAGAGCCAGGAGGAGATGTTCGGCGACTCGGTGCGAGATCACCGAGGGCTATCGCAGCTGGTGGTCCTACATCCCGCACTTCATCGGCTCGCCGGGCTACGTCTATGCGTATGCCTACGGGCAGTTGCTGGCGCTGTCGGTCTATCAGCGCTACGAGCAGCAGGGCGATGAGCTGGTGCCGCGCTACTTGGAGCTGCTGGCCGCCGGCGGTTCGCGCTCGCCGCAGGAGCTTGGCCAAATCGTAGGCATCGATCTGGCCGACCCGGGTTTCTGGGATGCGGGCCTTGACTTGGTCGAGCGTCAGTTGCAGGCGGCTGAAGAGGCCGCGCGCGACGCCGGGCGAGTGTAGACGCTACCTACGCCGCCAGGGGTCCGTCAACGCGTCCTCGGCGCCCGTGCAAGGACGAAAGGACCGCGCCTTGCGTGTAGGACGGAACGATCGCACTTGGGTGCCCCCAGGGCGTGCGTCGTTTCGGAACGTCGTGCCGATCACCGCGCGCCGCGCCATCGCACGCGCGATGATCGCGTCGGCCACCGCCTCAGCATCGACCGCATACTGCGAATCGCGTACGAGCTCTCCGAGGAGTTGTATCTGTCGGTGCATCGAGGTCACCACTGTCTGTATCGGCAGCGGATGTGGGTTGTTCAAAAGCGGCGCTTGGAGCCGACGAGTGTTTGAGTGGTGGGGGCGTACCTCCCCATTCGGCCTTGAGTACCCCCATTGCCATGCGCGGCTCAGCGGCCTCTTGCTTGCGGAGCAAAATATTCCGGATGTGGTATTATTACAACAGATCGATAGCTAGGCTCGGTGGCGCCTTTGTCGCTAAGTTAGGCTATGTCGGGGCGTTTCTGCTACCGAGATTTGATCGGACAGTTTGAATTTAAGCGTAGGCCATTTTGAATTCGGATGGCCTATAATCGGAACCAGCCGAATTGGTATTCCACCAGCAGAAACAATCAGCGGACCTGACCCGGGGAGCGTTACCCTGACAGCGGGGAGGATAGGCCCCTCCTCGCGCCCCCCATTGACGACACTTCAGAAGGCGCAATCTCCGGGCAGGCCAAAGCCGCTTGCGGAGTTTACTGCATTCCTATTCAGAACTGAATTCCCTGACATTGGCATCGTTCTGATTTCTGGATTGTCAGAGCAGCCCAAGTGCGCTGCCGACCCCGTGCACGAGGTTGAACAGCGGCTGCGGACGATCCCGAAGAAGATCGTCGCGGCGCCAGCGAGGACGGCTACGAAAGCGACCTCGGGCTGGAGGCGCGGGGCGCCTGTGGCGAGCAAGGGCGCGGTCCCACCTGCCCCGCCAGCGAAGGTGTGCCGGGATCCGCGTCCCCGCCCTCGTCGTCCAATTCTGAGGATCCGCCGGCGATCGCGGGAATCGCGCTCGGTGGTGGCATGGCGGCCACGGCAGGGGAGGGGCTCATCCACATCGTGGCGATCACCGGCAGGTAGTAGCCCAAGCGAAATCATCGAGCCGATCACGATCACGACGCCGAGCCAGGTGTAGCCACCGGCCACGGCGGCGTCGATCAAATAGAACTTGCCGATGAAGCCCGCCGTGGCGGGGATGCCGGCGAGGGCGAGCATCGAGATCGTCATCGGCCAGGCCAGTAGCGGGCGCTCGCGGCCGAGGCCGGCGAGCGTCTGGATGGAGTCGCCGACCCAGCCGTCGGGGTCCTCGTCCTCGGTTGGCCACTCCTCGGGATTGCGAGCCTGAGCCAGCGCCCGTGTTTCGCGCTCCCGGGCGACGATCACCGCGAAGGCGGCCATGTTCATCGGCAGGTACACCGCCAGGTAGAAGACAAGCGCCTGGGCGCCGAGCTGGGTGGAGACGACCACGCCGGCGAGGATGTAGCCGGCCTGGGCGACAGAGGAGTAGGCGAGCATGCGCTTCAGCGAGGACTGTCCGAGTGCCCCAACGTTTCCGACGAGGATCGTGATCGTTGCCAGCGCTGCCAGTGCCGGCCCCCAGCTGCCATGCGCTTCGATCAGCGCCACGTCGAAGAGGCGCAGCAACACGCCCAGCGCCGCCACCTTGGTCGCAACCGCCATGAAGGCGGTGATCGGGGTGGGTGCACCCTCGTAGACGTCGGGCGTCCATTGGTGGAAGGGCGCCACCGAGGCCTTGAAGGCGAGCCCGGCCACGCACAGGGCGATGCCCGTGAGCAGCATCGCGTTGTTTGCCAGGCCGCTGCTGGAGATCGCGGCGGCGATGCCGCTGAAGTCGGTCGCGCCCGTGGCTCCGTAGAGCAGCGCGATCCCGTACAGCAGCGTTGCGCTGCCGACCGAGCCCACGATCAGGTACTTCAATCCCGCCTCGAGTGAATGCTCGTTGCGCATCTCGGTCGCGCAGAGCACGTAGAGCGGGATCGACAGAAGCTCGAGCCCCAGGAACAGGGCGACGGTGTTCTGAGCGGCGCCGAGCAGCGCCATGCCGCCGATTGTCGTGAGCAGCATCGCGTGCAGCTCGCCGTGCGCCGCTTCGCGCGAGGCGCGCGAGCGCCAGGCGAGCAGCACGGTGGCCATGCCGCCGACAGCAAGGATCAGGTTCAAAGTCAGCGACAGACGGTCGACTCGCAGCGCGCCGGAGACGATCGACTCGGGCGAGTTCCAGCGCCAGATCGTCAGGCCGAGCGAGGCTCCGAGTGCGACGAGTGCCAGCGTCGGCACGACCTGCTCACGAATCCAGCGTGAGCCGAGCAGCCCGACGAGTAGCACGACGATCGCCCCACCGAACAGGGCGATCAGCGGCGAGAGCGCCGCGAAGTCGACGTGTGGGCCTTTGAGGTAGGCGGTGGCGAGCAACGCCGTCATCGGCTACTCACATTCACTGTCTCTTTGCATTCTGCATACCTGCC
>CAVRRX010000002.1:0-968416 GCA_963723685.1 uncultured Solirubrobacterales bacterium
GTCCTTGAAAACTGCACAGAAGCCACATCAGCCGCCATCGATAAGCGGCGGCTGAAAAACGGGTATCACCGGGCCATGGAGCCCACATCTCCGCAAAGGGATGTGATCGAAATCGGGCCAGATCACCGTCAAGATAGTAAGGGCGCATGGTGGATGCCTTGGCACCAAGAGTCGATGAAGGGCGTGAACGGCTGCGATAAGCCACGGTTAGGCGCTGAATAGCCTTTGACCCGTGGATTCCCGAATGGGGAAACCCAGCGCTGGTAATGCGGCGTTATCCCCGGTTGAACACATAGGCCGGGCGAAGACAAGCGGGGGAAGTGAAACATCTCAGTACCCCGAGGAAAGAAAATCAAAAGAGACTCCCTGAGTAGTGGCGAGCGAAAAGGGATCAGCCCAAACCCGGCAGATGTAAGCGGACATGCGTTGTCTGCTGGGGGTTGTAGGGCGTTTGTTCCGGGTCGTGTCCGGCCCGGCAGGAGTTACAAAATCATGTGGTAGTCGAAGCGCGTGGAACCGCGCACCATAGAGGGCAATCGTCCCGTAGACGAAACTGCATGATCTTCCGTCAGACGTTCCTGAGTAAGTCCGCGCCCGTGAAACGCGGACTGAACCTGGGGGGACCACCCTCCAAGGCTAAGTACTCCTTGGTGACCGATAGCGGACTAGTACCGTGAGGGAAAGGTGAAAAGTACCCCGGAAGGGGAGTGAAATAGTACCTGAAACCGCGCGCCTACAAGCGGTGGGAGCAGACTTGTCCTGTGACCGCGTGCTTTTTGCATAACGAGCCGGCGAGTTACTCGTCTGCGGCAAGGTTAAGCGATGAGCGGAGCCGTAGCGAAAGCGAGTCCTAATAGGGCGACATAGTCGTAGGCGGTATACCCGAAACTGAGCGAGCTACCCATGGGCAGGCTGAAGCGGGGGTAAGACCTCGTGGAGGGCCGAACCGACCTAGGTTGAAAACTGGGCGGATGACCTGTGGGTCGGAGTGAAAGGCTAATCAAGCTCAGTGATATCTGGTTCTCTCCGAAATATATTTAGGTATAGCCTCGGATAAATTACGTAGTGGCCGTAGAGCACTGTTTGGATTAGGGGCCCTACCAGGTTACCGACTTCAGGCAAACTCCGAAGACCATTACGTCTACTCCGGGAGTCAGTTGCTGGGGGATAAACTTCAGCGTCGAAAGGGAAACAGCCCAGACCGCCAGCTAAGGTCCCTAAGTACTAGCTAAGTGGGAAACGATGTTCGAGTGCATAGACAACCAGGAGGTTGGCTTAGAGGCAGCCATCCTTGAAAGAGTGCGTAACAGCTCACTGGTCAAGTGTTCGAGCGCGGACAATGTAACGGGGCTCAAGCTAGTCACCGAAGCTGCGGGTGCGTGAGGTCTTCGGATCGATCGCGCGGTAGGAGAGCGTTCCCATGCCAGTAAAGCGGCGGCGTAAGCCAGCCGTGGAGGCATGGGAAGTGAGAATGCCGGCATAAGTAACGAAAGAGGGGTGAGAATCCCCTCCACCGATTGCCCAAGGATTCCTGAGTAAAGTTCGTCTGCTCAGGGTTAGTCGGGACCTAAGGCGAGGCCGAAAGGCGTAGTCGATGGCCAACAGGTTGATATTCCTGTACCACGTCGCTTCCGTTTGACCGATGGGGGGACGAGGAAGGCTAAGGGAACCCAGGCGATGGTTGTCCTGGGGTAAGCATGTAGGGGTGGTCCATGTTAAATGCGGGGCCGCATAACCTGAGGTGCGATGCCAGCTGGCTCTAAGCCGGCGAGTCCCCGACGCCATACCTCCAAGAAAAGCCTCTAGGGAGGAAGCGCGTGCCCGTACCAAAACCGACACAGGTGGGCAAGTAGAGAATACTAAGGTGATCGAGATAACCCTCGTTAAGGAACTCGGCAAAATTGCCCCGTAACTTCGGGATAAGGGGCGCCCCAGTAGGGTGAAGCTCTTCGCGAGTGGAGCCCGAGGGGGCCGCAGTGAATTGGCTGAAGCGACTGTTTACCAAAAACACAGGTCTCTGCTAAGTCGTAAGACGACGTATAGGGGCTGACGCCTGCCCGGTGCCGGAAGGTTACGTGGAGTTGTTAGGGCTTGACCCGAAGCAGCGAAGCTAAGCCCCGGTAAACGGCGGCCGTAACTATCAGTTGACCGAGGTAGTTGTAAAACTTGGCTATATGCTGGAACATCCGAGTATCCCGCACTACGAGTTCCGTCCCAAGTGGGCGGTACCGTGAAAATGTGACGGGTGCGGACAATCAGCAGGAAAGGCCATCCATCGAGGCCATACCGGCCTCGCTCGGTAGCTTCTTGTCTGGGTTCGCGCTGGGAGAGGGAAGCTTCATGATCGTTTGTCGCAAGCGCGGCGACTATCGACGGAGCTTCAAGCTCTCAGCTGCCTTCAACGTCTCGCAGCACGATCGCGTGCCGCTGGATCTCTTTCGAGAGACGCTTGGCTGCGGGACGATGCGGAAGGCGGGCAACGGTGGCTGGTATTGGGAGGTCAACAGACTTTCCGATCTCGCCAGCCGGATCGTGCCGTTCTTCGATCGGTTTCCGATCGTCGGCGCGAAGGCGGAGGACTATCGGCTTGTGGAGAAGCGCAGTTGCGCTGCTCGTCGAGCCGGCCGTCTGAGCGACCAGGACTACCACCAGGTTCTTGCTCTCCGGGAACGGATGAACCGAGGTGGGAAGAGACGCTATCGGATGGATGGAATCCTCAGAGACTATACGCCGAGCCCATCGACCTAGAGCGATTGTGGGATGAGATAGTCCGCTCTCATGGGCGACCATGAGAGTCCGTCAGAAATGAGCGGACCGCTTGACTGTGAGGTGCGTGAGTAGTAACATAGGAACGGTCCTAAGGTGACATGATCGCTGCCTTAGTAAAACCTGGCTGTATGCTGGAATATCCGAGTATCCGGCGCTACTGGTCTTCGGGGAGTGACAATGCGACCGGTGCGGACAATCAGCAGGGAAGTCGCCCACTTGATCGGGTTGACCCCTCAGAGACCACACGCCAGGGTCTCCAGTGACTTGGTAGGCAAGATATGGTCCGACCTGCATGGCGACATGCAGAGGTCGACAGAAATGATCGACCCGCTGAGACTTAGGTCTCAGTTAATCCCAGGTCGTGCATATCAAGGAGCCTGGGAAGTAACAGTAAGCGAAATTCCTTGTCGGGTAAGTTCCGACCTGCACGAATGGCGTAACGACTTCAGCGCTGTCTCAACGAGGGGCTCGGTGAAATTGCAGTCTCGGTGAAGATGCCGAGTACCCGCGGCTAGACGGAAAGACCCCGTGAACCTTTACTACAACCTGGTATTGGGGTTCGGTGCATTTCGCTCAGGATAGGTGGGAGGCTTTGAAGCGCTGGTTGCGGCTAGCGTGGAGCCAACCTTGAGATACCACCCTTGGTGTATTGGGTTTCTAACAGCATTCCGTGAATCCGGGTGCTGGACAGTTCCAGGCGGGTAGTTTGACTGGGGCGGTCGCCTCCCAAAATGTAACGGAGGCGCACAAAGGTTCCCTCAGCACGGTTGGAAATCGTGCGTAGAGCGTAAAGGTAGCAAGGGAGCTTGACTGCGAGACTGACAAGTCGAGCAGGTGCGAAAGCAGGTCTTAGTGATCCGGCGGTAGCAAGTGGAAGTGCCGTCGCTCAACGGATAAAAGGTACTCCGGGGATAACAGGCTTATCGGGCCCAAGAGTCCACATCGACGGCCCGGTTTGGCACCTCGATGTCGGCTCGTCGCATCCTGGGGGTGGAGTTGCTCCCAAGGGTTGGGCTGTTCGCCCATTAAAGCGGTACGCGAGCTGGGTTCAGAACGTCGTGAGACAGTTCGGTCCCTATCTGCCGTGGGCGTTGGAGAATTGAGAGGATTTGTCCCTAGTACGAGAGGACCGGGATGAACGCACCTCTGGTGTATCTGTTGTCCTGCCAAGGGCATAGCAGGCTAGCTACGTGTGGATCGGATAACCGCTGAAAGCATCTAAGCGGGAAGCCGGCCTCAAGATGAGCTCTCCCATCCCCTAGAGGGAGTAAGACCCCTGGTAGACCACCAGGTTGATAGGCCGGATCTGGAAGGACGGTAACGTCTGAAGGAGACCGGTACTAATGGGTCGAGGGCTTGACGGATTTTTTTGATTGCCCCGTCGGGGGAGTGGTACCCGCTGTGGCGCTGTGCAGTTTTGAAGGACCGGGAGACGCGTGGTCTCTCACGTTTTTCCGGTGGCTTTGGCGAGGGGGAAACACCTCTTCCCATTCCGAACAGAGCAGTTAAGCCCCTCAGCGCCGATGGTACTTGGCTCGCAAGGGCCTGGGAGAGTAGGACGCCGCCGGTTTCTTCTAGCACACGAGCCGCCCCGAGGGGCGGCTCGTGGCGTTGCTATGGCCTTCGTGACAGGCCCATTCGGTACTAGGGGTTCCTTGACGACCCCGCCCCGCGCGGCATAGCCGCGCAAGATCTCTCCGGCGAGAAGGAGCCGCGCGACACTCCGGCGCGAGCTCGCCCGCCGACAGGACATAGACAGATCTGCTCCGCGGACGCAACGATCCCTGGGCGCCGCGCGCCGAGACGACTCCGTAGAGCCATCCGATGCGGATGTACCGCCTCGCGGCGATCGCATCGGCCGTCGCAGCCGCTCCCACGCGTACGGGTGACGGCTCGGTGCCACTCGTCCTGGTCGACCTCCCAGTCGACGTCGTAGTCGTCCTCGAGCAACAGGAACGAGCGGACCAGCCGCAGCGCCTCGAGCGCGCGCCGCGCGAGCTTCGGGTTTGCGTGCTGGAGAGAACATGTGTTCGTACAGTAGGCCGGCCTGCGGACGGAACGCGATGCGAACAGGTGTTTGCGTGTCGGTGTGCGTGACGGACTCGCGAAATGGCTTGACCAGATGCGCGCTTCTGTCTGCACGAGAATGCGCGACTGCGAGATGCATGCGGGCTTCGCGCGAGGAGGCTCGGTGCGGCCGCGTTGAGTTCGAAAGAGCGATGCCCCTGCGCGCGCGGGGGCAGCGTCTTGGACGTGTCGCGACGGTGGCGCAACGCCGGTCGAGGAGGGTCTGAGGCGCCGCGCTCGAACTAGTCACCGAGATGGCTGTTACGCTTGCCAGGCGCTCAACCCAGGAACCGCACCGAGGGTCCTCGCCGGCGCATCAGCTCATGGAGAAGTTCGTCATCGAAGGCGGCGCCCCGCTCTCCGGCACGATGGTCCCGGCCGGGAACAAGAACGGCGCGCTGCCGATCCTCGCCGCCTGCGCTGCTGACGGAGGACGAGATCGTCGTGCGCAACGTGCCGCGCATCCGCGACGTGGACGCGATGCTCGCGATCCTCGAGGCGCTCGGCGTGTCGGTCGAGTGGCGCGGCGCCAACGAGCTCGCGCTGTGCGCCGCCGACGTGCACGAGGTCGAGATCGACCCGGAGCTGGCCGAGCAGATCCGGGCGTCGTTCCTGCTCGCCGGCCCGCTGCTCGCGCGCTTCGGCCGCGCCGTGATGCCGCCGCCCGGCGGCGACGTGATCGGCCGCCGCCGCCTCGACCCGCACCTGGACGCGTTCCGCGCGATGGGCGCCGACACGCGAGTGCGACCGCGAGATCGTGCTCAGCGCCCCGCGCGGCCTGCGCCCGACCGACGTGTTCATGGACGAGCCCTCGGTGATGGCCACCGAGAACGCGCTGATGGCGGCCGCGCTGACGCCCGGCACGACCGTGATCGGCAACGCCGCCTGCGAGCCCCACGTGCAGGACCTCGCGCGCATGCTCGTGAAGATGGGCGCCGACATCCAGGGCATCGGCTCGAACCTGATCACCGTCAACGGCGCCGAGCGCCTGCACGGCTGCGAGCACGACGTCGCGCCCGACCACATCGAGATCGGCAGCTTCATGGCGCTCGCCGGCGTGACCGGCGGCGAACTGCGCATCAAGGACACCGTGCCCGGCGACCTGCGCATGATCCGGCTGGTGTTCGAGCGCCTCGGCCTGCGCTCGGAGCTCGACGGCGACGACGTGATCGTGCCCGGCGGGCAGAAGCTCGTGGCGCAGGCCGACGTCGGCGAGCTACAAGAGCAAGATCCAGGACGGCCCGTGGCCGGCGTTCCCGGCCGACCTGACCTCGATCGCGGTCGCGCTCGCCACCCAGGCCGAGGGCTCGATCCTGGTGCACGAGTGGATGTTCGAGAACCGCCTGATCTTCACCGACAAGCTGATCCTGATGGGCGCGGACATCGTGATGTGCGACCCGCACCGCGCGATCGTCACCGGGCCGCGCCGCCTGCGCGGCGAGCGCGTCGAGTCGCCCGACATCCGCGCCGGCATGGCGATGCTGCTCGCGGCGCTGTGCGCGGAGGGGCGCAGCGAGATCGGCAACATCCGCCAGATCGACCGCGGCTACGAGCGCATCGACGAGCGCCTGCGCGAGCTCGGCGCGCGCATCGAGCGCGTCGCCACCGAGCCCGTGCACGCGTAGGGCAGGGCTACTCTCTTTGCTCGATGCCCCCTGCGCGCGCGCGGAGCATGGCCATTTTGGAAGCGAACGCACCACGCCCGCACTGCACCTCGTCGGCGCAGTCCGATTGAACTGGCGCGACATGACCATCGCCAATCGTCCAAGCTCGACTGCTCCGAGACCGATGATCCATCCGATCCCCAGCGGCACGCGCGACGTGCTGCCCGACGAGACGCGCGAGGTGCGCGCGATCACCGACGCCCTGCGCGGCGTGTTCGAGCGCCACGGCTACGGCGAGGTGTACACGCCGGCGCTCGAGTACGAGTCGGTGCTCGCGCGCGCCGACATGGCTCGAGGCGCAAGCCCGCCTACCGCGTCTTCGACGAGTCCGGCGCGGTGCTCGTGCTGCGCTCGGACATGACCGTGCCGATCGCGCGCGTGGTCGCCACGCGCTACCCCACCGAGCGAGCCGCCGCTGCGCTTCTGCTACCTCGCCCACTGCTACCGCGGCGTGCGCCCGCAGCGCGGCCAGCCGCGCGAGCTGCTGCAGGCCGGGATCGAGCTGATCGGCGCGCCCGCCCCGCAGGGAACCGCCGAGGCGCTGACGGTGCTGTGCGCCGCGCTCGACGCGGTCGGCCTGGAGGGCTACCGCGTCGGCCTCGGCGACGCTTCGCTGTTCCCGGCGCTGATGGCCGGCCTGGGCGTGCCCGAGCAGGCCCGGCCGCGGCTGCTCGAGGCGCTTGCCGCCGCGACTTCGTCGGGCTCGACGAGGAGCTCGCCGCAGCTCGATCTCGGCCGAGGCCGATCGGCGAGCTGCTGCTCGAGCGTGCCCCAGCGCCGCGGCGGCCCGGAGGTGCTCGACGGACGCCGACCGGCGCCGTCGCGGACGCGGTCGGCGAACATGCGCGACGTGCACGAGCTGCTCGAGCCCGACGTCGCCGAGCGCGTGATCTTCGACCTCGGCCTGGTGCGCAACATCGGCTACTACACGGGCGCCGTGTTCGAGGTCTACGACCCCGCGCTCGGCACGCCGATCGGCGGCGGCGGCCGCTACGACGAGCTGCTCGGCCGCTTCGGCCGCCCGCTGCCCGCCGTCGGCTTCGCGCTCGGGCGTCGACCGCCTGCACATCGCGCTGGCGGGCGAGGAGCGCGGCACCGGGGCATGCGTGCTGACTGGCTCGCGGCACTCCGAGGCGGACGGGCAGCGTCCGACGCGCAGCTGCAGCGCCATCGACGGCCTCACGATCGCCGTGCCGCGCGGCGCGCTGTTCGAGGACACGGTCGACCTGCTGAGCGGCCTCGGCCTCGACACCGACGAGCTGCGCTCCAACGACCGCAAGCTGCTGTTCGAGGACATCGGCGTGATCACGATGCGCCCCTCGGACGTGCCCACCTACGTCGAGGCCGGCGCCGCCGACATCGGCATCACCGGCAAGGACGTGCTGCTCGAGCAGGCCGCCGGCGACGCCGGCGAGGGCGGGCGCGAGGTCTACGAGCTGCTCGACCTCGGCTACGGCCGCTGCACGATGGTGCTCGCCAGCAAGGCCGGCCCCGACCCGGCCGCCGAGGCGCTGCGCCGGCTGGGCGTGATGCGCGTGGCGACCAAGTACCCGCGCATCGCCGCGCGCCACCTGGAGGAGACCGGCCGGCAGGCCGAGATCGTCGAGGTCAAGGGCTCGGTCGAGCTCGCGCCGCTGACCGGCATGGTCGAGGCGATCGTCGACCTCACCGCCACCGGCACGACGCTGCGCGAAAACGACCTGATCGTGCGCGAGGAGATCGTCGTGTGCACGGCCCGCCTGATCGCCAACCCCGTGGCGCACAAGCTGCGGGCGCGGGAGATCGACGAGCTGCTGGAGCGGCTGCGTGCGGCCTGAGCGCGCAGCGGGCGCTGCGCCTGACGATGGCGCAGGCTCTGACGGGATGCTGCGTGAAGTCGCCGCGGGTGCGAGCCGGCGCATGCTGATCGAGCGGTGCGCCGACCGAGGTCGCGCGCCGCAGACTGCGGTCGCCGACTGCGCGGCGATCGGCGGCGTCGAGGGGATCGAGCAGACGGTGGCGACGATCGTCGCGCGCGTGCGCGCCGAGGGCGACGAGGCGGTGCTGCGACTACACGCGCGAGTTCGACACCGACGGGGCAGAGCCGCGCGCGCTGCGCGTGCCCGCGCGAGGAGCTCGACGAGGCGCTCGAGCAGATGCCGCTCGACGTGGTCGCCGGGCTGCAGGTCGCGATCGCGAACGTCGCGCGGGTCGCCGACGCCTCGATCGGCCCCGACACGGTGACCGTCGAGCTGCCGCAGGGCCACACGGTCAGCGCTGCGCGAGCTGCCGGTGAGCGCGGCCGCCGTCTACGCGCCCGGCGGCCGCGCCGCCTATCCGAGCACGGTCGTGATGGGCGTCGTCACCGCTCGCGCCGCCGGCGTGCTCGACGTGGCCGTGTGCACTCCGCCGGGCCCCGACGGCCAGGTCCACCCGGCGATCCTCGGCGCCTGCCGGCTGTGCGGCGTGGAGCGCGTGTACCGCATGGGCGGCGCGCAGGCGATCGCGGCGCTCGCCTTCGGCACCGAGACGGTGGAGCGCGTCGACGTGGTCGTGGGCCCGGCAACCTGTACGTGCAGGAGGCCAAGCGCCGGCTCTCGCACGTCGTCGGCATCGACGGCTTCGCCGGCCCGAGCGACCTGATGGTGCGTGTTCGGCGCCGACGCCGATCCGCGGCTGATCGCGCTGGACCTGCTCGCCCAGGCCGAGCACGGCGCCGGCAGCCTCGTGGCGGGCGTGTCGAGCTCGCGCGCGGCGCTCGACGCGCGTGGCCGGCGAGATCGAGCGCGAGGCTGTCGTCCTGGCCGCAGCTGCAGCCCGACGCTTGCGTGCTGATCGAGGTCGCCGACGCCCGGCCGCGGCGATCGAGCTCGCCAACGAGTTCGCCCCCGAGCACCTGCAGCTGATGGGCGCCGCGGAGCGAGGCGCTCGCGCGGCGTGTGCGCACGGCCGGCTGCCTGTTCGTCGGGCGCAACGGGGCCACCGCCTTCGGCGACTACATCGCCGGCTCCAACCACGTGCTGCCGACCGGCGGCGCGGCGCGCTTCGCCTCGGCGCTCTCCCCGCGCCACTTCCGCCGGCGCATGTCGGAGGTGCGAGATCGGCGACGAGGCGGCCGCCAAGCTGGCGCGCGCCGGCGCGCCGATCGCGCGCGCCGAGGGCTTCCCGTGCACGCCGAGTCGATGTTGGCGCGAGTACGGGAGAATGAGCACGGCATGAGCCGCGACAGCGACGATCGAGCGCAAGACCGCCGAGACCGAGGTGCGCCTGACGCTGGCGCTCGACGGCAGCGGCGCAGGGCACGCGCGAGACCGGCGTCGGCTTCCTCGACCACATGCTCGACCTGCTCGCCCGCCACGGGCGCTTCGACCTCGACGTGCAGGTCACGCGGCGACCTGCAGACCGGCGCCCACCACACCGCCGAGGACACGGCGATCGTGCTCGGCCAGGCGCTCGACGCGCGCTCGGCGACCGCGCGGGCATCACCGCTACGGTCGGCGGTCGTGCCGATGGACGAGGCGCGGGCGAGCTGCGCGATCGACATCTCCGGGCGCCCGTTCACGCTGTTCGAGGCCGAGCTGCCGCCTGGCTCGACCGGCGGCTTCGACCACGAGCTGACCGAGGAGTTCTTCCGCGCGCTGGCCAACTCGGCCAAGCTCACCCTGCACCTGGAGGTGCAGACGGGCACAACGCCCACCACATGATCGAGGCGGCCTTCAAGGCGTTCGCGCGCGCGCTGCGCCAGGCGGTCGCGATCGACCCGACCGAGAGCGGCGTGCCGAGCACGAAGGGCACGCTGACCGCATGAGCGAGCTGACGACATGACGACGACTCAGACCGAGCCACACGGCTGCTCGACGAGCCCGTCGACATCGCCGTCGTCGACTACGGCATGGGCAACCGCCGCTCGGTCGAGAAGGCGCTCGAGCACATCGGCGCGAACGTGACCATCACCAGCGACCACGAGCGCCTGCGCGCCGCGGCCGGCCTCGTCGTGCCCGGGCGTGGGCGCCTTTCCGCGCGGCGATGGTCAACCTGCGCGAGCTCGGCCTGGACGAGCTGCTGCGCGAGCGTCTCGCCGCGGGCACCCCGGTGCTGGGAATCTGCCTCGGCATGCAGCTCGGCTTCGAGCGCTCGACCGAGCAGGGCGGCACACCGGGCCTGGGCGTGATCGCCGGCGAGGTGCGCGAGCTCGAGCACGGCTCGCTGAAGCTGCCGCACATCGGCTGGAACGAGGTCAGCCTCGTCGCCGGCTCGCCGCTGACCGAGGGCTTGCCCGAGCGCTGCGCCTTCTACCACGTGCACTCCTTCGCGCCCGTGCCCAGCGCAGCCGAGGACATCCTTGGAACCTCCGTCTACGGCGCCCCGTTCGCGAGCGTCGTGGCGCACGAGCAGCTTCTACGGCGTGCAGTTTCACCCCGAGAAGTCCTCGGCGGCCGGCTTGCGGCTGCTGGCGAACTTCGCGCGCATCTGCGCGCGCGCCTCGGTGCCGGTCGGCTCGTGAGGGACGCTGCACGCTCGGTGCCGCCCGCGTGCGCGCAGGCGCTGCCTGTCAGAGGCTCGATGCCTCAGGCGTGCGCACGGGGGAGGCGCGCTGCCGCCACGACGAGCCTGCGTCCGCACATGGCCTGCTCATGAACCTCTACCCGGCGATCGACATGCTCGGCGGCAAGGCGGTGCGCCTGGTCAAGGGCGACTTCGACGCCAAGAAGGTCTACGACGAGGACCCGCTGTCGGCGGCGCAGCGAGCTGGGTGCAGGCGGGGGCCAAGCGCCTGCACGTCGTCGACCTCGACGGCGCGCAAGGCCGGCAGCCCGCGAACCTCGACCACGTCGCGGCGGATCGCCAAAGAGCTCGGGCGTGCCGGTCCAGTTCGGCGGCGGCCTGCGCTCGCTCAGCCGCGATCGAGGACGTATTCGCGATCGGCGCCGAGCGCGTGATCCTCGGGACGGCCGCCTTCACCGACGCGACGCTGCTGGGGGAGGCGCTCGGGCACTGGCCGGGAAGGGTGCTCGTGTCGGTCGACGTGCGCGGCGGGCCGGGTCGCAACGGCCGGCTGGACCGAGACGATCGACGGCGGCCCGACGCGAGATCATCGCCGAGCTGGCGCAGCGCGGCGCGCGCGAGCTCGTCTACACCAACGTCGACCGCGACGGGATGCTCGAGGGCCCCGACCTGGAGGAAGTCGCGCGCGTCGCCGAGGCCGTCGCGCGCGGGCAGCTTCATCTACTCCGGTGGCATCGGCTCGCTCGCCGACCTCGAAGGCCTGGCGGGCCTGGACGCGCCCGACGCTCAGCGGCGTGATCGTCGGCAAGGCGCTGTACGAGCGGCGCTTCACGATTCCCCAGGCCCAAGTCGCACTGAGGGAGTAGATGTGTAGTTCGGCGGCGCATGCGCCCACCGGTGGGCGCATGCGCCCCCGACAGGGCCGCATGCGGCCCTGTCGGTCGTGCCACATGTGGCACGACCCCCAACCATCTACGCTAGGCGAGTGCACTACAAGCGCGTGATCCCCTGCCTGGACGTGGACGGCGGCCGCGTCGTCAAGGGCGTCGAATTCCTCGACATCCGCGACGCCGGCGACCCGGTCGAGCTGGCCGCCCACTACGACCGCGAGGGCGCGGACGAGCTCGTGTTCCTCGACATCACCGCCACCCACGAGCGCGCGACACGATCGTCAAGCTCGCGCGCGACACCGCCGACGACGTGTTCGTGCCGTTCACGATCGGCGGCGGCATCCGCTCGGTGGAGGACGCCCAGGCGGTGCTCGACGCCGGCGCCGACAAGGTCTCGGTCAACTCCGCCGCGCTCGCGCGCCCGGAGCTGATCGACGAGCTGGCCGCGGTCTTCGGCGCCCAGTGCGTCGTGCTCGCGATCGACGCCAAGGCCGGCGGCTCGGGCGCAGGCGCCGACGATGGGGACGACGCCGAGGATGCGAGCGGCACCGGCGAGCTGGGAGGCGTATGTGGCCGGCGGGCGCACCCCCACGGGCCGCGACGCGGTGCAGTGGGCGCGCGAGGGCGCAAGCGCGGCGCGGGGGAGATCCTGCTCACGAGCATGGACCGCGACGGCACCAGCGACGGCTATGACCTGGCGCTGACGACGGCCGTCAGCCGGCGGTCGACGTGCCGGTGATCGCCTCGGGTGGCGCGGGCGAGCTCGAGCACCTCGTCGAGGCGCTGCAGGCCGGCGCCGACGCCGTGCTGTGCGCCTCGATCTTCCACTACAGCCGCCACACCGTCGCGCAGGCCAAGGCGCATCTGGCGGCGGCCGGCATCCCGGTGCGCATCGACTGAGCAGCGTCGCCGGCGGAGCGCCGGGAGCAGTCAACAATCGGAGCGAGATGGCGAGCATCGGCGAGGACGTGAGCGGTGAAAGTGTCTTGGAGCGCTTGCGTGAGCTGCCGGGCGGGGGTCGAGCTGCTGGCCGCCGCGCAGCGAGCACGACGGCGAGGTCGAGCTGGTCGGCGGCGCCGTGCGCGACATCTTGCTTGGCGGTTTGCCGCGCGAGCTGGACGTGGTGGTGGCCGGCGACGTACGCGCGTTTGCCGAGGAGTTGGCAAGCCGCGTGGGTGGTGTCGCGAGTCGTCGCAAACACGATGCCCCGCGCGCGCGCGCGGGGCATCGGTCGAAATGGAAGCTCCGGTGGGCGGGGACGAAGCAGGTGATGACGGCGACCGTCGGGACGTCGGCACCGCAAGTGGAGCTGACCTACCACGAGCGCTTCCACACCGCGGTCATGCGCTGGCCGGAAGGCGAGATCGACGTCGCCATGCGCCGCAGCGAGACCTATGCGGCCCCTGGCGCCCTACCCGAAGTCGCCCCGGGCAGCGCGCGAGCAGGATCTCGAACGCCGCGACTTCACGATCAACGCGATCGCGGTCGACGCTCGCCGGGGAGCAGGCGGGACGGCTGCGCTCGGTGGAGGCTGCGCTCGAGGATCTCGCCGCGCGCCGCCTGCGCGTCTTGCACGACGCAAGCTTCAGCGACGACCCGACGCGGATCCTGCGACTCGCGCGCTACGCCGCGCGCCTGGGCTTCGAGATCGAGCCGCACACCGCTGAGCTGCTGGCCGCGGCGATCGCCGGCGGCGCCTTGCGCACGCTCTCCGGACAGCGCCTCGGCGCCGAGCTGCGCCTGGCGCTGGCCGAACCCGAGCCGCTCGAGCCGCTGGCCGAGATGGAGCGCCTCGGCGTCCTGCGCGCCTGGCAGCCGGGCGTGAGCTTCGACGAGGCTTTGGCACGCGCGGCGCTCCAGGTCCTGCCCGAGGACGGCTCGGTGCGCCTGCTGCTTGCCGCGTCGCTCCTGCTCGGCCTGTGCCACGAGCTCGACCGCGAGGAGACCGAGCCGGCGATGCGTGGCTTTCTCTACGACCTCGAGCTCCCGGCGGGCGAGGGCGACCGGGTGTTCGGCATCGCCGTCAGCGCTGTATTCGTAAGCGACCACGTCGACGGCGTGGAGATGCTCTCCGAAGTGCTCGAGCTGATGCTCGGCACGTCCGTGGAGTCGCTCGCGCTCGCCGCGGCGAGTTGTGCCTTGCGCGACGGTCCCGGCTCCTACGGTGTCCAGGTCATCGACGAGTGGCTCAACCGACGGCGCCACGTCGCGCTGGAGCTCACCGGCGACGACCTGCTCGCCGCCGGGGTGCCGCGAGGGCCCGGAGGTGGGCGCACGCCTGGAGGAGTCCTACCGGCTGTTGCTGGAAGAGCGGATCGAGCCAGGTCGCGAGAGCGAGCTGCGCGCCGCGCTGGAGGCGAGGATATGACCGAGCTTTTCGAGTTGCCGGGAGGTGGTCGTGCCACGTTCACCGGACGCGCTCAAGGCAACATGTCCAGCGTCGGCGGCGACGGTGCTGAGCACGGGCTGGCGGCGCGCGAGCGTCTACGCGAAACGCTTGGCGTGCGACGTCTGGTGCGCGGCTATCAGGTACACGGAACGGTGGTGGGACGTGTGCTCGCCGACGGCGCTTGCGCGGGCCTCGACAGTGGCGTGCGGCCCGCTCGCCCGCACGTCGAGGTCCAAGCGCCCGTGGCGGCCCAGCAGATCGAGACGGTCCGGAGAATGCCTTCGAGTGCGAGGACTCCACCAGCCAGCCCGCATTCGAGGCCGACGGCCATGCCATCGCGGCCCAAGGCTTGGCGGCGATGGTGCTCACCGCCGACTGCATCCCGGTGGCGCTGGGCGCGCGGGGCGCCGTGGCGGCACTTCACGCCGGTTGGCGCGGGCTCGCGGCCGGCGTGCTTGAGCAGGGGGTTCGCGCCTTGCGTGAGGTTGGCGGGCAGGGAGACGTGGTGGCGGTGGTCGGCCCCTGTGCCGGCGCCTGCTGTTACGAGGTAGGAGAGGAGGTCCACGCGGTCTTCGCCGGCGCCCACCGGGCCGGCCGCCTGATCGATTTGCGCGCGATCGCCCACGAAAGGCTGCTTGCTGCAGGTGTGGCTGAGGTGCTCGATGCCGAGGCGTGCACGATCTGCGACGAGCGTTTCTTCTCCCATCGCCGCGAAGGCGCTCGCGCCGGTCGCCAGGGTGCCTGCGGGAGCTCGATCGTGGACATTCGCCTCGCAGGAGTTTCGACTGTTATCTCGTCTTGAATGGTCCTTCCCCTTGCGAACACGTAGATAAAGTTAGGTACCTAAATAAATTATCCCGGTCCAAACAAGGGGTGTCGAGACGCACCGCCCATTTTAGACGTTCTGAGGCTCGATGGCGCAGCTGATTCATGGCTTGCAGGTCGAGCGCGTGTGCGCCAACTTCGCCGCCGTACGGCTGAGATCGCTGCTGCCGCCGCGCGCTCCAGACGCGACCCCCGAGACGTCGAGGTGCTTGCGGCCTGCAAGTACGTGCCGACCGAGGAGCTGCCGGTGCTCGCCGAGGCGGGCATCGGGCTGGTCGGCGAGAATCGTGCCCAGGATCTGCAGCAGAAGGTGGCCGCCCACGGCGACCTGTTCAGCTGGGACTTCATCGGCGCGCTGCAAAGCAAACACGTGCGCACGATCGTGCCGCACGTGCGCCTGATCCATTCGCTGGCAAGCGACTCGGCGCTGCGCGAGCTCGAGCGTCACGGCGACCGGGCGCGCCCTGGACTGAGGGTGCTGGTCGAGGTCAACCTCGCCGGCGACCCGGCGAAGGAAGGCATCGTTCCCGAGCAACTCGACGCCTTCATCGCACGCTCGCCTTTCCCGGTCGCGGGCCTGATGACGATGCCGCCGCTGGCCGATGACCCCGAGCAGAGCCGGCCCTGGTTTCGTGCTCTGCGCGAGTTGGCCGCGGCGCGCGGCTTGGGCAAGCTCTCGATGGGCACGACCCAGGACTTCGCCGTGGCCGTCGAAGAGGGCGCCACAATCGTGCGGATCGGCACGCGGTTGTACGCTTAGGGCCGAGGAAGACGGGCTCCAGGCTGTGTCGGCGTGCCAAGATTGGAATCATCGGCATTAGCAGGGAAAAGCCCGTTCTCCACGAAAACGCCCTCTAGCAATGGCATTTCGCGACTCATGGCACCGTGCTCTCGTTTACTTCGGCTTGGCCGAGGAGTATCACGACGACTACGAGGAGCCGCCCGCATGAGGAGGAGATAGCCGACCGCTATCGCGAGCGCCCCAACGTGCGCCGCCTCTCGCCGCGTCGCCGCCGCGACGAGTTCGACGAGATCTTCGCCGACGACGAACCGCGCGGACGCCCGACGACGACTTTGCGCCCCGTTGGACGCGGCAACGGCGACGTGCGCGTGCACCTAGTCATCCCCAAGTCCTTCAACGACGCCCAGCAGATCGCCGACAAGTTCAAGGACTCGATCCCGGTGATCCTGAATCTGCAGGGCGCCGACACCGACCTGTCGAAGCGCCTGATCGACTTCGCCAGCGGCCTGACGTACGCGCTCGACGGCGGCATGCAGCGGATCGCCGACAAGGTCTTCATGCTCACCCCGCGCAACGTCGAGATCTCGGCGGAGGAGCGGGCACGGTTGATCGAAAAGGGTTTCTTCAACCAGTCCTGAGCTGCTGGCCGTGATGGGCCGGTAGCCTGACTGCCCTATGAAGATCGGTCTAATCGGTTGCGGCAACATGGCGCGCGCGATGGCGCGCGGCTGGGGTCGGCCAGTGCTCTGCTTCGACCCCGTGGCCGAGCGCGCGCGAGGCGCTGGCGCAGGAGACCGGGGGAGAGGCGCTCGGCTCGAACGCCGAGGTGGCCGCGCGCGCCGATCTGGTGGTGCTCTGCCACAAGCCGGCGCAGCTGGGCAAGATCGCCGCGGAGGTCGCGCCCACCGCCAAGGCCGTCGCGTCGATCCTGGCGGCGACACCGCTGACGAAGCTGAAGAACGCCTACCCAGACATCCCGGTGTATCGCTTCCTGCCCTCGCTTCCGGCAGAGGTTCGCGGCGGCGCGATCGTGCAGGCCGAGCGACCCCGAGCGCAACGCCGGGCTCGCAGACACGCCGATCGACACAGAGGTGCGCGAGCTGTTCGCCGAGCTGGGCACGCTTGTCGTGCTGGACGACTCGCTCGTGGACGTCGCGATGGGCCTGATGTCCTGCGCCCCCGCCTACGTGGCGCTGGTGGCCGAGGCACAGGTCGACGCGGGCACGCGTCGCGGCATCCCGCCCGCCCAGGCGTCGGTACTCGTCACCGCGACACTGGCCGGCACGGCCGAGCTGTTGCGCCGGCGCGACTACGACACGCTGGCGGTTCGTCGCGAGGTCACCTCTCCAGGGGGAGTCACCGCGCGCGGACTGGCCGCGCTGGAGCGGGGCGGCCTGCGAGCAGCATTCGACGACGCGCTCGATGCGGTGCTCGGGGAGCAACGGCAGTGACCGTGGTGCTCGCCAGCGTGCGCACCGAAATCGCGAGCTACCTTTCGACGCTGATCTACGTCTACACGCTGCTGATCATCCTCTACATCGTGACTCAGCTTTTGTTCGCTTTCGGCGTGCGCCCGCCCTACTCACGCGCAAGCGACGCCGTGCTGAGCTTCCTGCGCGACGTGTGCGAGCCCTACCTGCGCATCTTCCGGCGCATCATCCCGATGGTGGGAGCGTTCGACTTCAGCCCGATCGTGGCGATCATCGTGCTGACGCTGGTGGGCAACCTGCTCGTCAGCCTGATCCACGGTTGAGCCAAGTGGCCAAACGCCAGGCCCGCCTTTCTCCGCTCTCCCAGACGCGTCCCTCCGGGCATGCTCACCAGGCTGCCCTCGCGTGGCTGTGGACCATCCTGGTGATGGCGTTCGTCGTGGTGCTCGACCAGCTCTCGAAGGCCGCCGTGCGCAAATCGATCGTCCCCGGCGAAACGCGTAGCGTGCTCCCCGGCATACAGCTCGTCGACACGCGCAACCAGGGTGTGGCTTTCGGCTTCCTGCCCGGTCGGCACGTCGCGGTCACCGTACTCGTCGGCGCTGCCTTGCTCGTGTTGCTCGTCTACTTCGCGCGCCACCGCGACAAGCCCCTGATCTGGCTGCCGACGGGGATGCTGCTCGGCGGGGCGCTCGGCAACATCATCGACCGGCTGCGCGTAGGCTCGGTAACCGACTTCATCAAGTTCCCGCTCGGCTGGCCGCCGTTCAACCTCGCCGACGCCAGCATCACGCTCGGCGTGCTGTTGCTGCTGATCGTCGTCGAGAAGCGGGAATGAGCCTTCGGCCCGAACGGCGTCTGGCAGGGCGAATGACGCCGCGCTCGTGCACCGTCGAGGGGCACGAATGACGCCGCGGGCGAGCATCGCCGAGAGGCACGAATGACGCCTCAACTCACGATCGCCTGGGAAGACGAGCACCTGCTGGTCGTCGACAAGCCGGCCGGCCTTGTCGTGCACCCGGCTCGTGGACACCGTGAGGGCACGCTCTCGCAACTTCTCACGGACACAGTCGGCGGCGCTGCCGGCGGCGATCCGGATCGACCGGGAATCGTGCACCGCCTGGATCGCGACACTTCGGGTCTGCTCGTGGTGGCCCGTGGCGAGGAGGCCCACCGGCTGCTGCAGGAGGCCTTGCGCAAGCGCTTGATCGAGCGCGAATACATTGCGCTCGTGGAGGGCCTGCCGCCCGCGCGCACCGGCACGATCGAGGCGCCGATCGGGCGCCACCCGCGGATTCGCACGCGCATGGCCGTCGGCGGCACGGCAAGTCGCGAAGCACGCACCCACTTCACGCTCGAGCGCTCGCTGCCCGGCGTGTCGCTGTTGCGCTTGCGCCTGGACACGGGCCGCACCCATCAGATCCGCGTTCACCTGCAGGCAATCGGCCATCCCGTATGCGGCGATCCCGAATACGGCACAGCCGGCATGCTCGGCTTGACACGCCAGTTCCTGCACGCGACGCGCCTTGCCTTTCCGCACCCGATCACGGGAGAGCCGGTCGAGGTCAACTCGCCACTGCCCGAGGATTTGCGCGAGGCGCTCGAGCGGGCCGAGGCCGGTTCCGGCGGTTAGCGTTCAAGCCGGCTTTGATGCCAGACTGGCCGACCTCGCGTCAAGCTCGCTCTCGTGGGCGCCGAAACGCCCGCGGGCGGTAGACTGAGCTTTCGTAGCCAACTCAATGCCGTGCGACTGCGCAACGCGGCCCTGCCCGAACCACGCGCCCAAGCGTGCTCGGGTCCGCGACGCACCGCCCGGATTCAAGCAAGATCAAATAAGGGAGCACCCGTGAGTCAAGTTGGAATCGCGGACATGCTGGAGGCTGGAGTCCATTTCGGCCATCAGACACGCCGCTGGAACCCGAAGATGCGCCGCTTCATCCATGGCGAGCGCAACGGCATCTACATCATCGACCTGCTGAAGACCGCTGTCTTGTTGCAGCAGGCCCAAGAAGTCGCCGCCCAGATTGCCCATCGCGGCGGCACCGTGCTGTTCGTCGGCACCAAGAAGCAGGCCCGCGACGCCATCAAGGAGGTCGCCGAGGCGGCCGACATGCCTTACGTCAACCACCGCTGGCTCGGTGGCCTGTTGACCAACTTCCAAACCATCAACCAGCGCATCCGTCGCCTGCACGATCTCGAACGCTATGAGACCGAGGGTCAGCTCGCGCTGCTCCCGACCCGCGAGCGCATGGCCGCCCAGGCCGACCTCGCCAAGCTGCGGGCCAACCTCGGCGGCGTCAAGAACATGCAGCGTACCCCCAACGCGCTGTTCGTGATCGACCTGAACGTCGAGGCGATCGCCGTGCGCGAAGCCCAGCGCCTGCGCATCCCGATCATCGGCCTGGTGGACACCAACTGCGATCCCGATGGGATCGACTACGTGATCCCCGGCAACGACGACGCGATGCGCTCGTGCGCCCTGATCGCCAAAGCGATCGGCGACGTGGTCGCCCAGGGTCACGCGGTTTTCCGCGCCGAGGAGGAGAAGGCTCGCGCCGAGCGTGCCGAGCAGGCAAAGCGCGAGGCCGAGGAGCGCGCTCGTCGTGAGGCCGAGGATCAGGCAAAGCGCGAGGCCGAGCTGGCCGCACGTGCGGCCGAGGAGCAGGCGGCCAAGGAGGCCGCGGAGAAGCAGGCAGCCGCGGCGGCGGCTCAAGCTGCTGCCGCCAAGGCAGCGGAGCCCGCTCCCGCGCCGGCTACTCCTGCCCCGGCGGCTCCGGCGGCTCCGGCTCCGGTTTCGGCGCAGGCTGCCAAGCCGGCCGTCGAGTCGACTCCTGCCCCGGCGGCTCCGGCGGCTCCGGCGGCTCCGGCTCCGGTTTCGGCGCAGGCTGCCAAGCCGGCCGTCGAGTCGACTCCCGCACAAGCCGCTCCGGCGGCTCCGGCACCGGCACCGGCGTCCTCGGCGACCGCCAAGCCTGCCGCCGAGCAAGCAGCGCCGGTTCAGGCTCAGGCTGCCAAGCCCAACGCCGAGCAAGCGGCTCCGGCTCAGCCGCAGCGGGACGCCGCGCCTGTCGCGAAGGAGCCCGTCCCGGCCGCCGCGGAGGCGCCCACGGAGAGCAAACCGACAGATGCGGCGCCGGCCGAGCCCGCGCCGGCAAACAGCGCGCCGGCAAACAGCGCGCCTGCCGAGGCCGCGCCGGCAGAGACACCAGCAGAGGAGACCAGCGCATCGTGAGCACCACCGAGATATCCGCCAAGGACGTGAAGGCCCTGCGCGAGCGCACCGGCGCGGGCATGATGGACTGCAAGAAGGCGCTCGCCGAGGCCGAGAACGACATCGAGAAGGCGATCGAGATCCTGCGCCTCAAGCAGGGCAAGAAGATCCAGGATCTGGGTGAGCGCACCGCCACCGAGGGCACCGTCCAGGCCTACATCCATGCCGGCGCCAAGGTCGGCGTGATGATCGAGGTCGACTGCAACACCGACTTCGTTGCCAACAACGACGATTTCGTCGGGTTCGCCCGCGACGTTGCCATGCAGGTCGCGGCGACGCCCACCGTCAAGTACGTCTCCCGCGAGGACGTGCCGGCCGAGGCGCGCGACGCCGAGGCTCGCATCTACGAGCAGGAGGCCGCCGAGAAGCCGGAGAACATCCGCGAGAAGATCGTCGCCGGCAAGCTCGACTCCTGGTACGGCACGATCGTGCTGCTCGAGCAGGAGATGCACAACCCCAAGTTCGACGGCAAGACGGTGCAGCAGTTGCGTGACGAGCTGACGGTCAAGACGGGCGAGAACGTGGTCATACGCCGCTTCGTGCGCTTCGCGGTAGGGCAGTAGGCCGTGGACGCCGCGCATTGCGGCGCCCTCGTTTGCTCGCGTACTTAGAGCTTATTTCAGACGTGGCTTGGCGGTAGGATGTCCACGGTTTGTAGCGCCGACGTGTGTGGCTCGTCTTTGAATGGTCCTGCCAACACCCCCCTTTTGCGAACGCGTAGCTAAAGGTTAGGTACCTAAATAAAGCACTCGTGTTCAAAACAAGGGGTATCGAGCGTGCAGGTCATTTTGAAAGATCTTTTTCGGATGTCATGCGGGCTAGGGCCTTGGACTGCTTGATCCACGACCTACCGGCTACGAGTAAGCGGATAGGCTCTGGCGTCGATGAGTGCCCCGGCCTTCAAACGCATACTGCTCAAGCTCTCCGGCGAGGCGTTGATGGGCACGCTCGACTACGGCACCGACCCCGAGCGTGTGGCCGCGGTCGCGCGTCAGGTGTCCTCCGTGCGCGACCAGGGCGTCGAGGTTGCGATCGTCGTCGGCGCCGGCAACATCTATCGTGGCATGAAGGGGGCGGCCGACGGTATGGACCGCTCGACCGCCGACTACATGGGGATGCTTGCCACCGTGCTCAACGCGCTGCCGCTGCAGGACGCGCTCGAGAAGACCGGCACCGACACACGCGTGCAATCGGCGCTTGGCATCTCTGAGGTCGCCGAGCCCTATATACGGCGGCGGGCGATGCGCCACCTGGAGAAGGGGCGCGTCGTGATCTTCGCGGCGGGCACCGGAAACCCGTTTTTCACGACCGATACCGCGGCTGCTCTGCGCGCCGCCGAGATTCACGCCGAGATCATCCTGATGGCCAAGAACGGCGTCGAAGGCGTCTACAGCGCCGACCCGGCCCTCGATCCAAGCGCTCAATTCATCCCACAGATCACCCACATGGAAGCCATCGAGCGACGTCTACGGGTGATGGATTCGACAGCGCTTGCCCTGTGCATGGAGAACTCAATGCCAATCAACGTCTTCAACATGGACGACGAGACCAATATCGCACGGATAATCTCGGGTGCGCGCGTGGGGACGCTGGTGAGCGCATGACCTTCTACGAGAGGAGCCCCGATGGCCGCTGAGATGATCGACGCGCTGCTTGCCGACGCGAGCGAGCGGATGACCAAGTCGCTTGAGTCGACCCAGCACGAGTTCTCCTCGGTGAGGACCGGTCGCGCGAGCCCGGCACTGCTCGAGCGGGTCGTGGTCGACTACTACGGCGCGCAGACCCCGCTGAATCAGCTGTCCACGATCTCGGCTCCAGAGGCACGTCTGATCACCGTGCAGCCGTACGACAAGTCTTCGATCAAGACGATCGAGAAGGCGATCAACGAGTCCGACGTTGGCTTGAACCCGTCCAACGACGGCAATCTGATCCGCCTCGTCGTGCCCGAGCTGACAGAAGAGCGTCGCAAGGAGCTGGTGAAGGTGGTGCGCAACCTTGCCGAGGATGGGCGCATCGCGATCCGCAACGTGCGCCGCGACACGATGCAGCACCTGCGCGAGCAGAAGTCCGAGGGTGAGATCGGCTCGGACGACGAGCACCGCGCCGAGGGGGAGTTGCAAAAGCTCACCGACGGGCGCATCGCCGATCTCGATGGTGTGCTGAAGGCCAAGGAGGAAGAGATCCTCGAGGTGTGATGGTGGCGATCGCCCCATCAAGCACTTGCGCGGCAGAGAGTTCGAGACGTGATGGGTGAGAACCAGGAGGCGAGCGCATCGGGTGAGAGCCCTGTCGCCCGCTACATCGCGATCATCACGGATGGCAACGGCCGCTGGGCGCGCGCTCGCGGGCTACCCGTCAACGAGGGTCACGGCGCCGGCGCCGATAATGTCAAGGCGCGCCTGCGCGATGCCGCGGAGCTCGGCGTCGAGGAGTTGACCGTGTACTCGTTCTCGACCGAGAACTGGTCGCGCCCGCCGGAGGAGGTCCAAGGCTTGATGGAGATGTTCGCCAGGCGCATCTCCAGCGAAACCCCAGAGCTGCATAAGGAAGGCGTGCGGATGCGCTTCATCGGCCGGCGCGAGGGGATCAACCCGGAGCTGCAGGGCCACATGAGCGCGGCCGAGAAGCTCACCGAAGCCAATACGCGCATCACGCTGTTCGTCGCGTTCAACTACGGCGGACGCGCCGAGATTCTCGATGCCGCCCGTGCGTTCCAGGGAGGCGGCGAGGAGGAGTTCCGTCAACACCTCTACGCCCCCGAGATGCACGATCCGGACATCATCATCCGCACCAGCGGAGAGCGGCGCCTGTCCAACTACCTGCTGTGGCAGTCGGCCTACTCAGAGCTCATCTTCCGCGACGAGCTGTGGCCCGAATTCTCGCGCGAGGCGCTGGAGCAGTCGCTGGCCGAGTTCTCAGAGCGTCGCCGCCGCTTTGGCGGGCGCTAGCGCTATGTCCCCTTCACAGATGGCCGATCGTCATTTTTCCACAGGCCTCGCCGGGCGGTCGGGTAGGTCGGCCGACTCGGCTCCCACCGGGGGTTCTGGGGGTTCCGGAGGCGGCTCGGACATCGGCTCGCGCATCGTCTTCGCGTTGCCCCTGATCGCGCTCGCGCTGTTTCTCGTAATCGAGGGGGGCGCGATCTTCGCAGCCGGCATCTTCGTGATCGGCTGCGTCTGCATGCACGAGTTGTACGGCATGTACGAGCGGACCAACCCAGTGCGCCTAGCAGGTTTTCTCGCGCTTGCCGGGCTGATCGCGGCCGCGGCGTATGGAAGTCCGACCCATCCGACCCAGGTACTGCTTGCCGCTTCGGTGGTGCTGCCGGTCCTGTTCGCGATGACGCTCGCTCAGCGCCGTCCAAGCGTGGGGGGAATGGCGATCACGCTGCTGGGCATCTACTGGATCGGCTTTGGGCTCGCCCACGCCGTGTTGTTGCGCGGGCTTCCCCACGGCAACGGCATCGTGATCGACGTGCTGGTCGGCACGTTCCTGGGCGATACGGGCGCCTATCTCGGCGGTCGCCTCTTCGGCCGCCGACCGCTCGCGCCCAGCATCTCGCCGAACAAGACCGTCGAGGGGCTCGTCATCGGCATGGCCTGTGCGGTGCTGGCGGTGTGGTTCGCCGGGCGCTATCAGGAATGGCTGCCGGGTGCCCACGCGCTCGTGCTCGGGCTGGGAGTGGCCGTGTTCGCGCCGATCGGGGACCTATTCGAGTCATTCGTCAAGCGCCAGGCTGGGGCAAAGGACACGGGCAGCCTGTTGGGTGCACACGGTGGTGTGCTCGACCGCTTGGATGCGGTGCTGTTCACCGCGGTTGTCGGCTATTACATCTGGCTTGCCTATGTTTGACGCAGCCCAGCGCTTCCCCATCCCGCCAATTCTTGGCGCGCCCGAACGATCGATCTCAAGCGATCGCGCAGGAGTACGGCATGGCTAAGCGCCTGTTGATCCTCGGCTCCACTGGCTCGATCGGCACCCAGGCACTCGACGTGCTGGCGCGCAGCGACGAGCTCGAGCTGATCGGTCTATCGGCTGAGCGCTCGTGGGAGGCGCTCGTGCAGCAGGCACGCGCGCATGGCGTACGACGGGTCGCGCTCGTCGACGAGCATGCGGCGCGACTTGCCGCGGATGCGTGGCCTGAAGGGGAGGTTCTGAGCGGCGCGGAAGGGCTGGTGCGCCTTGTTGTGGAGTCGGGTGCCGACTTGGTGCTCAACGCGCTCGTAGGCTCCGCCGGCCTGGGCCCGACTGTGGCCACTCTCGGCGAGGGCATAGATCTCGCCCTTGCCAACAAGGAGTCGCTCGTGGTAGGCGGTGAGCTGGTGGTGGCGCTCGCCGAAGCGACCGGCGCGCAGATCGTGCCCGTGGACTCCGAGCACACCGCGCTTCATCAGTTGCTCTCCGGGCTGCCGGCGGGGAGCGTCGAGCGCCTGACGATCACCGCCAGCGGTGGACCGTTTCGTGGGCGCTCCTCAGAGCAGCTTGCCGAGGTGAGCGTCGAGCAGGCGCTTGCCCATCCCACCTGGGCGATGGGCGGCAAGATCACGATCGACTCGGCAACGCTGATGAACAAGGGGCTGGAGCTGATGGAGGCCCACCACCTGTTCGGCACTCCCTACGAGCGCATCGACGTCGTCGTGCATCCCCAGTCGCTGATTCACGGCCTGGTCCAGCTCGCGGATGGGGCGATGCTTGCCCATATCGGGCCGAAGGACATGCGCATCGCGATCTCCTACGCCCTGCACGGCGCGACCAGCGTCAAGCTGCCGATCGCCGCGCTCGACCTCGTACAGGTCGGCGCGCTGACCTTCGAGCCGGTGGACCTGGAGGCCTTTCCTTGCCTGCGCCTTGCCCGTGAAGCCGCGCAGGCTGGCGGTACCACGCCGTGTGTGCTGAACGCGGCCAATGAGATCGCGGTGCATGCCTTTATTGCCGGGCGCCTGCCGTTTCTCGGCATAGCAGAGGTGATCGAACGCACGCTCGACGTGTTGCCCGGAGCGCCGATCAGGGCCTTCGAGTCGCTGTATGAGGCCGACCGTGAGGCAAGGCGGGTCGCCGAGGCAGCTGTACCGGCTATGTGAGTCAGGCGCGTCGGTGGGCGGCCGTGTGATGCTCGAAAAAGGCCGATGCCCCCCGCGCGCGCACGGGCATCGCCGGTTTTTTGATGCTCCCAGACCGGGCATGCGCCGGGTTCCTACCGCAGCGCCTGCCAAACTGATGGCATGAGCTGGGTGTGGACAATCCTTGGGATCATGGCCCTGATCGTGCTGCACGAGCTTGGTCACTTCGTCGTGGCCAAGGCCGTGGGGATGCGGGTGGAGCGCTTCTCGCTGTTCTTCCCGCCGAAGATCGCCGGGATCAAGCGCGGCGAGACCGAATACATGATCGGCGCTATTCCCGCAGGGGGTTACGTGAAGATCACCGGGATGAATCCTGAGGAGATCAAGACATTGGCGCCGGAGGTGGCCGCTCGCGCCTACTACAACCAGCCGCCTTGGAAGCGGATCGTGGTGATCCTGGCCGGGCCCGGCGTCAACTTGCTGATCGCGTTTCTGCTGTTCTGGGCGGTGCTTTTCAGCGGCAGCCTTAGCGGTGCCGTGACGCTGTCGAACCTGAACCCGAAGACGGAAACGGTCGTGCCGACTACGTCGGTGCGGGCGATTGAGAAGGGTCAGCCGGCCTACGGCGTGCTGAAGCCCGGCGATGAGATCCTTGCCGTGGATGGCCATCCCGTGACGGTACTTGGGGCCACGAAGGCGATCGCCACTCACCGCTGCGCTGGGGCTCCGACCGACGGCTGTCGCGCGCAGACGCCCGTGAAGATCACAATTCGGCGCGCGGGCCGTGTGCTGACCGTATCGACCTATCCGCGCTACAGCAAGGCTGTGGGGCGCATGCTCGTCGGCTTCGACTTCGGTTATACCGCCAAGTCGTTCGGCGTCTTCTCAGCGGCCGGCACGGCGCTGTCGGAGATGTGGGGGACGACCACGACGATGCTCACGAACATCGGCAAGGCATTTACCAGCTCGAAGGTGCGCAAAGAATTCCACAGCATCGTGGGGATCACCGAGATCGCCCAGGAAGCTGTCGTCGCGGGGCCGGGCTATGCGCTCGTGTTCCTCGGCTTCGTTTCGTTGGCGCTGGCTGTCATCAACTTGTTCCCATTCCTGCCGTTGGACGGTGGACACGTGCTTTGGGCGGTGGCTGAGAAGCTGCGCGGACGACGCGTGTCGTTGACCGCGATGTGGCGCTTTAGCTCGGTTGGGATTGTGCTGCTGCTTTTCCTGGTCGTGAACGGTGTCCACAACGACATCATTCACCTGGGTGGCTAGCGTGCGCTAGCGGTACCTCCCGCTGGTGGCCGCACACATACCCAGCTCTTGGCCAGCGGTCCGACACGCTCGGGCAAGGCCGCTCCGAACAGCGCCTCCAGCTCCCGACGTGAGAGCAGTGAGATGTCCTCCCAGTCGCCGGCGGCGCCCAGTCGCCAGTAAGGGCGGCGCAATGCCGTCGGCAGCCAGTGGGCGAACGGCAACAGCGCATGTGGCTCGATCGGGAAGGAGAGAGCCGGTGTCTGCACGAACCAGCCACGACCCACGCGGCGCACCTCGCTTGCGAACGCCTCGCGTTGCCTCGGCGGGACGTGCTCGATCACGCTGGAGCTGTACACGAGGTCGAACTCGTCCTCGACGAAAGGCAGCCCGGCGGCCGCGTCGGCCTGCACGAACGGGCCCGGGTAATCGGGGCGCTTGGCCATGTCCACGCCGGTTATGTCCAGCTCGGGCTCGAGCGCGCGCAGGCCCAGAGCGCCGCAGCCGACGTCGAGTATTCGCGCCCCCGGCTGAAGTCCGCACAGCGAAAAGAAGCGTTCGTGGCGTCGTCGTCGCGCGCCGGCGGACAGTGGGGAGGCAAGCTTCGCCAGCGGACCACGCGCGGTGGCGTATACCGCAGAGGAAGGTGCTGGGGGCGGTGATGGCGAGCGGCGCACGCGCACGTGAGGTTAGCCACTCGCCCGATGCGCAACGCGGCGTTTACGGGAAAGGGAAGGCTGGCCCATACAATATGGGCATGGCTTCCAGGCACCAGATCCATGTCGGGCCCGTACCCATCGGCGGCGGGGCGCCCGTGGCCGTGCAGACGATGACCAAGACCGAGACCGCGAACCTTGCGGCCACGATGGAGCAGATCCGCAAAGTGGCCGACGCCGGGGCCGACATCGTGCGCGTTGCCGTGCCGCGTGAGCAGGACGCAGAAGCCCTGAAGCAGATCGTGCTCGATTCGCCGATTCCCGTGATCGCGGATATCCACTTCAACCACACGCTGGCGCTGAAGGCGATCGAAGCCGGGGCGCATTGCGTGCGGCTGAATCCCGGCAACATCGGCGGGCCCGAGAAGGTGGCCGAGGTGATTGCCCTCGCTAAGCAAACCGGGACTCCGCTGCGCGTCGGGGTCAACAGCGGGTCTCTGCCCAAGCACCTGCGTGACCTGGAGTATGAGAATCCCGTCGAGGCGTTGGTTACAGCCGCCGTGGAGACGGTTGAGCTGATGGAGCGGCTTGACTTCGACAACTTCAAGGTGTCGATGAAGTCGACGTCGGTGCCGAACACGATCGCCTCCAACCGGCTGCTCGCCGAGCGCATTCCCTATCCGTTGCACCTCGGGGTGACCGAGGCCGGCACCAAGTGGTCGGGCTCGCTGAAGTCAGCCGTCGGCCTTGGCACGCTGCTTGCCGACGGCATCGGCGACACGATCCGCATCTCGCTCTCCACCTTCCATGCCGAGGAGGAGGTCAAGGTCGCCTGGGAGATCCTCAAGGCTTTGAAGCTGCGCGAGAAGGGGCCTGTGTTGATTGCCTGTCCTACCTGCGGGCGCCTGCAGTTCGATATGGACACAGTCGTCGTGGAAGTGGAGCGTCGCCTCGAAGCCTATGAGGATCCGATCGAGGTGTCGGTGCTCGGCTGCGCGGTCAACGGCATCGGGGAGGCGAGGCACGCCGATTTTGGCATCACCGGCGCGAAGGACATGGGGATGATCTATTCCAAGGGCGAGCCTCTGAAGAAGGTGCCCACAGAGCAGCTCGTGGACGAGCTCTTCAAGGAGATCGACCGTTATTACGCAGCTGGTAAGACCGTGCAGCGCGACGAGCGCGAAGCGGCTGAGGCACGCGAGTGGCTTGCCGCAAACGAGGACGCCACCGCGATGACTCCGGAGAAACTTGCGGCGCTGGAGGCGGCGGCGGCCGAGCAGGAAACCGAGGCGGACGCCGTGCTCGAGTCGATGCTCACACCCGCCGGCTTCGGCGGCGACAATGTGGGCACGGTTGTGGACGAGCTGGTATCGCCCGTGGCGGGCCGCCGTTTCAGACGTGGCTGACGCTTGGAGAGAATCGGATAGGCGCATCTGCGTTAGGGGGAGTGGGTAGTGGAAGTCGAGCAGTCCGTTCGTCGCGCCAATTACGACGCACTGGCAAGCTCGATCCCGGGGGCTCGCGCTCGTGCGCTGAGCAGCTGCGCAGGTTTGACCCTATGTGCAGCCAATGCACCCCATCAGCTTGTGCTGCGCGATGCCATCGAAGTGCTGGCAGGTCAGCCGAGGGATGACCTCACGAACAGGCCCACGTCTCAAGCGCTGAGTCGTTGGCTTAGGAGTCACTCGGAACTAGGCCACCTCTATATACCGCCGGGCTTGCACTGCGAGGAGCTGGTTGTCCACGAGGGGGGATTCCGCATTTTCCCAGGTATCTTCGAGGACGAGCAATGGGTTGCAAAAGTGCTGCTCGACTTGGTCTTGGACGACGATCTCCTGCCACAGGAGCTCAGGGTGCAAGCACGCGATTGCCTGTTGTCCGTCCTTCACATATCGGAGGAGATTGCTAAACGGGCCGACGTGGACCGTAACACTCGAGCCGAGCTCTCATCGAAGGTTCCGGTGGTACCCACAGGCGCAACTTTGGACCGGCTTGCCGCTTCTGTTGTGTTCTCTGACCGAGAGCTCGCCTCTATGTTGTCGCCGAACCAGTTGCGCCACTTGAACGAGCTCACGGTCCAGGTCGGGGATATCGAGTTTGCCGACAGTCGAGCCGACTCTGAGCTTTGGTGCCGTCCACTCGTGCGTTGCGACGAGCTCGGCGTGATCGTTGCGCTGCCGGACACGCTCTTGCTGGCGGCTCGACACAGGGTCATTGGGCTTGCATTCCTTTATGGCTGTCAAGAGCAACTCGCCGAGACTTTTGCCCTCGGTGTGGTTGACAGCGCGCGTTGTGCCCTTGCGCAGATGGGAATGCTCGCCGACATGCCGGCTCCAGCCGAGGAGCAACCGACCTTCGACCGCGCAGAGATGGTTTTGCCTTGCGACGGGGACAAGCTCTGCCACCTGATGGTGGTGTGGGACAACCTGGCGGACTACGACCTCCAACGACCTCACGGCGTGTGGGCCAGCGGACCCACACGTGCGCAGTTGGAGCAGCGTTTTCGCGATGTGACCGAGCTGTTGTACACCGCCGAGGATGCTCCCAACGAGATCATGCACTGCATAGTAGTGCAGAGCTTGGGGCGACCCTATCAGTTGATCGTCGACACTTCGGGACCCTCCGGCTTTGCCCCGAGGATCGTTTTCTCAGCGCCGGAGTTGGAGATAGTTGCGCGCTTGGAGAAGCCGGACATCGTGCTTCCGTGGAAGTTCGCGACGGCTGCACGGCAACTGCGCCGAGAATTGCCGTTGGCGCCGATCAGCCAGCTGGAGGAGTGGGGCTGTTGGCGTGAAAACAGCCGTTCGTTCGGGCTGCTCGAAGATGGAGCGCTCCAGGGGGACGATGAATCCTCCCCCGAGTTTGCCGAGATCACGGGTCACGCGATGAAGCTACGCGGGGATCTCGCTGTCCGCGACGATCCACACGGACTGCTTGCTTCTGGAGGGCGTTTCGTTGCCGTGAAGCGACTGTGGCCAGATACCGACGCGCCAATAGTTGTGACGGATCGACTGGGGGGACTGCCTGTGATCCTTGCTGTCGAGGGCCTCGCTTTGCCTATATGGGTTGTGCCGCGGGAGAAGCCCAGGGGCCTCGATGGGATCGGCGAATATCGACGTTACGCAGAATTGTTCGCCTACTGGATTTGGCAGCTCGCGCCCTCGACTTTGTCGCTATGGGAGGCGCTCGGCGGACTTGCGGAGACTTTCACTCTTGCGATAGCGGTCGACTCGGCGAAGGATGGTTGGACGGTTGACGCCACGGCAACAGGATGTCTAGAGGTGAGTTTTGGCGAAGAGGCTGCGCGGTTGCTCAGCGGGACAGACAACACCGTCGAACGAGAGCTGATGAAGGAGGTGCTCGAAGCGGTGCGCAGCTGTGCCGGAGGCACAAGGGGCAGCGAGGTTCTCGGCGACGCTGAGCTCGAGATGGCAATTGTCCGCCACATGAGCCCGCCGGAGCGGCGCAAGCTGCTGTGCATCTCCGACGAGGACCCGGCGTTCGAGCCACTTGCTGTGCCCTACCGAGGCGTATCGGATGCCGAGGCGATGGAGCAACGTCGCAGCGTTGGTCGTGCGATTGTCGAATTACACGGGCTCGAGCCCGGAACGGGTGAGGCCGATGTCGCCCTCACACTGCTCAAGGATGCTGTTGCTGAGACCTATGAGGCATTGCAATCTCTTGTTGGCACCTTAAGCCCGATGGTCTTCTGGAGTTGCTTGTCTCCTTCAACGAGGCGTTGATTCATCGACATGTCGTCGACCATGTTGAGCGTGGGCTTGCACTCTCCCTGTGGGGGCCTTCGAGCGCCGTTACGCGCCGCAGTGCCGACGAGATCGCCGCCGCCAACCGTGCCTCGATTGCCAGTCGCTTCTTGATCGAGTATGTGACCGCGCAGCCGCCGGCTGGGCTGAGGCCTGTGAGCTATGAGGTCTATGACCGGCTGATGGCGATGGCCGCGCTGATCGTCGACTGGGGCATGTCAGCGGATTTGCTGCGCGAGGGGCTTGCCGACATTGCCATCGCCATCTCGCCATCCGGACACTTCCTCAACCTGCGAGACAGCTTTGATTCAGATGCCCGCGAGTACGTGGAGGTCCTGGCGCGCGCGGAACCGGTACGGGCTGTCCAATGGCTGGAGGCGCGCAACGGCGACCCGGTGTTTGCAGAGCGGGAGAGCGCGGATTTCGATGTGTTCGGTGAGCTCGATCCGGCCTGGCTCACTGAGACCGGGCACACATTCTCGGAGTGCGTGGGCGCTCTCGCGACGATCAGTGGACTCGAATCCTCACCGGTGAAAGGAGGCCAGGCAAGGGCGTATGAGGAGGTGGTGGCGCTGCTTGCGCACACGATGGGATTCGAGCCGTCGAAGGCCAGAGATCTGATCGAGCTCTTTGTGCTCCGCCCTCGTTCGGATTTCCTCGACCCACCAGCTGGTTTTCAGCGCAACGACCTGTGGCCGTGGCGCTTCAATCGCCGGCTCTCCTATCTACGAAGACCCTTGCTGGCGCGACCCTCCGCGAGCGGTGAGGATCTCGTCTTCGGTGCACGGCAGCTCTTTCTCAGCGTCGATTACATCAGCCGCCTTGTTCACACCGGGCGATTGAAGGTCTCCTCCGGGCCGATCAAGGACTACATGTCCAAGGTCCAACAGGCGGAAGCCCGAGCTTTCAACGATGCGGTGGCCATGATGTATGACGAGCACGACTTCTCGGTGCGCGCGCGGGTCGATCGGATCGGCTCGCGCAAGGTGCTTGACGAGCAGGGAAATGATCTGGGTGACATCGACGTCCTGGTCGTCGATGCCCACCGCCGAACGATCCTCTGCATCGAGGTCAAGGATCTTGCCGGCGCGCTCGCTCCCCACCAGCTTGCCAACGAGTTGCGAGCGACGTTCTCCGTCGGTGGCCCGCATCGCTCACATGCGGAGAAGCACCAACGCCGAGTAGCCTGGATTGCCGCTCACGTCTCGGAGGTGCTCGATGATGTGGGCTACAAAGACGCACGTGCGCATCGCTGGCGCGTAGAAGGCTTGATCGTGACCGACGAGGAGGTCTTGGCCTCCTTCATCGGCGAGCCACCACTACCTGTACGTGACTTCTTGACGTTGAAGGCCGCCCTCGACAATGGTCACTTGTACTGAGCGCGCGTGGACCGCGTAGAGACGATCCACGCGCAGCAGTGAAGGCTCAACCAACCGCGCTGAAGCGCTCCGCGACCTTCGCCCAATCGACCGTGTTCCACCAAGCATCCAGGTAGTCGGGGCGCTTGTTCTGGTACTTCAAGTAGTACGCGTGCTCCCAAACGTCCACACCCAGCAACGGGGTCTTGCCGTCTGAGATCGGGTTGTCCTGATTGGGGCTTCCGACGACCGCCAGGCCCGAGTCGTCGTGCACGAGCCACGACCAGCCTGAGCCGAACTGGTTGATGCCCGTTTCCTTGAGCTTTGCCTGGAAGTCTGAGAAGGAGCCGAACGTCGAGGCGATCGCCTCGGCCAAGGCGCCGTTGGGCTCGCCGCCGCCGTCAGCGGACATGCTCTCCCAGAACAAGGAGTGGTTGTAGTGGCCGCCACCGTTGTTGCGGACGGCGGTGCGCTTGGCCTCCGGCACCTGCGAGAGATCCTTGAGCACGTCCTCGATCGGCGCGTCGGCCAGCGGGGTGCCCTCCAAGGCGGCGTTGACCTTGTCCACGTAGGCCTGGTGGTGCTTGTCGTGATGGATTTCCATCGTCAGCTTGTCGATGTGCGGCTCTAGCGCGTCGTATGCATAGGGAAGCGGCGGTACGGAGTAGGCCATCGGTGCTCCTTGGGTTGGGGACGAGTGCTGGATGTAATTCATAGCGCGCGACGGCGCTCGGGGCGTGAACGAATGCGTCGCGCGCACGACTTCTATTTTTTGGGCTACCCCGCTTTGGCCTCGCGCAACATCCCGTAGGAGCTGAAGGACGCGTAGGATGCCGACCAAGCTATGACCAGGCTGACCGAGTATCTACTGCCGACAGAGAAGCAGGCGCCCGCCGACGCCGAGGCGGTTTCGCACAAGCTGATGGTGCGCGCCGGGCTGGTCCGGCAGATGGGGACGGGCATCTGGACCTGGCTGCCGGCCGGCTGGAAGGTCCACCAGCGCGTGGTGGCGATCGTGCGCGAGGAGATCGACGCGATCGGCGGACGCGAGATGCTGATGCCCGTGTTGCAGCCCGCCGAGCTTTGGCGCAAGACCGGCAGGCTCGGGATCGAAGAGCTGTTCAAGCTGCAAGATCGCAAGGGCTCGGAGCTTGTGTTGGCGTTGACCCACGAGGAGGCGGTCACCTTCCACGCCGCACAGACGATCAATTCCTATCGCGACCTTCCCTTGATCCTGTACCACTTCCAGGTCAAGGAGCGCGACGAGGCGCGGCCGCGCGCCGGGGTGCTTCGCACGCGCGAGTTCGTGATGAAGGACTCCTACAGCTTCGACCGCGACCAGGCTGGGCTGGAGGAGAGCTATGCGTTGCATGTGGGCGCTTACGACGAGATCATGCAGCGCACTGGGCTGCGCTTCTATCGAGTCGAGTCGGACGTTGGGGTGATGGGCGGGCTCGGCGCGCACGAGTACATGGCGCCCTGCCCCGCCGGCGAGGATGAGGTCGCGCTCGGCGACGGGTATGCCGCCAACATGGAGGTAGCGGAAAAAAGCCCTGGCTACCGCAAGGATGGGGAGACCCACATGCTCGGCGAGAAGAAGCTGACGGTCGAGCCGGCGATCGAGATCGGGAACATCTTCAAGTTGGGCACGCGCTACTCCGAGCCGCTGGGCGCGACATACCTCGACGAGCACGGCGCGGAGCTGCCGATCTGGATGGGCTCCTATGGGATCGGGCCTGCGCGAGTCGTGGCGGCGGCCGTCGAGCAGTTCGCCGACGAGCACGGCATCTCCTGGCCCAAAGCGCTTGCTCCGTTTGCCGTGCACCTTGTTGCCGTGGGCCGCCCTGGGACGCCCGAGCGCGACGCGGCCGATGCGCTCTATGAGACGTTGCTCGCCGGCGGTGTCGATGTTCTCTACGACGATCGCGAAGCCGGGCCGGGGGAGAAGTTCGCCGACGCCGAGCTGCTCGGCTGTCCCGTGCGCTTGACCGTCGGGCGACGCAGCCTCGAGTCGGGCGAGATCGAGGTGCAGCTGCGCCGCGGACGTGTTGCCGGCCCTGGTCTGCCGCTCGGCGGCGAATCGACAGAGCTACTGCGGGCGCTGGACGAGCTGTGCCAGAGCACCCCCTGACGATCCGTCGCCTGGTCGGCCTGGACCGCTCCGGGCCGCCGCCGCCGCAGACGCTCGCTGGGCAACCCCTGCGGCCTTGGACGATTCCCAACGCGATCGGCTTCATGCGGTTGGCCCTGATTCCGGTGTTCCTGGTGGTGGCGCTGTCCAGCAACGACGGTGTCGATGCGCTCTCGGCAACACTGTTTGCCGTGATCGGCTGGGGCGACTATGCCGACGGGATCGCCGCCCGCGTGACGCGTCAATACAGCCGCCTCGGCGCGTTGATGGATCCCGTCACCGACCGCCTGCTCGTGGTCAGCGGCGTGGTCGTTTGTTGGCGCTTCGACCTGCTTCCGCGCTGGGCGCTCGCCGTGCTCGTGGCGCGCGAGCTATCGATGGTGGCGCTCGGGCGCTACGGGCTCAAACACGGCTTGGAGCTGCGCATCAACTGGCCAGGGCGTGTCGGCGTGGCGCCGTTGATGGGTGCGCTGTTCTTTGCGATGTGCGGTCTTGGCACATTCGCTGAGGTGCTGCTCTACATCGGGCTAGTGCTTGCTCTTACTGCTAGTGCGCTGTATGTGCGCTCGGGACGCGAGCAGCTGCGCGCTCGCGCCACATAGCCAGCAGTCGTTCGCCCGCAAGCCAAGCCCCGATCGTGCCGCTACACAACAGCAGTGCCATTAGGCTGACGTTGTAGCGCGGCTGGTCGTTGAACGGCGTCGCAAAAGCCGCGATCGCCAGCAACACCGCCGCGCTCATTGTCAATATCAGGCGTCGCGTCAGCGCGATACCAGCCAGCAAGCCGATCACGGCGAAGATCAGGTAGATCTTGTGCTGGGCTGGGCTCGTATCCGGGTGGTATGTGCCGTTGCCGCCGGTCCACGCGACCGTCCACATCTTCCAGAACTTGCTCCACAGCATCGACGCGAATGCCGCCGGTTTGCCCAGCGCGTATTTGCGGACGTTATTGAGGTTTTCTTCGTTGACCGCCGCGTTCTCGGAGAGGCCGGGGTGGCGTGCTTCGATCAGGCGGAAGACCGGTGCTGAGGACTGCTGCCAGTAGCGGCCGCAGTCCTGGGGGAAGTGGCGGCACACTTCTGGCGCGAGCTTCTCCTCGGTCGGCACCAGCTCGCCCTTGCCCGGCAGGTAGCTGCCGATGAAGAACGCATCGGGACCCGCGGTGGTGATCGGCACAAAACGGCCCTCCTTGTCGGATGCGTAGAGCAACCACGGCGAGAGCACGAGCATCAGGGCCACCAGATACAAGCCGCCGCGCAACAAACCCGTACGCCAGCCCGGCCGCCCGCTGAATGCGAGCGCGAGCGCGATCACGGCCATGCCGATCGCCATGTCGCTACGCGTGAGGCACGCGATCCCGCCCATGACGCCGGCGCCAAACAGCCACAACAGCTCGTTGCGGCTGCCATAACGGGAGCGGGCCAGCATCGCGGCGGCTACCGAGGCAAGCAGCACGAATGCGCCGCTTGGCTCTGAGAGAAACGTGCGCGTGGCCTCGATCAGTGGCTCGTAGCTTGCCACCAGCGCGGTGGCGATCACCGCCGCCCATGGGCCCGCGAAGACCCAGGCGAGTACCGCCACCAGTACTAGCGTGAGCACGCCTGCCGCCAGCTGCGTGTATTGCGCCGGGCCGGAGGCGTGTGTGGCCAGCTTCAGCGAGTGGTGACCGGACAGGCGTGTCGCGACCGCGAACGCGATCGAGGTTCCCGGGGGCCACTTGAACGTGGCGTAGCGTTCGTCGGCCAGGATTCTGTTGGCGTTGCCGACATAGCCGTTCTCATCGGCCGAGAGATGCGTGTTCGTGCCGATCGCCGTGTTGCGCGCGACGCCACCGACGATGACGATCATGACGATCAGCCCGGCCGCTACCACCTCTGAGCGCGTCCAGCGCGGATGTCTCAGCGGTCTTTGCTTCGGCTGGACACCACTTTGGACGCCGCCCGCGGGAGGGGACGTGGACGACGCCGAAGGTGTTGTGGCGCTTGCGACGGAGCCCGTCGATTTTTGTCCGAATACTCTCAAGCTCAACTTTACCTTTTGGTCTATACTGGATGAGCAGCATGGCAGTATGACCGGCAGCTCAGACCTGCATCCTTGCGCAAGAGGAGATGGCTCGCGATGGACACGTTCCCCGATCTAGGCTCGATGAGCGACAGTGAGCTCAAGGATGTGATCCGACAGCTCACAGACGAGGAGATGGAGATCTCCTACAAACGACGGATTCTGCACGGCAAGATAGACATTCTGCGGGCCGAGCTGGTGAGCCGTCTGCGCGAGCAGCACAAGGACGGCGACGTGGCGATCACCGGCGACGACGTCAAGCGCCTGTCGGACATTCTCGCCAACCGCGCGGGCGGAGTCTCGACTGACGAGCTTTAGCCGTGTCCGGCGCGGCTGCGAACGTGTCTGGAGAGCCGCAGTGCCGGCGCATGAACATGTCTGAAGAGCTGCTGTATTTGCGCATTCGTTCAGGTTCTTGGGCTGGGCGGCACGCTGGAGGAGGTAGATAGCTCGTGGCTTTGCACTGCACCGAGTGTGGCTTTCTCGGCGACGAGGGCGCCAACTACTGCCCGCGCTGCGGTGCCCTGCTGCCGCGCGGCGAGGGACCCGCGGGCGAGCCGGTGACCGCCACCTACCGGATCGACGACGCCGGCGAGCTGGTGCCGGTGGAGATCGGCGAGGTGACGGCCCATGGCCCGGCGCTCGTGATCCGCACCGGTGGAGGGCGCGCGGGCGAGAGCTTTCCCGTCGACCGCGAGCGGATGAGCATCGGTAGACGCCCGGACTGCGACGTGTTCCTCGACGACGTAACCGTCTCGCGCGATCACGCGCTCTTGGTCAACCGCGGCGACGTCTGGTACCTCGACGACTGCGGCTCGCTGAACGGCACGTACGTGAACCGCTCTCGGATCGACTCGCATCGCCTGGAGGAGGGCGACGAGTTGCAGATCGGCAAGTACAAGCTGACCTACCACGCACGCTGATGACGACGCTTTCAACCACACTCGCCTCATTTGCCAAGCCCATGCCGAGCGTGGACGCAGGCTGATGGCCGCTCTTCCACAGACAGGGCGGCGCGAGACCGATGCAGCGGAGGCGCAGGCCGCGGCTGGTAGCAACGGCCACGGCGACAGTGCCGGCGAGGGCGGCCGCCAGAAGGCGCTCACGATTGGTGCCGTGTGCAAGGCGCTCGTGCAGGAGTTCCCCGACATATCGATCTCCAAGATCCGCTATCTGGAGGATCAGAAGCTGCTGACTCCGCGCCGCACGCCCGGTGGCTATCGGTTGTACGCGCAGAGCGACGTCGCGCGCTTGCGCACGATCTTGAGGATGCAGCGCGACGAGTTTCTGCCGTTGCGGGTGATCCGCCAGGAGCTTGCCGCCGGGCGAGCCGGGGATATGCAGGTTCCGCGTCCCGCCGGGCGCGAAGGCGGCAAGCGCGCTTGGCACACGAGCATGAGCGTGCGCGAGCAGGAGGGCGCGCTCTACTCGCTTGAAGACGTGCTGGAGGAGACCGGCGCCGACGCGAAGCTGGTGCGCGAGCTTGAAGAGTACGGCGTGGTCAAGGGCGAGATACGCGGCGGGGTGCGCTACTTCGACGAGACCGAGCGCGAGATCGTCGGCGCCGTCTCAGAGCTCGCGCGCTACGGCGTGGGCGGGCGCAACCTGCGCGTGTTCCGCTCCTCGGCCGACCGTGAGGCGAGCCTGTTGCAGCAGATCCTCGCGCCGGCGCTGCGCTCGCGCAACCCAGAGCGCCGCAAGGACGCGGTCGACGCGCTCGAGAACCTGGCGGCGGTCACCACGCATCTCAAGCATCTGCTGCTGGTGCGCGACTTGCGCAAGATTGTCAGGTGAGGTGGTCGGTCGGCGGCGTGCTGAGCCGGCTTCGATGTTCGAACGTACTAGCGGTGAATCTCTGCTGGAGCTCGGCTCATCGTGTCCACGGACCGATCACTTCATCCCATCCACGGACCGACCATCTCATCCCTTGACTGACGACCTGCGTGCGCTGATCCGGGACATCCCCGACTTTCCCAAGCCGGGGATCGTGTTCAAGGACATCACTCCGCTGATGGCCGATTCCGCGGCGCTTGCTCAGGCCGTGCGGGGGCTCGCGGAATATGCGCGTCCCCTCGACGTCGAATGCGTGCTGGCGGCCGAGGCACGCGGCTTCCTGTTGGGGCCGGCCCTGGCGCTAGCGCTCGGCACGGGCTTCGTCCTGGCGCGCAAGCCCGGCAAGCTGCCATACGAGACGGTCAGCGCCGAGTATCAGCTGGAGTACGGTCTGGATCGGCTAGAGCTGCACAGCGACGCGATCAGCCCCGGCACGCGCGTGCTGGTCCATGACGATCTGTTGGCCACTGGGGGTACGGCACGAGCGCTGTGTGACCTGGTCGAACGCCTGGGCGGGGTTGTCGTCGGCTGTGGGTTTCTGGTCGAGCTGGCGTTCCTGGAGGGGCGCGAACGACTCTCCCCACACGAAGCCCATGCGCTGCTCTCCTACGAGGCCTAGGACATGCCCACAGTCAGGCGCACCCGCACGATCGACGCTTCGCCCGAGGATCTCTGGGAGGTTCTCGGCGACCCCCACCACCTGCCACGCTGGTGGCCGCGCGTGAGCAGGGTCGAGGCCGTCACCCTGACGGGCACAGGCGACTTGGATGCTTTCACCGAGGTATTGACGGGACCAAGTGGGAAAATCGTGCGGGCCGACTTCAAGCTGCTCGAGCAGGTCGATCGGCAGCGAATCGTTTGGTCTCAGCAGGTCGAGAACACGCCGTTTGCGCGCGTACTGCGCAGTGCGGAGACGGAGATCGCCATCGCCGAGGGGCAGGGTGGGGATAGCTCCGCCACCGAGGTAACAATCGAGCTGCGCCAGGAGCTGCAAGGCTTCTCGCGCAGACCGGGTGGCGGGTCGTGGCTCGCGGGGACTCTCTCGCTTTGGCAGCCCGTTGGTTCGGCGCGCCGCGCACTCCACGATCGGCGAGGCGCTGGATGGCTTGGAGCGGATCGTTGGCCACTGAACGGATGCGCTGGTGGGGGTGGGGCGATGCACTGCATCCGCAGGGCCTTCCAACGCACGCCCTGCGCTTCCTGAGAGAGACGGTTGGCATCGCCGCCCGGCCCCGTCCGCCCGTGGCGCTCGAACACGTCAAGCTCGGGCCTTCGTCCATCGCCTCGAACACGCTTGCGAGCCTGCAGGGAATTCTCGGTAAAGAGCACGTGCGCCAGGACCACGGCGACCGTGTTCTACACGCCGCCGGCAAGGGTTATCCCGACCTCGTGCGCCTACGCGCCGGATGTCCTTTGGGCGCTCCCGACGCGGTGCTCTATCCATCTACGCACGAGCAGTTGCGTGCGTTGCTGAACATGTGCGCACGCGAGTCGCTGGCGATTGTCCCATTCGGTGGCGGTACGAGCGTCGTCGGCGGGGTCGAGCCGCTACGGGGCTCCCACCGCGCGGTGCTGGCGCTTGACATGGGCCGCCTGACAAGCGTTCTGGGACTCGACGAGAGCTCGCGGATGGTCACCGTCCAGGCGGGCGCCAGGGCACGCGAGCTGGAGGATTGGTTGAGCGCGCGGGGGCTGACGCTCGGCCACTTCCCGCAGTCCTTTGAGTATGTCTCGCTCGGTGGTTGTGCGGCGACCCGCTCCGCCGGACAGGCCTCCAGCGGCTACGGACGCTTCGAGCGCATGGTGCACGGTCTGCGCATGGTCGCCCCGGCTGGCGACATAGAGCTGAGTGCCTTTCCGGCGAGCGCGGCAGGCCCAGGCGTACGCGAACTGGCCGTCGGCTCGGAGGGCACCCTGGGCGTGATCGACGAGCTGACGCTGCGCGTGCGTTGCGCGCCCGCCGCGCGCATCTACGAAGGCGTGTTCTTCGAGAGCTTCAAGGCGGGCATACACGCATTTCGCGAGCTCGCCCAAAATCACTGCACGCCCGATGTGGCGCGCTTGTCAGACGAGCAGGAGACGCGCATGTCGCTCGCGTTGGCCGGCTCGGGCGGGGCGAAGGGTCGTCTCGGGCGTGCCTACCTGGACATGCGCGGCTACGGCGGTGGCTGTCTTGCGATCCTCGGCTTCGAGGGCGATCCCGCGGAGCTCGGCGTACGTCGTGCCGCCGCAATCGAGATCGTGCGCGCGGCGGGCGGATTGCGTGTGGGGCGCTCGCCCGGCAGGGCGTGGCTCGACTCGCGCTTCTCGGCGCCCTACTTGCGCGACGAGCTGCTCACCCAAGGCGTACTGGTCGAGACGCTCGAGACGGCGACGCGCTGGTCGAACGTGCGGCAGCTGCATCGGCGCGTGGCCGAGGCGATCGAAGGTGCGCTCGGCGCGCCCTCGAAGCCGGCGCTGGTCATGTGTCATGTCTCGCATCTATACGAGACGGGAGCGTCGCTGTACTTCACTTTCATCGCCACCCAGCGCGAGGGCGAGGAGATCGAGCAATGGCGCGCGGCCAAGTCAGCGGCGAGTGCGGCAATCGTGCACGGAGGGGGGACGATCACCCACCATCACGCGGTAGGACGCGACCACGCGCCGTGGATGGAGCAAGAGATCGGGAGTGTGGGCGTGAGCGCGCTACGTGCGCTGAAGGCCGAGCTCGATCCGGCCGGCATCATGAACCCGGGCAAGCTGTTTCCCTGATGTTCGTGGAGCGTGAATCGTGGAGCGTGAACGCAGGGTCGTTCAGCTCATTTTGAAAGGGTCTCCTCAACACCCCCTTGTTTTGGGTGCCCAGGTAAAGATTAGGTACCTAAATAAACCTCGCCAGCCCATGCAAAGGGGTATTTAGATGCGCGACTCATTTTTGAAAGATCTTCTTAGAACGTGTTTCAAAAGATCGGCACGTCCGGGTGCGTCCCTGGACGCGGCGCTGGATTGCCACGTGACGTCTTGCGCGTACCACCAGTACGCGCTGCGACGCCCCGCGACGACCAGCTTGGTCCATGAACACCTGGGACGCACCGCCTATTTTGAAACACGTTCTTAGTGCAGGGTGAAGGCGCCGCTTAGTACGGTCGGCCCGGGTTCCTTCGGGTGTGTGCTCGTCTCACGTGTCACGATGAACTTGGCGTAGTCGCCGGCGTTACTCGGCAGCGGATTGCCACCTGTCATGCGACCGTTCGAGCTCACGCTGGGAGCCCGGCCGAGTGGCTCGGCGTTCGACGGTGAGTTGTACAACCACACGGCATAGAAGAAGCCCGAGGATGGGGGCAAGCCCTGTGCGGTCAAGTAGAAGGCACGTCTGCTGCCGGCAGACAGCACGTAGGCGATGCCGGCGGCGTTGACCGATGGTTCGGTCGAGCTGAGCCGAATCGTGCTGTCGAGCTTTGGTTTGGCGGTGCTGCTGGATGTCGAGGTGGAAGAGGTTCCGGTCGTGGACGTGGTCGTACCGACGGCTGCAGTCGTCGGAGTCGAGCCTTTTCCGCCGCCGCCTGAGACGAGCACGATCACGACGACGATCACCACGACGATCGCGCCGAGCAACAGCGCGCCGGCCCTGCGCGAGCCAGTCGACGTAGGTGGCCGGCTCGGCTCCCGTGGGCGCGCTGGTGGCGCCCCGGAAGTGTCCGCGTGTTTCGTCCCGGAGGCGTCCGTGGGTTTCGTCCCGGAGGCGTCCGCGTGTTTCGTCCCGGAGGCGTCCGTGGGTTTCGTCCCGGAGGCGTCCGTGGGTTTCGTCCCGGAGGCGTCCGTGGGTTTCGTCCCGGAGGCGTCCGCGTGTCTCCTCGGAGCACTCGAACGGGGGCCGACTCCCGCCTCTTCGAATTGCGAGGCGATGGTTTGGCTGGTCGTGCCCGACCCGCCGCCAGGTGCGCGCGGCACGCGCGAGCCGCGTGGGGTGGCGACGCCCTCTGCGAGCGCGTCGAGCGCCGTGTGCGCCCGGTCGCGCACCGTGTTCTCGGGGATGCCGAGCAGCTCGGCCACCTCGGCGTAGCTCTTGCCGCGATCGAGCACGAGCGAGAGCACGGCACGCTGGTCGGGTGGCAGTCGGTCGAGCTCTGTCATTTGAAGAAGCGGTCCGGTCCCCATGTCGGACACCAAGCCCCAACTCCGTAGGCTATCGTGGCCGCCCGATGGCCATCCCACCAGCCACCCAGATCAACGAGCACCTACTCGGGTTCGACCGTCTATACGGGCTCGAGTTGCTGGAGTGCTCAGAGACGGAGATGCGTGCTCGGGTGGTCGTCCGCGACGACCACAAGCAGCCGGCGGGACTCGTCCATGGAGGTGTATACGCCTCCATCGCCGAGGCGATAGCCTCGATCGCGACCGGCATGACCGTGCTCGACGAAGGCTGCATGGCGATGGGCATGTCCAACAACACGAGCTTTCTGCGCCCGGTGACGGCGGGCACCGTGCATGCACTTGCCACGCGCATCCACCGTGGGCGCACCACCTGGTTGTGGGACGTCGCCTTCAGCGACGACGAGGGCCGCACGTGCGCGATTACGCGCATGACGATCGCCGTTCGGCCGCTACCGCGGTGAGGCGGTGAGGTTCTGAGAACGTCATTCAAATGAGCTGTGCGCGGGGCGCTGATGGGTCATGCAGGCTGAGGTGTATGGCTCCTCTTTTGAATGATCTGCCCAACACCCCCCTTTTGTGAAGGTTGAGGTAAAGGTTAGGTACCAAAATAAACGCCTCCGCTTAAATAAACGCCTCCGCTTCATACCAAGGGGTATAGATACGTGCAGGCAGTTTTGAAAGACGTTCTAAGTCAGGCGCCCGGTCCGCGTGGCACGCTCACGCCGGCCGGCACCTGAATCGACAGTGGTGCGCCGCCAAAGCCGCTGTCGGGCAGTGCCGCGGGCAGCGCCGCGAGCGGCAGCCCGGTCGTGTTCAGCGGCGCCATCGTCTCAGCCGCTTCCCTGGCAAGCGTTGGATGCTCGCCAAATACGCTCACGACTACGTTCCCTGTGGGGATCGCAAGCGTCGAGCCGCCCTGCGCGGAGCTTGCGCTCACTCCGCGCAATGGCACCGTTTGCCTTGCGGCGGTGCTCCCGGGAATAAAGCTGTTATCTGGCGAGGTCACGATTGAGATGGGCGTCACACATGTGTATTGGCCGCCCTGCACGCAGTCGCCATAGCGGATCGTGACGGCTTCGCTCGGGATCGATCGCGACGCTCGTGATCTGCATGCCGTGGAAGCTGAGGCCGAGCCAGTAGACGGGGAAGCGACTCTTGACGAGCACCGACTCCAGCGGCTGTGGGCCGATTGGCTGGTCTTGCAGCGTGTTGGCGCAGGAGGCGAGCGCCAGTACGCACGCCGCCAGCGCGCCGCAGAGCAGCGCACGGCGCAAGGGCGGCCGCCAGACCGGCACGCTGGGATCGCCACGGCCAGGGTCAGACAATGGGCGACAGGGGAGCACGGAAAGCAGGGTAACGGCGCGGCGGCCGTTCAGCCGCGGTAGGCATTGGTGATCGGCATGCGCCGGTCGCGCCCGAAAGCGCGCTCGGTGATCTTGATGCCCGGGGGTGCTTGGCGACGCTTGTACTCGGCGAGGTCGACCAGCCTCGCCACTCGTTCCACATCCGCGCGTGGCAGGCCTTCGGAGACGAGCTGCTCGCGGCCGCGATCGAGCTCGACGTAGCCGTGCAATATCCGATCGAGCAGCTCATAGGGCGGCAACGAGTCTTGGTCGGTCTGGTTCTCGCGCAGCTCGGCCGAGGGCGCACGCTCGATGACCGAGGCCGGTATCGGCGCGGACGCGGGTGTGCCGCTGGGTTTCCCGAGCGCCTGTGCGGCAGAGGGATCGTTGCGCCAGCGCGCGAGCCGGTACACGAGCGTCTTGGGAACGTCCTTGATAACCGCAAAGCCGCCGGCGAGGTCGCCGTACAGCGTCGTGTAGCCGACGGACATCTCCGACTTGTTGCCGGTCGTCAGCACGAGCCAGCCGAACTTGTTGGAGAGCGCCATCAGCAGGTTGCCGCGGATGCGCGCCTGAAGGTTCTCCTCGGTCAAGTCCGCCGGGAGGCCGTTGAAGTCGGCGTGCAGCGTCTGGGTGTATGCCTCCATCGCCGGCTCGATCGTGAGCTCGTGTGCACGCAGCCCGAGCGCTCGCGCGAGTAGGCGCGCGTCGTCCTGGGTCGCCGCGGAGGAGTAGGGGGAGGGCATGATCGCGACATTCACCCGTTCGGCGCCAAGCGCGTCGGCCGCCAGGCAGGCGACCAGCGCCGAGTCGATCCCGCCCGAGAGCCCAAGTACGACCGAGCCGAAGCCGTTCTTCTCGACGTAGTCGTGCAGGCCCAGCAGGAGCGCCTCGTAAACCTCCTGCTCGCGCGAGGCGATCGGTGCGCGCGATGGGCGACTTGCCTGCTCGTCCTCGCCTGCGAATAGGTCACAAACGAGCAGATCCTCCGTGAACTGTGCGGCTCGCGCGAGCACCTGACCCTCCTGGTCGAGCACGAACGAGTGGCCGTCGAAGACAAGCTCGTCTTGGCCGCCGACCATGCACAGAAGGCGATGTGGGCGCCTGTTTCCTTGGCCCGCTGAGCGAATAGCCGCTCGCGCTCGAGTCCCTTGCCAGCGTGATAGGGCGACGCCGATATGTTCACGATCAGGCTCGCGCCGGCAGTAGCCTCCGATGTCGCGGGCGCTCCGGCGACCCACAGGTCCTCACAGACGGTGATGCCGAGCACGCGCATTCCACCGACCTCGCGCACTCCTACATCGATTACGGCGCCGCTGGCCTCGCCGGCCTTGAAGTAGCGCTGCTCGTCGAACACGCCGTAGTTGGGCAGGTGCACCTTGCGGTAGATCGTGTGTACCGCACCGCCGGCGAGCACCGCCGCCGAGTTGTACACACTGCCGTCGCTGTGCTCGGGAAAGCCGACGATTGCCACGATCCCGTCTGTCGTACTGGCTAGCTCGTGTAGCTTCGCCTCGCTGTCCTCGAGGAAGTGCGCGCGTAGCAGCAGGTCCTCTGGCGGATAGCCGCTGAGCGCGAGCTCTGGGAACAAGACCACCTGCGCGCCTGCCTCGCGGCCGGCATCGATACCGGCGCGGATGCGCTCGGCGTTGCCGGCCAAGTCGCCGACGGTCGCGTTCATCTGGCAGAGGGCCAGGCGTAGCTTGCTCATAGTCGCTGCGCGCGCGCCACTAGCGGGCTGCCGCTGCGCCGGACCGCTTGGTGCGGTCGCGCTTCGCGCGCGGACTAGTGGTCTTCGCCTTGCTGCTGGGGCTCTTCGCGCTAGAACCGGTTGTCTTCGCCTTGCTGCTTGGATCCTCCGAGTTCCCGCCGCCGGCCGCGACCTTGTCGCCCTGGCTCTTCGCGTTCGCGCTGGCGGCCTTCGCCAGCGCCGCGATCGCCCGCTCCAGCTCGTGCGCGATCGTCTCGAGCTCGGGCAGCGCGTCGTAGTCGGCGAGCAAGCCGAAGCCGAGATGCCCGTCATAGCTCATCACGGCGATGCCGAGAGCTTGGCGTTGCGCGAGCGGGACGACGGGATAGAGCGCCTGCAAGCGTCGACCGAGCAGGTAAAGCGGAAACTGTGGTCCCGGCACGTTGGTCACGACCAGGTTGAAGAAGCGTTGGCGCGCTTGCAGGCGGGCTGCCTGGCTCAAGATCGTGGGCGGAGCGAAGCCGGCGAGGTTGGTCAGCACCTCCGCGCCGACCGCCTGGCCGGAGTGCTTGAGGTCGTCCATCTCCAGGCGCACTTGGGCAAGGCATTCGACCGGGTCCGCGATGCCGACGGGCAGTGGCGCCCACATCGCCGCGACCTTGTTGCCAAGCGCGCCGCGCTCGATGTCGGCACGCACCGAGACCGGCACCATCGCCTTGAGCACCAGGCCCTCGGTGTCATAGCCCTGGGCGCGCATGTGGCGCCCTAGCGCCAGGCTGACCGCGGTGAGCACGACATCGTTGAGCGTGCCCCCGAGCGAGTTCTTGATCGCCTTGAACTGGTCCAGATCGGCGTCGATCCAGGTGTAGCGTCGATGCGAGGTGATGTCCACGTTCAGGGGGCTCGGCGGCGCGGGAGCGTTGATGCCGGCCAGCGTGGTGGCGCCAACACCGAGGACGGCGTCCTTCAGGTGTCCGAATGCTCTACGTGGAGTGCGCACCGCGGCGCGTGCGCCGCGCACCATCTCCGCCGGCACGGTCGAGCGCTCGACGAGCGCGTCCGCCAACAGCTTCGCCGGTCCTGGCAAGGGTCGAGCGATCCACGGCACCGGCGGGCGGGCGGGACCGGTCGGCTCTGGTGAGACGTCGAACAGCACGGTCGTGATGTCAACGCCCGAGATCCCATCCACGAGCGCGTGGTGGGTCTTGGCGATCACGGCGAAGCGTTCGTTTGCCATGTGGGCAACCAGCCAGAGCTCCCACAGCGGCTTGGAGCGATCCAGGCGCTGCGAGAAGATGCGCCCGCCCAGCTGCTTGAGCTCTGTCTCGTCCTCCGGGCTCGGGAGCCCGGTATGGCGGATGTGGTAGCGAGGGTTGAAGTGCGGATCGTCGGCCCACACGGGCCGACCTTGACCGAGCGGCACGAACGCCAGTCGCTGGCGATAGCGCGGCACCAGGTGCAGCCGCGAGAGGATGTGATCCACGAACTCCTCATAGGTGGGTGCCTTGCCCTCGAAGACCATCACCGAGGCAACGTGCATGTGCGCCGAGCCGCCGTCCTCCAGGTGCAGGAAGGCCGAGTCGAGACCCGTCAGGCGGTCAGGGTTTGCCATTGAGCACGATTGTCGCGGGTCTGTGTCTGGCGTCAACGGTATTGCTCCGATCGTTCTCAGCGACAGGCCCACCGTTGTCACCGGCCAGGCCGACCGATGACGCTGCTGCACCGAAGCTCCTCGCTATCTCATGCTTTCGCGATCATGCCGATCGTGCCGGTCGCGGCTAGCGAGAGCCGGCGGCTGGATGGGCGACGAGGGAGTGCATGCCCAGCTCGTCCACATTCGCGTGGCCCGACAGCGCCATGCTGAGATCGAGCTCGGCCAGGAACGCGCGCAGCACGTCGATCACACCCTGCTCGCCGCCCAACGCCAGGCCCCACGTGTAGGGCCGGCCCAGGCACACAGCGCGCGCGCCCAGCGCGAGCGCCTTCAGCGCGTCGGCACCGGAGCGGATGCCGCTGTCGAACAGGACCTCGCAGCGCTCGCCGACGGCCGCGACCACGCCCGGCAGTGCCTGCAACGATCCGATCGCGCCGTCCACCTGGCGCCCGCCGTGGTTGGAGACGATGATCCCCTCGATCCCGTGCTCAACCGCGAGCTGAGCGTCCGCGACGCTCTGGATGCCCTTGAGCACGATCGGCAGTTTCGTGCACTCGCGCAGGAACTCCAGATCCGCCCAGGTGACCGCCGGGTTTGAGAACTGCCACGCCCAATAGGCGACAGCACTCGGCATGTCCTCCTCGGGCGGCTTGGGCAGTGCCGCTCGGAACACGGGATCTTGCAAGTAGTTGACGTTGCCCTCGCCGCGTAGGAACGGCAGGAAGCCGTCGGTCAAATCGGCCGGGCGCCAGCCCAACAGCCACGTATCGAGCGTCACCACGATTGCCTCATAACCGGCGCCCTCGGCGCGGGCGATGAAGCTGCGCGCCAGCTCGCGGTCACGCGGCCAGTAGAGCTGGTACCAGAAGCCGTGCTCGGTTGCCACGTCGTGCTCGCCCTCGGTGCGCACTTGGGACTGGTCCGTCACGATGCTCGTGGCTTGCGTGGCTTGCGTGGCTTGCGTGGCTTGCGTGGCTTGCGTGGCTTGCGTGGCTTGCGTGGCTTGCGTGGCTTGCGTGGCTTGCGTGGCTTGCGTGGCTTGCGTGGCTTGCGTGGCTTGCGTGGCTTGCGCGATCTGCTCGATCGTGTGCGAAGCCGCGGTGCTTGCGATCAGCGGCAGGCCGACGCGCGCGGCAGCGCGTGCGGAGGCCAGCTCGCCATCGGGGTGGGCCACCGTCTGCACGCCGATCGGCGCGAGTAGCACCGGTGCTGGCAGCTTGGTTCCGAGGATTGTTCGCTCCAAAGAGCGCTCGGAGACGTCGCGCAGCATCCTCGGCACGATGCGCCACTCGTCAAAGGCCTCACGGTTGGCGCGGATCGTGTGTCCACGCCCCGCCCCGCCCTGGATATAGCCACGCGGCCCGCGTGAGAGCATCGCGTAGGCGTCGCGCTCCAATTCGCGCCAGTCCACCGGTCGGGCGGGCTTGCGTCCACCGAGCATCCCTGCCACGTAGATCTCGTGCTCGTAGTTGGAGTAGGGGGGTTGTAGGGCCATGCGCGGTCGTGGATGCTATTGGGAGCCGATCGTCGCTGCGCTCGCGATTGCTGTACTGGTTGTTCTCAGGTCGGCGACCAGAGCGCCGGCCGGACGGCTCAAACCATCCCTCAGGAGGACTCACGCATGACATTCGACCAATCGAAGATCGGGCAGGTGGTAGCGGCGCAGATGGAGGCGCTGGAAGGACGCTATGGCGAGGAGTGCGAGATTGGCAACGTATGCACGATCGTCGAGGTGCTGGGGCCACACGGCTCCGACGTCTCGGTGCGCTCCAACGAAGCACGTCCGCACACGACGATCGGGCTGCTGCGTATGGCCGAGGCGATGCTGCTCAACAGGATGGGCGCGTCTCCTCGTGGTGAGGAGGATTGAGGTTGTAAGGCCCCTCACTAAGGCCCCTTCACAACAACATGTAGGCCCCCCTTTCACGACAACGAGAAGCGTTCGCGAGGTGCTCGCCGAGAACATCTTCTTGTTGCTGATTCGCGTCGTCTAGTACGTACCGACGCCACAGAACAGTTGGTTTACGGCGTTTATCCATTTTGGATAAGTGTGTGCTTTCTCACACTTATCCCCTCGCGCCAAGGACGCGCTATGAAGACTCGTCGTTCTTGTCGTCTTGAGGCTTGTCTGGGCGGCTGACCTTGCGAATCGCGGCCATCACGTCCTCGCGCTTGGGCACCGGAACCCGAAGGCCCGTCTTGGGGAGCGTCTCGGTGGGCTCTGGCTGCGGATCGGGCTTGTCTGCCATCTCATCCGGACTTTAGCCCGGCTCTCGCTGCGCCTCAAGAATCCGTTCGGCGCGGATGAAGAGCACTGACGGCGACACACCAAGCGCGGCGGCCATCTTCCAGATCGTGGGCAGCGTGGCGTTCTTGCTGGCGCGCTCGATGTGCCCGTAGTAGGCGCGATCGATGCCGCCGTCCAGCGCGGCCTGCTCCTGGCTGAGCCCACGCTCCTTGCGGATCTCGCGGACGGCTTGTCCGAAGGCTTGGGAAGGCGATAGATCCATCCCGCCAGCGTCGCTGCTTGCGGTCTAGCTCTCCACGGTCTACATCTCCCAAATCTGATTGAATTCCGGCCATGAGAAGTTCGCTCGTCGGCTCTGCACTGCTCGTATTCGCCCTCTTGCCATCGGTCGCCCGCGCCGACAGCGGTGGCGCGACGATCAAAGCGCTCCCCGACAGCTACATGCTCGAAGGGCACGTCGAAGTTCATCACGAATGCAGCGGGGCTTTCCAGTCCGAACGAGAGAAATGCTTTTGGTTTGGCGAGGCATCGCAATATCCAGCGAACGTCGAATGCCCTTTCGTCTATGACGCATCACATGGCGTGTGGGACGGGTCGGCGGAACAAGGCTCCGCGACGAGCAGCGGCAGCTTCTCGTTTATTCCCGAAGCCAGCACGGTCATCCTCTGTCTATATGCAGATGAAGATGGGGAAGAAAGCCTCGTCGGCAAGTCTCATCCGTTCAACACGCGGACCGGTAGCGAAGTGCTCCCACGACCGCCAGGCCGCTCTCCCTCGCGCACATCGGTCTACGTCACGATCCACGGCTGCGAAATCAAGCCGCACATCCTCATCAACGGCAGCAGCGAACCCATCGGCGGTAGATCCGTCTGGACGCTCATGCGGGCGAACCACGAACACATAAGCGGGAGCATCTTTGCCAGCAACGAATTCAACCCCTATACAGAGCCACCGGGACGGTATCGCTTCAGCGCACGGTTCCTTGGGGACTCCAACCTGCTGCCCACACCCAAGACGGCGAGCTTCAGCTTCCGCATCAAGCACTGCTAACTGCCCTCTGTCATTGATCTATAGCATTGAGTACGGCTATTGCGTCGGGAAGAAGCAGCAGCGGCCGGACAACAGCGGGCGGCGAGCTAGACAGGACTGAGGTACGAGTCCTACGCGACCTCAAATATTTCCGGCTAGACCGTTGGGCGGTCCGTCAAATCGAGAGGCTCGGACGGGCGTATCAATGCGTCCTCGTCAAGACCCTGCAGATACACCAGCTGCTTATACCAGGGGTCAAGTTCAATGTACTTACCGCGACCGCCGCGCCCTTTCCGTACGCCCTTGAGCTTTGACGAGAAGCCCTTAGAGAATGAAAGTACCTCGACTCCCCATCCCTTACTCAGCATCCGCTCCACAGCGTCGAGGAACCCTCCATCGCCAGAGAGAAGTACCGCCACAGCAGGCTGTTCGCGATCAACAATGCTGTTCATCATCTCTAGCTTGAGGGCTTGATCGACGCCTTGCTCTTTGCCGCTTTCGGCTCCGCGCTCTTGAAGATCAATGATCACTCCAACATCGCCTAGATGTCCCCAGAGCGAAGCAAGTCCCGGAGGCACCGATCCCACCGCGACTGCCTTCTCGACGGTCCGTCCAGCGGCGGCAAAATCGTAGATCTTCTGAAAACTTAGGCGAGCATCTAGGCGGTGGCCGGGCTCCAGACCGTCCTTCTTACCGTCGCATGTGTCCTGCGCCCTGCAAAAAAGGTTGGAGTGGTCCCAAAAGATATGTACGGCCTGGTTGTCCAAGGAACGAAGCTTAGCGGGCTCTGGCAGGGGAGGCATACCGTTGATCTACGTGGGCTCTGCCGCTCGCTCAATGAGCGTGTGGAACATCGCGCGGCGGTCGTGCCGGTGGTTGTAGCGCCAGCAGAACTCGTTGAGATAGCCCTGTAGCCACTTATGCGACACGAGCTTGTAGTTGCCCCGGATGCCTGTCTTGAGGTTCCCGAAGAACCCCTCGATGGTGTTCGTGTGGATTTCCCCGTCCACGTATTCGAGCGCGCCATGTCGGATTCGGCTGTGCTTAGCGAAGTGCTTGTGTAGCTGGTTGTAGGCGGGCCACTCGTCGGTGATGACGATCGACTCCGGGCGCACCCACTCAATGGCCTGTTCCCTGAGTCGTGGACCGCGCCGTGAAGGCAGCACTGTGGCCTTCACACGCCCGCCGCGTTCCACGGCCGCGAACACTGTTGCCCTGCGCTTCTCGCGCAGCCTCCCGGCCACAGAGATTTTCTCGCTGGTTGACTGGCGGCGCAGATCGGGACCGCTGCGCTGGAACTTGCGGGGCTTGCCGTCCACCGAAGTCTCGTCAATCTCGACCGCGCCGGATAGCGGCTCGTCGTCGTCGGCCATCAGCTTGTTGCGGATCAGGTTGAACATGCGCCATGCCGTCTTATAGGTCACGCCAAGCTCGCGCTCCAAGTGCTTAGCGGAGACACCACAGCGGGTGCTGGTCATCAAGTGGATCGCGTAGAACCATAGGTGCAGCGAAGTGGAGGACTTGTGAAAGATCGTCCCGGCGAGGGGGTAGAACTGATAGCCACAAGCCTCGCAGGCGTAGGACGGACGAGCCTTCACGCGATGGAACTTGCGCTCGCGGTCGCACTTCGGACATTGAGCGTGGGAGCCGTCCGGCGCGTAACGCTGACGCCACAGATGATCCAGGCACGCGGCGTCGTTGGGGTAGTCCCGCATGAACTCCATGAAGGAGTATTGGGAGTGCGAGGCCGAGCCTCTTGTGGGGTTATTGCGGTCGGACATTGAGTGACGAGTAGCGCGTAGCTAAAATTCGGATAGATGAAATTCAACCATATAGGTCGGACGGACTCTTGTGCAGTTTGTTACAATCTGATCCCTTGATGGGACATCTCTCCGTCAGAGAAATCTGCTCCCTCCGGGCATGTTGTTGGTCTTGCTAGGGACCGCCCGGAGGGAGCAACTCTCCGCCAGAGGGAAAGTCGTCCCTCCTTCCTTCTTTATGCTTGGCGCGCGATCCGCCCTAGACAACAAATCGCCACATTTCGATCGCGTCAGGTCGGGGACAGGCGGGGTCAGGCCAAGCCGGGAGTGCCATCTCCGAGCCACAGAAGGGCCGCTCGGAGGGCCGTGGCCGAGCGATGACCGATTGAAACGCGATTTCCCGGCCACGGGCCTCGGAGGGCCATCCCCGTGCCGCTGTCAGCATTCCCGCAATTTGCGGACTTTTTCTCAGCCAAGGTCGGAAAAGTGTGTTTCTTCAGGGACGTGGGCGTCCTTGGCGCGAGGGGATAAGTGTGTGCTTTCTCACACTTTGTGCCCGTGAAGGTCCTCTAGCGTCTCTCAGATTGCCTAACCCTGCCGAGTCGTCTTCGTGGATGGAGACGAGCGGGGGACCCACTGCCGGGCCTGACGTAAAGGCCCGGATGGGGCGAATCGGCTGCTGATGCAGCCGTAACGCCCGGCCGGTGCATGTTTGGACGACATGTGCTCGGCCGCCGTGAGCCCGACAGCTAACCCCGTAGGCGGATACCCAAGGAGACCTCTTGTCGAGGCCATACATAGTCGGGCGCGTTCGTCGCGCCCAACCGGTGCTGCTGGGCGCGAGTCTTACCTGTGCAGCGGCATTGACCGTCGTACCCACTGCGGGCGCCGCGGGCGCCGAAGGCGCAAGCGTGGCGCCGCTACCGGGAGCTCCCGCAAATTCCGCCGGAGCTTCGGTCCCGCCACTGTTCGGACCAGTCGTGCTTCCGACGGAGCCTGTGCGCGTGAAGCTGCGCATACGCAGAGCACAGTTGAACGTGCTCGACGGCAGTGCGGCAAGCGTCACGGGCAGCTTGCGTCCTCGACTGGCACGGCAGGCCGTCGAGCTACAACGGCTCGGGCGTCACGGTTGGGAGACGATCTCGCGCACGCTCACCCGGCGTGGCGGGCACTTCGTGTTGCGCTACGTCCCGCGTCGTCTGCTGAGCGAGCCGGTGCGGGTGCGCTTCGCAGGTGGCGCCGACGATCTCAGCTCGGACCGCGGCGTTGGGCGCCTGACCTCCTACCGGCTGGCCGACGCCTCCTGGTACGGCGGCGGAGGCAGCCTTGCCTGTGGCGGTGAGCTGACCAGCTCGACGCTGGGCGTCGCGAACAAGACGTTGCCTTGCGGCACGCTCGTAACGCTTCGCTACGGCGGGCACACCGTGCGCGCGCCGGTGGTCGATCGCGGGCCCTACGTCGAAGGCCGCGAATTCGACCTCACCGAAGCGACCAAGCGTGAGCTTGGCTTCGAAGGGGTCGGCGAGGTGTGGAGCAACCGCTAGAGCCCGCGGGTCTTTTAGCGCGAAAACCGGCGATGCCCCCCGCGCGCGCGGGGGGCATCGCCCATTTCGTAGACATCTCTGCTCAGAAGGTCTTTCACAATGCCTGCGCGTTCGATACCCCTTGGTGTGGGGCTGGGGGGGTTATTTTGGTACCTAATCTTTACCTGAGCCTTCGCAAAGAGGGGGTGTTGGGCAGAACATTCAAGATGAGCCATGCACAAAGCTCGAATGATCCGCCACCATCCCGCTCAAACTCATTCTGAAAAGCCGGTTCTTGACTGGCTCCCGCTTGCCTGAAGACCATCCGCTTCAAGGGTCGTCGCCCGCGTCGCGCTCGGCGGCGCTGCCCGTTTACCGTCGCTGCTCGGCGGGCACAACCGCAAGGACCGCTACCGTTTGTGTACGCATGAGCAAGACCACAAGACAACGAGGCCACAAACGAGGCCACAAACGCGGCCACAGGAATTCGAGTCCCGCCCGTCCGGGGTCTATCCGCCGAGGGCCCACCAGTCCGGGGGTAGCCCACCCGGCGCGCCGAAAAGCCGTCGCGATGTTGATGGTCGCGGTGCGCTTCGCGCGCGTAGCTCGCAAGGTCAAGCACGCCCGGGGCAAGAGCCGGAAGACCCGCCGTCGTGCCGCGCTGGCCTCCGGCGCCGTCTCGCTCGGCTCGCTGGCGATCGGGGCGCTGGCGCTTGGTGCGGTGGCGATCGGCGTGCTTGCGATTCGCCGCCTCGTGGTCAAGCGCGCCGCCATCGGTCGGCTCGATGTCGGCGAGTTGAAAGTCGGTCGGCTCGAGGTGGACGAGCTGGTCGTGCGCACTCATAGTTGAATATGCGCTTGTGAGCGATTTGAGACCTAGCGTCCGAGGTCAGTCGTGGACCTGACCTTCAGCGAGCGCGAGCGCGCCTTTCGCGACGAGTTGCGCGGCTGGCTTGCCGAGAACCCACCTGCCTCGGAGCCGAGCGAGGGTGGCGAAGATGCCCATTACGCCTGGCGGCGCGACTGGCAGCGGCGCCTGTACGACGCTGGCTGGGCTGCGCCCGCTTGGCCGGCCGAGTATGGCGGTCGTGGCGCTTCGCCGACCGAGTCGGCGATCTACTTCGAGGAGCTCGGGCTTGCTCGCGTGCCATTGCCGGCCAACGTGCTTGGGCTGTTGCTTGGCGGTCCGACGCTGATGGTGTGGGGCACCGACGAGCAGAAGGAGCGCTATCTCGCGCCGATCCTCTCGGCCGAGGAGATCTGGTGCCAGGGTTTCTCCGAGCCCGAGGCCGGCTCGGATTTGGCGGCCCTGAAGACTCGTGCGGTCAAGGACGGCGACGAATGGGTGGTCACCGGACAGAAGGTTTGGACCAGCGGCGCCCAGTACTCCAAGTGGTGCATGCTCGTCGCTCGGACGGATGGCGACGTGCCCAAGCACAAGGGGCTGACCTACTTCTTGATGGACATGGAGCAGGACGCGGTGCAGGTTCGGCCCCTGCGCCAGATCACCGGCGAGGCGGAGTTCAACGAGCTGTTCATCGAAGAGGCGCGTATTCCCGATGCCAACGTCGTCGGCGGCGTGGGCAACGGCTGGAAGGTGGCGCTGACGACGCTGATGAACGAGCGCGCCGGGCTTGGCTTTCTTCTGCAGGTGCGTCTGCGCCAGCTGCTCGACGATACGCGGGCGCTCGCGCGTGAGCGCGGGCTGCTCGAGGATCCGCTCTACGCCGACGCGCTTGCGGAGATGCACATCCGCTGCGAGTCGATCCGACTGCTTGCCTGGAAGGGCTTGTCGGACATCGAGCGCTACGGCCAGCCCGGTCCTGAGGGGTCGCTGGTGAAGTGGCTGTGGTCGGACACCAATCAACGCCTGACTTCGCTCGCCGCCGAGATCGCGGGATCCGAGGCGCTCGTCAACGGTACGAGCTGGAGCTACGAGCTGTTGCGTGCGCGCGGCAATACGATCGAGGGTGGCACGACCGAGGTGTTGAAGAACATCGTCGCCGAGCGCGTGCTTGGTCTTCCCCGCCTGAAGGCGGTCATCTAGGTGGTTGCGATGGGGATGGGCTCCGCTCCTGGCGGAGCTCCGCTGTTTGGCGTGCCCGAGGTCTCAGACGGCCCGACCACATTCGCGGTGGCAGGGAGGCGCGGCTGATGGACTTTGGCCTGAGCACAGACCAGCGCGAGATCCAGCGCACCGCCCGCGAGTTGTTGGCAGAGCGGGCGCGACCGGAGCGCGTGCGCGAGCATGCTGAGGCCGGGCATCTCGACGAGCTGCTCTGGCGTGAGCTTTGCGAGCTTGGTTGGCCTGGGATCGCGATCGCCGAGGAGTACGGAGGGCAGGGACTCGGGCTTGTCGAGCTGTCGATCCTTTGCGAGGAGCTTGGGCGCACACTTGCGCCTGTGCCTTTGCTGCCCTGCGTGTTGGCTGGAATTTTGATCGAGCAGGCCGGCTCGCCTGAGCAGCGCGAGCGCTGGCTTCCGGGGCTCGCCGGCGGCGAGACGATTGGTGCGCTTGGGACGGTGCGCGAGGGCGTCGCGGAGTTGGTCGTCGGGGCGCCAGACGCACAGGTGTTGGTACTGCTCGACGCGGCGGGCTCTGACGTGCGTGTGTATACGAGCGAGGAGGTCACGGTCGAGCCGGTCGATTCGATCGATCCCACGCGTCCGGCCGCGCTTGTGCGCGCCAGCGCGGAGACGGGAGAGGCTCTCGGCGGCGAGCAGGCCGGCGGCGTCGATCGCGCGCTCGTGGCTATCGCCTCAGAGCTCGTCGGGGTCAGCGAGCGGGCGCTTGAGATGACCGTCGCCTACGTCAAGGAGCGCAAGCAGTTCGGCGTGCCCGTCGGCGCCTACCAGGCCGTGTCTCACCGCTGCGCGCAGATGTTGCTCGACACCGAGAAGGCGCGTGCCACGGCCGCGTTTGCCGCTTGGGCGGCCGACGCCGATCCCGGGCGGCTCGGAGAGGCTGCCGCAATGGCCAAGGCAGCTGCCTCCGATGCAGGTGTGGAAGTCACCGCCTCGGCGATCCAAGCCCACGGCGGGATCGGCTTCACCTGGGAGGCTGACGTGCATTGGCTCTACAAGCGTGCGCTGGTGGATGCGGCGTTGTTGGGTGGAGCCAAGCGCCAGCGCGCGCGTCTGGCGCCGCTGCTGGCTTAGAACGTGTTTCAAAAAGATCGGCACGTCCCAGGCGTCCCTGGACGCGGCGCTGGATCACCACGTGACGTCTTGCGCATACCACTAGTACGCGCTGCGACGCCCTGCGACGACCAGCTTGGTCCATGAACACCTGGGACGCACCACCTATTTTGAAACACGTAATTGCCCTACCCGGGCGAAGGTGCGATCAAATATGTCCGCTCTCCTCCCAGGCAGTCGCCGGTTCTCGCGCTAAGGCCGACCGCGGCGGTTCGCCGAATGGTCGAGAAGGTAAGAAATGGCTCGCGCGCCGAGGAGGTGGTGGATGCTCTCGAGTCGTTGGACTGAGGCATGGGTCTCGGATGGGGGGATCCGTCGGATGCGGGATGCCAAGAGTCACGAAAAGTCACGAAAACGCACATACGTGATAACGTACGATCGTATGCCAACTGTGCGCGACTGGGATGGAGCCAGCTACGACCGCATCTCCGGGATGATGGAGGCGCTTGGCCTCGAGGTGCTGTCTCGCTTGGAGTTGGAGGGGGATGAGGTAGTACTCGATGCCGGCTGCGGCTCGGGACGGATTACCCAGGCGCTGATCGAACAGCTGCCGCGCGGTCGCGTGATCGCGGTCGACCAGTCGGCCTCGATGGTGGAGGCGGCCAAACGGCGACTCGGCGAGACAGCGGACGTTCGCGTTGTCGATCTGCTCGAACTGGATCTAGAGCAGCCCGTCGACGCGATCATCTCCACTGCCACCTTCCACTGGATCGCCGACCACGATCTTCTCTTCCGTCGTTTGCATGCGGCGCTGCGTCCGGGTGGTCGGCTTGTGGCTCAGTGCGGGGGAGAGGGGAACATCACGATCCTGCGTGGCAGGGTGGCTCCCTTGCTCACGCACGAGCCGTACTCCGAGCACTTCCGCGACTGGCAGCCACCCTGGAACTACGCGGGCACGGAGCAGACTTACGAACGACTGCTGTCCGCCGGCTTTGCCTCGGCCAAGTGTTGGCTGCAGCCGGCGCCGCGGGAACCAGAGCACCCGCGCGAGTTCCTCTCCACGATCGTGCTGGGCCCGCACGTGCAGCGCTTGCCCGAGCAGCTGCGCGAACAGTTCATGGACGACGCCCTACAAGCGATCGGGGAGCCGGTCGTCGTGGACTATGTGCGTCTAAACATCGACGCGCTGGCATAACTGCTCTTGGCTCAGGCTGGCGACAGTGCGCCGGCGAGGTATCGAGCGAGCTCGTCGATCGCGGCCGGCTGTAGTGGGCCCTTGGCATTGAGCCGCCGCGCGAGCGCTTTGCAATGGACTAGTAGATGCTTGCGCATGCTCAAGGTGCCGAACATAGGCAGCTCGGCGGTCGTGAAGCACAGCACTCCCTGTATCGGCACCTCGTGTCCGCGGGCCGCTAGTGCCTTGCTCACGACCGATACCTGGCGGTCCAGACCGTCGATCAGGTTGGTGCGATTGCGCCCAGAGATCATCAGCCTGGGCGGGCCGAACAGGGGGTTGACGACACGCACCTTGCCTTTGAGGTTCTTGGCGTCGATTACGAACACGCCTGTCGGTGCGATCGCAAGATGGTCGATGTTGCCGTATCCGCCCGGCATCCGACGGTCGTGCAAGATGACCGTCGGGCCGTCGGCGGTGCGGCGCTCGAGTGTCGCGGCGACCTCGCGCTCTCCGATCTCCCCGATGTGGAACGCCTGCTCATGTTGTGGCGAGCCGCCCAAGAGGAGCAGCAGGCCACCTATGCGGGGGTGGTTTTCGCGCACACGCGCTTCGCGGTCGTGCTTGCGCCGCTGATGCTCCCGCGCGACGCTTGCGCCCGGCTTGCCACGGTCGAGTGGCGGGGCAAGACGTGCAGTTGCCCTGGTTGGAAAGCTGCCTTCAACGGCCAGCTCACGACAGCTTGGGCAGGTGACCGTGCGTGTGGGTGCGTCCCACCAACCCACTGCGCCCGCCGGCAGCGCCGCGCCGCACTCAGCACACTCATCTGGCCGACGAAGTTTGAGCATCCGGGACGCCATGTGCTGAAGTTCGACATCTCGGCTTTTCGGCTTGAGCGATAATCCTGCATGTCGGACGTGCGTCGATATGCAGGCAAGCCCGCGCGCGATCTCCTCGGCGGGTAGTCCTTCATGGCGGGAGCAGTTCGTCCGATGCTCTGTGAGAGTCGTGTCGTGCACATCGAGTCGTGTCGTGCACATCGAGTCGTGTCGTGCACATCGAGTCGTGTCGTGCACATCGAGTCGTGTCGTGCACATCGAGTCGTGTCGTGCACATCGAGTCGTGTCGTGCACATCGAGTCGTGTCGTGCACATCGAGTCGTGCCGTGCACATCGAGTCGTGTCGTGCACATCGAGTCGTGCCGCGTACATCGAGCCGCGCGCCGCTGTCGGCGCTAGATTCGAGCGATGGTGTCGATTGCGAGCAAAATGTCCAACGGACCACAGTCCCGTGAGGCATCGTCTGACGGATCATCGTCCAACGAGGCATCGTCCGACTGGCCCATCTCGGTGTCGTCCAGCGCAGTGCCGCCTACCGCGGCAGCCTCCGCTGATACAGGAGTGTCCACAGGGCAAGGAGAACGAACGAAGCTCGGAACCTGCGTTGCCCACCTGGACGCCGACGCGTTCTACGTCTCGGTCGAGCTGAATCGTCGGCCGGAGCTGCGCGGGCTGCCGGTCGTCGTGTCCGGAACGGGGCCGCGGGCGGTGGTGACGACCGCCAGCTATGAGGCGCGTCGCTTTGGCGTGGGCTCGGCGATGCCCGCCGCTCGCGCTCGGCGGCTCTGCCCGCAGGCCGTGTTCATACCGCCCGATGGGCCGCACTACCGTGAGGTGTCCAAACGCATGATGGACGTCGTGCGCTCGCATGTGGAGCACGTAGAGGTTGTGGGACTCGACGAGGCCTATCTCGACCTGAGCGGCCTGTACTCGCCGCGCGCCGCCATGCGCCGCGTGCTGGCCGAGATCAAAGCGGCTACGCGGCTTGTTTGCTCGGTGGGGATCGGTCCGAACAAGCTGGTCGCGAAGGTCGCCTCCGACGCGGAGAAGCCCGCCGGATTCGTCGTTCTGACACGCGAGCAGGCGTGCGCGCGGTTCGCCGGCGAGCCTCCTGGGCTGATCCCTGGAATCGGGCCGAAGACCGCCGCACGGCTCGAGGCGATGGGCTTGCGCACGCTGGGTGAGCTTGCTCGTGCGCCCGAGCAACTGCTGGTCGAGCGCTTCGGACCCAATCATGGGCGGGAACTGCGGCGACGCGCCCACTTCGAACACGACGGGCAGGTGAGCGAGGAGCGCAAGGTCGTCTCCGAGTCGCGCGAGCGCACATTCGACAGTGACATTCGCGATCCCGAGCTGTTGCGAGAAGCGCTCGCGCGCATGGCAAGCGAACTGTGCGCGAGTCTCTCCGCCCACGGAAATCACGGACGCACGATCGGGATCAAGATACGCCTCGACGACTTCTCCACGGTCACGCGCGCCCGCACGCTGCCTGCACCGACCTGTGACTCCGAGCGGGTCACGCGTGTGGCGCTCGCCCTGTTGGAGGAGTATGGGCCGTCGCGTCCCGTGCGCCTACTGGGCGTTCGCGTCGCCGGCTTGGCGCGGAGGGAGGCGCCGCCCGCACTGGGAGGCACGGTCGGCCAGCTGGAGCTGCCAGTGTAGGCTTCATCGCACGATGGCACTTGCCAGGGCAGGGGAGATAGAGCTCAGCTACGACCGCGCCGGCGACGGCCCGCCGTTGTTGCTGATCATGGGGATGAGCGGCACCAAGCACCACTGGGGCGAGTCGCTGCTCCAGGCGCTGCGAAGCGATTTCGACACGATCGTCTACGACCACCGCGACGCGGGCGACTCGACTCGCACCGGCCAGCCGTTTACGATCGCCGACCTCGCCGAGGATGCCGTGGGACTGCTCACGGCCCTCGACCTCGACTCAGCCCACGTCATGGGCATCTCAATGGGCGGCATGATCGCTCAGGAGCTCGTGCTCGCGCACGCCGATCGCCTGCGCTCGCTGACGCTCGGCTGCACCTACTGCGGCGGCGAGGGCAGCATGCTCGCAAGCGAAGGCGTCATGCGCAAGCTTGCCGAAGCGATGAGCTCGGGCGACCGCGAGCGTGCGATCCGCGCTTCCTGGGAGGTGAACGTATCGCCGACCTTCGCCGCCGAGGATGCCGCGTGGGCGAGGTTCCGGGCTACAGGCATGCGCTACGGGTTGCCGGTGGAGGTGATCATGCGCCAGATGCAAGCGATCGCCGGGCACGACACGAGCGCACGGCTGCCACAGATCAGCGCCCCGACGCAGGTGGTGCACGGAACGCTCGATCAGCTGCTCCCGGTCCAGAACGGGCACATGATCGCCGGGCTGATCCCCAACTCGCAGCTCGAGATCTTCGAGGGCGTCGGTCACATGTTCTTCTTGGAGGAGCCGGAGCGTACGGCGCGGCTCGTGCGCGAGCACGCCTCCGTCAACGCCTGAGGGGTAGCTCTGGCGGTGAGCTCCGAGTCCGGCGGCGCCCTGTCGGTCGACACGCCGGACGGTGTGCGGCTCTCCGGGAGCAGGCGGGCGTGGGGCCGCCGATCGTGCTGCTGCACGGTCTCACCGCGACGCGCCGCTACCTCCTGATGGGCTCCCGGGCGCTCGAGCGCTCCGGTCATCGTGTGATCGCCTATGACGCGCGCGGGCACGGCCACTCCAGTCCGGCACCGGCTCCCGAGGCCTATACATACGAGCTGCTCGCCAACGATCTGCAGGCCGTGCTCGACCACCTGGAGATCGAGCGAGCGGTGCTTGCCGGCGCCTCGATGGGCGCCCACACGGCGCTTCGCTTCGCGCTCGAGCGCCCCGAGCGGGTGCTCGCTCTCGGGCTGATAACGCCGGCGTTCGATCCTGACACGCATGGCGAGGACTCCTATGCGTCGTGGGACAGGCTTGCGCAGGGGCTCAGGGCGGGAGGAGTCGAGGGTTTCCTCGACGCATACGATCTCGATCAGATTCCCGAGCGCTTCAGGGAGACGGTCGCGAAGGTATTGCGCCAGCGGCTCTCCGCGCACGACCATCCGCTCGCGGTGGCGGACGCCCTGCAAGCCGTCCCGCGTTCGCGGCCGTTTGAGTACTGGGATGAACCGCGGTCTGTGGTGGTTCCCACGGTCGTCGTTGCCAGTCGTGACGACGCCGATCCGACCCATCCGCTTGTCGCGGGCGAACGCTACGCCGCCGCGATACTGGGTGCCAAGCTCGCGCTCGAGGAGCCCGGTAGCTCGCCGATCGCCTGGCAGGGGGGACAGCTCTCCAAGGTGCTGGCCGAGTTGAGCGAGTCCGTCCGACGGTAGTTGAGAGCGTCGAGCTTCTGCTCAGAAGGTCTTTCAAAACGACCTGCACGTCGCTACCCCCTTGATGTGGAGCTGGGGATTTAATTTTGGTACCTAACCTTTACCTGAGCCTTCACAAAAGGGGGGTGTTGGGCGGAACATTCAAAAGGTGAGTCATATCCCCCGCTCGAAAAGGTGAGTCATATCCCCCGCTCGAAAAGGTGAGTCATATCCCCCGTTCGTACACCCGCGAACGCCCGTCGCAGAGCTCATTTCTGAACACGTCTCTTAGGCGAGCGCCGCGGAGGGGTCCTGGGTGGGTGGGTCTCGATCCTCCACGACCGCCCCGCGCAACAGCGCCACATAGCGTCCACCCAGCTCGACCAGCTCCTCGTGGGTGCCGTGCTCCACGATCTTGCCGCGGTCCAGTACGAGGATCTGGTCGGCGTCGCGGATCGTCGAGAGGCGATGGGCGATCGCGATCGTGGTGCGTCCGCGTGAGAGGTCGTCAAGCGCGATCTGCACCGCCCGCTCGGTCTCGGTGTCGAGCGCCGAGGTAGCCTCGTCGAGGATCAGCACCGGCGGATTGCGCAGGACCGTGCGCGCGATCGCGATGCGCTGCTTCTCGCCGCCTGAGAAGCGATAGCCACGCTCCCCAACAGGGGTGTCATAGCCCTCGGGCAGCGAGGAGATCAGCTCGTGGATCTGTGCTGCGCGGGCAGCGTCTTCGATCTGCTCGTCGCTTGCGTCAGGACAGGCGAAGCGCAGGTTCTCGCGGATCGAGGAGTGAAACAGGTAGGTCTCCTGGGAGACGAGCCCGACCGTGGCGGCAAGCGACTGCAGCGTGACGTCGCGGATGTTGTGCCCGTCGATGCAAACCTCGCCTTGCTGGGGCTCGTACAGGCGCGCTACGAGATAGGCAAGCGTGGTCTTGCCAGAGCCGGTCTCCCCGACGAGTGCCGTGCGTGTCCCGGCGGGAATCTCAGCGGAGATGTCTTGCAGGGTCCAGGGCGCCTCGGGTGCATAGCGGAAGCACACGTTCTCGAGCGTCACATCCCCGCGCACGCCTTCGAGCGCCCGCGCCGTGGGGCGCTCCTCGATGTCGACGGGCAGGTCGAGGTACTCGAAGATGCGTCCAAACAGCGCGAGTGAGGTCTGTACTTCAAGCCCCACCGACAGAAGCTGTTGCATCGGGAACAGCAGGCGCGTCTGCAGCGTCGTGAACGCGACCACCGTTCCGATCGAGATCACTTCGCTGCCGTGCACGCTGCTGTATCCGGCAAACCAGTAGACGGCGGCCGGCATGATCGCAAAGCTCATCTGCACCGAGGCCATGCGCCAGCGCCCTGCCATGCGCGCACGCACCTCCAGGTCGGCCAGCTCGCTGGACTCGCTCGAGAAGCGGCTGGTGAGCTCGCCCGAGCGGCCCATCGTCTTGCCGAGCAGGATGCCCGATACCGACAGCGACTCCTCGACGAGCGTCGACATGTCGGCCAGGCGCCCCTGGCGCACCGATTGGATGCGCCTGCGCTCGTTGCCGACACGGCGCGTCAGCCACACGAAGAAGGGCAGGAGGACCAGCGAGAACAGAGTCAGCTGCCAGCTGAGCGCGAACATCGCGGTGACCGTCGCGGTCACGGTGGCGACGGTCGAGACGGTCGAGGTGGCTGTGCTCGTCACGACGTCATCGATGCCACCGATGTCATAGGCGATGCGCGCCTGCACCTCGCCGGAGCGTGTGCGCGTGAAGAAAGCAAGCGACATACGTTGCAGGTGGGCGTAGACGGCGGCGCGCAGGTCGTGCATCACGCGCTGGCCGACCTGGTTTGAGATCCAGGTTTGCGCGACGCTGATCACGCCGTTGATGATCGCCAGCGCAATCATGCCGGCGACCAGCCACGTGAGCAGTTCCAGGTCGTGTCCGATGATGCCCTTGTCGACCGCTTCGCGCAACAGAAAGGGCGAGGCGACGCTGAGGATCGAGCCGACCACGATCAGGCTCAACAGCGCCCCCAACCGCACGCGGTAAGGGATGAACAGCCTGCCGATTCGCTTGAGTGAGACCGGCCTGTCGGGAATGTCCTCTGGGCGCGGCTTGGACCCCGAGCCACGTCGGCCCTCGCCCGCGTGCCCAGAGGCGAACGGCTGGTGGCTCACTGCAGACGTGCCGCTGGAAAGCTCAAGGCCCCGATTCTAGTTGTCGCCACCGTCGGTCTCTGGGAAATGCCGCACGATCATGATGGCTCGCTGCTTCCCCGGAACATCGGCGATCTCCTCGTGCTCGACGCGCTCGCCAGCGACTAGCGCCCATTCTGGAGATGCGATCCGGTAGGCGTGCGGCGAGTGGCAACCGGCGTATTGGGTGGCATCAGGGGCCTACGACTCGTAGGATGGGAGTCGATGGACCTGTCCGCCGCTGAGATTCGCGTGCTCGGTTGCCTGCTCGAGAAGCAGCGCACCACGCCCGACCATTACCCCCTTTCGCTGAACTCGCTGCGTTTGGCATGCAATCAGGCGACCAACCGAGAGCCGGTGGTCGACTACGACGACGCGATCCTGCGCGAAGCGTTGCACCGCCTCGAGCGCCGCGGCTACGCGCGCCTGGCCGGGGCGAGCCGGGCGGCCAAGTACCGTCACCTGCTCTCTGAAGCACTGCCGATGTCAAGCGCCGAGCAGGCTGCCATGTGTGTGCTGATGCTGCGCGGCCCGCAAACTCCAGGGGAGCTCAAGCAGCGGGGCGAGCGCATACATGCCTTTGCGGGACTGGATGAGGTTCACGAGACGCTGGCGGCGCTGATCGGGCGCGAGCTTGTTGCGCAACTGGGTCGTCGCCCGGGCCAGAAGGAGGATCGCTACACACAGCTGCTGGGCGACAGCGACAGCCCCAACGGATCCGCGGTCGCCACGGGAACCCGGGCGACGCCGGCCGTCGAGCCGACCGCCACGCATGAGCCCGACGATCTGCGCGATCGGGTGGCGCGCCTGGAGCGGGAAGTGGCTGAGTTGCGTGCGGCGCTCGGGCGGTTCGAGGACGAGCAGGGGGAGCGAGTAGCAACAGATGAAGAAGGGGAGGGAGTAGAAGGGCGAGAGGCAGCGGGAGAGGGAGTAGCAGCAGGCGGAGGGGGGTTCGAGACCATCGGACACCGCACGCAACAGGGACTTTCGCCGGGGGACGTCCATCGTGTTGAGCCCACCGAGGACATCCACAGCATTAGGCCGGCCGACAGTCGCCCCGACGCCCAGCACGCTTGGCGCGAGACCGCTCCACCGACTCCATGATCGCCGCGCACCTGATCCTCGCCTCCTCGGCGTCGGACACCGCCAGCGGTGTCGGCATCCCCGTGGCGATCGCGGCCGGGCTGGTGTCGTTTCTCTCGCCGTGTGTGCTGCCGCTCGTCCCCGGCTACCTCTCGACGGTGATCGGCGTCGCGCCGGCAGACATCCAGCACGCCGGCGCCAGACGCGTGCTGGTACCGAGTCTGCTGTTCATCGCCAGTTTCTCGCTGATCTTCATCCTGCTGGGGCTCACGGCTACGCAGGTCGGCTCGCTGCTCAGCACGAACATCGAAACGCTGCGCACCGCCGGCGGGGTCTTGATCATCCTGATGGGTATCGCCTTTCTGGCGACGCCGTTCGTGGATGCGCTCAACTTCCAGTGGCACTCCGAGTCGCTGATGCGCCTGGCGGGTCGCGGCGGGCCATTGATCGCCGGAGCCGCCTTTGCGATCGCCTGGACACCGTGCACGAGCATCACGCTCGCTGCGATTCTCACGCAGGCGGCGGTATCCGAATCGGCCGCGCACGGGGCGCTATTGCTCGCTTTCTATTCCGTCGGGCTTGCGATTCCGTTCCTTTTGATCGCGCTTGCGTTCGAGCGCATGAGCGGGGCGCTTGAGATCGTCAAACGCCATTTCCCGGTGATCGTCGGCATCGGCGGGGCGGTCATGATCGTGCTGGGTTTGTTGATCGTCACCGGCGAGTTCACGATTCTCAATTCCCAGGCGAACAGCTGGCTGCACGACACAGGCCTCAACGTCTCGAACGTCTAAGCGCCCGCCTCCGGTGCGCCGGCAACTACCTTCGCCTGTTGATGGCAACCAAAGCTCACACACCATCCCCTCAGCGCACCGCGCTGATCTCGGTCATCGCGGCCGCCACGCTGGTCGTCATCAAGCTCGTCGTCGGGCTGCTCTCACACAGCCTCGGCGTGCTCGCCGAGGCGATCCACTCCGCCACAGACCTGGCCGCGGCGGTGCTCACGTTGTTCGCCGTCAGGGTCGCCAGGCGCCCCGCGGACCGCGATCACCCTTACGGCCACGGCAAGGCCGAACACCTCTCCGCGCTCGGCGAGGGCGCGATCTTGATCGGGGCATCGATTGCGATCGCGATCGAGTCGATCTACCGACTCACTGGCCACGGCCCGCAGGTGGAAACGCAGTGGTACACGTTTGCGGTGCTGCTAGTGGTGATCGCGATCGACGCGACGCGCTCATACGCCTCCCACCAGGGCGCCCACCGCCACGCAAGCGCCGCCCTGAGCGCCAATGCGCTGCACTTCACGCTCGACCTGGTGGGCTCGGTGGCCGTGGTGGTCGGCCTGTTGCTCGTTCGCGCCGGTTATCCAAACGCGGACTCGATCGCGGCCCTGTTCGTCGCGGGCCTGGCCCTGTTCTCAGCTGTCCGCTTGATGCGTCGCAGCGTCTACGTGCTGATGGACACGGCCTCCGACGACGTGGCCGAGCGCAAGGCACGCGACGCGATCGAAGCGATCCCCGACATCGTCAGCCTCAGGCGCTTGCGCATGCGCGAGGTCGCCGGCCGGCACTTCGCCGACATCGTCGTCGGCGTGCCAAGCGACGCCGATCTCAGCTATGGCCACGCCGTCGCAAGCGCCGTAGAGCTTGCGATCGAGCGTGAGCTGCCGGGCAGCGACGTGGTCGTGCACATCGAGCCCGACGGTTCCGGGCATACGTCCTCCGCACAGCCTTCGCACTCGACCGGCACGCAACTGCTGATCCGTCTCGGGCCGGCTGCCACACGCGCCGACGCCGAAGCGCTGGCCAGCCACCTACGCGCAGAGCATCCAGAGGTGCTCGACGTGGCGATTCGCGTGCCGGTGGATGCGATCGACGAAAGTTCACGCGTCGGTTGACTGTCGCTGGGCGCTGAACAGGACCAGGCGAGCTTCGAGACGTATCCCGCGCAAGATCAGTGTCGCTGGCGCTCAGTGCTCGGCTGGGAGCGGCGGCTCAGCCGGGATGGCATCGAGAGGCCGCGGGCTCGCCCCCCTCCTCTCCAGAAAACGTTTTTCCCAGGCCTGCTGGTTGCGCTTGGCGTCGAGCACGAAGGGCGAATAGCCGATCGCCTTGACGATCAAGCGGTTGATTTGATTCCAAGGAGATGGGAGGGGGCGCAGGACGTCCACGAACAGCACCACGCGCGTCTCCTCTGTGTCGTTCCAGACCTCGTGGTTGAAGGTGTCGTCGAAGATCAGGCTCTTGCCGGCCTCCCAGTGGCGGATGTCATCACCCACCCTGATCCTGCACTGCTCGGCCTCGCGCGGCACGATCAGTCCGAGGTGGTAGCGCAACACCCCCTTGTAGGGCCCGCGGTGGTCGAGGATGTGCTTGTGCGGCGAGAGGATCGAGAACATCGCTGTCGTCATCCCGGGAATCTGGCGCATCAACGCGGCTGTCTTGGGGCAGGTGCGCACACCAAGCTCCGCCTCGAAGCCGTAGCCATAGAGGAAGTAGGTCTTCCAGTCATCATCGTCGGTGATCTCGATCTGATCCTTGGATATGTCCTGGAAGTTGGGCAGCGCCTCACGGTCGGCCAACACCGCCTCGAGCTCCTCACGGATCGTCTCCCAGCTCGCCTCGACATGGTCGATCCAAGCAAAGCGCTCCTGCGCGAAGAAGGTCGCGTCGCCCACCAGCGAGCGCTTGCCGATGAACCGCTCCACCGGGGCCAAAATCCTTTCGCCGACGGCGATCGTGAGCTCGACGGTCCGCTCCCACATCGACTGCTGCATCTGTGCCTCCTTTGCTTCGACTTCTGCTCGCAAGATGTTGGCACACGCTTGGGAAGGATTCAGACCGGGGAGTGTCATAACGTGAGGCGACCCCAACCGACGGAGGAACAGGCCGTGAGACTCTCCACGAAAAGACAAGCATCAGCGCGACATTTCCCAATGTTCTCGTTGCTTGCGCTCGCGGCCGCGGTAGCGGCGCTGGCGGGTTGCGGTAGCTCGAAAGAAACGAGCTCCTCCGCGTCCACCCCGGCCGCCTCCACTCCGGCCACGACTAGCGCAACCACCCCCACCAGCTCGACGACGACCACGACGAGCTCCGCCCCCGCGTCGGGCGCGCTCAGCCTTGCCGCAAACCCCGAAGGTCAACTGAAATACAACACCAACACGCTGACGGCCAAAGCAGGCAAGGTCTCGATCGACTTCACGAACATGTCGCCGCTCGAACACAACGTGACCATCGAATCCTCCTCGCACGCGGTGGTTGGCGCTACGCCGACGTTCAAGGGCGAAGCAAAAACGCTCAGCGTGACGCTGAAACCAGGCACTTACAAGTTCTACTGCTCGGTCCCCGGCCACCGCATGGCGGGTATGGAAGGCACGCTGGTCGTGAAGTGATCAGAAGGGACGATCCCGCACGGCCCACTTGTGCCGATCCTGCACCGGCCCCTTATGCGTGCGAAGGCTGGTCGGTCGGGCTGGGGTCCGGTCCAGCAAATGAAGCGATGCCCCCCGCGCGCGCGGGGGGCATGCCTCGAATTTGCTTTACGCGGCCTCGCGCAGCGCCGCGAGCTCCGGCGACTCGGCCAACTTCTTCAGTGCCCGCTGCTCGAGCTGAGAGGCTCGCTCCGCGGAGAAGCCAAGGCGCTTGCCGATAGCGGTCAGCGTCTGCGGCTCCTCGCGGCCCGTGCCGAAGCGAAGCGTGAGCACGGTCCGCTCGGTGTCGGGCAGCTTGGCGATCGCGTTGTGCACGATCCGCTCGCGCTCGTTGTCCCAGGCGCTGTCCTCCGGTGCCTCGGCGTCGGAAGGCAGCAGGTCGCCCAGGGCGGTGTCGCCGTCATCTCCGACCTGCTGGTCGAGCGAGACGAGCGCGGCGCGCTGGTGGCGCACCTCCTCGACCTGCTCGATCTCAAGGCCGGTCTCCTCGGCCAGCTCCTCGAGCGTCGGCTCGCGGCCGAGCCTAACCGACAGCTCGCGCTCGACGCGTCCGACCTTGCGCGAACGCTGGGCTACATGCACGGGCAGGCGAATCGTGCGACCCGAGTTCTCGAGTCCTCGTTGAATGGCTTGTCTGATCCACAGGGTGGCGTAGGTTGAGAACCTGAACCCCTTGCGCCAGTCGAACTTCTCAGAGGCCCTGATCAGGCCGAGCATGCCCTCTTGGACGAGGTCGGCAAGCGGCAGCCCCTGGTTCTGGTAGCGCCGTGCGTTTGAGGCGACGAGCCTCAGGTTCGAGTTGATCATCGTTTCCTTGGCGCGCAGATCGCCACGCTCGATCTTTTGGGCGAGCTCGATCTCCTGTTCGGGAGTGAGCAGGGGGTAGCGACGCGAGTGCGCGAGCAACTGATCGACAGACTCCGGGATGAACACCTCGGGAGTCAAATCGATGGTGGGTGTGGGCTTTGTGGTGGGGTCTGGCATAAGCGTCTCTCTAACAATTATGTGGCGAGGGCTCGGCTCGCCGGCCTTCGGCCAGCTGCGCCACCCTCGTAATCCGATGCTTGGAGTCGGAATTATACGTCGCGATAGTTGCGTTGTCAACCATTATTCGTGGATTGGGTCCTCGGTCTGGTTCGACGCCTGAGGCGTCGCAACCTTCCCACGCAGGACATAACCCGCGAAAGCGGCAAAAGCTCCGCAATTTGGGCGATAGGCGCGAAACGACTGCACCAAGGGCTCTACCCGCTTGCAGCCGTCGCGTATCAGCATCGGTCGATTTGCCAGCTTGATCAAGGATCAAAGGTCGTGCCTGGCCACCGAGCTCTCCTTGCGGAGGTCCGCTCGCAACATCGTCCTTCAAAACAGTCGTGCCGATCAATTGAAGACGTTCTAAGCTCCCTCGCCGTGAGCGACGATCGGCAAGACGATATGGGCGCCGTGGGAGAGCCCGAGGGCCAACAGTCCCGGGAGACCGGTGGGCCCGCGGAGGAGCGCTCGCGTCTGTTCTCGCCCACGCTGCTGGAGGGCCAAATCGCAATCGTCAGCGGCGGCGGCAGCGGCCTTGGACGGGAGATGGCGTTGGAGCTGGCCCGCTGCGGTGCGCGGGTAGTCGTATGTGGTCGCCGCGAAGAGCCGTTGCTCGAAACAGTGGCGCTTTGTCCGCGCGGACTGATCGAGGCCCGTGCGTGCGACATTCGCGAGGAGCAACAGGTCGATGCGCTGGTCGATCAGACGCTCGAGCGCCACGGCCAGATCGATCTGCTCGTCAACAACGCCGGTGGCCAGTTCCTGGCGCCCGCGGAGTCGATCACGCCAAAGGGCTTCAGGACGGTCATCCGCCTCAACGTGGAGGGCACGTGGCTGATGACGCACGCGGTTGCGACCAAGGCGATGATTCCCTCTGGGCGGGGCGGCAAGGTCTTCAGCGTGACGCTCTCCCCGCACAACGGCATGCCGGGCATGGCCCATTCGGGTGCCGCACGCGCGGCGGTGGAGAACCTGATGCGCACGCTCTCGGTCGAGTGGGCGCGTTTCGACATACGCCTGCTCGCGCTGGCGGCCGGCCAATTCGAGACGCGAGACGCTGCTTACCAAGTATCCGCCCGCGATCGTGGAGCGCATCGCGCACACGATCCCGCTGGGGCGAATGGGCAGCGAGCAGGAGTTCGCCTGGCTCGTCGCCTACCTGGCCTCGCCGGCCGGCGATTTCTTCTCGGGGGCCGTGATCACGATGGACGGCGCCCGCGACGACTGGCTCGGCCCGTGGCCGCCCGCGCAGGCGGCCGATGAGCAGGGCACGCCGCTCAGCGAGGAGCGATAGACGAGGCTTTCCCATCCGGTCGAGAGCCTATGTTCGCGAGCACAGCACGAGCTCATTTCTAAATACGCCCCAACAAACGCTCATCCCCGCTCAACACGTGGATGAGTAATTTGTAGGCGTACTCGTCTCAAGGCGAGTAGTGCTAGTGCTACACAGACACCGATGTCAGAGCAAGATCGAAAAGAGCCAGAGCCGGCGCTCGACCCTGAGCGGCCCCACGGGCTCGATCCCAAACGGCTGGTCGACCGGCGCACGCTGCTCAAGAGCGGGCTGCTGGCCGGTGGCGCGCTCGCGGGCGGCGGTGTGGCGCTTGCCGACTTCATAGCCAAGCAGGAAGCCAGCTCGGCCGCGACGCACGCCGGCGGACATGTTGCGAAGACGCGCCGCCATGGCGGCACGGAAACTCACGGACAGCAAGAGGGAACGGCAAAGCAGCCGCCAGGCTCAGGCGAGCGTTTTCGCCAGCCCAACATCCTCGTGATCATGGTCGACCAGCTGCGCACTCCCCAGTGGTTCTCCGCGGCTGACAGCGCCGCGGCGCTGATGCCCAATCTCGCGCGGTTGCGCAACGGGGGCGTGTCGTTTGCCGGCCACTACACAGCCTCCAACGACTGCACGCCCGCCCGCGCGGCGCTGGTGACAGGGCTTCACACCCACCAGACGGGTTGCATGATCACCGGTGGCAGCACGCTGGACCCTGGCTTTCCGACATGGGGCACGATGCTGCGCGAGCAGGGCTATCGCACGTATTGGTATGGCAAGTGGCACCTCACGCACGGCGACAACCTGTGGGACTCCTCTGAAGACTTCGGAGCGCTCGAGCCCTACGGCTTCACCGGTGGCACCTACCCCTCGCCCGACGGCGCGCCCGGGCAGGGCTGGCGGGTCGATCCGCACATCGTCACGCAGTTTGAAAAATGGCTTCCCGACGCGCCAAAGCACGAGCCTTGGTGCACGACCGTGTCGTTCGTCAACCCGCACGACATCGCCTGGTGGTACCGCTGGAGCCAGCGCTTTGCCTCCGAGGCCCAGCCGCCGAGCGTCGTGGGCGAGTTGCCGCCGAACTTCGAGACGCCGGAAGAAATGGCCGCCAAGCGCAAGCCGCTGTTGCAGCGCTCGCTGCAGGACACCGCTCAAATCTCCTTTGGCACGGTGCCCTACAGCGGCTCTGAGCTCGAACAGGCATGGCTGCCGTTCATGGATCTCTACCTACAGCTGCTCGGAGAGGTGGACGGACACATAGGCGCCGTGCTCAACACGCTCGCCAGTCGCCCGGAGGTGGCGGCCAACACGGTCATCCTGTTCACCTCCGATCACGGCGAGTATGGGGCCTCGCACGGGATGCGCGGCAAGGGCGCAAGCGCCTATGAGGAGGCGATCCGCGTGCCGCTGGTTGTCAGGGACCTGCGTGACAAGCCAATCACGAAGGCCCCAGCACAAACGCGCACCGGGCTCACCTCGAGCGTCGACGTGGCGCCCTTGCTACTCGACATCGCAACGGGCTTCTCGGCGTGGCGCAAGGACAACGACTACTCGCAGATCGCCTCCCGCCACGAAGTCGGCGCGATGCTGAGCGATCCTTCGGCCCCCGGACGCGACTACGTGCTGCACGCCACCGACGAGACCGTGACCGAGTTCGCGATCGAACCGTATGCCGCCGAAGCGCCGCTACACGTCGTGGCGCTGCGCACCGCCAATGCCAAGTATGCGACCTACTCCAACTTCGCCCCTGACAGCATCAAGCTGCTGGACGCCGGACGCGAAACCGAGCTGTACGACTACAGCACGTCCGACGGGCAAATGGAGCTGGACAACCTCGCCGGCAACAGTGCCCTGGAGCCCAAGCTGAACGCGCAGTTGCAACGCGCGATCCGCGAAGAGTTGCGCGAGCCGCTGCCCACCCGTCTCTACAGAGCGCACAAGCGAGGTTTGCTCGACTACCTCAACACGGCAGGCAAGGCCGCGCTCAAGGCAACCGAACGTCGCCGTGAACGCACGGAACGGGAAACCGAAGAAGAAGTGCCCTTCGGCGAAGAACCGGGGCTGACGACTGGCGCGAGACCAAACGGGCGCCATCGCCTCCACGCCGGCCGGCGAGGGTCCAGACGCCGAGGTATCAGACGACTAGGTTGAGCGTTCCGCGGCGCGCAGCCCGGAGAGGGTCCAAACGGCAAACAACACCATCAGGCCCAGCGCGCAAGCGAACGCCAGCGCCGTGTGTTCGTGCACACCGGATATCAGCCCACGTCCGGCCCCAAGGAAGGCGGTCGCGGGATTAACGCTCGCCACCGCGTGAATCCAGCCTTTGAGTAGCGACAACGGCACGTACACGGGTGCCAGGAACAGAATCAAGAAGACCGGCGTTTGCATCAGCGGCCCAGCTTGGATCGAGCGGAAGCGGAACGCGACTCCGGCGGACCACCCATAGCCCACGAGCACGAGCAGCAGCGCAAGGCCGTAGAGGCCAAACATGTCAACGCCGTCTCCGGTGATGCGCATGCCAGCCAGCAGCGCGACCGCGGTCACGACGGCAAGCGTGATCGTCGCGCGAGTGAGCGCCACCAGCGCGTAGCCCAACACGATCCCTCGGCGATTGCCCGCGGCGAGCATCAAGCCGCCGCGCGAACCCGCTTTCGAAGTCAACGGCCACCGTGAAGCCGGTGAACAGCCCACTGAACAATGCCGCCTGGGTCAACACGAAGACGAACTGGAAAGCCGTGTAGCCGGCGGGAAAGTCGAACCCGGGTACCGAGCCGAGTGCGGACAGCCCGCCGGCGAAGCTCGCCAGGAAGACGAGCGGGAAGACAAGCGAGGGCACGATCAGGTCGGGGCGGCGCAGGTAGGTGTGCATGCTGCGCCAAGCGACGGCGCGAGCCACGCCCCAGGTGTCGGCGCCAACTGGGTGATCGATGTTCGCGTCCGTTCCCGGCGCTTTTGGTGCCGAGGCCATGGCGGAACCTGCTGCGTCGCTTGTTGGCCCTATAGGTCGCGGGTCGGGCGTCATGTCCTCTGCATCCTTCCGCGCAGTGTGAGCACGACCAGCCCAAGGCCGAGCAGCAGTAGTCCAATCGCCACGGCGAAGCCTCGCTCCAGCGCGGCCGCGTCCCAGCCCACGATGAACAGGCTGCGAAAGGCCTCGATCAGATAGGAGATCGGGTTCCAGTTCGCGATCGTGTGAAACCAGCCGGTCTCGAGCAGGTTACGCGGCAGGTTGCTCGAGGACAGGAAGATGAACACGAAGAACAGCGGGAACATCCCTTGCACCGCCTCACCGGAGCCGGTCTTCAGCGCGGCCGCACAGCCGATGGCCCCAAACGCGGTCGCCGCCAGGGAGCCGAGCACGATCACCACGAGCGCCCCCGCCACGCCCGCGTCGAGGTGTGCTCCGAAGATCAGCCCGATCAGGATGTAGATAGCCGACTGAAGCGCGCCGAGCGCGGCGACGCCGACGAGCAGTCCGACGATCAGCGCAAGCCGGCGCATGGGCGTGAGCGCGAGCCGGTTGAAGAAGCCGCTGGCGATGTCCTCGGCGAGGTTGGTGCCGGTGTTGATCAACGAGAACATGGCGCCCTGGATGAAGGCCACGGCGATCGCGAAGGAGATGTAGGAGTGCGTGGGAAAGCCGGGCAGTCGCGTGGCGGATTGCAATCCGCTCGCGTTGACGGCCAACAGCATCGCGGGGAAGAACACGATCGGGAACATCTGGAAGGGCTGGCGCAGGGTCTTCAGCGTCGAGCGCTTGGCCAGCGCTCCGATCTGCGCTGTGATCGGTGCGCTCACGCGACTGCCGGCTCGGCCGACGTCGTGTCTTTCTCCTGCTCCTCGGCGCTGTCGGCGGCGCCCTCGAGCGAACGTCCCGTCTTCGCCAGGAACACGTCGTCGAGGGTGGGGGAGTGCAGGCGCAGGTCCGCGACCTTCAGCCCCTCGGAATCGAGCACGCGTACGATCTCGGCCAGGTCGCCCGCCCCTTCGGGGAGTTGGGCGGCCACGCCGCCGGCGGAGGCCGCGGTCTCGGGCCCAAAGCGGTGCAGAACGGTGGCCAAGCGCTCGCGGTCGCCGGGATCCTGAGGGACCGCCTCGACCGTCTGGCTCGCGATCTCGGCCTTCAGCTCGGCCGGCGTGCCCTCGGCGACGATCTTGCCGTGGTCGATGATGCCGACACGGTTGGCCAGCACATCCGCCTCCTCCAGGTATTGCGTAGTCAGGAAGACGGTCACGCCCTCCTGCGCAAGCCGTCGCACCTCATCCCACAGCGCGGCGCGGCTCTGCGGGTCAAGCCCGGTTGTGGGCTCGTCGAGGAACAGCAGCCGCGGGCGGTGAAGCAGGGCGAGCGCCAGGTCCAGGCGACGCTTCATGCCGCCGGAGTAGGTGCCGATCTTGCGCTCGGCCGCTTCGGTCAAGCCGACACGCGCCAGTAGTTCCTTGCCGCGCGCGTCGCGCTCGCCCTTGGGCAGCCCATGGAGAGCACTCTGCAGACGCATGTGCTCACTGCCGGTGAGAAATGGGTCGAGTGCCGACTCCTGCAGCGAGACGCCAATCGCGCGCCTGACCTGGGAGCCCTGGTGGACGACGTCGAGACCTGCCACGCGGGCGCTGCCCGAGGTTGGCGGCAGCAGCGTGGTCAGCACCAGCACGGTCGTCGACTTGCCTGCTCCGTTGGGGCCCAGGAAGCCGTAGATCTCGCCCGGGGCCACGCGCAAGTCGATGCCGTCGACCGCACGCACGCCGCCCTTGAAGACGCGTACCAGTCCCTCTACTTCGATTCCGTTGTCGAGATCGCTCATCGACTGGACGTTATATCCAGTCTCTGACAGATACCTGGCGGCTCTAGACGAAAAGTTCGTCGGGTGAGCCGATGATGCGCAGGTGATCGTTGACGCCGGCGATCGTGAACAGGCGTTGAACCTGCTCGGTACCGGGCGTCAGGGCCAGCTCTTGACCGTTCTGACGCGAGCGCTCGTGCGCGGCGAGGATCACACGCAGGCCGGCCGAGTCCACGAACTGGAGGTCCTGCAGGTCGAGCACCATGATCGCGCTCGCCTCGCCGTCGGCGCGGTCGATCGCCTCTTGCAGCAACGGCGCGCCGAGCAGGTCCAGTTCGCCGTGAAGCCCGAGCACGACCCGGTCGGACTCGTTGCGGACATCGATGCGCAGATGCTCCCCTGAAGACGCCACGCCGAAAATTTTAGCGCTGCGAGGGCACTGATTGCGATGCGCGCAAGCCAAGCAGCGCGAGATCGTCGCGCAGCCCGAGTTTGGCGTGCTCGAGCGCCACGTCCTCGACGTACTCCAGCAGGCCATCCAGGTCCAGGCGCGGAGCTTTCGGACACAGCTCGATCAGGCCGGCCTCGCCCAGCTCGACATTTGGGCGCCCAGCATCGGTAACGCCGTCGGTGTAGAGCAGCAGCGTCTCCCCGTCTCGCAGCTCGGCTTTGGTCACGACGATCTCGATCGGGTCGAGCACGCCCAGCAGCGTGCCGGGGTGGCCGATCAGCTCGGCCTGGCCATCGCGATCGATCAGCAGCGGTGGGGGATGGCCGGCGAGCGCGACCGCCAGCTGTGTCGCTGCGCCCGTGTGGTGTGCAGCGACCAGGCACACGGTGCAAAGGTCGGCCCCGGGGGGCTGACGGCGCAGCGCGCGGTGCAGCGTCTCGAGCATCTCGGTAGGCGATTGACCGCTCATCGCGGCGGCGCGCAACGTATGGCGCGCAAGCGCGGTCACGCCCGCGGCGCGTGGACCCTTGCCGCAGACGTCGCCGATCACGAGCATCCAGCGATCCGCCTCGTAGTCGAAGACGTCGTAGAAGTCGCCGCCGACTTCGTTGAGCTCGCCCGCGGCGCAGTAGCGCGCGCGAACATCGAGCCCGGGGATCTCGGGCAGCGACTCTGGCAGCAACGCCTGCTGGAGGGTTTGTGCGATGCGTGAGCGCTCGGTGTACAGACGTGCGTTTTCCACCGCGGTGCCGGCACGGCGGCCGAGACGTTCGGCGAGCGCGAGATCGCCGGGGGAGAGGCGGCGCATCGACTCGGCCGAGACGAGCGTGATCGCGCCGATCGGACCGGTCGCGCCGATCATCGGCACGATGATCACCGCCGTGGCGCCGATCGCGCTGAGCAGTTCGAGGTGCTTGTTGTCGCGCGCGTATTGCGCAAGCGCATCGGGCGGAATGTCGGTGTAGATGCGCGCTTCGCCCGTGCGGATCACCTCCGGCACGCCCGCCGGCTCGTCCAGCGAGGGCCGGTAGTCGCGGTTGAGCTGCTCGGCCAGCTCGAGCTTGGCTGGATCTGGATGATGGACCGCGACGCGTTCGATCTCGTCCTTTTCGTTGACGAGTTCCACCGCGCACCAGTCGGCGATCTGGGGCACGGCCAGGCGCGCTATGCGCTGCAACGTCTCGGCGTAGTCAAGCGAGGAAGCCAAGACCCTGCTTGCCTGGGCCATGAAGCTTTCGGCCAGCTGCACGCGCTTGACCTCGGTGATGTTCTCGAACACGTTCACCACATAGGCGATGCGTCCGCTCTCGGGGTCCATGATCGGCGAGGAGCTGACGATCAGCCAGCGCTCCTCGCCGGTGGCAAGCACGACGTTGCGGACCAACAGCGGCCCAGGCGTCTCACCCGCGAACAGCTGCCTACCCGGCATGTGCTCGAGGTCGAGCCGGCGGCCCTGCTCATCGAGCACCAGCAAAGCGCGGCATGATCGATCCGGGTTGTGAGCTCGTCAGCTCCTCGGGGTCTGAGGCGCACAACAGGTCCGCGGCGGCCTGGTTGGCAAACACCGTCTGCCCATGCTCGTCGACCACGGTGATCGCCTCGGCCAGGTTCACGAGGATCGCCTCCAGGCGACGCTCGACGCTACGCATCTCCGAATACAGACGCGCATTGTCGATCGCCAGCGCCGCGCGTCGCGCGAGCTCGCAGACGAGCTGCAGATCCTCCTGGCCATAGGGTGCGCCACCGCCCAGACGCAAGACCGAAAGGGCTCCGAGCGTGCGCTCGCGCGCGAGCAGCGGCGCGACCACCGCCGAGCGGTAGCCGTGCTCGATCATGAACTTGGCGTGCTTGGAGCCCTGTGCGAAGGAGCTCAGCAGTGCGTTCGTCATCTCGGGCAGCAGAACCGGCTGTCCGCTACGCAGAACCTGGGCGACGGGATGCCCTCCGTCGGGGTCGAGCGGATGCTCGACGCGCAGCTCTTCGAGCTCCCGGGCAAGCTCCGGCCGCACGCACGCGACCGCCACCTCTCTGATCGAGCCGTCCTCGTCGCGCAGGTCGATCACGCACAGGTCGGCCAGCCGCGGCAGCGTCAGGCTCGCGACCTGACCCATCGTCGTGCTTGGGTCCAGCGAGCTGGCCAGCACCGCTCCTGCGTCGATCAGCACGCTCGCGGCAACGTCCCCCACCGAATGGGCATCAACGTTGGTCTGCTCCCCCTCGGGTGGCTGCGGCATTGGCTGTAACCAGGCATCGTTGAGATTTGCCTGCGGCACTTGGCCCAGATGCCAGGCGTGAAGTCAGTATCGCAGCCCCTCGCAAGCTCGTCGATCGGCCTACGAGGGGCTCCTCGAGAGGTCCTACGAGGGCTCTACTAGCGTCCGTACCAGCGACGTCCCTCCACCCACGGGCGCGCCACCGATGAAGAAGCCGATCAGCCACAGCAGGAGCGCGACGATCAGCACATACCAGAGAACGTGCACGGCAAAGCCCAACCCGCCCAGCAAAGCCAAGATGAGCACCAACGCCACTAGAGCAACCATGTCATCCTCCATTTGTGAGAACCGACGCATTGCGCGTCTGTGATTGTTCATTACCCCGATGGCGTCGCTCTAACCTGAGCCGGCCCTCAAATGAACATGGCTCCCGCGTGCCGTAGCAAATGAGCAGACTAGCTCAGCCCAGCGACGCCGCGTCGTGCCGCCAACCGATGAGTTAGCGAGGATCGCTGAGCCCGAGCGTCAGCGTCTCGTGGGCGCCGGTGCTCACCACTCGTGTGGCGATCGGTCAAGTTGCTCGATCACGCCGACTCCAACTCGCCGAGCTCGGATTCGCTCGATCAGCTGCTGAGCGCGACCGACGCTCAGGGGAGATATGTGCAACTCCAGGTCGCGCGGCTCGACGGTCACATCGATGCTCAACTTGTCCCCGCTGATGGCGGTTTGGGCATGCGCGACAAGCGCGTCGGCGAGCAGTTGTGCGTCGGAGATGCGGTCGGTTGAGAAGTGAGCATGTGCGGCGAGCGTGATCATCAGACGCGGCAGGATCGTGCGGGCGAGGCTGATCGGAGCTATGCAGATCGTCGTCGTGGGTATTCCGGGAAGCGCGAGCGTATGGGCTTGGTCGTCGTCGGGACGTAGCGGCGCAAGCGAGGCGGCTTGCGGGGCGTCGAACCACATCCGCACATCGGTCCCGCACTCCTCGCCGTCCGCGAACTCGACCGTTTGCGCGAGCGTTCGGATTACATGCAGTCCAATCCCGCCGGTGTCTGTTTCAAGCGACGTCGGCTCTGCCGAGAGTCCAACGCCGTGATCGCGGACAAGCACGCCAAGCGACCGGCCGGCGAGGTACGAGCTCGACCTCCAGAGGTCCAGGATCGCCTTCGTAGGCGTGTAGAACAACGTTGTTGCATGCCTCGGTAACGGCCGTGCGCACATCGTTCAGATCGCTGGGGTCCAATTCGATGGCTTCGCCAACCCCAGAGAGCATCTCCCTAACCAGCACCACGTTCTCGGGGGTGTTGGCTAGGTTGAGACGAACATTTGGGGGTGAGTCGGCCATCGGAATAGGGACGATCCGCCGCAGCAAACCGCCGAGGTGCTGTTGCTCGCCTCTCGACAGTTGTAGGAAGATACAATCCCGCCTGCCGGCGGCGCTTACACCTCGCTTGCGTCGCGCGTGAGCGCTCGCAGCTGGTCGAGTGAGCGGCGCAGCAGGCGCGAGACCTGCATTTGCGAGATTTTCAGGCGAGCGGCAATCTCCGTTTGGGTGAGATCCTCTACGAAGCGCATGTGCAGCATCGCTCGCTCGCGTGCCGGAATGTGTCGGATCGCCGCCACGATCGTGAGGTCGAGCTCCACCAACTCATAGCGCTCGTCCTCGCTGCCCATGCCGTCGCCAAAGCTGATCGTGTCGTCCTCGCCCCCGGGCCGCGGGGCATCCAGCGAGAGCGATTCGTACGCCTGGGTTGCCTGCAGCGCGTCGATGACTTGCTCGGTTTCCAGTTCCAGGTACTGCGAGAGCTGGCTGACGGTTGGGGCGTGGCCATGTTCGCTTGAGAGCGTCTCCTGTGCGTCGCGCACCTTCAGCGCTCGCTCTTGGTCGCCGCGCGGCACGTGCACCGACCAGCCGCAGTCGCGGAAGTAGCGGCGCATCTCGCCGAGGATCGTGGGCACGGCAAACGAGGGAAAGGAGTGCCCACGGTGGGGGTCGAAGCGGTCGAGCGCCTTGAGCAGGCCGACAGAGGCGACCTGCAGGAGGTCGTCGAAGGGCTCTGAAGAGCGGTCATAGCGACGTGCCAAGCTGCGCGTCAACGGCATGAAGCGCTTGACCAACGCTTCACGCGCGGAGGTGTCGCGCTCGTCCTGCCAGTGGGCGAACAGACGGTCCAGATCCTCGGCGGTACCGCGGTCGATGTGCAGACTGTGCGTGGCTATCGCGACTGACACGATCTCAACCTCCTCCTGAGTTTGTTGGACGTTGGGCTCTACGGCCCTCTCCCTGAGCACCCGAACGTGCTTCTGTGGTGTGCGCTACCCCCATATGCGTGGATCTATGCACCCATTATGCTCCAATCTCGAGGCTGCTACCACGGCCAATTTCGATGCCAAGGCGGCCCGTTCGAGCTATCGCACAACGCCGTGCACGGGTCGGCAAGTTCGATTGCGCCTTCCACCGTAGGCCAGTGGAGGCGTATCCTGCGGACGTATGGGTCGTCGATCATGGATAGCGCTCTAGCCATGCCTCGCTCGCTGTGGAACGGCACGATCGCCTTCGGCCTGGTGCGCGTGCCTGTCAAGTTGCACACGGCTACCGAGTCCAAGAGCATTGCCTTTCGCGAGCGCCACGTCGGCGACGGTGCGGCGATCGAGCATCGACGCGTGTGCGTCGCGGAGGACCGTGAGGTGCCATACGGCGAGATCGCCAAGGGCTTTGAAGTGAGCTCGGGCTCCTATGTGATGCTCTCGAAGGAGGAGATCGCCGCTACCGAGGGACCCGAGGCGCACATGATCGACGTTGAGCATTTCGTCGATGGCGAGGAGATCGACCCCGCTTACTATGAGCGTTCCTACTACCTGAGCCCCGGGCAGCTGGGCGACGAGGCGTATCGCACCCTGCACAGCGCGCTGAAGACTTCCGGAAGGGTTGGTATCGGGCGCTTCGTCTTTCATGGCAAGGCCCATCTCGCCGCGGTTCGGGCGCGCGAGGATGTGATCGTCCTGCACACGATGCGCTTTGCCGACGAATTTGCGGACCCACGCGAGCTGGAGATCGCAAAGGCCGACAAGCAGCCAAGCAAGCTAGAGATCGATACCGCCCGTTTGCTCGTCGACCAGCTCGTCTCCAGCTTCGAACCGGATGCCTATGAGAACACCTACCGCGCCGCTGTGCTCGGCGTGATCGAGCAGAAGGCGCGTGGGGAGAAGGTCGAGGCACCACAGAGTCAGGAGCAGACCGGGGAGGGAGAGTTGTTGGGCGCCTTGCGGGCGAGCCTGGAGGAGGGGCACGCGCGCAAGCGTCGGCGCCCGGCAAGCGGCGAGCCACGGCCGGTCGGCCAGGTCCCGCGTTCGTCCGGTGACACTTCTGGCCCTTCAGGCAAGGCGCCGCGCTCGTCCGGTGACACCTCTCGCCCATCGAGCAAGGCCCCGCGCTCATCTGGTGGGACCCCGCGCCCGTCCAAGAGTGCGGCTCGCGGCCGCGGCCGTCGTCGAGGGGAGAGCTGATGGCGCGCCCATTGTGGTCGGGTTCCCTCAGCTTCGGCTTGGTGAACGTGCCGGTGATCCTCTATAGCGCCGTCCGCGATCGCGGCGTGCACTTCAGTCAGCTGCACGAGCCTGACGGTTCGCCGATCCAGACGCGGCGCGTCTGCTGCACTGGAGGACCGCGAGGTTCCATACAGCGAGATCGCCAAGGGCTATGAGATGGAGGATGGCAGCTGGGTGCTACTCAGCGACGAGGACCTCGCCGCCGCCGCGCCTCGTAAGAGCCATACGATCGACATCGAGGCTTTTGTCGAGGAGCGCGAGATCGACCCGATCTACCTCGACCGTCCCTATCTGCTGGTCCCCGAGAACGAGAGCGCGGCGCGGGCCTATGCACTGCTTGGCGAGGCGATGGGCGACTCCGGCAAGGTGGCGCTCGGACGCTTTGTGATGCGCGCCAAGGAGCACCTGGTAAGCATTCGTCCACGCGGCGAGCTGCTGACGCTGACGACGATGCGCTTTCACGACGAAGTTCGCTCCAGCACCGACATCGCCGCGGAGATCGACGCCGAGGCCGTACCCGGCAGCGAGCAGGTCGAGAACGCGATCGCGATCATCGCGGAGCTGGAGGTACCGTTCGAGCCGGCCGGCTATCGCGACGAGCACCGCGCACACCTGCAGCGCTTGATCAAGCGCAAGCAAAAGGGTCAGAAGATCTCGGTGGCGCCCGCGAAGCCCAAGCCGAAGCCGAAGGTGACTCCGACTGCGCCGGACCTGATGGGCGCGCTCGAGCAGAGCCTTGCGCGCATACGGGGTGAGGGCACCGGCCCCGGCAAGAAGAAGGCCAAGAAGACGTCATCGGCCCCGCCAAGCTCGCGCCCCAGCAGAGCGGGCGCTAAGCGCTCCAGCTGACGAGGCACGTCAACTCCGAAGTGATGCAGGGTGCGACTGCTTATGCAGGGTGAGACTACAAATGTCGCCGCGCTGTCTGGTTTATCGGGGCAATAGTCGGTCGCCTCGCACCGACGCACCTGCGCTAGGCCCGCTTAGGCAGTACGCCTTCGTAGATCTGCTTCTGCGTAGCGCCAGGTCCAGGCCTGACATTTAGTGCGTCGTTCGCGATGGCCCGGCGCGAGCTTTTGCCGGCTCTCAGTTGTTCGACGCAACGATGACGAGCACCAGCAGCCCAAGCAGAACGCCGACCACGGCCAACGCTTTATGAAGCTCTCCTCGGGCGGAGCGAACTCGCCACGCGAGATCGCTCGCTCGAGGCGGTTGTCTTGTCGAGCTCGTGGCGCCGATGTCGTGCGATGATGTGGGTATGCACCGACTGTGGTTGCTCAGGGCTTCGCACTGCATGAGCCGTTCTCATCACGGCTTCACGATCACCAAGAGTTTTTACCGTTCGTTCTGAGGGTCCTGACGATGCCCACGACGCGCTACGCGCGCAGCGGCGAGGCGACTATCGCCTATCAGCTCGCGGGGGAGGGGCCCCTCGATCTGCTGTTCCTCCCCGGATGGATCTCCCAGATCGAGCAGCTGTGGGAGGCATCGGCCGTGCGTCGCTTTCTAGAGCGCCTGGCTGTGTTCAATCGCCTGATCCTGTTCGATCGCCGTGGAAGCGGGCTTTCAGACAGCGCTGGCAAGTCGCACTCGCTCGAGCAGGAGATGCATGACGCGCTCGCGGTACTCGACGCGGCCGGCAGCGAACGTGCGGCGCTACTCACCTACGGTTTGGGCGGACCCGTCGGCACCCTGCTGGCCGCGAACCATCCCGAGCGTGTCGGCGCGCTGATCATGTACGCCTCGATCGCCCGTACCTCTTGGGCTCCCGACTACGACTGGGCGATGACGAGGGAGGATCGTGCGCAATGGACCGAGCGGACGCTTGCCTCCTGGGGTGAGCCCGGTAGCCCGGTGCTCTCGGTAATGGCACCCTCGATGGCGGAGGAAACAACGCTTGCAACATGGTTCGCGCGTTTGCAGCGTCTGGCCGCGAGCCCCAGCCAGGCTCGTATCCTGCTGAACGCCTCAGCCGAGCTCGACGTGCGCGACGTACTGCCTCGCGTGCGTGTGCCAACGCTTCTCATGCACCGGTCCGGCGATCTGGCCTGGGACCCGCGTCACTCGCGCTACCTGGCCGAGCACATAGCGGGCGCGCGCCACGTCGAACTGGAGGGAGTGGACTCGCTGCCGTTCGTGGGCGACAGCGACGCGATCATCGAGGAGATCGAGGAGTTTCTGACGGGCGCCCGCAGCCGCGGGGAGCTCGCACGCCGATTGCTGACGGTGATGTTCACCGACATCGTCGACGCGACGGCACGGGCGGCCAGGTTGGGCGACGGTCGCTGGCGCGACCTGCTGGCAGAGCACGACGCGCGGGTGCGAGCGCAGCTCGTCCGCTTCGGCGGTCGCGAGGTCAAGACGGTGGGAGATGGCTTTCTCGTCACCTTCGACGGGCCTCCGTCGCGGGCTTTGCGCTGCGCGCTGGCGATAACTTCCGCCGCGCGAGAGTTGGGACTCGAGATCCGTGTCGGTATTCACACGGGTGAGTGCGAGCTGATCGGCGAGGATGTTGGCGGCATGGCGGTTCACATCGCCTCGCGCGTGGGTGCGCTTGCCGGAGCGGACGAAGTGCTCGTGTCGGGCACCGTCTTTGGGACGGTGGTGGGCGGGCCGTTCGCGTTTGAGGATCGTGGTCTTCACGAATTGAAGGGCGTGCCCGGCCACTGGCCGCTGTTCGCGCTGGGTGGTTGAGCAAAAGCGAAGCGCCGGGGCGGATCTCGGTACGTCGTTGGTTAGGCTCACGAGGATGAGCATCCACCTATGCGTTCTGCTCTGGTCCAAGCCGGGAACCGAGGAGGCGCTCCGTGCCTACGAGGACAGCGTTCTGGGGCTGATGGGCGACCATGGAGCACGGGTGCTACAGCGAGTGCGCACCGACGGCGCTGACGGGGCGCCGCTCGAGGTTCAGGTCCTCGAGTTCCCCTCGCAAAGGAGCCTGGACGGTTACATGCAGGATGAGCGTCGTACGGCGCTGGCGGGTGAGCGGGAGGCAGCCGTCGCGCGGACGGACGTGCTGCCGGTGGAGCTCGTCTAGCTTTCGCCGCGTCGCAGGGTGCAGCTGGCTTCTGTGCAGCTGCGCTCCAGGTGGCCGGCAGACATCGTCTGGAGCAGACCGACAACCCAGCAAGTTGGGCAGCCGCGGAGCGCGACCAAGCCAAACGGGGCCAGCAAGAGCGCGAGTGGACCAACGCTCCTAGTCAGGGCGATTGCCACGCCGATCAGGCCGAAGCCGAGCGCTCCACGCGCGAGATGGCGGGCGACAGACTTACTGGCAAGAACGCTTTGCACGGGCTCAGTCATTTATCTGTGTTCGCAGAGACGCTCGGATCGGATGACATTTTGAGCTGCGCGCGCAGCGCTTCGCGGCCGCGGTGCAGACGTGACTTCATCGCGGCGCGGCTGAGGCCAAGCGTCTGAGCTGTGGCCTTTCCAGACAGGCCCTGAATATCGCGCAGGACGAGAACGGCACGCTGGTCGGCCGGTAGCGCCGCGATCGAATCGACGATTCGCTCGACTTCAAGCCGGGCCAGAGCCACGTCTTCGACAGAGTGCTGGGTCGAAGGCGTGGGAATGGGTCCGCGCAGTGCCAGCCGCGATCTGCGGATGCACTCGTGACGCACGATCTGAAACATCCACGAGGCGAGCGCCGCGGCGGCACGCAATGTGCCGATCTTCTGGTAGAGCACGATCAGCGCCTCCTGGGTTGCTTCCTCTGCATCCTCGGGCGTCGAGCAGAGGGTGCGTGCGAAGCGATGCACATGGGCGTGCGAGCCGTCCAGCAGTATCGCGATCGCGCGCGGGTCACCTTGTTGGGCGGCATTGATTACCTGTTCGGTGGGCCAGGTCCAGCGTGTGTTAGTCACGGGAACGAACCTTTTTCATAAAAAAGAGGAGGCAGCCGCAGAGCACGACGACGGCTGCGATGAGATAGATGGCGGTCATCAGGCTATTTCGTCGGGCACGGCATCTTGGTGTCGACCGTAACCGGTTCGCCGATGAGGAATCTCAGTTCGGCGTGGACCGGGAAGCCGCCCCTGGGACACTTCTTCGGCAGCGTGATGTAGGAGATCAGTTTGCCTGCTTGCACGAAGGCTGCTCCGACTGTGATTTTGCCCGCTTCCACAACCCCGTAGGGCGCTCCGGGCACGGTTTCGACAAGCGGCACGTTCGCGCTGAGCTTTGGACCGAATCCGCCTCCGCCAGTTGTGATGCTGGCTTTCCCCAGGACTTCGATCACGGTCGGGGATCTGCCTTCGGCATAGAACGCGAATTCCCCACCTGGCGCAAAGAACGCCTGCAGGGTCAGCGCCTCGTGAACGCGTGTCCCACCGAAGCTGACGACGCCGGCGACGGAGCCAATCGAACTTATAAAAGACTTCTTCGGACAGTGTGCGACTTCGTGGCTTTCGAGGATCGCCTCTGAACAGGCGGTGAACCCTTGAGGGTGCAGCTTTACGCCCACGGGGGCGAGGAATGTGAAGCCGGTGACAGGCGGCGGGAAACCGCCGTATTCGCTGCCGCTGATCTTGACTTCGGCTTCGACGTCGGTACCCGCGCCAAGGATATTGCCTGTGCCAGGATATGTTGGACCGTTCACTACCTCGGGGTTGACAGCGATCGGCACGCCCCGGAGTTTGAGCGTAAACGCCGTAGGCGTGGCTCCCGCCGCGACGGGCAGGCCGAGGGCGATCAAGCCAAAGAGAGCTAGGCTCGTGAGTGCTCGGTGTGTCAGAGCTCTTACTCGTAAAGCTGGACCTGCTTGGGACAGACGGCGAATGATCATTACAGCCTCCCGTTCTCGTCGATCGGACTCGCACAGATGAGAGGTCCGATCTCGCGAAAAGGATTCGCCTAGCTCAACGCGAGGAGCTTGCGGGCCAGACCAGCACAGGGCCTCGGACGTCGAGCTTGACTGCCAAGCCTGGGTATAGCCGTGTATCTCCCAGGGTCCGCACGAGCAGATGCTCGGCAGTCTCTTGCTGGTCCAACCGAACATGCAGGACAGCATCGTGTCCGTGGTATCCCGTTCGTACGATTCGTCCTGTCAAGTCCGGTTTCGTCGTCGGCGCGACGCAGGTCGATCTGCTCGGGGCGGACCAGTACGCTCACCGCGCAGGACGAAGGCAGCGGCTCGCCGTGCCACAGCGCCGGGAGCCTTCCGAGTGGTGTGTCGACGAACGCGCCATCGAGTACGCCCGCGATCAGGTTGGCCTCGCCGACGAAGCGCGCCAGCCGATCGTCGAGCGGGCGGGCATAGAGCTCCCGCGGCGTGGCGTATTGGGCGATCTGGCCGTCACGCAGAACGGCCACGCGATCCGCAAGCGAGAGCGCCTCGTCCTGGTCGTGGGTCACGAGCAGCGTCGTCGTCGCCGATGCTTGCAGGATCCGCTGGACCTCCTCGCGCACACTGGCTCGCATGTGTGCGTCGAGCGAGGCGAATGGCTCGTCCAGTAGCACCACCTCGGGGGCGATCGCGAGCGCTCGTGCCAACGCTACGCGCTGCTGCTGGCCACCGGAGAGCTGGTGGGGATAGCGGCGTCCCAGATCGGCAAGTCCCACAAGCTCAAGCAACTCGCTCACTCGGCCCCGACGAGCGGCCCTGGAGAGTCCGAACCCGACGTTCGCCGCGACCGTGAGATGGGGGAAGAGTCCTCCCTCCTGTGGCACGTATCCGATCCGGCGCTGCTCGGGTTGGACGTGAACGGCGGCTCCGTCCACGACGCGCTCGCCGATCTTCACGACCCCGCGATCCGGTCTGTCAAAGCCGGCCAGCAATCGCAAAAGCGTCGTCTTGCCGCTGCCCGAGGATCCAAGAATGGCCGTGAACGATCCCGCGGGGACGCTGAGATCCAGGCCAGTGAGCACCGGGTGGGTCCCAAAGCCCTTGTGCAGGTCCACGACACAGAGGCCGCTTGGTCGCTGGGCGTCCGCGGTGAGCTCACCGCGGTTGCTCTCAGCTTCGCTCGGCCCGCTCAGCATCTCCTCAGGGCTGGGAACGTTGTTCATCTTGCTGGTCTCCCACGCGAGGGTAGGCGGTCGAAGAAACGGCCGAGCACCACGCTCGGCAGCGCCGCGATGGCGATGATCGCAAGCGCAAACGGCGCGGCCTGTCCGTAGGAAAGGTTCTGTTGATAGGCCCAGAACTGGGTGGAGAGCGTCTGCACGCCGGTGGGGATCAAGATCAAGGTAGCGGTTAGCTCCGTCACCGCGGAGAGGAATACCAGGCAAAAGGCCGCGGCCAGGCCGGGGGAGACCAGTGGGAGTGTGACTCGCAATAGCACCGAGACTCGCCCTCGGCCAAGCGAGCGTCCGACCTCCTCAAGGCCGACCGGAGCCTGGGCGATCGAAGCTCGGACGCCGACGAGCGCCAGTGGAAAGAACAGGATGGCGTAGGCGATCACGAGCAATGGGGCGCTTTGATAGAGAAATCCGTTGGCATAGCGCTCGGTGAAGTATGAGAGCGCCAGTGCGATCACCAAGCCCGGCATCGCCAACACAAGATAGGTGCTGCGCTCGAGCAAGAGATACCCCCGCCCGCTATAGCGAATCGCAAGGAGCGCGACAGGTAGCGCCATCGCCGTCGACAGTGCAGCGGCGATCGCGCTGTAGAGGGCCGTGTGCCAGGTGGCATCAAGCAGCGACACCCCGGTAAGAAAGGCCTGGCCGCCCCTGAGAATCCAGTAGACGCTGGAGCCGATCGGCACGCCCAACGCCAGACCGACCAGGACGGCGAAGCCGACGAGCGCAGGCAGCCGAGCGCGTCCGAGTCGATGAGGTCGAGCTGCTCGCTGGGCAAGGGGCCCGGAGCGGCTAAGCCTGCCTCGCCCGCGTGCCAAGCCCTCGCCCGAGAGGACCACGAGGCTCAGGAGCACCAGTACCAACGACAGCGCCGACGCCGTCGGCACGTTGAAGGACACGTTGAACTCGGTGAATATCTCGGTGGTGAAAGTCTGGTAGCCGAGGATCTCAAAGGCGCCATACTCGGCAAGCAACACGAGTGCCACCAGCAGGCAGCCACCGAGGATCGCCACCCGGGCCTGCCCGAGCGTCACCCGCCAGAAGGTTTGCAGCCGCCCTGCCCCAAGGCTGCGCGCCAACTCCTCCTGCCCCGGATCGGAGTTGCGAAAGCTGGCGGCGACCGGCAGGTAGACGAGCGGGTATACGGCCAACGTCATTACCAACACCGCCCCTTGAAAACCGGCGACTCGGGTGCTGAGCGAGGCCCATCCGAAGCTCACCACGAAATCGGGGATGGCCAGTGGCACGACCACCAGCACAGCCCATACCCGACGGCCGGGTAGGTCGGTGCGCTCGACGAACCACGCCGCCGCCGTACCGATCACGGCACACAACGCGGTCACCACGACGGTGAGCCTGACCGTGTTCCACAGCAGGCTGGCCGTGAGCCCCCGGAAGATCAGGTTCAGGATCGTCGAGGTTCCGGCTCCGTGCGCCTCGAAGAGCAGGAAGGCCAGGGGCGCCACCAGCACAAGCGCTACAGCCGTGCTCAGCCCAAGCAGGAGCCAAGGTCGTGGAGCACGCCGCGGGGAAACAGACGCCCACCTGGACGGCGGGACAGACCCGAGGATCGTGGGCGCCTGCGTCCCCATCTCAACGACTCGATCGAGCGCTGCGTCTCACAACAGCCCTGCTTCGCGAAGCAGCCCGATCGCCGTCGACCCGTCGCCAAGCTGCGGAATCGTGATCGAGTTCGGCTGTAGCTCGTTGAATGGGGTCTCCGGGGCGGCGGTGGTGATGCCGGGGACGATCGGATACTCGAAGCTAAGCGAGTGGGCGATGATCTCCTGGCCTTCGCGACTCACAAGAAAGGCGAGGAACTTCTGGGAGGCGCTCTGGTTCTTGGAGGACTTGAGGATCGCCGCTCCGGACACGTCGATCACATAGCCCGGATCGTGTGGCGCGAAGTAGGCGATCTTCGAGTGGATGCTGCCCGCGCCAAGCTCGGCGCGCATGCGATACCAGTAGTACTGGTTGATCACGCCAAAGGCGACGGCCCCTCGGTTGACCTGGCTCGAGATCGTCTCGTTGTCGGGGTAGATGTGACTGGTGGCGTTGGCCTTGATCGCCTTCGAGCCACTTCTGCGTAGCGGCGCTGCCGTTCGTACGGGCCACGGATGTGACGATCGGTTGGAAGTCTGTCTCTCCCGCGGCGATAGCCAGCTTGCCGTGGTACTTGGGGTCGGCCAGCTGCAGGACCGAAGTTGGAAGTTCGCTTGCTTTGATCAGGCTCGGGTTGTAGATGAGCACGCTGACTCGCGTGGAGATCCCAAGCCAGTCCCCCTTGGTCGAGTTGAACTTGCTCGGAGTCCTTGCGAGCGTCGTTGGATCTACTGGGGCGAGCAGACTCTTGCCCTGGAGGTACTCGAGCGCCGGCGAGTTCTCGGTGTAGAGCACGTCCGCCGGTGAATTGGATCCCTCGGTGACGATCTCGTCGGCAAAGGTGTCCTCGTCGTCGCTGCGCACGTTCACCTTGATGCCGCTCTCTCGTTCAAAGGCGGCAACAAGCGTGTCGGTCGTCTGCACGTGCTGGCCGTTGTAAAGGGTGATGGATTTGCCGAGAGCTCGAGGATGAGCCTCCGCAGCCGGCAAGCAGGCCGCCCACGAGGACGGCGAGCAGCAGGGTGAGAAGGAACGGGCGGTGTGTTCTTTGCATCGTGGAGAAAGCCTCGGGCATCGTTATTTGGCGCTCTTGCGGGCAGTTGCCGTAAAAGCGCAGGAAGGGAGCATGCATGGATTCGGGACGGGCGCTAGGGCAATCCCGACTTAGCGGCTCGGGTATCATTGCGGGGACCCTACCACAAGATTAGGGTGCCCTAACTAGATTGGTGTGCCCCGCTCCGTGGCGAACATCCTCAAGGCATGCTCGCCGGCCGGGTGCGCCCGCAATTCGTGTACGACCTCAGCTGTGTACGGTGGCAACTCATCCGGCTGTGGTAGCTGTACTCCATATCCCATGGGCATCAGCACGGGGGCCGCGAGCGCGGAGAAAGCCAAGTCGGCGGCCGTGAACTCCTCGCCGCAGATATAGCGTCGACCATCGCTCAGGTACTCACCGACGGTATCGAATACAGCTCGTACTTCATGCTCTGATCGGAGGCCTGTCGTGGGTGTGACATCAAGGACGTGTGCCACGATCGCAATCAGGGCTGGGTAGCCGAGACGCAAGGTCATACGCTCCCACGCGGGTACGCCGGCGCACCCGTAGTCGAGCGCAAGGTCGCGTCGCTCGCGCAACTGCTGATACAGCCAGCATCTCGACTGGGGACCCAAGCGTGTGTCGAAATAGTCCTCGAGTCGTCTCACTACCGCCGCTCGATCAGGGTCCTTAGGGTATAGGGCGCGTGGGGGAGTGGACTGAGCATCGGCCCAGGCAAGGATGTCCGTGGAGTCGGCAAAAGCGCCGTCGGCACAGCGAAGCACTGGCGCTGTGAGACCTCCTCCAGCGCGTCGTGTAGCGAAGCGATGGATTGCTTGTACGTGGGCTTGCTCCACATACGCGATATGGGCACGGTCGAGCGCCCATCGTGCCTTCTCGCAGTAGTGACTGATGGGGATCGTTACGAGGATGTTGTCTGTCACGGTTTTAGGCATGGCTGTGTCAGCGTATTGGCTGCGCTGTCGATAGCCAAGCCGTAAGCAAAATCCATGCTTACGGGACTGGCATGCTTGATGGAGGATCTCATGGCATGATCACCGGCTAACCATGAAGAGCTTCAAGAGCTGGGATCAGACCGAGATCGTCTACCAGGAGTGGGGCGAGCAGACAGATCTGCCGCCGGTCGTGCTGCACCACGGTTTCGTTGTCGATGCCAATACCAACTGGGTTGCCCCCGGCATTGTCGACGCATTGCTGGGTGCGGGAAGGAGAGTGCTCGCACCCGATGCCAGGGGGCATGGACAGTCAGGCAAGCCGCACGATCCGGACAGCTACGGTGAGCAGCGAATGGCAAGGGATCTTGTGGCCCTGCTCGATGTCTGCGGTGAGCCGCGGATCGACCTTGTCGGCTACTCGATGGGGGCGATCGTCTCGCTGATCTTCGCGAGCGAGGACAAGCGTGTGAGGCGGCTCGTCGTGGGCGGTGTTGGATCTGGAGTGGTCGAGTGTGGGGGAGTGGACAGGCGCGCGATCCCCAACGACATGATCATCGAGGCTTTGAGCGTCGAGGATCCCTCCACGCTCGGTAAGTCTGGAGCGACATCCTTCCGTGCGCTGGCAGACGCGTTGGGCGCGGATCGTGAGGCCCTGGTCGCGCAGGCCTCGTCTATCTACAGGGGAGACATCGGGCTGAGTCGCATATCGGCGCGGACGCTCGTCCTTGCCGGAGAGGACGATCCACTTGCGATCAGACCAAACGTTCTCCGCGAGGCGATCCCGGACGCAACGCTAGTGATGCTGACTGGCGATCACATCGGAGCCATCGCCGACCCCGACTTCGCACGGTCCATTGTTGATTTCCTTGCCTGAGTGTTTCGATTGGGTTGCGGAGAGGCTTCTGAAGAGCCGCCTCTAGGCGCCGCCTCGAGCAAGCCAGTTCAAACTAACGACGCGCTCATCAGGACGCTAAGTCACGCGACGGTCTCGGTCAGGCGCCGACGTAGGCCGCGAGGTGCTCGCCGGTGAGGGTGGAGCGCTCGGCGACGAGCTCGGCGGGGGTGCCCTCGAAGACGATGCGGCCACCGTCGTGGCCGGCGCCGGGGCCGAGGTCGATAATCCAGTCGGCGTGTGCCATGACCGCCTGGTGGTGCTCGATGACGATCACCGACTTACCGGAGTCGACCAACCGATCAAGCAGGCCGAGCAGCTGCTCGATGTCGGCGAGATGCAGACCAGTGGTGGGCTCGTCGAGGATGTAGACGTCGCCCTTCTCGGCCATCCGCGCGGCCAGCTTCAGGCGCTGCCGCTCACCACCCGACAGCGTCGGTAGCGGCTGACCGAGCTTGAGATAGCCGAGCCCTACGTCAGCAAGCCGCTCGAGGATCTTGTGCGCTGCCGGCATCTCTGCCTTGCCTGCGCCGAAGAACTTCTCGGCCTCGATCACCGACATCGCAAGCACCTGGCTGATGTCCTTGCCGGCGAGCTTGTACTCGAGCACCTCAGCTTGGAAGCGCTTGCCCTCGCACACCTCACACGGGGCGGCCACACCGGCCATCATCGCCAGATCGGTGTAGATCACTCCGGCGCCGTTGCAGTTGGGACAAGCGCCCTCGGAGTTGGCGCTGAACAGTGCCGGCTTCACTGCATTCTCCTTGGCGAACGCCTTGCGGATCGGGTCGAGCAGCCCGGTATAGGTTGCCGGATTGCTGCGCCGCGAACCCTTGATGGCTGCCTGGTCGATCGAGACGATCCCCTCGCGAGGCGGTTGGGATTTGACGATCGAGCCGTCGATCAGAGAGCTCTTGCCCGAGCCCGCCACGCCGGTGACCACGACCAGTACGCCGAGCGGGATGTCGACGTCGACGTCCCGCAGGTTGTGGGTGCCGGCGCCGCGAATCTCGAGCGCACCGTCCGGCGAGCGCACCTCGTCCTTGAGGGTGGCCCGGTCATCGAGATGGCGGCCGGTGATCGTGTCGCTCCCCCGCAGCCCCTCGACGGTGCCCTCGAACATCACCTCGCCGCCGTCGCTCCCCGCCTTTGGGCCGAGGTCCACGACATGGTCGGCGATCGCGATCGTCTCCGGCTTGTGCTCCACGACGAGCACCGTGTTGCCCTTGTCTCGTAGCTGCAGCAGCAGCTCGTTCATCCGCTCGATGTCGTGCGGATGCAGTCCGATCGTGGGCTCGTCGAAGACGTAGGTGACGTCTGTGAGCGAGGACCCGAGCTGGCGGATCATCTTGACGCGCTGGGCCTCACCGCCGGACAGCGTTCCCGAGGGCCGCTCGAGCGAGAGGTAGCCAAGCCCGATATCCACGAACGAGTCGAGCGTCGCACGCAGCGCCTCGAGCAGCGGCGCGACCGACTTGTTCTCGAGCTTGCTCACCCAGGCGGCCAGGTCGCTGATCTGCATGGCGCTGGCATCGGCGATGTTGATCCCCTTAATCTTCGACGACCGCGCCTCTGGGCCGAGCCGAGTCCCGCGGCACTCGGGACAGGTGGTGAAAGTGACCGCACGCTCCACGAAGGCGCGGATGTGGGGTTGCAGCGAGCCTGAGTCCTTGGAGAGCATCGACTTCTGGATCCGCGGGATCAGACCCTCGTAGGTCAGGTTGATGCCGTCGACCTTGATCTTGGTCGGCTCCTTGTGGAGGAGATCGCCCAATTCCTTCTTGGTGTACTTCTTGATCGGCTTGTCCGGGTCAAAGAAGCCGCAGCCCATGAAGATCCGTCCGTACCAGCCGTCCATGCTGTAGCCGGGGATCGTGAGCGCGCCCTCGCGCAGCGACTTGCTGTCGTCATACAGCTGAGTGAGGTCGATGTCGTTTACCGAGCCGCGGCCCTCGCAGCGCGGGCACATGCCGCCGAGGACGCTGAAGCTTCGCTTCTCTTTTGTGGTGCGCCCGGCGCGTTCGATCGTGACCGCACCAGCGCCCGAGATCGAGCCGACATTGAAGGAGAACGCTTGGGGTGAGCCGATGTGCGGCTTGCCGAGCCGGCTGAAGAGGATGCGCAGCATCGCGCCCGCGTCGGTGGCGGTGCCGACGGTGGAGCGAGCGTCGGCGCCCATCCGCTCCTGGTCGACGACGATCGCCGTCGTCAGCCCTTCGAGCACGTCGACCTCAGGCCGCGCCAAGGTCGGCATGAAGCCCTGCACGAAGGCGCTATAGGTTTCGTTGATCAGCCGCTGGGACTCCGCGGCGATCGTCCCGAACACGAGCGAGCTCTTGCCCGAGCCGGACACGCCGGTGAACGCCGTGAGCCGGCGCTTGGGGATCTCGATGCTGATGTCCTTGAGGTTGTTGACGCGCGCGCCGTGCACGCGGATCGACTCGTGACTGTCGGCAGCGTGCGGCGCGGGCGACTTCGTGTTCGTCCTCGTGGCCATGCTCATCTTGTTCGATCTGTTGGGGCCGGCCGACGGGATCGGATCCCCACCCGCTCGGCGCTCATGGATCCTGAAGCAGCCCGAGGACGTTGCCATCGGGATCGGTGAAAGTGGCCACCAGGCGGCCGCCACCGACGTCGTGCGCGGATTCCTTCACGGCGGCGCCCGCGGCGGTCACCTCGGCCAGCTTCGCCTCGATATCCGGCACTTGCCAGAAGGTCACCGGTGAGGTCATGCCCTGCGGTCCACCGCCCGGCACCAGCCCGATGTGCTGGCCCTCGGCCTCGAAGCCGACGTAATAATCCGAGTCGGCCTGCGGCGGGATGCCAAGCAGGGCGGTGTACACCGCCTTGGCCGCCGCCAGGTCGGACACGGGATGCAGCACGGTCTTGATTCCCTGGGTGGAAGAGCCGGTCATGGTCGCTCCTGAAGTCGGGGGTCACATCGACCCGGTGTGTACGGTCGTGTTAAGACGAACGGCGAGGCGTGCAATCGACAGTCGGCAGCATAAGTCTGAACTGTCGCGCGCGGCGAGGCGCAACAGAAGTCGAAGTTCTGGCTGCTTTGCTAGCAGGTCAGGTGGGACGCTGGCGCCGTGCCACTACCAGGCAGGCGACCGTGCTAGAGCGGATCGGCCGGCCGATCCGTTGGTGGTAGGTCCGATTTTCGGAGGCGAGAGCATCACGCTGTTGGGGTGACAGCCCTGCCCAGAAGGACATGGTGCCCAGCAGAGCGTTGAGCTCGTCAGCGTTGTGCTCCAACAGCGTCGGCACCGCCGCGACCTGCGCGTCATCAAACAGATCCGCCGCATACCCGCGCGCGATCTCATAAGCCCCCAGCCACGCCCACACCTCCGAGACGTTGTCGCGTCGGGCCGCAACGCCGGCGAGGGTGCAGGCGAGGTCCCGGTAGGTAGGCCAATCGGCGGCAACTTCGGGCGCGATCGTCGTCATGGCGGCACGCAGCGCCTGCTGATCGTCGGCGCTACGGGGATCCTCGAGCCCGAAGTACGAGATCAGAGCAAGGCTCCCGCCGTCCACCAGCGCGTCGGCGGCCTTGCGCCAGCTCACATCGGGATCGATCCAATGGATCGCCGACGCTGAGAACACAGCCGAGTACTGGGCACGCGGCAGCAAGGCGTCCTCCAGGCGCGCGTTGACGAACCGCACATCGCCGCCGTTCAGTTGATCACGAGCCCGCGCGATCAGCTGCTGGCCCGGCTCAACGGCTGTCACCCGCAGTCCACGGGCTAGCAGGCTGCGCGTTAGCTGTGCCGTGCCGCAGCCGATCTCGAGCACCGCGGCGCCGGGGCCAATGCCTGCCGCCTCGCACGCCCGGTCGATGAGTACATCCGGGTAGGTCGGACGATGACGGTCATAGTCCTCGGCGACCTCATCGAAGACGCTTTCGTAGCTGTGGGCGTCGGCTTTGCGCGGCACGACCCCACGGTAGATGAGGGCGGGGACGGCCGGACCAGCGTAGCGATCTATTGCGGGTGCACCGAACTCCCGGCGATACTGGTTGCCGTCAGTAGCGCATGGATCGCGGCGGTGACGCGATCGATCACCGCTGACGGAGTGGAAGCATCGAGCTTGCCGTCTAGATACAGGAACGCAAGCCCGTGGACGAGCGCCCATGTTGCGGTCGCCATTGCCTCGGTGTCAGCTTCTGGAAAGACTCGCGCGACGATCTCGCGGAGGTACAGCGCTACCGTGGCGTTCGCGGCTATGCGCTCGTCGTTGTCCCTGTCGCAGGGCTCGCAGAACATTATTCGGAACAAAGCAGGGCGCTCTAGCGCGAACTGCACGTAGGCGATCGCGACGCTCGTCAACTGTTCAAGGGTTGCCGGGGAGGGGTGTGCCGCGGCCAGTCGTTCGGCAAGCTCGCGATAGCCCAGCGCAGCGACCGCCGACACGAGCGCTTCGCGATCGGCGTAGTGGCGATATGGGGCGGCTGGCGATGCCCCGACGCGACGTGCGACCGCGCGCAGCGATAGCGCGGTTTCGCCGCTTTCTCGCGCTCGTGTGCGACCAGCGTGTGCAACGGCGTGCGCTCGGCCGCTACCGTGCGTGGCTCCAGGCCCGAGCATGAGTTCTGACGGCGCAATGTCGAAAGCGAGAGGATGGCGCAAATGAAGGCAGCGGTTATCTATGAGAACGGCGCGCCGGAGGTGCTTCGCTACGAGGATGTGCCCGACCCGCAGTGCCCCGACGGCTGCGTGATCGTTGACGCCGAGGCGATCAGCATCGAGGGCGGCGATCTGCTCGCCCGCGCGGCAGGGGATCTGTCCGCGGCCCCACACGTCGTCGGCTATCTGAGCGCCGGCACCATCAGCGAGGTCGCCGCCGGGGTGCAGGGGCGCGCGGTCGGCGACCGGGTGGTCGCCCTGAACGCGGCAGGGTCGCACGCCACCAGGCGAGCGGTCCCCGCGGCGATTACCTGGCCGATCCCCGCCGGGCTGGACGCGGACCGCGCGGCGTGTGTGCCGGTTGCATTCGGCACTGCGTACGAGTGTTTGTTCACCGCCGGCAAACTCGCCGAGGGTCAGACCGCTCTGATTCATGCTGGAGCCGGCGGCGTCGGCATGGCGGCGATCCAGCTCGCCAAGCGCGCGGGCGCGACCGTAATCGCGACGGCCTCGAGCGACGAGAAGTTGAAGCGGCTCGAGGCGCTCGGACTCGACCACGCGGTCAACTACGCGACCGAGAGCTTCGTCGAGCGCACCAACCAGCTGACCGACTCACGCGGCGTTGAGGTCGTCCTCGACTCGATCGGAGGTCAAAACCTCATCGACAGCATCGGCGTGCTCGCGTACCGGGGGAGGCTCGTCAGCGTTGGGGTGGCCGCCCGTGCGGGCTCTGCGGTCGAGGCGCGGTCGCTGTGGACGCGCAACAACTCGCTGCATGGTGTGTTTCTAGGCGGTGCGCTCCTGTCGGAGTACGCCCGCGTTCATCCCATGATCGGCGACATGCTGGAGCAAGTCGCAAACGGCGAGCTACAGGTAGAGATCGATCGCTCGTTCCCGCTTGCGGATGCAGCCGCGGCACACGAATACGCCGAGAGCCGCAAGGCGTTCGGCCGAATCATCCTCACGCCCTAGCGATGACAATTCGCGTCGCGATCATCGGGCCGCACGTCACGCTCGCGTGCCGACAGCGAGTAGGTACTCCATCTCGAAGCGCGCGTTATCGGGTGTGCCGAGGTTCCACTCCTCGCAGAATCTGTCCAGCGCGTCGTCGAACTCTGCGTCGCGGCCGTTCTGAAGTGCATTGGCTCGGACAGCGATGGTCGGTCCGTAACACGCCTTGAAATGCTCGCCGAAGTCGCGCGGCCTCCGGTCGGCCCAACGCGTTTGCGCTCTGCGGGATACCAGCGAGGAGGGCGCTGATCTCGTTCTTGTCGCTCATCGAGCCACTCGTCGGAACTTAGCATCGCGGGTTTGTTCCCGGTGGCGTGCCGGCCCATTTCGCTCGTCCACGACGAATGGTTGCCGCCAACGCCACCGGGGTAAAGGCCCGCCGTCTTCGGGCTTAGGGCAACGCGTGAGATATCTTCGGAGCTCGCATGGGCTGCTCGAATAAAGCAAACCCTCACCTGTCTGTGGTTGAAACTCAAGCAAATGGATGAGTTGCGGCGATGAGCGCGAGCAGCTCTGGGGACTCCGTTGCCTCACCTCTGCTGAGTGCGTCCGAGCTCGCGGACATGGCCACGTTCGGCACTGAGAGAGCTACTCAGGCTGGGGACTTGCTTTTCCAAGCCGGGGAGGCGTCTTACGATCTATTCGTCGTCCTGGAGGGCGAAGTGCAAGTCGTTCGACCAGACGGTGCGGATGAGGTCGTCCTCGCCGAGTTCGGGCCGGGCAGCTTCGTCGGCGAGCTGACGCTGCTGACCGGCCAGCGCCGCTTTTTGACCGGTCGAGTGTCCCGGCCGGGGCGGGTGTTGGTGATCGTCCAGGCCCAGCTTCGCCGGCTCATGAGCGTCCGTCCGGCGCTCTCCGAAACCATCTTCAACGCGCTACTCGCGCGCCGTGAGTCTCTGCGATCCGGAGAGGGGGCCGAGGCGATCCGCATCGTAGGTTCGCGCTACTCCCCCGAGGCGATGAGCCTGCGCTCGTTCGCCGAACACTCACATCTGGCGCACACCTGGATCGATGTGGAGGACGCCGGGGATCTCGACTCCTTCCTCGCGCCCATGGGCTTGCAAGCACAGGACATCCCGGCCGTGATCACCGCTACAGAGACCCTGCGCCATCCCTCACCGGCGATTTTTGCGGAACACCTCGGCTTGACTTTCCAGCCCACGCCGGGGTACATCTTTGATCTGGTGGTCGTGGGCAGCGGCCCGGCGGGCCTCGCCGCCGCCGTCTATGGCGCCTCAGAGGGGCTGCGCACCGTCTCGCTGGACGCGGTGGCCATAGGTGGGCAAGCCGGCGCCAGCTCGCGGATCGAGAACTACGCGGGATTCCCGAACGGCATCTCCGGGGAGGAGCTCACCGGCAAGACCGCTGTACAAGCGATGCGACTCGGCGCTCGTTTGAACGCCCCGTGCGAGGTGATTGGACTGCGATCCGAGGCCAGCTTCCACGTAGTCGTGCTGCGCGATGGCAGCGAGGTTCCGACACGTGCGGTGATCGTCGCCTCCGGAGCGCGCTACCGACGGCTTGACGTCGAGGGTCTCGAGCGCTTCGAGGGGGCCGGCGTGTACTACGCCGCAACAGATCTCGAGGCGCGCGTCTGCAGCGGAACGTCGGTGTTGGTTATCGGTGGCGGAAATTCTGCCGGTCAGGCCGCTATCTACCTGGCCCAGAACAACTCCAGTGTCACGATCGCGATCCGACGGGATGATCTCACCCAGAGCATGTCTCAATACCTGATCGAGCGGATCGAGGCCGACCCGAAAATCGATCTTATGACCGGCGTTGAGGTGCAGGCGCTCGCCGGCGGGGACCATCTCGAAGGGGTAACGCTCGCGCACAAGCACACCGGTCGTGAGCACGAGGTGGCGTGCGCCGGTCTGTTCTGCTTCATCGGCGCGCGCCCGGCGACGGCGTGGCTGGTCGACAGTGTGCTGCTCGACAGCGATGGGTTCATCCTCACCGACCGTCAGCTGCCCGGCTCGCTCGGCGCCGAGGCGGCAAGAACGCTTCCGTTCGAGACATCCAGGCTCGGGGTGTTCGCCGCCGGCGATGTCCGGCACGGCTCGATGAAGCGAGTCGCGGCCGCCGTGGGCGAGGGATCGAGCGCGGTGCGCTCCGTCCACGAGCGACTGGCCAAGGAGACCTGAGTTCAGCTTGCCCGGCTCATGGTCGATCATCTCCGATATGGCGACACGTTCGTCAAGGTCGGCGGTGCGTGGCTGTTCGCCGAGCGCAACCTCTACGTCGACAGTCCGAGTCTGGGCGAAGTGATACGTAGCGCTGTCGTCTTTACTTCGAGCAGGGCGTGATGGCGTCAGCGATTAGCGCGGTGGCGGCCGCGCGCGCGGTGGCGGCGATGGCGGCGTCCCGGTCCATCTTGGCTGCGAGTCCTCCGCCGTCATAGATCAACTGGAGCTGGCTGGCAAGGAGCACGGGGTCCGGGGCGCCCGCGGCAGCGGCGAGCTCGGTGAATAGGGCGCGAATGTCGCGGCGGTAGGACTCGGCGGCCTCGTCGACGCGACCGCCGGCCGGTGCCTCGGCTGTCGCCGCGATGAATGCGCAGCCGTGGTAGTCGGGCGTGCGGAACAGCTGAGCCTGGGCGTCGAACACGGCGAGGATCCGCTCGACTGGATCCTCTCCGGCGTCCACCGCCGCCTGCAGCCGCCCCAACACCTGGGCGTGGCGGGCGTCGAGGTAGGCGCCGACGAGCTGCTCCTTGCTGCCGAACGTGCTGTAGAGCGAGGCCTTGGCCACGCCGGCACGCTCGATCACGCGGTCGATGCCAACGGATTGGATGCCCTCGGCGTAGAACAGCTCGCTCGCTGCCTGGAGCAGTCGCTCCCGCGGCGAGAGCTTGATCGCCTTGGGCTCTGTCGATCGGGCGGTTTGCCTGGGCATCTGTGCTCAGTCCTCAGCGCCGTTTGCCGCCTCGACTGAAAGCTGGACGCGGTCGGGGTAGAACGCGACATGGTCCTTGATCTCGGCGACCGCCGGACAGGGATCCTCGTAGAACCAGACCGCGTCGGTACCACGCTCCGTGTCGTGAGCGATCGAGTAGTAGGACGCCTCGCCCTTGTACGGGCAGTAGGTGGTCAGCTCGCTGGGCGCGAGCTGTGATCGGTCGACGTCGGCGATCGGGATATAGCGAACAGGTGGGTAATCGGCCTCGCGCAAGACGAGCGTCGAGTGACTGTCGGCGATCGTTGTCTCACCGCTAAGAACGACGACATGGTCACCACTTGAGGTGACAGTGATTGGGTGGTCGGGACCGGGGATCTTGATGTCACGTGACATGTTGGCTCCTTCACTCATTTTGCAAGGCTGGGGACAGGCAGCGTTGCCGTGCGGTGCGGCGTGCGCTGAGGATCGTGCCGACGGCCGTGATGGCTGCGAGCACGATCACGGTGATGCCGAACTCCTGGGCGGTCCGGGTTACCGTGCTGTGGACGACGAGGACACCGGCGAGGATCGCCGGGAGTCCCATCGCCAGGTAACAGATGATGTAGGCGACCGAGATCACGCCGGCGCGCTCGGTCGGGCCTGCGAGGTTCACGATCGTGCGCAGGCCACCCTGGAACCCGGCGCCGAATCCAGCGCCGGCGACGACCGTGCCTAGGAAGAACCCGGCGACCGAAGTGGCGCCCACCGACCACAACACGATCGCGACGCCGAGCATGACCAGACCGTTGCCGACGAGCGCGAAGCGGCGGGGCGCGGTCCGGTGGAAGAGCAGGACCGTCAGCGCGCCGCCGGCGGCGAGCGCGAACAGCGCCGCGCCGCCGAGGATCGTCGAATCGGACTCGAGCCACCTGGGCGGCGAGCGACGGGCCGAGCGAGCCGTAGAAGCCCGCAAGCGCCCATACCGCAATGAGTGATGGCGCGGCGATCAACAACACCTCGCGCACTTGCGGCGGGACGGCGATGGTGGGGCGCAACGCCCGTCGGATCCCCGGGGTGCGTGGGGAGGTCTCTGCGATCGCCCACACGCCGGCCGCTTGGAGCAGGAACAGGACCAGCAGCAGCAGGTAGATGAGCTTCGTCGGCGCGGGCAGCAACTGGACGAGCAACGCTGAGGCAAGCGCACCGCTCGCGGTGCCGCTCATCGCTCCGGTCGCGTTGGCGACGGCCCCACGTCCAGGATGCAGGTCGATGAGCCCCGCCCCAATGGCACCAAGGGCGGCGCCGGTGGCCAGTCCCTGCAGCACCCGGGCCACGAGCAGCACGTCCACTCCACCGGCGAGAGCAAACAGCAACATCACAATCGCCTGGGCGCAAAGCGCCCCGATCAGCACCGGGCGGCGCCCGAGGTGGTCTGACAGTGAGCCCGCCACGAGCAGCGAGGCGAGGACGGCGACGGCATACACGCCGAAGATCACGGTGATCGTGACGGGGGAGAAGCCCCAGTGCGCTTGGTAGGTCGCGTATAGGGGCGTAGGCGCGCTCGAGCTGGCAAGCAGCGTTACGAGAATCGAGGTGAGGAGCCCGAACGCAACGCGGGCCGGGAGCGTGGGACGGCTTGGTGCGGTGGCGGTGGTCATCGCCTCTCTTTCTAGGACGGTCAGATTACTCATGTCAAAAACAGTACCAGACAGACCTGTCTGTATGCAGGGAGGCTGGATTAGGGCTGGTGGGAGCTCCCCTCTAACTGAGTGAGCCGTCTGTTGGTACCGTCGGGTGCATGACGATCCAACGCATGGATCATGTGGGCATTGTGGTTGACGACCTCGCGGCCGCAACGGCGTTTTTCGTCGAGCTTGGACTCACCCTGCAGGGAGAGGGGGCGGTCGAGGGCGGTTGGGTGGACCGCGTGGTGGGGCTCCAGGGCGTCCGGACGGAGATCGCGATGATGGAGACCCCCGACGGCCACGGAAGGATCGAGCTGGCGAAGTTTCACGCCCCGTCGGGCCCGGGCGGCGGGCAGTATGCGCCAGCGAACGCCCCGGGCATCCGCCATGTCACATTTGCAGTTGACGACGTCGACGCCGTCGTCGCTAGCTTGCGAGCCCACGGCGCGGAGCTGGTTGGCACGGTAGAGCGCTACAAGGACAGCTACCGGCTCTGCTATGTCCGCGGTCCGGAGGGGATCATCGTCGAGCTGGCGGAAGAGATCGGCTGAGGACATGGAACGTGTGTTTGGAATCTCGTCGCTTCCGCGTAAGAGGCTCTCGATTTCACTGATGTGACGTGGGGTTCGCGTTACGGGATTCGCGGGCACTACCCCAGCTGGTCGCGGCGGCGTGTGAGGTAGGAGGTCTCGGCGGTGTTGCCCGCCAGCTCGATTGCTTCGTCGTAGGCCGCGCGTGACTTCTGACTGCAGCCCAGCCGACGCAGCAGGTCGGCGCGCGTCGCATGGTAGGCGTGATAGCCGGCCAACTTGTCCTCAAGACGGTCGACGGTCGCCAGTGCCACCTGTGGGCCGTCGAGCTCGGCGACCGCGATGGCCCGGTTGAGGACGATGATCGGCGAGGGGTCGAGGCGGACGAGCTGGTCGTAGAGGGCGAGGACCTGCGACCAGTCGGTGTCGCGGACATCGCGGGCGGAGGTGTGCACGGCGTTGATCGCGGCGAGGATCTGGTAGCGACCCGGAGCCACCCCGGCGGTGGCAGCAGCCAGGCGCTCGCGCACAAGCTGGTGACCCTCGGCTAGGAGCGCCGCGTCCCAGGCCTCGCGGTCCTGCTCGTCGAGGGCGACCAGTTCGCCGAGCGCCGAGACCCGGGCCGTGCGGCGAGCCTCGGTGAGCAGCATCAGCGCAAGCAGTCCGGCTACCTCGCCGTCTTGCGGCAGGAGAGCGCGGATCAGGCGCGTGAGCCGGATCGCCTCTGCGGTCAGATCGTGACGTACGGGATCGGTGTCGGGGCCGCTCGCCAGGTAGCCCTCGTTGAAGACGAGAAAGATGACGGCGAGTACGCCTGACACGCGGGCCGGGAGATCCTCTGCGGACGGCACCCGATAAGGGATGCGAGCTGCCTTGATCTTGACCTTGGCTCGGGTGACACGCCGCCCCATGGTGGTTTCCGACACCAGGAAGGCACGGGCGATCTCGGGCACGGTCAAGCCGCCGACCATGCGCAGCGTCAACGCTACGCGGGCCTGCATGGCGAGAGCAGGGTGACAGCAGGTGAAGATCAGGCGGAGCCGCTCGTCCTCGACGGCGCCGAGAGGCTCGGGCGGGTCGTCGTCGTAGGACATCTGAGCCTCCTTCTGCTTGTCGTCGCGTTTGTGCTCGCGCCGGAGCCGGTCGATGGCCTTGCGCTTGGCGGTGGTGGTCAGCCAGCCGCCGGGGTTGGGCGGTACGCCGTCGGTTGGCCACCGCTCGACGGCGGTCGCGAATGCCTCGGCCGCCGCCTCCTCGGCGATGTCGAGGTCACCGAACCGCCTGGTCAGAGTGGCGACCACCCGCGCCCACTCCTCGTGGTGGGCTTGGGTGATCGCCTTCCGGACGTCGACCGCGCTCACAGGAACGGCCGCACCTCGATCTTCCGGTTGCAGGCCTTCGACCCCTCGGCGGCGAGCTTGAGCACCACGTCGAGGTCGGGAGCCTCGATGATCCAGAAGCCGGCGAGGTACTCCTTCGACTCCACGAAGGGCCCGTCGGTGAACACCGCCTCCTCACCCCGGTTGTCGATGACGGTGGCCGGGTCGGGCGACCCAAGGCCGCCGGCAAACACCCAGTACCCCTCGGCCTGGAGCCGCTCGTTGAACACGTCGATGGCAGCGTCCTCCGTCGGGGTGTCCGGGCCGGTGCCGTCGTCGATCACAGAAACCAAATACTGCATCTCGAATCATCTCCTGTCAGTCGGGGTGGCCCCTCGTGGACCGCCGCTCACCCCTTCTACGATCACCTTTGCCCCGATCCGACACTCCTCGCGGAATTCTTTCGGGCGTGATGCAAAGGGTGCCGCCGCGAACCTGCCATTGAGGGAGGGCTGCTGACGCCGGCAAAGGGCCTCGAATGGCCGATCGCGTACCTCTCCTCTCCACTTCCAATTTATACCGGATCGAAGGCCCTCATGAGGCCGCGACTCGTGCCGCATAATCGCCAGCCGAATGGCAAAAGAGAGATTTCGAACGGGTTGCGCGGGCAACTCAGGCGGAGGTGAACCGGATGGGCGATGACGTATTGGATATTCAGGAGATCGACCGGACTCAGGTTGAGCTGGCAGGCGGCAAGGGGGCGCTTCTGGGAGAGCTCCTGCGGATCGAGGGAGTGCGGGTGCCGCCCGGGTTCTGCATCACGACAGAGGCATTCCGGCGGACCGTGGCACAATCACCGTCGATCAATGCACAACTCGATCGCCTCTCCCGCCTGAAGCTCTCAGACCGAGACGGCGTGGCCGCGCTCAGCGCCGAGCTTCGCAGAAGGATCGAGGAGATAGTCCTTCCCGGAGACCTGACGGAAGCGCTCGCCGGCGCGCTGGCCCGGTGTGGGGAGGACCTCGCCTACGCGGTCCGCTCCAGCGCCACCGCGGAGGACACGCCGACGGCGTCCTTTGCGGGTCAGCACGACACCTACCTGAACGTCTGCGGTCTGGAGGCGATCCTGCGAGATGTCCGCCGATGCTGGGCCTCACTCTTTAGCGAGCGGGCCGTGACCTATCGCTTGCGGGGTGGTATCGAGAATCTGCACGTCCAGATGGCCGTGGTCGTGCAGCAGATGGTCTTGCCGGTCGCCTCGGGGATCCTGTTCACCGCCGACCCGCTGAGCTCCAACCGCAAGCTCGCCGTTGTGGAGGCCATCCCCGGCTTGGGCGAGGAGTTGGTCTCAGGACGGGTGAGCCCGGACGTCTACACGGTGCGCGATGGTGCGATCGTGCTACGGACACTCGCCAACGAGCAGCCGGCGCTTGCGGATGGGGACATCCTGGCACTCGTGCGACTGGGACGGCGGATAGAGGAGTTCTTCGGGCGCCCCCAGGACATCGAGTGGTGCCGGGCTGAGGACGGGTTTCAGATCGTGCAGAGCAGGCCGATCACGACGCTCTTTCCCGTCCCTGAGGTGGGAGATGGCGAGAACCACGTGTATGTCTCCGTGGGACACCAGCAGATGATGACGGACGCCATCAAGCCGCTGGGGCTCTCGCTGTGGCAGCTCACCACTCCGCGGTCGATGTCCGTGGCGGGCGGAAGGCTGTTCGTGGACGTCACCGAGATGCTCGGTGCGCCCACAACTCGGGCGGGGCTACTCCGCGCCATGGAGGGGTCCGACCCGCTGATGGGTGACGCGCTGCGGACGATCGTGGAGCGCGGCGACTTCGTCGCGGCGCGCCCTGACGAGGAGCTCACCGGGGTGTTCGCCCTCGCCGAGCAGGAGCCGCTCGACGCCGACTCGGCGCTCGTAGGCGAGCTGATCGAGCGAGGCCAGGCGTCGACCGCCGCGCTGAAGCAGACGATCGAGGCAAAGTCCGGACCGGAGCTGATCGAGCTCATCCTGGCGGACCTTCCGGAGCTGAGGCGAGTCATCTTCGATCCGCGCGGCCTGGAGGTGATCACCTCCGCGGCGGAGGCGGGTCGGTGGCTGAACGAGCACATGGGGGAGTGGTTGGGCGAGAAGAATGTGGCCGACACGCTCACACAGTCCGTGGCCGGCAACGTCACCTCGGAGATGGGGCTCGCGCTGCTGGACGTGGCAGATGCGATCCGCCCGTTCCCGGAGGTCGTCACGTTCCTTCAGGATGTCGATGACGAGCACTTTCTGGACCACATGTCTGCACTCGCGGGCGGCAACGAGGCGCGCGATGCCATCCAGGCCTATCTGGACTCCTACGGCATGCGGTGCACTGGTGAGATCGACATCACCCGGACGCGGTGGAGCGAGCAGCCGTCTGTCATCGTGCCGATGATCCTCGCTCATGTCAGGAACTTCGAGCCGGGCGCGGGTTCGCAGCGGTTCGAGCAGGGACGGCGAGAAGCCGCCATGAAGGAGCAGGAGCTGCTGGCGCGGCTCCGCGACCTGCCCGACGGCGAGCGCAAGGCAGGGGAGACCAAGCAGATGATCGACCGGGTCAGGACCTTCGCCGGGTACCGCGAGTATCCGAAGTACGGAATGGTCAGCCGCTACTTCGTCTACAAGCAGGCTCTGCTGCGCGAGGCGCAGCGCCTGAAGCTCGCGGGCGTGCTGGGGGAGGCGCAGGACATCTTCTATCTGACACTCCACGAGTTTCACGACGTGGTGCGCGACCAGCAGGTGGATCACGAGCTCATCCAACAACGCAAGGACGCGTTCAACTCATATCTGTCGCTGACGCCGCCGCGAGTGCTGACCTCGGAGGGCGAGGTTCTCGCGGGGAGCTACCGGCGTGAGAATCTCCCTGCCGGCGCACTCGTGGGGCTCCCGGTGTCTGGCGGAGTCGTCGAGGGGAGGGCGCGCGTCATCCTGGACATGGCACAGGCGGACCTCGAGCCGGGCGACATCCTGGTCACCACGTACACCGATCCCAGCTGGACCCCTCTGTTCGTGACGATCGGCGGCTTGATCACCGAGGTCGGCGGCCTCATGACCCATGGTGCGGTGATCGCGCGCGAGTACGGGCTGCCGGCCGTCGTGGGGGTGGAGCACGCCACCCGTCTTATTCGCGACGGGCAGCGGATCCGGGTGCACGGAACCGAGGGGTATGTCGAGGTTCTGGGCTAAGTGGTCTTGGCAGTAAGTGTGGTCGTGATCAGGCGGCGAGTTGTAGCCGGGGTTCGTGTTCTCCGACCAGTCGCATATGCATATGGGTGAAACGCAACGGTGGTCGATTGCTTCAGAGTGGTTTGCTTATCCAGTGGCGAGTCCCAGCACGAAAGGCAGGTCGATGGGCGATGGGGTGTTGTGCATCGGTCTCCTCGGGGTGTTCTCCATCAGCGCCGGCGACCGCGTCATCGCCGACGATGCCTGGCGGCTGCGCAAGGCGAAGACGCTGATCAAGCTGCTGGCCCTCGCGCCCGAGCGCCGTCTCCACGTCGAGGAGGCCGCCGAGCTGCTGTGGGCGGGGCGCGACCCGGACTCCGCCCGCAATAACCTCCACCAGGCGATATTCGCGGCCCGGCGCGCGCTCGACTCGATCGGGCTGGACGGTAGCCGCTACCTGGAGCTGCGCGAAGAACTGATCCTGCTCAGCCCAGAGGACCCGGTCCGGATCGACGCGGTCGCCTTCGAAGAGCTCGCCGCCGCGGCGCGCGAGCAAGGCGAGCCCGGCGCCTACCGCTCGGCCCTCGAGGGCTTCGACGCCGAGCTGCTGCCGGCGGACCGCTACGAGGACTGGAGCCGGGAGAGGCGCGATTCTCTTGACCAGCTCCGCCTCGTCCTGGAGGCCGAGCTGGCTGAGCTGGAGCAGGATGCCGAGCCGCACCGGGCGGGTGCCAGCTGGCCCGAGCTACCGTCACAGCTGACGAGCTTCGTCGGCCGCGAGCGCGAGCTGGCCGAGGCCGCGACGCTGCTGCGCGACGCGAGGCTCCTCACCCTGACCGGAGCCGGCGGCTGCGGCAAGACCCGGCTGGCGTTGCAGCTTGCCGGGCAGCGAGGGGAGGATTTTGCCGACGGGGTCTGGCCGGTCGAGCTGGCGGTACTCGGAGAGCCCGAGCTGGTCGGGCCGGCGATCGCTCAGGCGCTGGGCACGCGGCTGGCCTCCGACCGGGCTCCGGAGATCACCCTCGCCGGGCACATCGGCAATCGTCGGCAGCTACTGCTGCTCGACAACTGCGAGCACCTGGTCGAGCCGGTTGCGCGCCTCGCCGAGGCTCTGCTCAGCCACTGCCCGAACCTGACCGTGCTGGCGACCAGCCGTGAGCCACTGCGCATTCCCGGCGAGGTGACCTGGCGCGTCCCCTCGCTCTCCCTCCCGAGGCTGGTCCCTGGAGCGCCCGCGGAGGAGTCGCTGGAGGCGGAGTCGGTGCGGCTGTTCGCTGTCCGAGCAGCGCAGGCCGCGCCCGGGTTCGAGCTCGGCGGTGACAACGCGGACGCCGTCGCTTCCCTATGCCACCGCCTCGACGGGATGCCGCTGGCGATCGAGCTGGCTGCGGCGCGGGTGAGCGTCCTGACTCCGGCTCAGATCGTAGAGCGCCTCGACGACTCGCTCGACCTGCTCTCGGCCGGGCCCCGCACGGCGATGACCCGGCAGCAGACCCTGCGCGCGACGCTCGCCTGGAGCTTCGAGCTGCTCGAGGCCGACGAGCAGGTGCTGCTGCGTCGACTCGCCGTGTTTGCCGGCGGCTTCGGGCTGGAGGCGGCTGAGGACGTCGGCGCCGAGGATCCACTGCGGCGCAGCGAGGCCGTCGCCGTGCTTGGCCGGTTGATCGACAAGTCGCTGGTTCACGTCGAGGAGGGATCTGAGGATCGCCGCTACCGGCTGCTGGAGACCGTGCGCCAGTACGCGGTCGAGCGTCTCGAGGAGGCGGGAGAGCGCTCCGCTTTCGAGCGGCGCCATCGCGACTGGTACCTCGCGCTGGCCGACAGCGACCCGACGCCGGCTGGCGACCTGCCGGCCCGGATCACGCTGCGGGACCTCGATCGGGAGCGCGACAACCTCCGCGCAGCCCTGGCCTCGGCACTGGTCGCCGATCCTCAGGCGGCGCTGCGTCTTGCCGTCGCCCTCTGGCGCTTCTGGCTGATGCGCGGGTACCTCGCCGAGGGGTACCGCTGGCTCACCGCCGCCCTGGCCGCCGCGCCCGAGTCGACGGCGGTGCGCGCCCGCGCCCTGCTCGCCACCTGCGTGATCGGGCTGCGCCGCGGCGTCCCCGTGCATATCCACGAGTTCGCGGCCGAGAGCGTGGCGATCTTCCGCGAGCTCGAGGACCGGGCCGGGATGTTCGATGCGGTCGAGATCTCGGCGGCATACCGGGCGATCGTCAGTCCCGCGCAGGACGTCGAGCTGCTCGTGCGCGAACACGAGCAGCTCATCGCCGACGACCTGCCAGCTGCCCGCCCGCCGATGTGGGCGGCGCACACGCGCGGCATCGCCGCCTGGTTCCGGCGTGAATACGGCCTCGCACGGGAGCATCTGGAAGCCGCGCTGGAGCACGCCGGCGCTCTCAACGCCGAGCCGCGCCCAGCGCTCTGGCCGCTCAGCTACGGAATGATCTCGGTCGAGCCCGAGACCGGCTACCCGCTCTTCCTGCATGAGGACACGGGGCTCATAGCCCGCCGCGTTGGCGGCGCCGCGGCCGCCGCTCACATCCTGGTCAACCTCGCCGCGGTGGATCGCGCCGAGGCCGATTTCGCCCACGCGGGAGAGCTGATCGAGGAGAGCCTCGCCCGCTTCGAGCAGCTCGGCGACCAGCAGGGCGAGGCCTTCGCGCTCAACGCCTTCGGCAACCTGGCTCGCTCCGGCGGCGACTTCGAGCAGGGACGGGCGCTGCTCGAGCGCAGCCTCGCCCTGCGGCAGGAGATCGGCGACCGCCGCGGCGCCGGGATCACCCTCGGCTGCCTGGCGGTGCTCCTGGCCCGCTCCGGCGACGCGGACGGCGCCCGCATCTCGGCCGGGCAGAGCCGGACCTGGTTCGCCGAAAACGACGACCTGATCGGCCTCGGCGCGGCCGAGCTGAGCCTGACGTGCGTGGCGCTCTGCGCCGAGGATCGCGCCGCTGCCCGGGCTCACCTCGAGGTCGCCGCCGTCGGTCTTCGGAGGGATCGAGACGACCCACCAGGAGGGGTGGGCGCTGGCGGTGCTGGCGGCGCTCTGCGCGGAGGACGGCGAGGCGGCGACGGGGCGTCGCTGGCTGGAGCGGGCGAGCCGGCACTTCGAGCTGCTCGGCGCTCGCGCCGGTATCGCCTACTGCCGGGAACTGGAGGCTAAGACGCTGCAAAGTGGGCGCTAAGAGGCGGACCGTAGCGTCGCTGTGCGTCGTGGAGACGCGACGTCAAACAACCGAAACTGAGAAGGAGGCCAGGCATGGCTACGCAAGGGGTGCTTGGAGCGGCAACGCTGAAGGAGTTCGAGGACGGGCTGCACGGAGAGCTGATCCGGCCCGGCGACGGCGCCTACGAGGAGGCTCGTTCGATCTGGAACGGCGCCCATGACGCCCGCCCGGCGGTGATCGCCCGCTGCGCCGATTCCTCCGACGTGCGCCACGCGATCGGCTTCGCGCGCAGCGAGGGGCTCGACGTCGCCGTGCGCGGCGGCAGCCACAGCATTCCCGGCTTCTCGACCTGCGACGGCGGCATCGTCATCGACCTCTCGCCGATGAAGGGCATCACGGTGGATGTGGACGGGCGCACCGCCACCGCCGAGGGCGGCGTCACCTGGGGCGAGCTCGACGCCGCCACCCAGGCGCACGGCCTCGCCACCACCGGGGGGCTGATCTCGACCACCGGCGTCGCCGGGTTTCACGCTGGGCGGCGGGATCGGCTGGCTGATGCGCAAGTACGGCCTGGCCTGCGACAACCTGCGCTCGGCCGAGGTGGTCACCGCCGACGGCCAGATCCTCACCGCGAGCGCGGCGGAGAACCCCGACCTCTTCTGGGGCCTGCGCGGCGGAGGAGGTAACTTCGGCGTCGTCACCTCCTTCGAGTTCGACCTGCACCCGGTCGGCCCGACCGTGGCCGCCGGGCCGGTCTTCTATCCGGGCGACCGCGCCGAGGAGGTCATGCGCTTCTACCGGGAGTTCGCACGTGACGGTCCCCGACGAGCTGAGCACCCTGGTCAACCTGATCACCGCGCCGCCCGCCCCGTTCCTGCCCGAGGACTTGGCACGGCAAGAAGCTGGTCGCCCTGGTCGGCTGCTACTCCGGCGACCCCGAGGAGGGGATGAAGGTGATGCAGCCGATCCGCGACCTGGGCGACCCGGTCGCCGACCTGGTCGGCCCGATGCCCTACGTGCAGATGCAGAGCCTGCTCGATGCGCTCTGGCCGAAGGGCACCCAGGCCTACATGAAGGCGGGCTACTTCCGCGAGCTCGACGACCACGCGATCGAGACGATGGCCCGCTTCCATCAGAACGCGACCTCCCCGTCCTCGGAGATCCACATCCAGCACTTCGGCGGCGCGATCGCCCGTGTCGGCGAGGACGAGACGGCTCACGGCGAGCGCCAGGCGCCGTTCGTGCTCAACGCGATCGCCTCCACCCACGAGCCGACAGGGCTCGGAGACCCACATCGACTGGGCGCAGCGGCTCTATGCCGAGATCGAGCCGTCGCTGACCGGCGGCGCCTACATCAACTTCCTCTCCGCCGAGGGCGAGGATCGGGTCAAGGCGGCCTACGGGACCGAGAAGTTCGCCCGGCTGCGGACGCTAAAGGACCGCTACGACCCGACCAACCTGTTCCATCTGAACCAGAACATCCCGCCATCGAAGGCGGCCTGAGCCGAGGCGGGGTTGAGCGATGCCGGGCTGGGCGCCGTGACCCTCGCGCGGGCGCTCGGGGGTTCGCGAGCACATCCCGGGCGGGGCAGCGGATGGGCGCCGCTGCGCCACGGCGGGGCCGGGGTCAGGCCTGAAGGCGGTAGCTGATGTAGACGAAGCCGTTCGCGAACGTGCGCGTGTCGTTCAGCTGCAGCTTGGAGTGGATGCCTGCCGGGAGGGCGGGCTTGCCGGCGCCGACGATCACGGGCGCCAGCAGGAGCCGCAGCTCGTCGACGAGCCCAGCGGTGATGGCTTGCCCGCCGAGCTCGGCGCCTCCGATCGAGAGCTCGGTGGGCGAGGACTCCTTGAGGCAACGAATCACATCGGCGGTCAGCTCACGCTCGATCCTGGTTCTCGCGCTGGAGGTCTCCTGCAGGGTGCGCGAGAAGACGATCTTATCCGCTGCACGCCAGATCTGCGCGTACTCGCGGGTCACCGCCGACTTCCCACCCTGCGTCTCCCAGAAGACCATCGTCTCGTACATGCGCCGCCCGTAGAGGTAGAAGCCGACGGGGCGCTCCAGCTGGTTGACGAAGGCGTGCACGCTGGGGCCCGGGGATGCCCAGTCGAAGTTGCCATGCTCGTCCTCGATGAAACCGTCGAGCGAGGCGATGGCGGTGTAGGTGAGCTTAGTCATCAAACCTCCATTGTCATTGAGGTTGCCGATAAACGGTCACAGGGGCGGTCTCGGGCGCACACTATGACCGCGATCGCGGGCCAGTTTATCGCCGGCTTGATGGGGTACGAGCGCTGAGTTTTGAGGGCAGCAGGCGCGGATCGGCGTCAGTGCAGCTAAAGGGAGATGATATGGCCGTGAAGATGCCGGTGACGGAGCTACACGCTGGGTTCAGCAGCCCGGGGGCGACCCCGACGGGTTGGGCGGAGGGACGCCGGCACATCGATGAGGCGGAGGTGTTCTGGATTTCGACGGTGCGTCCCGATGGTCGCCCGCACGTCACCCCGTTGTTGGCTGTGTGGCACGACGACGCGATGTACTTTTGCACGGGTCCGGAGGAGCGTAAGGCAAACAACCTCAAGCAGAACCCGCAGTGCATTCTCACCACGGGCCAGAACGGGCTCGATGGTCTCGATGTCGTGGTCGAAGGAGCGGCCGTCGAGGTTGGCGATGCAGCGGAGCTCGAACAGGTCGCCAATGCCTACGAGTCGAAGTACGGGGCGCACTTCACAGCACCCGAGGGCACGTGGTTCGGTCTCGGCGACGCGATCCGGCGGGGTGAGGCGCTCGTCTATCGAGTCGCGCCCACGACGATTCTCGGCTTCGGCAAGGGTGAGCAGTTCAGCCAGACGCGATGGCGCTTTGCTTGAGGCGAAACCTTCGAGCTGATGCACTACCAGACTGGCGAGAGTTTGAAGTTAGGGGCGATGGTGGGTCGTGTACCCGTGAGCCACCTTGCTCGGGTAATTCGCAGGTCACATCGATCTGCGCGGGGCTAACTAGCCCGACTGGTCGTCACTGCCCGGCGTTTGTACCTGGAGGCGCTCCAGCTCGTTGGCGATGACGGTCGCACCGTCGCTGCGGGCGAGGGCGCCGGCCATCGCGCGCGCACCCTGTTTGATCGACTGGTCCTCGAGGGCCTGTGAGATCACGCGGCGCAGCTTCTCGGGGGAGCTCTTCTTGCTGACCCTCACGCCGGCGTGCGCGACGACCACGCGGGCGGCGTTATCCGGCTGGTCGCGACCATCGGGAATGCAGACGAGCGGAACGCCATCGGCGAGGGCGGCGTTGACCGTTTGCCAGCCTGCGTGGGTGATGACGAGCGCGGCGTGTGGAAGGACGGTTCGATGCGAGACGAAAGCCACACTGCGCGCGTTGTCGGGGATGCGGAGCTGACTCGGGTCGAGTGCGGGCCCGGCCGTAAGCAGCGCTCGGACGGGCAGCCCGGCCACGGCGTCGAGGACACGCTGGGCGAGCGCCCGCTGGTTCATGTAGCTCGTACTGAAGCTGATCAGCACCAGCGGATCGGCGTTCTCTGAAGGCCACGGTGACTCCCACTCCTTCTCGAATGGCTCGAACGCAGGGCCCACGTAGTGGACATTCGCCGGGAGCTCGGCTTTGCTCGAGAAGTCGAGCTCCGGGGCGGTCATCACGTAGATCGCCCGCACGCTGCGAATCTGGTCGTTCCAGTCCTCGAGCGGCGTGAGCCCATGCTCGGCACGGACATCGTTGAGCATCGGCAGACCAGCGGAAGTGAAGCGGCTGGTCATCGCGTTGAGCAGCCGGTCGCGCGCAGGACCTACCAGACCCCCCATCGGCTTCAGGCCGCTGAACAGCGGCGGCGCGCCACGAACCGGAAGGGGATACGGGCAGTGAACGAGCGCGACCGCGGGTATGCCCGCGTGCTCGGCAGCGACTGGCGCGGCAATGAAAAGCCAATCGAACACGACCACGTCGGCTCCCCAGTCGCCGAGCAGCTCGACATTCTCTCGTACCGCATCCCGCAGCGGCGCGATCGGAGCATCGCGCATCCGCTTCGCGGCGCCAAGCGGCGTGCGCGCCTCCCAGTCGCGTACCGGGTCGGTCTCCGGACGCGTGATGTCGAGGTCCGGAAGCCACCCGCGAATCGCGACGAACTCAGCCCCAGTCTGCTCGATCCGTGCCCGCGCGGCGCTGTGGGCCACGACGCGCACCTCGTGGCCTCGCTCGACGAGCTCCCGTGTGAGCGCCAGCTGGGGTGGAGCATTCCCGCTGAACGCCAAGAGAGTCTGGAAGACCCGCATATACTTCATCTTAGCCCTACCAAGATGAAAACGTCAAGCGTCTCTACCCCAACACGTCAATATCGGATGTCCGCGCGAGCCGATGCTGCTGCCGCGACCGGCGAGAGGCTGCTCGCCGCGGCCTGGAAGCACTTCGGCACGCGACCCTACGAGGAGGTCCGCCTGCGCGATATCGCCGCCGACGCGGGCGTCACCGAACAGACGCTTTTCGCCCGGTTTCACTCCAAAGACGAGCTACTTACCGCCGCATACAGGTGGTGGGGTATGCGTGAGATGGAGCGCCGCGACGCCGCTCCAATCGATCACTTGCCTGACGCGGTCGCCAACGTGTTCGACCACTACGAGGCGCACGGAACGGCGATCCTACGCATGCTCTCCCAAGAGGACCGCATCCCCGCCATCCGCAACCTAATGGACAAGGGGAGGGCCTACCACCGCGATTGGGCAAACAGAGTCTTCCAACCACTCCTCGTCAGGCTGCCGCGCGCGTCCAGAGAACGCCGGCTCACAGCCCTCGTGATCGCGACCGACGTGCTGGTGTGGAAGCAACTGCGACTCGACATGCAGATCAGCCGCCCCCAAGCCGAAAAGATCGTCTTGGAGATGGTCGAGTCCTACTCGCGGCGATCGCATTGAGAGATCGGCCGTCACTGACGCTGCGTGAGCGCTTCGAGCACCGGGTGACGCTGGATCGCGGACGGGGATGCCAGCGGCGATCGCGATGGCGGCGATCCGCCGATGGCCGACGGTCGCATATGGATGAGACACAACAGTCGCATACGGGTGAAATCCAATTGCATATCGACGAGACGCCGCAACAGTTGCTGCGGCGTCTCACTGATGTGAGACAGGACAATCTCATCAATGTGAGACCGTAAGCGTCTCATTTATATGAGACAGCGCGCCAAGTCGAGACATACGCGCGCCGCGAGGCGTTGCCGGCGGTCTGGGAGTAACCTTGCCCGTGTGAAGACAGACAACTCGTCTGCGGCTCACTTCGCGCGCAAGCGCCCTGGCTGGTTCACCAGTCGCGTGTTCAACCCCGCTGTGGCCGGCCTTACCCGCCTCGGAATCAGCCTGTTCGGCTCGCGCGTTTTGGAGGTGACAGGGCGGATTTCCGGTGAGCCCCGTCGTACTCCGGTGAACCTGCTCACGTTCGAAGGTGAGCGCTACCTCGTCGCGCCGCGCGGGAACACCCAGTGGGCGCGCAACCTGCGAGTCAGCGGTGAGGGCCGGCTGCTGGTGGGATCGCGCAGCGAGCATTTCGCCGCTGTCGAGCTTGCGGATGACGAGAAGCCGCCAGTCCTGCGTGCCTACCTGAAGCGTTGGAAGTTTGAGGTCGGCACATTCTTTGACGGCGTGGGGCCAGATTCCTCGGCCGAGGAGTTGCGTGGCGCCGCACCCAAGCATCCGGTATTCCGGTTGCGCTAGGCATGACGGGATGAGATCAACGGTAGCTGCGTTTGCCCTCGCCACCGGGATGACCGCCTCCTTGTGCGGGGAATCACTCACGTCACCCACATGGAGACTTAGCGCCACTGGAGCAACTTGCTCTCGGGGGAGAGACGACAGATGACCGCGGGCCGCGCGATCGATACCCGCGCCCGCGGCGTCGCGTGGGCGAAGGCTGACCCGCCCGGCGCCGAGTTTGCCGTGGTTCAGCTCGAGTTGAGGCGCCTTCGCGCCACGGGCGTCGCGATCGGCTCCGATCCAGAGCCTTACCGTCTCTCGTTCGAGTTGAAGACGTGCGACGAGTACATCACGGACAGGGCCGTAGTCGAGACGCAGGGGGCCGGCTGGACTCGCCATTTGGAGATCCAACGCAGCCACGCGGGCGTCTGGAGAGCCTCAGGCCAGAGTGCCGGAACGCTCGAGATGCCTGAGCCCGGCGGAGATCCGACAGAGCTGGAGGATGCGCTCGATCTGGATCTTGGTCTCTCACCGGTCTTCAACACGATGCCCGTATTGCGTCACAACCTACACAACGAAGGCACAGAGGATTTTCTGATGGTCTGGATCTCAGTTCCAGACCTATCGATCCACGCTTCCCCACAGCGCTACACCTTCCTCGAGCGCCGTTCCGACGAGCAACGGCTGATTCGCTTCGAGGCAGTTGGCGAGGGGGAAGACTTCGTCGCCGACGTGCGGTTCGACTCCAACGGTCTCGTGGTCGACTACCCCGGCATTGCGAGCCGGATCGGGAGCGTCTCTCAGATCGTGTGACAGACCATCCAGACGCGGTCGCTTTCTACCACCACCTCGGAGGGCGCACCGGAGCGCATCGCCTCGATGTCGGCGTAGGTAAGACGGCGAACGACCCTCATGCGGACCTCCAGTGTGTGGGTGGGCTCGGTCGTCCGAGCCCTTCACCCATACAGAAGTGAGTGATCTCTAGTCCACGGGCATCTCGGGTGGGGATCGACGCCGCGCCCATATTGATGTGCGGCGGCGACGATCTCGTGGCCGTCAGAGCACGCCGAGGAAGTGTCCCGCTCACCATTGAGTATGTAACTCGGGATCCGATGCATTAGCCACTTGACAACTACCGAACAGGCGCTCACGCTCAGTTTTGCTTGACACCAACAATCAGGCGCATGGATCACTGATATACGACTGGTGTTTCGCACCCATATGAGACTGGCGAGGGTTGGGAGTTAGTGGTGGTGGCCGCGTACTGCTCTCGCGGGTAATGCGCAGGATGACGCCGGTCATACCCAGGCCGATGAGCGGATCGAGGATCGGACGCCAGCGGCGATGGCTACGGCGCTGGCGATGACGGCGAGCGAGACGTATGCGTCGACGCGGGTGTGAGCGCCATCGGCGATCAGCGCAGGGCTGTCAAGCCGCCGCCAGGCGCGGGTGCGTACCAACGCGGCCAGCCAGTTGCCGGCAAAACCCGATCGCTCCAGCAAGCGCGAGCGCGGACAGGTGAACCGGTGTCGAGGGATGAATGAGGCGCAGGATTGACTCATACGCGGCCACGCACGCGGATAGGAAGATGGCGCCCACCACAGCAAGGCCGGCTATGCGCTCGGCGCGGGGAGAGCGCAGTGCGAACGCGATGCCGAAGCCGTCCTTTGCCAGCTTGGCGAGTAGGCTGGATGCTGTCGAGACCAATTCTGCCTCGAGATTCGATGCCCACTCACCTTGACAAGCACGACGATCCGCTCGCTCGGCACTCGCTCTCGCCGAGCGAGCTGCAGGAGCTGCTCGCGACCGAACGGGCCGGCAAGCCCTTTCTCGCACTCAGGGATGGGCAGGGGCGACTCGGCCTGTTCGCGACCGGTCGTGGCGGGCAGACGCGGACCGTCGGGCGCCGACCGGAGATGGACCTGCCGATCGCCTGGGACTCGGAGGTCTCCGGTCTGCATGCCGAGCTCCAGGGCCTGGGCGGGGAATGGACGATCGTCGACGACGGGCTGTCGCGGAACGGGACCTACGTCAACGGCGAGCGCGTCAGCGGCCGTCAACGGCTGCGCGACGGAGACCGCATTAGGATCGGGCAGACGATCCTCGCCTATCGGGCCGGAGTCCCGACCGAGGTGCAGGAGACGGTCACCGCCGGTGAGGCGCCAGCGCTCCGCGAGCTGACCGACACCCAGCGCCGGGTTCTGATCGCGCTCTGCCGTCCCTATCGTGACGGTCCCAGCTTCGCCACCCCGGCGACCAACCAGCAGATCGCGGCGGAGGTCTTCCTGAGCGTAGATGCCGTGAAGATGCACCTGCGCAGGCTGTTCGCGAGCTTCGAGCTGAGCGAGATGCCGCAGAACGAGAAGCGGGCCAGGCTCGCCGAGTGCGTGCTGCAGTTCGGCGTGATCTCAGAGCGCGACCTGCGCTAGGCGCTCACTCCGAGATGACCGTCGGCGCCGGCGGACTGCTCGTCGGGCCGGAATCATCGCCCAGGTTGTCAGGCCCAAGCGGTCCAACCTGGTCTATGGCGAGGTCCAGCGCGTGCGCGCAGGCGTAGGCCAGCTCGGCGGCGCTGTGGAAGCGCGCGGCGGGATCCTTGGCCATTCCGCGGGCGATCACCTCGTCGATCGCCTCTGGCAGGCCGGGCCTCAGCCGGCTTGCGCCGGGTGGCGCGGCGTTGACGTGCGCCCATAGCTTGGCCGCGTCGTTCTCTCGCGGGTAGGGGACCTCGCCGGTCAGGCAGTGGTACAGCAGGCCGGCGAGCGCGTAGATGTCGGCACTCGCGCCGACATCTACGCCACGGATCTGCTCGGGGGCGAGGTAGTCGAGCGTGCCGACCCACTGGCCGGCCTGGGTCACGCCCTCACCGGCGCCGATGTGCTTGGCGACGCCGAAGTCGGTGAGGTAGAGGTGCTCCGGCTCGTCGCGCGTCAGCAGCACGTTGGCGGGCTTCACGTCGCGATGCACGAGGCCGTGAGCATGAGCGGCGTCCAGCGCCGCCGCGAGCTGGCCGATCAAGCGAACCGTCCTCACGGGCTCGAGCAAGCCGACGCGCTCCAGCAGCTCTGCGAGGTCGGTCCCCTCGACCAGACGCATCGCGATGAACAGCAGACCGTCGTCCTCGCCCGCCTCATACACCGGGATCACGTTGGGGTGCTCGATCGAGGCGGCCAGCCGCGACTCGCGCTCAAAGCGGGCGCGAAACACTGGGTCCTGCGCGCGCTCGGTGGCGATCAGCTTGATCGCCACCGGACGCTCGAGCGCCAGCTGCGCGGCGCGGTAGACGACGCCCATCCCGCCCCGCCCGATCGCCTGCTCGATCTTGTAGCCGGCGATGATCGCGGTGGGCTCCAGCGAACGGGGGCCGGAGGCGCGCAGGACCTCCTCGACGACGCTCGCCGAGTCGGCCGCGAACAGGTTGCGCAGCCGCCGGCGCTCGCGGCTGTCCGCCCACAGGCCCACGAGCACGGTTCCGCCCGTGGCGAGCAGCAGCGAGGCGGCCGGGTCGCTGTACTCGAGCAGCATGCCCGAGTCGAACGCGAGCTGGGTGGAAAGCGTCCACAGGGCGAGCGTGCCGAGGCCCGCCAGGGCCACGCCGAGCGTCCCGAGTCGCATCCCCGCGACCCAGACGAGCAGGGCGAGGCCCACGATCAGCAGCACCGTGACCAGGCCGGACGTGTTGCGCAGCGGGATGCCGGCCAGAACCGTCACCGCCGCGTTAGCGAGGACCTCGTTGCCCGCCATCGGCGAGCTGCCGGACATCGGCGTCTGGTGGAGATCCTGGAGAGTCGACGCTGACGCTCCGACGATCACGATCTTGCCGGCGAACATGCCGGGCGCAAACCGGCCGTCATAGACACGCGAGTACGAGATCGAGCGAACCGTGCCTGGCGGCCCGGCATAGTCGATCGGCACCGGGTTTTCCACGCCGCCAAACAGCGATACCGGCACCGCGCGGCCGGTATCCGCTTCGGCCACGACCACGCCGAACGTCTTTAGACCCCCGATCGAGTACTGCGTGTTACGGATCACCCCATCGCTGTCGGGGAGCACGCTCGTGTTGGCGGCGCGGGCATCCACCCGGCGCAGGACTTCTTCGCCACCCAGCACATCGGTGCTGCCGTGCGGGCCGACTTCGGTCGTGCTCAGCACCATGTTGCGCGCGTGTCCGACGGCTTCGATCAGTGCGTTGTCGTCAGCTGGGTCTGTGGGCTCGGTGAACTGAACGTCAAACGCGATCACCCTGGCGCCCGCGCGATGCAGCTGTTCTATCACGCGAGCGTGATAGCGACGCGGAAACGGCCACTGCGCGGGCAGGTTGCGGTTGCGGAAGTAGTTAAACGTGTTCTCGTCGATGTTGACGAGCACCACGCCGGCGGTCCGCTGGCGTTCCGCGCCCCGGATTTGGAAGCGCGCGTCGATCGTCTCCTGCTCGGGACGGCGCAGCAGATGGTTGGTGTAGGCCAGGGTGCCGAGGCCGGCGGCGATCAGCGCGACCGCCAGCAGTAGCGCCGCCTTGCGTCTTTGCCAGAGTGCGCGGCGCATCGACCCCAAAAGCTATTCGATCACCGCAGTGACCGCACCCTGCCGCCGCGGTGCGCGGTCCACCGCGGCGGCAGGGTGACACCCAATCCTCAGGTGTGGCTCGCCGTCCAGGACTGGTTGCTGGTCGAGCACGTGTATTGCGTGCCGTTGTTGTAGGTGATGTCCTCGCGGTAGACGCCCGTGATCCGCTGCTCGCCCGATGCGCCCGTGCCGTGCACGTGCCCGCTGAACGTGTAGGTGATGTGGGCTTCGTTGAATTCTTTGTAAGCGGTTTCGATGATGCTGGTCTGTTTGACTTCCTGTGAAAAAGCGCCATCCGCGGCGACGGTCACTTCCGCCATTTCGAAGTGGTTATAGAATTCCCGGCTGGGTGCGCAGCCGAGTTTTGTTGTTTCGACGACGACGTCCTGCAGGTTCCCGCTGGGTGAAACGTTGAAGTCGACGTCTCCTCCGCCTATGCCTTGAGGGTTGGTGCCGGTGTAGCTGCCTTCCGTCGCCGGGAAGCTCGCCGGGCCCTGCTTTTCGTCTCTTGTGGCCGTCCAGGACTGGTTGCTGGTCGAGCACGTGTATTGCGTGCCGTTGTTGTAGGTGATGTCCTCGCGGTAGACGCCCGTGATCCGCTGCTCGCCCGATGCGCCCGCGCCGTGCACGTGCCCGCTGAACGTGTAGGTGATGTGGGCTTCGTTGAATTCTTTGTAAGCGGTTTCGATGATGCTGGTCTGTTTGACTTCCTGTGAAAAAGCGCCATCCGCGGCGACGGTCACTTCCGCCATTTCGAAGTGGTTATAGAATTCCCGGCTGGGTGCGCAGCCGAGTTTTGTTGTTTCGACGACGACGTCCTGCAGGTTCCCGCTGGGTGAAACGTTGAAGTCGACGTCTCCTCCGCCTATGCCTTGAGGGTTGGTGCCGGTGTAGCTGCCTTCCGTCGCCGGGAAGCTCGCCGGGCCCTGCTTTTCGTCTCTTGTGGCCGTCCAGGACTGGTTGCTGGTCGAGCACGTGTATTGCGTGCCGTTGTTGTAGGTGATGTCCTCGCGGTAGACGCCTACAGCGCTACCTTCGTGGACGTTTCCGCTGAACGTGTAGGTGATGTGGGCTTCGTTGAATTCTTTGTAAGCGGTTTCGATGATGCTGGTCTGTTTGACTTCCTGTGAAAAAGCGCCATCCGCGGCGACGGTCACTTCCGCCATTTCGAAGTGGTTATAGAATTCCCGGCTGGGTGCGCAGCCGAGTTTTGTTGTTTCGACGACGACGTCCTGCAGGTTCCCGCTGGGTGAAACGTTGAAGTCGACGTCTCCTCCGCCTATGCCTTGAGGGTTGGTGCCGGTGTAGCTGCCTTCCGTCGGCGTCGGCGTCGTGGGTTCTTCCGGCGTGACAGGCGGCACCGGCAGGCAGCCACAGTGTAGTGGCGGCACCGGCGTGACAGGCGGCACCGGCGGCGGCTGTTTCCCAGGCGGTGGGACGGGCTGCGGCGCGGTGGCGCACGCGCTGTAGCTGCGCGTCGTGGTTACGCTGCGTCCCTCGCTCGTCCTGGCGGTGATCGAGAGGGCGAACCGGCCGTCGGGCAGGCCTGTAAGCCTCACGGGCCGGGTGAGCTGAGAGCGCTTGATCGTCTTGAAACGAGCTCCGTTTACATCAATGGTCGCCTCGACCCACCTGACGTGGGGGAGCGTGCGCAGCTCGATCGTGAGTTGGTGTCCACTCACGCACTGCTTCGTGGATGGGAGGACAAACGCGGACGCGGGTGAGATCTGCCGCGGCCGGTGCCCGAAGCTCGCGCCTTCCCCGAAGATCGGGCCGCCGACCGAGCCGAACGCGCTCGTGGCCGTGATCGCGACGAGAAGAGCAACTGCGGTGGCGACTGCGTATACCTGCCTGGGTGTCATGTGCATCGGAGTGTCCCCCTTGTTGAGTTGGAATGCTCGACAAGCATCCGTCTGCGAAGCACCCGAGGTGGCCCACCCAAGGTGTAGGTGTCTGTTACCTGAGCTGAGCGTCCCCAGCATACCGGCGGGGTGCTCCGAAGTGCCTTGCGTGACAGTTGGGGCCGAGCGGCCTTGCTTGCGTGGTAGGTTCCTCGCGCTGATGTGTCGTCCGATTAGGGGGTCGTCGTCGCGGAATCACCTCACCGTAAGGTGGTAGCGCTCGCCGCAGCGATGCTGCTCATTCCCGCCGTCGCGGGCGCGGCATCGGGCGCGGCGTGGACGACCCAGCCGACCGTGGGTGCGGAAGGCCGCGTCGACTCCGGCCTGACGGGCGTATCGTGCGCATCGGTCAGCTTCTGCATGGCCGTGGGAGCCGCCGAGAACCAGCCGGTCGCAGGAGGTGCCCTGACCGACAGCGAGTCCTTCGCGGAGCGCTGGACCGGGATCACCTGGACGGCCGCCGCCGCCTCCGGCTCGCCGGGAGCGAGCCCGGCTCTCTATGCGATCTCATGCACCTCGCCGAGCTTCTGCATCGCGGTCGGCAGTACGGTGGCCGCGTCGGCCGACGGATTCGCCGGAGGCGATTGGCAGAGCTCAAAGGCCGTGGTCGAGGCGTGGAACGGCACCACCTGGGCGGTAGAGGCAACGCCCGCCGGGGCGGTCGCGCCCACCGAGCTGTCCGGGGTGTCCTGCACCTCGAGCACCTCATGCGTTGCGGTCGGGGCGCGCGGGGTCGGGCGCTACCGACAGTACGCGCTGGTGGAGACGTGGAACGGGACAAGCTGGAGCGAGCGTGCCGCTTCCTCCCCTGGGAAGTACGCGACCTGGCTGACGGCGATCTCCTGCGTGGCGGCCAGCTGGTGCACCGCGGTGGGAGGTGTCGCCAACGCCTACATCGACGGGCCCCCGGGCTCGGGGATCCCGTTCGCCCAGCCGGTCGCCGAGCACTGGACGGGGAGTCGCTGGATCACGAGCACGCTGCCGGGAGTCCCGATCGAGGACGGGAGCAAGCGCGAGCAGGCGGGCACAGCGACCGGGGTGTCGTGCACGTCACCGTCGTTCTGTCTCGCCTCCGGCTACTTCCAGGAGACCCAAAGCGCCGAATCGCCGCATGCGTTCGCCGGCCAATGGAACGGCCGGAGCTGGACGAACGCGGTGGCCGGCCTGTCGCGGTTTGCTCGGATCGGCGGCGTGTCCTGCCAGTCGAGCTCCGAGTGCGTCGCGGCCGGGACCGCATACGGAGGACCCGAGGCCACCAGCCGGAGCAAGCCGCTTGTTGCCGACTGGAATCGCGGCCGCTGGAGCAGCGTCTCGCTCCCCCTCACGACCGCCGCCAGCGGCAGTCCTTGGTCAGGCGGACTGGTTGGCGTGTCGTGCGTGCTGTCCGCCGGCTGCACGGCCGTCGGCGACCAGCCTAGTGGCATTTACGAGGCGCCCCTCGCGCAGAGCGACCTATCGGCCACGAGCAGCTTGCCGCTGGTCGCTGTAGCGGCACCCGTGTTGGGTCACACTGCCAACCTGAAGTTGGTCTCCGGCAGCGTGCTGGTCAAGCTGCCTGGATCGTCGACCTTTGTCGCCCTCACGGCAGTCGGTCAGATCTCGTTCGGGACGGTCGTGGATGCTACCCACGGCAGCGTGTCGGTGACGACCGCCGGCTTGCACGGCGCCACTCAGACGGTCACGCTGTCCGGAGGCGAATTCGTGGTCACGCAGGGCCGCAACGGGATGGTCGTGGCGACGCTCACGGGTGGTGACTTCTCTGTGTGCCCGACCGCACGAGAGCGGGCGCATGTCGCCCGCGCGGCGTCAACGCACGCGACGGGCAAGCATGTGGTGCGCAAACTGTGGGCCGAAGGCCACGGCAACTTCACGACCAGCGGCAACTACGCCTCGGCGTCCGTACGCGGCACCCGCTGGCTGACCGAGGATCTCTGCGAAGGCACCCTGATCCATGTGGCGACCGACCGGGTGGCGGTCGTCAACCGCGTCAACCACCGGCACGTCACAGTCAGGGCGGGGCACAGCTACCTCGCCAAGGCGCCGTGAGCACCGGGGCCGCGTCCAGGCCGCGTCCAGCCGCCTGCTGAGAACCGGCGGCTAGAGCTGTATGCCGGCGATTTCGCTCGCGTGCTGGTCAACCCCGATGCGCTGGCCTCGCCAGCAGCCGTAATTTCCTCCTGTGGCAAGGGCACACGACCAGCCCCCGGAGAAGCTTGTGTAGATCTGCGCGACATCTGGAGCCTCATGCCATTTGCCCTTGCCTTCGCCCGTCGCCTTTATCAGGCTGCGCGCCTTGCCGCAGGAGACCGAGCCGCGCTCCACGATGATCTTGTAGGGGATGCCCGGAGCGGTCGTAGAGCCCGTCGTGGCCGGGGAGATCCTCCCGGGTTGGACTCGCTCGGTGCCGCACGATCGTTCGGCCGCGGCCGCAGGAGCCGCGGAGATTGCAGCAACGGAGCTCGCGAGGGTAGCTATGGTCATGAGTCGTCTGTACATCCGGATGTCCCCTTTGAGCATTGGATCAGGGGCGGGGTGCTACGCCGGTTCGAGGATGTAGATGCCGTGCGAGTGTCCGAGGCATAGGTGCATATCGGAGGCCGGAGGAGGAACTGTCATCGTGAAGCAGCGGTACACCTCGTGACCTTGGAATCGTCCTGGGTTCGACAGCGTGACGTGAACCAATGTCTTGATTCGTTTGCCTTCCGCCGCGTTTGGGATGTCGTCGCTTGAGCTGCTGACACCAGTCGCGCGAGCAGCGCTTGAACCCCAACCTGTCCAGCGTAGGCGTTCAAGGACCCACTGGCCATCCTGGAACAGCAAGAATCCCCGAGGCCGGATGACGAGGGGGTTCTCCTTGTTGATCGGTTGGGCGGTGTCGGCGAAGAAATAGATCGGTTGAGGAAGCGCTGCCTGCGCGAGGGCCGGGAGGACCAACGCGATAGCTGCAACGAAGGCAACGCAAGGTGGAGCCTTCACTCCAGGCCGAAGTTTGGTGCGTACACATCGGTTTCCCATGGTGTCTTTTCTAGCGCCCGGCGCGAAGCGTATGACCCGCACAGCGATGTCCCCTGATTGAAGATCCCCCTTATACCACCTGCCGTGGTGCTGTGTGTATGGCTGCTCGGGCGTCGTCTGCATCAGAGTGTCCCCCTTGGAGTTGGATTGCTCGAGCAGCATCCGTCCTCGACGTACAAAAGACGACCCACCCAAGGTGTAGGGCTTTGTTACCAGGCTGGTCAGCGCGGGGCGCATCTCTGCCGTTGTGGATCAGGTCAGCGAGCAGCGCCAGGCTGTCGGTGAAAGCGAACACGAGCGCTTGCACCGCGGCGGTGCTGGCGAGGATCCCGAGCACGAGCGTGACGGTGCGGACGCCCTTGCGCGAGCGCTTGATGCTCTCGTCTACAAGCCCGTGTGAATGACCGTGCGTGTGCTCGTCGTGATCGTCATGCGGGGTGCTCATGGCGATCGTGTTCGTGTGGCCCGGTGTGTGGGTGAGCGTGGCGTAGCGGGCCGTGACGGTGTACGTCGCCGTTGACGAGTTCATAGGTGGGGGAGGGCACGGTCAGGTCTTCGTCGGGTGGGTGTGTGTCGTTGGCTTCGATTGATAGCGCTTCAACGCGATCACTGCCCAGATCGCCTCGACTACGCCGAAGGGCCAGGTGCCCGCGAGGAAGCCGTAGACGCTCGAGAGGGCACAGCCGCAAGCGAAGGCCAGGATGAAGCCTCGGCCGCGTCGTTCCAGCGCGTACATCAGGACCATGAACGTGACGGTGCAGGCACCAAAGAGAGTGAGCACACCCAGGAGTGTGCCAGCGCGATCGTCCTGCTCTGGCCTTGAGCGCGGCGGGCGGAAGTAGCCTTCGGTGCGTGCCTGATCGCGGTCGCGGCGATCCAGCGATCCGCGTTGTGCTCGCGCTGTGCGAGAGCATGGCCGATCGCGGCGCAGTCGGCGCGCAGCTGGGCGCATATCGTCACGAGCTCGGGGCCGGTGTGGACGACCTCTGCGCGCTGGATCTTGCTGTTGAGCTTGAGCATTCGTGCCTCGCCCCAGCCGCGGTGGATCGCCCCGTAGCGCAGCTCTGCGGCCGTCTGGAAGGAGATGAACGCCGGCCGGCCGGTGATGACCGGTGCGTAGCGCTCTGCCAAGCGTGACGCCGGGACCAGGTCGGCGCTGAAGACATCTGTGTCGATTACGATCGCGCCACGCGATCCCGATGCGGTCAAGACTGGACGGCGGCGAGGAAAGCCTCGCCTTCCACTTGGCTGAGATCCTCGATCACCATCTCATCGTGGTCAGGCAAAGGACGCGCGCGGCGCAGCAGCTCCTCGACCGGGAGCTCCAAGTGCTCGGGTTCGCTCTGGCTGGCAGGGTGCATCGACACAGCTCTTAAGTGTAGAGAGCATCGGCAGGGGGGATAAGTTCATACGCTGGGCGCGGTGTCTGAGCTGGCGAATCGGCGCGGCGCGCAGGCGATCGGCCAATTCGCGGCGTTCGCGTCGAAGCTCACCAGCCGCGAACGGTTGGCTTGCTCGGTCGTGGAGTTGCGTGTGTGGTGCGCATTCGTAGACGCTTTCGACAGCCCTTCCCGGGCTCCTTTTGCGTGGTCCGTAATGCCGGTTACGGACCAAAATGGGGGATCGAAAACCTTGAAGTTTGTGGCTGTCGAGAGCGTCGACGGGGCGAGCGAGGTGGTCGGTCTTGCCCATCCGCTGGTGAGCAGCGGGTAACGGCCTGATCGCGGGCCTGGACACCGACGATCACGCTGCTGGTCGCGTGCTGCTCGATGTAGTGGACGCGATGCTCGTCTGACGATCCCAACAAACGACCGGGAGCTCGTTTGGCGCTAGCGTCGTGCCTGCATAGTGGGATGATCGGTGGATGGCGTCCGATGTCGATGGTGGACAGGACTGCGTGATCCTTGCCAGCTTTGAGAGCCGTCACGCTGCCGAGCATATGCTGGTGTCGCTTAGACGGGGATTTCGCGCGAAGGCCCGTAAGGGGCACGCGACTGCTCTGGTGATCAGCGCCAACAAGGACGGTTCGCTTGAGATCACCCAGTCGCGAGTTCTGACAGCCAGCGGTTTTGTTTACACCCTGCTCCGCGTTTCCCTATCGGCGACGATCGGGTTTACGGGCATCTTCTCGACGCTGAAGGGCGCGAAGGGCGGGGTCGATGAGATCCATTCGCGTGGGGCGCATGTTGGATCGGATGAGCAGGCAGTCCACGCGATCCTCGCTAGGGCTGGCCCGAATGGGGCCCTCGTGCTGGTCTGTTGCGATGACCAAAAGATGCGCCAGGCGGTCGTTGCACGAGCGAGCGACCGTGCAACGGAAAGCTGGGACGGCTCACGCGCACAGTTCCTCGCGAGCCTCGATCCGGGTAGCGGGCACGACTGGCTTCGCATCGCGCTCGGCGAGGGCCCCTCCTGATGGCAGGAGATCAGACGAGTCGAGAGCGGCTGCTCGCGTGGGCTAGCGGCCGCGAGCAGCGCAAGGGGCTACGCCCACGCGATGCGGCAATCCTGATCATCTGCGTGTGGTTTCTCGCCATCGTGGTCTTCGGGGTCCTCGAGCATCTCGTGGAGCCAAAGACCTTTCCCACCGTCTGGCTCGGGATGTGGTGGGCACTTGAGAGCGTCACCACCGTGGGCTATGGGGATGTCGTGCCGGTAGGTACTGCTGGGCGTATCATCGCGTCGTTTCTGCTCCTCGGCGGACTGGCGTTCCTCACCGTGATTATCGCCATGATCACCAGCGGCTTCGTCGCGCGAAATCACCGTCAGGCCAGCGCCGCCAGCGAAGATCGCCTCGTCCAACGCATAGAGCAACTCAGCTTGGAGCTCAAGGAAGTACACGCCGAAATCAAAGGCCAGCGCCCCACAGGCAACAGCAGCGAGACGGCATCGCCGGCGCAGACCAGCCAGCACTAAGGCGCACAAGCCGCGTACTCCCCCGGATCGCTGAGGGGAAACCGGCGACCGCTGAGGCGCCGCAGGCAGTACGAAGCGATGCTCAGCAGGAAATAAGGACGACGCCGAACCGCGAAGAGCCTGGAGGCCAGAGAGCGATCCCGGGCTGACGAGAAGTCAGAGGGCTCGGGCTTCGGCCAGTCTCATATGAATGAGACCTCCAGGCTAACCGCCTGCGGCGTCTCACCGATCTGAGACGCCCAATCTCACTCATATGAGACCGCTGGCGTCTCATTCATGTGAGACAGGGAAGCCATTCGGGCCACGACGCGGACACGGACAGGGACAGGGGTCGGTCGAAGCGAGCGGGCATCGCCGATCCGGCCAGCTCTGACGGCGAATAGGCCATTTGGCCGATGTAGTCCACCGTACGGCACGGCAGGCTTGGGATGATGCACGAGGAGATCATGATTCCGGTGGGCGGAGCTGACCAGGACGCGGTGGCGATCGTCCCGATTGGGACGGTGACGTTCGTGCTGACCGATGTCGAGCGCTCGACCTTGTTGTGGGAGGAGCGGGGCGAGGTGATGGCGGGGGTGATGGCGCGCTGTCACGACCTGCTCGCCGAGACTATGCAGGCGCGTGGCGGGGTGCTTCCGGAGGAGCAGGGCGAGGGTGACAGTTCGGTCGGCGTGTTCGTGCGAGCGTCGGATGCGGTTGCGTGCGCAGTCGATCTGCAGCGGGCGATAAGAAGCGAGCCGTGGCCTGAGGGCGTGGATCTACGCGTGCGTGTCGCGCTGCACACCGGTGAGGCCGTGCTGCGCGATGCGCGCAACTACACCGGCCCCTCGATCCATCGCTGTGCTCGGCTGCGGGCGATCGGACATGGCGGGCAGACGCTGCTGTCGCGCACGACGTATGAGCTGGTCGCAGGCGGCCTGCCCGACGGGGTCAGCGTGCGTGACCTCGGTGCGCATCGGCTGCGCGACCTGGCGCGCCCGGAGCAGGTGTACCAGCTGTGCCACGCGGATCTAGACGACGACTTCCCGGCGCTGCGCTCGCTGTCGGCCCTCCCGAACAACCTGCCCGTCCAGCTCACCAGCTTCGTTGGCCGCGAGGCCGAGATCGCAGAGGTTCGTGAGCTGCTCGGCCGATCGCGACTGCTCACTCTGACCGGAGCGGGAGGAGCGGGAAGACGCGGCTGGCCTTGCAGGTGGCCGCCGAGACTCTTGACGATCACCCTGATGGTGTGTGGTGGGTGGATCTGGCGCCGATCAGCGATTCGGCGCTGGTGGCCAGCGAGGTTGCGAGCGCGCTTTCGATTCGCGAGTTCCCGTCGCAGCCGGTGATCGACACGCTGACGACGCAGCTCGCCGAGCGCCGGTTGTTGATCGCACTCGACAACTGCGAGCACCTGCTGGGCGCGTGCGCGGAGTTGGCGGCCACGCTGCTCGAGGCGTGCCCCGGTGTCGTGATCCTCGCGACGAGCCGCGAGTCGATAGGGGTCGAGGGAGAGCAGAGCTGGCGGGTTCCCTCGCTGCAGGTTCCGCAAGCCGAGCTGGCACCGGCGGCGCTCGCGGAGGTCGAAGCGATCCAGCTGTTCTGCGATCGGGCGCGACAGGTGCGACCGAATTTCGGCTTGGTGGACGCGAACGCGGAGGCGGTGGCGACGATCTGCCGGCGACTGGACGGAATCCCCCTGGCGATCGAGCTGGCGGCCGCACGCGTGCGGCTGCTGACGCCGCAGGAGATCGCTGAGGCGATGCGCGAGCGGTTCGTGCTGCTGACGGGTGGCTCACGCACGGCGATGCCGCGGCAGCGCACCCTCGAGGCCTCGGTCGATTGGAGCCACGACCTGCTCAGCGCGGCCGAGCAAACACTGTTCCGGCGCATTTCCGTGTTCGCCGGCGGCTGGACGCTCGATGGGGTCGAGGCGGTTTGCGCCGGCGGTGGCCTGGAGGTCGTTGAGATCCTCGACCTGCTCTCGAGCCTCGTCGACAAGTCGCTGGTGCAGGTCGAGGAGCAGGGCGCCAGGACTCGCTACGCACTGCTTGAGACGGTGCGTGCGTACGCGCGGCAGAAGCTCAGCGACGCCGCCGAGGCTGCGCTCGTGCGCAACCAGCACCTCGATTACCACCTGGCGCTTGCCGAGTCCGCGGAGCCGGATCTGTACGGGGCGCGCCTTGAGCAGTGGCTCCAGCCGCTCACGACGGAGCTGGACAACTTCCGCGGTGCACTCGGGTGGGCGGTCGACGCGGGGCGCGTCGATGAGGCTCTACGCCTCGCCGCCGCGCTGTGGTTGTTCTTCGAGGCGCGTGGCCATTGGCGCGAGGGCCGGGGGCACCTCGAGTCGGCGCTAGCCGGGGAGGGCGCAAGCGGGCTCGCTCGGGCAAAGGCGCTGGTTGCTGTGGGCCACATCGGGACGATCTCAACCGACTGGGTGGCGACGCGGCGCTTCGCCGAGGAGGCGCTCGCGATCGGCCGTGAGGTGGGTGACGAGCGCACGGTGGGTCGAGCGCTCGATCTGCTCGGGTGGGCGCTGATCTCGCTCGAGCCGGAGGCTGCGATGCCCGTGCTCGAAGAGAGCATCGCCATCACGCGCCCGCTCGGGGACGCCTGGTTTCTGGCCGATGGGCTCTACGGAGCCGGCTTTCTTGCAAATGTTGGTGGGCGGCTGAAGGCTGCGCCGCCGCTGCTCGAAGACGCCCTGGCGGTATCGCGTGCGGCGGGCAACCTGCTCGGTATCCGTGAGTCGCTCAGCTGGCTCGGCTTCAACGCGGCGGTGCAGTGTCGATTCGCGGAGGCGGAGGCGATGCTGGGGGAGGCTCTCGCGCAGTCGCGTTCGCTCGGCGACCCACTGTTCGCGATGATCGATCTCGGGGCCCTCGGTTTCGTCAAGACCCGCACCGGGGAGTGGGCGGCCGCGCGAGCGCACATCGAGGAGTCGATCGCGCTGGGCGTGCGTATGGCCCACAACGGCACGCCATTGATGCAGTGGCAGCTGGGACTGCTGGAGTACGCCACCGGCGAGCTCGAGCGTGCGGAGACGATGATGAGTGAGGCGTTGCCGACGGCGCGGGCGAGCAATTACGCCTCTTTCACCGTCCCCGCGCTGCTCATCACGGCGGCCGCCCAGCTGGCGCGCGGAGAGACGGTAACGGCCGTCGCCGCGATCGAAGAAGCGGTGCTCGTCGCGCGCGAGAGCAAGAACCCGCTGGCGATCGGGGCCGCGCTCGAGGCGCAAGCGCAGCTCGCACGCGAGGCCGGCGAGGTCTCCGGAGCTGAGCAGCTGCTCCACGAGGCTCTGCGCGCGTTCTATGAGGCCGGCGACCCGGGTGGCGTCGCGGACGTGCTGGAGTCGCTCGCGGCGCTCGTCTCAGAGCTGCAGAGCGCGGAGCAGGCGGTTCGGTTGCTCGCTGCGGCGGATGGCATTCGCGCCGCGGTGGGCTGCGTGCGCTTCCCGGTGCGTCAGCCGCCCTACGAAGCGGAGCTCAGCGCGCTGCGCGAGGCGCTCGGCCAGGAGGCCTTCGCGGCGGCGTGGTCGGCCGGCGCCTCGGCCTCGCTGGATGATGCGGTCGCCTACGCCGAGCGCGGCCGCGGAGAACGCAAGCGGCCGTTGCGCGGTTGGGAGAGCCTCAGCCCCGCCGAGCTGCGGGTCGTGGAGCTCGTCGCCGAGGGCCTGACCAACCCTCAGATCGGCGAGCGGCTGTTCATCTCGCCGCGCACCGTCCAGGCGCACCTGTCCCACGTGTTCGCCAAGCTCGCCGTCTCATCGCGTGCCGAGCTTGCAGCGCAGGCGGCGCGAAGAGACCTCTAGCTCCGGCGCTCCACGGAGCCGGCAGCACCGGCGCCGAATACGCCACCGCCGCCCGCTCGAATACGCCGTCTGGCCGATGTACCACGCGTTTCCGCCGGTCAGTCTCGGTGACAACGAGGCCAGACCTCGAAGCGAACAGAGAGATCGGAGGACGCATGAGCCAGGTATTCGATGTGATCGTCGTGGGTGCGCGCTGCGCGGGGTCGCCGCTGGCGACGCTGCTCGCACGCCGGGGCCTCAAGGTCGCACTCGTCGAGCAGGCCAGCTTTCCGAGCGACACCCTCTCGACCCACATCTTCGAGGCCCAGGCGCTGGCGTTCCTGGACCGCCTCGGGGTCATCGAAGAGATACGCGCGACCGGCGCGCCATTCCTCGACCGCGTCGACCTGCGTCAGGAGGACCTCGAGTTCGTGACCCCGATTCAGCTGCAGTCAGGCGACGTCGGGGGTACAGCATCGGTGCGCCGGATGCTGCTCGATCCGATCTTGGCTCAGAGCGCCGCGGAGGCGGGCGCCGATCTGCAGATGGCGAGCAAGGTGACAGGACTCCTCGAGGATCAGGGTCGAGTGGCCGGCGTGCGGGTCGCACAGAACGGCTCGGAGACGACGCTCCGGGCGCGGCTGGTTGTCGGCGCGGACGGTCGCAACTCGACGATCGCGAGCCTCGTCGGGGCGCGCAAGTACAACCTCACGCCGAACGAGCGATTCCTCTATTGGTCCTTCTTCGAGGGAGTCGAGCCCGGCCCCGATCCGGCATTCGTGTTCCACCGGTGGGGCAATCGACTGGTGACAGCGACGCACGCCGACAGCGGCCTCTATCAGGTCATCCTGATTCCGGATCTGGCTGATCTCCCTCGCTTTAGGGAGGATCTGGAGGGCAGCTTCATGGAGTACGCATGCAGCTGCAGGCCCGTGGCGCAGGCACTCTCGGGCGCGCGTCGGACCGGGAAGCTGTTCGGCATGCTGCGCTGGGAGGGGTTCTTCCGGGAGGCCTCCGGCCCCGGCTGGGTGCTGGTCGGCGACGCCGGCAACTTCAAGGACCCGACGCCCGGTCAGGGCATACAGGACGCATTCCGGCAGGTCGACGCGCTCGTGCCAGCGATCGCAAGCGCGCTGGATGGCTCCGGAGAAGGCATTGACAGTGAGATGGCGGCCTGGGGCAGCTGGCGAGACAAGGACGCGGCCGAGCACTACTGGCTCGCTACCGATATGGGGAAGGCTGGGTCGACGCCCGCGGTGGTACCCGAGATCGAGAGGCGACTGCTGGAGCGGGGCAAGATCGGCACGTTCCTGGATCTGTTCTACAGCCACCGGTCGCGGCCCTCGCAAGTCTTCACCCCGCCGCGCCTGCTAGGCGCCACCGCCAGGCTGTTGGCGCGCCCGGGATGCGACCGGCGCGCGCTGCTTGGGGAGGTGGGCACGCTCCTGGCAGAGGACTTCCAGCGAAAACGTCTCAACCGCAAGCCGGTGTACGCCCCCGCGGGCACGGCGCTCGACGCTGGCCCCTCCGACGTAGACGACAGCGTCCTGCAGACCACGGCGTGAAGGGCTCGATGGCCGACATCACTGTCAAGGTATGCGTGCTCGCCAAACGCAATGGTGCCTGTTTGCTGTCTCACATCAGTGAGACGTCCCGAAATCGACCTGTCTCATATGGATGAGACGCGGCTGTCTCAAATAGGTGAGAATTCCAGTCTCACATGGATGAGACGCCACACCGCCAGTCTCACATGGATGAGACAACGCCGTCTCACATCAGTGAGATTTCGGTCTCAGATGAATGAGACGCCGCAGCACTCACTTTCAAACTGATGCACTACCCACTGGAAGGTAGTGCATCAGTTTCGATTTGAGCCGCTGAACAGGCTTTGAGCGGTTTACGCTGGCGGGCATCCATAAAACCAGCAGCCCCGACGCAGAGGATCAGTCCGCGCCGGGGCCTTGAGCAAGGAGGGATTAGCTCCATGCCCGTACAAGAGCCTAACCCAGCGGTCGAGGCGGACAACATGCACGATTGGGGCGTCCTGTCCCGGCTCATCGACCCGGACGACCAACGGCCCTGGTCGGTGGACGAGTTGATCCGCGACCGCATTGACAAGCACGTCAAGCCGGAAGACACGCACAACGCCCTGACGCGGCTCCGTGGAGCCGGGTTGATCCACCAGACGGCAGAGGATCTGGTCTTCCCCACACGAGCGGCATTGCACTTCGATCAGATCGCGGCCTAAACGACGATTGAAGTGCCACGCCAGAGTTCGGTGTGGCCCCGCTCTGAGGTAGCCCGGACCAATAGTTGGGACGACAGATTGTAACATGCATTACAAGGGTCATCGACTGATACCATCTGTCCTACTACCACCCTACTTTCCTACCGATCTATGGACTGGGTGGGAGTGTGGGGTTCCCGACGTTTAGCAAGAACAGCATTCATGACGACGGCCCAAAGAACCGACAACGAGGCTATGACCTCTTCAAATCCTCAGGAGACGTGTGTTGTGCTCCGCCTAGAGTTTGGCGGCTGTTCGCGCGACGAGCTGGCCGACTGGGCAATCGTGGTTCAAGAGGTCATCGACCAACATGCCGCCGAGGCGGCTCCAGGGGCCGCGATCCGGTGCATCTACGATCCACTAACGGTTGAGATTCTTTTCACGGTCGAGAACGAGACGAAGGCCAGCGTGCATCAGCGTGTTGCGGCCGTTGTTGGTGCCATCGAATCAGTAGTTCCGACTGGATTCGACACGGATACCGCTACTCGCTCTGCGGACCCGCGCGATCTGGTCCCGGCCTAGAGTTCGAGCCCAGCGCGTTCGAAGGCCGCACGAAGGTTCTTGAGGTATCGACCTTCGCTCGGCGTGCACTTGACGACGATCGGTCCTTGGTCTTCATCGGGCGGGTAGCAGAGGATGTAGTTGCTCTTGCGTCGCTCGCAGCGCCATCCCGCCTCCCACGCCTTCTTGACGAGCTTGTCGAGGTCCTTTTCGCGCGCCTTGGGACGCTTAGGAGGGGTGGGTTTGGTTTGGGCCATGCCGGGTGGGAGTTCTAGATGTTTTCGTCGCTGACGGACTTATACTCTTAAGATCGTGCCAGACCGCTCCACGCACACCAGCGATGGCCGTTGGCGTCGAGGATCACGTTTGGAGTCTCGCTGAGATCGTCTCACTTTCAAACTGATGCACTACCTTCCAGTGCTCGATAATGTATGTTATGTAAACCAAAGGCAAAAGCCCCCGCAAACTTGCCGGCTTCGTCTTCCTCCCCTGGTGCCAAGTTCCTGAACGAAATCGCCGGCTGCGCCCTTCAAGAACGGCGCGCGGTTGGGAGCGTCACCGTTCAGGTCACCACAAGCAGTTGAGCCTCGACCGAATCGCGCCTGTGGGCGAGCGCCAAGACTGCTCGGCCGACATTTGCGTTGGCGAGTCTTGGTAGTAGCATCGAGGCTATGTCTTTGTGGCTGCTGCTTGCACTGGTGGCGCTGGTGAAGCTCGTTGTGGCGTCGCTGATGGTGTGGATTCCGATGCGCTCGGACGCCGCGATGAACGTGCTCGAAGACCACGGTGGCTCCGAGTCCGACACCGGTGAAGACGAAGGAGGAAGCAAGACTCTGCCTGGATGTCCAGCTGAGCCGCACCCCAGGCTTCCTCGTCCCCACCGGCCCCGCCGCGGGCCGCACGGCTCACCTAGCGTGCCCTCTCCCGCGCGCGTGCGCAAGCCTCCACGCCGCGTGGTAGCTCGCTCGCTCGCTCGCCACTGACTCTCTCGTCCGCGGCGCTCTACACAGCACGATGGTGTCGCGGTCGGTCGCGGGGCTGTGAGCTCAGCGGTTGCGCTTACGCTGCTGGCGCGCCGCCTTTGTCTTCGCGCGGCGCTTTCGTCTGCGGGCCGCGTGTTCCTCAGCGGTACTGCGGCTGGCGAGACCGTCGCCGGCGGGGGCGACGCTGCGCGCGTCGCGAAGTATCAGAAACGCTATCCCCCCCAACAGCACGATGCAGATGATGGCGACGGGGATGACCACCCCGGTCGAGATGCTGCTCAGCGCAGTGCCCGAAGCCGTAGTGGCTGTCTTTGCTGTGCTTTCTTCTTCTTCGCCCGCCGCGCTACTGGTCAAGTTCGAGGACGATTCCGAGGGAGCACCGAAGGCTTCGCTCGAGGATGGCGTTTCCGCTCCCGCCGCTGCTGGATTTTGAGCGCCGGCGCTTGTGCCCGTCTCGGCTTTTGCTAGCGCTTCTTGCACCGACTTGTCTAGCTCGGCCTTGTTCAGCGAAGTGCTTGCTCCTGTGGCCGCGACCGCACAGGTGGCAGCCGGTCCGCAGAGACACACGGCTGCGAGCACCGCGATTGGCGATATGTGCGAGATGATTCGACGCATTGTTCTCAAGTTGCTCCGGATCAGCGAGAATAGCGCCTGAGACGTGCTCGCCATAGAATGAACCGTCATGGCTCCCAAGCAACGACAGATCCGCGTCGAGCAGCGCGGCTCCCAGGCAGCGATCGAAGCGCTCGAGCAGCGCTCTGACGAGGAGCTCGAGGCCGAGACTAAGTACAAGTCCGCCGCGCTTGCGATCCTTGGCGCGCGTGCTTCCGAGCGCTTTGACGCTGAGCAGGCGCGCGCCTACTTCCAGCGGGCGATCGCGGCTGCCAGACCTCAGGAACGGATGCAAATCAGGCGGATGGCAGACGCATCGCTGGCGCTTGCCGAGCGTCGCGCGGGCGATCTGAAGAGCGCGGTCGAGCGTCTCGGTCAGACACCACCCACCGGGCGTCAGATGTTTGCTTTGCGCGCTATGGGGCTATTGATACCCCCCGCCAGCGCTGGGATTCTCGCGCGTACACGCGGGATCCTGCTGATCGTTGCGCTGATCGTTCTGCTGCTGGCGCTTGGCCTTGGCATCGTAGAGCTCGTGGCGCTGCCGTTCGGTGGACTTGGGCTGGCACCGGGGATTCTGCTTGGGCTATTCGTTGCCATCGCAGGGGTGGCGATCGCCGCGATGGTGGGACGCAGGCGTCGGGATCGCGCTCAGGCCGCGGCCGCGGGCGCCACTCGTTCCTCTAAGTAAAACTCGACAAGCGCCGGGTGGACACAGCTAGCGCCGACTGGGCGCCCGACTTGCGCCGCGGCTTCAGCTTGAAGACAGCGTCGCGCGATGGATGACCACCGGAGTCGTCGGAGCGCCATCCTGTGGCGGGTAGGTTGGGAGCTTGGCGATCCTATCCACGCCGGCGAAGCTGCCCACGACGTTTCCGACCAGCGCGTATTGCGGCGGCAGGGCCGCGTTGGGGGCGGTGACGATGAAGAACTGGCTGCCCGAGGCTCCGTCCGGGTCGGTTGCCGTCTTGGCCATCGCCACGGTGCCGAGGGTGTAGCGCATGTTGCTCGGTGGCGGTTCGACGATTGTGTAGCCGGGCCCTCCCGAGCCGTCGCCGTTGGGGTCGCCGCCCTGGATGACGAAGCCGGCCGCGACCCGATGGAAGGTCAGGTCGTTGTAGAAGCCGCGCTTGACCAGGTAGGCGAAGGATGCGGTCGTACGTGGAGCTTGGCGTACGTCGAGCTCGATTTCGATCCTGCCGCAGTTGGTGGCGAGGCCCACCACATATCGCTTGGTCGGGTCGAGCTCGAGCGTCGGCTTGGGGACGCGCTGCGCACCCCTTGGCACTGGTGCCTGCGCTCTCGTGCATTTACCGCTGCTCGAGGCGGATACAGGCTTGACGTTCGACGACGATCCTCCATTTTTGGGATGGATGGGCGTGCCTGTAGATGTTCCGGCGCCAGTCGTGGAGCTGCCGCAGGCTGTCAAAACGAGCCCGAAGGCTGTCGTAGCCGAACCGCACAGCAGCCGGCGCGCGACACTCGAGTGGGCGAACATCGGGGCAGCATAGTCGTGCGTCCCTTTGATCTGCGCCATATTCGCGCATTCTTAAAGCATCCTTCCGCGATTCCCAACAGTGGCGGTTGCCTACGCCCGCCCGTGACGCGGCCACGGCGCAATACGCTTGCGCGATGAGTGCGCCCGTCTGTCTGATCGTGAACCCCTCCGCCGGAGGAGGCAAAGCCGGGCGTGTGCTGCCGGGCGTGCTCGCGGCTCTCGAGAGCCATGGCCTGCAGGTGCGTAGCGAGCTGACCCGCGATCTGGCTCACGCGCGCGAGCTTGCGCGCGAAGCCGCGCTTGCCGGCGAGACCGCTGTGTGCTTGAGCGGCGACGGGATGGTCGGTGCGGTCGCGGACGTGTTGCGCGAGTTTCCCGATGCGCTGCTCGGCGTATTGCCTGGTGGGCGTGGCAACGACCTCGCACGCGTGCTCGGCATTCCGGCCGATCCGGTCGAGGCTTGTGCGGTCGTTGCCGCCGGCTTCTCGCGCAAGCTGGATCTCGGCGAGGTCGAGCCCCATCCGGGGACATCCCAAGGGGTGCACCCTGAAGGGCATACCCAATGGGCACACGGCAGGCGGGCAAGCGGGAAGGCGTTCGTGGGCATCGCAAGCGCCGGCTTCGACAGCGATGCCAATCGCATCGCCAACGAGGCTCCTGCATGGCTTGGTGGGCTTGTATACGCCTACGGGGCGCTGCGTGCACTCTTGTTCTGGCGCCCGGCGCGCTTTCAGATAGAGCTCGACCCTCCTGGCGAGCGGCATGACTTCAGCGGCTACACGGTGGGAGCCTGTAACTCGAAGACCTACGGCGGCGGCATGCGTGCGGCACCCGATGCTTTGCTCGACGATGGCCTGCTTGACGTTGTGGTGCTGGAAAAGGTGAGCAAGCTCAGTTTCCTCACGAAGATTCTGCCGAAGGTGTTCAGCGGTGCGCATGTGCGCGAGTCCAGCGTGAAAGTGTTTCGTGCGCGGGAAATAACCATCAGCGCTGATCGCCCGTTCACGATGTATGCCGACGGCGATCCGATCGGCGAGCTGCCGCTGCGCGTACGCACGATCGGTGGCGCCGTACGCGTGCTCGTGCCGACCGAGGGCCCTGGCGCGGATGCGTTTCTCGCTGGCGGGACCGACTCAGACGCCGCTACACCAGAGCGATGAGCGTTACGCTGGGGCCGAAGCTCGCTCTTGCTCGCGCCGTCGGCGCTGTCTCACGTCTGCGCGGCGGTGGCGGTACGAGCCTGCCGGGGAAGCTGCTTGTGCGTATGGATTCCTCTGCGATTGCCGACCTTGCGGCACGTCTACCCCGTGGCAGCGTGTTGGTGTCTGCCACCAACGGCAAGACCACTACGGCGGCTATGGCCGCGAGCATCTTCGAGGCTGCCGGCATCTCGCTCGTGCACAACCAGGCAGGTGCCAACATGGCCGGCGGGATCGCCTCGACGCTGCTCGATGCCGCCGGGCGCAACGGCACGATTGCGGGCGAGCTCGGGCTGTTCGAGGTCGACGAGCTGTGGCTCGATCGGCTTGCCGGACAACTGCATCCGCGCGTGCTCGTGCTGGGCAACCTGTTTCGCGACCAGCTCGACCGCTACGGCGAGCTGGAGACGATCGCCGAGCGCTGGGCCGGCGCCGTGCGAGCCGGTGGGCCGGCCGAGCGGGCACGGCTTGTGTGTAACGCCGACGATCCGCTTGTCGCCGACCTGGGACGCGAGCGAGCGCACGGTGACTACGAGCCTGCCGATCTCGACCACGTACCGCGGGAGCTCGATCAAGAGCCGGCCGAGCTCGGCCGCAAACCGGCCGAAGTCGGAGGCGAGCCTGGGCAATCCGACCACGGACCGGCCCAAGAGGACCCAGGGCAGACTGGCGTCGTCTACTTCGGCGTCGACGATGACTCGTTGGCGCTCGCGGGAATGGCGCATGCCGCCGATGCCAAGCACTGTCGTCGCTGCGGAGCGCCTTACGTGTTCGACGCTGTGTACCTGGGTCATCTCGGCCACTACCACTGTGAATCGTGTGGACAGCGGCGGCCCTCCCCCACCGTGCTTGCCGGCTCTGTGGTGTTGGAAGGCGTGCGCGCGGCGCGCTTCCAGTTGAGCACGCCCGACGGCGAGGCCGAGGTGAAGCTTGCGCTGCCTGGTCTCTACAACGTCTACAACGCACTTGCCGCGGCTGCTCTGGGCGTCGCTTTGGGGGTACCTCTGGCGGCCATCGTGGCTGGCCTGGAGAGCACCAAGGCCGCTTTCGGCCGGGCTGAGACGGTCACGGTCGCTGGGCGCGAGACGCGCATCCTGCTTGTCAAGAATCCCGCCGGGGCGAACGAGGTACTACGCACGCTTGCACTGGAGCCGGGCTCCCACGACCTGCTTGGAGTGCTCAACGACAACACTGCCGACGGCCACGATGTGTCTTGGATCTGGGATGCGGACTTCGAGCTGCTTGCTGGGCGCGTGCGGCTGGCGACCTGCTCGGGCACGCGTGCGCCTGAGCTGGCCCTGCGACTGAAGTACGCAGGCATCGAGCCCGAGCGCATTCGTGTAATCGACGATCTTTCCCATGCGCTTGGGGCCGCAACGGCAGAGCACCCGACAACAGGCGGTGGGCAGGGCACCGCGCCTCTGTATGTGCTCCCGACCTATACGGCGATGCTCGCTCTGCGTGAGCTGCTCGTGCGACGCGGTGAGGCGGACAGCTCATGGCGGTAAACGACCTGAAGGGGCGCACTCTGCGCGTTTGCGCTTTGTATCCCGACCTGATGAACATCTATGCCGACCGCGGCAACCTGTTCGTACTGCAGCGCCGTTGCGAATGGCGCGGGATTGCCTTTCATTTGAGCGGCAGCGGGCTTGGTGAAATGCTTGACGGGGAAGCCCACGACATTTATTACATCGGCGGCGGTCAAGATCGCGACCAGCTGCTTTGTGCCGAGGATCTTGTAGGCGGTAAGCGCGATGCCTTGCACGAGGCGACTTCGCGCGGCGCGATCGTGCTGGGCGTGTGCGGTGGCTACCAACTCTTGGGCGAGTCCTACACACTTGGCGACGACCAGCTTCAAGGCGTCGGTCTGCTCGACCTGCATACTGTGCGTGAGCCGGGCGAGCGGCTGGTCGGCAATGTCGCGATCGAGGTGAACCTAGACGGTGAAAAGCGCGTGCTCTCAGGCTTCGAGAATCATGGCGGCCGTACGTATCTCGGCCCGCAGGCAACTCCGCTGGGCCGGGTGCTCAAAGGTCACGGCAACGACGGTCGCAGCGGCTTCGAGGGGGCTCGCTCCGGCAACACGATCGGAACCTATCTGCACGGCCCGCTGCTGCCGAAGAATGCTTGGTTCGCGGATTGGCTGATCGCCGACGCGCTCGGAGTCGAGGCCGGCACCCTCGCTTCGCTGGACGACGTCTTGGAGGACGACGCCCATCGAAGTGCCCGCCGGGCTGCGGGGCTCGCGGCGGCGTAGGATCACGAGCATGGATCTATCTGAGTATCAGCGCGAATCGCGTCGTACCGCCGAGTATCCCCGTGAGGCGTGGCTTGCCTATCCCGCGCTCGGGCTGGCCGGCGAGGCCGGCGAGGTCGCCGAGCACGCCAAGAAGACGATTCGCGACGACGGCGGCAAGGTCAGCGACGAGCGCCGCGCGGCGATGTCCAAGGAGCTCGGCGATGTGCTCTGGTACGTTGCGCAGCTCGCGAGCGAGCTCGACCTGAGTTTGGATGACATCGCCAGACAGAACCTGGAGAAGCTTTTCTCACGCCAGCAGCGTGGGGTGCTCTCAGGGAGCGGCGACGACCGCTGAGCCATTCGCGACGGCGAACTTCGCGTAGCGCTCGGCTAGCCTGGCGGGCACCAATGCCCGGACGAGCACGCCCTCCGGGGTGTCTTGACGGCGCAGGTCACCGGCCACGTCGTGCAGCTCGGCCAAGCTACCGCCCTGCGAATATGGCACGAGTAGCTCCATCGGGCGCAGCGTGTGGCGCAGCTCCCGCTCGATCCGCTGCTCCAACTCAGATAGGCCGTCCCCGCTTGCGCCGCTGACGAGCACGGCATCTGGGTGTGCCAGGCGCAGTTCCTCGCGCGCCTCCTCCTCGAGCAGGTCGATCTTGTTGAGCACGAGTACGCGTGGGCGCTCGCCGGCGCCGATCTCCTCCAATACCTCCTCGACGGCTCTGCGCATCGCGAGCTGGTCGTGCTCTGGTGCCGAGGCGTCCAGCACGTGCAGCAGCAGATCTGCCAAGCGTGTCTCCTGCAATGTTGCGCCGAACGCGTCCACGACCTGGTGGGGAAGCTTGCGGATGAAGCCGACGGTGTCGGTCAACAGGTGAGCGCGTCCGTCGATGCGCATCATGCGCGTGCTCGGGTCGAGCGTGTGAAAGAGGCGGTCGCGCACCCCCACCTCGGCGCCTGTGAGGGCGTTCAGCAATGTGCTCTTGCCAGCGTTGGTGTAGCCGACGAGCGCGATGTTCGGCAGCGCCGCCCGCTCGCGCTCGGCGCGCATCACCGAGCGGGTGCCCTTGACGTGCTCCAGACGCCGTCGCAGCGCCGCGATGCGGTTGCGGGCGAGGCGCCGGTCGGTCTCGATCTGGGTCTCCCCCGGTCCGCGTGTGCCGATCCCGCCGCCGAGGCGCTCCAGGTGGGTCCACAGGCCGCGCATGCGCGCGAGGTTGTACTCCAGTTGGGCCAGCTCGACTTGCAGCTTGCCCTCGGCGCTCGAGGCATGGGTGGCGAAGATGTCGAGGATCACGGTTGTGCGATCGACGACCGGCATGCCGAGCGCCTGCTCCAGGTTGCGCTCCTGGCGTGCGCTCAGCTCGTCGTCGCAGACGATCACGTTGGCGTCGCATTCGTGTGCGGCCTGTTTGGCTTCGCCAACCTTGCCCGGGCCGAGGTAGGTGTTCGGGTGCGGCTGCTCGCGGCGCTGGATCATCTCCCCCACGACTTCTACGCCGGCCGTGCGCAGCAGCTCGTGCAGCTCCTTCAGATTCTCATCGTCAGGGAGCGCGGCTATGCAGAATGCTCGCTGGCTTGCGCGCCTCGTGGGTTGGTTCATCCACTTCGAGTGTAGATCAGCCTTCCTGTTCAACCAAATCGGTCTCCCCGGCCCTTGGCGTGCGGTGCCGAGCGCGCATCGTGCCCGGCGGATGTCCTGTACCGAGCGTCGGTCGCCCTTGGGGATGCGCTGTGCCGAGCGTTGTCAGCCGCCGAGTTTGGCCAAGCGCTCGACCGCCTCGGCGAGGCGCTCGTCGGGCGTGGTGAGCGCGATGCGAAACCAGCCCTCGCCGCTCGGCCCATAGGCGCTGCCAGGTGAGATCACGACCGCCGCCTGCTCGAGCACGTGCTCGCAGTAGGCCACGGAGCTCTCAAAGCCCTCCGGGATCGGAGCCCACACGTAGATCGTGCCCTTGGGCGGGTTGACGTGCACGCCGGCCTTTGCCAGCGCCTCGCACACGAGGTCGCGGCGGATGCGGTACAGCTCGTTCATCGAGGCGACCTCGGCGTCGGTGTCGGGCGAGAGTGCCGCGATGCCCGCAAGCTGGACCGCCTCGAACAGGCCTGAGTCGATGTTCGTCTTCAAACGCCAGTAGTGCTCGATCACCTCGGCGTTGCCGAGTATCGCCGCACAACGCCAGCCGGTCATGTTGTAGCCCTTGGAGAGCGAGAACACCTCGATGCCGACATCCTTGGCGCCCGGGGTCTGCAGGAAGGATGGTGCGCGATAGCCGTCGTAGGTGGTCTCGCTATAGGCGTTGTCGTGCACGACGAGAATGTCGTAGGTCTTGGCGAAGTCCACGACCAGCTCGAAGAACCCGCGCGGCACGATCGCGCCGGTGGGGTTGTTGGGGTAGTTGAGGAACATCAGCTTGGCCCGACTGGCGGTCTGTTCGTCGATCGCGTCGAGATCGGGCACGAAGCCGAGTGCCGGCACGAGCGGCATCACGACGGGCTCGCCACCGGCCATCAGCGGCCCGCCGGTGTAGACGGGGTAGCCAGGATCGGAGGCGAGCGCCACATCGCCCTGATCGAGGAAGGCGAGGTTGAGGTTGAAGATCGCCTCCTTGGCGCCGATCGCGGGGATGATCTCGCTGTCGGGGTCGAGCGTCACGTCGAAGCGGCGCACATAGAAGTCGCTGAGCGCCTGGCGGAAGTCGGCGCGCCCGCGGTTTGAGGGATAGCGGTGGGTCTCTGGCTCGGTGACCGCCTCCTGCATCGCCTCGACGATCAGCGCCGGTGTGGGCCGGTCGGGGTCGCCGATTCCCAGGCTGATGACGTCCACGCCGGCGGCCTTCTTGGCGGCGATCTTGCGCTCCAGTTCGGCAAACAGGTACGGTGGGATCCGGCTCAGGCGCTCACTCGGTCTCATGCAGCTCCTTGATGAAGTCCTCGCTGAGCTCTCCCGCGAACACGGGTCGTGCCCAGCCTGTCAGGTTGACGTGCAGATCCTCTCCTACCTCGACATCCAGCTCTCCCCCGTCGAGCAAGACCGTGACCTGCGGGGGCCCACCGCGCAGCCGGTTGGCGACAGCGGCGCCGGTGGCGCCGGTACCGGAGGAGAGCGTCTCGCCCACGCCACGCTCGAAGATGCGTGCGCGGATCGCGCCGGTGTTTGCGTCGCGGGTCGCGCTTCCTTCAGCGCTTGTGGGTGTGGGCTCGCCCGCATCAGCTTCGACCTCGGTGTACCACGACACGTTCGTGCGGTTGGGGAACAGCTCGTGCGCTTCGATTGCCGGGCCGATGCTGGGCAGGTCGAGCGCGTTCAACGTCGCCAGGTCGTCGACGTGGATCGCGCACTGGGGATTGCCGATCGACACGTGCTGGAAGCTCCACGCGCGACCGTCGGCAAGGAGCTCGCCTGGACCCTCGCCGGGTCCGCCGGGGAAGTCCTTGGAAGTGAGGTTCGCGTGGCCCATGTCCACGCGACACGTATCGGGGCCGGTGATCGTGGGGCGTATCTCCCCGGCGGCGGTTTGGATCGAGAAGACGTCCTCGTCGGTCCAGCCGCGCCGGCGCAAATAGAGGATCGCCTCACGCGCGCCGTTGCCTGAGAGCTCTGCCTCCGAGCCGTCGGGATTGTAGATGCGCAGATTCGCCACGAAGCCGGGATCCTCTGAGGGCGCCAGCAACAGCATCCCGTCGGCGAACACGCCGAAGTGGCCTGCGCAGAGCTTGCGGATGCGCCGGGCGGTCAGCTCGAACGGCAGCTCTGCCTGCTCGACGATCAGGTAGTCGTTGCCAAGCGCCTGCCACTTCTCAAATCTCATCGGGTGCTCCTGCCTGCCGTGGCAAGGTCACCGACGATCGTCGGCTGACGGGATGGATGATGTCTGTCCAGCGTGTTCTGGCATGCGGCGCGAGAGTCTAGTGTCGAACCTCAAATGTACGATCATGCCATCCGGCGAGATCCTCACCGAAATTTGCGACACGAGACATCTAGGGGCTCATCGCGAGGATCTCCTCAGCGGCCTGTTCGGCCGAGAGGTTTGTCAGATCGAGCGCTGCACCCCGGCGAGCTTGCGCATCCAGGTGAGCTGGCGGCGTGCGTAGTTGCGCGTATGGCGCTTCATCGCCTCCACGTCCCCCGCCAGCAGCTCCTCGAAACCAAGCGCCTTGCGTGCCGTGATCGCTTGCGCCGGTGGCGTGCGCGCTCGAGACCTCCTCGCGCGCCCCCGCGCGAGCATCGCGTCCACGCGTGCGTCGATGCGTGCATACAACGCTTCGCGCTCCATCGTCAGCCCCACCAGCAGCGTGGGCCGGCGCATCGTCTTCCGTCCACAGCTGTGAGGGCCCGCTCGGTCGGCTCAAGCTCGCCCACGTCGAGCAGCTCCAGGGAGCGCACGATGCGCTGGCGGTCGTTTGGGTCGATCTCCTCGGCCGCCCACGGCGCGCGCTGGGCGAGCTGGGCGTGCAGCGCTGGTGCGCCCACACGTTCGAGCTCTGTAGTCCAGCGCTCGCGCACACCCTCCGGCGGTGGGGGGCGCAAGGTTAAGCTCGCAGAGTGCCGCGCGCAGGTATAGGCCCGTGCCTCCCACCACGATCGGTCTGCGGCTTTCGGCGAGCGCGTCGTCGATCTCTGCGTGCGCCAGCTCGGCATACTGGCCGGCGCTGAAGCTCGCGTCGATCGGCAGGAACGACACAAGCCGATGCTCCAGCTCTGCCTGCTCGGCGTCTGTGGCGACGCCTGTGAGCGTCTCGATGCCCTGGTAGACCTGTAGCGCATCCGCGGAGATCGCCACGGGCTGCTCGCCGCGCTCGCGTAGGCGGCGAGCGAGCGCGACCGCGACAGCGGTCTTGCCGATGCCGGTCGGCCCGAACAGGGCGATCACGTGTAAGGAACGCGAGCACACGTCGCTAGGAGAGTTGGCTGTCCGAGCGTTCACAGACCGAAGGGTCGGACAGGACGATCGGCCAAGGCGCTGGGTTGTGTGGGCGCGACACGCGTCATACGGGCGCGGAGACATTCGCGTAGGCTTGCAGCTCATGGAGATCTCCGGCTCCAAGGTGCTGCTCACCGGCGCGACAGGCGGCCTCGGCCATGCGATCGCGCGTGCCCTCTCGGCAAGGGTGCGCAGCTGATCCTCACCGGTCGGCGCGTGGAGGTGCTGGAGCCGCTGGCCTCGGAGTTGCATGCACGCGCGCTCGCGGTGGATCTAAGCGAGCCCACCGAGGTGGATCGTCTGCTCTCAGAGGCGGGCGAGCTCGACATTCTCGTGGCCAACGCAGCGCTGTCCGGCAGCGGAAAGCTTGACTCGCTCACGATGCAGGAGATCGACCGCGCGCTCGAGGTAAACCTTCGCGCGCCGATCGCGATGGCGCACGTGCTCGCGCCCGAGATGGTCAGGCGCGGCAGCGGGCACCTGCTGTTCATGTCCTCGCTGTCTGGCAAGGCAGCCACGGCGGGAAGCTCGATCTACAACGCCACGAAGTTCGGCTTGCGCGGCTTTGCAGGAGCCATGCGCGCCGAGCTGCACGGCACGGGAGTGGGCGTCTCGGCGGTTTTCCCCGGCTTCATCCGTGAAGCGGGCATGTTCGCCGACGCGGGCGTGAAGCTGCCAAAGGGTGTTGGCACGCGCAGCCCCGAGGATGTCGCCAAGGCCGTGGTGGAGGCGATCGAGCACAACCGCGGCGAGATGGATGTCGCCCCGATCGCACTGCGCCTTGGCTCCGCGTTCGCTGGTCTCGCACCGGAGATGTCAGCACCTTCACGCGCAAGTCCGGCAGCGACAAGATCGCCTACGAGTTGGCCGACGGCCACCGCGCCAAGCAGCCCCTTAGCACGTACCGCAAGACCCGCGGCACCAGAGAAGTCACGACTGGCCCAAGCTGAGACGCCGGCCGTTTGCCGGCCGTTTGTTTCAAGCTCCCGTCCCACGGGGAGCATAAGAAGGCCTCCTACAAAGTCCTTCGTCCTTGCTTAGGCGCACGTTCCGCTCGCCTTAGGGAGCGGGTCTCAGGATGGTTGGCGTAACCGCTACCACCCATCGGAGGTTCGCGTATGAAAAGCAGAGGCATGATCCGAGTAGGTCTCGTCGTTGGCGCTCTGGCAACAGGCGGAGCCGTCGCCGGCATCGCCGGCGCCGCCGCGGCGCCGAGCTCCACGACGAGCACGACGACCCAGTCCACCAGCAACACGGCGACCACCCCGTCGACGACAACGCCGTCAACCACGACGACACCGTCAACGACGACGCCGAAGACGCAGACACCGCCGCCGGGATCCAGCGGTCACCCGTGCCCGAACATGGGCGCAAGTCGGGCTCGGGCTCAAGTTCGGGCTCTGGCTCGAACTCGGGCTCGGCCTATGAAGGCGGCCCTCCGGCAGGCGCCACGACCCAGTAGTCACCCGGCCACGTGGGCCAAGCGGATAGAGCCTCCCGGGCGGCACGCCGTCCGGGAGGATTTCCGTCCGGGAGGTGTGCCGTGCTCTAAGCGGCGCGGGTGTCTGCCTCGGCCGGCTCGGGAGCGACCGTCAGCGGCGTCTCGGTGCCCTGGATCGGCCTCACCTTGTCGGCCCCGATCCCGAGCGCCGCGTAGACCTTGCGCTCGATCTCACCGGCGATCGCCGGGTTCTCATCCAGATAGGCCTTGGCGTTGCCGCGCCCTTGGCCTAGCCGCTCGTTGCCGTATGAGAAGAACGAGCCCGACTTCGTCACGATGCCGTGCTCGATCCCGAGGTCGACCAGGCAGCCGGCCGTGGAGATGCCCTTGCCGAACTCGATGTCGAACTCTGCCTGGCGGAAGGGCGCGGCGAGCTTGTTCTTGACGACCTTCACGCGCACGCGGTTGCCGACCGCCTCGGTGCCGTCCTTGAGCGTCTCGATGCGGCGGATGTCAAGGCGCTGGGAGGCGTAGAACTTCAGCGCGCGCCCGCCCGGCTGGGTCTCGGGCGAGCCGAACATGACGCCCACCTTTTCGCGGATCTGGTTGGTCAGGATGCAGAGCGTTCCGGTCCTGTTCAGGTTGCCGGCGATCTTGCGCATCGCCTGGCACATCATGCGCGCTTGCGCGCCCACGGTCTGGTCGCCCATCTGTCCCTCGAGCTCCACGCGCGGGGTCAGCGCGGCGACCGAGTCGATCGCCACGACGTCCACGGCGCCCGAGCGCACGAGCATGTCGGCGATCTCAAGCGCCTGCTCGCCGTAGTCGGGCTGGGAGACGAGCAGCTCGTCGATGTCCACGCCGATCTCCTTGGCATACAGCGGGTCCATCGCGTGCTCGGCGTCGATGAACGCGCACACTCCCCCGAGCCGCTGGGCTTCGGCGAGCACGTGGTAGATGAGCGTCGTCTTGCCGGAGGACTCGGGACCGAACACCTCGACGATGCGGCCCTTGGGCACGCCGCCGATGCCAAGCGCCAGGTCGAGCGACAGCGCGCCCGTGGGGATCGCGTCGACGCGCACCTGTGCGCCCTCGTCGCCCATGCGCATGACCGAGCCCTTGCCGAACTCGCGCTCGATCTGGCCGAGCGCGCCCTGCAGGGCCGCGTCGCGCGCCTTTGCGGCCTTCTCCTCATCGGTCACGGGCATCGTCTTGCTCCTCCTGTCGAAGTTGGAGCATCAAAGTTAGGCGGGGCACCGGACGGAACTATGGGAACGTATGTTCGCCTCCATGTCGAGCGCGAGTCCTTCAATCTCCCGCAGCACCGTGGCCTACGCGCCGCGTCGGGCATGGCCTCCGGTGCGTGACCGCGCGTGCACGTCATGGCGGCGGTGCCTCTGCCCGCGCGTCCTTCAGCTAGCGCGGCGCGAGCCACCAGGCTCTCCTCGCCGGAGAGCGTCTGGCTGGTGGCCTTGACGATCTCGCACCTGCGTCAGCTCGCCGGGAGCGGCGAGGCCCGCGAAGTTGACGACCTTGTTGTGGCGCGTGCGCCCGCGCTGGCGCTCGGGGTCGGTGCGCGAAGGGCCTTCGACGAGCACCTCCACCGTGCGGCCCACGAAGCGCTGAGCGCGCTCGAGCGCACGTCGCTGGACCACCTCCACGAGTCGTTCCATGCGCTCCACCTTGACCGGATGCGGCACGATCCCCTCGGTCATCTCAGCCGCCTCGGTGCCCCTGCGAGGCGAGAAGATGAACGTGAACGCGCTGTCATAGCCCACCTGCTCGGCTACCTCAAGCGTCTGCTCGAAGTCCTCCTCGCTCTCGCCCGGGAAGCCGACGATGATGTCGGTCGTGATCGCCGCATCGGGCACGTGCTCGCGGATCAAGGCCACGCGGTCGAGGTAGCGCTCGCGGTCGTATGTGCGACGCATCGCCTTGAGGATGCGGCTGGAGCCCGATTGCAACGGCAGATGGATGTGCTCGCACACGCTCGCAAGCTCCGCATGCGCGCGGATCACGTCCTCGCGCATGTCCTTCGGGTGCGGGCTCGTGTAGCGGATGCGCTCGATCCCGTCGATCGCGTCGAGCCGGTGCAGCAAGTTGGCAAACGTCTCGGATTTGCCCTCCACACGCAGATCCCGTCCATAGGAGTTGACGTTCTGGCCGAGCAACGTCACCTCGCGCACGCCGTCGGCGGCCATCGTCTCCACCTCGGCTACCAGCTCCTCCAGCGGTCGCGAGACCTCACGTCCGCGCGTGCTCGGCACGATGCAGTAGGAGCAGCGGCAGTTGCAGCCCACGCTGATCTGCAGCCAGCCCTGGAATGCTCGTGCGCGCTTGGCGGGGAGATGGCCGGTGAAGCCCTCGAACTCGAAGTATCCCTGCGCGGTCAGCGAGTCGCTGGTCAGGAACTCGGCGAGCTTGTGCGTCTGGCCGGGCCCGAACGCCACGTCCACGAAGGGGAAGCGCTCGAACACCTCCTCCTTGACCGACTGCGCCCAGCAACCCCCCACGCCCACGACGCGCTCGGGCTGTTCGCGCTTCAGGCGCTTGGCCTCGCCCAGGTGCGCCACGAAGCGGCTGTCCGCGGTCTCGCGGATCGAGCACGTGTTGAACAGGATCAGGTCGGCCTCGGCGCGTTCGGCGCCTCGCTGTAGCCGAGCGACTCGAGCATCCCCTTCATGCGCTCGGAGTCATGCTCGTTCATCTGACAGCCGAAAGTGGTGAGGTGGTAGCGCTTCATGGCTCCACGAAGAGTACCGCCAGGTCGGTGCGGAAGCTCACACGATTGGATGAGAGGCGATTGTTTCGTAGCTTGCTCCCTGCGCGTGAAGGCCATGAGCGATAGAGCAGTAGACTGCGGTAGGTATGAACGACAGCGAAGGCGTAGGTGGAAGCGCACGCTCGAGGACGCCAGCAGCGCGACCCATACGCGCAACCGTGACGTGTGGGCGAAGAGCGTTGCCGTGCGCCGGTAGTAGGGTCCGCGCTGCCTGGCTCTCCCCCACCAGGCTGCCAGCCGCTCACTTCTCGCAGCGCAGCCAATACCTGTGTCTGCATGCGCCCGAGCCTGCCGTCATTATCGTGCAGCTCCACCGCAAGCGCTCTAGGCGTTGCGCTCAGGCAGCCACAAGGGCGCACCGAGCGACAGCTCGCAACGCCTGTCCTTCGCATCGCGACAAGTGCTCGCGCGAAAACATCCATCTCTGCAGCCGGACGATTGCCGAGAAAGCAAAGCGTCACGTGCAGCAACTCCGGGATCAAGCACGTCGCAGTCCCACGTTTGGGCGCACGCGGCGATCCCCGCTGAGGGTCGCGCTTCGTGCCCATGCGGCCAGTGTGTCGCACACCTCTTCAGGTGGATCTACGGCTACGAATAGGCGTGCCGTGGGATTACGGCTCATCTGCTCAGCGTACGCACCGCTCAGGTCATGCAGTGCATGCGGCCGAGAGATCTCTCGCGAGCGCAGGCGGCCTAAGACTCTCTCGCGAACGCAGTCCTTAAACCCGGCTTGAAGCCGCGCTCACCGTCGCGCTCACCCTGAGCAGACGGCGAATCAGGTGCATCGCAACAAGCGCCGCCCGTTCGCGCACGTCGGTGCGCCCTCCCGGCAGGCGCACGGAGCGCGTCAAGCTCGCGCATCCGTCGGCCAGACGAGCACAGCCATACGAGCCCCACAGGCTTCTCCTCGCTGCCGCCGCCAGGGCCGGCGATGCCGGTCAGCCCTACTCCCAGGTCGGCGCCGAAGTCGCGCACGCGCGCCCTCGGCAAGCGCTTGCGCCACCTGCTCGGATACGGCGCCGTGTGCTTCGATGGTCTCGCCTGGGACGCCCACCTGGGCGATCTTCGCCTCGTTGGAGTAAGCCACGACTCCGCCCAGCACATACTCTGAGGCGCCCGGTGGGTCGGTTAGGCGCGCCAGCAGGAGCCCGCCCGTGCACGACTCGGCAACGGCGATCGTCCGGCACTGATCCGCCCGTGCCCGGCTCGCCGGCAGCGGCCTCCGAGTCGCTTGCGATGCCTGCCAGTCGCTCGCCGCGCAGCAGTGCGGCCACTTGGGCGTCGATCGTCGTCCCGTCGGTCGAATAGAGCGTGTCGGCATGGCGCGTGGCGACGATCTGCGCGAACGCGTCGTATGTCTTGGGCCTCGGGCTCGTAGCGGGTGACGATCTCGATCTCGCCGCTGCGTAGGCAGGTCGTGATCTCGAGCGTGCTCAGGTCCACTCCTTCGCGCTCGGCGTGGCGCAGCGTCTCGGCGATCTCCGACTCCGGTATCCCAAACAGGCGCAGCATCTCGACTGCGGTAGACGCGCGCGCCGGCGATCGCGGAGCGCCACGCGTCGGTCGCCACTGCCTGCTTCCACATCGGCTGCAGCTCACGCGGCGGTCCCGGTAGCACGACGACGGTGGGACCCTCGCGACCCTCGGCCGGGGCTACGACGAGGCCCGGCGCCGTGCCAACCGGCTCGAGCACGGTCGCGCCGCGCGGGATCGTGGCCTGCTTGCGGTTGCCGTGGGCGATCGCGTCGCGGTCGAGATTGGGATAGCGCGCGGCGAGCGGGCGCAGGATCTCGGCGATGCGTCCCTCCAGCGCCTCGTCCAGCACCATCTCACGGCCTTGAAAGGAGCCGACGACCTCGGCGGTGAGATCGTCGGCTGTCGGTCCCAGGCCGCCGCTGGTCAGCACCACATCCAGACCCTCGCTTGCCATGGACTCGAGCGACGCCAGCAGGTCCCGCGGGCGATCGCCGACTATCGCGATCTGAGCCAGGTCGACGCCGGCCTCGAGCAGCCGGTCGGCAAGCCAAGGGCCGTTGCGATCGCGCACGCGTCCGCTGAGCACCTCGGTGCCCGTCACCAGGATCCCGGCGCGGGGGGCGTCGCTCATCCGCACGTCGGCTGTTGGGCGGCGGTGAGCACATGGCGTCCGCTGCTCGTGATCGAGTAGCCGATCGGCTTGCTCGACGCAGGCACGCTCAGCGCTTTGCCGTCTACGTAGAGCTTCACCGCGTTGTTGCCCAACAACAGCTCGAAGCGTGTCGAGTGATAGTCGCGCGGCGTGTAGGAGCTCGGTTCGAGCGTGAGCCCTGGGATGCGCTTGGCGCCGGCGGCATCGATCAGGCACACATATACCGGGGCGGAGGGATGCAGCGAGAGCGTTACGCGTGCGTTCGTGCTGGTCGTCGTCGTAGAGGTTTTAGAGCCATGGCTGCCGCCCCCCGTAGCCGTGGCTTTCGTGGATATTTGTCGAATTGGCCGGCGCCGGAGGCGATGCAGCCCCTTTTTTCTGGTCGACGATCAAAGCCACGATCAACACCACGATCAACAGGCTGAAAGCGCCCACCGCCATCAGGTATGCCACGCGAGGGACCAGCGGACCTGCTGGTGTTGGAGCGGGTTGGCGGCGCGACGCGGCGGCGACATCACCGGCTGATGCTCCAACTCGCTCGGTTGCTCGTAGCTCATGCGGTATTCGTCGACGAGCGCCTTCGCGTCGAGCCCCAGCGCCTGGGCGTAGGTGCGCAGGAAGCTGCGCACGAACGTGGGGCCTGGCAGCAGGTCCCACTCTTCGTTCTCCAAGGCGCGCAGATACTTGGCGCGGATCTTCGTCTGTGCCTCGATCTCGGACACGTCGATACGAGCACGCATCCGCGCCTCTCGTAGGGTCGCTCCGATCTCAGCCATATCAGCGCAACAGGCTAGTGACTCCGGCACATATAGGTGCTTTCCGAGTCGTGCATGCACGACTCGGGACATCGCCGCATGCGGCGATGTCTTCCATGTATTGAGAATTGCACATGAATGCTCAAGTGGAGATCGACGCCTCGCTCGGCGTATTCCCGGCGCTTGAATCGCCCACCATGGCAAGCACTCTGGGCACGTCCGCCTCGCCGATCAACACTTGACGCGGCTTGGATCCCTCATAGCCGGAGATCACACCGCGACGCTCGAGCATGTCGATCAGCCTGCCGGCGCGGGTGTAGCCAAGGCGCAGACGTCGCTGCAGCATCGACGTCGAGGCGGTCTGCATTTCCGCGACCAGCCTGATCGCGTCGCTCAGCAGTGGGTCCTCGTCGGGATCGAACTCATCGTCTGAGCTCTTCTCCGGCTCCGTGGGCTCGACCTCCTCCAGCAGCTCCTCGCGCAACTCCGGCTCGCCCTGCTTGCGCCACATATCCGTCAGCTTCGCGATCTGCGACTCGTCGATGTAGGCACCCTGGATGCGCTGCAAGCGTGAGGAGCCGACCGGGTTGAAGAGCATGTCGCCCTGGCCGAGCAGCGACTCGGCGCCGTTCTGGTCGAGGATCACGCGCGAGTCGGTCTGACTGGAGACCGAGAAGGCGATGCGCGAGGGCACGTTGGCCTTGATCATGCCCGTGATCACATCTACCCTCGGGCTCTGCGTGGCGAGCACGAGGTGAATGCCCACCGCGCGCGCCTTCTGGGCGAGGCGGATGATCGAGTCCTCCACGTCGGCCGGCGCGACCATCATCAGGTCCGCGAGCTCGTCGATCACGCACAGGATGTAGGGCAATGGGGCTTCGCCACGCGCCTCGCGCGCCTTGTTGAGCTCGACCAGGCTACGCGTGCGCGACAGCGACATGATCCCGTAGCGCTGCTCCATCTCACGCACCAGGTTCTGCAAAGCGTTTGCGGCCATGCGCGGGCTTGTGATGACGGGCGTGAGCAGGTGCGGGATCGACTCGTAGTGGTTGAGCTCCACCTGCTTGGGGTCCACCAGCACCAAGCGCAATTCGTGCGGGGTGGCGCGCAGCAGCACGCTGCAAAGCATCGCGTTGATCGCGCCCGACTTGCCGGCGCCGGTCGTGCCCGCGACGAGCAGATGTGGCATCTTCGCGAGGTCCGCGCCGATCGCCTTGCCGGCGACGTCCTTGCCTAGCCACACCGTCAGCGGCGACCAGTCCTTGGGCGGCTCCTGGAATACGTCGCCAAGGCGCACCATCCGCCGCTTGGCGTTGGGTACCTCGACCCCCACGGCCTGCTTGCCCGGGATCGGGGCGAGAATCCTGATGTCGGTCGCGGCCAGTGCATAGGCCAAGTCGTCCTTGAGCTGGGCGACCTTGCCGACCTTCGTGCCGGGCGCGAGTCGCAGCTCATAGCGGGTGATGTGCGGTCCCGCCACCGTGCCGATCACCTTCGCCTGCACGCCGAAGTGGCCGAGGGCCTCGACCAGGCTGGTCGCGGTGCGCTCCTGCCCGGCGGTGTCCGGGCGCGCTTGCTCGGCGGTGGAGCGCGTGAGGATGCGCTCGGCGCCTGGCAGCTCCCAGACGAACTCGGGATCGTCGGTGACGGCATCGCGCAGACGGCCCTGTGGCGTGAGCAGCGACTCGTCGATCGGCTCGGCGGGAACCTCGTCCTCTTCGTCTGACTCGGACTCCTGCGCGGAGCGAAGATCGACGGCCGCAAACGATCCGTCCTCGTCCTCTGCCTTGGCTTGGGGATCGTGCTCGCCCTCTGACTCGCTCGGCTCCATCACGTCCTCGACACCGACGTCCCAGGGTTCCAATACCGGCGCCGCGCCGTCGACCGAAGGAGCCTCTACGTGAGTGGCGCGCACGATCAGCTCGTCCGGCGCGGGCTCTGGGGGGTGCAATGGGTGCTCCTCGGACTTGGGTGAGCCGGCGTGTGTGCGCTTGGAGCGCTCCTCTCCAGCGGCCTTGTTCGAGCGTTCGATGGCGCTTGCTCGAGCACGCAGCACGCGGCTTGTATCGAGGAGGCCATTGCCCGTCGCGCGCATGACCACGGCCAGCGATAGCCCCGTCAGCAGCACCACGCCAACCACCAGCAGGAACACGACAAGGATGTCTACGCCCACGGTCTGCACCAGCCGATGTGAAACCCAGTAGAGGCCTTGGCCCAGGACGCCACCATGAGACTGCAGAAAGGCGGAGCGCCACTGCTCAGATGTCGCATCCGCGGGAGTGCCGCCGCTGACGCCCAGGGTGCCCGCGGCGAGCGCCAGCGTCACGGCCGCGAACAGGCATAGGCCGCCAGTGCGCAAAGGCCTGCGTGTGGGCATGAACTGAGCGAACAGCAGCGCGCTGCCGCTGACGACAAGCGCTAGGGGAGCCAATGCTCGCGCTTCGCCGAAGCACCAGCCCAGGGCGCTTGCAAGGCCCTGGCCCACCTTCCCCCCGTCCCAGTGGCCATAGAGGACAAAGCCCAGGAACACGCCCACGGCCACCAGGCCGAGGCCGAGCACGTCACGCTGGTTCTGGCTGAGCACCGGCCAGCGCAGCGAGAATCCGTCGAGCAGACCGGCCGAGCCGCGCCCCCGTCCGCGCCCGCTGCGCGAGCGCGCTCGGGTGCTCGCTCGCGCACCTCGTCGTGGCGCTTGCTTGCGGACGGGCTGACGCTTGGGGCTCTTGCGGGTGGCTGGCATCAGGGCCAGCTTCGACGTGCGAAGCCACACACCTGCTTGTGTGCAGCGTGGAAGGTGTGGCAGCGACCGGCTCCTAACGGTCGCCCGAGTGTGCCCGGAGTCGCGCTCTCCTGTCTTTTGCCCTTACTATCGCTTTATTGCACAACGCTACACAGAGTGGTTGAGATGAGTGAATTCACCCGCGCCCCCCGCGTGCTCGTGGTCGAGGACGACGAGGACATCGCCCAGGCACTCCAGCGCTCGCTGCGCATGGAGGGCTACGAGGTGCGCGCGGCCGCCGATGGGAACGCGGCGCTCGAGCACGGGCGCACGTTCGCCCCGGACCTTGTGATCCTGGACCTCGGCCTGCCCGAGATCGACGGGATCGAGGTGGCCAAGCGGCTGCGCGACGGCGCCGACGTGCCGATCTTGATCCTCACCGCAAGGGATGCCCTGGAGTCCCGCGTCGAGGGACTCGACGCCGGCGCCGACGACTACCTTGTCAAGCCGTTTGAGCGCCAGGAGCTGCTTGCGCGCATGCGCGCGCTGCTGCGCCGCCGTCCGCCGCGCGGCTCGGCGCCGCTGCGCGTCGGCGATCTCTCGCTCAACGTCGATACGCATGAGATCGCCCGCGGCGAGCGTCAGATCGAGCTGACTCAACGCGAGTTCGAGCTGCTCGAGTACCTGATGCGCAACGAGCGCATCGTTATCTCACGCCAGCGCTTGCTGGACGAGGTGTGGGGCTACGACCCCTTCTCCACCACTAACACCATCGAGGTGTTCGTCTCCAATTTGCGTCGCAAGCTCGAGGCCGAGGGCGAGCCGCGACTGCTGCACACGATTCGCGGAGCCGGCTACGTCCTCCGGGCCTGACCGCCTCCTGACGCGGCGCTGGACGCCACGTGTCGCCACGAGGGTGGCGCAGCCGGCCGCAGGCCGGCTGGCCGAAACGGGGATGCGAGCCGAAGGCGAGTGTCTCCCGGCTTCGGCCGGGCCCCTCGTCCTCGATCGGTACGTACTACCCGGTACGCCCTTCGACGACCCGCGGCGTCCAGCTTGGTCATGAGACAGTCAAAGTCGCCGAGCAGACTCTTGGAGCGCGTATCGGTCACCTTCGACCGCCTACCGATCCGCACGCGCCTGGCCGGTGTCTCGGCGCTGCTGACATTCACGATCTTGTGCGCGTTCGCGCTGGTCGTCGGCACGCTCACGGTGCACCGCATTCGCTCCAACTTCAACCGCGAAGTGGCGGCGGCCACGACCAACTTCTCAAGCTTCCTGCAGGTGAGCGTCACCGGAAACCAGGCCGAAGGCTACACGCTGCACGTCACCAACCCGCCCGATCTCAACCGCTTCGCAAGCTCCGAGCACGCCGCGATTCGCATCCTCAGCATCAGCGGTGGCGTGCTCGCCTCGAGTGCCGGAGCGCCCAACTTCGGCGGAGCCAATGAAACAGACGCGGACGGCTATCGCGTCGACACGCAACTCGTTCCGCTCGACGCATCGGTCGGTGGGGACATCGTCGTCCAGTACGGTCGGCGTCTCTCAGACGTCGAAGGCACCGTTGCGCGCGTCGAGCTGCTGCTCCTGCTCGGCGTGCTCGCCGGCACAGGTCTTGCACTGCTGGCCGGGATGATGATCGCGCGACGCGCGATGGCGCCGATCGCAGAGCTGACAAGGACAGCCGAGCAGATCGCGCGCACGCGCGATCCAAGCCGCAGCGTGCCCGAGCCGCTGGCCGAAGACGAGGTTGCCGAGCTTGCGCGCACGCTCGGCGGCATGTTGCACGAGCTTGACGCCGCGCATGCCGAGACCGAAGCGACGCTCGCGCGCCAGCGTCAGTTCGTGGCCGACGCCTCGCACGAGCTGCGCACGCCGCTGACAAGCGTGCTTGCCAACCTCGAGCTGCTGGCCGAGTCGCTGCACGGCGAAGAGGCCGATGCCGCACGCTCTGCCTTGCGCTCTTCCCAGCGCATGCGTCGTCTCGTCGCCGACCTGCTGTTGCTGGCGCGCACCGACGTTGGGCGAGTTGTGCGGCGCGAGCCTTGCGATCTCGCGCAGATCGTCGTGGAGGCCGCGGCCGAGCTGGGGCCGGTGAGTGCTCGGCACGAGATCTCACTCGACGTGCAGCCGGCGGTCATCGAGGCTTCCCGCGACGAGCTGCACCGGCTCGCGCTGAACCTGATCGAGAACGCGCTGCGCCACACGCCTCCTGGAACCGAGATTCGCGTCTCCACGGCTACCGTACCGAACGGCAACACAGGCGCCCCCACGGGCGAGCCGCGTCTGCCTGCCGGCGAGGCGCGTCTAATCGTCGAGGATGACGGTCCCGGCATCCCCGAGCGCCTGACCGAGTCGCTGTTCGAGCGCTTCGTTCGTGGCGCGGGCGACCGCGGCGGCTCATTCGGGCTGGGTCTTGCGATCGTACGTGCCGTCGCCGAGTCTCATGGCGGTAGCGTCTCGGTGGAGCAGACACATCCCGGTACCGAGCGCCCCGGCGCGCGCTTCGTCGTCACACTGCCTGGGGTTTCGTCCTCACAGTCAGCCCAAACGTCTACTCCGACTCCCGAAGCAGCCAGCCTGGAAGTCTGACGCGGGCTAGACCTCTACGACGACGGGCAGCACCATCGGGCGGCGCTTCAAACGGTCGTAGACCAGTTTCGCCAAGTCGTCGTGGAGCATCTGTTGCAGCAGGTCGACCTCACGGATCTCCTCCTTGGCGGCGCGCCCGAGCGTTGCATCGACGGTCGAGCGGATCTCCTCGAACAGCTTGCCCGCCTCCTCGGTGAACGGAACACCGCGGAAGATCACCTCTGGGTCGGCCACCGAGCGCCCGTCCTGCTCGGCGATCGTTACGACTACGACGAAAATTCCGTCCGCGGAGAGCATGCGCCGGTCGCGCAATGCGACATCGGCCATATCGCCGATCTCGACCCCGTCGACGAAGATCATTCCGGATTGCTCGTGCTCTTTGAAGCGTGCGCCGCGCTCGTCGATGTCGAGTGGCAGGCCGTTCTCGCCCTGGAAGATGTCGTCGGGCTCGACGCCGACCGCTTCGGCCAGCTGCGTGTGCAGGCGCAAGCGCTTGAAGTCGCCATGGAAGGGCATCACATAGCGGGGTTTGGTCAGGTTGAGCATCAGCTTGACCTCCTCGGCGTAGCCGTGCCCGGAGGCGTGCACCGGCGCGTCGCGGGCGGTCACCACGTCGCAGCCGATGTGGTAGAGCCGGTCGATCGTCTCGTTGACGGCGCGCTCGTTGCCGGGCACAGGCGTGGCCGAGAACACGACCGTGTCGCCATGGCGCAGCTTCACTTGCGGGTGGTCTCTGTAGGCCATGCGTCTGAGCGCCGAGAGCGGCTCTCCCTGTGAGCCTGTGGAGATGATGACGATGCGCTCGTCGGGGAAGTCTTCGATCTCGCGCGTACCCACGAGGATGCCCTCCGGCACGTCGACGTGGCCGAGCGTACGCCCGATGCCAACGTTCTTGCGCATCGAGCGTCCCACCAGCGCGACCTTGCGGTTGAGCGCGGCGGCCGCGTCGATCACCTGCTGCACGCGGTGGATGTTCGAGGCGAAGCTCGTGACGATGATGCGTCCCTCGCAGCGGGCAAACGCCTCCTCAAGGTGAGGTCCGACCAGCGACTCCGACGGCGAGAAGCCCTCGCGGTCGACATTGGTGGAATCTCCGCACAAGAGCAACACGCCCTCGCGCCCCAGTTCAGCCAGGCGCGAGACGTCCGCCGGTGCTCCGTCCACCGGCGTCTGGTCGAACTTGTAGTCGCCGGTGATCAGTACCGTCCCGAGGTCCGTCCCCAGCGCCACAGCACTGGAGTCGGGAATCGAATGCGTCATGTGGATCATCTCAAGCGAAAACGGCCCCAAGTCGAGCATCTCCCCGGGCGCAACGTCGCACAGCTCCACATCGCGCAGCTTGTGCTCGTCGAGCTTGGAGCGCGCCATCGCAATCGTCAGCGGTCCGCCGTAGACAGGCGGCACGTTCTCCTGGCCGAGCTCGCGCACAACCCACGGCAGCGCGCCGAGATGGTCCTCGTGCCCGTGGGTGACGACGATCGCCTCGATGTCGCGTGCTCGCTCACGCAGGTAGGAGAAGTCGGGCAGCACCAGGTCGATGCCGACCATCTCCGGAGTCGGGAAGCGCAGGCCGACGTCGACGACGACGATCCGCCCGTCGTACTCGAGGACGGTCATGTTCTTGCCTATCTCCCCCAATCCACCGAGGGGCAGGACGCGCAGCTTGCTCATTTCGCGGGCTCCCTGGGGAGCAAAGCGCCAGGAGCGCTCACGCGCCGCTCGCCCGAGCGCTCGTCGCGCCCCTACGCTCGCCAGCGGCGTCGCCATCCGCGGACAGCAGTTCGTGGCGCAGGAGCATCGTGCGCACCGCGGCCAACTCGTGCTCGTCGGCCTCGATCATCGGCAGGCGCAAGCCGCCGACTTTGTGGCCGAGCATGTTCAAAGCCGCCTTCGTGCACGTGGGGCTTGCGGTCATGAACAGCGTCTCGTACACGTCCCTGAGTCCGGCGTCGATCTCGGCGCGGCGCTCGGGCTCGTCGACCATACGGCGCATCTCATCGCCGACGATGTGGCTGGCGACGCAAATACCGCCCGCGCCGCCGATATCGAGCGTGTGCGCGAAGGTAGCGTCGTCGCCGGTGTACAGCTCGAGGCCGTCGATCAGCTGCAGCTCGGCTTGATTGGATTGCTTCACGCCCTCGATGTGCTCGATCTGCGCCAGGCGCGCCAGCAGCTCCGGTCCCATGTTGACTGCTGTGCGTCCGGGAATGTTGTAGAGCAGGATCGGCTTGTCGGTGGCCTTGGCGACCTCTTCGTAATGACGCACGATCCCGCGTGGACTCGGCTTGTTGTAGTAGGGCGTGACGCTCAAGGTTGCGTCCACGCCATGTTCGCTTGCGACTTCGGTCAGGTGCACCGCGTGTTTGGTGTCGTTGGAGCCGGTGCCGCCGATGATCGTGGTGCCCGGTGGGCGCTCGCGTGAGGCCAGGCCGATCAGGCCGAGGTGTTCCTCGTCTGTGAGGGTTGCCGCCTCGCCGGTGGTCCCGCATACGACGAAACCGTCGGAGCCGTGCTCGGCGAGATGCTGCATCAGCGCGACGAAAGCAGTCTCGTCGACGCGCAGGTTCTCGTCGAATGGCGTGACGATCGCCGTCAGGATGCTGCCAAGCGGGCTGGTGCCCTTCTGGGTGCTCATCGTGTGCAGTATTCCACTTGTATCGGGTGTAGAGGGTGGCGTGCCAGCATTGTTCACTCGCCTGGGAACAACAGATGCTCGAGGCCTACCACGGGTGTGCTCTGGAGTGTGCGGACGCCCCGGATAGCCAGCAACACGCCGGGCATGAATGACTCGCGGCCGGTTGTGTCGTGGCGGATCGTCAGCGTCTGGGCCTCGTCGCCGAGGATGACCTCCTGGTTGGCCACGATGCCCGGCAGGCGCACGGAATGGATCGTCGGCGGTGCATCGCCGGATGATTCTGCCATCAGTTGTGCGGTGCGGGCGGCCGTGCCGCTGGGCGCGTCGAGCTTGCGGTCGTGGTGCAGCTCGATGATCTCGGCCTTGGCCATGTGCCTTGCGGCCTCGGCCGCGAAGCGCATCATCAAGACCGCGCCGATCGCGAAGTTGGGCGCTACGAGCACGTTTGCCGGCTGCTCTGTGGGCATTGCATTTGGCTCCCCCCCGTGCGCGCGGGGGGCATCGCGTTTTTTTGCAATGTCCGCAGACCTTCGGCGAGGGCCTCCAGATCGAAACCCGTGGTGCCGATCACAACGTGTGCCCCCGCACGTACGCACTGCAGAGCGTTCTCCAAGGCTGTGTCAGGCTGTGTGAAGTCGACGACCACCTCTGGGGCCGACTGCTCCAGCATCTGTGAGAGCGTGACGTCCAGCAGCGGATCGGCGCGTCCGACGAGCTCGGTGTCGCTCGCCCCCTCGACGGCGGCGCAGACCGTCGCGCCCATCCGTCCAGCCGCACCGGCGACGCCGACGCGGATCACGACCTTGCCCCTGTGTCGCGCGCGGAACCGCCGCCTTGCAAGCGAGCAAGTAGGCCAAATAGGATCACGATGCCAGCGCCTCGAGCGGTGCGAGCGCCGCTTGGAAGACGCTCTCCTCGGTCCCGACGCCGGCGACCGAAAGTCGTTCGCCGGCAAAAAGCTCGATGGCCAGCTCGTGCATATCGCTCGCCTCCACGGCGTCGATCCGCTCGATGATGTCATCCACTGAGAGGATCGGCAGGTCGCTGAGCACCGAGGAGCCCAACCGGTTCATGCGCGCCGCGGTCGACTCCAGCGCCAGCACGATACGGCCCTTGACGTTCTCGCGCGAGCGCGTCAGCTCCTCCTCGCTGACAGGCTCGGCCACGAAGCGATCGAGCTCTGAGGCAATCGTGGCGATCGCCTCGCCGAGGTTGTCAGGACGGGTGCCCACGTACAGGCCGACCTCGCCGGTGTGGGCGTGCAGGTTGGAGAAGGAGAAGACCGAGTAGGCAAGGCCCCGCTTCTCGCGCACCTCCTGGAAGAGCCGTGAGGATGAAGTGCCGCCGAGCACGCCTTCGAGCACGCGCAGCGCGAAGCGGCGCTCGTCGTGGCGGGCGATGCCCTGGCCGCCGAGGCAGACGTGGTACTGCTCGGTGTCCTTTTGCAGGAAGCGCACGCGCCGCTCGAACGACGGCGCTTGCTCGGGAGAGCCGATCGCCGTGCCGTTTGCGCTTGGTGTGCTCGGCGGAGTCGCCGCCTGCACCATGCTCACTAGCTCGTCGTGGTCGACCGAGCCGGCGGCCGCGACGACGATGCTCTGCGGCAGGTAGCGCTCGTCGTGGAACGAGCGCAAGCCGTCTAGCTCGACGCCGCCCACCACCTCGGCACGGCCGATGACCGCGCGACCGAGCGGGTGCGAGCCGAAGACGGCTTCGCCGAGCACGTCGAAGACCCGGTCCTGAGGGTCGTCTTCGTACATCGCGATCTCCTCGAGCACGACCTTCTGCTCGGCCTCGAGATCCTCGAAGCGCGGCTGCCAGATCATCTCCCCCATCACGTGCAAGCCACGCTCGAGGTGACGGTCGAGCACGCGCGTGAACAGCGAGGTGCTCTCGCGGTCGGTGCCGGCGTTGATCTCAGCACCCATCGCGTCGAAGATCTGGTCGATCTCCTCCGAGCGGTAGCTGTCGGTGCCGCGAAACAGCATGTGCTCAAGCAGATGCGAGAGGCCCGCCTGATCGTCGGTCTCCATCGCCGAGCCCGTCCCGATCCAGAAGCCGAGTGCCACCGAGCGCACGTTCTCCATGCGCTCGGTGATCACTCGCACGCCGTTCTCCAGCGTGGTTATTCGATGTTGAGGCAAACCCTCAGGTCCGCGCGGGTCTCAGTCGCGATCGCGGCCGCCGTGGCGGGGACGACCGGAGCCGCGGTCGCCGCCGGATCGCGGCCCCACCCGCCCGGCCCTCACGTCCGTTGCGGTCGCCGCTGCGCGGGGGGCGACCGCCGCCGCCTCCACCGCCACCACTGACGGTGGCGAGCTCCTCGACGCTCTTGCCCGCGATCTCCGGATCGTCGGCGAGGCGCAGGCCGATGCGTCCGCGCTCGCGGTCGACCTCGACCACGCGCACGTTGATCTCATCGCCCTTGTTGAGCACGTCCTCGACCGTGTCCACGCGCTGGCCGGGCGACGACGTTTGAGATGTGCAAGCAGCCCGTCGGTGCCCTTGGAGAGCTCCACGAAGGCGCCGAAGGTCGTCGTCTTGACGACCTTGCCGAGCGAACTCGTCGCCGACCTCGACCTCCTTCATCATCGTGCGGATGCGCTCCACCAGGGCGTCGCCGAGCGTGCCGTTGGCCGAGTACACGAGCACCTGGCCCTCGTCGTTGACGTCGATCTGCGACTCGAACTCCTCGGAGAGGCCACGAATCGTTTCGCCGCCCTTGCCGATCAGCATGCCGATCTGCGACGGGTCGATCTGGATCGTCTGGATGCGCGGCGCGTGCTGTGAGAGCTGCTCGCGCGGGCCCTCGATCACATCGGCCATCTTGCCGAGGATGAACGTGCGCGCCTTGTGCGCCTGGGTCAGCGCGTCTTTGAGGATCTCGAACGTGACGCCGGAGATCTTGATGTCCATCTGCAGCGCGGTGATGCCCTGCTCGGTGCCCGCCACCTTGAAGTCCATGTCTCCGAGGTGGTCCTCCACGCCCGCGATGTCGGTGAGCACGATGTAGTCGTCGCCCTCCTTGATCAGGCCCATCGCGATACCCGCCACCGGGCGCTTGATCGGCACGCCCGCATCCATCAGCGACAGCGAGGAGCCGCACACCGAGGCCATCGAGGAGGAGCCGTTGGACTCGAAGATGTCCGAGACCACGCGGATCGTGTAGGGGAACTCCTCGATCGAGGGGATCACCGGCACGAGCGCGCGCTCAGCCAGCGCGCCGTGACCGATGTCGCGGCGCTTGGGGCCGAGACGGCCCGCCTCCCCGACCGAGAACGGCGGGAAGTTGTAGTGGTGGAAGTAGTACTTCTTGGTCTGCAGCCCGAGCGTGTCGAGGCGCATCTCCTCCTTGAGCGTGCCAAGCGCCGCGGCGCTGAGAGCCTGGGTCTGCCCACGCGTGAACAGCGCCGAGCCGTGCGTGCGCGGGGTGACGCTCACTTCGATCGTGATGTCGCGGATCTCATCCTCCGCGCGACCGTCGGGGCGCTTCTTGTGGATCGCGATGCGCTCGCGGATGATCGCCTTCTCGAGCTTGTCGAAAGCGAGCTGCGCTTCCGCCCTCCTCGCCTTGGCCTCCTTGGCCGCCTCCTCGCCGGCGCCCTCGGGCGCGGCGGGGCCGTACTCGGCGAGGATTGCCTCCTCGACCGCCTTGCACGCGTCCTGGCGCTCGAGCTTGTCCTCGACCTGCGTGGCCTCGTCAAGCGCGGCACCGTGCGATGCCTTCACTTTCGCGAGCAGCTCCGGATCGACGCTCGGCGCCGTGATCGGGGTCTTCTCCTTGCCGACCTTCTCGGCCAGCTCGCGCTGCAGCGCACAGATCTTCTTGATCGCGCGAGTGGGCGATGTCGAGCGCGTCGAGGATCTCGGCCTCTGAGATCTCGTTCGCGCCGGCCTCGACCATCAGGATCGCGTCCTCAGAGCCGGCGACGACGAGGTCGAGATCTGAGTTCTCGAGCAAGTCCTCCTCGTTGGGGTTCACGACGAAGTTGCCGTCGATCTTGCCGATCCGCACCGCGCCGACCGGGCCGGCGAACGGGACATTGGAGATCATCAGCGCCGCGGAGGCGCCGTTCATCGCGAGGATGTCATACGGATTGAACGTGGTCCACCGAGATCGGGATCGCCACGAGATGCGTCTCGTAGTTCCAGCCCTTGGTGAACAGCGGGCGCAAGGGGCGGTCGATCATGCGCGCCGTGAGCGTCGCCTTCTCTCCCGAGCGACCCTCGCGCTTGAAGAACGAGCCGGGGATCTTCCCGGCGGATACATCCGCTCCTCGACATCGACGGTCAGCGGCAGGAAATCCACGTCGCGCTGGCCACCTGCTGTGGCGGTTGAGAGAACCATCGTGTCGCCCTGGCGGACGACCACTGCGCCGGAGGCCTGCTTGGCCATCCTGCCGGTCTCGAACGAGATCTCACTACCTGCAATCTCCACGGAGACCCGTGTAACGGCGTTGCTACTCATATTGAACTACCTTCCCTCTCCGCCCGTCGGTCGGCGGAGCCGTTTTCTTTTATCCTTGTATCCGAACGTGTGGAGCTTAGCGGACGCTAGGCGTTCTTCAGTCCGCCAAGGATCATGTGTACGGGCGGAAGGTCTGCCGGTGAAGGTGCCTGATAGCTCCAGCGCACGACGCCGTCGTCGCCGACGATCACAAGCGCGCGCTGAGGGAAGCCACCGGGGTGAAGCACCCCGAAGGCTGCGCAGGCCGCGCCCTTGGGCTCGAAGTCCGACAGCTGCGGAGATGCTCATGCCGAGCTTCTCGCGAAACGCTTTCTGGGACCAGCTGGAGTCACAGGAGACGCCGTAGATGTCAGCGCCCTGAGCTGTGATCTCCGCGAGCGACTGCTCGTAGACCTGCAACTGGTCGGTGCACACAGGGCTGAAGGCGAACGGGTAGAAGACGAACACTGTCGTCTTGCCTTGCAGGTCGCCCTGAGTGAACTCCTCGCCGCCTTCGGTGGCGAGCTTGAAGTCGGGGACCTGCGTGCCCGGGGCCAGCACTGTGGAAGCTGAGTCGGTGGCGCTCATCGTGCGTACCGCCTCCCGCCTACTTACGTAGGCCGAGCTCCTTGATAAGTGCGCGATAGCCCTCGAGGTCCTTGCGCCGCAGGTAATCGAGGAAGCGGCGGCGACGGCCGACGAGCATCAGCAGGCCGCGGCGCGAGTGGTGGTCCTTGCTCTGCTCGCGCAGGTGCTCGGTGAGGTGGTTGATGCGCTCGGTCAGCAAGGCCACCTGGACCTTCGTGTTGCCGGTGTCCTCTACTCCGGCTCCGAACTTTGCGGCGATCTCTCGCTTGCGCTCTGTGGTTATCGTCATTGCGGTCGCACAGGCTAGCAGGCAGCGGCGATCTCGCGCGTGCGCTGCACATCGCGGCGCATCTGCTCGACCAGCGCCTCGGCCGAGGAAAAGCGCCGCTCACCGCGCAAACGCGAGAGGAAGTCCAAGGCGCAGCTGCTTGCCGTACAGGTCTCCGTCGAAGTCGAGGATGTAGGCCTCGATCAGCTCCCCGCGACCGGTGTCGAAGGTCGGACGTACGCCGATGTTGACCGCGGCGGGAAGCGGGGCCGCACCGTCGCCGGTGTCCGCGAAGCACGCGTAGACCCCATGCCCTGGGCACACGAGCGCATCCTCGGGGATCAGGTTGGCGGTGGGAAAGCCCAGCTCGCGTCCGCGCTCGTCGCCGTGGACGACCTCGCCGCGCATCTGGAACGGCGCGCCGAGGAAACGGGTCGCCTGCTCTACCTCGCCCGCCAGTACGAGCCCTCGTATATGGCTGGAGGAGACGATCTCCCCCTCGACCTCGAGCAGCGGCGCCACTCGCGTCGAGAAACGCTCGTCTTCGGAGAGCATCCGCGGGTCGCCCTTGGCGCGGTTGCCGAAGCGGAAGTTCTCGCCGACCGACACGTATGTCGCGCCGAGCGCGCCGACCAGCACATCGTCGATGAATTCCTGTGCGCTGCGCTGGGCGAAGTCCGCGTCGAAGGGGATCAGGATCAGCTCCTCGACACCGAGTGCCTCCACCAGCTCGGCCTTGACCTCGAGCGAGGTGAGCAGCTTTGGCGTGTGCTGTGGCGCGACGATCGACCGTCGGGTGTGGGTCGAACGTGAGCACGCTGTCAGAGCCGCGAATCACCTCGCGGTGGCCGAGGTGGACGCCGTCGAAGGAGCCCACCGCCACGCGTCGCTCTTTGCCCTCCACGTCGGGCAGCCGAGTGATCTTCACGCCTGCAAGCCTATGTCACCGATGGCCGCGGTGTCCTGGCAAGCTCGCGCGCTCGCGCCTGGAAGCGCTCGGTCTCCGCGAGCGCACGCTCGACCGCAAGCAATGGTGGGCTCTCCCAAGCAACATCGCGTGCCGGTGGAAGAATCGCCGCGTCGAGCAGGAACGGTCCGATCGCGGTACGTCTGAGCTCCAGGCAATAGGCGTCGCCGAGGTCCGCGATCAACGAGCGCACATAGGTCCCTGAAGAGCATTCGATCAAATAGCCGGCGCGCGGGTGCGCGTCGGCAGTCGTGGGGTCAGTCTCGTCTTGCGACGTGCGCCAGGTTTGCTCGAAGCGGCTGACCGTAACGATCCGCTCGGGCATCTGAAAGCTCTCGCCACGACGTGCCTTGCGGTAGGCCCGCTCGCCTTTGACCTTGATCGCCGAGTAGATCGGTGGGCGCTGGCGGATCTCCCCGGTAGGCAGCGACGGCGGGTCGGGCGGTAGGCGCCCCGTCTCGGTTATCTCTCCCTCGGGGTCTCCGGTGCTCGAGCGTGCGCCCAGCCGCGCGACCGTCTCATAGCGCTTGGGTAGCTCCATAATCTTGCTCTGCAGCTTTGTCGCCTTGCCGACGAGCACGACAAGGAGCCCGCTGGCGAAAGGGTCGAGCGTGCCCGCGTGACCCGTCTTTGCCCCTCCGAGCGAGCGTCGAACGCGTGCGACCACGTCGTGCGAGGTGATTCCCACAGGCTTGTCGACCAGCAGGATGCCGTCTATCTCCGGTTTGGATGCCACGCGAAGATATTGACGCCGTGGCGTCTCGGTAGCAGCTGGCAGCGCGGTGAGGGCGATTACGCGAGCGTGGGAACGGCCGGCCCATTGGGTGCCGGATGCAGTTGCAGAGCCAACTCGCGGCGCAACAGCTCGATTAGCTCATGCACCTCCAGCGTGCTCGAGAAGCCAGCCGCGCGACGGTGGCCGCCGCCGCCTTGGGTGCGAGCGATCGCCGACACGTCGACGTCGTCGCCGGTGGCGCGCAGCGATACCTTGCGCTTGCCGCGGCTCTCCGGCGCCAGCAGCTCGCGGATCAGCACGGCGACCTTGGTGGCGGCAATCGAGCGCAGGTGGTCGACGATCCCCTCGGAGAAGCTTTCCTCGGCACCGGCGCGCGCGAAGTCCTCGGCATCAAGCGCCACGAGCGTCAGCTCACCGCCGTCAAAGCGTTGAATTCGCTCGAGGCCAACCCCCAGCAACGTCAGCTTGGCCGGCGGGAGGTCCTCGTACAAGCGCGTGTTGACTGCCGGCACGTTGACGCCGGCCGCGATCAGCTCGGCGGCCATCCGGTGTGCGCGGGGGCCGGTGTTCTCGTACATGAACCTGCCGGTGTCGGTGACGAGCCCGATGTACAGGGCCTCTGCGATAGCCGCGCTCGGCGCGACTTCCAGGCCGTGCATCAGGTCCCAGACGATCTCGGCCGTGCACGAGGCAGTGGGCTCGACGAGGTTGAGGCTGCCGAACCGCGTGTTGTCGTGGTGGTGGTCGATGTTGAGCAGGTGCGCTCCGTGCTGCAGGACCGCGGCCGGGTTGCGGTCGATGTTGCCGCAGTCGAGCATCACGACCGTGCGCTCGCCGATGTCGGCGGGAGCGGCTTGGATGGCGTGCTCGAGCGCCGGGCAGCGATACTCGCGCGGGAGCGGCAGATCGCTGGGTGAGATGAACATCTCAGAGCTCTTGCCGAGCGCCGTGAGCAGTCCGTGCATGCCGATCAGCGAGCCCAAGGCGTCACCGTCGGGGTGCTCGTGGGTGGCCACGACGAAGCTGGCGTCGGCGCGGATGCGCTCGAGCACGAGCCGCCGCGTCTGCTCGATCGACTCCTCGGCGTTCATGCCTGCCTATCCCCTAGCTCGCTTGGCTCGATGTAGCTCATGCCTGTCCACCGTCGATCTCAGCCTCGATCAGGGCGTCCACGCGCAACGCGCGGTCGGTGGTGTCGTCGTAGGTGAACTCAAGCGTTGGCGTGCGCTTGAGCGTCAGCTCGCGCGCGACCCGACCCTGCAGATAGCCGTGGGCGCTACGCAGCCCTGCCAGCGTGTCCTCTCGCGCCTCGCCTTCGCCGAACACGCTCACGTATACGCGCGCATGGCTCAGGTCAGAGCTTGTCTTGACATCGGTCACGGTCACAAATCCCACCCTTGGATCCTTCAAGTCTGAAGCCAGCGCGTCGCCGATCACCTGCCTGATCGCCTCGTCCACCCGGCGCATTCTCTCTGAGCCCATCCTACCTGTCCACGTCCCTCGAAAGATCCGACTCGCAAAGCTGCTTGCATGAGCAACCCCTCATCGGGCGACGTCCGCTACTGGGCGAGCTGGCGCTCTTGTAGGCGCGTCTCGTATGTCTCCAGGATGTCACCCTCGCGCAGGTCTTGGAAGTTGGTGAGCACGATTCCGCACTCAAAGCCGGCGCTGACCTCGCGCGCGTCCTCGTTGAAGCGGCGCAGGCTGGCGATCGTCGTGTCGTAGATGACCGTGCCCTCGCGCACGACCCGCACGCGTGCCCCGCGCGTAACCTTGCCCTCGCTGACGTGCGAGCCGGCGATCGTGCCGATGCGCGAGGCCTTGAACAGCTGGCGGACCTCGGCCTGACCCAGCGAGGTCTCCACCTCGGTTGGCTCGAGCATTCCCTGCATCGCGGCGCGTAGCTCTTCGATCGCGCGGTAGATGACGGAGTAGGAGCGGATCTCCACACCCTCGCGGTCGGCCAGCTGACGCGCGTCGCCCACGGGGCGCACGTTGAAGGCCAGGATCAAGCCTGAAGAGGCCGAGGCCAACATCACGTCGGACTCGTTGATGCCGCCCACGCCGCGGTGGATGATGTTGACCGATACCTCGTCCTGGGGAAGCTTTGCGATCTCGTCCTCTATAGCCTCCAGCGACCCGGCGACGTCGGCCTTGATGACGAGGCTGAGCTCCTTGACGGTGCCTTCTTGTGCGAGCTTGAATACATCCTCGAGCGAGACCTTGCGCCCTGAGCGGCGTGCGAGCGCCTCGGTCTTCAGGCGGTTGGCGCGCTCGCCGGCAAGCTGACGGGCACGGCGCTCGTTCTCCACGGCGCGCACGAATTCTCCGGCCTCGGGGACACCATCGAAACCGAGCACCTCCACCGGCTCGCCCGGTTCCGCCGTCTTCACGCGAGCACCGATGAAGTTGTGCATCGCGCGCACCCGGCCGAAGCTCGCGCCGGCGACGAGCGCATCGCCCACTTCAAGTGTGCCGCGCTGGATCAGGATGCTCACTACTGGCCCGCGACCGGGATCGAGCTTTGACTCGATAACTGTGCCTGAGGCCGTCGCGTCGCGGTTGGCCTTGAGCTCCTCCAGGTCGGTTACGACCTGGATCATCTCAAGCAGGCTGTCGAGACCCTCACGGGTCTTGGCGCTGACATCGACGAACTCAGTCTCTCCGCCCCACTCCGCCGGCTGCAAGCCAAGTTGGGTGAGTTCGGTGCGGACGCGCTCGGGCTGGGCGCCCTCCTTGTCGATCTTGTTGACCGCCACCACGATCGGGACTTCGGCGGCCTTGGCGTGGTCGATCGCCTCCTCCGTCTGGGGCTTGACACCATCGTCGGCGGCTACCACGATCACAGCCAGATCGGTCACCTGTGCTCCGCGGGCGCGCATCGCGGTGAATGCCTCGTGGCCGGGGGTGTCGAGGAAGGTAATCACCTTCTCGCCGTGATGGACCTGGTAGGCGCCGATGTGCTGGGTGATGCCGCCCGCCTCGCCTGCCGCCACCTCGGTCTGGCGGATCGCGTCGAGCAGCGAGGTCTTGCCATGGTCGACATGGCCCATGATCGTGACTACCGGAGGACGATCGACGAGATCCTCGCTCGACGTCCTCGAACACGGGCTCGACTTCGACGTCGTCGGCCGCGTGGACGATCTCGATCTTCTTCTCGAATTCGTCGGCCAGCACCTGGATCGCGTCGTCGGAGAGCGTCTGCGTGAGCGTGGCCATCTCCCCGAGCATCATCAGCTTCTTGATGATCTCGGGCACGGGCACGCCGAGGTACTCGGCGACGTCCTTGACGGTCGAGCCGGAGTTCACGCGGATCAGTCGGTGGCCTCCATCGCAGTCGTGTCGATCGGGGCGATCGTCTCGTCGTAGGTGCCTCTGCGCCTGCGCCCACGCCTTGGACGGCGCACGGGCTGGTTGGCCGGTCCGCCCTGCTGGCGGCGCGAAGCTTGGGAGTCGATCACGACGCGCCGGCGCCCGCCGGCGCTATTGCTTGCCGGTGTGCGCTCGCCGGTGCGCGAGTCGCGCGTGGGACGCACACGCTCGCCCGCCGCTTGGCCGGCGGCTCCGTCGGGGTTGACGGTGCCTTCGGCAGCGGCGCCCTCCGCGGGGCGCCTTCGGCAGCGGTGGCCTGCGTCGCCGCGGGGGACGCTGGCGCTTGGTCGGCGATGGCGCCGTCGGCTGGAGGCGGCTTGGCCGCTGGGAGCGCTCTGAGCGGGCGTGGTTGGAGCCGCGGACGGCGTGGGTGCTCCGTTTGCCGGTGGAGCGGACTTCGTGGCAGTGGCCGTTGCGGTGGCACCTGCCGAGGCGCCGTTGCCGGCAAGCACGCGCAACGCATCGGCTTCCTCGACAGAAGAGGCGGCTGCCTTCGCGGAGACGCCAGCGGCTTGCAGGCGCTCGAGCAGCTCCTTGCTGGAGAGCCCATGCTCCTTTGCTATTTCGTGAACTCGCTTCTTACTCATCGGTCAATCAGATCCCGAGGGGCCCGACCGAGTAGACACTCGCCTTCGGCTCGCGTCCCCGTTTCGGCCAGCCGGACTGGTGTCCGGCTGCGCCACTCTTGTATTCGATTCTAGGAGCTCGACGGGGACCTCGACCGCGCGACGGAAGGCGCGCTGCAACGTGCCCTTCCTGGTTGCGAGCTTCATGCACTCGATGTTCGGCTCGCGAACGGACTCGCTGCGACAAACGTAGGCGCCGCGTCCCGGCAGCGTGCCGGTGCGATCGAGCACGGCCGTGGGAGAACGCTCGGCCTGCAGCGGCGACGCTTGCCAAGCGCACCAGCTCGGGCTTTGGCGCCAGGCGCCCGCAGCCGACGCAGCGGCGCCGGGGGACATGGACGCCTATGACGCTTGCCCCTCGGCGGCCTCTTCGACGAGCTCACCGGTGCTCGGCTCCTCGGAGCCGTTGTCGGCGGACAGGGGCTGATCTTCGCTCGTTGCCTGCTCGTCCGGCGTCGTCGCCTGCTCTCCAGTGGGAGCCTGCTCTCCCGCGGGGGCCTGCTCGTCCGACGCGGGTGCCGCCGCGCTCTCCTCTCCGCCAGCCTGCGGCGAGAGGTCGGCCACGTTGTCGCTGTCGATCGCGGCCAATGCTTGGTGGGAGTCCAGGCCGCAGTAGCGCGATCCCGGCAGCGATGCGTTCGGACAGCGGCGACCGTTTGAGAGGATCGCGGCGCAGCGGCCCTGCAGCTCCTCCTCCTCGTAGCCGTGCTCGGCCTCCTCGGCGGCGAACTCCGTCTCCGAGCGGATGTCCACGCGCCAACCGGTGAGGCGCGCCGCAAGCCGGGCGTTCTGGCCCTCGCGGCCGATCGCCAGCGAGAGCTGGTCGTCGGGCACGATAACCGTGGCCTGCTTGGCCTCGTCGTCGACCAAGACCTCACGCACGCGCGCCGGCGAGAGCGCCTTTGCAACGAAACGGGCGGGCTCGTCGTTGAAGGGGATGATGTCGATCTTCTCGCCGCGCAACTCGGAGACGACCATGCGCACCCGCGAGCCACGCGGGCCGACGCAGGCGCCGACCGGATCGACGCCGTCGGCGTGGGAGACGACGGCGATCTTCGAGCGGTAGCCGGGCTCGCGCGCGACGTTGGCGATCTCCACCAGACCATCGGCGATCTCGGGGACCTCCAGCTCGAACAGCTTCTTGATCAGCTCAGGGTCGCGGCGGGAGACGATGATCGAAGGTCCCTTGGTGGATGGCGAGACCTCCTTGATGACGGCCTTGATGCGCTGCGAGTGGTCATAGCGCTCGCCGTCGACTTGCTCGGACTTCGGCAGTAGCGCCTCGACGCGCTCGCGCAGCTGCACAAGCGTGTAGCGCGAATCGGACTGCTGCACGATGCCGGTGATCAGCTCGCCGACGCGGTCGCGGTACTCCTCGAACATCATGTCGCGCTCGGCCTCGCGGATGCGCTGCAGGATCACCTGCTTGGCGGTCTGCGCGGCGATCCGACCGAAGTCCTCTGGGGTGACGTCGCGCTCGTCTATCTGATCGCGGTACTGGGCGAACTTGGCAGGGTCGATTTCCGGCTCCTCCGGTTCGCGCAGCTCGCCGGTCTCGGGATCCACGACCGTGCCCTCGTCGATCGTCTCGACGATCAGATGCGCCTCCAGGCGCTCGGGGATGATCAATTCGATGACGCGGAAGTCGGCCGTCTCACGGTCCATTTCGACGCGCGCGTACTTGGCCGAGCCTGGCTGCTTCTTGTAGGCGGACAGCAGCGCGTCCTCCAGGGCGATCATCAGCTTCTCGGGCTCGATGCCCTTCTCGCGCGCAAGTGCGTGCATGGCTTCCAGGATCTCGCGTGACATAGGTTTTCTCTCCTACTCCTCGACGAGGTTCGAACGACGGATCTCCGAATAGGGGATCGCGATGACGCCCCCGTCGGCGGCCAGTGTTATCTCGCTGTCGGTGACTCCGACAAGCTCTCCGGTGAAGCTCTTGGCGCGACGCTCGGCCTCGGCCGAGTCGGCTGCCGGTATCGGGCGCGGCTCACGCGTCCTCACGCGGGCGCGGCGACCGACATAGCGGCGGAAATGGGTGGGCTTGGTCAAGCGGCCGTTCGGCTCCCGGCGAGGAGACCTCGAGCGAGTAGCGCTCGCGTAGATCGGAGAGCAGCATCGTCACACGCTCGCACAGTGCGAGCGTGACGCCGTCAGGGTGGTCGATGAACACGCGCAGAGTGCCGTTTGGCAGCAGCTCCGCAAGCAGAACCTCGACAGCGGGCTCGCTGTCTGTGAGGCGCTCCTCTATCTCAGACTGCAGTGCTGACATCGACTTGGTGGCTCTCTCTTCGGGTATGAGGCGTAAAAAAAAGCGGGCGGGCGCCCACTCTCGGTACTGCAGCCGTCGCATGGGCGACGACTCGAAAGCTGTCAACCGAGAATAGCATCGGGTCTTCTACATGGTTGAGGCGGGGTCCTCGCCGGCACTGGCGGCGACCCTGCTCACGACTTCGCGGCGTCACGGCGCGCACGATCGCGGTAGAGACGGTAGTCGGCACGGCTGGGTCGCATCGAACAGGCGACGGCGAGCGGATGGCAGGCCTCGCCGTGGCGACCGAGCAGCTGCATCGAGCGACCCAAGCAGAATAGGGCGTAGTCGTTGGTCGGCGCGGCGACGGCGACCGCCTGGAACTCCTCGACCGCGCGCTCGTAGTGCTGGGCGTGGAACAGCGCGCGCCCGAGCGCCTCGCGGATCGAGGTCTTGGTCGGCTCCAGCTCGCGCGCACGCGTGAGCGGCACGATTGCCGCCATGTGGTCGCCGTGCTCGAGCAGCTCGCATCCACGCGTGTAGAGCTCGTAGACGCTGTCCATGCGTCTACTTTAACCGCGAGCGCTGGCGCTCTTCAAGCACCCTTAGGGCTCACGAGCCCTCGCGCAGGCGCTCGACAGTATCGAGGATCCGCTCCGCGACGATCTCCTTGGTGGCCCGTGGAACCTGCTCGTCTCCCTCGCCGGTGAGGATCGTCACCTCGTTGGCTGTCGAGTCGAAGCCGATGTCCTCGCGCGAGATGTCATTGAAAACCACGGCATCGACGCCCTTGGCGAGGAGCTTGGCGCGGGCGTGCTCCAGTCCGCCGGCTCCGTGCTCGGCGGCGAAGGCAACGAGCGTCTGGCCGGGCCGGCGCCGGCCGGAGAGCCCGCAGAGCACGTCGGGCGTCGCCTCAAGCTCGATCGTCAGATGCGAGCGACCTCCCTTCTTGATCTTGCCGTCCGCTTGCGATGCGGGACGGAAGTCGGCGACGGCTGCCGCCATCAGCAGTACGTCGCACGCTGGGAACTCTAGCTCGCAGGTCTGCTCGAGCTCGGCGGCGCTGTGCACGCTATGGATCGTGACCCCTGCCGGCTCCTGGATCCCTACGTTGGCTGCCACGAGCGTCACCTCGGCCCCGCGCGCTTGCGCCGCCGCCGCGAGCGCGAAGCCCATACGCCCGGATGAGCTGTTGCCGATAAGCGCACGCTGTCGATCGGCTCGCGGGTGCCACCGGCGGTGACAAGCACGCGCAGCCCACTCCACTGACCGCGATCGGCCGGGCCACTTGCTGGGTAATCACCTGCTGGAGGTTCAGTGTCTTTAGAAACGGCATGCCCCGCGCGCGCGGGGGAGGCATCGCCTTTTAGAAGCTCCTCACACACGTCGAGCAGCCGCCGCGGCTCGGCCAGACGCCCGACGCCTTGCTCGCCGAGCGAAGCCAGGCGACCCACGCCGGGCTCGACGATGTGCACACCGCGTGCGCGCAGCAGCTCGATATTGGCCTGTGTCGCCGCGTGCTCGTACATGTGGTTGTTCATCGCCGGCGCAAGCACTACAGGACATGTGGCGGCGAGCGCGCAACTGGTCAACAGGTTGTCGGCGAGGCCGCCCGCAAGCTTTGCCAGCGTGTTCGCCGAAGCGGGCGCGATCAGGTAGATGTCCGCGTTTGCGACCAGTTGCAGATGGCTGAGCGGCTGGTGTGCCGGTAGCTCCTGGCCTGGAAAGGCTCCGCGCGCCGGGTCGTGCTCGAACTCGTCGCTGAGCACCGGCGCACCTGTGAGCGCCGCGAAGGACGCCTCTCCTACGAAACGCTGGCTGGTGGGCGTCTGCACGACGCGCAGCGAGTGACCCGCTCCGCTTGCCAGCCTTATGAGCTCGAGCGCCTTGTAGGCGGCGATGCCGCCACTGACGCCGAGCAAGATCCGTGCCATGTTGACTTCTTAGGCGCCGCGCTCGCTCATCTCAAGCGCTGGTCGAACGCTTGCGGGCTCTGATGACTACCGGTAGTGGTACTTGATCTTGCCCGCCGCAACTTCCTCGAGTGCGATCGTGAGGTAGTTCTTGGAGGCGGTCTCGATCATCGGCGGCGGGAATTCCTCGAAGGCCCCCTCGCCAAGGTTGTGGTAATAGCTGTTGATCTGGCGCGCGCGCTTGGCGGCGACGAGCACGCTCGCGTAGTTGGAGTCGACGTTGTCGAGCAGACGGTCGATACGGGGTGAGGTCATCATGGTGAGCAGAGGGCCTTTCGTGGTGGACCTGCAGTGTAGCCTCTCGCTCCCGCGCTCAGGTGTACGCGGATGCCTGGGCAAGCGCTCAAAAGCGTCGTTGGACGAGCTTGTGGGCGACTAAGAACGTGTCTCACAGCGTTCTAGCCCAGCTCGGCGGCAACGATCGCCACCAGCTCGCCCAGCGCATCTTCAAGGCGGTCGTTGACCACTACATGGGCGAACTCGTCGCGCGCGGCCAACTCCTGCTCGGCGACCGCGAGGCGACGCTCGACCTCAACGCTTGCGTCGGTTCCGCGACCGATCAGCCTGGTGCGCAAGGCATCGAGTGACGGTGGGGCGATGAAGACCTGCACTGCCTCGGGCATCGCGGCACGTACTTGGCGGGCACCCTGAACCTCGATCTCGAGCACGACCGGCGCTCCGGCAGCGACCCGTTGCTCGAGCTCACTGCGCAAAGTGCCATAACGACGGCCGGCGTAGTCGGCGTGCTCGACAAAGTCGCCGCCCTGCACGTGGCGCTCGAACTCGACGCTCGAGAGGAAGTGGTAGTCGACGCCATCTTGCTCGCCTGGTCGCGGCGAGCGCGTGGTTGCCGACACCGACAGCTCGAGCCGCGGGAGGCGCTCCATCAACCCACGGATGAGCGTTCCCTTCCCCACGCCGGACGGTCCGGTGATCACAAAGACGCGTGCCATGCGCGGGACCCTAATGTCGAGAGCGGCGGGAGGAAGGCGTCTAGCGGCGCAGCAACGATACGAGCTCGCTGCGTTGACGATCGGAGAGGCCGCCGATCGTCTTGCTCGGCGAGATACGACAGTGAGCGAGGATCTTGTTGACCTTGACGCGGCCGTACTTGGGGACGGCGAGCAGCATGTCGAAGACCTTGGCCGTCTCGACATACTCCGGCGGGTGCAGCAACAGCGTGTGGATCGAGAGTCGGCCGGCCTTCAGGTCGCGCTTGAGCTGTGCGCGCTCGGTGCGGATGAGGTTGGCGCGCGCAAGCGCATCCATACGTTGATTTAGCGACCGCTCTGGGGCCGCGGACGGCTTGGAGGTCATGGTCGAAGACATCGGGCCCGTCGCGGTTGGCATGGGCGGCGAGTCTACACACCCGGGCGCGCCGTTCAAGACCAACCCCGTTAATTCGTATGAAGCTCAGGTTGAGCTTTAGCGACGTCGAGGATGGTGGATGGTGGCGAGGCCCGTTTGCAGGGGTTTTCCAGCCCTAAAGCTGACTGACGCTGACATTCAGGAAGGCCTTGGTCAAGGTCTAGGCGCTCCTTGTGCAGTGCTGGGAATGGCCTGTCTCTCTACATGGGCTCCGCTTCATACAGGCTGTGAGGTCTGTGTACGCAATCCAGCTCGGTGGCTATGCGCGTGGCGATGGATGGGTTCCGAAAGCTCTCGGTGCCGACCGCCACGAGCCGCGCGCCGACACCCAGGAACTGACGAGCGTGGAGCGCGCTCTGTATGCCGCCCATCCCCACCACGGGGATCGCGACGCGCTTGGCCACCGCCGCCACTTGAGCGAGCGCGACCGGGCGTATCGCCGCACCCGATAGGCCGCCGCTGCCACCGCCGAGCCAGGGGTCGGCCGGGGCGATGGTCTGTTCGTGTCCCTCGGCGGGCATCAGCGCGGTGGCGCGCAAGGTGTTGATCAGCGAGACGGCGTCGGCGCCGCCTTCCTGTGCGGCCAATGCGCAAGCCGAGACGTCGGCGCAATTGGGCGTCAGCTTGACGATCAGCGGCTTGTGCAACTCTGCTCGGACGGCGCGCAGCACACGCTCCAGTGCGACCGGGTCGGCGCCGATGTCAAGGCCTGTTTGTACATTGGGGCAGGAGACGTTCAGCTCCACAGCCGCTATCTCCGGGCATGTGTCGCAGGCTTGCAGCAACGAGGCGACCTCCTCGGCGGTCGAGCCCATCACGTTGGTGATGAGTGGCACGGGCAGTCGCGCGAGCTCTGGCAGATCCTCCGCGATGTAGCGCTCCAAACCCTTGTTGGGCAGGCCGATCGAGTTGATCAGGCCGGCTTGGGCCTCCCACAGCCGCGGCGGCGGGTTGCCGGCGCGCGGCGCGAGCGTGATCGTCTTGGAGACGAACGCCGCGAATGGGAACTGCTCATCGATCGCATTGCCGAAGGCGCGCCGCGCCGCTATCGCGTCGAAAGTGCCCGAGCCGTTGATGACGGGGTGGGCGAGCTCGATGCCGCAGAACTCGACGCTCATCCTGGAGCTCCGGTGTGATCAGACACCTGCTCCAGCTCGGCGCCGTCTACGACCGGGCCGTCGACGCATACGCGCAAATAACCTTCACGTGTCGGTACCACGCAGCCGTAGCAGGCGCCAAAGCCGCAGGCCATGCCGGCCTCCAGAGCCAGCTGGGCAGGCACGTCGCGCTCAGCGCACAGTGCGCGCACCGACTCCAGCATGGGCGGTGGGCCGCAGGCGTAGACGGTTGCCTGTGCGTCGCGATCAAGCTCAGAGAGCAGAAGCTCGGTGACGCGGCCGTGATGACCGACGGATCCGTCGTCACTTGCGAGGACGGCATCGGCGAGCAGAGCGGCGCCTTGGGTATGGGAGCTGTCGCGGAAGCCGAGTAGCACGGTTGCGGATGTCTCGCCCATTCGCAATTCGTCGCCCAGGATCGCAAGTGGGGCGATGCCGACGCCGCCACCGACGAGCAACGCGCGACGGCCCCGTTCCGGTGCCGTAAAGCCCTGGCCAAGCGGCCCGAGCAGCCACAAGCCATCGCCCTCCCCCAGCTCGCACAATCGGCGTGTGCCGGGGCCGACATCCTCCAGCAAGAAATGGGCCTCGCCGTTTTGAAAGCGTGCATAGGAGAAGGCGCGTGGCAGGTAGGGGCGCTCGTCCTCGCCTGCCCCCCAACGCTCGGCAGTGGCAAGCATCGCGAACTGGCCCGCCCCAGGTTCCGGACCATTGGGATCGGCGGCCTTTAGGACGCGATACGCACCGAGCGATTCGTTCTCGATGACGGTGAGCAACCTCCGACCGAGGGGAGCCGGCCAGCGCTCGCTCACGCCGCTTGTGCCTCGCTGGAGCTGCCAGGGCCGTCGTGCAGCTCCTGCAGGGAGAGCACGTCCGGCTCTCCGAGCTTGATCGCCTGCGCGATCGCCCGCGCGGCGGAGACGCCGGCGGAGAGCGTCGTCAGACACGGGATGCCGTGGGCGGTCGCGGAGCGGCGGATCTCCCAACCGTCGCTGCGCGCGCCCGATCCGGTGGGCGTGTTGACGATCAGGTTGACCTCTCCCCGCTCGATCCAATCGACCACGTGCGGTGAGCCCTCGCCGATCTTGTTGATTCTCTTGACCGGCACGCCCATGCGTGCGATCGCCTCGGCCGTGCCGCTCGTGGCGAGGATGCGAAAGTCGTTGTCGTGCAAGATCTGCGCGACGGCGAAGACACCCGGCTTGTCGGAGTCGGTGACCGAGATGAAGGCAGTGCCGGCGCTCGGCAGCGGCGAGCCGGCCGCGGCTTGGGCCTTGGCGAAAGCGGTGGGGAAGTCGCGCGCGATGCCCATCACCTCGCCGGTCGAGCGCATCTCCGGGCCGAGCAGCGAGTCGGCGCCGTCGAAGCGGTCAAAGGGCAGCACCGCCTCCTTGACCGAGACGTGCTCGCCGAAGCCGACGCCCTCGTGCCCGCTTGGCAAAGCGAGATCTGCGATGCGCTCGCCGAGCATGATGCGACAGGCGAGCTTGGCCAGCGGCAGGCCGACCGCCTTGGAGACGAACGGGACGGTGCGCGAGGCGCGCGGGTTGGCCTCGATCACGTACAGGCGACCCTCATGGATCGCATACTGCGCGTTCATCAGCCCCACGACGCCGACGCCAAGTGCGATGTCGCGCGTAGCGGCCCTGATCTGCTCGAGCATCTCCTCGCCGAGCGAGTGCGGCGGCAGGACGCAGGCGGAGTCGCCCGAGTGCACACCGGCCTCCTCGACGTGCTGCATGATGCCCCCGATCCACACCTCGCGGCCATCGCACAGCGCATCGACGTCGACCTCGACCGCGTTCTCGAGGAAACGGTCGAGGAAGATGGTCGGTCTGACCGGCGCGTTGCTGGTGGCTGGCGCTTGTCGATTTTGGGGATTTGAAGTTCGTTCCGGTTGGTTTTCCGCGGCGGGTAGCTCTCTCCGGAGGTAGTCGGCGAGCCCCTCGCTTGAATAGACGATCTCCATCGCCCGTCCGCCAAGCACGTAGGAGGGACGCACGAGCAGCGGGAAGCCGACCTCCTCGGCCTTGGCCAGCGCCTCCTCGACCGAGCAGGCCGTCGCATATGGCGGGGCCTGATAGCCAAGTCGATCCAGCAGCTCGCCGAAGCGGCCGCGGTCCTCGGCCAAGTCGATCGCGTCGACGCTCGTGCCCAGTAGCGGCACGCCCGCCTCGACCAGACCAGCAGCCAACTTCAGCGGGGTTTGCCCACCGAACTGGACAATCACGCCCTCCGGCTGCTCGACCTCGATCACGCCGAGCACGTCCTCGAGCGTGAGCGGCTCGAAGTAGAGGCGGTCGGAGGTGTCGTAGTCGGTCGAGACGGTCTCCGGGTTGCAGTTGACGATCACCGCGTCGCGGCCTGACTCGCGCACGGTCATCGCGGCGTGCACGCAGCAGTAGTCGAACTCGATGCCCTGGCCGATGCGGTTGGGGCCGGCGCCGAGGATCATGACCGAGGGGCGCTCGCCCCTCACTACCTCATGAGCCGCTTTGCGCTCCCAGCCGGAGTAGTAGTACGGGGTGCGTGCCGGGAACTCGGCGGCGCAGGTATCGACCGACTTGAACGAGCGCTCGCCCGCGAAGCTTGCCTGCGGGTCCTTGGCGATCTGCTCCAGCTCCGCCAGGAACCATCGGTCGATCGAGGTGCGCTCGTGTATCGGGGCGATGCCGACATCGCGGGCGAGCAGCTCGAGGATCGTCTCGTAGCGGTCGGCTGTCGGCGTAAGCAGGCCGTCAAGCAGCTCCTGGTTTGTGAGAGCCTCAAGACGCGGCGGCTTGTCCAGCTCGCGCGAGCGCAGCGCCTTCGAGAAAGCCTGGGAGAAGGTGCGCCCGATCGCCATCGCCTCGCCCACCGACTTCATGTGCGTCGAGAGCGTCGGCACCGCGCCCGGGAACTTCTCGAAGGCAAAGCGCGGCCACTTCACGACCACGTAGTCGATCGTCGGCTCGAAGCTCGCCGGGGTGACGCCGGTGATGTCGTTGGTGATCTCCTCGAGCAGATAGCCGACGGCTAGGCGCGCGGCGATCTTCGCGATCGGGAAGCCCGTCGCCTTGGAGGCGAGCGCCGAGGAGCGCGAGACGCGCGGGTTCATCTCGATGATGAGGATCTCCTCGGTCTCCGGGTTGACCGCGAATTGCACATTCGAGCCGCCGGTCTCTACGCCCACGGCGCGGATTACCGCGATCGCCTGGTCGCGTAGTTGCTGGTAGAGCGCGTCGGTGAGTGTCTGCTGTGGGGCGACGGTGACCGAATCGCCGGTGTGCACGCCCATCGGGTCGATGTTCTCGATCGAGCAGACGATCACGACGTTGTCGGCTTTGTCGCGCATCACCTCCAGCTCGAACTCGCCCCAGCCGAGCACAGACTGGTCGAGCAGCACCTGGCCGATCGGCGAGGCCTCGATGCCGCGGCCGGCGATCAGCTCGAACTCCTCCTCGCTGCGAGCGATGCCTCCTCCGCGGCCGCCGAGAGTGAAGGCTGGGCGCACGATGCAAGGCAGCCCAAGCCGCGGCAGCGCGGCGCGTGCCTCATCCAGCGTTGTCGCGATCGCGCTTTCGGGCATCTTCAGCCCGGCCTTTGCCATCGCCTCGGCGAACAGCTCGCGGTCCTCCGCACAGATGATCGCGTCGTAGTTGGCGCCGATTAGCTCGACTCCGTAGCGCTGCAGCGTGCCGTCGTCGTGTAGCGCCTTGGCCAGATTGAGTGCCGTCTGTCCGCCAAGCGTCGGCAACAGCGCGTCTGGGCGCTCTCGCTCGATGATCTTCTCGAGCGGCCCTGGCAGTAGCGGCTCGACATAAGTGGCGTCTGCGAACTCCGGGTCGGTCATGATCGTGGCCGGGTTGGAGTTGACCAGCACGACCCTGTATCCCTCCTCGCGCAGCACCTTGCACGCCTGCACGCCGGAGTAGTCGAACTCGGCGGCCTGGCCGATCACGATCGGCCCCGAGCCCAAGATCAGGATCGTGCTTATGTCATCGCGCCTAGGCATTTACACCGGCCCTCGATCCAGACCGGGAACGCCCATCCAGGACCCCCAGAGGGGGTCCCTCTCCCCCAAAAAACAGGAGATCTCGCGCACCGGCATCACGCGGCCGCGATCCGCTCTAGGAAACGGTCGAACAGGTGCAGGCTGTCGTGCGGCCCTGGGCCAGCCTCGGGGTGGTATTGCACCGCGCCGCCTGGCACGTCCAGCAGCTCGAAGCCCTCGACAGTACGGTCGTACAGATTCACATGCGTTAGTTGGGCTGCTCCGAAGTCGGTGTCCCAGCGCACCGGCTCATCGCTGTCGAGCGTGCGCGCGCCGCCCGGGCCCAGCACCGCGAAACCGTGGTTTTGTGAGGTGATCTCCACATGACCCGTCTGTAGATCCTTCACCGGGTGGTTGGCGCCGCGATGGCCGAAGGGAAGCTTGTAGGTCTCGAGGCCCAGGGCCCGGCACAGCAGCTGGTGGCCGAGGCAGATGCCCCACACCGGCTTCTTGCCAACAATTTCGCGCACGGTATCCACGACGTAGTCGAGCGCCGCGGGGTCTCCGGGGCCGTTGGCGACAAACACGGCGTCGGGATCCTCGGCGAGTAGCTGCTCGGCCGAAGTCGAGCATGGATGGAGCGCCACACGCGCTCCCCGCTCGACCAGATTGCGCACGATCGAGGACTTGATACCCGTGTCGAGCACCGCTATCAACGGCCCAGGGCCGATGCCTCCTGCGCCCGCTCCCGGAGACCCCCCATTGCGGGGGGCAGGCAGGCGCACGGAGGGCATCGCCCCAATTTGACCTCCCCCGTCTGGTCTCCATCGCCATGAATGCTCATCCGCTCAGGCGTTACGACGCGGGCCAGATCGAGGCCGCTCATCGACGGCTCGGCTGCGATAAGCGCCCGTGCCTCGTCCTCACTCACGCGCTCGGGGAAGATGCCGCCGCGCATCGCACCCGCCTCGCGGATGTGGCGCACCAGCGCGCGCGTGTCCACACCGCTGATCGCCGGCACCTCGCAGTCGGCGAGCCAATCGAGCCAGCCGCGCTCGGCCTCCGGGGCGTCCTCGCGATTACAGGCTTCACGCATGATCGCCGCGCGTGCCCAGATGCGCTCGGACTCCATTGCTCGCTGGCTGACTCCATAGTTGCCGATGTGTGGATAGGTGAAGGTGATTAGCTGGCCGGCGAATGAAGGGTCGCTAACGGACTCCTGATAGCCGGACATGCCGGTCGTGAACACGACCTCCCCCACGGCGTGTGAGTCGGCCGCACACGCCTCGCCATCAAACCGGGTGCCGTCCTCGAGCAGCACGTATGCCTCGCGGAGTGCCATCAGAGTGGCCTTGTCACGATTTGTGTGTCCGGGTAGGCCATCAGACGATGAGCTTCTGGACTTCCTTGAACTCCGGCGTGCCCGCCCGCTCGAGCAGCTCGAACAGGACGGACTCGACCGTGCTGACGGTCGCTCCCGCGCGCTCCAGACGCTCCAGACCACGCTCGTAGTCGAGCGCGTGGCGCGAGCCGACAGCGTCGGCCGGGATATGCACTTCGATCCCGCGCCCGAGCAGGTCGAGGGCGGTCTGGGAGACGCACACATGCGTCTCGATCCCGCACACGATCGCTTGTGTGCGCCCGCCAAGGTCGAAGCCGTCGGCGCGTGCGGCCGAGAAGACGGTCTTCTCGATGCGCGGCTCGTCCTCCAGCCCGACCTCAGGTGCCGTATGACCAAGACCCTTGGGGTACTGCTCGCTGACGATGCGTGGCACGTCAAGTATCCGGCCGGCGCGCACGAGCTTCGAGCACGCCGATGCCACCGCGTCGAAGCTCGCGTATGAGCGAAAGCCCTCCTGCACGTCCACCACTACCAGCACCGCCTCATCGCGCTTGAGCAGGCTCATGCGACTCCTCGGCAATCCGCGACCGACGCGATCATGAGCCCACCACCGAGAAGGCCGGCTTGCGATAGGCAACGGCGCCGGCCGCCACCGTCATGAGCACACGTCCGGTGAGACGTCGGCCGGCAAAGCAGCAGTTCTCCGAGCGACTCTCCCAGCCTTGTTCGCCCGCCACCCACTCGGCCGAGAGGTCGCACAGCGTGAGGTTCGCCGGCTCGCCTACCGCGATGCGTGGAGTCGGCAGACCGAAGAGATCGGCCCCGGCCGTCATCCGCTCGACAAGCAGCCCGAGCCCGATCGTGCCCGGCAACACCAACTCGGTGTGCAGGGCGGCGAAGGCCGTCTCGAGGCCCGTCGTGCCCATCGGGGCCTGCTCGAAGGGAACCTCCTTTTCGTGGCGCGCGTGCGGGGCATGGTCGGTCGCGATGCAGTCGATCGTGCCAGAGCGCAAGCCTTCGATCAGCGCCAGTCGATCGGCCTCGCTCGCCAACGGCGGGTTCATCTTCATACGCGTGTCCATCGAGCGCACATGCTCGTCGCAGAGGAGCAGGTGGTGGGGAGTGACCTCGGCGCTGACGCGAAAGCCGCGTTCCTTTGCCGCGGCGACTGCATGCACCGACGCGGCACAGCTGAGGTGCTGGAAGTGCACGCGTCCGTCCTCATAGCCTGCCAGCTCGGCGTCGCGGGCGACCATCGTGGACTCGCTCACGCTGGGGATACCGCCGATTCCGAGCGCCGTGCTGACGGCGCCCTCGTGCATCGAGCCGCCGTGGGAGAGCGAGGGGTCCTCCTCGTGCAGCGTGAGCACGCCACCAGACAGGCACTGATACTGCAGCGCCTTGCGCAACACGCCGGCGCTGGCCACAGGATGCCCGTCGTCGGTGAAGCCAAGTGCGCCCTCCCCCATCAGCTCGGCCATCTCGGTCAACTCGTCACCTTCCAAGCCACGTGTGATCGCGGCCAGAAAGCCGACGGGCACACGTGCCTCCCTGGTGGCCGCCTCGCGCAGCGAGCGCAACAGCGGCGCCGAGTCGATCACGGGGTCTGTATTGGGCATTGCGATCACCGCACAGAAGCCACCGACGGCCGCGGCGCGCGTGCCGGTTTCCAAGTCCTCCTTGTGCTCCTGACCTGGGCTGCGAAGGTGCACGTGCGGATCGACGAAGGCCGGTAGCAGGTGCTTGCCCTCGCCCTGGGCCACCTCGGTGTCGCCGTCCGCGCTCAGCTCGCCGGCGGCGGCGATCTCGACGATCTGCCCGCCGCGCACGAGCACGTCTGCCGGCGCGTCGAGGTCGCCGCGTGGATCGAGCACGTGCGCGCCCGCGATCAGCAGGTTGGCGTCGGCGCTCACGCTATGCACCAGCGGTGCAACGGCCTTCACGCGAGCCTCGCTCGACGCGGAGCAGTCATGTCCGGATTGGAGTTCACGCCAGTTGTGGCTCGGGGACGGGACGGAATGCGCGCGAGCCCGAGAGCAGCTCGTAGAGGACCGCCATGCGCACGACCACACCGGCCTCCACCTGTGCGGTGATCAGCGCCTGCGGCGAGTCGGCCACCTCGCCGGATAGCTCAACGCCGCGATTGACCGGACCCGGATGCATGAGCAACTGGCGCGGGGACAGCCGACGCGAGTTGATCTGAAAGCAGGCGGCATACTCGCGCAGCGAGGGCACCCACGACTCGTTCATGCGCTCGTGCTGCATGCGCAAGGCGTACACCACATCCGCTTCGCCCAGATCGTCGAGCGTGTAGCGCACTTCGCAGCCAAGCTGCTCGATCCCGCGCGGGATCAGGGTCGGCGGACCGGCGACCGTCACCTTGGCGCCCATGCGCTGAAAGGCGAGGATGTTCGAGCGCGCGACGCGCGAGTGCGCAACGTCTCCCACGATCCAGATCGACGTCCCGTCAAGCGGCCCGAGGCGACGCTGCAGCGTGTAGACGTCCAGTAGCGCTTGCGTGGGATGCTCGTGCTTGCCGTCGCCGGCGTTGACGATCGCCGCGTTGGTCCAGCAGGAGACGAGCTCGGCGGCTCCAGCCCACGGCGTGCGGATTACGATCGCGTCGGGCTTGTGCGCGCTCAGCGTCAGCACCGTGTCCTTCAGCGACTCGCCCTTCTCGACGCTCGAGCCGCTCGAGACGAAGTTGACGACGTCAGCCGAGAGGCGCTTGGCTGCCAGCTCGAAGGAGCTGCGCGTGCGCGTGGAGGCCTCGTAGAAGAGGTTGAGGACCATCCGCCCGCGCAGCGCCGGCACCTTCTTGATCTCGCGGTCGGAGACCTCGGCAAAGCGCGAAGCCTGCTGGACGATCCGCTCGATCGTCTCACGGTCCAGGTCTTCGATTGAGAGCAGGTGGTTCACGCGCCGGACCGTGTTTCCCCAGGGTGCCCACGGGTAGCGTTCGCGGATGGAGTATCCATATGAAACGCGATGCCCCTTGTGCGCGCGCAGGGAATCGCGTTCTTGGATTGCCGGTTCACGCGCCCGCCCCCACCGTGGCACGCCCGATCGCCACCTCGTCGACGCCGTCGAGCTCGCGGACGCGTACGCTGACGTGCTCCTCGCGCGCGGTAGGCAGGTTCTTGCCGACGTAGTCCGGGCGAATCGGCAGCTCTCGATGGCCCCGATCGGCGAGCACCGCCAACTGCACACGCTCGGGGCGACCGTAGTCGAACAGCGCCTCGATCGCGGCGCGCACGGTGCGTCCGGTGTAAAGCACGTCGTCGACGATCACGATCGTGCGCTCGGTTGGATCGAAGTCGATGTGCGAGGCATGCACGACGGGCGCCTGTGGACGCGAGGCGACGTCGTCTCGGTAGAAGCCGATGTCGAGGTCCCCGAGCGGGATGTCTTCTTGCAAGAGGTCGGCCAACAGCAGCTGCAGGCGCTGGGCAAGAATCGCTCCGCGACGGTGGATGCCGACCAGAGCGACCGTTGAAGGGGTCGGATTTCGCTCGTCTATCTCGTGCGCGATACGTACCAGCGCCCGCGCTATCTCGCCCTCGCCGAGGACGATCTTCCCGTCTTGCATTCGATTCCTTCCTGGCCTCACCGGACCGGGTTAAAGGAGCAGCATGGGCGACTGTATCAAGGTGCGGCGACGGGCTCCGTGGATGTCTCGCTTGCTCGAGTCTCCGCTGCAGGGGCACCGGCCGTCTGCTCTCGTGCACGACGGTCCGACCAGCGAATCAGCTCAGCCGGGCCCTTCTCGGGAAAGGGAACGTCGATCGTGTCGAAGTCGCGTGGCGCCTCGGTCGCGGCGAACACCGAGCGGGCCTCCTCGCGCAGGTCGCCACCGGGGTAGCGCGTGGAGATGTGGGTCAGGGCGAGCAACCGCACCTGCGCATCGCGCGCGACTTGCGCTGCCTGCCGTGCTGTGGAATGACCGGTCTGGACCGCGCGCTCGCGCTCCTCCTCGGCAAACGTGGCCTCATGCACCAGCAGGTCCGCTTCGTGCGCGGCCAGCGTCAGCATCTCGCACGGTGACGTGTCTCCCGAGATCACGATCTTGCGACCCTCACGTGTGGGCCCCATCACCTGCTCGGGACTCACCCCTGCGACTGTCTCCCCACGCGTGAGCCTTCCAAAGTCCGGCCCCGGCGTGACACCGAGCTCCTCGGCGAGCTTGGGATCGAGATGGCCGGGCCGGGAGTCCTCGAGGATCGCGTAGCCGTAAGCGCTGTTGGCGCGGTGGCTCACCCGGATGGGCGCTACGGCATAGCCATCGAACGCCACGTCGTCCTCGGCCTCGAGCTCTGTGAATCGCAGCTCGTACGGGAGCCGGCCGTAGATGAAGCGCGTCTGCTCCATTAGCTGCGCCAGCCCGGGAGGCCCATAGATCGCCAGCGGCTGCTCGCGTTCGCGCAGCGCAAAGGACTTGAGCATCCCGGGCAGGCCAAGCCAATGGTCGGCATGGAAGTGGGTGATGAACACACAGCCCACATCCGCAAGCCCAACCGAGCGCGTCAACTGGCGCTGCGTGCCTTCGCCGCAGTCGAACAGCAGCCGGTCGCCGCCGCGACGCAGAAGGATCGCGGGCAGCCCGCGGCGGGGGCTCGGCACCGAGCCGCCGGTGCCGGCGAAGAACAGGGAGAGGTCCATTGGCGCAACGGTAGCGGGCAGGGACGACCACCATTGCTGCCCTACGTATCGCGACGGGAGAGCGTGGGGGCGAGAAGTCCGGCTCCGCCGAGCAGGAGCAGCGCCAGTGGCCAGCCGATCAGCGTATAGGTCGGATGGTGCCCGGACTCGATCCGAGTTACCTGGGCCCCGACGCTGATCACGAAGGCGAACAGTCCAAAGCCACCCACGTATCCCAGCCCACGAGCGTGCACGCGTGAGCCGATCCACACCAACGACACCGAGACAACAAGCAGATAGAGATCCCATCCGAAGTGCTGAAAACCGTCGGTGGTCATAACCGCACCCGCATGAGCCTTGGCCGAGCTTGGGCCATTGAGGACTCTGGTGATGGGTTGAACCACGCTGGCGAACGTACCCACCACGACGCCGAGCGTTCCAGCTACCACCGCCGCGACGCCGCCCGCCGTCGCGATCTCCGCCGCGCCGATTGCTTCGGCGCGCCATAGCCCGGTAGCGGCCAGGAACAGCAATGCGGCCGCTACGATGAGCAGCAAACGAACCGTGTTGGCTGAGGGATGGTTGAGTACGTTGCTCCAGACGACCAGCCAAGCCAGCAGCAGGGACAAGCCGGCAAGCAGAGCCGCGTACGGAACTCGTGCAAGTTGCGCCCCGTAGGCAGCGATGAGGCCGGTCAGCACGAGGATTCCCGCCGTATAGAGCGTGTTGGCTGTGTTCGCGCCAAGAAACCTGAACAGTTGCGCGAGCACGAGCGGTCCGAGCAGAATCGCCACCACCATCAGCACCGAGCGCCATGCCTCGACGCGCTCGCTCTCTTTGTCGGACGCGCCAATAGCCGCAAGAGAGAAGAGCAGCAGCATCGGGATCAATACGAGTAGGAGCAGCGCCAGGTCTCCCCAGGCGTGATGAGTCCCCTTGCGCAGATACAGCACGACCGCGCCCGCGGCAAGCAATATGCCTCCCCCGCTGCGCAGTAGATCGGTTGCGTCCCGACTATCTGACCCCACCCGATCAACCATTACCGATCGGCCGGACAGAAGCTTGGCCGCCGTCCTCCCAGCAGGTAAGCTCAGGCTTCAGCGGCGCCCACAGGCGTCCGTTGCGCCCGTAGCTCAGTGGATAGAGCGCTCGCCTCCGGAGCGAGAGGTCGCAAGTTCGAATCTTGCCGGGCGCGTTGTTGGATCCCGCTCGATGGTGCGGGTTCTGGCCTTCCGAGAAGGTTCTAGGCCAGGCCTGTGTCTCTTGAAAGATCGCCTCGATTGCCTTTTCCTCTGCCTTTTCGCTCGCTCTGCGACTTCCAGGTTACGTGCAGTCAGGCTCATTTCATAGCTTGGACTCGTGGGAGATAGACTCCCACGCCAAATGGCAAGCGAAGGAGGTTGAGATGGCGAAGCACGAGGTCGGACTGTGGATCGATCAGGAGATCCCAATTCTGAATAAGAACGTCGTCTTCCCCGTAGACGTTGATGACAAGGCCTTTGGGCGCCTCCGAGTCAGCAAGGGTGGCATTGACTGGATGCCGGCCGGCAATTCAAAGAAACACCACCACTTGACCTGGGAGCGGGCTCCCGAACTCATCAATGAACACGGTACGGAGTACGGCTAGAGCCACCGTCGTTTGTTGGCCTGCAGGTGCGCTCTAAGTGGCCCTCATCGGTTTCTCGTAGGCCCTTCGACCAGTGCTCGCAGTGCCGCCTTCTCGTCCTCGCCGCGCCGCATCGACTGGCGAGAGACACGCAGGGCGAGCGCGGGATCGGTGTGCCCCATCTCGCCCATGACTACGCCTGGGTCCTCGCCAATCGCGTAGAGGATGCTCGCGAAAGTACGCCTGAGAGAGTGCGGGGTGATGCCTTCGGGAAGGGGTGGCAGATCGCGCGCTCCCAAGTTCTTATTGGTTCGCTCCACCGACGCTGGGGCGGCTGGCAAACCAGCAAGGAGACCGCCTACGTCCAAGCCACCCGAGCCCCGCCACGGCACTGACTGGTATCTCGCGCGCGACCAATTCAGCGAAGAAGGACAAGACCCCTACCGAATCTCTGTCCCTCGCTGCTTTGCTGGCTGGGCGAGCCCGCGACCACTGCTTTGTGCTGGATAGCGGGCGCATCGACGGAGGCCACCCACGCCGCTGGTCCGGAAGAACTGCGAAACAGCCCGACGCGCCAGTCTGCCCGCTCGGCAGCGGACATCCCCAATCCACGCGCTAGGACACCCTTCTGGGTCAGGTGCCCCCAAAGGTGGCCCCAAAGGGCCTTTGGGGGCGATGAACCCAGAGCCTAAAACAAAGAATCCCGCTCAACTGAACGGGATTCTTTTGGATGGGCCCGATTTGTTACGCGGGGACGATCCGGCCAGTCGCTACGGGGCATGGGCGTATGAATTGCCTCCGCTGTGCCTCCGACATCTTCGCGTCGTTCGGGATGGCCGCTCCCCGGTTGAGTTTGCCGACCGAACGACACGGCAGTATTCGCGTGGATGCCGACAATAAGCCGCTTCTTCGGACTCACGATCACGATGTACTTCGATGACCATGGGCCTCCCCACTTCCACGTACGGGCCGCAGGGCATGGCGCGAAGGTCCGCATCGACACGTTGGAGGTACTCGTGAGCGACCTGCCCCGCCGTGAGCTTCGGCTTGTGCTTGCGTGGGCAGAGATGCACGCGGCCGAGCTAGACGAGAACTGGCATCGAGCGCGCGAAGGTGCCACACTGCAAGAGATCGAGCCACTGAGATGATCGGACTTACCCCAGACATAACCCAGGCCACCGTTCCGCAGCATGGAGTCTTGCGGCTCACGTTCGCTGACGGCGTCACCGGCGAGGTCTACGTGCTCGACCGCATGCACGGCCCAGTGTTTGAGCGCGCCGTGACATCGGACGGCTTTGCCGAGGTTGGCGTCGATTCCGAGAGCGGCACGGTCTGCTGGCCGGGCGGGGCCGACCTTGCGCCAGACACGCTCTACGAGCGCGTGCGGACCGGCGTCTGGCCTGGCGAGAGCCAAGCCGCATAGGCCCCGGCCGCGCGGCGACAAACTCACAGCTGCCTCCCGTCCGCGTCTAGAAGCGAGATGACAGCCGATGGCTTGTCGGTGGTGGCCCGGGGAGCGCGCCGACTCCCACAGCGTCTCCTTTCCGCGTTTGCCCTTCACGAAGTACGACGACAGGTACGCGGCAGCGGTTGGGGCTTGACGTGCTTCGGGCTGTGGTGAACGAATCCAAAGCCATATTGGGGCGCAAGCTCGGCAAGTCGCGCGAGGTAGCAGCGGGCTCCGGCCATCTGCCGCGTCGTCCCATACGCAAGCACCGGATGGACGTGCAAGACGCCGCGAGCTTGCATCTCCCACACACGCGCGACCAAGAACACGGACCGCTTCCCCACACGTTTAACCGCATCCTGGTAAGCCCGTCTGTGCAGCCGCCGCCAACGATCCGCCGCCGACTCGTTCCATTCTCGCGCCGCCACTCTGCTCACACGACACCCGAGCTTGCCCGAGTGCCGATGCTCGCCCAGAGCGGCACATTGCTGGGTATCCCAAGGCAGCAGGCCCGCACCAGGGGCCGTGACCGCGCTCAACAAGATGTCGCCTGGCAACGTCTCCAGATTGCGAAACAGCTTTTGGCGCTGATCTCCTGCCCACACCGGGCCGTACTCAGGACACCGCCGCGAACGACAAACGCTCACACGGCCAAACAGTTGTCTTCCGCAACTGCGGCACCTACGGATAGCACTCTCAGCTCGGCGTTCCTCGACGCGTCGAACAGCGGCATCCAGGGTGACACCGCGAGCGGGTCGCGGCGTCAATGTGGCTTGACTGAACCGCGTAAGCAGCCATTAGTCGATTCGCGGCTAGCCGAGCAGGCTCAGCAATTCCTCGCGGTCGGGGCCCGGTAGCTGTAGCGACTCATGTTCGCTTGCCAGTTCAAGGATTCGCTCGGGCACGCCCGCTCGTGCGAAGGTCTCGCTCAACGGCGTCAGACAGCTACGGGACTCGAGGAAGGCCCTGAAGAGGTCGGGATCGTGCATTAGCGCAGTGAGCAGCGCCCCCCGCACGACTTGCGAGGGGTCACTTGGCTGTGGTGGCTCCAGCTCGTTGCGCAAAGCCTCGATTTCGCTCAGCCGGGTGCGATCCTCAGCGACCGTCTCCCGATACCAGGGAGTCAGCTGCGCCTCGGTGACTGCGTCCCACACCTGCGCGAACTCGAGTGGATCCCGCAAATGCAAACCGACCGCCTCGCGCAGGCACTTCGCATGCGCCAGCCCCAGCGACATCCCCCGACCCAACGAGGGGTTCGTGCACGCGACGGCGTCGCCGAGCAGCGCGATGCCGGTGAGCTGGACTTGCCCGTCGCGCAGCGGACGGCGGTAGCGATCGATCACCCCGCCCATCGCCATCATGTCGCTGATCGGCTCGCCCTCAAGCCAATGCGCGTGTGCTGGGCACGCCTTCACGACGGCGCTCCACGCGTCTGGATCGCGCAGCCGCTTCAGCGCTTGGTCCCCGCTCGAGATGTAGACCGTCACCGACCAAGTGCCGTTGTCTGAGGGAAGGGTCAGGATCGAGAACGTCCCCAACGGCGCCAGCAGCGGGCCGAAGGGTTGCGGCATTGTGCCGTCCTGCGAGCGGAAGTACCGCCCGTAGTAGATGAACCCGGAATCCTCGGACTCTTCGTGCAGCGGCCCGATGTCCGCGTCGCTGCACCAGCGCGGCAGTTGCGAGCCCCGGCCCGTCGCGTCCACGACCAGGTCGGCCTGCAGCGTCTCACCTGAGTCAAGGCGTACGCCTGTCACGTGCGGCGTCCCGTTGCCGAGCTGCATGGTCGGCTCCTTCACTGTCACACCTCGACGTACCTCAAGGCTGGGCTCATCCTTCGCCGCCTTCCCCAGCACCTGCTCGAAGACAGGACGGCGAGCGGTGTAGGTCACGAACCGCTCATCGCCGGCTCGCGGGGTGCGGTCGGCCACGGTGGGCGGCATCCGCTCGAGCAGGTCCATACGCATCGCGCCCGCCGAGACGAGCCCGTCAAAGACGTCGGGGAGCTCCTCCTCTAGCACGATTCGACCGCCGGGCTGCAGAAAATGGGCCATGCGGAACTGGCTCACGCCATCGCGCGACCACTCCCACGCCTCATCGACAGACTCGGGCACAGGCGCCGTGTCGCGCTCGATCACGGTGACCTCGTGCCCGTCGCGCGCCAGCATCAGCCCGGAGGCCAACCCGCACACCCCACCGCCCAACACAACGATCCTGGCCATTAGCGGCTCAGCCCCCACCACGCTGCTGTGCCCACCCTGCTTTACAGGCGCTACTGCACAGCTCAGGAGGATACAAGTTCATATGGGTAGAAAATCTACCAGCAGTCGGTTTACCGCATCCGGCGCCTCGAGCTGCATCCAGTGCCCCGGGCCGTCGAGGCGCTCGTAGCGCCACGGGCCGGCGACGTTCTCGGCCGACCTGGTCATCTGCCCCTCGGTGAGCGCGAAATCCCCCGAGCTCCACACGCCCATCGTCGGCGCCTGTATCGGTGGCGGCTGCAAACCGGAGAGCAGAAAGCGTTCAGGGGAAATGTTCGCCCGGTAGTAGTTCAGGCCGGCAGTCAATGAGCCGTTTGCCTCCAGTTCGGCGATCCTCGCATCCGTCTCGGGGTGGCGGCCCCAAGCACGGAAGTTGGCCCAGTCGTCTGCGGACAGCCACTGCTCGGCGACGCCGGCGAACTGGAACAGGAGCATGTACCACGACTTCTCATGCTGCTCGAAGCCGTCCGCGAAGAACGTCGCGGGATGCCCGACCGACATCGCGACGAGATGGTCGACGCGCTCGGCGGCCATCAGCGCGGTGGCCCATGCCACGCCGGCCCCCCAGTCGTGGCCCACCACATGAGCCCGATCGGCGCCCGCCGCGCCCATCACAGCCAGCACGTCGCCGACAAGCAGGTCCATCGTGTAGGCGTTCACGTCCGCCGGCTTATCCGAGCGGCCATAGCCACGCAGGTCGGGGACGATGACCTTGAACCCCGCCTCCGCCAACACCGGGACCTGATGGCGCCACAGTCCCCCCGAGTCCGGGAACCCGTGCAGCAACACAACCGGGCGACCCTCGCCGGTCACCTCGTACTCGATACCCACACCACCAACATCAACGCGCACGGTGACCACACCCTACGCCATCTTTCTCACGAGCAGCCCTCACTCAGGGCGCGGCTGGCTCGCGTGTATGCTCACCCGATGAAGACCCGCGTGCTTGTCCTGGGAGCGGGCTTTGGCGGCCTCGAGCTCAGCACCATGCTCTCCGAGGTGCTCGGCGACGAGGTCGAAGTGACCTTGATCGACAAGAACGACTCATTCGTCTTCGGGTACTCAAAGCTCGACGTGATGTTCGGCAGGACAACCCTGGACGCCGTAAGTCTCCCCTATCGCGAGATCGTCAAGCCGGGCGTGCGCTTCCTGCGAGAGACGATCACCGCGATCGACCCCGATGCCCGCAGTGTGACAACCGAGGCCGGTGTATATGAGGCCGACGTCCTTGTCGTGGCGCTTGGCGCCGACTACGACTTCGACGCCACGCCTGGGCTGGCCGAGAGCAACGAGTTCTACTCGGTGGCCGGCGCGCAGCGGCTGAGCGAATTGCTCCCTGAGTTCAAGCAAGGTCGGGCAATCGTCGGTGTCTGCGGGGCGCCTTTCAAGTGTCCGCCAGCACCAAGTGAGACCGCGCTACTGCTGCACGACTATCTATTGACTCGGGGTGTGCGCCAGGATTGCGAGATCACCTTCGTCCTGCCACTAGGGACCCCTGTCCCGCCTTCGCCGGACACCTCGCGCGCGCTGGAGGCAGCTTTCGCCGAGCGCGACATAACGTTCGTTCCGGGCCGCCGCGTGAGCTCGGTTGACTCGGCCCGGGGCGTGGTCGTGCTCGACGATGGCAGCGAGCTCCCATATGACCTCTTTCTGGGTGTCCCGAAGCATCGTGCTCCCGACGTCGTGATCGACAGTGGCATGACCGAGGACGGTTTCGTGCCCGTCAGCTCGAAGACACTCGAGACGCGGTTTCCCGGCGTGTATGCGGTCGGCGACGTCACCACCGCCGGCGTGCCGAAGGCCGGAGTGTTTGCCGAGGGCGCAGCACGAGTCGTGGCGGCCTCTGTGATCGCGAGTATCCGCGGCGGCGAGCAGCCGGCTCCCTACGACGGCATCGGCATTTGCTACATCGAGTTCGGCGCCGGCCGTATCGGCCGTGTGGAAGTGGACTTCCTCTCTGGGCCAAAGCCGACGGGTACTTTCGGCGAGCCATCGGCAGCACTTGCCGCCGACAAGCAGAACTTCGGCTCCAGCCGGCGCGAGCGCTGGTTCGGCCGCTGAGCCCAAATCGAAGTTGCGCAGGCCACACGGTTGGCAGCTAGGATCAACTATGTGCGTCGGATGCGCAATGGCAGCTGCTTCTGCGGCCAGTGGCCTGCGTACGTGGCTTCAGACCCACAATCTCGGCTGGCTCACGCCAAAACGTTTGCGCGCAATCACGATCTGCGCGATGTGCGCCGCCGGGCTCGTCTCAACGGTGGGCGTCAGCGGCTCAACGCCACCGGCAGCACACGCCGCCGCGCCGCCGCACAGCACGCGACCGGCAGCACTGCTCGCTAACAATACCGGTCATCAGACCAGCTTCTAGGACGTCGTTGATCAAGCAATGCAAGGACGTACCCCTTCGGGGACATACCCATTCTGGCACAGGCAAGCAGCTGCGAAGTGTGCTCTGCACACGAGCGACCGAGGACGCCGCAGCGCGCCGGCCAACGACGTCCTAGCCGCCGGCGACCGCCGGCAGGATCGTCAGCTCCGCCCCGTCATCGACCGGAGTGTCCAAGCCGTCGAGGAAACGAATGTCCTCGCCGCTCAGGTACACGTTCACAAAGCGCCTGAGCGAGCCGCTCTCATCCGCCAAGCGCTCGCCGAGCCCGTCGTAGCGCTCGTACAGGCTGTCCAAGACCTCGCGCACGGTGGCGCCTTCGAGCTGAGCTTCGCTCTCCCCGCCGGCTGCAGCACGAAGCTGGGTTGGGATCTTGACCGTGACGCCCATCGCGCTCAGCCCATGCGCCAGCGAATGCCACTGGCGTGCTGGTCGCGTTGACCGGAGCTTGCTCCACGAGCGTCTCGAACTGCTCGACCGACGGATCGATTTCGTGGGTATGAAACGCACCGCGCACCGCGTCGAGCGTCTTCAGGCCATCGCCGGTAATCACTAGTACCACACGCTCGTCGGGATCGATGTCGCCGCGTGCGGCGAGCTTGGCCAGCACGGCAGTCGTGACGCCGCCGGCCGTCTCAGTGAAGATGCCGGTCGTCTGGGCCAAGAGCGCGATGCCCTCGCGGATCTCCTGGTCTGAAACGGAGTCGATCGACGCCACCGGTGCTCCTTGCCACCTCAAGGGCATATGGTCCGTCAGCGGGATTGCCAATCGCAAGCGACTTGGCGATCGTGTGGGGCTTCACCGGCTTGCAGACGTCGTGCTCGTTGGCAAATGCAGATGCGATCGGGCGAGCAACCATCGGCCTGGGCGCCATTCATACGTGCCGGCGAACTGGACCTCGACAAGCCCAAGCTCACGCCACTCCTCAAAGCCCTTCGCGATCTTTGTAAACAGCGATCCCGAGGCTTTCGGTACGACGAACGGTCGGGCAGCTCGAAGCCGAGCTGCTCGGCGATCTCATATGCGAGCGTCTTAGATCCCTCGGCGTAGTAGGGGCGCAGGTTGACGTTCACGAAGGCCCAGTCGCGCTCGGCCGAAAGCTCGGTGCAGAGCCGGTTTACGTCGTCGTAGTTGCCCTTCACGGCGACCAGTTTCGTCCCGTAGATGCCGGTCGCAAGGATCTTCTGCTCCTCCAGATCGGCCGGAATGAACACATAGGACTCCAGACCCAACGCCGCCCCATGGGCGGCAACAGAGTTCGCAAGGTTGCCAGTGGAGGCGCATGCGATCGTCTTGAACCCAAGCTCACGCGCACGAGTCATCGCGACCGACACGACGCGGTCCTTGAACGAGTGGGTTGGGTTGGCGGCGTCGTTCTTGACCCACACCTCGTGCAAGCCCAAGCCGCTCGGCGAGACGGTCGGCCTTGATCAGCGGTGTGCATCCCGCCTGTAGCCCGGTGCGCGAAGCCAGGCGACCGGATGGGCCGGGGGGACCATCGACGACCGGCAGGAAGTCCACATAGCGCCAGATGTTCTGCGGTCCGGCCTGAATGCGCCGGCGTAGCCCGTCGACGTCGCTGCCGAGACGACTGTGATCGTAGGCGACCTCCAGGGGACCGAAGCAGCGCTCGCAAACGTACAGCGCCTCAAGGGGGTACTCGGTACGGCACTCTCTGCATCTAAGGTGTGTGACAGCCACGAGGGGCTCCTTCCATATCGTCTTCGCCGGTGAACCGTGTGGCAAAGACTGGAAGCCCGCCACACATCTCTCTGGAATTGGCACCTGCCGCTTTTACACGGTGGTTGTCGGGGGTTCACTGGGCCAGGTCCCTCCACCCCTCTGGATGTGTTCAGCTATGCGCCAGCAAGTATAGGAGGCTATGCAGCGGAACACAAGACCCGCATGCGTGGCGTCGTATGCTTCTGGGCCCATATGACCGGAAAAGCATGCTTTTGAAGTCCTGCTTTGAGGCCCACGTGCCTTAGGCGAGGCTCCAGCCGATTGGCCCCGGTAACGCATCCCCATTCGCGGTGTAGGGCTTTCAGTGAGCACAGGCGTAAGTCCCGACGATCGCGCTCCGGCAGACGCACCCGACGTCTTCGAGCCGATCGCACCCGCGAACAAGAAGCGGATGCTGATCATCGTCAATCCGTACGCGACGACGGTCTCCGATCGCCTGCGCCACCTCGTCGTCTATGCGCTGCAAGGCCGTTACGAGGTCGACGCGGTGGATACCGAGGCGCGCGGTCACGCGATCGAGCTGTGTCGCGAGGCAGCCCACGAGGGCTATGACGTGGTCGTGGCCTTCGGTGGCGATGGCACCGTCAACGAAGCCGCCAACGGCCTGCAGGGCTCCCCCACCCCGCTCACGTGCCTGCCCGGCGGCTCGGCCAACGTCTACGGCAAGATCCTCGGTATCCCAGGCGAGCTGGTCGACGCCACCGAGCACCTGCTGGCGATGGCCGACGACTGGCAGCCGCGCAAGGTCGATCTCGGCGTGGTCAACGGTCGCTGCTTCACTTTCGCCTCCGGGCTCGGCCTGGACGCGAGCGTCGTCAAGCGCGTGGACTCCAATCCGCACCTGAAGGCGCGCTTTGGCGCCTACTACTTCACCTGGGCCGCAATGAGCACGTTCACGCGCCGCTACATCCTCAAACCGCCGCGCCTACAGGTCGAGCTTGGCGACGGACAGCACAATGGGGTCACAGCCATCGTCCAAAATGGCTCGCCGTTCACGTACTTCAAGGACCGTCCGATCAAGGTCGCCGATAGCGCAGAGCTCGACTCGGGCACGCTGGAGACCTCTGTCCTGCGTCGTGCTCGGCCTTTTGACATGCCCTCGATCGCCTATCGAGCGTTCTCCAAGCGCGCACGGATCGCCCGCCACCGGCAGGTGAGCCTCTGGGAGAGACGCTCGAGCTGATTGTCTCCTCAACCGACGGACAGCCGTTGCCGCTCCAGGTAGACGGTGATTACCTGGGTGACGTGATGCAGGCGCACTACTCGGTGCTCCCGCGCGCGCTGAACGTCATCTCCTAACCGGCTCCAACCGTTGGGTAGATGGCGTGGGCTCTCGCTGCTCTGAACACACCGCGGCACGCGCTTCAGTGGCAGCTAGCCGGCGCCGCCGGGCGTGACGCGGTAAGCATCGAACACCGCGTCGGTATTGCGCAGCCGCGAGATCGCACCCTTCAGACTCTGCGTGTCGGCCAGCTCGACCACAAAGCGATTCTTGACCATCGGGGGGCTCGACAGGCAACGCGCTTCAAGGATGTTGGCGCCCGACTCCGAGAACGCTCGCGAAAGATCCTCGAGCAGCCGGTGACGATCCCAAGCATCGATATGGATTTCCACGACGAACGAGGTCTCCTGATCGCCCTCCCAGCCAACGTCGGTGAAGCGTTCGGGATTGCGTTGCAAAAGCTTCGCGTTCGGGCAGTCCTTGCGGTGAATCGTAATCCCACGACCGAGTGAGATGTAGCCCACGATCGGATCTCCTGGAACCGGGCGACAGCACTTGGCAAGACGCAACATCACGTCCTCCACCCCATCCACCCTGATGCCATACTTGCCTGAGGAGGTAGTCGGACGCTGGCGCGGACGGCCGACCTTGAGCAGGTCGCTCGCACTCGTATCGCCGTCGGCGGCCTCGCCTTGCTTGAGGCGCTGCAGCACCTTGTTGACAACAACCTTGGGCGAGATCTTCGCGCCACCGAGCGCGATGTAGAAATCGTCGGCCTTGCGGTAGCCCATCTCGCGGATCACGTCGGCCAGCAGCGCCGAGCCGGTGATCTTCTGCGCCGGCAAGCCCTGCTTCTTAAGGTGTTCCTGCAACAGCTCGCGCCCTGTGTGCTCGGTGCCCTCGCGCGACTCCGCCTTGAACCACTGCTTGATCTTGTTGCGCGCCCGCGTCGTCTTGACGACGGCCAGCCAGTCGCGCGAGGGCCCACGGTCGCGCTTGGCAGTCAATATCTCGACGATGTCGCCCGAGCCCAGCTCGTAGTGCAGCGGCACGATCTTGCCGTTTACGCGTGCCCCCACGCAACGGTGGCCGATCTCTGTGTGCACCTCGTAGGCGAAGTCCAGCGGCGTCGCCCCGGCGGCAAGCGACTTGACCTCGCCCTTGGGCGTGAATACGAACACCTCGTCCTCGAACAGGTCGATGCGCAGGCTCTCCATGAACTCCTGCGGGTCTGACATCTCCTTCTGCCAGTCGAGCATCGAGCGCAACCACTTCATCTTCGCGTCGCCATCGGGTCCTGTCTCGCCCTCGCTCGAATGAGGACGCTGCTTGTACATCCAGTGAGCGGCCACCCCGAACTCGGCCATCTCGTGCATCTCCTGGGTGCGGATCTGGATCTCAAGCGGCCGTCCCTCGGGCCCAATGATGGTCGTGTGCAGCGACTGGTACATGTTGAACTTCGGCATCGCGATGAAGTCCTTGAAGCGGCCGGGCAATGGCTTCCAGAGTGAGTGGATCACGCCGATCGCGCCGTAGCAGTCCTTCACGGAATCGACGATCACGCGCATCGCGGTGAGGTCGTAGATCTCGTTGAACTCGCGGCCCTTCTTGGTCATCTTCGAGTAGATCGAGTAGAAGTGCTTGGCGCGTCCCGCGATCTGTGCGGAGATGCTCAGCCTCTCGAGCTCCGCCGCCAGGTAGGCGCCGGCCTCGGCCACGTAGCGCTCGCGGTCCTCGCGCTGCTGGGAGACCAGCTCCTTGATCTCGCGGTACTTGCGTGGGTGAAGCGTCGCGAAAGCAAGGTCCTCAAGCTCCCACTTGATCGCGTGGATACCGAGCCGATGAGCGATCGGCGCGTAGATCTCAAGCGTCTCGCGCGACTTCTCCAGTTGCTTTTGCTTTGGCATCGCGTCGATCGTGCGCATGTTGTGCAGTCGATCGGCGAGCTTGATCAGGATGACGCGCACGTCGCTTGCCATCGCGACCATCATCTTGCGGTAGTTCTCGGCCTGCGCCTCGTCGCGCGACTGGAAGGTGATGCCGGTCAGCTTCGTCACGCCGTCGACGATCTGGGCGATCTCCTCGCCGAAGCGCTCTCGTACCTCCTCGATCGACGCCGAGGTGTCCTCGACCGTGTCGTGCAGCAGCGCGGCGCATAGCGTCTCGGTGTCAAGGCGCATGCCGGCACAAATACGCGCCACCCCGACCGGATGAACGATGAAGTCCTCGCCTGACTTACGTCGCTGGGCGGCGTGATGCTCGCAAGCGAATACAAACGCGTCTTCCACGCGCTCGCGGTCGATCTCCACGGCGGCGTCCGCGGCATGCTCTGAGACGATCGCGAAGAGATCGTCGAGCAGCTGGCGCTCGAGCTCGCTCAGCTCCGCGCGGCGGCTGCGGCGAGCGGCGTTGGCAGCGGGAACAGCGTCGATTGAGCTTGGTCTGGTTGCAGACATGGCTTAAGGGTAGCCCCCTTGGAGACAGGTTGGACATGGCGCAGCAGAAGTCGCGGTTCACTCACCCCTTTCCATTCGTTGACCTCCAGAGAGAACGTCGCGTCAACAGGTTCTCCTTCGGCCACGCCGAGCTTGCCGTCGTTGCCGAAAGCGACCGCGCGGGCGTGCGCTCCACCCGACTCGACCGTGAAGCGAGCATGTTTGCCTTCGCCCATCGGGCGCACATCGCGTAGCGAGGCGCCCGCGAGCATCAGCGAGACGGCTGGGTTGCCCTTGCCAAACGGTGCCAGACGGCTGAGCTCCTCGGCCAGCTCCATGCCGAGCTGCTCGCCGCTGACGAAGCGCATCGACGCGCTCGCGCTCGACCAGATCCTCGGCGCTCAGGGCTTTCTCGGCGTGGGCGTCCAGCGCCGCGGCAAAGGCATCTACGCTCTCGCGCCGCAACTCCACGCCGGCGGCTGCGCTGTGACCCCCGTAGCGCACGAGATGCTCGGCGCACGCGGTAAGCCCAGCAAGCAGGTCATAGCCCTCGATGCTGCGGCCCGATCCGCGCGCGCTCTCGCCTTCGAGTGAGACCAGCACAACCGGTCTGCGATAGCGCTCCACCAGGCGCGACGCGACGATCCCGATAACGCCGCGATGCCAGCCCTCACCTGCGAGCACATAAGCGCTGCGATCCTCCGAGTCCTCCAGCTGGGCGATCTGCGCTTCGGCTTGCAGGCGGATCGCAAGCTCGGTCTGCCTGCGCTCGCTATTGGCCCGGTCGAGCTCATGGGCGATCTGGGCGGCGCGCGCCGCGGTCCTGGGTGAGGATCAGCTCGAGCGCCGCGTCGGCACGGTAAAGGCGTCCGGAGGCGTTGATGCGAGGCGCCAGCCCGAAAGCCACACCTCGCTCGTTCAGCTTGCCAGGCTCGATCCGTGCGACGGCCATCAGCGCACGCAACCCAGGCTTACCTGTGGCCGCCAGCACACGTAGTCCGCGCCGCACGATGCTGCGATTCTCGCCAAGGAGCGGGACCACGTCGGCGATCGTCGCTAGCGCCACCAGGTCGAGGTCTTCGTCGGCCTCGTGGCGGTCGCGTCCCGCGGCCAGGAGCGTCGCCTGGGCAAGCTTGTGTGCGACCGCTGCAGCGCAGAGATCGCGGCAGGGATAGCCGCACAGCAGCGGATGCACGATCGGTGCGTCCGGCAGCTTGCCGTCGGCGCGCGGTAGGTGATGGTCGCTGACGATCACCTCGATGCCGAGCGAGCGCGCAAGCGCCACCTCCTCCACAGCCGTGATACCGCAGTCGACCGTCACGAGCAGGCTGGTGCCGCGCTGGGCCAGACGTCGCACGGTGTCCTCGCTCAACCCATAACCCTCGGCCCGATCTGGCAGATACCAGTCGACGTTCGCCCCCAGCTTTCGCAAGGTCCGCAGCAGCAGTGCCGTCGAGCACACGCCGTCGACGTCGTAGTCGCCGTGGATCGTGATCCGTCGCCCCGTGCGGGCCGCGGCGAGGATCAGCTCGGCCGCATCGCTCAACCCGGCAAAGCTCTCGAGCTCGTGGTGCTCATCGGCCGCAAGAAACGCCCGAGCGCGCAGCGGGTCCTCGTAGCCGCGGCGTACCAGCACCTGCGCAAGCGCGTCGCTCACACCGAGCTCGTCGCGCAATCGCGCGATGCTCGCGGGATCGCAGTCGGATATATCGAAGCGGATCATCGACCAGTCACAGTACGGCTCGCACTAGACGGAACCGACGAGACGGACGTTTGAGGACGTGACTTGGTCGGGAACGCGAGGCACTGGCTCGCCAGAGGAGCCGACAGAATCAGTCGAGGACACGAGGCCAGGCAGGCCAATGCGTCGGCCTGAGAGCGTGCGAGTTCCGCTCAGGTGCGAAGCTCTTCGACAGGGACCGATTCGCGCCGGATCCCCTCGAAGTAGACCGCGGCGATGCCAAGCAGCGCACCGGGAACGGCATACAGGACCACAGCGATGTCGGTCGCTTTGATGCCGGGCACCTTCAGCGAGCCGACCTTGACGCTGTAGATCAGCAGCCCGACGAGGATCGCGCCCGCCAGCGAGCCGACGAAGGCGCCGACGATCCCGCCCCAGAAGCGATCGGGCAGAAAGATCGTGAAATGCCAGATCGACAACCCCATCATCACCCAGCCGAGCATGCCCATCAGCGGCTCCTCCCGTGTCTGCGATTGCGCGGCCGGCGCGACTTCGGCTGCTTGGGCTGATCCTTCATGACGAGATCCTCTGGAGTGAGGTCGGCTGTCGGATCGCGCGGCACGGACTTCTCGGTGTCGCCGTTCAGTTGCTCGGCGCCGTTCACCTGTGCGGGCGGCGCGCCTTGGTCGCCTTCGCGGCGCGTCCGCGCTTGGAGCCGACGCTCGCCGGCGTGCGGCCGCTCTGCTGCTCGGCAAGCTCCGGGCCGATCTCGCGCACCAACTCGTCGAACTCCTCCTTGGAGAGCTGCTCTCCCGGGTCCTCTCCGACCTTTGCGGGCGCGGGGCGACCGCGCTTGGTCTTGCCCACCGGCTCGACGTCAATCGGCGCCTCGCCGATTGCCGTCGCATAGGCCGGCACATATCCGAGGTCGCGCTCGATGCGCGCGCGACGGTTGCGGTAGATGCCCTCGCGCTCCTTCCAGTGCGTCAGCACCGGCGAGGCGATGAAGATCGAGGAATAGGCGCCCGAGGCGATCCCGACCAGCAGCGCGAAAGCGAAGTCCTTGAGCGTCGAGCCGCCGAACAGCAGCAGCGAGAGCACCGGCAGCAGCGTGCAGAAGCTCGTGGCCAGCGAACGCGTCAGCACCTCCGACATCGAGCGGTTGACGATCTGCGAGAAGGCGGCACGCGGCATGCGCGGCACGTTCTCGCGCACGCGGTCGAACACGATGATCGTGTCATACAGCGAATAACCCAAGATCGTGAGCAGGGCGGCCACCGTCGCAGTCGTCACTTCGCGGCCCGTCAGCGCATACACGCCCGCCGTGATCAACAGGTCGTGCATCAGCGCGATCAACACCGGAATCGCGTACTTCCACTCGAAGCGCAACGCAATGTAGATCGAGATCACCAGCAGCGAGGCGATGATCGCGATGATCGCGCTTTTGGCCACGGTCTGGCCGAACGTCGGCCCGATCGAGGTGTTCGAGAAGTCCTTCGTTCCTGGCGAGCTGGGGCCCGATCCGAACTTCGAGTCGAGGTCTTCCTTGACCTTCGCGACTTCCAGAGGCTTCAGTTTCTTCAGCGATATCTGGTAGCCGTTGCCGCCGATGCTTTTGTTGGAGTATTTCTGTACCTCGGCGGTGGGGTATCCGATCGCCGTCATCTCCGACTGCAGCTGGCTCTCACTGACGGGTTTGACGAACGCCGTCTGGATGCGCGTGCCGGATTTGAAGTCGATCCCGAAATTCAGCCCCTTGCCACCGATCGCGAGCGCGCCGATCATCAGGATGCAGCCCGACAGCGAGAAGAACCAGCGCGAGGCGCCCATGAAGTCAAACGTCCATTTGCGTGTCCGCTTGCTCGCGCCGAGCAGCGCCGGGTGGGAAACCGCGCGCGAGCGGCCCATCGCGCCCAGCGCGGCCTGCGTGGCGAGCACCGCGGTGAACAGCGTCAGCAGCGTGCCGATCCCCAGCGTGAATGCGAAGCCCTGGACTTCGGACGTGGCCAGTGCAAACAGGATGAAGGCGGTCATAAACGTGACCACGTTGGCGTCGACGATCGCCGCGAAACCACGCTTGTAGCCGGTCGCGATGCCGGCCGCGATCGAGCGTCCGCCGCGGATCTCCTCCTTGACGCGCTCGAAGATCACGATGTTCGCGTCAGCGGCGATGCCGATCGTCAAGATCAGGCCGGCGATCCCGGGCAGCGTCAGCGTGATCGGGATCAGCTTGATCAGGGCGAAGAAGTAGATGCCGTAAATGATCAGTCCGCCGACCGCGATCGCGCCGAGTACCCGGTAGAAGCTGAGCAGGAACAGGCACACCACGAGGAAGCCGACAAGCATCGCGATCAGGCCTTCGTTGAGCGCGGTCTTGCCGAGCGTCGCCGAGACCTGCGACTCGGAGATCAATTCGAGCTTGATCGGTAGCGCCCCGGACTGGAGCTCGTCGGCGAGGTTCTGGGCGGAGTTCAGCGTGAAGCCGCCCGATATCTCCGATCCGGTCGTCGGATCGATGCCTTCGGGGTATTCGGTGAAGTCGATCGACGGCGCGGTGATGATCTGGTTGTCGAGCACCACCGCGAAGTGCTGCTTGGCCTCTTCCTTGGAGATCCCGGGCAGCTGCGCCGCCTGACCGCGTTCGGCGATTTCGCGCGTGACGCGCTTGAACGTATTGATCCCTTTTTTGTCGAATTCAAAGGTGACGTCGGGCGCGCCCGAGCCGCCGTTGGCAAAGCTCTGAACTGGGTTCTTGATTTCCTGTCCGTTGAGAACCGGATCGTCGTTGAGCACGTACCAGCTTTCAGGCGACGCGTCTGTGACCTTGCCTTCCTTGCCGGTGATCGGGCTGGCCTGGGCGAGCACGGTGCCGGGGTTGACGCGCACCGCCTTGGGCTTGGCGCCCTTGGGCACCTTGTAGTTGTCGGCGTAGAGGTCCTGTTCGGTGTCCTCAGGCCCTTTCAAGACCTTTTTGTGGGCGGTGTCGAGCAGGTACCACTGACCGTAAAGGCAGCCGCCGACCTGCTTGGGTGTGCAGCCTTCGCTATAGGTGGTGTCGTTTTTGCGGAGGATGGCGGGTCGCTTGAGCGCGCGCTGCACCGCTTCGTACTCGGGGATGCCGGTTTCGGCCGATGCCGCACTGGGTCCGCCGGTGACCTTGGGTTCGAGCCCTTGCGGAGGCTTCCCGTCGGGACCGATTACGTTCGGCTCCCAGTCATAGAACTGCAGCTGAGCTGTCTCGCCCACCTGCTGTTGGGCACGTTGCTCGTTGGTGACGTCGGGCAGCGATACGGCGATTTCGCTTCCGCCGGTACGCTCGATTTCGGGTTGGGCGACACCAAGCTGATCGACGCGCTTGCGCATGATGTCGATCGAGCGGTTGAGCGATTCGGGGGTCACCTTTGCCTCTGCCGTGGGGCGCCCCTGGTAGATGAGCTGCACCCCGCCTTTCAAATCCAGGCCTAGGCGTGTGGGCTTGGTCAGGATCACCGCGATCGAGACGATCACGAGCCCGGCCACGATCAATAGAACAAAGGTGTTTCGACGGCGACTGCCCATGTCTGGAGCCTACTTGTCGGGGGTGAGCACTAGCAAGAGCCCACCGTCGTCGTCATATGCCGGGAACATGTCGGCCTTGGCGCTGGCTTCGACGTCGCGCTCGCCGCTCACCTTGACGGGCACGTCGAGCGCGCGCACCCCCCACTCGAGCACCGTTTCGACCGGGTCGTCGCCGTTTGCGAAGGTCAGGCCGAGCACTTGCTCGACGCGCTGGCCGATCACGCCTTCCTCCTCCACCCCGGTAAAGGCAAAGGAGTTCTTGCCACAGCCGACGACACGCCCCTCGCCGTCGCACACGAAGAAGGCCGCATCGGGCGCCGGGTAGTAGTCGTCCAGCAGCTCGAACAGGAAGGCAAAGCCGCACTTCTCACAGCCCTTGCGCTGCCGCGTAAAGCCGATGTTGCGGTCGATCTCTCTGGTGCGGTGCCCGCAGTTGGGACAGATGAAGGGATGGGCCATTGGACTCCACAGAGTAGGGGAGCGAGCTGCTCGACGCGCGCCTGACTCGCTACTGGCCGTAACGCACGGCGATGACACGGCAGATGCAACGCCGGGCACCTGCGCCGGTCCCCTAGAACATTGCGCTCGTGCCCGCACCCTCTCTGGGTAGCTCGACACCGATGTGTGCAAACGCGGCGGGCGTTGCGGTCCTGCCGCGCGCCGTGCGCTTGATCAGACCTTGTTGCAGCAGATAGGGCTCATACACGTCCTCGATCGTGTCCTGCTCCTCGCCGACGGCAATGGCGAGCGTGGAGAGACCGACGGGCCCACCGTCGAACTTGACGCAGATGGCCCGCAGGATCTCGCGGTCGAGGCGGTCGAGGCCCTGCTCGTCCACCTCCAAGAGCTCGAGCGCCCCGTGCGCCGCGTCGGCACCGACGACACCGTCGAGACGCACCTCGGCGTAGTCGCGCACGCGCTTGAGCAGGCGGTTGGCCACGCGTGGCGTGCCGCGGCTGCGGGCGGCGATCGCAAGCGCGCCCTCCTCGTCGACGTCGATCTGCAGGATCTCGGCCGAGCGTCTGACGATCCGCGCGAGATCGTCGGTGGCGTAGTGCTCCAAGCGCGCCTGGATGCCGAAGCGATCACGCAAGGGTGTGGTCAGCAGGCCGGCACGGGTGGTGGCTCCGATCAGCGTGAACTGCGGCAGCTCGAGCGTCACGACGCGTGCGCCTGCTCCCTGGCCGACGGTGATCGGCAGGCGCCGGTCCTCCATCGCCGGGTAGAAGGTCTCCTCGAGCGTGCGCGGTAGTCGGTGGATCTCATCCACGAAGAAGACGCTGCGCGGCTCCAGGGCAGTCAGAAACGCGGCTATGTCTCCCTTGCGCTCGAGCGCCGGTCCCGCGGTCTGGATGAACGGCACATCGAGCTCGGCGGCGACGATTTGCGCAAGCGAAGTCTTGCCGAGGCCGGGCGGTCCCGCCAGCAAGAGATGGTCGAGCGCCTCTTTGCGGGCGCTGGCGGCCTCGATCGCGACGGCAAGCTGCTCGCGTAGCGTCGGCTGGCCGATGAACTCCTCCAAGGCTCGCGGTCGCAGCGAGCGATCGAGCTCGTCCTCCGGCGTCAGATATGGCGTCTGGATGCGCTCGGCTTGGGTCATAGCGATGTTGGTGTCGAGCTGTTCATGCCGCGCGTGCCGTGCGTAGCGCGCCGGCGATCAGCTCCTCGGCGCTGTCGCCGTCCAGGTCGCGCAACAGTTCGTCCGCTTCCAGCGCGTTGTAGCCGAGGGCGATCAGCCCCTCGTGTGCGAGCGCGCGAGGACCATCATCCGCGCGAGCCACGATTCCGATGCTCTGAAGCGCGCTCTCCACTCCAACCTTCTCGCGCAGCTCGACGATGATGCGCTCAGCCGTGCGCTTGCCTATCCCTGGGACCGCCTGGAAACGCGCGGCGTCGGCGCCCGCGATCGCGGACAGTAGCTCACGTGGCGAGCCGCTGGAGAGCACCGCGACCGCCACCTTCGGACCAACGGCTTGCACCGAGAGCAGCATCAGGAAGAGATCTCGCTCCTGTTCGGAGTGAAAGCCGTGCAAGAGCAGCGCGTCGTCGCGCACCACCAGGTGCGTGTGCAGAGTGCTCTCCCCGCCGACGGCCGGCACGTGGCGCAAGGTCTCGCTGGAGACGGCCATGCGATAGCCCACGCCGCCGCAAAGCAGCACCACGTGATCGGCGCGGCGGATCGCCACCTCGCCTCGCACCAAGGCGATCATGCCCGACTCCCCGCAAGCTGAACGGCCTTGGCAACAGCCTCTGAAAGTGGCGTGCCGTTGAGATGGCACACGCCCACGGCAAGAGCATCGGAGGCGTGATCGCTGCTTGGCATCTCTGGGAGCGCCAGCAGTGTCTGCACCATACGCGCTACCTGCTCCTTGCCCGCGCGGCCATTACCGCATACAGCCGACTTGACCTGTTGCGGGGTGTAGGAGGAGCACGGGATACCGCGTTCGCCCGCCGCCAGCATCGTCACCCCGCGCGCCTGTCCGACGGCAAAGGCGCTGTGCGCGTTCTGGCCGAAGTACAGCTGCTCGAGCGCCATCGCGTCGCATTCGTGCTCATCGAGCAGCTCGCGCACACCGATGGCGATGCTTGCCAGCCGCCGCTCTAGCGCCAGCTTGGGATGCGTCTGGATCACGCCACCGTCGAGCGCCCTGAGACGGGTGCCATCGCGTACGACCACGCCGTAGCCCGTGTTGGCAAGACCAGGGTCTATTCCGAGCACGATCACCATCTGCGTGATTCTCCGTGTCGAGCCGGACGCCTGCCGGCGAACCCATGTTCGGGGGGAATTCGGCGGTTAGCACCGAAGCGCCGCTACCACATGCGCCAGGGCGCCTGGCCGGACTCCCACAGATCGTTGAGCGCTACAGCGTCCTTGTAGGTGTCCATGCACTCCCAGAAGTCCTCGTGGCGGTGGGCGAGCAGCTGGCCGTCGGCCGCCAGGCGCTCCAGAGGGTCTCGCTCGAGCACGCTGTCACGCTCGAGGTAGTCGAGCACGCCCGGCTCGAAGCAGAAGAAGCCGCCGTTGATCCAGTGCTCAGAGCGCGGCTTCTCGTGGAAGCCAAGCACTCGTCCGTCGTGCCCGTCGAGCTCGGTGACGCCGAACTGCAGTTGCGGTCGCACGACGGTCATCGTCGCCAGGCGCTCGTGAGCGGCGTGGAAGGCGAGCAGCTCGGCGAGGTCCACACGCGCAACGCCATCGGCGTAGGTCGCGCAGAAACGCCGATTGGCCAGTTGCGTCTCGAGCAGCTTGATCCGACCCCCTGTCGGCGTGTCCAAGCCCGTGTCGACGCACTCCACCGCCACTCCCCGCGGCCAGGTTGTGCCGGCCGCGAAACGCTCGATCGACGCGCCCTTGTAGCCGGTGGCCAGCAGGAAGCGACGGAAGCCCTGCACGGCGTAGAGCTGGATCACATGCCAGACGATCGGCAGACCGCCGATCTCGACAAGCGGCTTGGGCAGCTCCTGCGTATGCTCTCGTAGTCGTGTGCCCCGTCCTCCGCAGAGGATTACGACGGGAGGCCTATCCGGCAACGCGCTCCAGTACGTCGGCGGGTACGTCGAAGTTCGCGTACACGGCATCGACGTCGTCGAGCTCTTCCAGCACGTCGATCAGTTTCATCAGGCTCCTTGCCTGGTTCTCGTCGATCGGAACCTGGCTCGAGGGGACATAGGCAAGCTCGGCGCTGTCGATCTCGATCCCGGCCTCCTCAAGCGCCGTTCGCACGGCGGCAAAGTCGCCAAGCTGGGTGACGACCTCGACGATGTCCTCCTCGACGGAGATGTCCTCGGCGCCGGCCTCCACCGCAACCATCAGATCGTCTTCGGAGTAGCGCGCCGCGTCGACGGCGATCATGCCCTTCTTCTCGAACAGGTATGCCACCGAGCCGGGCTCGCCGAGAGAGCCGCCGTGCTTGGAGAAGCCGTGACGCACGTCCGCGCCGGTGCGGTTGCGATTGTCGGTCAGGGCGTCGACCAGCACCGCGACACCACCGGGGCCGTAGCCCTCGTAGAGGACTGCCTCGATCGCATCGGCCTCGCCGCCCTCCCCGGTTCCTTTGGCGATCGCACGCTCGATGTTGTCCTTCGGCATCGATGCGGCCTTGGCCTTGGCGATCGCCAAGGCAAGCGGCGCGTTGCCGGCCGGGTCGCCGCCGCCGTCGCGCGCCGCAACCGTGACGGCGCGCGCCAGCTTCGTGAACTGCTGGCCGCGACGCGAGTCGACGATCGCCTTCTTGTGCTTGATCGAAGCCCACTTGGAATGTCCTGACATAGCCGGGAAGGATACTTCGGCTTGGGACAGGGTCGAGCGACGATGCGGGCGGAAGCTCGAAGCTGCCCAGAGCGCCGAGCATGGCGGACCACGCCTTCTTGGCGTAACGCCTCTAGGATGGGCGACCGACATGGCTATCGACCCTGGCATCTTCAAGGCATACGACATCCGCGGCCTATATGGCGAGCAGATCGACGGCGAGACGGCGCTCGCGATCGGTCGCGGCTTCGCACGCGTACTCGCCAAGCTGTCGGGCAAGTCGCCCGCAGAGCTTCGTGTCGGTCTCGGTCGCGACATGCGCCTGACCGCTCCCGAGCTTGCCGCACGCTATCGCGAGGGGCTCTTGATGGAAGGCGCCGACGTGCTCGACGCCGGACAGGTGGGAACCGAGATGCTCTATTACCTGGTCGGCTCGCGCGAGCTCGACGGCGGCTTGATGTGCACCGCCTCGCACAACCCGAAGGCCTACACCGGCGCCAAGCTCGTGCGCGACGGTGCGATCGCGCTCTCCGGCGATGCCGGCATCCAGGACATTCGCCGCGAGATCGAAGCCGGCCTCGATGGCGCTGGGAACCCCGAGGGGCTCGGCACCTTGCAGGAAGTCGATGTCTATGAGGAATTCCAGGAGGCGGCGCTGGCGATGATCGATCCCGCCGCGATCAAGCCGCTGAAGGTCGTCGTAGACGGCGGCAATGGCATGGCCGGCCCGATGGTGGGGCCGTTGCTCGAGCGCCTGGGGCTTGATCTGATCGAGACCTACTGGACGCCGGATGGCAACTTCCCCGACCACGAGCCCAATCCGCTGCTGCCGGAGAACCGCAGGTTCATCATCCAGAAGGTGCGCGAGACAGGTGCCGATCTCGGGATCGCCTGGGACGGGGATGCCGATCGTTGCTTCTTTATCGACGATACCGGCGAGTTCGTCGACGGCGACTTCCTCACGGCGCTGCTGGCCGAGTCGCTGCTTGCCAAGCGGCCCGGCTCGGCGATCCTGTACGACGTCCGTGCCAGCTGGGCTGTGCCCGACACCGTCAAGCGAGCTGGCGGTACCCCTTACATTAACCGTGTTGGCCATGCCTTCTTCAAGACCAGGATGCGCGAGGAGGGCTCGCTGTTCGGCGGCGAGGTCTCCGGTCACTACTACTTCCGTGACTTCTACTGCGCGGACTCGGGCACGATCCCAGCGCTGTTGATCCTGGAGCAGCTCTCGCTGCAAGGCAAGCGCCTATCCGATCTGTTGAAGCCATACCGCGAGCGCTACTTCATCTCCGGTGAGATCAACACCGAGGTCTCAGACCAGCAGGCCAAGATGAAAGAGATAGCCGAGCGCTACTCGGATGCCAAGCAGGATTGGCTCGACGGCGTGTCGATCGATTACGAGGATTGGCACTTCAACGTGCGCCCCTCGAACACCGAGCCACTGTTGCGCCTGTGCCTCGAGTCGCTGCGCTCGCATGAGCACATGGAGAGTGCGCGCGACGAGGTGCTCGAGCTAATTCGCTCGGCCGCGCCGACCGGGTCGTGAAGAAGATTTGCCCGATGCCCCCTGCGCGCGCGGGGGGACTTCATTTTTTGGCGGCTCCTGACTCTTGTGGCTCGGCACTCCCGTGAGTCAAAAAGGACCGATGCCCCCCGCGCGCACAGGGGGCATCCACTGTTTGGCGGTCCCAACTCCATTCGCCGTGGGGCGCGTGAATTGCTATCTGGTCGAGGACGAACCGCTGACGCTGGTGGACGCAGGTCCGAACTCGGCAACATCGCTGACAGCACTTGAAGCTGCGCTGCAGACTTATGGACATCGGGTAGAGGATCTCGAGCGGATCGTCGTCACCCATCAGCACATCGATCACATCGGCCTCGTGGAGATCCTCGCTACGCGCTCCGGCGCTGAGGTCTGTGCGCTCGATCTGCTGGCGCCGTGGCTTGCCGACTACAAGCGCGAGATGGAGGAGGGCGACAGCTTCTCCGCCGAAATCATGCTTCGCAACGGCATACCCCAGGACATCGTCTATGCGTTGCGTGCGGTGTCGGCAAGCTTTCGCGCTTGGGGTGCAGCCGCTCATGTCACCAAGCCGCTGGCCGACGGGCGCTTTGTTGGAGTTCGCTTCGCGCGGCTGGCGTGTTCTGCACCGTCCTGGGCACTCGCCCTCGGATACGGTTTTCTGGGATGAAGCCTCGGGCGAGCTATTTGGTGGCGACCATTTGATCAAGCACATCTCTTCCAATCCCCTCATCTCCAAGTCCTTGGACGGTGGCGGCGATGAGCGCCCGCGGGCGCTGATGATCTACATGGACTCGCTGCGCTTGACGAGCGAGATGGATCTGGAGGTCGTATACGCCGGACATGGCGAGCCGGTTGGAGATCACAGAGCCCTGATCGACGAGCGCTTCAAGATGCACGAGCGTCGCGCCAACAAGCTGTACGGGCTGATCGCCGCGCAACCCCGCAACGCCTATGAGTTGGCTCAGGAGATGTGGGGTAACGTGGCGGTCACGCAGGCGTTTCTGACGCTCTCAGAGGTGCTTGGCCACGTGGACCTACTGATCGACGAAGGTCGTGTCGTGGAGCACGAGGTGGACGGTGTCGTCCATTTCGAGACAAGCTGAGCAGCCCGTCTCACGCTACGACTGACGGTCGCTCAAAGGGCGATAACGCCGTCGCGCCTGTTCCTGGACGCAATATCGCCCAGGAACAGCTTATGCAGGCGATCGTCGCGGCCTAGCTCAGTGTGGAAGGCGACTGCTGTGACGCGGCCTTCACGAGCCGCGACAGGATGACCCTCGACCTTCGCGAGGATCTTCACCTCCGGTCCGTACTCGGCGATCCACGGGGCGCGGATGAACACGCCTCGCAGCGGACCACCCTCGATTTCCTCCATCTCCAGATCGGCCTCGAAGCTACGCAGCTGACGCCCGAAGGCGTTGCGCTCGGCAAGCATGTCCATGATGCCCAGGTGCTCGCGGTCAAGCATGATCAGCCCGGCACACGAGCCAAGAATGGGAATCCCACCCACCCCGCCACGCGCGACCAGATCGCGCAAAGGTGCGGCAAGGCCCTCGCGCTCCACTCCGAGCGTCATCGTGGTGGACTCCCCACCGGGAATCACGAGACCGTCCAAGCCGTCGAGGTCGGTTGGCACTCGTACCTCACGCACGTTTGCGCCCAGCCGCGCAAGCACACGCGAATGCGCCTCGAAGTCTCCCTGTAGGGCGAGGACGCCGACTAGTGGTGGGCTCATTAGACGGACAGGACGGTCGATGGTCGGGCGAGGCAAGATTGATGTGCCCACCCATCCCAGCGTGGCGTGCTGGCCGAAACGGGGATGCGAGCGGAGCGAGTGTCTCCCGGCTTCGGTACGCGAGCCACCGAGGACGCCACCTCGCGAAGCGCCATCGACCGTCCTGTTACCAACCGCGCTGAGCCAGCAGCTGCTCGCCGGCGAGCTTCGAGCTCTCGAGGCTCACCATCGCCGGGCCAAGGCCGCGCGACGCCGTGGCAATACGCTCCGGGTCCTGCCAGTGGGTCGTCGCCTCCACGATCGCCCTTGCGCGCGCGGGGGGATCGTCTGACTTGAAGATGCCCGAGCCGACGAATACCCCTTCGGCGCCAAGCGCCATCATCAAGGCTGCGTCGGCGGGTGTAGCGATGCCGCCGGCGCAGAACAGGACGACGGGCAGCTTGCCATCGCGTGCGACCGAGCGCACCAGGTCGAGCGGTGCGGCGTGTTCCTTGGCGGCGGCGGCAAGCTCTGACTCTTGGAGGACTGAGAGGCGACGGATCTCGCCGGTGATGCCGCGCATGTGGCGCACGGCCTCGACGATGTCGCCGGTACCGGCCTCGCCCTTGGAGCGAATCATCGCCGCCCCCTCCCCTATGCGCCGAACGCCTCGCCCAGATTGGTGGCGCCGCACACGAACGGCACCTTGAAGGCCCACTTGTCGATGTGGTTGCTCTCGTCGGCCGGCGTGAGTACCTCTGACTCGTCGATGTAATCGACCTCCAGCGCCTCCAGCACCTGTGCCTCGACGAAATGGCCGATGCGCGCCTTGGCCATCACAGGGATGCTCACGGCCTCCTGGATGCCGGAGATCATCTCGGGGTCTGACATGCGCGCTACTCCACCGTCGCGGCGGATGTCGGCGGGAACACGCTCCAGTGCCATCACGGCGGTGGCGCCGGCGTCCTCGGCAACCTTGGCCTGCTCGGGTGTGACCACGTCCATGATCACGCCGCCCTTGAGCATCTCTGCCAGGCCGCTCTTGACTGTGAATGTCGCCTCGTCGCGCATGCTCATGATCTTATCTGGGTCGGCGCATGCGGACCCGGCCCGGCTGCGCATGCGGTGTCCCCGGCCGGCACATGCGCCTCATCGAAGCCTCGGGGACTGGTCGATGCATAAGTCTGCATATCCCTATATCCCGGTCGGTGCATGCACCGACCGGCCTGGGCGCGCATGCGCGCCCAGGGACAGGGCCGCATGCGGCCCTGTCTTCCCGAAATAGAGACGAAGGTCCAGGCTCAAACTACTTGAGGCGGAAAGCCTTGATGCGGTCGTCGTACTGCGCCGTATCCTTCGCGTACACGCCGTAAGCCAGAGCCTGGATCAGGCTCAGCAGAGCAGTGTGCGAACGCACATAAGCAGGGCTGTTCGAGGAGTAGTAGAGCTTGATCTGCGCGAGCTTGGCCACCTCGGAGAGCGTCGCGTCGGTGATCGCGGCGGTGCGCGCCTTGCGATGGCGCGCCAGCTTCATCGCGCGCACTACCAGCGGATGCGGGCGACCGGCAGAGAGCCCGATCACGAGCGTCGTCGAGTCGATCCGCCCGAGGCGGCTCAAAGCCTCCTGTGAGGGGCTTGCGACGACGTCGACACGCAGGTCGAGCAGCATCAGAAGGTGGCGCAGATAGCTCGCGAAGAAGGCCATCTGGTCGGTCCCGGCGACAAGCACCTTCTCGGCGCTGACGATCGCCTCGGTCAGCGCGTCGACGGCGGGCCGCGAAACCTTGCGCGCGGTCTCCTCGACGTTAAGGTGGTCGGCTGCCAGCGAAGTCTCGAACTCGTTCTGGTCGAGCGAGAACAGCGGCGCGGAAGTCTCAGAGGGACCTGTTGACTGCGGATGCGCATGGATGCGCCGATACTCTTCGCGCGCGGCGGCCTGCAGCTCGGGAAAGCCCTCGAAGCCGAGCGCTTGGGAGAAGCGCACAACGGTCGAGCTTGAAGTGTTGGCCCGGCGAGCAAGCTCCTCGGCGGTCTGGAAGGCAGCCTCGTCGAGATGGTCGACGATGTACTGCGCCACGTCCTTCTGCGAGCGCGAGCACTCATCGAAACGGCTCTGGATGTAGAGGGAAAGGCTCTGGTGCTCGCCGACACCGCTGACCGGTGGCTTGTCTGGGATAGTCGCTAGTCGTCTCACGGCGCATTTGTTCGACGGCCGCGCCCCACACTCCTCTACTCCGTGCGCAACTGTGTTGCCAGCTCGACGAAATATTCCAGCGAATGCGGATTGGCAAGCGACTCGATACTCGCCGCCTCGCTCGGCACGGCGCCCATCAGGATGCGCTTGACGGGCACCTCGAGCACCTTGCCCGAGAGCGTGCGTGGCACCTCGGCGATCTGCAGGATCTGGTTGGGCACATGGCGCGGCGAGCAGTCCTCGCGTATGCGCTGCTTGATCCTGACCTCCAGCTCGGGGTCGAGGCGCACGCCGTCGCGCAACACCACGAACAGGATCATCCACAGCTCCTCGGCGCCCGCGCGTGGAATGTCGACGACGAGCGCGTCGACCACCTCGCTCGATGGCGGCGGTAGCGCGGTATATCTCGCTCGTGCCCATGCGCACGCCCTGCCGGTTGATCGTCGAGTCCGAGCGACCGTAGATCACAGCGCCGCCGCGCGGAGTGATGCGAATCCAGTCGCCGTGACGCCAGATACCCGGATACGTATCGAAATAGCTCTCGCTCATGCGCTCGCCGTCGGCGTCACCCCACAGGAACAGCGGCATCGACGGCAGCGGCTCGGTGAGCACCAACTCGCCAAGCTCGTCTGTCAACGCTCGTCCCTGCTCGTCCCAAGACTCGACAGCGCAACCCAGCCCGCGACACTGGATCTCCCCCTCGTACACCGGTAGCAGCGGACAACCACCCACAAACGCGGTGCACACATCGGTGCCGCCGCTGGTGGAGAACAGCCACAGATCTCGCTCCGACGTGCTCATACACCCAGTGAAAGCCCTCGGGCGCCAGCGGCGAGCCGGTCGAGCCGATGCTGCGTAGCGCGCTCAAGTCGTGGTCGCGAGCGGGCTCGAGGCCCGCCTTCTCGCAGCTCATCAAGAAACCCGCGCTGACGCCCATGCAGGTGATGCGCGTCTGCTCGGCAAGCGCCCACAGCGCGCCAAGGTCCGGATAGGCGGGACTGCCGTCGTAGAGCACGATCGCCGCGTCGCTGAACAGGCAGCCGATCAGGAAGTTCCACATCATCCAGCCGGTCGTCGTAAACCAGAACATGCGGTCGCCGCGCGTGCAGGTCGAGGTGCAGCATGCTCTTCTTCAGCTGCTCGACCAGGATGCCGCCGTGGCCGTGCACGATCGCCTTGGGCAGGCCGGTGGTCCCGGAGGAGTAGAGCACCCACAAGGGATGGTCGAACGGCACTTGCTCGAAGTGCGGCGTCGCCCCCTCCCCACGCGCGAGCAGCTCCTCCCAGGAGCCCGCCCGGCAGTCTCGCGGCGCTCGCCTCGCCGTCCAGGTAGGGGAGCATCACCGTGTGGGCGACGCTCGGCAGCCCGGCCGAGATCGTCCGCAAGGGCGGCCGTGCGGTCGAAGTCCTTGCCGCCGTGGCGGTAGCCGTCGACGACGAGCAATACCTTCGGCTCGATCTGGGCGAAGCGGTCGACGACGCTGCGCGCGCCGAACTCGGGCGCCGCGCACGACCAGATCGCGCCGATGCTGGCGCATGCCAGGAAAGCGATCAGCGTCTCGGGAATGTTCGGCATGTAGGCGGCCACGCGATCGCCGCGCTCGACGCCGAGCGAGCGCAAGCCACCGGCCACGGCGGCCACCTGCTCGGACAGCTCGCCCCAGCTCAGCTCTGCCAGCGGCCGCAGCTCCGAGGCATACAGCAACGCCGTCGCCTGTGGATCGCGCTCACGCGTGAGCATGTTCTCCGCATAGTTGAGCTGTGCCCCCTCAAACCAGCTGTGCGCCCGGCATCGCCGTGCGATGCCAATACGCGCTCATAGGGCTTGGAGGCACGCACACCGCAGTACTCCCAGATGTCCGCCCAGAACTGCTCGACCTCCTGCACCGACCACGCCCACAGCTCGCCGTAGTCGGCAAACGTACGTCCATGACGCCGCCCAGCCCAGCTCCATGAAGTCGGTCATCCGAGCGTTCGCGGCCATCTCGGCCGCTGGCATCCACAACGGCGCTTGATCGTGCCCATCCGACATCGTGCACCCCTTTTCTAGCGACTTTGCACAGCGGCGCCCGTGCCCCCCGATGTCGCCGGCTTCCACGGCAAGGATCTGGCCCGTTCAGACCTGTCTCGCTCCGGCGTCCAGTGTTATTGATACCGGGTCTTACACAGCAAGCGCAAGGGCCGCACGATCGCGCCCGGCTATGCTCCTCGCTCGTGAGCGTCGAGACATTGCGCAAGGAGTTCCCGGTGCTCGAACACGTGGCGTATCTGAACGCCGGCACCGACGGTCCGCTGCCGGCCGCCGCGGCACAGGCAGGCGCCGAGGAGCTGCTCGGCGAGGCGCGCCGTGGACGCGCCGGCGAGCACTTCGAACGCCGCCGCGAGCTGGCCGACGAGCTGCGCGAAGTCATATGCGCGTGCGCTCGCATGTGCGAGCCGGAGGAGCTGGCGTTGACGACCTGCACCAGCGAGGGCCTGGCAAGCGTGATCGACGGCTTGGAGCTGTGCGAGGGCGATGAGATCCTCACAAGCGACGAAGAGCACCCGGGCCTGCTCGGTGCGCTCGGCGCCGCGCGCGCACTGCACGGGGTCTCGGTTCGGGCGGTGCCGCTCGCGAGCATCGCCGAGGCCGTGGCAGAGCGCACACGGCTGGTGGCCTGCTCGCACGTGAGCTGGATGAGCGGCCAGCTCGCGCCCGCCGAGCTGGCGCAACTGGATGTGCCCGTCGTGCTCGACGGCGCCCAGGGAGTCGGTGCCGTGCCGGTCGACGTGCGCGAGCTCGGCTGCGACGCCTACGCCGGCGCCGGGCAGAAGTGGTTGTGCGGGCCAGACGGCCTCGGCATGCTCTACGTGGCCCCTTCCTTCAGGGAGCGCCTGAAGGTGAGTCGCCGCGGCTACGGCAACCTGCTCGACCCAGGAGCGGGACTTGACGCGCAGTTGCACGAGGACGGCAGACGCTTCGACACGTTCGCGCTGAGTGCCGAGGCGCTCGCGACGGCGCTGGCCGCTGTGCGGACGCTGGAGCGGCGCTGGCTGGGCCGCGGTGCACGAGCACGCGATCGCACAGGCCGCACGACTCGCCGAGCTGTTGGCGGACAACGGTCGCACGGTCTCTCGGCGCGACGCGAGCACGCTGGTCTCGTTCTCGAGCCCAGATCCGCTGGGCGAGCGCACGCGCTTGGCTGAGCGGGGCGTCATCCTGCGCGACATCCCAGACCAGCCTTTGTTGCGCGCCTCGGTGGGTGCCTGGAACGACGAGAGCGATTTTCAACGCCTGCTCGCCGGTCTCGACGCCTGAGCTTGTTTGGCTGCCGGGGCTGGGTCCGGGCAGCGCACCAGGACCACTCGCGCAGGAGGACCCTCGACATCGCCGTGCGCGAGCGTAAGCCGCCGCGCAGTTTGTGACAGCCGTAGCACGGCTTAACGTGTACTTAGCACGCCGATGCGGTTTGCTTCTAGACAGCATGGCGCACTCGTCAGGGGCTGGACGAGCAATCGCCATCCAGATATGAGCGCCACCGACCGCACAACCGCCTTGAACGCCACCGAGACGCCGATGCCCGCCGTGAGCGCGCCGGCGGCCATAGGGGCGCAAGCGAAGACCGAGCAACGCTCGTTGCGTTCGCTGCTCGAACGCGCCCAGCCCCAATACGTGGCACTTGCCGGCATCCTCGCCTTGGCGGCGGTTCTGAACACGCACCGGCTCTCCCAGAACGGCTACGCGAATACGTTCTACTCCGCCGGCGTGCACTCGATGCTGAAGTCGTGGCACAACTTCTTCTTCGTCTCCTTCGACGCTGGCGGCCTCGTCACGATCGACAAGCCGCCACTTGCCCTATGGGTGCAGGCCGCAAGCGCCGAGCTGTTCGGCTTCTCGCCGCTGAGCCTGCTGTTGCCGGAGGCGATCATCTCGGTCATCGCGGTCGCGGTGCTCTACCGCATCGTCGCGCGACGCCTGGGCGCCGGCGCGGGACTCGCTGGCGGCGCTGGCGCTTGCCGTGTTCCCTTCCTTCGTGGCTGTCTCGCGCGAGAACGGCGTCGACCCGCTGCTGCTCCTGCTGATGATCCTGGCCTGCGGGGCGGCCTTGAACGCGATCGAAGACGGGCGCTGGCGTTGGCTGATGGCCAGCGCGCTGCTCGTCGGGCTGGCCTTCAACACCAAGACGCTCGCCGCTTATCTGGTCGTGCCGGGGATCGGGCTTGCCTACTTGGTGTGCGCGCCTGGGCGCTGGTATCGGCGGATCGGGATGCTGGCGGTCGCGGGTCTGGCGATGGGGATCGCGTCGTTTGCGTGGATCGCCGTCGGTCGAACTGACCCCCGCCTCCCAGCGCCCGTATGTCGGCAGTTCCACCAACAACACCGAGCTCGGGCTGACCTTCGAATACAACGGCCTCGGGTCGCGTCGAAGGCGAGGTCGGTGGCCCGGGCAAGATCCCGATCGCCGAAGGCGGGCTGGTCCGCACCCCCGTGGTCCATCATCACTTCGCCTATCACCGTCTCACCCCGGCGCAGCGCTCAGCTCTTGCGGCGGCAGCTCTTCGCGAGCACGAACGACGAGAGCGCGTTCTGAAGGCAGCCAGATCCACCTACCTGCCCAACGGTCGCCTGCGCGACGCGATCGCCTTCGGCGGCGAGACGAGCCCGATGCGGCTGTTTGAAAATCGCCTAGCCGACCAGGGCTCCTGGACGCTGCCGTTTGCGATCTTCGGCATGCTCGCGCTGGCGCTATTGCTGCTCGTCGGCGAGCGCAAGCGCCGCAGTCCGCGGCTTGCTTTCCTGATCGTGTTCGGCGGCTGGCTACTCGTGGAGGTGGCGATCCTCAGCCTCTCCAAAGGCATCGTCCACCCCTATTACATCTCAGCCGTCGCCCCAGGCGCGGCCGCGATGATCGGCGCCGGTGCGTTTGCTTTGACGCGCTTTGCCAAGCAGCGCAGTTGGGGTGTACTGCTGTTGCCCTGTGCGGTAGGCGCAACCGTGGCGGCTCAGATCGCGGTGCTCGACTACCAGCACTATCTGCGCTGGTTCATCCCCGTCTTGATCGGTGGTGCGGCGGTACTGGTGCTTGCGATGGCGGTGCGGCGGCTGGCGGCGCCGGCGATGGGACTCCTGGTGTGTCTGCTGCTGTTCGCGCCGGCCGTCTATGCCAAGACGACATGGCTTGCCCCGGTGGAGGGCACCTTTCCGGCCGCGGGTCCACATCAGGCCGCGGGCGAAGGCGGCGTGGGCCTGAACGCGATCGATCTGCGCATCTACAGCAACCTCGTGCGCTACGTCGACAGCCACCATCCAGGTACGCGTTGGAGCGTCCTTACAGTGGCCGCGCCGACGGCCGCGCCAATGATCCTGCTGGGCTCTCCCGCCGGCGCTTTGGCTGGTTACAGCGGCACCGATCCGACGCTCGACGGGCCAGGACTCGCACACCTAGTTGCCAGAGGGGAAGCGCGCTACATCGTGCTCGGCGGCGCATACGCCTCGCGCGGAGGCAACCTTGCGACGAAGGCAGTGCTGCACGTATGCCGCCTGGTGCCCTATCACGCCTGGCACGGTCCCCACCCCTCCACTTATGAGCTGGCGTTGTTCGACTGCGCCGGTCGTGAGCGCCCGCTCGAAGCACAAGCTCACGTCAAGTTTGCGAAAGTACGTCTCGTCGACTTTTCGCGCCCACTCTCGCGCTGAGACTTCGCGCAAGCTTCGGCACCCAAATCTGTCGTGCGCGACCTAGGGTGGGCGTTTTCGTTCGGCGCCGGCAGCCCGGCGAGCGTCCTCAGGCGGCGCGAGCCCCTGAGGAGGCCAGCACCGGCTCGACGTGGCGGCGCACGAGCTGGCGTTCGAAGAAGATCCCCTCGCGCAACCCAGCTCCGGTGACCTCCAGCCGCTCGAAGTCACCGGCGCGCATCACGCCCTGGATCACGAGCGCACCCGCGAGCACAATGTCGGCGCGCGCTGGTTTGATGCCGGGCACCTGGCTGCGCTCGGTGGCCGGCAGCGCCGCCAGGCGTGCGATCAAGTCATCGAGAGCGCTCAGGTCGAGCACGAAGCCCTGAACTTGATCGTCGGGCAGACCGGCGGCACGCTCGGCCGCTGCCGCCAGATTGCGCACGGTGCCGCCCAGCCCGACCAGGTGTGGGCCTGTGTTGCTTCAGCCACGGTGCGCGTTCGAGCTTGCGCTCCACGTGCGCTTGCAAGGCCTTCAGTTGGCCGCGCTTGGCGGGGTGGGCGGGTCCTTCATCCGCGAGGAAGCGCTCGGTCATGCGCACAGCGCCCATACGCCAAGAGCCAGACTCGCGTGCGAGGCGCCCGGCAACGCGCACGAGCTGTAGCGAGCCACCGCCGAGGTCGAGCACGCACCCGTCGCCGAGCGTGGTCGAGTTGACAGCAGCCAAGTAGCCGTAGCGCGCCTCCTGCTCGCGGCTGAGTACGCGCACGTCCAGGCCAGTTCGCAGACGAACCAGGTCGAGGAACTCGCGACCGTTATCGGCCTCGCGGATCGCGCTCGTCGCGACAGCGTCCACCGAGTGCTCGTCGAGCCCCCGACGCTCGCACAACGCCGTGAACCTCTCCAGCGTCTCCAGCGCCCGCGTCATTGCCGCCGCGCTCAGCCGGCCGCTCGTGGCCATGCCTTCGCCGATGCGCACCGCCGAGGAAAGCTCCTCGGCACGCTCCCAAGAGCCTTCGCCGGGAGCGAACACCACCATCCGAAAGGAATTGGAGCCCAAGTCGATGACGGCGACACGCTGCTCGGGCTCTGAGGCCATGTGTCTAAGCGTAGTGGGCCCATCGGAAGGTAACCGTCTTGGGGCTTCGTTTTTGTGGAAGTCGTGCAAAATGCTCGAGCGCGATGGAGATTGCGCTTTGTTTTACGCCGGTTGGCCGCAACGCTCGACCTCCAGGCGGGTTGCCATCCGTTGAGGGCTTCACGCTCTACCGAGATGGGTGCATGTTGACCAGACAGCTCGAGCGATCGAACCACCGCCAGCTCGTCCTGCGCGGGCATTGCCTGGGACCTATCCCCGGCATACGCCGGCTGTGCATCGCGCTCACATCGGCGATGCTCGCGCTGGTGTTGGGCACACCGCTGTTCTCGGCTGTAGCCGCGGCCGCCCCCGCGCTCGGCTGGTCGGCACCTGTGGCGTTCGACTCGGGCAACGCTCCAAGCGGCGTCTCGTGCGCGTCGGAATCCCTGTGCGTCGCCATCGACCGTCAGGGCAATGTCCTCAGCACATCCAATCCGAGGGCTATAAGCCCGTCCTGGAGCGTTGTCGGCAAAGACGAAGGCAAGCCATTGGACGCGGTCTCGTGTCTGGCGGGTGGTCCCTGCGTAGCGGTCGACGAACGCGGCGACGCGCTGGTGGGCAACGGATCGACCGCGGCCGCCTGGTCAGCGCCAGCCCCGATCGGCGCCGACAGTCCGTTGACCGGTGTCTCCTGTGCGAGCAGCTCGCTGTGCGTGGCGGTCGATCAAGGAGGTGAGGTGCTGACAAGCGCCACTCCGGGGGCCGGTGGCTGGATCGTGACGAGCGTCGACGCCGGACCCCATCTGACGGGCGTGTCCTGTTCCTCGCAGGCCCTGTGCGTCGCGGTCGACGACGCAGGCAACGTGCTTGCCAGCACCAACCCCACGGGCGGGCCGGGAGCCTGGCATTCGCAGAAGATCTCCGCGGAACCACTGGTCGGCGTCTCCTGCTGGGCCTCGGGATCGTGTCTCGCGGTCGACAGCGCCGGCGACGCGTTCGCAAGCAGCGATCCCGCGGCGGCGAGCGCGACCTGGAGCGAGACGCCAATCGACAGCGAAACCCTGAGCGCCGTCTCGTGCGCATCCTCAGGGCTGTGCGTCGCGACGGACGCGCGTGGGCAGGCATTCGCCGGCGACGACGTGGTGGCGCCGATCCCTTCCTGGAGCACGTCGAGCGCCGACTTGGCGGGGATCGCCGGTATCTCCTGTCTGCCCGGCGGTCTCTGTCTGGCGGTGGGCTCAGACGGGAGCTTCGCGCTCGCGCGAGTCCCGGCTCCTGGAGCCACAACGCTCGCGCCAACGAGCGTGACCGCCGCGGGCGCAAGCCTCGCTGGAGTCGTCGATCCAAACGACGCGACGCTCGAAGCTTGCTCGTTTGAATACGGGACCGCTCTCCCCTACACCCAGTCTGTGCCTTGTTCGGTGCTTCCCCTCGCGACCGGCGGCCTCGGAGGCGTCTCGGCACAGCTGTCGGGACTCTCGCCGAACACCACCTATCACTACCGGGTGCTTGCCTCGAGTCCGTCCGGGACGAGCGCCGGCGTCGACGTGACATTCACGACTGCCGTCTCCTCGCAAGTGGCGCTCGTCCATCCGCAGCCATCGATCACCGGCACGCCCGCGGTCGGCCAGCGGCTCACCTGTCATCCAGGCACTCCCTCGGGAACGACAGCGCGACTCGGCTATGCGTGGGTGCGAGACCTGATCCCGATCCCCGAAGCCACCGCCACCACGTACACGGTCAAGGGACAGGACAGCGGCCACCACCTGCAATGCCAGGTCAAGGCAACCGACGGCGGCGGCAGCGCCACGGAGAAGAGCGCGTTCGTGACGATCCCGGTCGGTGGCGCGCCTGCCTCGGTCGGCGAGACCGCTGTCGGCAAAGCCACGTACAAAGGCGGCAAGTTGAGCGTGCCGGTCTTCTGCTCTGCGCAGGCCAGCGGCGGCTGCGAGGTCACGGTGCGGCTTGTCGCCGTCGAGACGCTCAACGGTGGTCGTGTGGTGGCGGTTGCCGCGCGATTCACAGCGGGCGGCACATGCCAGCATCTCTGGTCTGCGCCATCTGACGGTCACGCTCGCGAGCGTACGCGTGCGGCTTGCCGTGGGCTCGCACAGGACCTTGATCGCAACATTGAGCTCGAGCGCCCGGCGCCTGCTTGCTTCACGTCGGCACTTCACCGCCTACGTCTACGTAAGCGGGACCGTGATCGGTGTAATCGAAGCGCAGCTCGCGCGGCAGTTGATCGCGCTGGGCGTCTCCGCGCACGCGGGCATCCGCCCATGCGGTGGCGCTGGGGACGTCTGGTCCGGGCGTCGGCTCATCCCGCAGCGCTCGACTGTCTGCTCCGGACGCCTCCTTTCGGTCCGTCAGGGCAGATCGTTCCGCGGGCATCCGGGCGAGCTCTGCCAGTGTCTTGGCCGCAACTCCATACATGGGCTGGGACACCTACTTCGCGTTGGGTGGCAAGTACAGCGAGGCGACGGTCCTGCGGCAGGCAAGCCAGCTGATCTCGCTCGGCCTACGCCAGCGCGGATACCGCTACGTCTGGCTCGACGTAGGCTGGTGGCACGGTACTCGTGCGGCGAACGGACAGATAACCGTCAGTCCCACGCAGTGGCCGCACGGGCTCGCTTGGCTTACGAGCACTCTGCACGCGGCTGGATTTCTTGTCGGCCTCTACACCGACGCCGGCCCCAACGGCTGTGGTGGTGCCGGGCAAGGCAGCTACGGTCACTATCAGCAGGACGTCAACACGTTCGCCGCCTGGGGTTTCGACGCGGTCAAGGTCGACTTCTGCGGTGGCGCCGAATATGGTCTGAATCCAGCGGCGGCCTACTCGTTGTTTCACGCGGCAATCGCGGCGAACACGAGTCACAGGTCGATGTTGCTGTCAATCTGCAATTTCCTGCAACCAGAACAGTACGGCAGCGGCGCTCCGCCATTGAACGAATCCGCCTTTTCGTCCTACAGCTTCGGTCCCAGCGTTGGCAACAGCTGGCGCACCGACACCGACGTTGGCTTTCCAGGCAACGTGCCGTTCGCCGATGTACTGCGCAACATGGACGCCGACGCCGCCAGTCCACAGGCGGCCGGCCCGGGGCACTGGAACGACCCCGACTACCTCGCTCCAGACCAAGGTATGTCCGCCACCCAGTTCCGTAGCCAATTCAGCATGTGGGCGATGCTCGCGGCGCCGCTGATGATCAGCGACAACCTGACGAAAATCGGCCCGTCGAGCCTGGCGGCGGTGCAGGACAGCGAAGTGATCGCGATCGACCAGGACCCTGGCGGGGTTCAGGGCACGCTGCTGGCTACTTCTGGAAACGGACAGGTTTGGGTGAAGCCGCTGGTTGGTGGGTCACGGGCGGTGGCTTTGCTCAATCGGGGGTCGAGTGCGGTCAGGATCGCGACTAGTGCGAGCGCTGTCGGTATGTCGGCTTCGTCGAACTACACGCTGCGCAACCTGTGGACGCACGATACGAGTTCAACTAGCGACTCGATCGGCGCCGAGGTGCCGGGCGACAGCACAGTTCTCTTGCGGGTTTCTCCGCGTTAGAATTGGCTTTGTCTCTGATGAGTATGCGTGTTGTCCTCGGCCGGTGATCTATGGGCCCGCCAGGACTCGAACCTGGGACCAACCGATTATGAGTCGGCGGCTCTAACCAACTGAGCTACGGGCCCGCGTCGCGGTCTGCGCGACTGCTCAGAAGCTACCAACGTTGATCGCGTATGCGCTTGCGCGCCCGGGATGGTTTGATTCATCGGTCAACCAACGAGGGGAGCGGCAATGGCAGCGCGTGCAGCGATCGTCACGGGAGCATCGAGCGGTATCGGCTTGGCGATCGCGCGGATGCTCGGCGAAGAGGGCTATGGCGTCACGATGGCCGCCAGGCGACCGGAGAAGCTCCAGGCTGCCGTCGATGGGCTCGCCGCCGATGGGCTTTGACGTCCACGCCGTGGCGGCCTCGCTCTCGGAGGAGAGCGAGATCCAGAAGGTGGTTGCCGCCCACAAAGAGCGCTATGGCCGGCTCGACGTGCTCGTCAACAACGCCGGCGTCGGCATCGGCGCGCCTGTCGGAGACATCCAAACCAAGCATCTCGACATGCAGCTCGACGTCAACGTGCGCTCGATCGTCCTGTTCTATCGCGAGTGCATCTCGATGCTCAAGGAGTCGGCGGCCGAGCACTCCAACGCGCTGGTCGTCAACACCGCTTCGATCTCCGGCAAGCGCGCTGAGGCGTGGCTGTCGGTCTACTCGGCCACCAAGCACGCGGTCGTCGGCTGGACCGAAGCGATGAACAAGGAGCTGGGCTCCTCCGGCATCAAGTCCACCGCCCTCTGCCCCGCGTTCGTGGACACGCCGATGACCGACTTCGTCAAGGGCCAGGTCAAAGCGGAGGACATGATTCGTCCCGAGGACATCTCCGAGGCGGTGCGCTACCTGTTGCGCACCTCGCCCGCCTGTGTGGTTCCTGAGATGATGTTCGTGCGTCCCGGAGACGCCATCTAAAGGAAAGGACGCACATGAAGCTAGGCGTACACATCGGCTACTGGGGCCTTGGACTCAGCTCCCAAGATCAGCTCGAAATCGTCCAGGAAGCGGAGAAGCTTGGATATGACTCGGTGTGGACCGCCGAGGCCTACGGCTCCGACGCCGCGACCGTGCTTTCCTGGCTTGCCGGGCAGACGTCGAAAATCCGCCTGGGCTCGGGCATCTTCCAGATGCCGGGCCGCTCACCCGCGATGACAGCGATGACCGCCGCCACGATCGACCAGCTCTCCGGTGGGCGCATGATCCTCGGCATCGGCTCCTCCGGGCCGCAGGTCGCAGAGGGCTGGCACGGACAGCGATTCGGCAAGCAATTGCAACGCACGCGCGAGTATGTCGCCGTTGTGCGCAAGGCGCTTGCGCGCGAACGGCTCGAGTTCCATGGCGAGACGCTCGAGCTGCCTTTGCCCGACGGCCCAGGCAAGGCCTTGAAGCTCACGATCGCTCCCGTCCAAGAGCAGATTCCCGTGTATCTAGCGGCGATCGGTCCGAAGAACACGGCGCTCGCCGGCGAGATCGCCGACGGCTGGATTCCCACGTTGTTCTCGCCCGAGCATGTCTCCGAGCTGCGCCCCCTACTGCAGGAAGGCGCCGATCGCGTCGGGCGCTCGCTCGACGGTTTCGACATAGCCCCCACCGTCAACGTGTTCGTCACCGACGACCTTCCCGCCGCGCGTGACGCGATGCGGCCGTTCATAGCGCTGTATGTCGGCGGCATGGGCTCGCGCAAGCAAAACTTCTACAACAACCTCGTCTGCCGCTACGGCTTTGAGGAGCAGGCGAAAGTCATCCAGGACCTCTATCTCGAAGGCAAGCGCGAGGAGGCGATGGCCGCGATCCCCGACGCCCTGATCGACATGGTCTCGCTGTGCGGGCCCAAGGACGTCGTTCGGGAGCGACTCGCCATATACCGCGATGCGGGCGTCGGCACGCTGGGCCTCACACCGATCGCTTTCAACAAGGACGATCGCCTGAAGCAGCTACGCCTCGTTGCCGAGCTGGCCGCTTAGCGCGACGCTCACGGCCGGGGCGTCCGTGTCTGCCATCTACAGCCCTTAGCTCCATGTCCGTCTCCTCCGCCCTTTCACAGGACGACCGTCCGCAAACCGCCTCACAGCGGCGGTTGCGCCTGCTGCTCGGCGCCTTTGGTGACCCCGGCCACGCGTTTCCCATGATCGCGCTCGGGCGCGCACTGATTGCCCGTGGCCACGACGTAACGCTGCAGACCTGGGAGCGCTGGCGCGCACCGGTCGAAGCCGAGGGTATGACCTTCACCCCGGCGCCGGAGTACAGCGCGTTTCCGATCGGCGATCAGCCGCTCGATTTCTACGAGGCGGTCGTCTACGCCACTCGCGACACGCTGCCACTGGTACGCGAACTGAAACCGGACGTGGTCGTCCACGACATCCTCACATTGGGGCCGTCGCTAGCGGCCGAGCTGCTCGACATTCCGCGTGCCACACTCGTCCCCCACGTCTTTCCAGAGGCCGGCCCAGGCTTTCCGATCTACTCGTTTGGGGCTCGCTTGCCGCGTACCGCCGCCGGCGGTGCCTTCTGGGAGCGCGCCCACCTGCCTGTGCGTCGCGGTCTCGAGAGCGGGCGACTGGCGCTCAACCGCACGCGCGAGCAGGTCGGGCTGCCTCCGTTGGCCTATCCGCACGGAGGCACAAGTCAGGAACTGGCGCTTGTGGCCACCTTCCCCCAGCTCGAGTACCCGCGTCCCTGGCCTGCCCATGTCCATGTCGTCGGTCCGCTGATGTGGGAGCCACCGGCCGAGGAGGTCCTGCTGCCGCCCGGCGACGATCCGCTTGTGCTCGTCGCGCCTTCCACGTCACAGGACCCTGACCACCGCCTGCTGTACGCCGCCTTGCGTGGTCTCGCGGACGCCCCTGTACGCGTGCTCGCGACCTACAACCGACGCCTCCCTTCCCGCCCACTGCCGGTTCCCGACAACACGACCGTCGTGGACTGGGTCTCCTACGCACGCGCCCTTCCTCACTGCGACGCGATCGTCTGCCACGCCGGCCACGGCACACTCGTCCGTGCGCTTTCCTTCGGCGTTCCAGTCATAGCCTGTCCCGTCGCCGGTGACATGAACGAGAACGCCGCGCGTCTCGTGTGGGCAGGTGCAGGAGTACGCTTGCCGCGCCGATTCATCTCTCCCCGACCCCTTCGGCATGCGGTCGAGCTCGCCCTCGACGATGCCTCCATCCGCAGGTGCGCACAAGAGCTTGGGGCCTGGGTGTCAGAGCACGACACAGGCGCTCAGGCCGCAGTTCGCATCGAGCGGCTTGCCGGAACTCGGGAATCAGCCCGTATGCCAGGTGCGGCAACTGCTCACCGTTAGAGCGATTCAGAAGCTCCGGGGGTGGGAGTCGAACCCACAACCTCTCGATTAACAGTCGAGCGCATCTGCCAGTTGAGCTACCCCGGATCGAACTACCCCGGGAAGATCCGGGGCTTCATTGCGACATTCTAAGCATCATCGTCGCTTGCCGACAGCGTAACGATTCCAGCCTCGACCTCCACATGGCAGTTGGCACATAGGAGGACACACTTGCTTGCCTCCTCCCTGGCCTTCTCAATCGACCTTGCCACCCCTCGATGACTGAGCGCAAAGCGCTTCTCGGCTGGCTCGACATGGTGGAACTCGAGCGCTGCCAGACAGCGGCGATAGCCACAGATCCTGCAGGCCCCACCTGCCTCATCTACGAGCGTTCGCTTGACTCGCCGGCGGTGCTTGGTGACCGCTTCCGATCGGCACTTGAGACATCGATACCCGCTGGGCGTCCTTCTCTTGAACTCTGTCAATCCATGGTGAGGACACTTACGTCTGACGAGATCATCGACCGTGTCGGAGCATTCCATACCAGCCTTCTCTCGGGACTCTGCCCGTTGAGTCTTCAAGTCATACTCCCGCAGCCAATGCCTGACTGTCGCCTTGCTGCGACCGACGGCCTCGGCGATCTGAGCGATCGATGCCCCCCGCTCGACCAACATCTCCAGTTCGGCTCGATCCAAACCCCCGCGCGCGGCGTGCTTCTGCCGATTGACAGCTTGAAGTCCGTGCTTATCGATCCAGTAGGCGACGGTCGCTTCATGCCGGTCAAACCGCCGGCCGATTTCTGCAAGCGATAGTCCTCGCCCGAGCAGCTGTTCCAATGAAGCACGATCCATGCACCGTATTGTCTACTATTGATCGGACGGAACTTGGGGAACATACGTTTGGTTCGGTACGCCCGGCTCGGGACGCACAGCGCTCTCCGAACAAGGCAATGTTCGCTACGTGTCCGGCCCCGACTCCGCCAGCGCCCGCTCCTGCGCCCGGTCGAACTCCTGCTTGACCTCCCCGCGCATCTTTGCCAGAGTCGCTCACCTCGCCAACACCCTGTGCGCGCGCGGCGTGGATACGCCGGTCGATCCACGCGAGCTGCAGCTGCAACTGCTGCACCTCGAGCATCGGCGGCTTGGTCGAGCGGGCCGATACCGGCCAGCGGCCCGCTTCAACCGTCAGCTCGGCGAGCAAGCCGACCAGCTCGCGGTCCTCGGCGTCGACGTCTTTGAGCGGCTCGGCCAGATGCCCCTCCTTCAGGTGCGAGGCCGCGCGGCGCATCAGGTCGCTGGTGAACACGCCGTCAAGCTCAACCTCCGCAAGCGCCGGCTCGCCAAATTGAGGCGTCGCGATGCACAACGCCAGAAACGCGCGCTCGGTGTCGGCACGGGCTGAGAGCACCCGGTTCGCGCGCGAACCTCCATTTTCCGCCGGTCCTCGATCACCTCCCGTGCCGCGATTGGCGCTGGAGTCCATGCCATCGTGGCGGCGCCCTCCCGTCCCGCCGGTGCTCTCACGGTTGGGGGCCGACCGCTCCCCAGCGCGAGCCTGGCCGCCGGAGGCAAGCAACGTCTCCGCCAACCCCTCGCTCAACCCAAGCCTCCCCGACACAAGACGTGTCAGCTCCATGCGCATTGCGCTGGGCGGCAGCGTCTCGAATACCGGCCGCAGCTCGGCGATCATGCGATCGCGGCCCTCGGGACTGGAATCGTCACCGCTTGCAAGCGCCCGCTCGACGCGAAAGCGCACGAACGGCACCGCCTGCTTTACGGCGGAGGCGATCGCCTCCGCCCCGCCCTGCTGTACGAGCTCGGCCGGATCTGCGCCGGCCGGCAGCTCCACCACGCGCAGCTCCAGCTTGCGCCGCGCCGCCAGCCGCGAGGCCTTGAGCATCGCCTCCTGACCGGCGCTGTCGGCGTCGAGCGCCAGCAGCACCGTCTGGGCAAGGCGCCCAAGCTCACCGACTTGCTCGTCTGTCAGGGCGGTGCCCATCAAGCCCACCGTGTTCTTAAAGCCCGCCTGGTGCAAGGCGATCACGTCGGTATAGCCCTCGCACAGAATCACCTCTCCCGCCTTCGTCGCCGCCACACGGGCGAGGTCGGCGCCATAGAGGTGACGACCCTTGTGGTAGACGTCGTTGTCGGAGGTGTTCAGATACTTCGGCCGCTGCCCGTCGCGCATCGCGCGCGCGCCGAAGCCGAGCACGCGCCCGCGCATGTCGGCGAGCGGGAACATGATGCGCGAGCGGAAGCGGTCGTACAGGCCGCGCCGCTCCTGAGAGCGCTGCGCCAGCCCCGTCTCATACAGCTCGGCCTCTGAGAAGCCGCCGCGACGCGAGGCCAGCAGCACACGATCCCACGCGCTCGGCGCGTAGCCGACACGGAACTGCTTCAGGATCGCCTCGCCCAAGCCACGCTCCTCGAGATAGCTTCGAGCGCCCGTGGCCTCGGTGGACTCCCACAGGTAGCGCTCGTAATAGGAGGAGGTGCGCGTGAGCAGCTCCAGCAGCCGCTCCCGCCGCACCCGCCGTTGTGCTTCGCGAGGATCCTCCTGCTCCAGCTGCAGCTCAACCCCGGCCCGGTCGGCCAACAGCTCCAGCGCCCCCTTGAAATCGACGCCCTCGGTCTCCTGCACGAACGTGAACACGTCACCAGAGGCCTGGCAGCCGAAGCAGTAGTAGACCTTCTCGACGGGCTCCACGCTGAAGGATGGCGTGCGCTCGTCGTGGAACGGGCACAACCCCTCATAGCTGCGCGGTCCAGCCCGGCGCAGCTCGCTGCGGGTACCGACAAGCTCCACGAAATCGATCGCGTCGCGCACTCGATCGCGCGATTCGGGTGTGTATCTAGCCATACGCCAAAGCTAGCGTGCAAACACGCGCGGAACTTCCAAGTCGGTGTACGCCCTGATGCAGTAGCGGTCGGTCATGCCCGCCAGGTAGTCGGTGACACGCTCGGCCACGTCGCTGTCCAGCGCCCCGCTGTCAGGCAATTGCTCAGGGTGCTCCACGTAGTGCTCGAACAGCTTGCGCACGACATTCGCGATGCGCGCGTGCTCCGTCCTCACCGCGGGACCTAGATACACATGCTCGAACATGAACCTGCGCAGCTCCGCCATCGCAGGTCCAGCGGTCGGCCCTTGCACGATGTCGCCCGCCCGCTGTGAGTGCTCGACCATATCGTGCACGAGCGCGTCGATCCGCTGTGACCCGGTCGTGCCGAGCACCTCGATCGGTCGCTCCGGCAGCTCCTCCTCGCGCAGCAACCCGGCGCGCATCGCGTCGTCGATGTCGTGGTTGATGTAGGCCACACGGTCGATAACACGCACGATCCGGCCCTCAAGCGTGTGTGGCAGCGGTGCGCGGCTGGAGTGAGAGGCGATCCCGTCGCGTACCTGCTCGGTCAGGTTGAGCCCGGCGCCGTCGCGCTCCAGCCGGTCCACGACCCTCAGGGAATGCTCATAGTGGCGGAACTCGCGGCCGAAGCGCTCTTTCAAGCACTCGTCAAGCGCTTCCTCGCCGATATGCCCGAACGGCGGGTGCCCGAGGTCATGGCCTAGCCCGATCGCCTCGACCAGATCCTCGTTGAGCGCAAGCGCCCGCGCGACCGTGCGCGAGATCGTCGTCACCTCGAGCGTATGGGTCAAGCGCGTGCGGTAGTGGTCGCCCAGGGGCGCCACGAACACCTGTGTCTTGTGCGTCAGACGCCTGAACGCCTTGCAGTGCACGATCCTGTCGCGATCGCGTTGAAACGGGGTGCGCAACCCACAGTCATCCTCGGCTGGTGTCCGATGCGCCGGATAGGAGCGTGCGGCGAGCGGCGAGAGCTCTGCGGCCTCGAGCTGGCGGCGGCGCTCGGCAAAGGCCGCCGCCACCGACTCCGTGTCGCTTGCAATAGTCACGCAACCGATTGTGGCAGCGCCTGCGGTTGCTGCTGCGCGAGCGGCGATCGCTTCGCCCTGCGAGCGGTCGCCGGCATCAGCCGTATGTGCGCATGGTGCTCGAGCATCTCCGAGACAGCGCGCTCGACCTGTCCGAGCACCCGCTCCTCGCCGAGCGGCGCCTCGCTCAGCGGACGCCCGAGCGCCTCGGTCATGAACGTGTGCGCCGACTCGTTCAAAGGAAAGGCTGCGGCCTCGCACGAGCTGCAGACAACCCCTCCGGCCGCCCCGGAGAAGCCGATCAGATGCTCGCGTTCGCCGCAGCAGGCGCACGCCCCCAGTTGCGGTGCGATGCCGGCGGCGACGAGCAGCTTCAGGCGGAAGGCAAGCGCACTCGCGCGCGTCGCCTCATCCGGCTTCTCATCCAGCAGCGACAGCTTGCGGCAGAGCAGGTTGAACACGCCCGGGTGCGGCTCCGAGGTCTCGAACAGACGTCCGACCGCGTCGCAAGCGCGCGCGGCCGCATCAAGCGCTCCCGCATCGCCACGCAGGCTCGAATGGCCGTTGACGGTCTGCGCGCCGGTGACCGTCAACAGCTCGCCGCGTCCTTCGTGCAGCTCGATCTGGAGACGAAAGAACGGCTCCAGGCGTCCGCCGAAGCGACTGCGCGCGCGCCGCACCCCCTTTGCGATCGCGCTCACGCGGCCACGCCCAGGGGTGTAGACGTGCAGGATGCGGTCGGCCTCGCCATAGCGCATCGAGCGCAACACCACCGCCTCGGTCTTTAGGAGTCCCGCCATCCCGCAAACGAGTCTAGGATCATGGGCGGCGGGAGAGCCTTGGCTCACAATGGATCCCGGACGTCGAGCTACACTTAATGAAGTAATGAGTGATACCAGGCAGATAATCGTTTATACGACCGAGCCCTGCTCGTTTTGCGCGCGCGTGAAGGGTCTGCTGAAGGCGCGCGGCCTGGAGTTCTCGGAAGTCAACCTCTCCAAGGACGTCGCTGGACGCGTGGAGCTCGCCGGGCGTACCGGCATGATGACCTTCCCGCAGGTGCTCGTAGGCGACGAGCTGCTTGGCGGCTTCGCCGAGACATTGAACGCCGTGGAGAGCGGACGTCTCGACGAGCTGTTGGCTGCATAGAGCTCGTTCATCGAAATGCCACTCCTCCCGCGATGCGCGGGAGGCATCCGGTTTTTTGGAACATGCCGCCCAACCCCGAGCGGCACGCATCAAATCCCCAAAAATCAGCGAGAGACTCTTCGCAGGCCGCGCGGACGCGGCTGGCAGGTCTCGCACACATAGGTTCCCCGGCCAGCCACCACCATCTTCACGATCGTCGTGCCGCAGCTCGCGCACGGCTCGCCCTCGCGCCTGTGCACCTGGAAGCGGTCCTGGAATGAGCCCCAGACGCCATCGACGTGGCGGAAATCGTCGATCGTGGCTCCCCGCGCCTCGATGCCGGCTTCAAGCGCCCAGACGACAGCCTCGCGCAACCGCTCGTACTGATCCGCGCTCAGGCGGCCCGCGGGTCGGCGCGGATGAATTCCGGCTCGGTGCAGGGCCTCGTCGGCATAGATGTTGCCGACACCGGCCACACGGCGCTGGTCGAGCAAGAATGCCTTGATCGGAGCCGTGCGTCCACGCGCCAGCGTCCGCAGGTGCTCTGCGCTAAAGCGCTCGTCCAGCGGCTCCAACCCCAAGCGCGCCGCAAAGAACTTCTCGAGCGCGTCGTCTCCGAGCAGCAGCTCGCCGGTGCCGAAGCGGCGCGGATCGACGATCTGAAGCTCCGTCCCGTCATCCAGCTCAATCTGCACGCGTACGTGTGTCTGCTCGGGATCGGGATCGCACAAGACGGTCCCCGTCATGCGCAGGTGTTGAGCCAGGTAGACCTCTTCGCTGAGTCCCCACAGCAGATACTTGCCGCGCCGTCCCAGCTTCTCGACCCTCCTGCCTTCGAGCGCATCGGTCATTTCTCCCGGTGCCAGCGGCCGGCACCAGCGCTCGTCGAGGACCTTCACGCGCTCAAGCGTGCGTCCCTCCACCAGTGGCGCCAGTTGGCGCCTGATCGTCTCGACCTCGGGAAGCTCGGGCATGCAGCGTCCCAGCATAGGGGGACGTCGCCGGACCGTAGGAACGCGAGCCGCCACATCGACGCCAAAAGTTGGAAGCATTCCCGTTTCAAACAGGTGTGCCTGCCCGTCGCGCGTGCGCACGCGGGTGAGCGTCGAAGTAGGCGTCCTTCAAACGCTCCGCCGACAGGTGCGTATAGACCTGTGTGGTAGCCAGGTCAGCGTGACCGAGCATCTCCTGCAGCGAGCGCAGGTCACAGCCCCCGGCGAGCAGATGCGTGGCGAATGTATGGCGCAAGGTGTGCGGCGTCATCTGCTCGGCCAAGCCCGCGGTGCGCGCATGGTTCTGGATGATCTTGTAGAGCCCCTGACGCGTGAGCGAGGAGCCGCGGTGGTTTACGAACAGGCTGCTCTGTACCCGAACGCCGACGAGCACGGGACGCCCACGCGCAAGGTAGAGCTCGAGTGCGCTGACAGCCCGCCGCCCGACGGGCACGATCCGCTCCTTGGAGCCCTTGCCGCGCGCACGCAGCATCCCCTCCTCCAAGTCCACGTCGGAGAGCTCGAGCCCGATTGCCTCCGACACGCGCAGCCCGCAGGCATACATCAGCTCGAGTAGCGCCCTGTCGCGCAGAGCCAGCGGCTCGGAGCCCTTGGGCTGGGCGAGCAGCTTCGTCACCTGCTCGCGCGAGAGCACCTTCGGCAGGCGCTTGGTCTTCGGGGGTCCGCGCAGGTCGGCGGTCGGATCGTGCTCGATCAAGCCTTCACGACGCAGATGGCGATAGAACGAGCGCAGGCAGGCGGCCTTGCGCTGCAGCGTCGCGGCCGCCACAGGGGTGCGTTGCTCGCCGTCGCTCCTGCCACCGCTTGCCAGTCGCGAGAGAAACGCCGCCAGATCGCCGTGCTCGGCATCGAGCGGTGAGACTCCCCGCGCGGCCAGGAACACGCCGAGCTGCGCAAGGTCGGACTGGTAGGCGTGCAGCGTATTGCGCGAAAGACCGCGCTCGAGCTCGAGATAGGCAAGGAAGTCGAGCGTCAGCTGCTCGATGCGCACCGCGCGCGATGCGAGCAGCAGTTGAGAATCGCCCACCGTGAGATCTTCGGGGAGAGCCTTGACGCTCCTTGACGTGCAAGCCGGCTCTCAGCGCAAACGGGTATCTCAGCCGGTGCTGTGCTCTGCTTGCGCCTCGGCGCTCTCGCACAGCTCGGCGAGCACCGTGCCGCCCGCGAGCGCCGCGCCGAAGAACAGCGGGTCATCGAGCAGCACGCGACCCATCGTCTTGGCGGGCAGCCCGCTTGCCAGATAGGCGGGCATGTCCACCGGCGCGCGGCGCCAATCGTGGCGCGCCATGCGCGCCGGCCGATCCACGTCGAGCTCCAGCTGTGGCCCTGACACGCTCAGTGGAGGACCCGAACACCGAGCCCAGGCTGGCGCGCAGATCGGCTCCGGCCGGCGAGCGGATCCCTGCCGGCAGCGCCACCGTCACCGGCTCGAGCAGCAGGTCGAGCACCGTCAGCGTGTGGTGCGAGAGGCCGCGGTGGCGCGGTCGCTCATCGGCGGATGACATGCGCGCGACCAGCAAAGTTTGAGCGCCAAGCGCGATCGCCGTGTGGGCTGAGTCAAGCGCGCTCATGCCGCCATGACCAAGCGAAGAGCTCGATCCGACGATCCCGGGACCCGGACCGCACACCGCGGCGTCCCAGCCAAGCGCACGCAGGCCGTGGTGTAGGGCGCCGGCGGTGCTGATGGCCTCCCCCTCACCCCCATATGCCGCGCCGGCCGTGAGGTGCCCGGCGAGCAGACCGCGCTCGCGCAGCGTGCGCACGGTCCGCGAGTGCCCGCCCGGCAGCGCCCCGCCCGCCGTCTGCACGAACCCCAACCGCGCCTCGGGCCTGGCCTGAGCAAACGCCCATGCCACCGCGGCGAGCTGGCCGTGCAAGGCGAGCACCGCAACCGGCCGCTCCAGCGGCAGGCCGATGAGCTCACCTGCCTGCCTGTCCTCTGCCCTTTGGGCATGCCCTTCAGATTGCCCCCCGCCATGGGGTGGGCCCGCCTCGGTATCGGATGGGCCCACCTGGGTCTCCTCGACCGGTTGCACGGCGTGCTGCAAGCTCGTGTAGTTGAGCTTCATCACGTGGGCGCCGTCCACGCCCTCTCCCGCAAGGCCGCGCGTGAGGTTGACGTGCACGATGTCAAAGCCCCCCGAGCCGAGGCCGAGGTCACGTGCCTGCACGTTGACGATCACATCGTCGCCCTGAACGCTCGAGCCGACCAAGCCGACGTCTGCGATTGCCGCGCGGCGCTCACCGGCGAGTGAGATCGTGAGCTCCTGCTCGGGACCGTCGGCGGGTCCCGCCTGAAGGACGGTGGCTCGGCGCAGCTTCAGCATCGGCGGCCTCTACGATTTTGGCGGACGCTCGCGCGGCGCTGCGCCGCTGGCGTCCTCTGAGGCCGATGAGCCTTGGAGCGAGGAGGTCTCGACGCTCACGTCCACGTCGCATTCGCACTCGGGCAGGTTTGCGATCTCGTGCGCACTGTCGATCAGCTTTGCCGCCAGCGTCTGCGCCTGGCTCTCGTCGGCGGCGTGAAAGCTGACCTGAATGTGCACCGTATGCGTCGAGCGCACAAGCGCAGCGGATGTGTCAACGGAGCTCACGAGCGGCCCGCGAGCGTGCGGTCCTCCGCGCGCTCTTGCGGTTGACGCAACGCGGCGGCGACGAAACTTTCGAACAGCGGAGCCGGACGCTCGGGCCGCGACTTGAACTCAGGATGAAACTGCGAGGCCACGAAGAACGGGTGGTCGTCCAGCTCGACAACCTCTACCAGACGCTCGTCGGGCGAGGTTCCAGAGATACGCAGACCCGCACTCTGAAGACGCTTGCGCAGCAGGTTGTTGACCTCATAGCGGTGGCGGTGGCGCTCGTAGACGACCGCCTCGCCATAGGCCTCGCGCACCCGCGAGTCCTCGTGCAGCTTGATCGGGTCGGCGCCGAGGCGCATCGTGCCGCCGAGGTCGGCGACCTCCTTCTGCTCCGGCAGCAAGTCGATCACCGGATAGGGCGTCTCGATGTCGAACTCGGTCGAGTTGGCTCCCTCCATTGCGGCGACGTGCCTGGCGAACTCCGCGACCGCGATCTGCATGCCGAGGCAGATCCCCAGATATGGGATGCGTCGCTCGCGCGCCACGCGGGCAGCGGCGATCTTTCCCTCGATTCCCCGACCCCCAAATCCTCCAGGGATCAGAATGCCATCGGCCTGCTCCAGCAGCTCCTGCGCCGTGTGAGCGTCCTCTCCCTCGGCGGCACCCCGTGCCTCCAGGTGCTCTGAGTCGATCCAGTCGATGCGCACGCGGGCGCCCTGAAGCGCGGCGGCGTGCCTTAGGGCTTCGCAGACCGACAGGTAGGCGTCCTCGAGCTGCACGTACTTGCCGACGAGCGCGATGCGAACAGTGCGCTCGGCCCGCTCGGCTCGCTCGATCGGCTCCTGCCACTTCGACAGATCCGGTTCTGGCGCCTCGGCGGCAAAGTGGTCGAGGATGAAGTCGTCCACGCCCTGCTCGCGGAACACGAGCGGCACCTTGTAGATGTTGTCCACGTCGCGCGCCGAGACGATCGCGTCCGCCGGCAAGCTTGCGAACAGCGCGATCTTCTTGCGGATGTCCATCGACAGCGGACCCTCGGAGCGACACATGAGCATGTCCGGCGCGATGCCGATGCGCCGCAGCTCGTTGACAGAGTGCTGCGTGGGCTTGGTCTTCAGCTCGCCTGCATGGCCGATGTAGGGCACGAGCGTGAGATGGATGAACATGCAGCGGCGGCGGCCCACGTCGACGGGAAATTGACGGATCGCCTCCAGGAACGGCAGCGACTCGATGTCGCCGACGGTGCCGCCAATCTCTGTGATGACATAGTCGACGTCGGTCGACTCGGCGATCAGCGCGATGCGCTGCTTGATCTCGTCGGTTATGTGCGGCACCACCTGCACCGTGCCGCCCAAATAATCTCCGCGACGCTCGCGGCGGATCACTGTGTCATAGATGCCGCCGGCGGTCACGTTAGACGCACGACTCGTATTGGAGTCGGTGAAGCGCTCGTAGTGGCCCAGGTCGAGGTCCGTCTCGGCGCCGTCCTCGGTGACGAACACCTCGCCGTGCTGGTAGGGGGACATCGTGCCCGGATCGACGTTGATGTAGGGGTCGAACTTCTGTAGGCCGACCGTCAGTCCACGTGCCACGAGCAAGCGTCCGATCGACGCGGCGGCGATGCCCTTGCCAAGCGATGAGACGACGCCACCGGTGACGAATATGAACCGGGTCTTGGCCGGAGCCTGTGCGTGGCGGTCAGAGTGGGGCGAGGTCATCTTGGAAGGCCCTGCGGCCTGCCCAGAGAGTCTAGTTGGCGCAGCAGCGGAATCCGCTCGACGAGGCTCGAGATCGAGCGCAGCTCCCCATAGATCGTGACCACTAGGAGGATCGCGAGCGCTATCGCCTGTGCGAGCGTCGACAAGCTCAACACGAGCCATAGCCCCGCGAGCGCTCCGAGCAGGTTTGCGCCTGTGTCGCCCAGCATCGCGCGCTCGCGCAGGTCGTAGACGCCGGCGACGAGCGCTGGACCGACGAACAGGCCCAAGGCCCACAGCGGACGCACGCTGCCCGCCCCGATCGTGAGAGCGACCCCGAGCAATACGAACACCTTGGTGGCCCGACCGGGGCGCAGGTCGAGCAGGTTGAAGGCGTTGGTGGCGAGCACAAGCACAGCGCTTGCCAGAAGCCAGCGGCCCGTCGAGAGTCCCGCATAGCTCATCGCGTACAACGCCAGGGCAAGCGATCCGGCTGCCTTCAGCGCTCCGGTGGAGAGCTGCATGCGCAGCACGGCTCGGCCATGTCCGCGCCAGCCGCGCGGCTCTCCGCCAAGCGCGTCGTCGAGGAGACCGAGAAAGGCCACACCGAGCACATAGACGGCGACGGTCAACGTCTCCGGGTGCAGTACGCCTGCTATTTCGAACCGTTGCAACAGCGCGAGCGGCAGCAGCGCGAGCAGCGCGCCGAGAACGCTCAGCACGCCGAAAGGGAAGACGACGTTGCGCTGCCTGTAGTTTGGCTTGACGTGGCCGTTCTCGCTCAACGCTCGCAACAACGGCGACGCGAGCGCGGCCGCGCAGGCTGTACCCAGCACGAATGGAAGCGCATGCACCGGCGCAAGTCTAGGGTCCTTTAGCGGACCACCGGCGGGAGCAGGGCGTCAGCGGTCGACTTCACACCCCAGGCGCCGTGATCTCCAGCGAGTGCGAATGCCAGTGCCGTACGTCCGGCGATCTTGTCCATGTCATCCACGCTGGCAAGCTTTTCCGCCTTGTACCAGGGGATCTGCGACGGTTCTGTGCTCGTCAGCTCTACCCCGACGACCGGCACCCCCGCCGCGGCGACACCGGCGATCAGGCCGGAGTTGAATTCGTTCGTGCTCTTTGCATTCTGTTCGCTCATGTTCGCCGGATCGGAGCGTACGACGACGAGTCCTTCGAGTTTGCCCAGTTCGCCGTCATAGGAGCTGAGCAGGCTCGTGTGCACTCGTTCGAGCAGCTGCCCGCCGCTGACGAGCTGTCTGCCGATGCGTATCCCGAATTCCTTGGTCAGCGACGGGTCCGAGGTGAGCGCCGTGTAGCGGTAGCCCGTTGCCTGCGCGGCAATCCCGGCCGTGTCCAGCGGCTCGCGCACCGCCACAACCGCCTTGACGCTGCCGCCGGCCTCGCTCACCGCGTTACGCACGAGCGAGTCGAGCTGATCGGAGGTATCGCCGAGGAAGAGCAGGCCGATGTTCTTTCCGGCGAGGGTTTCGTGGACCGCGAACGGCCAAAGATCCGCCGTGAGCGTTTCTTCTTCGGATAGGTGGGCCTTGACCTGTTCGAGGTCCTGCTGAGAGTCGCTCACTTCGGCGCGCAGGTTCTTGACGATCCCGTTCTGAGCCGAGGAGACGAGATTGGAGTCGCCGATCGCCACGCCGATCAGAATTCCCACGGCAAGCGCGAACAGCACGGCAGCGAGGGACAGCGCGTGGTAGCGATAGTCGAACATGGCTTAAGGCTCGCGACAGAATAGATGGTGCGGGCTGGGCGGATGCCTTGCCGTTTGGAGGTGTCTCAGTTACCTGCGCCGAACAACAGTTGTAGCTTGAGCCACAGCAGGTCCGCCACGTCGCGCAACGCCGGCGTCATCCACACGACCGCGATCAAAGCGATCAGCCCGGCGAGGATCACGACCACCAGCGGCGCCAGCCCGGGCATTGGCCGGTACAGGCGACTCACACCCTTTGCGTCCACGAGGATCTCGCCGATGCGTAGGCGCGTCAGGAAAGTCGAGGACATGCCTTCGCGGTTGCGATCGAGGAACTCGACCAGGTTGAACTGCGATCCAACCGTCACGATCAAGCGCGCGCCCTTCTCCGCGGCGATCAACATCGCCACGTCCTGGCTGGTTCCCGGGGCCGGCACGAGCTTGAACGGCACGCCGAGCTCTTCCAGGCGATGCCTGCCCGGCGCGCGGCCGTCTGGATAGGAGTGCACGACCAGCTCGGTCTTGCCGTCGCGCGCGGCCAGCAGCGCGGGCTCACCGGCCGAGTCCATGTCGCCGACGATCATGTGCGGCTCAAGCCCTGCCTCCAGCAGCGCATCGGCGCCGCCGTCGACGGCCACGAGCACCGGGCGCGTATCTCTGATGAACGGCTTCAGCGCGCGCAGGTCGCGCTGGTGGTCAACGCCACGCACGACCACGAGCGCCGAGCGATCGCGGAAGTCAGTGCGAAAGCGCGGCAAGTCGATCCGGCCGGCGAGCAGCTCGCGCTCCTCGCGCATGTGCTCGATCGTGTTGTGCGCGAAGCGCTCCAGCGCATCGCCGATCTCACGCCGACGCGCCTCGGTCTCGGCACGCACGCGCGCCACGTCGAGCACGACTCCCGAGACCAGTTGGCGGCCCTTGTAGAGCACCTCGCCGCGCGTATCGGCCGTTACCCGCACCGTCACCGGGTCGCCGTCTGAGAGCGAATGGAATAGGGAGTCCTCGGGCAGGTCGAGGAGCAGCACACCCGCTTCGACCAGTAGTTGCGGGCCGAGATTGGGGTAGGTGCCACTGGTCGACGCGCGGCAGTTGAGCACCGCGCTCGCGCCGGCGGCGATCAGCTCCTCGGCGGAGACGCGATCGATGTCGAGATGGTCGATGACGGCAATGTCACCCGCCACCAGGTGCCTGACCAGCAGCTTGGTCTTGCGTCCCAAGCGCACCGGACCGCTGATCTCGCGTGCCGGTATAGGCAGCGCCGCAAATGCGGGCGCAGGCGTAACTGGCGGCTGCCGGGTTGCGGCCATGTGAAACGAGAGTAACGGTCAGGCACAGATCACGCACGTGACTCTGTACGTGGGCATGCCTCTGAGACGGTCGAGGATCAAGCCTCGCAAGGACGCAATGAGCGCAGTGTGCTTCCGCACATAAGCGAATGAGGACGTAGCGAGGCGCCGATCCTCGACCGTCTCAGGCGGCCTTACGTAGCTCCTTGGCATGCCGGCGCGCGGCGCTGTCCTGCTCCTCGGCCCCGAGCATACGCGTCAGCTCGCTCACCACCTCGGCCTCGTCCAACTGGCTGACGGCGGTTATCGTCGGCTCGCCCGAGGTGTCCTTGACGACCGAGAAATGGCGATCGGCAAGCGAGGCTATTTGCGGGAGGTGGGTTATGCACAGGAGCTGCCTGTTCTTGGCCAGCGCCCGCAGACGCTCGCCCACGGCACGTGCGGTGTGGCCGCCGATACCGGCGTCTACCTCGTCGAACACCAGCGTCGAGCCGCCCCCGCCACTCGCCGCGGAGCCGCCTTCGTTGCTGGCGCTTGCCAGCGCCAGCATCACGCGCGAGAGCTCGCCGCCAGAGGCGATCTCGCGCAGTGGGGCGGCTGCGACGCCAGGGTTCGGCGCGATCGTGAACTCTGCCGCGTCGGCCCCATTCGCTTTCGGCTCGGTCGGCGTGAGCGCGATCTCGAACGTCGCATCGCCCATCGCGAGATCGCCGAGCTGCTTGCGCACCGCTGCCGCCAGCTTGGTCGCTGCCTTGCGACGACTCGCACGCAGCGCCTCGACGTGGCCGCTCAGCTTCGAGCGCTCGGCAGCCAGCAGCTCGACGGTTTGTCGCTGGGCGACTTCGGCGCCAAGCAGCAGATCGCGCCTGGCGCGTGCCTGCTCGGCGTGCTCGAGCACCGTGGCGATCGTGCCGCCGTGCTTGCGCATTACACGCTCGAGCAGCACCAGTTGCCCTTCGACCACCTCCAACGACTCGTCCTCGGCCGCGATCTGCTCGCGGTAGGCGCTCAACGCGGCGGCGACGTCCTGGGCCTCGATCGCAGCCGCTGCGCCGCGTTGGGCGAGCGCATCGAGCTGTGCGTCTATACCGGCAACCGTTTCCAGCTTGGCGACGGCGCCAGCCAGCAGATGCACGGCGCCCGGCGCATCCGAGGACTCGGGCACGAGCGTCTCGGCGGCCATGCCGGCGGCTGCCTGCAGCGCCTCGAGACGACGCAGGCGCTCCCGACGCGCGAGCAGGATCTGGTACTCGTCCTCGTCCAGGTCGAGCGCGTCGATCTCCGCCAACTCGTGCTCGAGCAGATCCAGCTCGCGCTCACGCGCACTTGCCAGCTCGACCAGGCGCTCCAGCTCTGACTCCAAACTGACGCGTCTCGCGATATGCGGCGGCGCATGCTCGCAGGCGCTTGGCGTGAGCCGGCCCGCACACTTGGTCGAGCATCTGCAGCTGCGCGCTCGCAAGCACCAGCTTGCGGTGCTCGTGCTGGCCATAAAAGCCGATCAGGCGCGATCCCAACTCGCGTAGGTCTCCGACTGTCGCCGAGCGACCGCCCAGAAAGGCACGGGTGCGCCCGTCCGCGCTGACTCGTCGCGCGAGCACCAGCTCCAGCTCATCCGGGCCCTCCTCCAGGCGCACGTTCTCGGGCAGGCTCTCCGCTATCTCCGCGCGCATCGCCTCGGGGATCGAGAAGACACCCTCGACGTAGGCCTCCTCGGCGCCGGGGCGCACTATGCCGGCGCGGGAGCGGCCGGGGTGGGCGGGGCCACCCATCAGAAGATCCAGGGCGTGTGCGAGTACCGTCTTGCCGGCGCCCGTCTCCCCTGTGAGCACGTTCAAACCAGGGGCCAGGGCAAGCTCGGCTCGCTCGATCAACAGCAGATTTTCCACTCGCAGCTCGTAAAGCACCGGACAGGTGTACCAGTGAGCACCGACGGATCGCTTGATCTACGCATAGAAGAAGTATTGGATCCGATGCTTCATGGGCCAAGCTGGGCGTCGCGGGGCGTCGCGGCGCGTACTGGTGGTACGTGCAAGACGTCACGTGACGCCCAGCGCAGTGTCCAGGAATGCATCGGATCGGTCGATAACCTTGACGTCATCGCGAAATGGGGCCAAACGGCCGTGGCGCGAACGTGTTACCCGACGGCATGGCTGCCAACGACTCCCACAACTCCACTTCCCCGCAAAGAGGGGCGTCCGACTGCATCTCCCCGGCGGAAATGGCAGTGCGCCTCAACGAGGAGGTCAGCCGTGCCGGGCGTCATCGCACGGCACTCAGCTGCCTGTTGGTGAGCTTGCTGGAAGTGGAGCGGTTGGCAAGCACACACGGGCAGGAGCTTCCAGCACAGGCCCTTGACTATCTTGGTGCGGCGCTTGGGCGCCAACTGCGCCGCTTCGATCGCGTCGGCTACTGGGAGGACGGGGAGCTGTTGGTGGTCTTGCCCGGGGCGGACGAGCGACGTGGCGAGATCGTCGCGCGTCGCGCGCTCGGACGGCTGCATGCGGTCAAGATCGAGGTCAAAGGAGAACGCCAACCGCTGCGCATCTCTGTCGGAGTGGCTGGCTGGCGCGAGGGGCTCAGCGCCGACCAGTTGCTTGCACAGACCCGTCTCGCCGCCCAGCGCCGCGATCGTTCGGACTCGCTGTCGGCCCAGCAAACAGGCCAGAGAGGAACGCTAGGCGGCGATCTGCCGGCGGTCGGCCGGTCCTAGGTCCATAATCCCACGCCGTGCTCTCCGGGTCCGAGCTGTGGTTGTTGCGTCTGATGGCCGATCGCGGCCTTGCGCTGCTCGACGCCTCGACGCTGGCGATGGTGGTCGAGGAGCGTGGCGAGCTACGCGTCGCGGCCTCTAGCGGCCGCGTCTCGGTGCGCGTGCGCGTGCTACCGATGGAGGGCAGCGCGCTTGGCGCTCTCTACATGACCGGCAAGGCACTTTCGCTGGAGCGGCCCCGCGGCCAGGAAGCGACCTGGTTGCACGAACTCGGGCTCGAAGCGCGGGCGGTGCTGGTCGAGCCCTTCAGCCTCGAGGGCCAGGGCGGCGGACTGGTGATCGCCGCACGCGAGGACGGCAGCTTCCGCGACCCCGACCGGCGCGCCTTCAACGCTTTTGCCGCTAGCGTCGCGCAGCGGCTCGTGGCCGAGCGCTCGGTCGAGATCGAGCGCTTGCGCTTTGGCATGGAGGCCCGCGAGCGCGAGCGCACGCGCTGGGCCAGGGAGATCCACGACGAAACCGTTCAAGGTCTTGGTGCTTTGCGCCTGAAGCTCGCCAACGCACGCGACCTTGGCGATCAGGCAGAGTTGAGCACGGCGGTCGACACGGTGCTGGAGGGGCTTGGCGAGGAGATCGACGGGCTGCGCCACCTGATCACCGAGCTGCGCCCGGCCGCGCTCGACGATTTCGGCTTGGTGCCGGCTCTGGAAGCGCTGGCACGGCGCGCGCAGGCGATGGATGGCCTTGAGATTCGTACGGAGATCGAGCTGACCGACAGCGAGCGACGGCTCGACGCGGAGCTCGAGAGCACGCTGTATCGCGTTGTGCAGGAGGCGCTCACGAACGTCAGTCGTCATGCGAAAGCGACCAGCGCGGTCATCAGCGTCAGCGAGCGCGAGGGCAAGGTGACGGCATCTGTGACCGACGACGGAGACGGGCTGCCACAGGATGGAGCGGGTAGGCAGCGTACGCCCGAGGACGAACTGAAGGGCGGCTTCGGCGTCTCGGGAATGCGCGAACGCGCGGAGCTCGTGGGTGGCGAGCTCGAGCTCGTGCCGGCGCCCGGCGGTGGCGCGACGATGCGCTTGACGGTGCCGCTAGCCGGTCGCCCGGCCGCGGTCTGAGCTGGTCCCTACCTTCCAATTTCGGGGATGCCCCACGCGCGCGCGGGGGCATCGACCATTTTTTGGAACCGTATCCCGCTCCCCCTTTATGGAAGACATCGCCGCATGCGGCGATGTCCCGGACGGTGCATGCACCGTCCGGCCGAGTCGTGCATGCACGACTCGGAGGGAGGCGCGCATGCGCGCCTCCCCAGGCGGCGCATGCGCCGCCTGCACAGCGACACGTGCGACTCCTACTCGACCAGGCCCAGCTTGCGCGCGTAGGCGGTGATCTCCGCTCGCGAGGAGAATCCGAGCTTCTCGATCGCGCGTGCGCGGTAGGTCTTGACCGTACGCTCGGCCACGTGCAGCTGCTCGGCTATCTCCGGATTGGTAAAGCCGTTTGCGATCAGGCGCACCACCTCGCGCTCGCGCTCGCTCAGCGCCACCCCATCCTGAGAGTCGCCTTCGCCGGCGACCATCAGCGCACCAAGCCTTGGATGCAAGTAGTTGCGCCCGGCGACCGCCAGGCGGAAGGCCTGCAAGAGCTCTGCCGGCTCGGCCTCCTTGAGCACATAGCTGCGCGCGCCGGCTCGCAATGCCTGGCGCGCGTACTCGGGGTCCTCGCGCATCGTCAGGATCGCCACGGCAAGCGTCGGGTGGGCCACGAAGCAGGTCGGTAGCGCCGCCAGGCTGGAGCCGCCCGGCATCGTCAAATCGAGCGTCAGCAGGTCGGGCTTGAACTCCCTGACGGCACGGATCGTCGAGGGGACGTCGGCTGCCTCGGCGACGACGCGGAACTCGCCCGTCTCGCGCTCGAGCACCGCGCGGATGCCGTCGCGCACGACGGTATGGTCGTCCGCGATTATCACGTCGATGGGCCGGTCGAGCCCTGCAGATTCAGCCGCCATAGATCAGCAACCGTATCGGCTCTACTGGCGGCAGCATGAAGCGCGACAAACGCATCCCAGCCCACAGATCGACTCGCGGCTTGGCGCAGATAGTGGCTGACGGCACCTTTGAGACGACAGCGGACTGCCCTTTTGGGACGACAAGATCGGCACCGTCTGCTCTACAGACAAGCGACCATCCGGGCGCGATCATTGCACGTGTGATGCAGGAGCATCTCAACAACTTCGAGCGACATGCTCTGGGCGGGAGACACGCCCGGCCAGGCGTGGAGCACGACATCGGCAAGGAGGCACGATGATCGACATAGGCTTGGCCCTCACCTGGGCAGCAATATCAGCGGCCAGCGCGAAGGGACTATCGGTGCTGGCACGTACGGCGGCGAGCGGCGACGCAGAGCTCGAACCGGCGATGCCGACAATCGAGGTAAGTGCCGCACTGAACGGCCTGCGCTCGATCGGCGCGGCGCCGGGAGCGGCCGGCGAGCCGCGATGAGCTGGGTGCTCGCTTCGACCGCCGCGCTGGTCGGAGTGCGAGAACGGGTCCGAGTCGCGCGCGAGGAAACTTGTGCGCCCTTTATCGATCGCGACATGGCGCTCGCCTAGTCGGCGAGACGCTTTCGAGCCGGCCGAGATGTCGCGGGTTTCCGGTGTGTCGTCGGGCGCTCACCTTAGAATGCGCCTCACGTCGCTATCGAGCGTCGCGCCATCGCCAACGTCGAGAGGCGTAATTGCTTCCCAAGTCCCCCCGACTGCGGAGAATATTTCTTGCCTATACGGTCAACGAACTAGGAACCTGGTTCGGCTATGTCGCGCTGGCCTTGGGCGTATACGACCATACGGGCAGCGCGATCGCGACGGCCGGCCTGTTCGTCGCTCGCGGCCTGCTGCCGGCATTTCTAGCCCCGGTTCTAGTAGCGCGTACAGAGCGATCTCTCCGCCGCGGATGGCTTGCCTGGCTATACCTGTTGGAGGCGGTCCTGACGGTTGCCCTAGCGGGATTGCTATGGCACTTCTGGCTGCCCGGGGTGCTAATACTGGTCACGATCGACGGCATCGTGGCGGTGGCGGCGACGGCGCTGCTGCGCGCGAGCGCCACGCGCGTGACGGTCGCCGACATGACTGGCGAGTCATCGACCGGAGTGGGCGAACAAGCCCAGCAGGCGGCGGTCGACGCCGCCCAGCGCCAGGCGAACGCGACGCTCAACTTCGCGTTCATGGGATCGCTCGCGATCGGTCCGGTGATCGGCGGCGCGCTCGTCGACTCCGTCGGTGGCTCGGTGGCGCTGCTGTTCGACGCCTTTACATTCCTCGTGTGCGCCGGCCTGCTGGCGCGTCTGGGCACGCACATCGCCGAGACCGCCGGCGATTCGATTCGGGAGCGTCTGCGAGCCGTCGCCGCGCACATGCGCGCCGTACCGGCGCTACGCGCGCTGCTCGTCACCCAGGCAGTCGCGCTGGTCTTCTTCGCCTCGGTAGAGCCGGTGGAGGTGCTCTATACGAAGTCCACGTTGAACGCGGGCGATCTCGGCTATGGCTTGCTGATGGGTGCCTGGGGGCTTGGCGCCGCGCTCGGGGCGGTCGTATTCGCGCGCTCGGTGCGCCGGCCGCTCGGACCGATGCTGACGTTCGGCACGCTGCTGGTGGGCCTCGCCTATCTCGGTTTCGCGGCGGCGCCGACGATCGCGCTCGCCTGTACGGCAGCCATCGTCGGCGGCGTGGGCAACGGCATCCAGTGGCCCTCGCTGATCAGCGCCGTCCAACAGCTCACGCCGGCCGGCTTGCACGGTCGTCTGATGAGCGCCGTCGGATCGCTGAACGCGCTCTGCCCGGCGCTCGGCTTCATCCTCGGCGGGACGATCGCCGCACTGAGCTCGCCAAGAGTGGCGATGCTCGTCGCCGGCGCCGTGGCGACGCTGGCGACGTTCGCGTTCATGCGCCTGCCGATCGGCGACCTGCAAGCCTCGAGCGAGGCCGCCACGAGCATCGCCACGGAGCCAGAGCTGGCGGCCTCGCGCCAGTAACCGGCGCGCCAACCTCCGCGCAAGGACGCGATCGGCACCAGCTCCGTCCCGTGGGCGCGTCGCTCGTCCCGCTTCCTTCGCTCACGGCTTGGCAAAGCCCGACTGTCCTTAAGTGCAACGCCTTGTCGGCCGTTAAGTACTACAGACCCTAGCCGCACGCAAAATGAGCATTCCCCGACGACACCTATACCGGCTCTACCTGGCCAGCCAATGGATCCTGCTCACGGGCGCCGTCACAGTGGCCGTGCTCACCTCTCGCTCGGCCCAGTGGCATCCGGTAGAGCTGGTCGCGCTGCTGCTCGTCCTGTGCCTGATCGGCGAGTGGCTGACGATCACGGTCGGCAGCCAGAGCGTCTCCGCCTCGTTCGCTGGACTGGTGCTTGCGATGACCCTGCTCGGCCCAGCTCCCGCCGTCGCGATCGGCCTCATCGCAATGGCCGCGGATTCGCTCGTGCGCCGCCCCCCCCGTGACGTATGCCTATCGAATCTGGCCACCTACGCGGTGTTCCCGCTGTGCGGCGCCCTGCTCAGTCGCTTCCTCATCGGAGGCGGCCACATTCAGACAGTCCAGTTCGCACCTGTCGTCTTCGGTGTCTTCATTGCGACGAACATCCTCAATTTCGTGCTGATCGCGATCCAAAAGCGCGTGCTCCTGGAGAGGTCGTTTGTCAACCAGGTGCGCACCGTCCTCGTTCCGATTCTCCCCGGCATGGTCGCGGCCGACGTGCTCGCGGTGATCCTCGCAGTCGCATACACGAAGCTGGGCTATCCGGTCCTGCTGAGTCTTGTGTTGGTACTGCTCATCTTCCAGTACCTTGCCCGCGCCTTGATGCAATCCGAGGAGCGCGCCGAGCAACTCCAGGCCCGCTCTGTGCGGCTTGCCTCAATGCAGCTGGGCATGCTGGTGACGCTCGTGGAGACCCTCGCGCTGCGGGACCGCATGACCGCTCGTCACGCCGCCGCGGTCGCCCGCTACGCCCGCGCGCTGGCGCGTGAGCTGGGCTGCGACGAGTCAGACCAAGACCTCACGCACACGGCTGGACTGCTCCACGACATCGGCAAGTTCGCCCTGCCAGACCGCATCCTGCACGCGGAGATCCTCTCCGACGAGGACTGGGCGGTCGTGCGTCGCCATCCGCAGGAGGGCGCAACGCTCGTGGGACGCCTCGACGGCTACGGGCCGGTGGCGGACGCGATCCTCTACCACCACGAGCACGTCGACGGAAGCGGCTACCCCGCTGGCCTGATCGGCAACGAGATACCCTTCCCCTCGCGCATCCTTGCCGTGTGCAACGTCTACGACACGCTCACGGCGCGCGACTCCTATCGCTCGCCGATGACCCCTCAGGACGCGATCACCGAGCTGCGCCGCGTGTCCGGGCGCCAGTTGGACGCCGAGATCGTCGACGCGTTCATCACGATGCTGGAGCGCGAGGGTCCAGTCACCTTCGCCCACGGCGACGACGCGGACTTCGAGGCCGAGCTGGCCTTCGAGCGGCGAGCACGAAGTCTCGCTCAACCAGCAATGCGCTAGCACCGCACGGCCGCGCTCGACGCACCCTCATTTGTCGTCGTCCGCGAACGAGCGAGCGTCTGCGAGCGCTCATCCTTAGACCAAGGATGTCGCCGATGGCGACATCCTTGGTCCGATCGCGCCTCGTCGAGGGGACCGGCTTTCTGCGAACTAGCCCTTGAAACCCATTGACTGCTCCTTCCGTCGCTAAGGCGGCCCAACACCCGCGCGCGACGGCATCCATCCTCAGCCAAGCACGATAAGCGTTGAGTAGGTTCGAGTAGGATAATAGAGATATTGGACGAATTGTCCACTTCGTCCAAATGAGTGCACCGTCTCTTGCATAAAGAGGGCTTTGTCCCTCCTGGGCGACGATCTTTGCCCAGTCAGATGGGCCTTTTCGAGCCATTCTCAGGTGCTTGTCGAGGCCAGGAGGCGCCGATCGTCGGCCGCCTTTCTCCGCCAAAAGGTCCACAAAGCTCGCGGACGCTCAACCTTTGCGCGCAGATTGCCGTATCTCCACCTATACGAGGCATCGTGTACGCGTGCCGCCGCCTCGGAAAGCCTGCCCTGTGGCGAGAAATCCCGACCGAGAAGAGATCCACGATGCCTGAGAACCACGACCCAAACCACGAGCACCAGCTCGTGTTCACAAGCTCACAGGCAGCGCGCTACCTGGGTGTTTCGCTGGCCACGGTTCGCCGCTGGACCGACGCGGGCTACCTCACGGGCTACCGCACGCCAGGCGGTCAGCGGCGCTTCTCACGCGATCAGCTCGACGGCTTCATCGACTCGCTGCAGCGCACCGGCGAGCGGCCCAAGCGCCACACACAAGTCGCCTGAGCGCGAAGCGCGGCGGTGCGGCGGGCACGGCTAGACAGAGAGTCACCCTACAAAGGGGGCTTTATCCGGCACGCAGCAGCGACAGAACCATCGCACGAAGACGTGTCCACGCGAAGACGTCCCACGAAGACAAGGCACGCCACCCACGTCGCCGCTCAGCGCGCCAGGCGGCCGAACTTCTCTCGCAGCCGGCGGTAGAAGGACGAGCCCGGTAGCTGGGCGATGATGCCCGCGTCGTCCATGAAGCGCGCGTCGATCGTGCCCCCGGGCGCGATCTCACACACCGGCCGCCCGTCGACCGACACGTCGAGCGCCTCGTGCGAGCGGTTGTGGATCGTAAGGCGGTCCCTGGGTGCCGCCACGAGAGCACGTGCGGTCAGCGAGTGGGGCGCGATGAAGGACACCATGAACCCCTCAACTCCCCAGGCCATCACAGGGCCCCCATTGGCGAGGTTGTAGCCGGTCGAGCCTGCCGGCGTTGCGACGACGAGGCCGTCGCAACGCACGCTGCCAAGCTCCTCGCCGTCGAGTACGTAGGCGAGCTCCGCGACACGCTCTCCGACCTTGCGGTGGATCGCCACGTCGTTGAACGCCCGCTCCTGTTTCTTGATGTTCCCGCCCACCGCGTCGAGCACGATCGCCGGCAATGGCAAGAGCTCGTAGTCGCCCCCGAAGGCGCGGCGCACGCCGTCGGCGAGCTCCCGCGGCTCAATCGTTGCGAGAAAGCCAATGTCGCCGAAATTGATGGCGAACACCGGTACCCCGGTACCGGCATAGCGGCGCAGCGCGCGCAGGATCGTGCCGTCGCCGCCGAGCACCACGCAGAGATCGACTGAATCGTCGTCTGTGCCGTCGAGCAGCACGCCCTCGCTGCCGGTAAGCCCATGCTTGAGCGCTTCCTCGACGTCGAAGCGAAGCGTCACGCCTGCCGTCGCCGCGGCTCGGAGAAGCGTCTCCAGCGCAGCCGAGGTTTGCGCTGGGCGACTATGGGTCAGGACCGACACCTCGCGCGCCGGCCGTGCCACTAGCTGCGTCATGGCTCCACCTTTCTGGCCATCTGCTCGATCTCGGCGATGCCTCCCGCCCCACCGGGACGCGAGGACTCCGCCAGCCAGATGAATGTCTCGAGATTGCCCTTCGGGCCCGGCAGGCCCGAGGAGTGATAGCCAAGCACCGAAGCATCGAGCTCGAGTGCCGCGGCACCGACGTCGATCAGCGCCGAGCGCCGATCCTCGGCCAGGCGCACCACACCACCCTTGCCGACCCGCTCGCGCCCGACCTCGAACTGCGGCTTGACCAGCGCAAGCACGTCGTGGCGCTCCGCAAGACAGCCGAGCACCGCCGGCAGGACCTTGCGCAGCGAGATGAAGGAGACGTCGAGCACGGCCAGCTCGGGCGCGTAGGGCAGCATGGCCGAGGTCATCGAACGCGCGTTCGTGCGCTCGTGCAAGGTGACTCTCAGATCTTGGCGCAGTCGGAAGTCGAAGTCCCCGTAGCCGACGTCGACCGCAACGACGTGTTTGGCCCCGCGCTGCAGCAGGCAGTCCGTGAAACCGCCGGTCGACGCACCAACGTCAAGCGCACGACGACCCCGCACCGGCAGCTCGAGTGCGTTGAGCGCGTTGGCGAGCTTGAGCCCGCCGCGAGAAACGTACGGCGCCTGCTCACGCACGCTCAACTGGGCATCGATTGGCACCATCTCCCCCGGCTTGGCGGCGCGCCTGCCGTCCAAGCCGATTGTGACCTCCCCGGCCATCACCGACGCAGCCGCACGCGTGCGCGAGCTGAACAGGCCGCGCTCGGCCAAGAGGGTGTCAAGCCGCTGCTTAGCCATGGAGGGACGGTACTCGTTCATGCGCACACGGGTTCGATACGGACATCACAAATTCGAGCTTTGAAAAGAATTCGGGGTCTCTGTGATCGACGTCACATATGGGTAGCGACTGTATAAGCGGCATCCGGACCTTCTTTCCGTCGTTGCGTGGGCTTACGGTCCGTCGATCCCATTGTTTGGCCCGGGCGACAGCGGTAACTGCCCCCGGGCCGCGACACAGGAGGAACTATCTCCCATGCACGACGACCCTTCTCCAGGTAGTTCAGATGTCCTGCGCGACTCCAACGTGATCGAGGCAGGCATCTACGACCGCCTAGTCACGCCGAACCAGCAGCGCCCGTGGGCAGTACCCGAGCTTGTGCTCGAAATCGGCAACCGTATCGAGGTAGAAGACGCTCTCGCGCGGTTGCATGGTGCGGGCCTGGTCCATCGTTGCGGAGAGTTCGTGTGGGCTACTCGGGCCGCGCTCGCAGCCGACGCCATAGAGCTATAGACAGGCTGACCCCTATGCCTGTGGAGTGGGCTTGGCGTCCCTGCCGACGTCCCCGCTCCACACGCGCGCGATCCTGCCCCTGATACCTACCGCAACCTTCGGCGGAGCGGCACCTAGATCTGGATGGCCCCCCTTGCTTGCGATGTCGTCCATGTCGTCGCAGATTGCGCGGTTAACCACCCGATAACGCCTCTTCTCGGTGGTGCCCATCACGAACAAGAGCACCGCTACGACAGCGCAGAACGCAAACGCTACCCACAGACCGGTTAGAAGACCGCCCGCCGGTTGTGTAGTCCCACTCTCGATGGAGGCGATGATGCCCACCAAAGCAATCGCAGCACCTATGAAGATGGCCCCTATGTTGGAAGCGCGATCGAGCAACGGCTCACCTAGCTTCTCAACATTCCTCCGAACGCGTGCCCAGTCGCCGATGTCAACCATCATGCGCGTGCTCGTCGGCAGCGTGACTCGATCCTCGTGGGCGATGGTGACTATCCCCTCGGTCATGCCGAGCTATCCGAGCCATTTGGGCCGTCTGTTGGTGGCGGATTGGGAATTGGCGCCGGTGCTTTGATAACGCCGGTTTGTACGGCGTTGAACCAGTAGATATGCCCGCATGTCGTGCATGTGACCGGGAATGCCGGAAGAATGTTGCTGCCGCCTCCCAATACGAGATTGCCGTCCTCGTACTCACGCATCTCGTAGACGGTCCCGACGCCCCAACCACTCTGACCGCAGATAGGGCATTTCTTATCGAGATTCGTCCATCGCTCATTAATCCAAGCAAGCGCGGCTTGCTGACGGCGGTCCCTCTCAGTCTCATCCATCCCGGCAGCCTAAAGCCATCCGCACTCATCATGCTTGTTCCTTTCGGGTGACTAGAAAACGCCGCTTGTTTGCGACGTCCATCGCGACTACTAATTAAGGCGTTAGATGCGGTTTGACTGCGTGCGCCACGAGTTCAGCGAACATAGACGGGTTGGGTCGGGCGCGCTAGCCTCAAGGCATGGCCGACGATCCCAAGTCCACCGAGCCAAGGCAGACGACGCCAGCGGGACACCGAATCCCGGTTCCGTCGCGGGAGGACTTCGACCGAATGGTCAAGAAGGTCGCGCCGCCGCCAGCAGGTCGTAAACGCCCTGACGAGACAGATGAGCCTCCCGAGCAATCTGAGCGATAGGCACTCCCTCGCTCTGCGCGCGTAGGATGCTCTCACGCAGGTCTGCGGTTGCTTGCTTGCGTAGTCGCTCGGAGTACTCGCGTCGCTTTGCGGCACGACGAATGGCCTTGATCGACTCGGACTCGCTCATGCGACTGTCCGCTCGACCAGCATCTCGAACATGGACGTGTCCGAGTAGCGCGCGTTCCTGCGCCACACGAACTCGTTCAGGTAGCCCTGTAGCCAGCGGTGGGACACTCTGCGGTAGGTACCCCGGATCGACGGCTTTAGGTGGCCAAAGAAGCCCTCGACGGTGTTCGTGTGCGTGTCGCCCTGCACATACCAGCCCGCAGAGTGGTTGATTCGACTATGGGAGATGAAGTGGTCGCCTATGCCGTTGTAAGCGGGCCACTCGTCCGTGATGATGATCGACTCTGGCTCTACCCACTCGATCACCTGACGCTTGAGCTGTGGCCCACGACGCGACGGCAGGACGGTTGCCTTGATCCGACCGCCACGCTCCACGGCAGCGAATACCGTGGCTCTACTACGTTCCCGGAGCTTTGCGGCTTCAGAACGTCGCGTAGGCGTCGTTGCGAGGTAGCGATGCTGTCCTTGGGGCTTGCGCGGCTTGCCGTCCACGGACGCCTCATCGACCTCCACGTCGCCCTTCAGCGGTTCGCCGTCATCGACCATCAGCTCGTTACGGATCTTGTTCAGCATCCGCCATGCAGTCTTGTACGACACGCCTATCTCGCGCTCAAGCATCTTGGCCGACACTCCGCAACGAGTGCTCGTCATCATGTAGATCGCAAAAAACCACAAGTGCAGCGAAGTCGAGGACTTGTGGAAGATCGTCCCGGCAGTCGGGTGGATGTGATGGCCGCAGCCCGTACAGGTCCACGACTGGCGTCCCTGCGCGGTCGCGTACTTGCGGAACACACGCTCCTGCTGGCACTTCGGACAGTCGGCGTGTTCCCCGTCCGGCGAGTAGCGTGAGCGCCACAGGTGCTCAAGGCACGCGGCGTCGTCGGGGTAGTCCCGCATGAACTCCATGAGCGAGAACTGCGACTCCGAAGACACGGCTCGGGTCGGATCATGTCGATTACCAGCGGCCACACTGTCAATATACTTGACACATCCGGCGGTGTCAAGGGTCTTTACACAATTTTCTAGGAGCCGGTACGCTGCTCGGCGTGGCTTCCCATCCCCTCGACGGCATTGCCGCCAAGCTGGACAGGGCGCAAGAACATCTGAAAGCTCTCCACGCTCAACTCCCGGCCTTCCTCGACGAAAAGCCCCACCGATTCGTTGGTTATCTCGACCCGCAAGCCCGTCGCTACAGCATCCGCGTAATCATCGAGAAGGACCCTCCGTTGCTCTGGAGCATCATCGTGGGCGACTTCGTGCACAACCTGCGATCCGCCCTCGATCACCTGATCTGGCAACTCGTCATCGTGGGCGGTGGCAAACCGACGCGAAGCAACCAGTTCCCCATCTTTACGCAGGAGCCCCATACCGAGCGGCAACGGGAAGCCTGGGACCGGATGACCAACGGGCTGAGCGAGGACATCCTCAATGCCGTCAAGCAAGTACAGCCTTACACGACTCCCGACCGGGCGAAGGAAACCGGCCTCGCCTTGCTGAACGGTCTCTCCAACGAAGACAAGCACAGGCTTCCAGTAGCCACCGTCACCGCCATTGAGCGACACGAGGAGGGAACGCTAGAATCCACGCCGTCCGAGACGTGAAGGCCACCGGCTACTACGTCACCTTCGGGAAGCCGCTCGTAAACAACGATGAGATCATGTGGTCCACCGTCGAGATCACCGGCCCGGACCCGTACATGGAAGTGCACGGCCACGTCCCGTTCGATGTAGCGTTCGGCCAAGACCTGATAAACGGCCAAGGGCTCACGGATCTGCTCAACCACATCGAACTGCTGGTCACGATGTTCGGCACCCAGTTCTTTCAAGATGCCTAGACGTGCGCTTATACAGTCGCTACCCATATGTGATCGACGTCACACAAACGTGCGTTCGCCTTAGGCATTATTCCTCTCGACCCGAAGTACAGCAGCATCCCTCCTCCCCTCGAAACGGCCCGCCTCCCCAGCGGGTCGTTTCATTTAAGGCTTTGCTCTCCTTGAGCGCCCATCTCGGGCCGACTGCCGTCAAGCTCCGACCGTGGCAGAGCGGCGGTCGCTGATCGCGGCACGGATACGCTCGGCGATGCGCTCCCCGGTGAAGCCAACCTCCTTGTGCAGCAGAGTCGGCTTGCCGTGCGTGACGTAACGGTCCGGTAGGCCAACGCGCAAGATCCGAGGAGGCGCGGTGCCGGCCTCGTTGAGCGTCTCCCAGACCGCCGAGCCGAAGCCGCCGGCGAGCACACCCTCCTCGACGGTCACGAGCAAGTCGTGCTCGGCCGCCAACTGCGCCATCAAGCCCGCATCGATCGGCTTGGCAAAGCGCGCGTCGACGACCGTAACCGCGATCTCGTCGTCCGCCAAGAGATCGGCCGCCGCGATCGCCTTGCCGACGCCTGAGCCATAGCCGATCAACGCGACACGAGCACCCACGGGAGCCGAGGCGCCGGGCGGGTGGGGAGCGATCAAGATCTCGCCAGTGCCGATCGCGATCGTGCGTGGCTCCGCCGGCAATTGCACACCCATGCCCTCGCCGCGCGGATAGCGCAGGGCGATCGGCCCGTCGTCGTAGCAAACGGCCGTGTGCAGCATGTCGACGAGCAGCGCCTCGTCGCGCGGGGCCATCAGCACGATGTTCGGCAAGCAACGTAGGTAGGCGATGTCGAACGCGCCATGATGGGTGGGCCCGTCGTCGCCTACAAGCCCGGCCCGGTCCATGGCGAATACCACGTTCAGCTTCTGCAGACACACGTCGTGCACGATCTGGTCGAAAGCTCGTTGCAAGAACGTCGAGTAGATCGCTGCCACCGGCTTGACTCCCTGGAGAGCCAGCCCCGCGGCGAACAGAATCGCCTGCTGCTCGGCGATGCCGACGTCGAAGTAGCGCTCGGGCATCGCCTCTTGCAGGATGTTCAGGCCAGTTCCTGAGTTCATCGCCGCGGTAATCCCCACCACGCGCTTGTCGCGGCGACACTCGCGCACCAATGCCTCGCCGAACACCTGCGTGTATTGGGGTGCCGCTTTTTTGCCTTGCGTTGCCCCTGCCGCCGTGACCTGTCCCGGGGTGACCTGTCCCGGCGTGGTCACCGTGTCCCGCCCCTGCTCGGTCGCCCCCGGCATCTCCTCGCCGGCAGGCATCGAAGGCGGACTTGGCGGGGGGACCGTGGGCACGCCGTTAAGGATCGAGTTCGGCTTGGCGGCATGCCACTTCTCCATCCCCTCCAGGCCACCGTCCTCGGCGGGCGCGAAGCCCTTGCCCTTGACCGTCGCGACGTGCACGACGACGGGACGTTCCGCCGCGAGCGCCTCGCGCAACGCCTCGCGCAACGCGCGTACGTCGTGCCCGTCGATCACGCCCATGTAGGCCCAGTCCAGCTCCTCCCAGAACAGGCCCGGCGCCCAGAACGCCTTGATCGACTCCTTCAACTGTGGTCCGAGTCGTTCAAAGGCCGAGCCGATGCTGCCCGGCAACCGCGTGAGCCCACCCTCGACGCCCGAGCGTGCGTGCCAAAGCTTGGGGTTCAGGCGGACGCGGTTGAAATAGCGCGAGAGGGCGCCGACATTCGGGGCGATCGACATGCCGTTGTCGTTGAGCACGACCACCATCGGCGTGCCCAGGCCGCCGGCCTGCCCGATTGCCTCGAAGGCCACGCCACCAGTCATCGCCCCATCGCCGATCACGGCCACGACCTTGCCCTTCGAACGCTCGTCGTCGAGATGGCGCATCGCCTCCTTGATACCGACCGCATAACCGATCGAAGTCGAGGCGTGCCCGGCGCCCATGATGTCGTGCTCGGACTCCGCGATCGAGCAGAATGGGGCGAGACCGCCGTACTGGCGGATCGTCTGCAGCTGCTCGCGCCGGCCGGTGAGAATCTTGTGCGGGTAGGCCTGATGACCGACGTCCCAGAGAATCTTGTCGTAAGGAGAATCAAGCAATGAGTGCAGCGCGACGGCCAGCTCGCATGTGCCGAGATTGGCGCCGAAGTGACCGCCGATCTCCCCCACGGTGTCGATGATGTGTTTGCGCACCTCTTCGGCCAGCTGTGCCAGCTGCTCCTCAGAGAGCGCCTTGAGGTCCTCGGGGCCGTTTATGCCGTCGACGATGGTCATGATGTGCGCGTGTAGATGAAGTCTGTGATCTGCTCGAGCTCGCTCGTCGTCGCCGGTCCAGTGGTCCCAGCTGAATGTTCAGCAGCCACCGCGAGCGCGGCTTCCGCGAGCGCCGAGCGTGCTGTGCGGTGGGATTCTGCCGCCAGCTCCCTGGCGCGGTCTATGCCGAACTCGCTCACGTATGTTCGCTTGCCGTGTCGCTCATCGCTGCCTCGAGGCTTGCCAAGCGCAAGATCCGTGCCGGTCACGTCCAAGATGTCGTCGACGATCTGAAATAGCACACCCAACTCCGCAGCAAAGCGCCTGAACGCAATTGTCGCAGGTCCGCGCACATCAGCCAAGAGCAGTACGCACACGACCGACGCGCCGATCAGCCGACCGGTCTTCAGCTCGTGCAGGCGACGCAGTCCCTCGGCCCCCGCGGGAGCGCTTGCGCTGACGTCGACGTACTGTCCGCCAACCATGCCGTTGACCCCGGTTGCGCTTGCAAGCTCGGCGGCTGCCTCCAGCACCCGCTCAGGTGCGCTTCGCCGCACAGAGAGCAGATGCTTGAACGCCTCCGCATACAGTCCATCGCCGGCGAGGATCGCCACGTCCTCGCCAAACGCCACATGGCAGGTGGGGCGCCCGCGCCTGAGCGCGTCGTCGTCCATCGCGGGCAGATCGTCGTGGATCAGCGAATAGGTGTGGATCAGCTCGAGCGCCGCCGCCAGCGGCATCGCCTCCTCGCGCTCCAGCCCCACCGCATGTGCGGTGGCGAGCGCGAGCACCGGCCGAATACGCTTGCCGCCGGCCAGCAGCGAATAGCGCATCGCCTCCTCCAAGCCTGCGGTGAGCGCCGCCTCGGAGAAGCGCATCTGCTGCAGGTAGCGCTCTACTTCCTCGCGCAGCTGCTCGGGATAGGCGGCGTCCAAAGCTGATATGTCGCGTAGTTTGTCAAGTTGGCGTGTTTGATTGCGTCCGCGTGGCGGGCGGTTTGGTGTGGTCGGGAGAGCGGGGCGCCGGGCTCGGTGTCGGCGTTGCCAGTCTGATGATGCGGGGGTTGGGTACCCCAGGGCCCGGTTTCGTGCCGCCAGCGTGCGCTGTCTAGGAACGGGCGTGGCACTCCTTGCGGGGTGCTGCCCATAGTTTTATCGCGCGTGCTGGCCGCTGATGGTCCGGCGCCCCGCTCTCCCGGCCGGTAGAGCTGTCCGCGAGGTTCAGTCGGCGGTCGCTGCTGCCCACAAGAAGCAGGACAGCTCGCGTGCGCAAGCGACGACGATCACGTTGTGCGGCTTGCCGCGGCCGCGCATCCGGTGATACACCCGGTGCAGCCGGTGCTGCGCGCGGTTAGCGATCTGCAGGACATGCTCGGGCTGGCCTTGCTGGCGGTTTTTGAGGGTCACCCCGATCCGTGGTTGGCGTCCGTAGTGCCAGGCCGACTCTACGAGCAGTCGGCGAGCGAACCCCGACCCGGTCTTTGTGATCGACCCCTGGTGGATGACTCGCCGGACTGGTGAAGGGACGGGATCAGCCCGAGCCACGCGCTCAGTGCGTTCGCTCGACTGAAGCGCTGCCAGTCGCCGCCGAGCTCGAGGTGAAGCGCGAACGCGGTCAGTGTGTCAACGCCCCGAAAACACCTGAGTCTCGCGATGGTCGGCCACTACGCCTCGTCTTCTGCCAGGCGCGAGAGTCGCTCCGCGATCGCTGCCTTGCGCGCGCTCAGGCCGTCGACGGAGGCGATCAGATCAGCGAACACGAGATCACTGACAGCCTCCTGGAACTGTTGAGCGGCGAGCCAGCGCCGGTGAGCCACAGTCCAGGTCGAGGACTCGGGATAGACCCGGCCGTGGCGCAACAGCATCTTCGAGACCCGGTGACGAGCCGTCATCAGATCGCGCCGGCACGCAAAAAAAAAAAAAAAAAAAAAAAAAAAAAACCGGGCCGCGCAAACCCGCAAGCCACGCGACCGGCTCCTCAACGCCAGGCCCGAACCGAGCGCGCAAAAGCTCACCCGTCGAGACGTCAATCGCGCCGCAGCATGCGTCGAGCGGGCATGGACATCGAGCCCCACATAGGTCACCATTCCGGTCATGGCCGGACCTCCTCACTAAATTGGGGTCAGCCGGAGCCATTCTCCGGCCAGACAAACCCCCGCGAGGAGTGTCCGGCCTACCTCCGACGGTCAACCAACGGGCGACCTACGACATAGGGTCTAGCGCCCTGGCAGGAGGATCCGTCTCAGAGCAGCGAGTCCTGGCCCGGAGCGGGCTGGGAGACCTCTGCCCGCGCCTGGCGCTCGAGTTCGCTGCTCGCCTGTGTGGCAAGCGCGGCGCAATCCTCAACCATCGTGGCGGCAGCGTCGGCTGAGAGCTCGCCCGAGCGCAGCTGCTCTGAGGCGCGCTCCAGTTGCGCGATTAGATCGTCGATTCGCTCAAGGCTCATTAGGTTCCTTAGGAGAACAGATTGTGGGATCGGGGTGGTTGGATGGTGGATGCCAGATGCCGCACGGGAGCGCAGGCGTGCTGGTAGCACGCCGAGCATCGCGGGTGGCATCTGGCGCCGCCAGACGGCCGCACCGGACCGCAAGATGTTCTCCTAAGGAACCTCACGCGTCGCATTCTGGCGCAACTCGCGCAACACCGCGCCCAGCACCCCGTTTACGAACCCTGGCGCGTCGCTGCCACAGAAGGTCTTGGCGCTCTCTATCGCCTCCTCGATCGCCCCCTCAGGCGGGATCGGCGTCTCTCCAGGAGCCACGTCCGGATGCAACATCTCGATCAGCGCCACGCGCATGATGCTGCGCTCCAGTGGCTGGATGCGCTGTACCGACCAGCCGTGGGCGTGTCGGTCGATCACCTCGTCGAGCTCCTCCGCCCTGTCGGCCGCGGCATGACTCAGGGCGAGTGTGAGAAGCGAAGCATTCTTGCCAAGGACATCGCCCAGCGGACGCCCGGTGAGATCGTGCTGGTAGAGCGCGAACACCGCCGCCCGACGCTGCTCGGATCGGCGCACGGCGCCCTACTTTCCCGAGTCTTGAATTCGCCGCGCCTCAGCCCGAGACATCAGGACCGCGACATGTATTCGCCGGAGCGCGTATCGACGCGGATCTTCTGCCCAACGTCGATGAACAGCGGCACCTGGATCACAGCACCTGTCTCCAACGTCGCCGGCTTGTTGCCGCCGCCGGAGGCCGTGTCGCCGCGTAGCCCAGGCTCGGTCTCGGTCACAGTCAACTCCACGGCGCTTGGCAATTGGATGTCGGAGGGCTGGTCGTCGATGAACAACACGTCGACCTCGCTGCTCGGCGTCGTCCAGCGCAAGGCCTCAGCAAAAGTGGCTTCGGGCACCGCGATCTGCTCGAAGGACTCCGTGTCCATGAAATGTGCATCGGTCCCGTCGGCGTAGAGGTACTGCATCTTGCGCGCCTCGGTGCGCACGGAGCGAAACTTCTCGCCGGCCCGAAACGTGCGGTCGATCACCGCTCCGTCGGAGGCGCGGCGCAGCTTGGTGCGCACGAAAGCCCCCCCCTTACCGGGCTTCACGTGTTGGAACTCAACGATCTTGAAGATCGTGCCCTCGACGTCGATGTGGTTGCCGTTCTTGAATTGATTTGTGCCTAGCACGTATTCAGCTTACCCTTGTTTCGTATGAGCACAACGCCCAAGAAGCCTAGCCGCATGGATCAGTATGTCCGGGTCAGCCGCGTTGCGGGTCGCTCGGGAGAGAGTTTCATCTCGCCCGACCTGCAACGCGAGCAGGGAGCTGCGTGGGCGTCGTCACGCGGCGTCGAGGTCGCGGTCGTCCACGAAGACCTCGACCAGTCGGGCGGCAAGCTGGAGCGTCCCGGCCTCGATGCGCTCATGGCGCGCATCAGAGCAGGCGAAACGGACGGCGTGATCGTCTCGAAACTCGATCGCCTGAGCCGCCTCGGTGTGGCCGACGCGCTGCGCTTGGTCGAACAGATCACCGAGGCCGGCGGCTCGATCGCAGCGCTCGACCTTGGCCTCGACCCTACGACGCCGTTCGGCGAGTTCGGCATGACGATCATGCTCGCGCTGGCGCGTATGGAACGGCGACGCATGAGCGAGGCGTGGGAGCACGCGAAGACTCGCGCGCTCGATCGCGGCGCTCGGATGGGACCAACGCCGTTCGGCTACACGCGCGACGACGACGGGTTGCTCGTCCCGCATCCGAAGTGGGCGCGCGTCGTCACGCGAGCGTTCAAGCTCGCGGCGGACCAGGGCGTTGACGCCGCGCTCGCCTATCTGCGCAAGCAAGTGCCGGCGCATCCGGCGGATGGTCGGCCCGGCGCCCCTCGCAAGCGCAGTCCCGATCGCCGGACCTGGAACGCGTTCACGGTGCGGCGACTGCTGCGCAACAGGACGTACCTCGGTGAGACGCGCTACGGCGATCGCCTCGTCCGGGACTCGCACTCCGCGCTTGTGGATCGCGTGACGTTCGAGCGCGCGCATCCCGGCGATGAGAAGCCACAGCGCCGGCCCGCCGCCGTGTTCCCACTGAGCGGCCTTGCAACCTGCGCCAACTGCGGCGAGTTCTTGATCGGCGCGCGGGCAGGTGGAAACAAGGGGCAAGGTCTGCGCACGTATCGCTGCCGCGCATCTCTGGCGAGTTGGCGGGCTGAGCGTTGCGGCTCGCCCACAAACATCATGGCCGACCGGCTGGAGAGCTACGTCGTGGAACAGATCAAGCAAGCGTACGAACAGGGCGGAACGTCCGGCGTGGCGGCCAGCGTCGCGGAGACGGACGGCAGCTTCGAGGACGTTCAGGGCGAGCTGGAGGCGGCAGAGCGCGAGCTGGAGCGGTTCGCCGCCGATCCGACTGCTGCGGAGTTGCTTGGGGAGGCTGCGTGGACGGCGGCGTTGCGCACCCGCACGGAACGGGTGGATGCCGCGCGGGTCGCCTACCGCGAGCGCGTGGACACGATGCGTGCAGCCGACATCGTGATACCGCCGATCGAGCTGCTTGACAGCCTGGAGCCTGCCGAGCTGAGGACCGTGCTACGCAGCGTCTTTGAGTCTGTGCGTGTTGGCCGTGGTAGTGCCCGCGGTCGTGGGCCGATGGCCGAGCGTGTCGAGCTGGTCTTTCATGGCGAAGCGCCGTCCGGGGTGGCGCCGTTCGAGGATGCCACATAGCGCTCGCTCCAGCCTTTCGCGAGCCTCCTGGGGCATGGGCTGGCCTTTGGCCGCGTCGGCGAGCCGCAGCGAGCGCGCGGCCGCCGAGTTGGGGGGGTGTGCGGGCGTGAGGGTCCTCACACCCGTTAATGACCCTGAGCGCCGCGAAGCGGCCAACGAGTTGCAGGAGCGCCCGGCGAGCGGCCGAGCACGCATACAAGGAGGCGAAGCCGACGCCTCCGGTGCACGTAGCGGCGACCACCCGGCCGCAACCGCCCACGGCGCCGGCGTCGCCCTATGCCCCTGCGCGCCCTCGGCAGGCGATACGGGCGTGCCCCTCGGTGCCCGCTCGTCCCTTGACGGGCGTCAGTGCCACTCGTCCGGGGCTGCGCCCGGCTGCCACTCCCTGGCGACACCGCCGCCCACTTCCTTGAGCCGTCGTCCGAACTCGATGAGGCTGAACTGGAAGTCCAGCTCTTGGCGCGGGTCGGTCGCGCCGTCATCGAGCATCAGACGCCAGTGGGTGAAGGCGCATAGCAGCTCGACCGTGGAGTCGTCCTCCCACCAACCGATTTTGAGCCCTTTCAGGTGGTCGGGATAGCGGCCGTACAGGGCGATGATCGCGCCCCACGTCAACTGCCGCCATTCCCGGTCTCCACCGTAGGGCTCCAGCCACGGCGCACGCGCGACCGGCAGCTCGTCCAGCGGATCGGTTCCGTTCGTGCGGGCTGCGGCGGTGATTTTCGTGAGAGCGTCGCGGACCATCTGGCCAGCGACACGCGCCACGGGCTCCCCGGATGCTGCCGCCATCTCGTCCAGGCGTGCGGCGGTTTCGTCGGGAAGGGTGATCTTGATTCGACTGCTCATTGTGGAACCTCCGGTATCGACATCGAGGGCCGTTCTGGCCCCCCTCTACCGGTTAATGACCCTCAGCCGGCGAAAGCGGCCAACGAATTGAGGTCCCACTCTGGGGACCGCTCCGAAGGTGCATCTAGTCTGTGCAGAAGCAAAGTGGGACCGCGTGGGTTCGAGGGTGCTGGGCGCTTGTGGGACTCGGCGGAACGGTATCGTTGGTGGGGGTGAGCACACAGCGCGAGTTCGATGTGGTGATCGTGGCCGAGCCGGAAGGCGGCTACAGCGTGTTCGTGCCGGAGCTGCCGAGTGTCGCCACGCGGGGCGAGACGAGCGAGGAAGCCCGCGCGAACGCCCAGGAGGCGATCGAGGGATACCTCGAAGTCATGCACGACGACGGCCTGCCCATCCCCACGGTCCACCGCGACCGTGTTGCCGTGCAAGCCGCGTGAGTCAGACCCCCGCCGTCTGAGGCAAGCAGCTCGTCAAGATCCTCGAAAGCCAGGGCTGGTACGTCAAGCGCGTGAGGGACAGCCACCACATCATGCGCCACCCTCGCGCGAATGACTGGCATGCAGTTGATCGACGCCCTGGACGCCTCGTTGCTAGAGCTGACGCGCGCCGTCGAAACGGCCCGGCGACGACGCTCCTGACGGTGTGCGGCATCCGAGTCGCAGCATGGGGCATCAGTCCGCCCAGATATCGTGGATTGGGACTCGACCGACTTTGAGCAGTATCATCCTCTCTCATGAGGGGTCAGGCTCGCGTTTCTATACCTATATGTGCGGTTGTCGCACTCCTCACGCTTGCCACATCTGGCCACGGCATTTGGACGGCTCAGTTCTTGGCGACAGCCGGCACACTGGCTACGCTCATCCTTGTCGATCTACGCACCAACAAGGGTCGAGCGCTCCTCGCCGAGGCTGTCTGGGTCAGCCTGTTCGTCCTGAACATCGGACACGACTCGCACTACGCAACCCGTCTCGTATCCGACTTGGTGGGGCAGCTCGTCGGCACAGCAATCATCGTCTGGCTATTTCGACGGAGCGAAGCGTCGAGACGCGCGACCATCGGACGAAGCCACTCAGCATCAACCTCGTAGTCGACTCGGTCAGTCTCAAGATGCCGCGGTGATCCGTTTGTTCGGACGAACCGCACTATGGCTCGTGGGAATAGTGTCCATCTGCGCAAGCGGGTTGATCCTGCCTGGCGTCACACGCGTGACGTCCGCTAATCATGTAGTCCCGCGACGAACACGGCGGGGTCCACGACCGGCACGTCCAGCTCGGCGTCGAGCAAGTCACGATCGACCGACACGAGATAGTCGGCCTTGGCCTCTCGGCTGAGCGCGACGAGATAGTGGTCGTCTGGATCGCGCACCTCGATCCGTTGGGCCGAAGGCATGTCCGACCGAAGCTCGCTGCGAGCGCGAAGCGCGGCGATGTACGCACTCGCCCGTCCTTGTGATGACCAGCGCTCGAACTTGGTTCGTCCGAGCACATCGGTCAGCTCGTCAAGCAGCAGCGGGGATACGACGAGCACAAATCGACGGTCGCGCCATGCCGTGATGAGACGGCCCGGACCCGCCTCGGGATCACCGATGAACGCCGAGACGAGGACGCTCGGATCTACAACGGCACGGATCAAGCGCGGCTGTGCGCTCGTCGGGCAGCGCGCACCTCGGCAACCGCCAGCTCGTCGGCGGCCTCTGGCGAGAGAGTGCCTTGGGCACGGGAATCATCCAGAGCACGAAGGCCCAACATCACCGACAGAGCATCCTCGACCACCTGGGCGTCGCTCTTGCTGCTCTGCCCGACGTCCTGATCGCGGGCTCGCCGGACCAGCTCCTCGTCCAGCGGCAGATTGATCTTGCGCGTAGCCATCAGTTCAGGATACCCCCACCGGTTCGCCGTGTACAGGATTCCATCCGAACCCGCCTATACGTTCTAGGCACATTTCTGAATTGGTTGGTGTTGATGATGTTCGATCAGCCCTTTCGAGAGCCAAATTCGATGTAGTTCGGTCGCGACCGAACTCGTCGCGGCTGGGTCACGATAGCGATTACAGCGGTGCTTCAGACCGCGGCAAGAGCCGGAGCGAGAGCTTCGGCCGTCGTTTCGACCGCATCCGGGATCGTGACCACAAGGCGTCCACTACCTGCCAGGATGCGACGCGGACCCATCACTGTTAGCCCGACGATGCGACCAGTTCCTGGCGAGTATCGAATGACATGACCCTCTGGGGTCTCCTCGCCCTCCCCGGTCTGGGGCTTTCCCACATGCAGATAGAGCACATCGCTCTCGGCGTCGTAGTCGGCGTGATCGAAGCTCAGCGGCCCGATCGTGATGTTTACGCGCTCCATGACTTGGGGTCCTTCCGGTTTGCGAACGCGGAGACGATCCGCGCGGGCGTCTGCTCATAGCTTACGACGACCAGCAGCCAACGGCTAGGGCCGACGCCACGCATGTAGTAGCGCGTGCGCCGCTCGAAGATCGGATCGGCGGCAACGTGATTAGGTGCGGATACGGCTCGCAGGACATCAGCCATGTGCTCGGCGATCTCCGGATGGTCGCGCACGATCTTCTCGCGCCAGATCTCGTCCTTTAGAACGACCCGAGTGCCGTCAGGGTCGGTCGTCTCGCTCGCCGAGGGCGCGTCTGTCATAGACAACAAGCATCCTCATCCATCCGGACGGCCTGCGATCCTAATGTGGCTCAATCAGGTACCTGAATTGGTTGGTTGTGATCACGAGCGAGAGAGTAGCGGGCTCGTCTGCATCGAACTCGAAGGACGTTGTGAAGTTCGGTTCAGTGCCTTGGATGAAGCCCTTCAGATCGGAGCGCCCGCCTGGACGGCAATGGCCTAATGTCCGTGTGCGAAACCAACCAAGGGAGTACGCCATGAAGACCCTGCAAGGCCGTACCGCGCTTGTAACCGGCGCCTCTGGGGGACTCGGCACGCACCTCGCCCGCCGCCTCGCCCGCGAAGGCATGAACGTGGCCGTCTCCGGCCGGCGTGAGGACGCGCTTGAGGCGGTCGCCGCCGAGTTGAGCGAGCTTGGCGTGAAGACCGTGGCCGTACCGGCTGATCTTTCGGATCTGAACGCCACGGACCCGCTCGTAGAACGCGTCGAAGCCGGGCTTGGGCCGATCGACGTGCTCGTCAACAACGCCGGCGTCGAGTCGATCGGCGCGTTCACTACCTACACGCGCGAGGAACTCACCTCCTCGGTCGATGTGAATTTGACGGCGCCGTTGTTGCTGACCCACCGCCTCACGCCGGGAATGCTCGAGCGTGGGCGCGGGCACGTCGTGTTCATCGCCTCGGTGGCGGGCAAGGTCGGGCCGGCCTTCAGCGAGCCCTACGCAGCCACAAAGGCAGGGCTGGTCGGACTGACGCAGTCGCTGCGTGCCGAGTACCTGGACGCGCCGGTTGGTTTCTCCGTCATATGCCCCGGGTTCATCGCCGGCGACGGCATGTATGCGCGCATGGTCAAGGACGGGCACAGCTCGAACCGGATGATTGGCGAGACGACCACGGAGAAGGTCTCCGACGCGCTCGTGCGCGCGATCCGCGATGACTGTGCGGAGATCATCGAGAGTGGGGCTCCGATCCGTCCGATGCTTGCGCTCGGACAGTTGGCGCCCGGCCTCGTCGAGCATGTGGCGCCGAAGTTTGGCATCACCGAGATGTTCCGTAAGGTCGCCGTCTCGCGCGGACGCGCGTAGCCACGCTGCTCTCAGCGGGATCCAGCGTCGGTAGAGCTGGTAGAGCCGGGGCCTCGCAAACCGTCCAAGCCCGGCGTGAAACGAGACGCAGGCGACGATCGGGAGCCTCAAGCGGCCGGCGGTTACGGTCGATGCAACTCGGATGAGACAGCTGCTGCGCGAAAACGGCCTATGCGCATTCATCGCGGCGGCGGCGAGCGCCACGATGGCTTGGCTCGGTCTCTACGGGTTCGCTTGGAACGACTACGAAACCGAGGCGCGCCCGGCCTTCGACGCGCTTGCCCAGGGACACGTGGTCGAGTTTCTGCGACTCGCGCCCGCGTATGGAGGGTCCTTCGTAGAGCGAGCGCCGTTCGCACTGCTCCCGAGCCTGTGGGGAGGCGGCGAGCTGGCCGTTTATCGCATGGTCGCGCTGCCCTGCTTGCTCGCGGCCGCCGTGCTTGGTGTGTGGCTGGTCGCGCGAATGCGCTCCGAAGGGCGCTCCGTGCTCAACCGCGCTGTCGTCCTCGGCCTGTGCGTAGCCAGTCCGCTGACCCTGCAAGCGCTTGAAATCGGCCACCCCGAGGAGCTGCTCGGGGCCTGCATGTGCATCGCCGCCGTGCTGCTTGCAAACCGCAACCGCATGGTGCCCGCCGCTCTGATGCTGGGGTTGGCGATCGCCAACAAGGAGTGGGCGCTGCTTGCGATCGGGCCGGTGCTGCTGGCGCTGCCGGCGAAGCGACGCCTCTTGTGCTTGACGATCGCGGGCGCGACCTCGGTGGCGGTGCTCGCTCCGCTGGCACTGGTCTCCTCGGGTGGCTTCATATCCGGTACGCAGGCGATCGCGAACGCGCCGTCCTCGATCTTCCAGCCCTGGCAGGTGTGGTGGTTTCTCGGCCATCACGGGGCATTGGTGCACGGCCTGTTCGGCTCGCCGAAGGTCGGCTATCGCATCGCCCCGAACTGGGTGGGCGGGATCAGCCACCCACTGATCTTGCTCGTCGGTGCGGCCATGACCGTCTCGCTGTGGCTGAGCACGTCGCCGGCGAAGCAGGTAGTGGAGCCATGCTGGGCGAGCGCGATGCGCTGCTCGCCCTCGCGCTGTTGCTGTTGATGCGCTGCGTGCTGGACACGTGGGACACCGAGTACTACCTGCTCCCATGCGTGTTCGCGCTGCTCACGTGGGAGGCGATCGGACCCAGCGACCGACCGCCGGTGTCTGGCGCTTGTCGAGCACGCTGCTTGTGTGGCTCAGCTTCCAGTGGGCGCCGGCGCACATCTCAGCCGACGCCGAGGCGGCGCTGTTCTTGGCCTGGTCTCTGCCGCTGATGGGCCTGCTCGGCGTCGCCTTGTACAGGCCGCGGAGCGGTGCTAGTCGAGCGTTATGAGCTGCTTCGGCAAGCTCGTGAGCCGCTCACAGCCCGTCGTCGCCAACCAGCACTAGATCCTCGATGCGCACGCCGAGGCTTCCGGGCACGTAGACGCCCGGCTCGACGGTGACGATGTTGCCAGCGCGCAACGGCTCCTCAGGCGCGGTGCGCGACAGGCGCGGCGCCTCGTGGATCTCCATCCCGACGCCGTGACCGAGCCCGTGGCCGAAGTGCTCGCTGTGGCCTGCGTTGTCGATGATTGTGCGTGCGATCTCGTCCACCTCGCGTCCTGAGATCCCGCTACGGAGGGCCTGCAACCCCGCTTCTTGCGCGCTGAGGACGAGCTCGTAGGCCTCTACCGCGTCAGCCGAGAGCTTTCCGGTGGCATAGGTGCGGGTGCAGTCCGAGCAGTAGCCGTCGAGGTAGGCGCCCCAGTCGATCGTGACGAGCACGCCCGCGGCGATCTCGACGTCGCGCGGCTCGGCGTGTGGGAGCGCTCCGTGCTCGCCGCTTGCGACGATCGAAGGGAAGCTCGGCGCCTGCGCTCCCAGGCGACGCATGCGCAGCTCCAGCTCGATCGCCACCTCGCGCTCGGTGCGTCCCAGAAGCCCGGCTTCGAGCACCTCCGAGAGCGCCTGATCGGCGAGCTCGGAGGCGGCGCGGATGCGTTCGATCTCCTGCTCGTCCTTGACCTCGCGCAAGCGCTCGACGATCCCCGAGCACGGCACGAGCTCCCAACCCTGTGCCAGCAGCTCGCGCAGGCGAGCGTGCTGCTTGACGGTCAGCGAAGCGTCATCGAAGCCAAGCGTCTGCGCGCCCTTTGCTCCGCCCTCCCCCAGCGCGCGTGCCGCCGCCTCGAGCAACTCGCCCGGCGCGATCTCCCGCTCGATCTCCCCCGGCACCTGCTCAGCCGACTGGGTGACGTAGCGGAAGTCGGTGAAGAAGAGGTGCTCGGCCCGCTCTCCCGCATCGACCAGCAGCAGGCCGTTGGAGCCGGTGTAGCCACACAGGTAGCGCACGTTTACCGGTGCGCTCACGAGCAGCCGATCGACGCCCTGCTCGCGCAACGCCGAGGCCAGGCGACCAAGACGAGCAAGCTCGCTCATACCTCGCCTCCACCGGTCTCATCGGGCGCGCTCGGAGCATCGTCCTGTTGCTCCTTGCCACCAGCTCGTCGCGCAGGCGCTTCAATGCCAGCCGGTAGCCCTCGACTCCCTTGCCGGACACCGAGGCGATGCACAGGTCCTCGATCACCGACAGCTGCCGCCACGGCTCGCGAGCCTTCACGTCGGAGAGGTGCACTTCGACAGCCGGCAGCGCCGCGGTGGCGAGCGCGTCGTGGATCGCCCAGGCGTAGTGCGTCCAGGCGCCCGGATTGAGCACCACACCGTCCACAAGCTCGCGCAGCGAGTGCAGGTGCTCGACGTACTCACCCTCGAAGTTGCTGTGAAAGAAGCGTGTCTCGACACCAAGCTCGCCCGCGAACCCTTCGATTTGGCGCTCGAGCTCGTCCAGCGTGAGCGTGCCGTAGTGCTCGGGCTCGCGCTTGCCGAGCATGTCCAAGTTGACGCCGTGCATCACCTCTATGCGAATCAGGCTCGCCATCTGAAGCGCAGAGCCTACCCGCGGCCCGAAGCTCCGACACGGCGGCGTGCAGCTCGCTCGAGAAACGTGACAGCCGGTGCGCACACTCCCAGGCTCATCGAGCAGCACGAACGGGACCTGCGCGCCGGTGCGCTTCTTGTCGCGCATCGTCGCCGCGATGATCTGCTCGACGTCCTCGCCATCCAGCGCCAGCGGCAACCCATGCGCACTCAGCAGCTCGCGCACTTGCGCGCGCAGCTCGCTCCAGGCCCGACAGCCGCAGCGCCGCAAGCAGACCAAGGCCGACCGCCTCACCGTGGCGGTAGCGCTCGTAGCCGGTGACCGTCTCCAGGGCATGGCCGACCGTGTGCCCGAGGTTGAGCACCTGACGGCGAGCCAGCGTCGCGCTCGTCTTCGGCGACGACAGCCAGCTTCGTGCGCGCGCAGGCGAGGATCGTGCGCTCGTCCAGCGGCTCGTCCGCCGCGACGCGCTGCCATAGCTCGCCGCCGGCGATCAATGCTGTCTTCAGCACCTCGACATAGCCGGCCGCGAGCTCCGCTGCCGGAAGCGTGGAGAGCGTCTCGGGGTCGACGATCACTCCCGCGGGATGGTGGTAGGCGCCGACATAGTTCTTGGCCTGCGGCAGATCGACGCCGGTCTTGCCGCCGTAGGCGGAGTCGACCTGCGCGACGAGCGTGGTGGGCACATGCACGACTGGGACGCCGCGTTGATACGTGGCGGCGCAGAAGCCCGCCAGATCGCCCACCACTCCCCCGCCGAGCGCGACCACGTGGTCGGCGCGGGTCATGCCGCCGGCGACCAGCGCGCTCCACACGAGCTCGGCGCTTGCAAGCGTCTTGTGGCGCTCGCCTGGGGCGATCTCGATCAGCTCCTGAACGCCGCCCAGACGCTCGGCATACAGGCCGGCGACATTCTGGTCGGAGACGCAGAACGGCCGCGAGGTCGGTCTGTCCAGCGGCCAGATGCCCGGCTGCGAGCACACCTGCGTGCGCAGCAGCCCGCCTCCGACGAATACCGGATAGTCGCCGGAGGCGGCGCTGGCCCACAGCAGACGCGTGCCGGCAGGCGCGCGGGAAAGGCCGCTCAGGGCAGGTAGGGCACGCAGGCCCACACGCGGTGTGAGCGCCGGCAGGATCGCGTCCGCAAGTCCTTCGTAGAGGCTCAGGCGGCTTGCGTGCAACTTGTCGAAGGCCTCGCGATCGGACGCCAGCGGTCGCTTCTCGCGTCCAGAGCTCGCGCCGGCACGACGCCAAGCGGCCTGTGCGTCGATGTCGAGCAGCACCGTCAAGTGCGGCTCGAGCGCCGCGCGCACGCGCTCTGAGAGGACACTGCCGCCGCCGAGCGCGATCACCGAGCCCGCGTCTGCCTGCTCGAGCAGCCGGCAGACGAGCTGCTCCTCGGCGGCCCTGAACGAGGCCTCTCCGCGGGTGCGGAACTCCTCGGCCACTGAATGGCCCAGCTCATCTTCAAGCAGGCGGTCGCTGTCGAGCGCCTGCACGCCCAACGCGGCCGCGACTTCGCCGGCGACGGTCGTCTTGCCGGCGCCCATGAAGCCGATGAAGACGAGCGCACGGCTGGGAGTGTCGACTACTGGCGCCATCGCGGACGCTCTCGATACTCGCCCAAGCGGGCGGCGCTCAAGGCGCCGGCCATCCGATCCGCTCGCAATATGCATCCAGCGCTTGGCGCATGTCGTCGATGTGGTCGCCACCGAACTTGCGTCGGTAGGCGTCGGCGAGCACAAGCGCGACCATCGCCTCGCCGACCACGCCTGCGGCCGGGACGGTGCACGAGTCGGTGCGCTCGCGCAGCGCCTCCGCCACCTCGTGCGTTGAGATGTCGACCGAGCGCAGCGGCTTGGTCAGCGTCGGCAGCGGCTTCATCGCGCCGCGCACGATCAGCGGCTCGCCGTTGGTCATGCCGCCCTCGAGGCCTCCGGCGCGATTGGTCTCGCGGTAGTAGCCGCGCTCCTCGCGAGTAGAAGATCTCATCGTGGGCCTGCGAGCCGGGCACGCCCGCTATCTGAAAGCCGTCGCCGATCGAGACGCCCTTCATCGCCTGGATCGAGAGGATGCCCATCGCCAGGCGGCCATCGAGGCGCTCCTCCCAGGAGATGTGCGAGCCGAGCCCCGGAACGACCCCGAAGGACTGCACCTCGAAGACCCCGCCGAGCGACTCGTTGGCCTTGCGCAGCGTGTTGATCTCGGCGACCATCGCGCGCCCGGCCTCGGCGTCCAGGCAGCGCACCGGCGAGGTGTCCACCTCGCTCGAAGTCGGCGAGCGTCAAAGCCTGCGTGCGCGCTCGGCGCGTGTACCGAGGCGATCTGGATCACGTGCGAGCGCACCTGTACACCCAGCGCCGCCAGGTATGCCTTGCAGAGCGCGCCACCCGCCACGCGCGCCGCCGTCTCGCGAGCCGAGGCGCGCTCGAGGATGTTGCGCACGTCGCTCTGCTTGTACTTCTGCGTGCCCACGAGATCGGCGTGTCCGGGACGCGGCAGATGAACCTCCGGGATCTCCGCGTCGACCGGCCACGGCGACATGCGCTCTTCCCAGTTGGCGTAGTCGCGGTTCTCGACCTGCAAGGCGACCGGCCCGCCGAGCGTCTGACCGTGGCGTACGCCGGCCGTTACACGAGCGGTGTCCTTCTCGATCTTCATGCGCCCGCCGCGGCCGTGACCGAGCTGGCGGCGCGCCATGTCCTCGTTGAGGTCCTCCGGGCGCAGGCGCAAGCCGGCGGGCAGACCCTCGACGATGCATGTCAATCCGGGTCCGTGGGACTCACCGGCGGTGATCAGGCGGAGCGTCATCTCCGCCGTAGCTTATTTGCTGTGGGCCTTGCGCCTCACGCGCGCGGCGTTGGCTGCCTTGTGCCTGACGCTCGCCGCGCTCGCGCCGTTGCCCTTGACGATGCTCACGACCTTCAGTTCGTAGACGACGACCTGGCCGTTTGCTTCGATGTATTCCAGTTCCTCGGAGTGTCCTGGTTCGAGATCGATCGTCTGGCATTCGGAGGTGCTTGGCAGGCAGATGCCGGTTCCGTGCAGGATCGGCGGGGAGACGAGCTTGAACACCGCACCGGCACCGTTGTTCGTGACTCGTTCGAAGGATATGCGCGGATTCTGCTTGGAAGGGAATGGGTCTCCCGGCTTGATGTCCTCATATGGCGCGAGCGTCGCGGGCTGGCCGGGTGTGGTCGAGGCGGGCCCGAACAAGACGGAGACGACGTAGGAGGACTTCGGCTTGCTCGTTTTCTTTGGGGCAGGCGCGGGCGCTTCCTGTCCGCCCCCCGAGCCTTTGCTCGTGGATCCGCCGCTGCCGGAAGACGACCCACCGGAGCTGGAGCCGGTAGAGCTGCTGGAGGAGCTCGAGCTGGACGAGCTGGAGGACGTCGCGGTTTTCGTCGCGGGCGGCGAGGGCAACGGGATGAACGGGTCGCGCGTGGCCCCCTCGCTCTGGTAGCGCACGCCGCCCGGAGTCTCGGAGACGGCCTCGTTCGGGTTCGTCGGTGCAACCGTCACCGGCAGCGCCGGTGCCGAGCCGGTGACCGAGATGCTCGGCAGACTTGCGACGGGCGCGGGAGTCGAGCTGCCCGAACCACCGGTCACCGCGTATGCGACGGCAGCGATCAGCGCAACGGCAGCCAGGGCCACAAATGGCAGCAGGCGCCGCGAGAGACAGGTCGGAGCGGATCGATTGCAGGAACTCGATCATGGCGTTGCCTTCACGACGGCGGGCGTGACCGCCGAGCCGCTGGATGAGGTGCTGGAGGCCGTCGTCGCCGCGCCCGCCGGGCTGGACGGAGTCGCCCCACCTAGCGGTGTCGCACCCGCCGGCAGCACATAGGCGGTAGCGCTGATCGTGCCGGTCAGTCGCGGCGACTTGGATTTACCCGACGCGGTCGTGCTCCCGCCGCTGCTGTTGCTGGGCGCAAGGCTGACGCTGTCGATCGTCAGCAGCCGTCCGTTGACGTGCAGCGCTCCCGCGGAGGTTTGCACGGTGAAGCCTTCGAGCTGGTCGAGCAGCTTGTAGAGATCGACGAAGCTGCCGTTGAAGATGAACGTGAACGGCTCCTGGCTGAAAGTTGTGTCTTGCGCGGCCGCCGTCGCGGCAGCGCTAGAGCTCGAGCTCGAGCTGGCCGTGCCGCTGGTGCCGGCGGTGATCGAGGTGAAGTTGACGTCGCGGCTGTGCGTGGCCTTGTCGAGCGTGTAGATGAGCGCCGGCGTTTCCGAGGAGGCGGGCACGGCCTGTCCGAGGCTCACAAGCGAGGCATAGGCGCTCGAGTACTGCGCCTGCGCGTTCTTGGCGCTGTCGGCAGCCGATTCGGCGCTCGCCAGCTGCTGGCGTGCCGTTTCGACTTCGGCACTGATCTTCGCGGCTCGTTCGCGCTCGGGCGCGACCGTCGTAAACCAAGCGCCGAGCAGCACGGCAAGCGCGACGATCCCTATCAGCATCAGTCGGTCACGCGTGGTCATTTGGACGGGTCTCCTGTCGAAACCGGCTCGGTGGCGCCGGCGCTGTGCGCGGAAGCCGTCGCGGCTCCTGCCGCCGTGGGCACGCTCGTGGCGGGCGCCGCCGGCAGTCCGACGAACGTCACTTGAGTCGTAAAGCTCGGGTCGCTGCCAGAGCAGCTGCCGCTCGCGGCGCTGCCACCACTGGCCCCGCTCGCACGCCGCCGGTTTCGGCCTTGGTCGAGCTCTGCAGCTGCACTTCGCTTGAGCCATCCATCAGGCGCAAACGCTGGAGCGCCTGCGCTACGACGGTCTGACTGGTAGCGCAACCGGTGAGCGTGAAGACCGGGGTGCTGCCGGGAGGCGTGCTGGAGGCGGGCGTCGAGCTCGCCGCGGCGCTGCTCGAGCTGCGGGAGCTCGAAGTTGTGCTTCGCTCCGACAGTGCCGTGCAGCGCGCTGAGCGAGGTGCCGGCCGGCAGTACACGACCGAGCTCGTGCAGGGCGTGGGACCAATCGAAGCGCGCTTGGACGAGCTGGGCGACGGTCTCGGTGCGCTGATCGGCCATCGAGACGAAGTTGGTGTAGGGCGTCAGCCGCCCGGTGCGAGCTTCGACCACGCTCGTCTCGGCTTTGATCTGAGCGACTTCGCCGTCCTGGCTCGAGATGCTGTGGTGAGCGCTGCCGTACATCGCGATCATCACCGCGAGTCCGACGATCACGCCGAGCACGATCAGCGCGGCGCCACCGGAGCGTCCGGTCAGGTCCGAGATCCCACCGGCGCCCTGGCGCTGCTCGCCGGGGATGAGGTTTACAGCCTTCATCGCGGTGCCTCCTCGACCGCGAGGCCCGTCGCCACGGCAAGCCGCTCGGCGGAGACCTCGCCGGCGGCGCGCTCGTCGAGCACGCCGACCGTCTGCGGGATCAGGGGCACGCGCAGCTCGCTCTGTAGCGCCCGTGCGAAGCCTGAGATCTGTAGCGCCGAGCCGCTGAGCACGATGCTCGAGACCTCACCGCCGCCGTCTTGAGAGCGATGGAAGTCCAATGAGTTGCGTACCTCGCCGGCGATTTCGCGCACGCCGCTCGAGAGCACCGGGCGTACGTCGATCGCCGGCTTGTGCGGCGCGGCAGGCGCCGGATCGGCTGGCTGCGGCTCCTGCTGAGAGCTATCGGCGTAGAGCGAGGGCGCAACCGGGGACGGCCGCGTCGAGGTCGACCGCCGCCAGCAGCTCGCGCGCCTCTGTCAGCTTGATGCTGTTGCGCTCGGCGATGTCCGCGGCCATCGACTCGAGACCTCCGCCGATCACGCGCGTGAAACGGCAGACGGTGCCCTCGGCGATCGCCATGTTCGTAAGCCCGCCCACGTTCAGATACAGGACGCGACCGGAGTGGTCCTCGTCGGCACGGTGCAGAGAGCGGATCAAGGCAAAGGCCGAGAGGTCGACGCCCTCGGGACGCAACCCCGCGGCGCGAACGGCGGCGATCAGGCGTTCGACCATGTCGCGCTGGGCGGCGACGACGATCACACGCTGGCGCGGGCCGGCGGGCGTATCGATCACGCCGAGCGCGTGGAAGTCGAGCACCGCGTTGTCGAGCGGCATCGGTACCTGGTCCTCGGCCTGGAAGCGCACGGCGGTCGCCAGCTCCTTGCGGTCGGTCAGCGGCGGCAGCTCGAGCGTGCGCAGCACGGTGCGCTGGTTGGCGACGCCGATGCGCACGCGCTTGTCGAGCTTGGAGTCGCGGAACATCTCGCGCAGCGTGTCGGCGAGCGCGGTGCCGTCGAGCACCTCGCCCTCGCGCATCGTGTCGGGCGGTAGCGCCGCGCCCGCCGCCTTCTGCACCTGGATCGAGCCGTTGACACGCGCTTGAACCGCGCTCACATAGCCCGGCTGGATGTCCAGGCCGACGAGCGTCGCGCCACGCGAGCGACCGCCACGACTCGGCTTGAGGCTCGACATGGAGATCGAAGCGTTGAGCGATGGCAGCTTGCGCTTGGCCGGCTCGATCACGACGGTGTCGGCAGCCGGCGGCTCCGGTGGCGCATCGACGACGATCGACGTCGGCCTGAGCAGGCTGAGCTCCTCGCTATCGGTATGTCCAGGCTCCATGGCGTCCATCAGTTCAGGAAGTGGGTCGTGTACAGGTTCACCAGCGGCTCGCCGGCGAAGATCGCCACAAGCGAGCCGAAGGCCAGGAACGGCCCGAACGGGACCGCGGTCTTGCGTGCGACCTGCGCGCCCTGGCGGCTCACGATCAGCAGCGCCAAACAGCACTCCCGCCAGCAGTGCGACGAGCATCGCCGGGGCGACGGCGCTGCCGAGGAACAGGCCCATCACGCCGGCAAGCTTGACGTCGCCCATGCCCATGCCACCGGGGTAGGCCATCGCGGCGATCAGCAGTGCTCCGCCGGCGACGGCGCCGGCGATCAGCCGCGCGGGCTCGCCGCTGGGGTCGAGCGCGGTTCCGATGCCAAGCGCCAGGATCGCGCCGAGCGCGGTCAGGCGGTTGGGGATGATGCGGTGCTCGACGTCGATCAGCGCGATCGGCACGAGCAGCAGGATGAAGGCGACGTTGAGCGCAATCGTTGCGGAGCTTCCGCCCGCGAGCACGGCGCCTACGCACAAGAGGGCGGCAAGCGCCTCGACGAGCGGATAGCGCTTGGAGATCGGCGCCGAGCAGTTGCGACAGCGTCCGCGCAGCAACAGCCATGAGACGACAGGGATGTTGTCGTAGGGCTTGATCTGCGTCCCGCAGGCAGTGCAGTGCGATGCCGGGCGCACGAGCGACTCGCGGCGCGGCAGCCTGTATACGACGACGTTCAGGAACGATCCGATCATCGCTCCGAACACCCCCGCGAAGGTTGCTGTCTCCATGGACGGATGATCGGCGCGCGGCGCGTCTCACTTGAGCGCTTCTGCAATCGCTCGCCCAATGTCGCAGCGCCAGACGAAGCTACGGCGCGCCGGGGCGTCTCTCAGACCTCGCCAAGACGCAGAGAGGGCGGCCTACTGGCCGCCCTCTCTGCACGTATTGTGATTTCCTCAGAGTCGAGATCGACTCTGGATCAGATCTACCAGTCACCGGTCGGGCAACCGCCCTTGTTGCTAGGGCTCGCCGCTGTACATGTACGCGTGATAGTCGCCGGCTTTGTTGACGATCTTGAACGTGTCTTTCGTCCCGGACGCTTCGGCTTCGAGTTCGTAGCCGATGCCCGCTTTCGAGTTCTTTCGCGGCCTTCAGGTACGCGGATTTACTCGCACCTTCGGCGATCAGGATACGATTTTTCGTATTCGTTGATCTTGGTCGTCGTGACTTCTTTGTAGCTCCCGCTGAAGTCGGTCGCGATCGTCTCGGCGGCGGTCTGCGCGTCGTGCACGGGTTCCTTGGCGGCCGCGTCGCTGGCCTTGCTCTTCTGATTGAGGAACGCGGGGATCGCGATCGCGGCCAGGATGCCGATGATCAAGATCACGACCAGCAGCTCGATCAGCGTGAAGCCCGACTCCCCCCTTGCCCGCAAATGTCGTTGATGTCTCACCGGCAACTCCTAGCCTTGCTTGATGTCCGTTGGATGCCAGTGCCCGTGTGTCGCCCATTTGCGACCCGGCTGTGAGAGCCGTCGACTTTGTCTTCGCAGTCCTTGCTTGCCGTACTACGTGCCTGACTGCTGAATGATCGGCAGATCGACACCGGGAGCTTGAGCTTCAGGACAAGGATGCAACATATCTTCCTAACACAACACAATAAACGGGGGCGACCGATGGCCGCCCCCGTTTACAACTATGCCTTCCAGGCAATGAAGCCTGAATACCGTTGACTACCAGTCGCCGGTCGGGCAGCCGCCCTTGTTGCTTGGGCTCGCTGCGGTGCATGTGCGAGTGATTTCGCCCGCGCTGTTGACGATCTTGAATGTATCTCCCGTACCGGCAGCGACCGATTGAATTTCGTATGCCGGTTGTGGTCGGTGCACCGATAACAGTGAAGTTCGCTGTGGTCGTGTCTTTGAGCGTGGGCTCAATGAGCTTGCAATTCCGCCGTATTGGCACCCACATAGCTACCGTTGTGTTCGGTGGAGTAAGTCTCCATCGTGGTCTGAGCGGTCTTCACCTGTTCCTTGGCGGCCGCGTCATTGGCCTTGCTCTTCTGGTTCAGGAACGAAGGAATGGCGATCGCGGCCAAGATGCCGATGATCAGGATTACCACCAGGAGCTCGATGAGCGTGAAGCCACCCTCATCTTTCGAGCGCTGGCGCAGTCGATATAGCATTGCTTCCTCTTTCCGTATCTGGGGCGCCAGCCCTCGATCCAACCGTCTCTCAACGACGGTGCGTCACCTCGTCGACCATTACGATCGACACAGGTTCCGCCGGCTTTGCCTTACACCTTTGGGGTGTTTGCCTTGTACCGCGGTCTGGCTTGTCAGCGCCTTCATCGGCCGCTGGGAAAGGGCTCTTTAGCGCTGCATCCAACATGGACACATTGCACTTGAGGAGATCTTTATCTTCTCAGAGAAACCGCTGTCACTCGCCAGATCTGAGCGACCTGTTGTAGGTGGAACTCCTGCGCGTCGAGGCCCGTCAGGCGCTCGCCGCCACCGCGACACCAGGGACAGGTAACCTCGCTCGGCTCGCCGCCGAGGTTGGAGATGACCTTGCCACTGCCGTGGCAGGGCATGCAGACACGCGGCTCCTGGGACTCGGCTGCCGTCGTCTCGGCCTCGTCCTGCTCGCCTTCGTCCTCAGAGGAGCCACGGCGCGGGCGCTTGGCGCCCGCCTGCTTGCGATCGTCTGCATCACTCATTGGGTCTCACACTACCTACCCGCGCACACTTCTGGCGTGCGCGGGCTGCGCGCACGGGATCATCCTGGATTAGCGTTCGCGGGCGTGCGGCCGCCCAAATTCCCCTTGCGCTGGGTCGCCCTCGCCTTGATCACAGCGCTGGCGGCAGCTCTCAGATTGGTCGATCTCGGTGCCGTGCGACTCGACCCGTTCTACGACGCGGCGGTGCGCAGCATGGGCGTCTCTTGGCACAACTTCTTCTTCGGCGCCTACGAGCCCGGGGGCAGTGTCTCGATCGACAAGCCGCCGGTCGACCTGTGGCTGCAGGTGGCGAGCGTGAAGCTGTTTGGCTGGGGCTCGACTTCGTTGAAGCTGCCCGAGGCGCTTGCCGGCATGCTTTCGGTGCCGCTGCTGTATGCGGCCGTCAAGCGTCCCTTTGGCACGATCGCGGGGCTTGCGGCGGCGCTTGCACTCGCGGTGCTGCCGATCGAGGTGATCACGGCGCGCAGCGACACGATGGACGCGGTCATGATGTTGCTGCTCGTGCTGGCGCTGCTGACGGTGGTGCGCGCATGCGAGACCGGCAAGACCGTCTGGCTGCTGGCGGGCGCGGCGGTGCTCGGGTGTGGCCTTCAACGTGAAGCTGTTGGAGTCGGTCGTGGCGCTGCCGGGCCTGTTCGTGCTTGCCTGGTTGGGCCTGCCGCGCACGAGCCTGGACGGGCGAGAGTGTGGGACCGGCACGCCGAGCAGCCAAGTTCGCGCCAGCAGCCGCCGTGTATGTGGTGGTGGCGCTCTGTGGCTGGGCGCGACACTGCTGTTTCCCGCCCACGAGCGCCCGTACGCGATCGGCTCGACCAACGGCAGCGCCTGGAACGCGGCGTTCGTCTTCAACGGAACCGAACGACTGAGCGGCAAAACTGTAGAAGTCGGCCAGGCCGCCCCAGCCGTGGCCCGCGGTCGTGGCGGTGGCGAAGTGGCATCGACAGGCACGCCCATAACTCCCCCATCCCCCACACGCCTACTTGCCCGTAGCGGCCAACTGCCCGCCAAGTGGCTCGGTTGGGAGGCTTTGACGGCACTGTTGCTCGGTATCGCCGTCGTGATCTCCGTGCTGCGCGGCAAAGCCGGACGCGTACAGCGCGCGACGGCGATCGGCGTGTTCGTGTGGTTGCTCACCGGGCTCGTCCTGTTCAGCGCGATGGCACGCCTGCATCCACGCTACGTCGAGAGCTTCACGCCGCCGTCGCGGCTATGTTCGGGATCGGCGTCGGGCTGGTCGTGGGCCTTCACAGCCGTGCGCGACTGCTCGCATTGCCGCTGACGGCGTTGCTCGCCATCCCGCTCGTGGCGAGCGTGAAAGCGGTCGAAGCGAAGACCAGCGACGCCGGCAACGTCGGCGCGCTCGACCCAAACGAGCAGCGCGCACTCAGCGCCTACCTGCTCGCCCATCAGGCAAGAGCCCACTACGAGCTGGCGGCGGGATCCTCGACGAGCGTCGCCTCGCTGATCGTGCAAGACCAGCGACCGGTGCTGATGCTGACGACCTACAACGGCATCCCCTTCACGACCGTGGCCCAACTGAAGGCGCTGATCGCCCGCGGCGAAGTGCGCTACGCGTTCCTCGATTCGGCCTGTACTCGGACGTCGCCAAAGACGACAGCCGGTTGCGCCCCGGCCGCGCTGTGGATACGCGCCCACGCAACCGACGTCTCGCGCCAGGCGGGCCTGCGCGGGGGCGTGCTGTGGCGATTGCCGGGAGCGATGCCCCCCGCGCGCGCGGGGGGCATCGGCTCTGCACGCACCCCTGCCCCCCTTGCACTTGCGTCAGCGCACACAGGGGCCCGTGGATCGTCTTCACTCCACCCTTCCCGGCACCCGCGGTAGCGCGCGTGCCGGGTTCCGGGGTCCGCAAGAGGCGGTAGCGTAGGCAGCGATGGACGCAACCGCTTCAATGCACATCCTCGTCGTGGACGACGAGGCCCCCTTGCGCGACACGCTGACGCGGTCCTTCTCCAAGGAGGGCCACACCGTCGAGGCCGTCGCGACCGGCGCCGAGGCGATCGAGCGCGCCGGCGGCGAGCAGTTCGACGTGGTCCTGCTCGACGTCGCGCTCGGCGCCGGCCCCAACGGCTATGACGTGTGCCGCACGCTGCGCGAGCAGCGCAACATCGTGCCGATCATCATGCTCACCGCGCTCGACACCGAGGCCGACGCCGTGCAAGGGCTCGAGGCGGGCGCCGACGACTACGTCACCAAGCCCTTCGGGCTGGCCGAGCTGCGCAGCCGCATCCGCGCCGTCCTGCGCCGCTCGGGCCCGCGCGCGATGGGCCGCGAGGTGCTCAGCATCGGGCCGGTGACGCTCGACCGCAGCCATCGCGAGGCGACCGTGGGCGGCGAGCAGGTCAAGCTCACCTTCTCGGAGTTCGAGCTGCTGGCCCAGCTGATGAGCGAACCTGGCCGTCTGTTCAATCGCCAGGAGCTGCTGCGAGCGATCTGGGGCGACTCGGCCTATCGCGACCCACGCGCGATCGACGTGCACATCAGGCACCTGCGCGAGAAGGTCGAGGAGAGGCCCGAGGAGCCGAAGCTGATCCTGACGGTGCGCGGCGCCGGGTACCGCTTCCAGGAGCCGTGAGCGAGCCGCCCGCGCGGCCCAGCAGCGACGTCAATGCGCGCGCCGGCCTGCGCCGGCACGTCCTCGGGCTACGCCCCAGAATGCTCGCCGCGCTACTGCTCTCGAGCGCCGTGACACTCGCGGTGGCAGCGCTCGCGTTGCTCTCTCCGCTCGAGCAGCGCCTGCGCTCCGAGGGCGAGTCGTGGTGTCTACGCCGCCATCTCCTCCTCGCGCCCGGAGTTCGAAGAGATCGGCGTCGATCCCGCCACCGGACGTCCGGATGGGGACGAACTTGGCGATCACCGTGTCGCTCCTGCGTCACCGCTCCGGTGCGGAGGTGACGGTACTCGACGACAAGCTCGACACGATCTATGCGCCCGCCGACCAAGACCTCGACGTGCCCGACTACTACGCCCAGGCACGTCGTGCCCTGCGCAGCGGCCGCGGCGTGCACACGCTGATCGGCGACGATCTGGTCGCGGTCGAGCCGATCCAGATCGGCAAGGGCGGCACGGTCGATGCGGTGGTGCTCGTGCGCCGCTTGGAATATGTGATCTCGACCGTGCAGGTGGTCAAGAAAGCCTTTCTCGAGGCGGCGGCGGTCGGGCTGGGGATCGCGCTACTTGCTCGGAATCGCGCTCACCACGACGCTGCTGCGACGCTTGGAGCGCCTGCGCGAAGCAGCGGGCGAGCTCGAGCGCCACGGGCTCGACGCGCCGATCCGCCTCGACGCTCGTCCCGATGAGATCGGCGACCTGACGCGCGCGTTCGCGAGCATGCAGGCGCGCCTGCGACGCCAGATACAGGCGCGTCACGCGTTCGTGGCAACCGCCTCACACGAGCTGCGTACGCCGCTCGCCTCACTCGACGGTACTTTGGAGCTACTCGAAGACGACCTCGACCCGCGGCGGCTCGACCTGGCCGACGCGCGCGAGCGCACGTTGCGCGCGCGCGAGCAGTCTCGCCGGCTCTCGAGCCTCGCCACCGACCTGCTCGACCTCAGCCGCCTCGACGCCGAGGTATCGCTACGCGCCGAGCCGGTCGAGCTCGGCGAGCTTTGCCGAGCGGTGGCCGCGGAATTCGAGCGTCGTGCCGCCGAGCGCGAGGTTCAGCTCGACGTGCGCCACCCCCGCGGCCGTGCTGGGCAATGTGCGATCCGGGGGCGGTGGCGCGCATCGTGCGGATCTTGCTCGACAACGCGATCGGCATCGCACCGTCGGGCACGAGCGTGCACACCCAAGCCGCCACGGAGGGCTCATGGGCGCTGGTAAGTGTGCGCGACGCCGGCCCCGGCGTGCCGAGCGTCGAGCGCGAGCGAATCTTCGAGCGTTTCCAACGCGGCAGCACCTCGGCCGGTCGCAGCGGCTTCGGCCTCGGCCTGGCAATCGGACGTGAGCTTGTGACGCGCATGGGCGGCTCTTTGACACTCTCAGACGGGCCGGCGGGGCAGACCGACGGCGCTCCCGATCCGTCGGGAGCCTGCTTTGTCATGCGCTTGCCGGCCGTGCTGGTCGAGGAGCACAACGCCGCCTGAGAACGTGTCAAACAGCGTAAAAGCCAACGATCGGGGACGATAAGAGGATGACGATACCTTCCACCGAGGAGAGCGGCTCGGGCGCGACAAGCGTGCTCGAGCAGGTCGCGCAACAGGCCCGCACGGCCGAACAGATCGCGCTCGACACCGAGTTCATGGGCGAGGGCCGCTATCGCACGCTGCTCTGTCTGATCCAGCTCGCCGTCCCCGATGGCCAGGGAGGCGAGCGCATCGAGATCGTCGACCCACTTGACGCACCGCTGCAAGGCGAGCCGTTGGCCGGGGTGCTGGCCGATCCGCGGATCGAGGTCGTGGTGCACGCTGGACGCCAGGACATCGCGCTGCTGCGCCGCACGCTTCGCTGCGAGGTGAGCAACATCTTCGATACACAGGTCGCGGCCGGATTCCTGGGCATGCCGGCGCAATCCTCCTATGACACCCTGCTGAGCCGAGATGCTGGGAGTCAGGCTCGCCAAGAGCGCCAGCTTCACGCGTTGGGACGCACGTCCGCTCTCGGCCGAGCAATTGTCCTATGCGCGCGAGGACGTGGTGCACCTGACCGCGCTCGCCGCCGAGCTGGAGCGCCGCCTGGAAGAGACAGGGCGCTTGCAGTGGGCGCGCGAGGAGTGCGAGTTCCTGGAGAGGGTCAGCGACGAGCGCGATCTCGACACGATCTTCTCAAGGCTGCCGCGCGTCAGGGGCATGAGCGCTCCCTCGCAGAACATCGCACGTGAGCTGGTCACATGGCGCGAGCGCACCGCACAGGAGCGCGACAAGCCGGTGCAGAGCGTGCTCGGCGATGCCGCGCTGGTAGAGATTGCCAAGCGCAAGCCGACATCCGCGCGCAAGCTCGAAGACATCCGCGGTGTCGCCCAGAACAGCCTGCGCAAGCGCGGCAGTGAGCTGCTGGAAGCTGTGAGCGCGGCCTGCAGGCAAGCCATGAACCGCTGGGGAGCGACCCGCGCCCGCCACAACCGCGCCCCGACGACGTGCCGCTGATCGCGCTCTGCGAGGCGCTCGTCAGGGCCCGCGCGCGCGAAGCGGGCCTCGCCTACGAGCTGCTCGCCGCCCGCGCCGATTTGCAGGCGATCGTGATCGCCCAGCGCGCCGGCGAGCGCGCCGACGTGCGCACCCTGCGCGGCTGGCGCGCCGAGCTGGTGGGCAACGAGCTACTGGAGCTGCTCGACGGCCGGATCTCACTCTCAGTGAAAGACCGCCGCCTTCAGGTCAGCTCAGGCTGACCGACGAGCCGCCACGGTGCGGAGAGTCAAGCCTGGCAAGGACGTACCCTTCGGGGCATACCCATTCTGGGCGCAGGCAGGCAACTCGCGAAATGTGCTCTGCACATGAGCGACTGAGGACGCCGCAGGCGCAGGCTATCCGTCGCACGTGGCTGATTATTCGATGTGGTTGTAGACCGTGAACATCGGCATGTACATCGAGATGACGATGAAGCCGACGATCGAGCCGATGACGATGATCATGATCGGCTCGAGGATCGAGGTGAGCGCTTTCACCGACGCTTCGACCTGGTCCTCGTAGAAGTCCGCCACCTTGGCGAGCATCGCGTCGAGTGCGCCCGTCTCCTCGCCGACGCCGACCATGTGCGTGACCATCGTCGGGAAGATCGTGGTCTTCGACAACGGCTCTGCAAGCGTGCCGCCGCGCTTGACCGAGGCGATCACGCCGTCCATCGCTTCCTCGACGGCGATGTTGCCACCGGTCTTGCCGACGATCTCAAGCGCCAGCAGTAGCGGCACGCCGGCGCTCATCAACGAGGAGAGCGTGCGCGACCAGCGCGCGACCGCTACCTGCTGGACGATCGTGCCGATCTTCATCGGCACGCGCAGACGGAAGCGATCCCATTGCGGGCGGCCCCACTTGGATTTCTTCCACTTGATGAAGGTGAACGCCAACAGGCCGGCACCGCCGAACATCGCCCACCAGTAACCCAGGACCGCGTGGGACATATCCACCGAGACCTGGGTGATCGCCGGCAATTTGCCGCCGAATTGCTTGAAGACGCCGACGAACACCGGCACGAGAAACGCGACGAGCGCCATCATGACCGCTACCGCGAAAGTGATGACGAGCACCGGGTAGATCATCGCCGAGCGGATCTGGCGGCGCAGCGAAGCTTCCTTCTCGAGCTGGTCGGCGACCTGCATCAGCGAGCCCTCGAGCAGACCGCCGGCCTCGCCGGCTCGGGTCATCGCGACGAACAGCGGGTTGAAGACCTTCGGGTGTGCTTCCATCGCGCCCGATAGCGAGAGCCCCGCCTCGACGTCCTTGCGCACCTGGACGACCGTTTCCTTGAGGAACTTGTTCTCGGTCTGTTCCTCGAGCACGTAGAGCGCGCGCAGGATCGACAGAGCCCGAGGAGATCATCGTCGCCAGCTGTCGCGAGAAGACGGCAAGCTCTCCGGCCTTGACCGTCTTCATGAAGCTCAGCTCGATCTCGCGCGAGGCGTGCTTGTCGGCGATGTCGAGCACGATCATGCCGCGCGACTTCAGCTGATTTGAGACCGCTTCCTTGGAGTCGGCGTCGATCTCACCGCGCGCCTTGACGCCGGCGAGGTCCATCGCCTTGAAGACATAGGTGCTCATCTCATGCCGCCGCCAGCGATCCGGCGCCGAGCAGACGGCGCAGCTCTTCCGGCGCGGAGGAGCGTTCTTCGGCGAGTTTCTGGGAGACCTTGCCGGTGCGCACGAGCGAGACGAGCGCGGCGTCCATCGTCTGCATGCCCTGGGCGGAGCCGGTCTGCAGGACCGAGTAGATCTGGTGGGTCTTGCCCTCGCGGATCAGGTTGCGCACGGCCGGGTTGGGGACGAGCACCTCACATGCGGCCACACGGCCCGGAACCGTCGGCGGTGGGCAGCAGCTGCTGGGTGAGGATCCCCTGCAGGGCGACTGACAGCTGCACGCGCACCTGGCCCTGCTGCTCAGGTGGGAACACGTCGATGATGCGATCTACAGTCTGGGCCGTGTCCTGGGTGTGCAGCGTGGCGAACACCAGGTGGCCTGTCTCAGCCGCGGTCAGCGCCGTTGAGATCGTCTCCAGGTCGCGCATCTCTCCGACCAGGATCACGTCGGGGTCCTGGCGCAGCGCCGCCTTCAAAGCGTCGGCGAAGGAGTGCGCGTCGGAGCCGAGCTCGCGCTGGTTGACGATGCACTTCTTGTGCCCGTGCAGGAACTCGATCGGGTCCTCGATCGTCATGATGTGCTCCTCGCGCGTGGCGTTGATCTCGTCGAGCATCGCCGCGAGCGAAGTGGACTTGCCCGAGCCGGTCGGGCCGGTGACGAGCACGAAGCCGCGCGGCTTGCGCGTCAGGTCGTGCGCGATCGCCGGCAGCCCGAGCTGATCGATCGTTGTGAGCCCAAAGGGGATCAGGCGGAAGGCGGCACCAACTGCGCCGCGCTGGAAGTAGGCGTTGACACGAAAGCGGGCGTGACCTGGGATCGAGTAGGCGAAATCCAGCTGCCAGTTGGTCTCCAGGCGCTGGCGCTGGTCGCCGGAGAGGATCGAGTAGACGATCTCGCGCGTGTCGGTGCCCGACAGCTCGGGATAGCCCTCGAGGCGATCGAGGCGCCCGCGCACACGCACCGTCGGCGGTGCGCCGGCAGCCAGGTGCAGGTCGGAGGCTTTGCGCGCCACGACCTCCATCAAGAGGTCGGCAAAGTCAATGCTCATCGTCGCGTCCTTCTGTAGCTCAAGCGGTCGGTTGCAATCCGCGCACGTGTCCTCATGCGCCCCTTATCGGCAGACGGAGCGCCACATCTCAACTGCTGCCGATCACGCGGGCAATCTCCGCGATCGAAGTCAGGCCTTGGCGCACCTTCTCCAGGCCGTCGTCGCGCAGGCGGCGCATCCCCTCACGAACCGCCACCTCGCGGATCTCCTCGGCCGAGCGGCGCTCCAACGTGAGGTTGCGGATCTCCGAGGAGAGCGTCATCACCTCGTAGATGCCCAGACGGCCGCGATAGCCAGTGCCGGCGCAGCGCCGGCAGCCGTTCGGCTCGTAGGCCTCCAGGTCGACGAGCGCCTTGTATCCGTTGTCGCGCAATACCTCGGCGGGCACGATCGTGCGCTGCTTGCAGTTGGAGCAGAGCATGCGCGCCAAGCGCTGGGCCAGCACGCAGTCGAGCGCCGAGGCAACCAGGAACGGCTCGATCCCCATCTCGGTCAGGCGCGTTATCGCCGACGGGGCGTCGTTGGTGTGCAGCGTGGAGAGCACGAGGTGCCCGGTGAGCGCCGACTCAACCGCGATCTGGGCGGTCTCGCGGTCGCGGATCTCCCCCACCATGATGATGTCCGGATCGGCTCGCACCATCGCGCGCAGACCGGTCGCGAACGTGAGTCCGGACTTGGCGGAGACCTGCACCTGCGTCAGCCCGGCGATCTGGTACTCGACCGGGTCCTCGACGGTGATGATGTTCTTCTCGGGCGTGTTGAGCGTCAACAGCGCCGCGTACAGGGTCGTGGACTTGCCGGAGCCGGTCGGGCCGGTGACGAGCACGGCGCCATGGGTTTCGTGGACGGCGCGTTCGAAGCGATCGCGCTCGGCATCGGCCATGCCGAGCTTCTCGAGCTTCATCACGACCGAGTCCTTGTCGAGGATGCGCATCACGATCGACTCGCCGTGGACGCTAGGCAGGGTGACGACGCGCAAGTCGATGTGGCGAGAGTCGACTTTCAGGCTGACACGACCGTCCTGTGGCAGGCGCCGCTCGGAGATGTCGAGCTCGGCCATGATCTTCACGCGCGAGACCACTCCGGCGGCCATGCGCCGGGGGACTGTGGTGATGTCCTGCAGAATGCCATCTACGCGCACGCGCACGCGCACCTCGTGGCCGTCGGGAGCGAGGTGCACGTCGGAGGCGCCCAGCTCGACAGCTTGGGCGACGATCTGGTTGACCAGCTTGACCACCGGTGCGTCGTCGGCGGTCTCGCGCAGGTTTACGATGTCGGCGCTTGACTCTTCTGCCTCCTCAGCTGTGGCGGCCTCGCTGGAGACGACGTCCTCCAGACGCGCCATGCGCGAGATCAAATCGCCGATCGCATCGGGCGAGGCAACGGCGACCCGCACCTCATAGCCGGTCATGATCGCGACGTCGTCCACCGCCAAGACGTTGGAAGGGTCGGCCATCGCCAGCAACAGCGTGCGTTTGTCGACGAACGCGACCGGCACCGCCTGATAGCGCTTGGCGGCGCTGTTAACGACGAGATTGGCGGCACCCATGTCGACCGGGAAGATGTCGAGGTCGAGGTGGTCGAGACCGTAGCGCTCGGCAAGCGCACGGGCAAGGCCGTCGGAGGTGATCGCTCCACTTGCGAGCAGTACGCGCTCGGGCGTGATGCCTTCGTTGCGCGAGGACTCGATCGCGCTGTCGACGCGCTCGCGCTGGGCGAGGCCCATGTCGACGATCACGTCGGTCAGAAAGCGGCCCGAGGAGCCACGGCGACTCGGGCCGGTGACTCCCGCGATCGGCTCGGGTCCGTCGCGATCGGGCTGCTCGATACTCGGGCCGTTACTCGAGGCGTACTGGGTCGCCTGCGCTTGTCGCATCCGTCCCACCCGCGCGCGACCGTCCGTCCGCCTCGCCCGGCATGTCGCGGGAGGGATCGTCGCGGTCGATCTCGACACTCACCCTTGGTTCGGCCTCGCCGAAGATGTCGTTCTCGTTGCGCAGGCCATTGGGCGGGGTACTCATCGCCCCCGCCCTTGACCAAGGAGAGCCCTAGCCTGTGGCGTGCTCGATCCCGGCGCCGTGGCGCATCGCCTCGAGTGGCGCCGCTCTGCCGGTCCAGTGCTCGAAGCTGAGCGCACCCTGGGCAACGAGCACCTCGAGCCCTCCAATAGTGACCGCTCCATGGGCTTGGGCGGCGGCGAGCAAGGGCGTTGGGCCGTCTCCATAGACCAGATCGATGACGTAGGCATACCTACCGACTTGATCGGCGGTCATCTCCAGTTGGTTGAGCGCCTCGGCGTCAGTGGCCGACCGTTGCAGTCCGACGGATGTGCAGTTGACGAGTAGGTCGGCCACGATCGGCTTAGTGACCGCGTCGGCGCCGAGATCCTGTGCCAATTCCCGTGCTCGCCCATGGCTGCGATTCCATATCGAGACACTGGCGGCACCGGCGTCCAGCAAGGCCCAAACGGCGGCGCGCGCGCTGCCCCCGGCGCCTAGCACGAGGGCGCTCGGGTGGGCGGGCATCCCAGTCAAGCGCCCGAGCACGGCGATCAGGCCCGGTGCGTCGGTGTTGTGCGCCTCGATCGCTCCGTCCGCGCCGAAGGTGAGCGTGTTGGCCGCCCCGATCGCGCGCGCTGGCCCACTCGTCTGATCGGCCAGCTCGAGCGCCGCCTGCTTGTGAGGGATCGTGACGTTCGCTCCCACGAAGCCACTTGCGCCCAGCGCACGCACGGTCTGCTCGAATAGCTCTTCCGGCAGCGGTAGGGCCTGATAGCTCCAGTCGCGCATCGCGCAGGCCGCGAACGCCGCTCGGAACATTGCCGGCGAGCGGCTGTGGGCGACCGGCCAACCGATGACACCTAGCCTAGGCATCGGGACACAACCCATTTGCAGTAGGTCTCACTGTGGCAAGGCAGTGCACTGTCTATCCCTTCTTGCATCTCGGGACGCGGCCGCCGTTCTTGGCGATCGCTTCGCGGTAGGCGGCGGCATTCTTTTCAAACTGTGCGTAGCTCGTCGAGAAGACCTCCTCGCCGCAGCCATCGGCGCCCGCGACGTAGTACAGGTAGGAGACATGCGCCGGATGGGCCGCGGCCTTGATCGCCGCGACCCCGGGGTTTGAGATCGGCGTCGGTGGCAGGCCCGTGTGCGTGCGTGTGTTGTAGGGGGAGTCGCTGTGCAGCTGGGCTTCGGTCAGCGGCGTTGAGAAATTGTGTAGCGCGTAGCGCAGCGTGGAGTCGATGCCCAGTGTCATGTTCTGGTGCAGGCGGTTGTAGATGACGGCAGCCACAAGCGAGCGGTCGTGCGGGATCGCCGCCTCGCGTTCGATGATCGAGGCCACGATCAACAGCTGATACGGGGTGATCCCAAGCACACCCACACGATCGACCTCGCCGCCGCCGAAGTTTTCGTGAAATGCGCTGAGCTGCTCTGAAACCAGCTGCGAGGCCGGCGAGCCCACATACATTTCGTATGTGGCGGGAAACAGAAACCCTTCGAGGTTGGGAGTATCCGCAGGCGCGCCGTAGTGTGCGAATTCGATTTCGCTGGAGCGCTTGGACGGCAGCAGATAGCTGCCTCTGAGCCCATCCTCATGTGCGAGCACCGCGATCTGGGCGCGAGTGAATCCCTCCGGTATGACGATCTTCACGATCTTGGGGATTGGAGGGATTTTTGGGCGTGCCGTGTGGTGTGAGAGGAGCACTACCGCAAAACCGAGCGCCCCGAGCAGAACCAGGGCGGCAAGCAAGGTGGCGATCCGCCTGCCCGCCCCTCTTTTGGCGGGGGTTCCAACAACAGGACTATAGATGGGAGCCCGCTGCGCGGGTGACTCTAGGACAGGCCGATCCGCGACAGACAGGTCCGCGAGCTCGACTTGCACCTGTGGTGGCTCGGCCTGGGAATACTCCGGCCGGCTCGTGCGGGAGGGCTCTGCGGGTCGCCCGGGTTCGCCCGGCGGTGGCAGCGGCGGCGCGGACGGGTTTGCCACAACCCTCTGTGCGCGCCGACGTTCGCGCTCCTCGCGCGCGCGTTCGCGCTCCGCTTCGGTGCGCTGCCCTCCCCCATTCGATCCGGTGTCACTAGCCAAGTTTCTGACCCTACTGAGATCACCCTCGCGGGTGCGGGCGGGCGAGCCAATCCTCCAGCAACACGGCCGCGGCGCGGGAATCCTCGCTGGTGGTGGGCTCTTCGACGAGCGTGGCGATGCGCGTGGTGAAGCGCTCGTCGTAGAGCTCGACCGGAACGCCTTCGCCCAGCCGACTGGAGAGCGTCGCGGCGAAGTCACGCGCCTCGCTCGTCTGCTGTGTGTCCTCGCCGCGCAAGGACAGCGGTAGACCCACGACCACGCGCTCCACCTCGCGCTCGTCCACCAGCCGCGCAAGCTCGGCGAGCCCGCGCCGGCTGGCCGGCCGGGCGACGTGGGCGATCGGCGTGACGATCGTGCCGGTCGGGTCGCTCAGCGCGCAACCGCAGCGCGCGCTGCCGTAGTCGAGCGCCAGGACGCGCATCCGTCAAATGGCGATCGTGCCGTAGCCGACGATCACATCGCCTTCGTACAGACATGCGATCTGACCGGGAGCGGTGCGCTCAATCGGGTCGAGCATTTGCAGCTCCACACGCTCGTGTAGACCCGCGCGGAGCTCATCCCGCACCCTGCAGGGCATGCGTCGGCCGCGGTAGCGCACCTTTACCGCGTCCACCCGACCGCCGTCGCGGTGCAAGGTGACCTCGCGCACGTTCACGGTGGCGGTGCGCAGCTGCTCGCGTGGACCGACCGTGACAGTGTTCGAGCGTGCATCGGTCGCGATCACGTAGAGCGGTCCCTCCACCCCGTCGAGCGTGCTGCCGCCAATACCCAGACCATGGCGTTGGCCCACGGTGAGCGTGTGGACGCCGCCGTGCTCGCCCAGCTTGCGTCCTTGACCGTCGAGGACCGCGCCCGCTCTTCGCTTTATGCCGCCGTGGCGTTCGAGGAAGTCGCTGCTGCGCGTTCCCGCAAGGAAGCAGAGATCCTGGGAGTCCGGCCTACGCGCGACCTCCAGGCCCGCCTGGGCCGCGTGTTCGCGCACTTCGGGCTTTCTCAGCGAGCCGAGCGGGAAGCGCAAACGCGCCAGCGAGCTTGGCGACAGCGCGGCAAGCGCATAGCTCTGGTCCTTGCCCTCGTCCACCGCCATCCGCAGCAAGGGCTCGCCCTCACCGCCTGACTCGGTGCGCGCGTAATGGCCGGTGGCAAGCTTCCGCGCGCCCAGTCGGTCGGCCAGCTCGAGCATCGCGTCGAGGCGTACCTTGCCGTTGCAACGCACACACGGGTTCGGCGTGAGACCGGCCGCGTGGTCTGAAAGCCAGCCGTCGACGACCCCTGCGCGGAACTCCTCGCGCAGATCGATCGAGAAGTGCGCCATTCCCATCTCGTGGGCAAGCGAGCGCGCCGAGCGCACGGCCTGGGCCGAGCAGCAGCTGCGCTCGCCGTCATTCTCGGGATCGGACCACAGCTCGAGCGTGACCGCCAGCGTCTGCTCGCCACCCTCGGCGACCAGAAGTGCCGCCACGGCGCTGTCGACACCGCCGCTCATCGCCACGAGCGTGCGCGAAGGTGAGTGCGCGAGAGCGACGTGCTCACGCGCGGCCCAGCCGAGCGCCCTGTGTAGCGCATCGCTGGCCAGCTCGGCGGCGTGCTGCTTTGCGGGGCTGAGGCCGCCTAGCTCGGCGGCAATCTGGGGAGCGCCGATGCGGGCGGCGTCCAATAGGGCGGCACCGCCGATCAGCTGCACCGTCGCGCTGCCCGCGGCAATCGCCGCGCCACAGCCGCTCGCGTCAAAGCCCGCGTCGAGAATCCGCCCGTGCGGGCTCAGGCGATCGACGGCCAGCGATATGCGGATCAAGTCGCCGCAGGCCGCGCCTCCGGCAGCGCCACTGCAAGCATCGACGGGTATGTGACCGCGCCGCCGCGGGGACTGCAGGTGATCGGCAAACATCTCGACGTTCATGTCCGTCGAGTGTAAGAGGCCACGCTTGGCTTCGGGCACGCGACAGGGACGACAGGGCGCTAAGCAACAGTGGTCATGGTCTTGCGCCGGCGGCCGCGGTCCTATGCGATCGGGGCTACGCTCCCCTATGTCAGGGCGGTGCGCGCAGCGACGCTTGTGCGAGCACTCAGACGATGGCGCTTTGCGCTTCTTGTACTGCCTGTTCGAGCGCGAACACGTCGGTGAGGCCGGTAAGCGTGCTCACGACACCGTGCTTGTTGACGATCAGGATCGTCGGCGTCTGGTAGACGTGGACGACTTCGGTGATCGTGCCGAACTCGCCCACCTGGTTTGCCAATGCCAGGTGCAGCGTGAGCGTGCCTTTGGAGCGGTCGGCAAGCGTCTTTGCCTGAGCCGCGTTCTGCTGGTCGACGGTGGAGCTGGGGGTCCAGAAGAACAGCATCACCGTCTTGCCTTGTGCAAGCTCGTGTTCGACCGCCACCTGCTGGGCGGACTTGGTGGAGTGCTTGACGCTGCTGTGCACACGAATGACGGGTTTGTCGGTGGGGGCAGCGGTCCTGTGGGCCGGAGCCGTCTTCTCTACCGTGGTCGTGCTGGTGTGGGTGACGGTGCTCCTACCGTGCGCCCCAGTGGTCGTCTTGTGGACGCTCGTCACCGTTCGACGCGCAAGGTTGGGGGCAGTGGTTGCCCTGTGTGTGACGGTCACGCCCTGCGTGGTTGTGCCGGCCGTGGTCGTGTGCGTGGAGGTGGCCGAAGCTTGGGCTTCGCCGGTGAGCGCCTGGGCGTGGCCGGCCTGCTCTTGGACGTTGTGCTGAGACTCGGCTACGACGCCATGCGCTTTGGCGATCGCCTTTGTCAAACCTTCAACGCCGGGCGCGGCGCCGTGGTAGACCTTGGTGGGCGCGGCGGCGTTGCCGCCGGAGCTGCCGTTGGCCGAAGCGCTGCTTGGCGCCTTCGGAGTCGAGGCGATGGGTTCGCTCGGGTTGGAGCTATGGCTGCGCAACGCGACGGCCCAAATGAGGCCGAGCACGACAACCACGCCAAGCAGGATTTGGTAAGGACGCGAAAGCTGAGCCATCGCCCCTCACTTCGGCAGAATCGCCGCCCGAGTTGAACGGCGACATCGGCCGTGGACTTCTCGCAAGCGTTTTTTCACTGCTATTGCCCGATGTTTCGGTGAGTTCCGGCTGAGCGATAACCCCGATTCGGCGGTTCTTTTTGGGTGTCCATCAGCCGACCGAGCGGGCATATCCGGCCGGAACGATGGTCACGCCGAATCGCCGCGTCGAGCAGCCGATCCAAAGCTATGCGAGATCGCGCAGGCGTCGCAACGCGGCGTGCACGACCGTGCGGGTTTCGAGCGTCTCCTCCGAACCCTCCTGCATGTCTCGCAAAATCGTCCTGTCCCGCTCGACAATCGCCAACAGACGCGCGCCGATGCGATCGGCGTGCCCGCGCTGTCCCTTCAAAGAGCGGCCGGCCATCTCCATCTGCGCGTTCAAACCCGCCGAGCGAGCCTCGCTCAAGATCGCAAAAGCGGCCGCCTTGACCCGCGGGAACGACCCATCCCCTCCCCCATCAGCCAGACCCACATACAGGTCGACGGCATGAGCGTCCCCTCCCAGAGGACTGCCGGCGAGCAGGATCCGCTCGATGCCCGCCGCCCAGCCCATGCCCGGCGTCTCGGGGCCCCCCAGCTGCTGGACGAGCCTGTCGTAGCGTCCGCCACCGCCGACGCCACTCTGCGCACCGAGGGCATCGCTCGTGAACTCGAACACCGTGCGCGTGTAGTAGTCCAGGCCGCGCACGAGCGTCGCATCGACCTCGTAGACCATGCCAGCGCGGTCGAGCAGTCCGCGTACGGTCGCGAAATGCTCGGCGTCGTCCGCGTCAAGCTCGTCAAGCAGCCGCGGCGCCTCACGCATCACCGCCATGGTGCCCTCGTGCGAGGAGTCGAAGGCACGCAGCGGGTTCAGCTCGATGCGCTCGCGCACCTCCTGAGACAGACTCGCTTCGTTGGCGCGTAGGTGCTTTTGCAAGCGCTCGCGATAGCGCTGACGACTCTCACTGCTCCCCAAGCTCGACAGGCGCAGACGCACATCCCTCACGCCCAGCTGCTCCAGCAGTGTGCCCAGCAGCAGGATCGACTCGGCGTCCAGCGCCGGATCCTCTGAGCCGAAGGCCTCGGCGCCGACTTGCCAAAACTGGCGCTGGCGGCCCTTCTGTGCGCGCTCGTAGCGGAAGAAGCTCGATAGGTACCAAAGCTTCACTGGCTGGGGGAGCTTGTGCATGCCGTGTTCGACATAGGCCCTGCACACTGGCGCGGTGCCCTCCGGACGCAGCGTCAGCGAGCGTTCGCTGCCGTCGCTCAGCGTGTACATCTCCTTCTGCACGATGTCCGTAGAGGAGCCGACCCCACGCGCGAACAGCTCGGTGGCCTCGAACGTGGGCGTCTCGATGCGCTTATAACCGGCGCCCTCGAGGATTGTGCGGGCACACGCCTCGAGCGCCGTCCTGCTCGCCGCCTGCTCGCCGAGCACGTCGTAGGTGCCGCGTGGCGCCTTGATCCGCTCCCCGCTCAAGGCCGAGGTGCCCGCTGGCGCGCCCGCGCGCACCTCGCCATCGCCATCGTCGCCGGCGCTTCCGCGCGCCTCACCGCTGCCCCTGTGCGCCCGTCTGTGCTGGCACGGGGCTCATCGCGGCGGCGCGCAGCTCTGCAAGGAACGGGTTGGTGTCCCACTCGCGGCCGAGTGTAGTCAGGCCCATGTGGCCTGGATGCACAACCGTGTCTCGCTCGAAGCGGCTCATCAACATGCCGATCGAACGCTCCAGCGTCGCCCAGTCGCCGCCTGGTAGGTCCACGCGGCCGACCGAGCCTTGGAAGAGCACGTCGCCGGAGAACAGTGCCGGTTGGCCGCCTGCGAAGCCTTTACCATCCTTCACAGACACGGAACCCTCGGTCGAGACGCCTGTGCGATCGATCGCATACGTCACATGGCCTGGGCTGTGGCCCGGACTGAACAGCACCTCGATGTCCATGTCCGCGAGTCGCAGCCGCTCGCCGCCCTTGACCGTGTGCTCGGCCTGCCAGCTCTCGAACGGACCGAAGCCCGGCATCGTCCATTTCATGATGTCCGCAAGCACGCCAAGCTCGATCTCGGGGCAGTACACGGGCGCGCCGGTAGCCCTCGCGACGGGCGCCACCGCGCCGATGTGGTCGAAATGGCAGTGGGTGATCAAGATCGCCTCGATCTCTACGCCAAGCGCCGTGACGGCATCGAGCAGTCGCCGCGGCTCTTCGCCTGGGTCGATCATCAGCGCACGGGTGGCTTGTGCGTCGGCGCGCACCAAGTAGGCGTTCTCTTGAACGGGGCCAACCGTGAGCTCGCGGACGTCGATCACTTCGAGCTGGCCTTACCCGCCTGTCTGGCTTTGCTGGCCATCCTGCGTTTGTACAGCCAGTTGTCTGTGTAGTAGCTGATCGGCACATACGCGATCAGCACGATCGGAAACAGCGCGATCGCCTCATTTGGCTTTTTCAAGAGCACGATGCTGATCAGCAGCATCAGCACCGCTGCCGCCATCGCCCGATAGAACGCTCCCAACCACGTCGGTGGCTTTTCCAGGCGCTCCTGGCGCGTCAGCTTAGGCGCGCTCGCCTTGCCAGTCTTCTCCGCCTCGGTCGGCTTGCGGCCAGTACGTCCACGCGACTCCACCACACCCGCCGCGTTGCCACGGTGCTTTGTCTGCCGCCTGCGCTTCGTCTGAGCCATCTCGCGCCTTGGTTTGTGATCTCTACACGGATAAATCGCGGCCCGTCACGCGACGGGGCACCTAGAACCCTAGTGCGTTCTCGATCACGTGCGCTTCAGGATCGAATCCTGGTAGCGGAACGTCCTCGGGGAAGCCCTCGAACGCCGCCCGTGGAGCAAGGCCGACGAGCTCCGCGCACGCGATGTCGGCGTGCCGGCGGACCACCTCGACGATCGCCCGCAACGGCAACTCGAGCGGGCGCTCGACGTTCATCGAGAGCTGGGCGAGAACTTCTCCAGAGAGCATGCCCCCCGCGCGCGCGGGGGGCATCGGGTTTTTCAAACCTGCGCCTCTCAGACCCAACGACACGCCGATTGCCCGCAGTCCCGGCAAACCCTCGACTCCGCCCTCACGGATCAAGCTCGCGATGCGCTGCGCGTCCTGCACCCCTGCAGGCGAGGCCAGCTCGAGGTTGAACGCCACCAACGGCTCCCTGGCCGCGACAAGCGTGGCGGCGGCGGTCGGGTGCATCCGTGGCGGACCGAAGTCAGGGCGCAGCTCGCCCGTGCTCAAACGCTTCGCCAAGCGGGCCACGCCACCGCGCCGTAGCTCGGCGCGCGTGCGGCCCTGCGCCAGCTCGCCGTACATGAAGACAGGTAGGCCCAGGTCATCGCCAAGCCCGGAAGCCACGACAAGCGCCTCCGCGCACGCGGCACCGCGCTGGGAGGCGTCAAGGTACACGAGCGGCACAACGTCGAGCGTCCCTACATGTGGGTGCACCCCTATGTCTTCGGCGTCGCGATCCTGCCCAACGTCGACGCACTCAACGGCTACCCGCGCACCGGCAAGCAGAGCACCAGACAATGAGCCCTGAGTGCCCCCGAGCGTGAACACCGAACGGTGGTGGTCGGCATCGGAGTGGACATCGAGCAGACGCGCGGTTCCTGACGCTGTGAACGCTTTGGCAATCGCCTCGATCGTGGCCTGCTGGCGGCCCTCGGAGACATTTGGGACGGCTAGCAGGGGCTTGTCGGGCATGATCTGGACGAGTCGAGACGTCGCCCGTGACGAGAGCCGGGCGCTTCTGTGCAAGAGGCTAAACTCCCCGCTCCCGCCGGAGTAGCTCAGTTGGTTAGAGCAGCGGAATCATAATCCGCGTGTCGGGGGTTCGAGTCCCTCCTCCGGCATCGCGAAAGTCCTGCAAACACGACGTTTTTAGGGTAGCAGGCGCTGCGGACAAAGTCCAAAGTTTCCCCAGGAGTTTCCCCAGCGGTCGCTCGCTGCAGAGTCGCTAGACGCGGACGGGCTCAGGCAGCAGGACGCGTCTGCTGCCGTCGGCTGAGACGAGCACGACTGCCCGCTGTTCGTCGAGGGCGTTCTTGATCGCCTTCTCGGTTTTGGGAGTGTCGGCGTCGATGAACGCGGCGCGTTCGGGATATGGGGAGCGTTCCTGGATAGCGAGCTCGATGGCTTCGTCCATGACCCGCATCGCCGGAGAGTCGTTCGTGTTTGTGCTCATCGCGCTTGCCATGCCTCGATCATCGATTGATAGGTGCGCTTGATCTGCTCCATTGCGGCACGCATGCCTTCTCCAAGAGTACCGCCGTGGAACGTCTCCGCCGATTGCTTTCCCTGCGTACGTGTGTAGCGGTGCATCTCGTTGATGCCGTGCGCGCCGTCGTAGAGCCGAACCGTGTGCCTCTCGCTATCTCGCTCGACTGTCAGCAGCACGGCATAGTCCGTGATGTCGCGCCCACGGGTCGTAAAGCTAACGTGCATCCTGTCATCAGAGACATCATCCAGCTCCACGGAGTACTCGGTGTTCATCCCTCTCCCGATCCGTCAAGCTGGCCGCAGACCGCCATCCGGCCCATACAGCGATCAGGCAGTGACCCCTCAATAGGTCGGCTCATTGGTCTGTGAGCCAGGTTTCGAGCATGGTTTGGGTGAAGCGGATGTGTCGTCCGACACGTAGGCATGGGAGGCGTCCGGTGCGGACTGCGTCGTAGATCCAGCTGGGCTTGACGGCGAGTAGTTCGGCTGCTTGCTCGGGTCGTAGTAGTGGTCCGTCGAGTCGTCGCGGCCCGACGTTCTGGTTTTGGGTTGTCGGGATCATTGGTAGGCCTCCCATGTGCTGGGTTCGATTTCGTCCTCGTCCTCGTCGTTTTCGTTCTCGTCGTCGCTCATTTGTTCTGTTGGCTCGAAGTCAGCTTGGGCGGCGTATTGCTCGTTTGCGAGGGTGGGGATGTCATCGAGGTCGAGTATTCGTATGCGCTCGCCGGTGTTGGTTGCGTGGATGGCACGTGCGACGGCGCGTGCTGGTCCGGGTGCCGCGAGGTAGTAGACGCTGTTGATGTGGCGTGCTCTGGCCCAGCCGCGACAGATCGCGGCGAGTCTTGAGGCCGCCTTGGTCGATAGCTCGACCTCGATCGGTATGACGAGTCCTCTCTTGCAGGTCAGGACGAGGTCGGGGCGATGGAGCTTCGCGCCTGTTGTGGCCTTACCGACTTGTATTGAAGCGACGAGTTTGCCGAATTCGCTCTCGGCTGATCTGAGTTGGCGCTCGCTCATCACGTCCCAGTCGGGCATCGCCCTTCCGAGCCCGACAGCGGTCTGCGCGACTTGCCAGGCGTGCTCGAAGCTACCGGGTCGCACGCTGAAAGTCCCGAGGTGGCCGATGCCTTTCCAGCGCAGGCCGGCAAGCGTCGCTGTGTACATTCCGGGCCGTCCGTAGAGCACCGTGTGATGCTCGAGTAGCCCGTCGCGTGTCAACGAGTTCAGTCGCTGGTAGGCGATGCTGCGACTCATCCCGAATTCGCTCATCACATGTTCGGCTCCGGCTGCGCCGAGCCCGCCAACCCAGGAGACGATCTGGGAATCCCTTTCTGTCTGCATAACACGACCTCCGTGCCGTTAGAAAACCCGTACGTGTGCTTAATCCGTCCAACCACAGCGAACAGGACAGCAACGACCCGAAAGAGCGCTCCAGGGTCACCCACACGTCTGCGTGACCGGGACGCTCGACCCTTGGTGCTGCAGTTTCGTCCCGCGAGAGCGATCAGGGACCTCGTCGACGTCGAGACTGCCAGTGCGCCGGCATTCAGGCCTGACACCCCAACCAAAACGATCGCGTCCATCCTTGGACGGTGGCAGGCACCACCAACCCCGTCCCGTCCCTCCACTAGGTCTCAGCTGGGTGGGTTTTGACCGTCGTGGACCATCACCACAACCCCTCATCAATCTATACATCTCGCGGTCCGCGACGGTCAAAACCCTACCCAGCCCGTCAGGGCTGGAGGGTTAATCCGCTCCAGCGGATTCTTAATCCGGGACGCAGTCCCGGCACGAATCCACACACGGCCCACGAAAACCACAAGGCAACTGCAGCTCGCGGTGCCTAGGAGGGGCTAGCGAAACTCGGGAGGCCGCTTGTCCATGCCGGCCAACGCTCTCCACCGACGCGTGGCCGCGATAGAGGGCCTTCCAACGCTTCGTCTCGCGCGGAATCAAGGGACGGAGCCGGTCGCTCTGACCGACACCGACGCGGGCTTGCACTCGCCCGGAGGCAGCGCCACGTCGTAACGTCGCGCTTCTTGTCGGCTCTCGCGAACCGCCAGGTGCCTTGCTCGCAACATGGCGGCTTGTGGTGGAACCGTGTTTGGCGGCCATCAAGGATGATGCGGACGTGTCCAGCGTTTGGAACGCCGTGGGGAAGCGCTTCGCTTTTTGGTGGCGCGCGATGAGCGATGGCACACGGTGGGCGTGGAGCGTGCTCGACAAGACAGCGCGTATCTTTGCCGTGGTAGCGATCCTCGCCGTTTCAGTCGGCGGTGTGCTCCTGCACCAATCCGCAGCGGTGATCGGCGCGGTTCTTGGTGCGCTCGCAGTCTTGGCCTTTGCTGAGGGCACCTACCGCGTCTGGAGCGAAGCTGAGGCGCGGGCGCAAGCCACTCTCCCGGAGCCCATCGGCATGTCGCTTGTCGATGGCCTTCGCCTTGCTCTGAAGCGCGGCGAAAACTTCAAGTCGCAGGTCAAGTCAGCACCGGCGGCTGTCACCGATGCCGTCCTGCTGGCCGCAGCACACGATTGGTACGACGGGATCTACAAGCTGTTGATAGAGACGGGTGCTCAGGGAGAGGCAAAGCACTGGCTGGACGAGACGGATGCACTGCCCGCGGCCGCTCGAATCGACATAACCAACGTATTGGGCGCGATGCATGCTGTAGAAGGGCAGGTCGGATGCCTCAAGGCCATCATCAGCCGCCTGGAGACTGAACAATGAGCAATGAGCGCCGCGCCGCACTCTGCGGTGCGGCGTGCGGGGCACTTTGATAGGGAAGTAGGCGAACCTAAGTGCATCCCGTCGAGTTTCGCTACACGTTTCGCCAAGCCCTCCTAGAAGTCCTACAGAGTTGCGCTCATGTCGAGCGCTCGCGTAAGACGTTCAGCAAGGTCCGGTTGGGGCGCGTAGGCCAAATACTGTTCAGTTGTCGTAATGCGCTCATGACGCATCAGGGCTTGGATGGTCCGGATGTCAACGCCACCACGCGCAAGCGCAGTCCCGAACGAGTGGCGCAGGTTATACATGCGAATTGGCTTCAACCCTGCCTCCTCGCGCGCGAGCTTGAACGCCTCTCGGATCGGTTGCTCTGCGATGGGTCTGTCCCGAAGTGGACTGACAAACACATAATCCATGTCTGTGGTGGCATACTCACGCTCTCTGAGCTGAGCAAGCACCCGCATAAGCCGTGGCGTCATAGGGATCGCAGCGGAGTCAGACGTCTTGGTCCCGTCGAGTGCATTGCGCACCCAGTTGTCATAAGGACGGATTACGCCCGCTGGAAAGTCGACTGCTCCCCAGCGAAGCCCGAGGGCCTCGCCAGGGAGACGAAAGCCGGCGTGTGCGCCGCATAGCCAAAACGCTTCCTCGACAACGCTCGGTGCATGTTGCAGCAGACGATCGACCTCGGCCGGTTCGTAGAAGTCATCGCGTCTCAGGATGCGTTCGCGGGCTTGCCGTTTGCTTGCCCGCTTGACGGCAGCGAGAGGATTGCTCTCAAGCCAGCCCTGACAGACGGCGTAGTCAAGGGCGGCAGCGAGAATGTCACGGTACTTGTTGCGAGTCTGTGCCGCCGCCGGAGCACGGAGCATCCACCTCGTCTGCACTCGATGACAGACAATCCAGCCTTCTCCCTCAAGCTGTCGTGCGGTTGAGCGGGACACGCGTCGGGCACGCTCGGCTCCAGTGGCAACAACGCGGTAACAGCCTCGACGACGATGCTTCCAGCTCCCTTCTATCTTGGCGGCAAGCTTCACGGCCTCCCTCATGGTTGCAACCTCAAACGCGCGACTACCGGGCGGCTTAGCCGTCCAACGCTCAACTTGAACCTCGACTACATCCCGGCCTTCGCTGAGCGCTCTGGCGGCGGTGTGCGCACCAAGAGGGCGTTCGGCTCTGAAGTTTGCGAAGTAAACGACGAGACGGCCGTCGGCAAGATCGTGCAGGGGTGTGTCCGCTCCAAGGTCACGGTAGATGCGCTCGAAAAGGTCCTCGTAGTCAGCCACCGTCGAACGCTTAAGACCACGCTCAGCCATGCGCTCAGCAAGCCATCCCTCGGCTGCTTGATGCAGAAAACGATCTGCATCCCTCTTCTTAGCTTCCTCTGCGCGTGTTTCGCTTTCGCGGAGGATCTCTTCAAGTCGGTCCTCGGCGTCCTGCGGGGTCAGGTGCTCGGGGCTCGGCCTGGCACCATCACCGGCCCGCCAAATGACAGCACCACGAGCGGTCCTGCGGCCGGCATCTCTGACGTGCGCTGGCCCGAGACAGGCTCCGCGCTTGGCGCCCTTCTCATCGCGCCAGTACCCGTAATACACGCGTGCCTTGCTCGCCTTGAGTTGGCGGACATGAAGATGGCCTTTGAGCCGTCTTTTGCTGCTCATGACTGGTCTACCTCCACAGACTTGAATCCGACGGACAAGTCGTGGCGGGACGGTCGAAAAGTTTCCCGAAAGTTTCCCCAGGCGTCTGAGGGAGCCTAAAACAAGGCTATGTAGCTTGAGCTAACTGGCTCAAATACAGGGGATCTAGCCTCGACACATGTCAATCATAATCCGCGTGTCGGGGGTTCGAGTCCCTCCTCCGGCATAGCAAAAAGCCCTGCAAACACCACGTTTTGTGAGTGTATCAGGGTGCGGGGATAGCCCAACGATTTCCCTAACGATTTCCCTGGAGGGCCGCGTTGGGGGCGCGAAGAGGTTCAAGGCCATCATTCGGACGCCTTTGAGACGCAACGACGGCTTACGCAAATTTGTTGGATGCTTCTATGTTGTCAAGGGCGTTTTTGCGAGTTGGTTGTAGAGGTGTCGTGAGAGGTGTCTCTTGAGGGAGCGCATCGCCTCTCGTTTGGTCTTTCCTTCGGTGATCTTTCGTTGCATGTAGGCGCGGCTCGGCGCGTGGTGGACTGAGTGTGAGAGCGCGATCGTGTAGATCGCTGCGTTGATTTGCCGGTCGCCTCCGCGGCTGAGGCGGTGCCTGACGGTCTTGCCGGATGACGCGGGTTGCGGGGCGGTGCCGTTGGCGCGTGCGAACGCTGCCTCGCTGGTGAAGCGTGCTGGGTTGAACGCTAGGAGCCTGCCTGCGCAGATAGGCCCGACGCCGGGCTCCTCTAAGAGCGCTGGGGAGAGCGAGCTGACCATCTCCTCGATCTGGCGGGTGTAGTTCTCGGCGTCTGCGTCGAGTGCTCGAGCACGGTTGGCGATGTCGCGGAGTACCTGCAGGGTCAAGTTCTCTTGCTGGGTCGCGGTCGGTCGTGTGCGCATCCCGGTGAGGCGGTTGGCGAGCGTCGCGCCGTTGCGAGCCTGACCGATCCGTTCCCGCAACGCGTACGGCGCACTGACCTGCAGCGCTTGCAGCTGGTTGTAGAGCCGGGAGCGCTCGCTGACGATGGAACGGTAGCCAGCCAACAGCATTTGCAGCGCCAAGCGCTTTCCCGACCCTCTGGGTGTCGAGAGTCCGTCGCCCGTGAGGACCTTCTTGGCGGCCAGCAGAGCATCGATGCGATCTGACTTGCCACCCCGACGCTCACGTCGTTGTGGGCGTTCGACCTCGAACACTTCGATCTCCTCGGCCTGCACAAACTCGCACAGTCCCGCGCCCCAGCTGCCGGCACCCTCGATACCGACCAGAACACTCTCACCGAGTTCTCTGAGCCAGCACACGAATTGGCTGTAGCCGGCGAGAGTGGTCTCGATCACGATCTCCCCGAGGACCTGTCCGAGCCCGTCCAGAGCTACCGCATGGTGTTGTTGCTTGTGCGTGTCCACGCCTACTGCGATCATGATTCTGTCTCCTCATCTACTGGTTGGCGCTGGTGTGATGTGGAGGCCGCCAGACAAAGCCATGTCGAGCGACAGGCACGCTTCTATGAAGTCATGGCGGCGTCCGTGACAGGCGGCGGGAGACAAATCCAACGTAGGGCACCCGACAACGGGGCCAGCCGTTTTACTTGAGTCATCCCGTCGCCTGCCACACCCTCTACGGGGCACCGGACACCACTACCTAGCCATCACGCCACCAAGCCCAAAACGGGCTCCGCGAACCAACGGCCAGCCCACTCATCACTGGGCCCCAGCAGGCCCAAACCAAACTACATGGCCGCTTTGAGCTGCTCACGGTCAATAAGACAGAGGGACGAACCCGCTCCCTTGTGATTCCCGAGTCGTGAAAGGAGGTGCAACACGATGATCGAGTTGACCGTGAGGCTCACCGACGAGCAGCTCGCCGAGATTGCCAAGCGCGCCGCCGCGCTCGTCCCATCTGCGCCACCGACCTCCCCCTGGCTGAACGTGACCGACGCGGCCGAGCGGCTCCGCTGCGGCAAGGACCGCATCTACGACCTCATCGCGCTCGGCAAACTCCACCCCCGCCGCGACGGACGCCGCGTCCTGCTGCACCGCGACGACCTCGACGCCTACGTCGAAGGACGTTCGACGTGAGAGACCTCACTACGCCCCGACTCGACGCTCAACGCTTGGGCAAGCGCTCCTGTCGTTCGACGGCCGCAGCTAGGTCAGCCACGGTCAGGTCGAGAGCCATAAGCAGCCGCGTGATCGTGGACCACCGGATATCGCGCTGCCCTGACTCGACCTGGGAGATGTATGTGTCGTTTGCGCTCGACTTCAAGCCGAGTTCCTTCTGCGTGAGCCCCGCATCTCTACGCAGCACGCGCAGCGCCCGACCGAGCGCGTGTCGCGCTTCGGTGATCGGGTCTGGGCTTTGGTCGTCCATCGTTCTCGCGCCGCTCGTAAAAACTTCACGTCCGAGCCAAGTTATAGGCTCGCAGAACCGAACATACAAGTTGGCGCCCGCGCGGGTAGGACCGCCGGGCGCCGCGGCACCGAGAGCGATAACTCCCGGCGCGCAAGCCAAGCTACCAGCACGCGGGCTGGCTTCCTCGTCAGAGAACACTCCCGGGGCCTCCGATCCCAAGGAGGAACCGAAGATGACCAAGACCACCATCCCCGCCGAGATCGTGCGCGTTGTGCGCTCAGCGATCATCACAGAGCTGGGCGGCGCCGCAGCCGAGATCGAACAGGCGAGCCTCGGCTACGAGAAGGAGGAACACCCAGAGACCTTCACCGAGCCATTCGCCAAGTTCGACGCGCTACGTAGCCTCTTGGACGCGGTCGGCTGGAGCAATGCCAGCCCCCGACTGATCGACGTTGAGCACCACAGCGAGCCGCTTGCCGTCGCGCTGAAGGAGCGCCTGGCAACCGACCGCCCATACGTCGCGGATCGATCAATCGAACCCGCCGCACGCGAGGCCGTTGAACGCGATATCCGTGGGATTGAAGCCTTCCTTGCCGCAACTGGATTGGCGGAGGACTGAGCGACGATGGCCGCGAAGCTCGAAAAGACGCGGACGCCGGGCATCTACCGGCGAGGCGGTCGCTACGTGTTCAGCTACCGCGTCGACGGCAAGCAACGGTGGGAGTCCTGCCGCACGATTGACGAGGCCCGCCGCCTGAAGGCCGCACGCGCGACGGACATCGAGCGCGGGGAGTTCGAGCCACGCTCGCGGGCCACCCTGCACGAGTACGCCTTGGAGTGGGTGGAGCGCTATCAGGGGCGTGGAAGGCGCGGGTTTCGTGAGGGAACCCGCGCCGACTATCGGCGGCAGATCGAGCAATACATTTGTCGGTACTTCCCGGCGCGGCTGCGTCTCACGGAGATTACGCCGTCGAAGATCGCCGGGTTCGTTGCTTGGCTATGCGACGAGCAGGCACAGAAACGATTGCTCTCTGACGCGACCGTACGCAACATCATGGCGCCGCTTCGAGCCTGTCTGACGACTGCCGTCAGGGAGGGCTTGATCCGCTCCAATCCGGCGCGAGACGTGGACCTGCCGCATCGGCCAACTGTCGAGGACGTCGAAGACGACGAGGCGAAGGCGATGAGCCGCGACGAGTTGGCGGAGATGCTTGCCCTGGTGCCTGACCAGTGGCATCTGTTCTTCTGGTTCCTGGCCGCCACCGGCGTCCGCATAAGCGAGGCCATCGCGCTCCAATGGAGGCATCTGGAACTTGACGCGCCTCCGCCCCACGTCAAGGTCCGCCGAGCGCTCGTGAAGGGCCGGATGGGACCGCCCAAGAGCCGCTACGGCCGTCGTGAGATTCCCCTCGATCCGCTGCTCACCACAGCCCTCAACGAGCACCACGCGGCTACGGAGTGGCCAGGTGATGAGGACCCCGTATTCCCGGCGGCGAACGGATCGCCGCTCATGCCAAACAACGTTTTCCGGCGAGTGCTTCAACCCGCTCGGGAGGCCGCAGACCTTCCGTGGGTCGGCTTCCACGCCTTCCGCCACACCTGCGCCTCGATCCTGTTCGCGGAAGGCCGCAACGCCGTTCAGGTCCAGCGCTGGCTCGGCCACCACTCGGCCGCGTTCACGCTCGCAACGTACGTCCACCTGCTCGATGGCGACATTGGGCAGCCACTGGCAATCCTTCAGAAAGGCGGCCACAATGCCGAATCGGCTGGATAGCTTCCGCAGAAGGCGTTACGCTCTGAGTAGCGATGACCTTGCAGATAGAACATGTTGACGTTCAGGTGCTTCTCGATGAAGAGGAGAGGGACCGTCGTGCCGATGAGGAGGCACTGCGCTCTGGACGCAAGACGCCGGCGCAGCTCAAGCGCGAAAACGAGGTCTTTGCGCTTCCGGCAGATCGCATTCGGCTCAATCTCGACTCGGCGCACTCCCTGTCCTGACCGCCGATCCCAGGGCCACGCGCGTGGCTGAGGAGCAGCAGGGCGAGGCTGAGCTGCCTCCGTTGAAGATCGATGAAACCGAGCGCATCCTCGCCCGGTTGGAGGAAGTCGTCCGCGACCGGCGAGTCGTCCTCGTCGGCGGACAGGCAGTCGCCATTTGGGCATCGAAGCTCGAAAGCCGGATCGCGGACGCGCTCGTAGACACAGTGGCGAGTCGAGACATCGACCTCCTCGGCAACTCCTCAGACCTCCGACAGTCAGCCGAACTGCTCGGCGCACGCGTCCGCGTGGCCAAATGGGAGGATCGCACCCCACTCACCGGCGTCGCCATCTTCCTCGACAGCGAAGGCCACGAGCGCCGACTGGACGTCATGGCGAGCGTCTACGGAATGAACGCCGAAGACATCAGACAGACCGCCATAGAGGCAGAGCTGGTCATAGACGAGGACCGCCTAGTCAATGTCTGGATCATGCACCCGGAGCGCTGCATGGAGAGCCGGGTCCACAATAGCGTTCTCGAGAACAAGCAAACCGACCTTGCCTGGCGCCAGCTCCGAGCCTCCATCCTCTGCGCCCGTGCGTTCAGCCAGCTACTGCTCGACGAACGCGGCGAAGCGGCCGTCCGCGACGTGCTGAAGCTCAACGAGCGCATCTTCCGCTTTGCACAAGAAGGCAGATGTACTCGCTTGGCGCTCGACAGGAACATCGAGACCCTCGATGCTGTCCTCAATGACGAGCGTTTGCCCGAGAAGTTCAGGACCGTCCGCCTGCCACAGATGCAGGACCGGATTCGCGCCCTGCGCGAAGGCTAGTCCCGAAATCCGCTGGTTGATGCCCGAATATCGTGGGAGCGCGAAGCGGGCTAGAGATAGATCCGATTGAGACGCAGAAGGGTGTCGCCTCAGCTTCTTCTCGTGCCGTCTATTCCCGTAGTATCAGCGGCTCGAATCAGGTGATCGAGCGGCGAAAGGTAGGCGAGGGGAACTATGGCCCATCGGGCGGCGATCTATACGGTCTGCGTGCATCCGCTGTACAAGCCACAGGAGTTGAAGCCTTTGGGCGATTTCGCCGACGGCCACGGCGGGGCACTCGCTGTCCGTTTGAACGAATACTTCAATGATGATTTCGAGGTCGCAGACGACGCCAGGACTGCGCAATGCACTAGTAGCTCTGTTGTGGGCGATGACGTGCGCTTGATTGTGACGCATGGGCAGAGCGGAGTCGCGGCGGACATAGTCGATGCGGAACGCACAGTCCGACTCCACCAAGAGCCAGAGGACACTCAAGAGATCAAGTGTGGCTCTCTTTTCCGCCTACCTGCCCCCGACACAGTCGGTTGGTTGGCAGTTCACGTCAATAATGGTCGCAGCGTCAAGAGTCTACTTCACATGGAGCTAGCCAAGCGCTTCCGGAGGTTGTCCCGTAGCTCGTAGAAGTTTGTAGGTGGCGGTTCCTTTCGCCTCGTCCGGTCCCGTTGGGACCGTGGCGAGTGCGAAATCAATCCGAAGACGAAGGGAACCGCCATGAGGACCGTAATGCAGGAGCAGGACAGCCGTGCGGAGAGTCTGCCGCTGCGGGTGCAGGAGGCGCTCGGGGAGCTCGTCGGGGCCGCGAAGGAGGGGCTGCTCGCTTTGAGCGTGGGCGTCGGGCTGGGCGTGCTGAGCGAGATGATGGAGGCCGAGCTCGACGAGGTCGTGGGGCGCCAAGCACGCGACCGCTGAAGGAGCGCACGCGCGGTGCGTCACGGCCACGAGGACGGCGAGGTGACGCTCGGTGGCCGGCGGGTTGGCGGTGAAGCGTCCGCGGGCCCGCACGCGCCGATGGGGAGCACGAGGTGCCGCTGGCGACGTATGCGTATTTCGCCGATCGTGACCCGCTGACGCAGGGTCGTGCTGGAGCAGATGCTCGCCGGGGTTTCCACGCGCCGGTTCGCGAGGACCCGCGAGCCCATCGGCGAGGCCGTGGCCGGCGCGGAGCGCTCGACGTCGAAGTCGACGGTCAGCCGCGAGTTCGTCTCGCGGACCGGCGAGCATCTCGCGGCGCTGATGGCCCGTCCGCTCTACGACGTCCGCCTGGCGGCGTTGATGCTCGACGGGATCGAGCTGAAGGGCCGCTGCTGCGTCGTGGCGCTGGGTGTCAGCACCGAGGGGGTCAAGATCCCGCTCGGGCTCTGGGATGGCTCCACCGAGAACAAGACCGTCACCGTGCATCTGCTCGCCGACCTCGTCGGCGTGGCCTTGACGTCGAGCAGGGCGTCCTGGTCGTCCTGGACGGCGGCAAGGCCCTCAGAGCAGCCGTCAACGAGGTGTTCGGGCCGGTCCCGGTGCAGCGCTGCATTCGCCATAAGGAACGAAACGTGCTCGACCATCTCCCCGAACGCGACCGGCCGCTCGTGAAGGCACGGCTCGAAAGGCATGGGCATCGGAGAACCACCAGTTCGCGCTCGAAGGGCTCGGAGCTCCTCGCCGGCGAGCTCGAGCGCTCTCACCCCGGCGCAGCCAGCTCGCTGCGGGAGGGCCTGGAGGAGACGCTGACCCTGACCCGCCTCGGGGTTCGCGGCAAGCTCAAGACGACGCTCCAGAGCACGAACCCGATCGAGTCGATGATCGGCACCGTCCGGCAAACGAGCCGCAACGTCAAGCGCTGGCAGTCGGGCGACATGTGCCTGCGCTGGACCGCCGCGGGGATGCTCGAGGCCGAGGCACAGTTCCGCAAGATCATCGGCTACAGCGACCTCGCCAAGCTCGCCCTCGCCGTCGAACGCGACCTCGCCGCCCAGCGCACGAAGATTCACACCACAAGCAAGGAGGACACCCGCATCCCAGTCACCGTGTAACCATCACACCGGAACCGCCGCCACCAACTTCCACGGCGAACGGGACAACCTCCGCTTCCGAGAAGATTTCCCCAGGCTAAAGCTAGCCATTGCTCCGTGCGTTTCTGGCGCCGCTCTGCAACAGGCCGTGAGTGATGGGCAGATCGAAACCATCAAATTGACGCGGCTGGACCAGCCGAACGATCGGCGAGACCGCGCTACCGATAAGTGGGTGCGCCGTAATCAGAGCGCGCATGTCGAAGTTGGGATTAGGGCCGGACGCGGTGAGCATGTGCTTGGCAATCTCCTCACACGATTCTTGGACGGAGACAGGGAGGCGTTCGGAGACATCGTCGAGTTCAATGGACTCCAGTTCGACCATGCCAAGGTCGAGGTCATCCTCGACAACGGCACCAAACGCACATTCAACATTGAGACGCCGGATTCAGGCCACGCGTTTACTGTCGATATGGACGATCTTGACTTCCGCAACGGCGAACCGTCCAGTAATAGTCTTTTCGTCGGACTAGGAAGTGCGATAGACGAGATGAGATAGGTGTCCAAATGAAGGCCAGCCCGGCGCGTCTCGTGCGCGCTCACTACAGAACTTATGTCAACGCGAACACCGGCCAGCGGCGTTGGCAGGATCATGCACTGTTCGAGGGCTTGCCTATCGCGCTGCTAGTGGCATGTTGGGCGCTAGGCGTGACGCTCCCACCAGGGGCCAGTGTCGGCTTGCTCACCGTAGCGGGGCTACTAAGCGCATTCTTGTTTGGCGTGATGCTTCAGATCTCGGAGCGGGCGATGGATTGGGCCGATGCAAAGCCACCCCAGGGCCTCGCCACGTCTGAACATGCGATCTTCTTGGGAGAGATTGCAGCCAGTGCAGGCTACGCGTCGGTCGTAAGCATCCTGACGGCTGCGACCTTTGTCGCAGCCAGTGTCACAGTGCATACAGACCCTGAAATCCTGACAGCCATAGGACTCGCCCTCGCCCTCCACACGGCGCTCGTAATGTTCATGGTGCTGTCGCGAGTGTTTGCCCTAACGCAAGACCGTCTGACGCGGGCACGAACGGAAGGTCCGGCAACCGTTACTCAGCTACCAAAGAAGCACAGCAGCACCGGCTGAGATCACAACTGCGCTGGCGGTGTCGCGGCTCTACTAAACGAGTAGGTGGAGCATGGATTCGCCAGGAGTTGCCTATGGCGTATCCGCAAATACCAAGCCGCTAGTCACGGCGATCCGGTTCCACGCGTTGATGGCCGTGATGGCGAAGATCAGGTTCGCAAGCTCAGCCGCAGAGAATTCCGATGCCGCACGCTCGTAGACCGCATCCGGCACGCCGCTCTCCCCGATCCTGGTGATCGCGTCTGTCAGCTCCAACGCCGCGCGCTCGCGCTCCGTGAACAGCGGGCTCTCGCGCCAGGCCGCCAGCGCATAGAGACGCTGCTCGCTCTCCCCCGCCTTGCGCGCGTCACGCGTATGCAAGGCGATGCAGTACGCGCAACCGTTGATCTGCGAAGCCCGAATCTTGACCAGCTCTCGAAGCGCAGAGTCAAGCTCGATCGATCGATCAAACGCCGCCATCGCGCGATACGCGTCGGGCACCGTAGCCTTCAGATCGATGCGTTGATCCTCCATAGGATCACATGCTATTTCAACCGCGCAACGCGCATGGCACGGGGCTGGGACGCTACCCAATCCAAGCCAGGGTGCAAACAAAGTGCGAACATGCCCCACACCATGCGGCGACAAAGCCCGCAATGGCCTAGACGCGAATCCCTAGCAATAGAGCCAATCTAGCCGACCGAGCGACACCCCACGACACCCCTCGACACGAATCATAATCCGCGTGTCGGGGGTTCGAGTCCCTCCTCCGGCATAGCAAAAAGCCCTGCAAACACCACGTTTTGTGAGTGTATCAGGGTGCGGGGATAGCCCAACGATTTCCCTAACGATTTCCCTGGAGGGCCGCGTTGGGGGCGCGAAGAGGTTCAAGGCCATCATTCGGACGCCTTTGAGACGCAACGACGGCTTACGCAAATTTGTTGGATGCTTCTATGTTGTCAAGGGCGTTTTTGCGAGTTGGTTGTAGAGGTGTCGTGAGAGGTGTCTCTTGAGGGAGCGCATCGCCTCTCGTTTGGTCTTTCCTTCGGTGATCTTTCGTTGCATGTAGGCGCGGCTCGGCGCGTGGTGGACTGAGTGTGAGAGCGCGATCGTGTAGATCGCTGCGTTGATTTGCCGGTCGCCTCCGCGGCTGAGGCGGTGCCTGACGGTCTTGCCGGATGACGCGGGTTGCGGGGCGGTGCCGTTGGCGCGTGCGAACGCTGCCTCGCTGGTGAAGCGTGCTGGGTTGAACGCTAGGAGCCTGCCTGCGCAGATAGGCCCGACGCCGGGCTCCTCTAAGAGCGCTGGGGAGAGCGAGCTGACCATCTCCTCGATCTGGCGGGTGTAGTTCTCGGCGTCTGCGTCGAGTGCTCGAGCACGGTTGGCGATGTCGCGGAGTACCTGCAGGGTCAAGTTCTCTTGCTGGGTCGCGGTCGGTCGTGTGCGCATCCCGGTGAGGCGGTTGGCGAGCGTCGCGCCGTTGCGAGCCTGACCGATCCGTTCCCGCAACGCGTACGGCGCACTGACCTGCAGCGCTTGCAGCTGGTTGTAGAGCCGGGAGCGCTCGCTGACGATGGAACGGTAGCCAGCCAACAGCATTTGCAGCGCCAAGCGCTTTCCCGACCCTCTGGGTGTCGAGAGTCCGTCGCCCGTGAGGACCTTCTTGGCGGCCAGCAGAGCATCGATGCGATCTGACTTGCCACCCCGACGCTCACGTCGTTGTGGGCGTTCGACCTCGAACACTTCGATCTCCTCGGCCTGCACAAACTCGCACAGTCCCGCGCCCCAGCTGCCGGCACCCTCGATACCGACCAGAACACTCTCACCGAGTTCTCTGAGCCAGCACACGAATTGGCTGTAGCCGGCGAGAGTGGTCTCGATCACGATCTCCCCGAGGACCTGTCCGAGCCCGTCCAGAGCTACCGCATGGTGTTGTTGCTTGTGCGTGTCCACGCCTACTGCGATCATGATTCTGTCTCCTCATCTACTGGTTGGCGCTGGTGTGATGTGGAGGCCGCCAGACAAAGCCATGTCGAGCGACAGGCACGCTTCTATGAAGTCATGGCGGCGTCCGTGACAGGCGGCGGGAGACAAATCCAACGTAGGGCACCCGACAACGGGGCCAGCCGTTTTACTTGAGTCATCCCGTCGCCTGCCACACCCTCTACGGGGCACCGGACACCACTACCTAGCCATCACGCCACCAAGCCCAAAACGGGCTCCGCGAACCAACGGCCAGCCCACTCATCACTGGGCCCCAGCAGGCCCAAACCAAACTACATGGCCGGTCTGGAGCCTTCGTGGTCTGTAAGGGGTATGCAAGCACCATCAACAGCAAACTTGCCAACCGCACTCGCGTGTCGGTGCCGGTGGAAAACTGACCCCTCTTCGCCGGTTGAGATTTGACCCCTTTTGGATGGTGGCGGAGGCGTCCGGGGTCGCGTGGAGCCTGGCTCGATCGTTGTTGTCGAGACCGGGAGAAGGGTCGTGTTGGACGTGGAGCGTTGGGCTGAGTTGCGTCGGGAGCATTTCGTTCGTGGGGTGTCGATTAAGGAGCTTCAGCGCCGCACTGGTTTGGCGCGTAACACGATCAGGGCTGCGTTGCGCTCAGAGGCGCCACCGGCCTATGAGCGTTCGCGGGCGCCGTCGAAGCTCGACCCGTTCAAGGAGGAGATCCACGATCTGTTGCGCGGGGACCCGAAGCTGCCCGGGGTGAGGGTCAGGGAGATGATTGAGCCGCTGGGGTTCGATGGCGGCAAGACGATCGTCGATGATTATTTGCGGGAGGTGCGCCCGTTGTTCGCGCGTACGCGGACGCATCAGCGGACGGTTTATCGGCCGGGGGAGATCTGCCAGTGGGATCTCTGGGAGACCTCGGAGCATGTTCCCGTTGGTCATGGTCAGACCCGCCGCGCGTGGGTCGTGATCGCTTGTTTGGGGTATTCCCGTGTCGGGGCTGGAGCGCTGATCTTCAGCAAGGAAGCACCGGACGTGCTTTGGGGGATGAGCCGCTGTTTGTGGTCGCTTGGGGCGCTCGCGAAATTGATGGTCTGGGATCGCGAGGGGTGCCTTCACGCCGGCGGCGGGCGTCCCACCGATGCTTATGCCGGTTTCTGCGGGCAGTTGTTGCTCGACTGGTATTTCTGTGAAGCCAAAGACCCGCAGGCCAAGGGCGTCGTCGAGCGGCTGCAGGGATATTTGGAGACGAACTTCGAGCCCGGACGACGTTTTGCGAACCATCTGGACTTCCAGTTGCAGCTCGATGCGTGGTTTGAGAAGGCGAACGCGCGGACGCACCGGGCGCTCAAAGCCCGTCCGATCGACCGGCTCGCCGAGGAGCACGGGGCGATGCGCGGCCTGCCTGAGAAGCCGCCCGATGTCGACCGGCATTGGGTGCTGCGGGTGGCGCCCGACCCGTATTTGCGTTTCGACACCAACGACTACTCACTCGATCCCGACCTTGTTGGTCGGCGCGTCGAAATCACCGCCACTCAACGCGAGATCACAGCCACCGCGTTGGACACCGGCGAGATTGCGTGCTCTCACGAGCGGAGCTTCGCTAAGCACCGCACGATCACCGCGCTGGAGCACGCCAGGACGCTCAGAGAGCGCCGCGGGGACCATGCCGAGCCCGAGCCCGGATCCTTTGTTCAGCAGCGCGCATTGACCGTTTACGACCAGTTGATCGCATGAGCAACGCCACCTCAGAGCTCGCACACCTTTTCAGGACTATGAAGTCGCCAGCGGCAGCCAAGGCGCTGCCGAAGCTCGCCGAGCGCGCACGCTCAGAGCAATGGAGCTACGAGCGGTTCGCCCAAGCACTCCTATCCACCGAGACCTCAGCACGCGAGGCCCACGGCGGCGAGAGCCGCATCCGAGCCGCGCGTTTCCCAGCACGAAAGACGCTCGAGGAGTTCGACTTCACCTTCCAACGATCCGTGAAGAAGCAGGTGATCGAGCATCTCGGCCAACTCGACTTCCTGCACGCCAAGGAGAACGTGATCCTCCTCGGACCACCCGGCACCGGCAAGACCCACCTCGCGATCGCGCTCTCCATCAGAGCCTGTCTGGCCAGCCAACGAGTCCTGTTCCGCACCGCCACCGAGTGGGTCGCGCTGCTCGCAGACGCCCAACGCCAAGGCCACCTCGAGGACGAACTACGCCGCCTGGAGCGCTACCCGCTCCTTGTCTGCGACGAGGTCGGCTACATCCCATTCGACCCCCAAGCCGCGAACCTCATGTTCATGCTCGTCTCCCGCCGCTACGAGCGCGCCAGCCTCATCGTCACCAGCAACAAGCCCTTCAGCGCCTGGGGCGAGATCTTCGGCGACGACGCCACCGCCGCAGCCATGATCGACAGACTCGTCCACCACGCCGAGATCCTCTCCCTCAAGGGCGACAGCTACCGCCTCAAGAACCACGACCTCGGACCCCGCCCCACCGACCACACGGCCGACTGAACCAGCCCCAACCCACCACGAAGAGGGGTCAGTTTTCAACCGGCACCACAGGGTCAAATTTCAACCGGCCTTGACACTCGCGGAGGATCGGCTCTGGCGCCCAGAGAAGGCCGCCTGGTATCTGGACGTCAAGACAAGCTGGGTCTACGAGGCCGTGAGAACTGGTCGCCTGCCTTGTCATCGAGTAGGGCGCCATATCCGCTTCACGCGCCTTATGCTCGACGACTGGCTCGCCGAGCAGGCCAAGCTCTAAGAAGCTGTCTCAAAACCGTCGGTAGGCTTTCGGCGTCATGGCGCGGACGTGGTTGCGAATCCGGGTGGACTTGATGGGCGGTGGCGGGATCGACTGCGATCCCTCGCCGGGCCGCATCTTCCTGGTCGGCCCGTCTCATACCTTTGAGCAGTTCGCGGAGGCGATCGACGCGGCTTTTGCGCGGTGGGACCTATCGCATCTGCACAACTTCGAGCTCAGGGACGGCCGTCTGATCGGCTATCCGGACGACTCGTTCGGACCCGAACTGGTGTGGCTGGACCACGCGAAGCTGAAGGTTGCCAAAGAGGTGGGGCCGGGCGAGGAGTTCGAGTACGTTTTTGATCTCGGCGATAACTGGCGCCACCGCTGCACTGTCGAAGCGGAGAAGGGCGATCCGCTCGAGGAGTACGGGATCGTGCCCAAGGTGCCGGCCCCGATCTGGGGTTGGGGTTCGATCCCTGATCAGTACGGGCGCGAGGCGTTTGATATCGAGGATGAAGCGGACGAGCTGGGCTGACTGCGCTCAGGCGGCGAGCTTGCGCTGGCAGACCACGGCGCAGCCGAGCAGCATGAACGCCATGTGCAGTTCGGGGTCGCGCTCATAGCGGATTCGTAGGCGCCGCAGGTTGTGAAGCCAGGCAAAGGTTCGCTCAACGACCCATCGTTCTTTGCCCAGCCCGGAGCCGTGCACGGTGCTGCGCCTGGCGATCACGGGCTTCACGCCCCGCGCCCAGAGCTCGCGGCGGTACTTGTCATGGTCATAGCCGCGGTCGGCGAGCAGCCGCTCGGCGCGTCTTCGCGGACGCCCCGGCCTGCCGGTGACCGGGCCAACACCATCGATCAGCGGCAACAGCTGGGTGACGTCGTTGCGGTGCCCGCCGGTCAGGCTGATCGCGAGCGGAATGCCGTTGGAGTCGGTGATCAGATGGTGCTTTGAGCCGCTGCGGGCGCGGTCAACTGGCGAGGGCCCCGTGTGGAGCCCCCCAAAAGGGCACGAACATGGCTGCCGTCAACAACTGAGGTTGACCAGTCGATCAGGCCAGCGGCGTTCAGGCGGCGCAGCAGCTCATGATGCAGGCGTCGCCAGACGCCTTGGGACTGCCATTCCGATAGACGCCGGTGTGCCGTCGCTGGTGAACACCCCATCTCGGCCGGCAGATGGCGCCAGGCGATCCCTGTGAACAGGACGAACACGATCGCGTTGAAACAGACACGATCATCCACTCGCGGACGGCCACCGCGGGGATCAGCAGGATGCTCAGGGATCAGCGGCTTCACCGCCTCCCACAGCTCGTCCCGCACCCGCCAAACCGAGCCCGCCATAGGCACCTCCTCGCCAGGTTATGTCACCCAGAAAGTTCGACCGGCTCGATCAAAGCCCTCCCCCCACAAGGTATTGAGACAGCTTCTAAGGCAAACCGCGACCCAATCAGCTAGTCGTCCTACCTTGTGATGCTTCTCTTCGCCGTCCGATGCTGGGCGGGGCGCTGTAGACCGACCTTTGCAGCCCACTTGTCGTGTCCGCCATACCGGCTGGCGATCGCCACATACAGGCCGGCAAGTCCCTTTGCGGCGAAGTCGCCTTGAGAAGGGTAGAGCTCGCGTCCAGCGCACAAGCGGGTAAGGGCCTTGATGATTCGCGGCTCGGTCCAGCGCACGGCGGCGCCACCCGTGTTGCGGTACTCCAACCCAAACTCATCTGCCCACTCCCTGCGACCTCGTCGGCCAAGCGCCGAGTACAGCCCGTCGTAACCCTGGGCCTTGAACTCAGGCCGTGTCGGCCATTGAGTCCTACCGGCGAGAATGACCGGAAGTGCCACGCGTATGCGCTCTTCGGTCCACTCAGCGCGACGTAGATGCGACCATGAAGTCCCGCGTGTCCATTGCGTCGAGCCTCCGGTGCGGTTTATTTGTCGTAGCAGTGGTCCCCGTCCGGCGAAGATGAACTCCTCCTCAACGGGCCATCTGGAGCCGCTCCAAGCGGAGAGAAACTCGTCCAAGCTGGTGCTGATCTGTTGTTTTGTCCATCGGGATTCGTCAGTGGCCGGCGCGGCGCACGGGATTCCTTCTGGCTGAAACGGGATTAGCCCTTTGGAGCGCCGCCCCCGATGAGGCAAATCAACGGGGGCATCGCCGCGCGCGCAGACGAACAGTCGCTCTCGGCGGCCCACCTCGCGGCGAAATACGAATACGCAGTCGATGAGCTCGCCCATTATCTCGCGACGCTCTTCGGCGTTCAGTGTTGGCCAACAGCTCTCCAGCTCGGGTCCTGTCCCGATGTTCTTGGTCTCGGCCTTCGCACGCTGGGAGGCCACTGCCAGCATCGCGAGCTCGGCGCGCTCGTGGCGCTTGGCCAAACCCTCGGCAAAGAGCTCGTGACCGAGGCTTGTGAGGACGTTCGGGCTGTCGCGATACTCGGCCAGCTCCTGCGCCGCGTGCTCGTGTGCCTTGACTAGACGCCGCATGCGATCTGTTTGGCTTTTCGGATGATGACGTGCAGCGAGTGCGAAGAAAGCCGCGTCTACGTAAGGCTCGGCCACCGCTCCGCTGATCCATGCGCGTGATTGACAGTCACCCGCGCTTGATCTCCCGCCACAGAAGTAATAGCGCCTGCGCAGACCGTTGGGGGTGGTGGCGGTGTGAGAGTGCATAGCCATGCGGCAGCCGGCGCAGCGCAGGAGTCCGCCGAGAACTGTCGGTGTATGGCGAACTTTGCGCCGCTCCATCGTCCTTGGGTCTTGGGCGGCCTGCCATGTGACGGGATCGGTCAGCGGCGGATGGGAGTCGAGCTTTATCATCGTGCCGTGGTGTAGCTCACCAAGGTAGACACGATTCTTGATGACACCGTGCAGTGCTGCCGGTACCCAATTCGGATTGCCGAATGGCGTCTTCACATCATGCTCTGCCAAGAAGGTGCCCAGAGCTCGGATTGTGGCTCCTTGGGCGCGCTTGGCAAATAGCTCTGTGATAAACGGGCTGGTGATGGGGTCTGGATGAAGGGCTCGTTTGGCGTCACGGACATAGCCGGTCGGCGCGCGCGCCCCCATGTGTACGCCGCGTGCGACTGCGCGCTCGCGGGCTGAGTTCCATTGTGAGCGTATGCGATCAAGCTCCCACTCTGCCATTGAGAGCATGATGCGCAGGACGAGCTTGCCGGTATCGGTGCTCATATCCAGCCCGTCTTGAACTGCGACGAAGGTTCCACCAGCGAGTTGAATCCTCTCGATCGCGGCGAGACTATCCAACGGCGAGCGCCCAAAACGATCGAGCTTCGCAACGACGATACCGTCAGTCAGGCCCGCCTCGACACGATCAATCGCCTCGCTGAGCATAGGACGATCCGACCGAGCACCGGACTGATCGAGCTCCTCGAACACCCTCGCGACCTTCGCCCTGCGCGGCTTAGCCCAACCCTCGATCTGCTCACGCTGCAAAGACGGCGAGATAAAGCTCTCACCCTCACGCCCCCGGACCTGAGACACACGGACATAACCATCAACGATCACTGCTTGGATGTTTCGGGCCGATCAAGCCTACTCCTGCCTAAAACTTGGGTTTTTGTCCGCAGTCGGTGGCTTGGGCTAGCCGCCGGAGTAGAGCGACGGAGTGATTGGCTTTACTTCGGTGAGGCTGGCGTAGCCGAGTCGCGAGAGGCCGAAAGATGCTCGATCGTGGCGAGTAGCGAGAAGTGGTTATAGGTGTCCTGCACCAGCCCGCCGCCCTTGACGAAGGGCGAGAGCAGCAGCAGTCCCACCTGTCCGCCCCCTGACCCCGAGAGCTTCGCGACGCCTGTCGGCGCCGGCAGATTGGGGAACTTCGGCTGTCCGCAGCAGGAGCTCGAATCGGCGTATTCGCCGTGCGAGGGCGCTTGGTCGACGGTGATCGCGAGCAGACCGTTTTGCTTGTAAGCCTTCGAGGCGAGGATCTCGGGAACGATTTTCTGCAGGAAGCCGTCGGCCGCGGTCATCCCGCTGGCTTGCCGGGCGCGCACGCGACTGGGATTGCCGTCGTCGCATGGTCCGGGCGCGATGTAGGAGAAGTTGGCGGTGCTCTTTGCATTGCCAGATCACCCTTCAAGGCACTCATCCCAACATCGTCTGCGAAGCACATGCCGGGGAGCCAAGCGACCGAGCTGAAGTAGACGAACGGGTTGCGCCAGGTCTGATAGCTCGTGCGTTGCTCCGGCTTCTGTGGCGCTTGGGTCGGCCGCGCCGGTGGCCGGATGGGCACAGGCTGTCGGCGTCGCCGACCTTCGCCGATCCCTTCAACGTATGCCTTCCATGTGAGGTGCTTGGCGTGAGCTGGCCCATCAGCGTCTGTGTGGAAGATGGGATAGACGCAGCCCTTGCCGAGTATCTGTCCTTCTGGCCGCTGCTCGCTGGTACAATGTCGGTGTAGGCGGGGCAGTTGGCGGCTGTGGCTTCGGTGGGTCCTTGTCCGCTGAGCAGGGCGATGCCGTTCGGCGAGACCTTCGTGTGCGACGGCGTAGTAGCGCATCAGCAACTCGCCCTTTTTCTCAAGCGTGCCCGTCAGGTAGTGAGCCGGCGAGGCAGGCCCGAACACGGTGGCATAGGGCTCGTCGCTCGAGCATCACGACAAACACATGCTTGATCGCCGGGAGCTCGGCTTTGGGGCTCTGCGAGGAAGAGCCTTTGCCGCCGCCTGAGGCTTCTTTCGAGCCGCTTGACGATCCGAGGAGGCGGAGGTGGGATGTTTTGCTTGCCGGGCGCTGGTGTCGAGGATTCCGCTGGTGCCGGACGACGGTTCGGGAGTAGTTTCGGCTTCGGGCGCCGGTGGCGGCGTCGGTGTCGCAGCGGTAGTCGAGCCGATGGCGCTTCCCGCGCTAGATGCGCCTTGGGCGACAAGCACCTTCAACGGCGCGCGCGCGGAGGCGAGCGCATCGGTTGCATTGTGTCCAGCAGCCCGCCCCATCAGCACACCAAAGCCAAGAAACGCTGCCACGAGCACAGCCCAGATCAGTGGCGAGGGCAGCGGCAGCGCGCCGAAGCGCTGCTCCCAGCGGCGCAGCGGGTCGAGGTTCACGAGTTCGTCTGGACGGGACGACCGAGATCCTCGGCCTGCGCGGCTTCCCTGTTCTCGGACCCCGGCTGGGTCTCACGCGTGGCTGCTCCGTTCCAGTCTCGCTGTCACCGCCCGACTCGACTGCGCCCATCAGCGCATCGATCGGGTGCGGTGCGCTGTGATGACCATTTCCGCTGGCAACTGTGCGCTCCATCACCTGCGCGCCGCACTGCCAGCAGAAGACAGCTCCGCGGCTACGCACCGCACCGCAGCTCGCGCAGTTGCCAGCGCGTGCCGCTCTCCTGCATGTGCAGCATGCGCTCGACCTCGGCCAGTTCGGCGTCACGCTCCTGCAGCATCGCCGCGCGGCGGATCAGCACGTCAAGGCGGAAGTGGTCGCGGATCGCCATCTCATAGGTGAGCCCGCCGAGGTTCCAGTGCAGCTCGGCGACCTCCTCCGCCAGCTGGTCGCGGCGGCGACGCAACTGCGAATCGGATTGTTGTGAGTCGGTTGCGCTCATCCCGTTTCGACCACGTCCGGCAGGTTCTTGGATTTCTGCTCGTAGCTCGAGCCGCTCTGGCCTTTGCTCACGCTTTTCAGAACGGTCGGAGGCGCCGGTTTGCTGATCGAGGAGCCGGCTCCAGAGGACGATGACGCCTTTGCTTTGGCCGTTTTCTTCACGGCGTTGGCGGCCGGCGTTTCGGTGGGGGTCGTCGTGGTCGCGGCCGGTGCCGAGCTTCCGGCGGCAGCACCCCCGACGGAGATCACCTGGGCCGGCGGCACCTTGGCCGTGCCGGCGCTTGCAGCGTCCGATCAGCACGCCCACGCCCATCGCCAGCAGCAGCACTCCGACTCCCGCCAAGTAGCGCGAGCGTGTTGTTGCGGTTCGCCGGAGAGGCAGCGTTCGAATCCAGGCGGCATACTCGGAGGCACACCGGGCGTACCCGGCGGCGGGCTTTGCGGGACCCCTGACGGCGCTATCGCCTGCGACGAGGAGGCAGTCTGCGCAGGCTGGCCCACCGGAGATCGGCCCGTTCACATGCGCACGCGGAGCACCACAGTGCAGGCAATAGCGCTGATCGGGCGCAAGCGGAGCGGCGCACTGCGCGCATTGCTCGCTCGTCACGATCGGGATCGGCTGGGTCACGGCCGTCGCGGACTCGTCCCCGGATGCCGGTGACGGCTGTCTTACAGCGGCCACCGACTCGCTGGTCGCAGCGGGCTCGGTCACGCTGAGATCGTCCACCCTCACCGCCCCCTCACTCGTGACGATTCTGTGAACACCAGCTGCCTCACCCTTCTTCGCTTGAGTTCGCGCCAGGCTTCTCGTTGAACGCGCAGCGGAAGCTCTGCGGTTCGGAGACCGGCTGTGAGCCGGCGAAGCCGCCCTTTTGCCGTTCGAGTAGACCGTTACGTACTGCAGCGTCGAAGGCGCAGGCACTGCCGGCAGCGGCACCGGGTTCGGTTCGCCGGTGCGCGGATCACCGGTCGAGCCGACGCTCACACCCTCGGAGCCGGCGGCGTCCGAGCCGGCGGCAGTCGTAACGAGCGTGGCGCTCATCTCGCGCTGGTCTTTGAGACCGACGCTCGGGTCGAGCGGGATCGTCGCGGTTAGCTGAGAGTCGTGGATCGTCGACTCGAGCTTGACGCGGTTGGCTGCGCCGATCAGCTGCGCCGCCGTCGGTAGGTAGCCGCCCTCCTTGACGCATGCCTGCGAGGCCCAGAAGTAGTTGTTCTGTCCGGCCTCGGCGTTGGTCAGCGGATAGGGCGAGTCCATCAAGCACCACGTCCCAAGGTTGACGGTCGCCGGCGGGCAGCTCGGTTCGATGTCGGTCAGCGTCTTGCCGCTGATGGTCGAGTCGCGTTGTCACCGTCGGGATCGCCGCGGCAGGGAACTTCTTGTTTTTGCCCAGCAGCAGGATGCCGCCGGCGCGTGGCTTGGTGCTGATCTGATGCCCGGCGATCGCGCTGAGCGACGGCATGACGGGCCGCATTCGCCAGCCCGGTGGTCGAGCCGACGAGCGCGATGATCGAGATCGCCAGCGCGGCCATGGCCGCTGTGGCGGGAGATGCGCTCTCTCATGTTCGCCTCCTTGGGCGTTGAGGTTGGTTGTTGCAATGAAAGCACGTGCCATGGCGGCGTGCCGCGGCCGGCGCCTGTCGCGGCCGATCGAGGCTCCCGCGCCGGCCAGCAGGATACGAGCGATGGCCGAGCGGAGAGCCCCGATACCCGCTCCGGCGTAGATAGCGCGTGAAGCGCCTGCGACTGCTCTGGCGCGGCCTCCTCTTCGCGTTTTTCTTCAAACACGCGCACGGTCGCGCCACCGGGCGGGATCGGATCGGTGAACGAAGCGGCCGGCGGCGGCGGGACCACCGGGACCGCGCCGCGACGGCGGGCAACTTGCACGATCGGCAGGATCGCGAGCGGCAGCGCCACCTTCGGCGCAGGCTTGGGCACGACCTTCGCTGCCGGCGCGGGCACGGGCGGCGGTGGCGGCGGCGGCGCGATCGGCGCGGGCGCTGGCGCCGGCGAGGGCGGCGGCGCAGCCGGGGCGGCAGCCTGCGAGGAGGCGGCTTGTTTGAAGTGACTCGGGCTGAGCGGCACCGTGCCGCACGGCTGCTCGACGCTGCCGCCCTGCACGGTCACCGGGATCGAGTAGGAGAGGCCGCCGGCGGAGATCGTGACGGTGGTGGTGCCCGCGTTGAACGCGCACAGGATGCTCGAGTGCGGGTCGGGGATCACGTGCCCTTCGGCGTTCTGCAATGGCTTGCGCAGGTTCGTCGAGTTGGGGTCCTGCTCGACGAAGTTGGCGATTTCAGGTTCGGAGGAGGTGAACGTGTATTCCGGTTCGATCGCGCTGGAGCAGTCGGACTGGCGGCACAGGGCGGGCGGGAATTCGGCGTAGGGATCGGCGCCCGGCGGGTTGGGGTTGCCGCTGGAGGCGGAGACCGGGCCCCAGCGGTCGCCGGACAGCGGGCGCCGCCCAAGGCCGGTGAACAGCGCCGGCGCACTACGCCGCAAGAGCGTTCCGTCGACCGGGTCGAGCGACACTTCCTGCACGAGCGGGATCAGGCGCGCATTGACCGGCGCGACGTTGGTGGCGGGGTTGCGCTTGGCGACTTCGACGCTGACGAGCAGATAGCCGGTCGTCCCGAACAGCGCGTCGGGTTGGCCGGGCGTGAATGAGTCGGAGATCGCGGAGCGATAGCCGAGCGCCCCGTGCCGAACTCGGGGATCGTGACCGAGCCACCGGAGGGAATCTGGCTCGTGCGGCTTTCTTCAGGGCGCTCGTATAGGTACGCGGACGCCCCGCCCGCGACCATGATCTGTGCCTCTTCGGCGGCGTCAGTGGCGACGTTCAGCGCCGGCGGTAGGTTGGGGTTCAGCTCGCGGCTGCCGACCACGATCGCCGGAATGCCGCGCGCCTGTCGCGTCGGCGAGCATCTCCTCCAGCCAGGGCGCCTGCGGTTCGGCTGGGTTCTGGTAGGGATCGGACGCGGCCAGCGATCCGCGCGAGTTGTCGATCACGATCACCCGCACCGTGCCGGCGGGGCCGGTGCTGTCGAAGGCATAGTGGGTGCGTGCTCCGGGCCTTGCGGTGCGCCGGTCCGGCCGGGATGTTCGCCGTGCTCACGCCCGCCGGCGTGGCACCTTCGCCAAACGGAGCGGCGAAGCCCGCGAAGGCGGCGTCGAACGCTTCAGCCTCCGCCCCTTCGCTGTCGCCGGCCGACAGCGCCGGGTATACCGGCAAGCTGCCGCCGCCGGAGAGCAGCTGCGCGTAGCGGTCGGCCTCGGCGGAGGACTCGGGACCCTCGCCTGGGGTCTCGCGCCCGCCGGTGTAGAGCAGCATGCGGGGACCGTTCGGCTGCGTGGAGAGACCGTCGATCGTGCCGAGCGCGGCGCTGAGGTTGCGGTCGGGCTGCGATCGCCTCATCGGCTAGCGCGGCGCACGGTTCGACGCACTCGGCATGACCGCCCACGGCGAATGTCGCGGCGCCACTTTGCATCGGGATCGGTGTCGCCGTCTCGCCGGAGGGGCCGGGGGGGTTGCCTTCCGGCGCGTAGCTATAGATGCCGGCGGTCTGCACGTTTTCGCGAATCGGCCTGACCGGAGCCCCGCTGGCGTTGCTGCCGCGTCCGGCATCGTCGGCCTCTCCGCTCCAGCCGCCGAGCGCCCAGCCGAGCCCGAGCTGACCAACGTCAAGCGCGGCGATCGGGGTCGGCCTTGATCGGCTTGTCCTGGCTGTCCCCGCGTAGGCGGCGCGCTCCTCGTCCTCCCAGCCGCCGGCTGTTTCGCGCAGCAGGTAGCCATCGCCGGGCAGCGGATTGGGCGGGATCAGGGGCGGCGGGGTATTCGGATCGACCGGCGGCAGGATCAGCGGCGGCGGATAGGTGAAGTCCGGCACAACCGACAGCAACGCCCGCACCTTCGAGCCTTCGAGCAGCGGGGCGGCCGCAACAGCTGTCTCGTCGACGATCGGCTGCTCAGAGAAGTGCCACGGCGCTCCCGCGCTGTCGCGCTCGAGCACGACATCGCGCCCGGCGAGCACTGCGCCGCCGTTCGGCAGCCCGGCGACAACGGTCAAGCTGCGGAGCGCTGGGCAGGCTCGCGAGCAACGCGTGGACTTCGGGTTCGACCTTCCAGCCCGAGCCTTCGTTGACGAGCAGGTCGTGTTCGGCGACAACCATCGCCTGCGAGCCCGCAAATGCAACGGAGGTGAAGTTGGCTTCTGAGAAGCCGGAGGGTAGGGCTTCTTCCTGCGTCCAGCTCTTGCCGTAGGAGAGCAACACGCCGCTCTGGCCGACGGCATAGCCGAGCGCGGGGTTGCTCGGGTCAAACGCGATCCCGAGCAGATTGCCCTGGAAGCCGTCAAGTGGCGCTGCCGGGTCTTTCTCCCATAGCCCTGTTTCGGCGCGCCAGATCCACATCGCGCCGAGGTCGCCGACCGCGAATGCGCGATTCGGTTCCGGCCATGCAACCGCGCGCAGCGTTGGCGAGCTGACGGCGCCGCTGCCGTCAGCAGGAATTCGCGTTCCCAGCCGTGACCTGGGGTGTAGCGCGCGACGGCGCCGTCGGCGCCCACGGCCAGCGCCTGCGCGCCGAAGTCGCCTGGCGCGCTCCCTGGCGCGGGAGCCACAGCGGTGAACGGCGCGCGCGCGGACACGGGCCAGCCGACCAGCCGCGCGGGCTGTTGCGTGGTCGTGATCTGGACAGGGCCTTCGAGCCAGCCGTCTGTCGGCGTATAGAAGGCGCCACCGGGCGCGTTGTCGGCGCCGGCGCCCGGCATCCAAGTGAATGTGGTGCCTTCGAAGCTCAGGTAGCTGCCCATGTTCGTGCTGTCTTCGCCCCCGGGCTGAAGCGGGTTGGTGACGATCCGCGTGCCGTAGCCGGGGCCTTCAAAGGCAAAGCTGCGGTAGCCTGCGTCGCGCCCGAAGCGTGCTCCGAAGCGGGTGTTCGCAGATCGCTTGCCGCCGCCGTCACGCGCGTCACACCAGCTGCCGGTGATCTTGGCTTCGGCGACGTCGTAGTAGAGCGTGAAGTCGTAGCCGTCGCTGCCGCCACCGGGCGCCTGCAGGTTGCCGTCGATCCACACGCCTTTTTCGGTGACGCGTCAACGGCTGTGCCTGGCCCGTCAGCGGTCCGAGCTGGTGACGCCGCGCGCAGAGGTTTCCGCGGTCGCGAACAGCGACGAGCCGAGTGACGCTGGTTCCCAGCGGAATTCATCCGCTTTGACTTCCTTGCGCTTGAACAACATGATTCCCAGACCGCTGCTCGGCTTCGGCCTCACCTAGCAGCCACAGATTCTTTGGCGAGGTGCCGGCGATCGCCACGATCGTGAAAGTCGCCGGTGTAGCCGGCGGGCAGTTCGACGGGCTCGCGCGTCCAGTGTTCGCCGTCCCAGCGTGCGACGCCGAGATCGCGCGTGCGTCCGAGCGCGCCGAAATACGCTTCGGTGTGGCTCCCGTTCTCGACCGCCGCATCGGCGACGGCCCCGATCCTTCCTTTTCGGCGAGCACCTCGGCGTTTGCTTCGCTTTCGCCCGGTTCGCGGCTTCACTGCAGCTGAGCAGGACGCCGGCCGGCGGTTCGGGCAGCGTATGGAAGCGCCCACCCGGGTCGCGTGCGAGTACGACTGTTTGCTTGCCGGTCGGTCCTGTCGGGTCGTGGCCGACGAGTAGTCCGCCGCCGTGCGGCGTGATCCGCGCCGACAGTCGGTTGGGTTCCATGCCGCGGTAGACGTGCCCTTCTTCGCTCGAGCGGTGTTTCGGCGATCGTCCAGTCGGGATCGGCGTCGGTCGCGCGCTCGAATACGAGTTGTCCCTGGCTGCTGGCAGAGCCGGAGGATGGCATCGCGAAGGCCGTGAGCCCGGATGTGTCCGATGGCGGCGGCACATCGAGCGGGAGCACTCTGTACGCCCACGCTTCACCGGGCGCACCGGCGGTGGCGGCGCCCATCAGGACGGTGCCCGAGTCGGCGGTGCCCAGCATCGGCTGCGGCGTCGGTGCGACATTGCCGGACGCGGCCGCGCGTGCGCCGTGACCGGCGATCTGCGTGGCGCCGAAGATCGCTGCTGCGAGCGTTGCCACCAGCGCGAGAGGCAGGCGTCGGCGGGCGAGTAGCGAGGCACGCGCAAACCTCACCCATGACGGTGTACGCTCGTGCTCACGGCGTTGGGGCCGGTGCCCACAGAGCCTTCCGAGCCGGTCGCCGGCACCGGCTTCGGTTTCGTCAGCTCTTTCGTTACGAAGTTGAGCCCGCTCGGCCAGCGCTTGCGTTCCAGGCGCAGCGAGAGCGAGTGCTTTCCGGCCTTCAGGCGCTCCTCACGGGTGCGTGCGATCGCCTTGCCGTGCAACTTTGCGACAAGCTGCACGTCGGCGAGTCGCGCGAGCTCGAAGCTGACGGTCACGGTCAGTCCGTGACGCGAGACGCTTACGTCCTTCAACAGCGCTGGGATAACCTCGGGCACGGGTTCGGCGGTTGCTTTCGTTTCGACCTGCACGGGCGGTGGAGCGAACAGCTCCGAGTCATCGGGAGGGGGCGTGTCGGATACGAATTGTTCGATCGACTCGTTTGGGCGCTGTGTGATCGTCGTCGCGAACGCTGGGTCGCTGTCTTCGGGCAGGATCGTCCCGTTTGTGTAGTGGAACAGCCACCCCGCCGAGGTCGCCATCCACGCTTCTTCGGGTCCGATGGAGGCCACGAGCTGGGCGCTTCCGCGCCCGGCGCCGGAGGCAGGCAGCGTTTCAACCGTGGCGCTGCCATCGGCGCCGATCAGCGCGACCTTTGCCTTGTCAGTCGCGCTACCACGTTCGGCAAGTGCTTGGTCGGCAACCCAGGCGCTTTCGGTTTCTGGCACCGGTGAGATGTCGACAAAGCGGCCTTCGTCCCCGAACAGTGAGGGGTCGATGGGGGCCAGCAGGAAGAATGTGCCGTTGTAGTGGACAGCTATCGGCGGGCTCGGGAACGAGCCTTCGTGTGGCGCGGCGGGACCGGAGGCTGTGCCACCGCCGGAGAACCACAGGTCGCTCGTGTCGGCTTTGGCCGACAGCAGCTCGATACCGTCGGCTGGCACGCCTGAGCTCGTTTCGGGAAGGAAGGGTCGCATCTCGGAACGTATTTCCGACGAGCTCGTGTATCAGGATCGGCCCGAACGGCTCCGGTGCTGAGAGTGAAACGGGGTCGGTGCTGTCGCCGGCCTGAGTGCCCTCGAACGTGCTCTCGTAGAACGTCCCGTCGAAATATGTGAGGCCACTGACGCCGCGTCCCTGCGGTTGGTAGGAGCTAGTCAGGTTCGTGCCGTCCCAGTGCAGATGAAACGCGCCGATGTGCTGGCCGGAAGGGTCCTCGCTGCCGATCCCCGCAAACCAGCAATCGTCCGGCCCGTCACACGCAGCGGCGTCCATCGGACGGAATGGCTCGGGCGACTGTAGTGCTGTCGAGTAGGAGCCGACGACCTGACCATCCTTGAAGTGGCACAGGCCAAGACCCGAGCCGACTCGAGGCTCACTTGGTTCGGTGATGACCCAGAACTCGTCGGGTCCCGCCCACGCGATATGCGAGGCTTCACCCGAGCCGCCGCACACTGTCGAGAGCTGACTCCAGCGACGCCCGTTCCAGAAGAACAGGCCGCTCGGAACGGTGGCGTTGCCCTCGACGCTCAGTAGTCCCTCGTTGGGGGCGTAGAACTGCATGTCGTCGGGCGTGCCGAGCGGGACCTTGAAGGCCGCTCCGGTCGGTGGTGAGGGCTGTTCCAGGCGCCACGTTGCTTCACCGTGGGCTATTCCCGGAGTGGCCAAGGCGAGCGCCGCTACGACGGCGACCCCGGCCAGCAGAGTCCCGGTCGCCCTCCAGATCAAGGTCCGTGCCCCGGGTCCTTTTGCGAGGCCCGTCCGGTGATCTCACGCAACTCGCTCAGGTGGGTCTCCTGGACGGTCGAGAGCACCGCGTCGAGTGCGACGCCCGAGAGCGTCTCCTGCTCGAGCAGCGCGTGGGCTGTCTCCTCGACGGACTGCCAGTTGCGGTCGAGGATCGCGACGGCCCTCGCTTCGGCGTTACCTACAAGCCGCTCGACCTCACGGTCGATCGTGTCGAGCGTCGAGGGCCCTACCGAACCGAGGTCTTGTAGTGAGGCGCCGAGGAATACCTCGCCACCCTTCTCGCCGATCGTCACCGGGCCGAGCACGTCGGACATGCCGAAGGAGGTGACCATCGTGCGCGCGAGGCTCGTGGCAGCGTGCAGATCGTCGCTGACACCGGATGACAAATGCCCGAAGGCGATCCGCTCACCGGCGGTGCCGGACACGATCACCGTCAGCTGCGCCTGTAGGTCGGGCTCGGTCTGGATTAGCTGATCGCGGTCGGTGAGCATATGTGCAGCGGTTCCGAGCGTGCGCCCGCGCGCGACGATCGAGACCTTGCGGCTTACTGAGGATTGGCCGAGCGCCTCGGCGACGACGGCGTGGGCGGCCTCGTGGATCGAGATCAGCCAGCGCTCCTGCTCGGTGAGGATGTGCTTCTTGGCCGGGCCTGCGACGACGCGGTCGATCGCCTCCTCGAGCGTCGCCTGGTCGATCAGCTCGTGTGAGTCGCGCACGGACAGGAGCGCGGCCTCGTTGATCACGTTGGCGAGCTCGGCGCCGCTGAAGCCTGGTGTCAGGCGGGCGATCTCCTCGAGTGAGACATCGGCTCCCATCGGCCTCTTGCCTCCGTGCAACCGCAGGATCTCAAGGCGCCCGTGCACGTCGGGCACGTCGATCGTGACCTGTCGGTCGAAGCGTCCTGGGCGCAATAGAGCCGGGTCGAGAATGTCGGGGCGGTTGGTGGCGCCCATTACGACCAGGCCGCCATCGCCGCCGAAGCCATCCATCTCCACCAGCAGCGCGTTGAGCGTCTGCTCGCGCTCGTCGTTGCCCTGGCCGATGCCGGCGCCGCGCTTGCGCCCGGCGGCGTCGAACTCGTCGATGAAGATGATCGCCGGGGCGGCCTTGCGCGCCTTGGCGAACAGGTCGCGCACGCGAGCCGCACCGACGCCGACGAGCGACTCGACAAAGTCCGAGCCCGACAGCGAGAAGAAGGCTGCGTCAGCCTCACCGGCGACGGCCTTGGCCAGTAGCGTCTTGCCGGTCCCGGGCGGGCCTACGAGCAGCACGCCCTTGGGGGCTGCCGCACCCACGGCCAGGTACTTGGACGGGTCGGCCAGGTAGTCGCGGATCTCGCGCAGCTCGGCCACCGACTCTCCGGCGCCGGCCACGTCGGCGAATGTGACTTGGTGCAGAGTGCCCTTGCCTTTGCGCTTGCCCTTGCCCGTGAACTTGGAGAAGCCGGCGATCCCGCCGGCACCGCCGTCCGCGCCGAGGCGCATGAACAGCGCGAACAGGCACACCAGCAGCACGATCGGGATCAGGAACTGCACGATGATCGCGCGCTGGGCCTTGCCGGACTGCTGATCTACGGTGATGACGGCACCGGAATGCTCAAGGCCTGTAGTAGCTGCTGGGTTTGCACCCCTGAGGAGGGATAGGCGGCCCAGTATTCGAGTGCGGCTTGGCCGGAAAGGTTGCTCCTACCCGGGACATTGATACCGCCAGTTTGGGCAGTCGCTTGCGAGTTGGCGCTTTCGGACACCGGCATCCTCAAGGCCACCTCGACACGATTGTCGTGGTCGAGCATGGTCGCCGTGGCGATCTGGCTATGATCGGCCAACGACAGGACACGACTGATCGGCAGCTGCGATCCGTGACTTGACGGACCGATCGCACCGAGCAGTGAGAAGAATGCGATCACCAATCCCAGCGAAGCAAGTACCAGGAACAGTGCGATCTTGTCGCGGAAGATGATGCGCCTCGCACCACTGCCGAAGTCACCAAGTGCGACCAACGCTGGATTGCGCTTGTGCGCCAGTCCCGAGCGCACCTGTCCGCCCTTGGGCGGCCGGATCGGAGCCGGGGGTCGGCCGTTGCCCTGCGAAGAGGGGGGCGGAATTGTGTCTTCGTCGTCTGTCATGTCTCCCTCGAGGTGCGCCGGCTGCCGCTCAGACCAAAGGCGACGCCCGGCACCGGGGGAAGGTGCCGGACGCCGCCAGGGGCCCGAGGGTTTGGGCTATCTGCCCGTTTGTCTTATTTCTTTTTGCCTTTTTTGCTTGCTTTTTTCTTTGGCGGCGTTACCGCAGCCTGCGTCACGGTCAGCGTCTTGGTCTGAGTCGCGGCCGTTCCGCCGGTCGGGGTGAACGTCACTGTGATCTTCACGCTGAGCTTGTGCCCCTTGGCTTTGGCGAGCTTGCTCAGTGCGGCTTTGGAGATGGCAAGCGTCACCGTTCCTTTGCCACCCGAGGTGCTGGCGCTGGCGCTTCCAACCGTCACGCCACCACCGGTCGCCTTGACCTGCACGCTGCCCGCATCCGGGAGCACGAGCGAGAGGACGATGTCCTTGCCCTTGACCTTCGCGCTTGCGATCGAGAAGGCATTGCTCGGGATCGTTGGCGTGGTTGTCGTTGTTGTTGTCGTCGTCGTAGGCGGCGGCGTTGGTTTTGTTTCTAGTCCTTTCGGGGCGCCGGAGCCAGCTTCCTTGTTCCAACCGATCGATTCGACGCCGATGCGCGCGATCCTGATGATTTCAGGCGAAAGCGCACCGTAGTCTTCACCCTCGAGGCTCAGCTGGCCTCCTTCGGACTCCACGGTCGTGAAGTAGTCCTTGATCGTGCGAGCCTTCCCTTGCTCTTCTGGCGTGTTGCCATAGACCGGCGCGTCGTCATCCCACACGAAGTCGTAGGTGATTGCGCAGTTGGGGAAGGTGGTCGTGTCCTTGCTCCCGGTCCCGATTGCATTCGCCCAATCACCGAGTGTCGGGTCAGGGTCACTTTCGGTAATTGGCGGGATGCCACGGTAGTCGGCGTTGGTGCAGTTCGAGCCCCTTACTTCTTTGCCGTTGCCGATGTTGGATATAGGGCTGTTTGTGGGCTCGACGTAGTTGTTGCTACCCACTCGTTCGCTGACCGGCTTTTCGGGATTGATTGTCTGCAGTGGAATCCAGTAGGTCAGATCGTTCTTTTCTGGTTTGGTTGCTGCTTCTTTGTTCGGGGTGACGGTGAAGCCGTTCTGGCGCGCGGTTGCCAGATCCGAGTACCCGATAGAGCCGTCGGTCGCGGCTACTGCCGCGGCGACGAAGGGGTTGCCGTTGGCCGACCCGGTGCAGATCCTATCCGGGCCACTCACTGTCTCGTTGCACTCATTTACGAATTCATTGGTCCCAGCTTTGGTGGGTACAGCCTTCGGCACGCCGGTGCTGCTTGTCGTAAGTGGCCATGTCGTGTTGGTGCCTACAACGGGTGATTTTTCCCAGACTGGATTGTTCGTGCTACCGCCAACTCCCACAGGCAGCAATCCCAGGTACGCCTTGAAGTTGTACGTGGTGCCGGAGCCGTCGAAGCGCACGAGGCGGCGCACCGGTACTGAATCGCATGTGGTGATGTTTTCTTCGGCCTCAAGCGGATTAGTCGGCGTGCCGGTCATGTGGTTTTTGGTGATTTGACCCCATGTCGTCGGTGTGCCGTCCCAAATCTGCTCAAGAATGCCAGCGGGGATGTGGACGCGAAGCGTTCCTTCGGTGTAGAGATCGCCGGTGCTGTCGTCGGCTCCTGGATCGTTCGGGCCACCGGTGGTGGTGTTTTCGTTCGCGCTGCTCGGGCCGGGGCCTGGGTTTTCGAGTTCGCAACCTTCAGGGAAGTGCACGATCACGGCCGTCGCGCCGACGGCTATAGGCAGGATGTGGATCAGGCCCGGGTGCTCGCTGCCCTTGGCGTTCGCCGACGCCTGTTGTTCTGGGTTCAGCGGGGCGTCGCTGCCGCCGAAACGGCTGTTCGGGTCGCGGTAGCCGTCTGCGGCTGCTGCGCTTTCGAAGTCAGAGCATTTGCCGGTGGAGGGTCCTCCTCCGACCGAGGCAATCCCGCAGCCGCTTCCGTCTGAGACGTAGGTCACCGGAGATTTGCTGAGTGAGCCTTCGCAGCCAAAGGAGCTGTTGAAGACGAGTTTGAGCTCTCCCTGAGCGGCGTTCTGGAATGAGGAGCCCTCACCCTGGACGGGACCGCCTTCACAGTGTTTAAGGGTGAATTCGGCGTGCGCTGCAGACGGGACGCCGGCCGCAACAACCACGGCGACAACGACCGCACAGAGCGCCGCTATGGCGACACGGAGACGACCGCCTTCGGCGGCCAAATAGAGACTTACGCGCATGAGCGTGGAATGTCCTTTCAGAGAGAGTCAGAGTAGTTCAAGAGCGGGTCAGTGAACGACCACGAGTCTCACAGTGCTGGCGGCGGCGTGCAACCCTGTTTACAGAAGCAACACATCCTGGTCACACCAATGAAACATGTCCGTCAGCAAGTTTGGAGCACGTTTCACGACTTAATTCAAGATCGTAACGAGTCTGTAACAAGATTTACCGTGTTTACGGGATGGAGCGAAGTCTCCAGCGTCGGTGATTGCATGGGCGCATATCATCCTTTTCTCGTCCTCTCCTTCGTCTTCGAGGCGCCTTTGGCCGCTTTTTTCGCACTGGTCGAGACGAATGTCGCGTTCGCTTCGGTCGAGATGGCTTCGGCGGGAGCCAGGGGCTTGAACGCGACAGTGATGAGTGCCTTGAGCTTGCCCGCCTGCTTGAGATCCTTGGCGTACTTGGACGCCAAGTGAAGGACGAGCGTCGTGGTGCCCTCCGCGTGCGTAGCGCCCGAGGCACGCGCCAGCACAACCTTCTGCTTGTGCGTCTTCTTGCCGAGCTTTGTCGCGATCGTGCCTTGTGCCTGCGCCGTCAGCTTGCCTGCTCCGGGTGTCTCGACGAGCAGGATCAAGCCGCCATCGGCGGCTCGCTTGACACTTAGGCCGAGTTCGGGAGAGGTGGTGCCCGTGAGCGAGAAGCCGCCTTGCACTGCATTGAAGCCACCGGGCGGAGCGGCCGTGCCGGCCGGGGCCTCGAGTGTCGCCGTGAAGGCATCGGAAGCCTGATTCGCGTCGCCGTAGATGAGGTCGGAGGCCGACGATGTGAAGGCGACGGTCGATCCGGTCTGGGTAAGCGTTGGATTGACCGAGATCGACCCTTCGATGTCACTGCCTTCGTTGTTGAGGACAGCGCGTTCGAGCGTGTTTTCACGAACATGGATGACATAGAGGTCGCTTCCGGTAGGAAGCGGACGGAAGCTGCCGATCGGTGTGGGTTCGGGCAAGACGAAATTATCGCGTGGTGTGGTGAAGGCGATCGTCGAGCCGTCGGGTGAGAGCGCTATCGATTCGATCGACTGAGTTGAGCCCTGCGCCCCGGAGTGAACGCCGAGGGTCAACTCACGGGTGCCCGCCTTGCGTGTCACTCCTGGCGCCATGCTCGTCACGAAGGCGTCGAGACCGATTGCCTTGGTGATGTTGGGGCGCAGCGCTGCCGCGGCGAGAAACGCGACCGTGTAGCCGTCTTCGCTGAGCCCGGGGGCGGCCCCGACGATCGGCGCGAGCTGGCCCTCCGGGTAGGTGAGCGGTCCGTAGCAGGGGCCGCTGATGACGTGGTTGGCGGCTTCAACGCTTCCTTGCGAGGAACATTCGGGGTCTTCTGGATCGGCGATTCCGGTGATGCGCCTGGTTTTGGCTCCGGGTTCCTGCCAGCGTCGCCAGAGGTAGTAGGCAGTCGTCTTGCTCGGGTCCTCGCCCGAGAAGAAGACCGTCTGTTCGGGTGCGTTCATGGAGACCCATGCGACGGTCGAGCCGTCGGCGCTGATCGTGGCCGGTCCAACCGCGCCGCCGGCCGGTTCGCTGCTGCCCATGTCGTGACTCAGCAGCGTCGTCGTCTGAGTCTGCAGATCACGCACGAATAGCTGTTCCTTCGGTGTTTCCACCGATGCCTGGTCGGGCAGGTCGGACATCAATTCGGTTGTGCGGAATACGACGTAGCGGCCGTTGGCTGAGATGGCCGTGTTCGGCCATACATCGGCGCCTGGTTCGTCGCCTCCGATCGGCGGCATCGCGCGGCGTGTATGTGGCCGGTTCTTCGCCGCCATTCTTCGCCGAGACGAGCGTATAAGCGCCCGAGTCCTTGCGATTGGCGGTGAGCGGCACGTCCATGTCGCGCACGTACACGTCGATGTTTTCGTTGTTGTCCTGCGAGACGAGCTGCTGGGCGGTCGAGAAGACGACATAGCGCCCGTCGGCGCTGACGGAGGGGTTCTGTGCACCGCGAAAGATCAGCTTGCCCTTTTCCGGGCCTTCGGTATGGATCTCGCTGCCGTCCGCAACGAGCTGAATTTCCCCGGTGAGGATGTCATAGCGGAAGATCCCGCCTTCTCGCAATGTTCCCGGCGGTTCCACATCCGGTTCGACACCGTGTGGGCCAGCCACGCCGCCATCGTTTTCAAAGAAGTTGGTTGCCTTTGTCTGGAACACCACATACTGCCCGTTTGCGAGATATGACGGCGTCGGCCGTTGGCCCATTACCCTGTTCATCAGAGGCGTTGTCCACCGAGACGATGTTCGCCCCGAACCCGCCCGCGACGGGCCCATAGATCGCGTGCGCGGACGGTGCTAGCGCCAGCGCACCGAGCATGACGAGTGAAACGAGCAGACGCCTCACGCGACCCGCACCTGCTTGTGTACCGTCGTTTTGTTGCCAGCGTTGTCCGAGGCGCTGACGACAATCGTGTATGTGCCCGGGTGCGCGTAGCTGTGCTTGATGTGCTTGAGTGTCTTGTGTCTGCCGGCCGAGTGCCCGTCCCCAAAGCTCACTTTGACCGAGCCGGGCTTGACCCCCGAGACTTCGCTCTTGGGGCCATCCTTCACCTGCACCGTGACGCTCGTGCCGTTCACATGCACACGCACGCGCGGTGGAGTGCGGTCGACCTTGATCGTGGTCGGTACCGAGTCGACCACCTGGCCGAGCGAGTCAGTCGCCTCGACCTGGATCGAGTGGACACCGTCGGGGAGCTGTTCTCTATTCATCAGATATTCGTCGCCACTGACGTTTTCGACGACTTCACGGTCATCGACGAGGATCGAGTAGGTGATCTTGCCGGCGCCGGCAAGCGGCACTTCCCATTGCAACGGGACGCGCGGCGCTTTGACCCAGCCGTTGGGCGCATCGGTTACGAACTCGCCCGGCGGGGCACGTACCACTACCGCAGCAATCTGCGCGTTTGTGCCGCTGCCTTGCAGGAAGCCGAAGATCGCGTCTCCGCGGTGGGATACGCCGATGTCGAGCTGTTGCACGGCGCCACCATGTGGGGCGGCGACGATCGCGCGGTTTGGGGTGCCGTCGGCGCGGCGTTCGAGCACCGCCACACCACCCGCGCCGTGTATCTGCACCTTCCATGCGGCTGCCAGCGCGCCGTTGTCAGCGCGCGTGAGCACCGGATCTCCCGGGGCTTCCGAGCCGGTGTCGAGCCTGATCGGCGTGCCCACGCCCGTTTCCGAGCCATTGCCGTCGAAGCTCTGATCGCCCGTGCCGTAGCCGACGTCGAAAGCGCCTTCGGCGTCGACCGCCATGCTCAGCGGCCCCACCCCTTCAAGCGGGCCTTCGCTATTGGCAGGGCCGTCGATGGGCTTGGCCGTCCCGAAGGCCGAGCCCTTCGGCGAGAACGAGGAGGGGATCTCGCCTACGAACACACGCGGGTGGGTGAAGCCTGAGCCGGGCGCGGGCTCCTGGCGCCAAGCAATCGCGCCCTCGCCGAAGCCCGCGAAGTCGAGCGACAGCTCATCCGCAGCGCCGTTCAGCGGGTGCCCGTTATAAGTCGTCGGACTGACATCGAGAATGTTGCCCGGCACCAACGCCGAAGATGCGCCGCGCGTAGATGCGGTTGACGAAGTTGTCGTCGGGCTCCTGCCATGCGAGCAGCCCTTCGCCGGTCAGGTCGATCGCGACCTGCGGTGAATTCAGCGCCGTCGGCTGCGGCACCGGCTGGGCCACGTCACGGTTCAGCGGCTGCCCAAACGAAGTCCAATACTGACCGTCGAAGTGGGCCATGCGGATTTCGTCCTGCACGTAGCCGGCCGGGATGTTCGGCGTGGAGGGGCCGCTGACGGCCGTGATCACTCGGTAGGAGACGTATGCGTCGCCGGAGAGGTCCATCGCCACCGAGGGGTAGGTGCCGGTCGCCTGGCCGATGTTCAGATCGACCGGGACGGCGGTTGAAAGCCGGCGGAGCCCGGGTCGATCGTGGCCGCGAACAGACCGTCGGTCGTTGAGGAGTAATGGTTGGCCCACACCACCACAAGCCGCCCGCCTTCGCCGGCCGCGATCGCGGGGAAGGAGGATTCGAACTTCTCCCCCACGTCTACGCGCTGCGGCGGATTCCATTTGCCTTCGACGTATTGCGCGACGAAGATGTGGGCGCGGCCTTCCACTCGCTTGCGATAGACGATCCCGCCCGTGCCGTCGGCGGCCATCGCGGCGCCGCCGAATTCGACGATTTCGGAGCTGAAGGCCCGTCGATCGAGGCTGACAGGGGAGATTTCGGCTTGGGCCGTGGCCGCGCACAGCAGCAGCACGACTATCGAGACGCACAGGCGCGCGGGAAGCACCGCCAAGGCTGATCGTCCGGAGCGACCGATCCTGTTACCGACTCGATAACAACGGTCTCTCGTCCGCCGCTTCGTGTTCACAGATTCTTCTCCGCCTGAACACATCTTGTTCACGTTTGGGGCTCGCTGCGCTCCACTCGACACTGGCACGTCGGACCCCGCCCGACAAAGGAGCAAGACTTCCCCGTGCGACGACCCACCCGCACCCTGACCGTTTCGCTGATCGCCGTGCTCGCGCTGGCCGTTCCCGCCGTCGCCGGGGCGCGTGCCCTGCTGATCGACGGCTCGACCTCTGTCTTCCCGCTGATGACCCAGCTTGCCGCCGCCTACCACAAAGCGACCAAAGAACCGACGCCAAAGGTCGGGCCAGGGCACCTCAGATGTGGGCGTCTCCGACGTGGCCGCTGGACGCGTTGACATCGGCGACGTGTCGCGCAACCCCGAAGAAGGCGACCCCAAAGGGCTCGTGTTCACGAAGATCGCCCGCGACGGCGTGTGCATGATCACCAATCCCAAGAACCCGATCGCAAACCTCAACCAGCAGACGGTGCAGGCGATCTTCACCGGCGACGTGCGCGAATGGAGCGAAGTGCCTGGAGCGAAAATCCAGGGCCCGATCGACCTCGTCGACCGCATCGCCTCCTCCGGTACGCAGGCCGCCTTCCAGGACATCTTCCTCGGCGAAACGCTGAAGATCTCCCCCAGCGCGGAGGCCGAGGAAAGCAACGGCCTCGTGCAGAACAAGGTCAAAACCGACGAAGACGCGATCGGCTTCGTGTCGTTCGCGTTCACGAGCGGCGTCCACGCGGTCGGCTACCAGGGCATCCCCTGCACGCCTGCAGAACGCCAAGTCGGGGCAGTACCAGGGCGTGCGTAACTTCTGGATGGTGACCAAGGGCGCCCCGAAAGGGCGCCGCGGCGAAGTTCATCGAATGGATCACCAGCTCGAAAAACGCTACGGCGCGCAAGATCATCAACTCCGAGTGGATCGCAATCCACTAGCGAGGTCGCGCGGACCTCCTCCTTCGAGCGGTCGATGCACGACCCGCACGCAACGACAAGTGCCGGCCGGGTCGCCCAAGAGGCGGCCCGGCCGCATGAGTAGCCGGGTGCTCGCAGGACGGGGCTGCCGCCGCTGAGCGGCGCGCGGAGCTGGCGCTGCGCGCGCTCGCCGTGGGCGTGCTCGTGGTGATCGCGGGCATGGCGATCACCGTGTTCTCGAAAGCGTGGCCGTCGTTCTGCGCACAACGGCCTCGCGTGGTTTGGCAGCGGCGGCGACGTGGACACGCAGTTCAAGGCGATGATCAACGGGCCCCAGAGATCCCGCCAACTACATCTACCACTTCAGGGCTTGGCCTCTGATCTGGGCGACACATCCTGACCTCCGGGCTTGCCGTGATCTTTGGCATGGTCATCTCGATCTTGGCGGCGGTGTTCGTCGTGGAGCTCGCGCCGGCTCGGGTCAAGCGCGCGATCGACCCCGTGATCCGGCTGCTGGCGGGGGTGCCGTCGGTCGTCTACGGACTGATCGGGATCCTTGCGATCGCTCCGTGGGTGGAACACAACCTGATCTCCAACGCAGCGCAAGCGCTCGGTGGAGTACGTGGTGCAGCTCACCGGGGCCAACCTGAGCGTGGCGACATTGATCCTGACGGTGATGATCGTGCCGATCATGGTGGCGATCATCGCGAGCGCGCTTGAATCCGTACCGAGCTCCTGGACGGAGGGCTCGGCGGCGCTCGGAGTCAACCGCTGGCGCACGACCTGGCGCGTGTCGTTGCGCACCGTGCGTCCGGCGATCGTCGCGGCTGCTGTGCTCGCCACCGCGCGGGCCCTGGGCGAGGCGATCATGCTCGCGATGGTGGCCGGCTCGCGCGGCTTCGCCCCAACCCGCTCGACGGAGCGACGTTCTTCTTCGAGCCGGTGAGGCCGCTGGCGGCGACGATCATCCACTACATAGACGACTCTCGGTAGTGCCGGTGGAACAGACGCTGTATGCGATGGCGGCCGTGCTGCTCGTCTCGTGCGCGCTGCTCTCGCTGGCGGGATGGGTGGCGAAGCAACCGATGAAGCGCTACGGGATCAGAACCTGATGGCAAGCGTGCCGCAAGCTCTGGTACCGCCAGCCGGCTCGATCCGTGCGATCGGCAAACGCGACTCGGTGAGCAGCTGGCCATTGGCCGATCGCATCGCCTACGTGCTGTGCTGGACGGTGGGGATCGGGTTGTGCCTTGTGGCTGGCGCGATCGTGCTGTTCATGCTCGTGAAGGGGATCGCCTATCTGCGCCCCAGCCTGCTGTTGGAACACCCGAGCCCCTCGCAGAATCAGGCTACTTCCGGCGGCTTTCTGGACCCGATCGAGGGCACGCTACTGCTGACGGCGGTAGGTATCGCGATCGCGGCGCCTGTGGGCGTGGGATTGGCGGTGTGGATGAGCGAGTACCAGCGTCCGGCCTGGCTGGCGCGGCTGGTGGAGTCTGGGGTGGAGATGATCGCGGGGGCGCCGAGCGTGCTGCTTGCGATGTTCGGATTGGTGCTGTTCGCGCGCCCGGCACTGGCCTTCCTTTCGCAGACTTCGGCGGGGGGATCGGTCTTTGGGCGCTCGTTTCTGACGGCGGGCGCGATGATGTCGTTGATCGCGCTGCCGTTGGTGGTGGCCTCCACGCGTGAGGCCCTGATGCAGGTCCCGGGGCACGTACGCGAGGCGTCGTATGCACTTGGCAAGACGAAGGCGACGACGATCCGCAAAGTGCTGTTGCCGTCTGTCCGGCCGAGCATCGCCAACGGCGTGACGTTGGGCGTCGGGCGCATCGTTGGCGACACGGCGATCGTTGTGATCCTGCTGGGGGCGACGATCCGCTTGGAAGGCGCGGGCGGAGCTCCGGTCCTCTCTACGTTGCGCGGCACCGGCGGGACGCTGACCAGCTACGTGCTATTCAACTCGCCGGCGGGCGAAGGCAACGCGCACGAAAAGGCTTATGCAGCGGCATTCGTGCTGCTGCTGATGGTGCTCGCTGTTGAATGTGCTCGTGATGCGGTTCAACTCGGCGAAGACCAGGGACGAGCCGAGCAGATGGCGAGTCTTGGCGGGGAGCTTGCCGTGGAGCCGCTGATGCCCCCGCCAGTGCGTCGGATCGTGCTCGAGCGCGATCCGACGGTAGTGCGTCCTCCGCCGAACGGTTCGGGCGCGACATCCGCCACCTTGGAACGCTCCAGCTCTGCGCCGCTCACGAGCGCGAGCGAGCGCGCACCGGCCGCCGACGTGCAGGAGCGGATGCGCATCGAAGGCGTGTGGCTCGCTTACGGCGAGCGCTGGGTGGTGCGCGACGTGAGCTTGCCGGTGCGCAAGGGCGAGGTGCTCGGACTGATCGGGGCTTCGGGTTCGGGCAAGACGACACTGCTGCGCTCGCTGAACCGGCTCACGGAGATCACTGCCGGGGCGGCCCGCGCCGGACGCGTGACCCTCGATGGGCAGGAGATCGGCGAGATCGAGGTCAACTCGCTGCGCCGACGCGTCTCGATGGTCTTTCAGCAGCCCAACCCGTTTCCGATGAGCATCTTTGAGAACGTGGCGTATGCGCTGCGCGAGGAGCACGGTGAGAAGGGCGCAAGGCGCCGCAAACGCCGCTCGCGCGATGAGCTGATGCCGGCAGTGGTCGATGCGCTGCGCCGCGCAGGGCTCTACGACGAGGTGGCGGGCAACCTCGACCATCCGGCGCTGCGCCTCTCCGGCGGCCAGCAGCAGCGGTTGTGCATCGCGCGCGCGCTTGCGGTCGATCCCGAGGTGCTGCTGCTCGATGAGCCGTGCTCGGCGCTCGACCCGATCTCCACCGCGACGATCGAGCAGTTGATAGTGGGCTTGCGCGAGAGCGTGGCGATCGTGATCGTCACGCACAACCTGCAGCAGGCGATGCGCGTGGCCGACCACGTCGCGTTCATGCACCTCGGCGAGCTCGTCGAGTACGGGCCGAGCACGCAGGTGTTCGACCATCCGCGCGAGCAGCGCACGCGGAGTATGTGAGCGGGGCGTTCGGGTGAGACTCGACGCCGGCGGCTCGCGCCCGAGCGCCGGGCGCTTCAGCGCAGCCTGTCTTTTTGGGGATGGGGTGGGCGTGTTCGTGATGTGCCGGTTGCGGTTGGCGTCTGTCGCGACCGTGCTTGCGCTGTGTGGTTGTCAGAGCACCCAGGAACGCAGCGCGGAACTGCAGCTGCAGGCAAAGCACGACGTGTTGGCCTCGCAAGGTGTGTCCGTGACGAAGCAGAATCCGAGCGTGAAGGTGCTACAGAGCGCGGTGGTCCGCTCGGCATGAAGGCGTGGCGGTGGTGGTGGCTCTGCGCAACACGGGCACGCATGTGCTGGAGAACGCGCCGATCGAGATCACGGTGCGCGACGCGCACGGGAGCGTGGTCTTTCAGAACAACGCGTCTGGTGAGCAGCCCTCACTCACAACCGTCTCGTTGCTGGAGCCCGGCCAGGAAGCGATCTGGGTCGATGATCAGGTGCAGGCAACGGGCACCCCAACCTCCGCGAGCGCGGTCGTGGGAGAAGCCAAGCAGACAACCGGGAACATTCCTCAGTTGAGCGTGGCGGGCACACATCCCAGCACGGAAGCGACACTGTCGGGGACCGTGGCGAACCGCTCGCAAGTGGCCCAGCAGAACCTTGTGGTATTTGCCGTTGCACGGCGCGGCTCGAAGATCGTGGCGGCTGGACGGGCGGTGCTGCCGGAAGTATCAGCGGGCACGAACGCGTCTTTCCAAATCTATTTCGTCGGCAGTCTCGGTGGCGCGCAGATCCAGACGAGCGCCCCGGCCACGACTTTCTAGCCAGACATGTCGTCGTACGCTGACAAAAACATCGTTGTCACCGTACGCTGACATGTCCCCTACCGGCGCTCAGCGATGGCGTTTGCCCCGTTTGAGCATGATTCCCTCGATCATGTGGGCGACCGTCTCGCACGCGTCGATCGCAGCCTCCAGCGACTCGAAGATGTCCTTCCAGCGGATCACGACCATCGGGTCGGCGCCGCCGGCGAATAGCGAGGCAACACCGTCGCGCAGGAGCCGGTCGCCCTCGTTCTCAAGGCGATGGATCTCCACCAGATACGGTCCGGGCTCCCCCCCGCGCTGAGCTGCTCAAGCGCCTTTACGATCTGCTCGTCCGCACCAACCAGGACATCTGCCATTTCGACCGCTTGCTCCATCGGCGCTTCCACGCCGTAGAGGTAGAGCAATGCGGCTGTCTGCTCGGTGTGGTCGAGCACGTCGTCGAGCGCGGTGGCAAGTGCGTAGCCGTCGCCTGCATCGAACGGCACGCGCAGACGCCGTCCACCACCGTTGAGACGGTGGATGATGTCGTGGGTGATGCGATCGCCCTCCTGCTCAAAGGACTTCAAGTCCTCGGCGAGGCTCGAGCGCTCGGGTAGCTCAGCGAGCAGCTCGCGTAGCAGCAAGCCAGAGCGCAGGATGTTGCTGCTGGCATTCTCCACGAGCATAAGCAGGGTAGGGTCGGCTGAGCGGCGCAAAAAGGCCATCCGACAAGGGTATGCGCCCGGCAACCCAGGCGTCGTGTCCTTCACGACTTCTTCACGAGTCGATCACGAGTTCGCAACGCCTCTACTGCGTTTGCACGTCACGCTGAGGACCCGTGGCCGTGCACCAGGACAGCTCCAGCACCCTGTATGCAGGCGAGCTTGAGATCAGGCTCGGCGAGGGTCTGGTGCTCGCCAACGGTCGTGCTCTGACACTGTCGGTGCGTGAGTTCGAGCTACTCGGCGCCCTAGCGGGTCGGGCGGGCGCGATCGTCACGCGCGAGGAGCTATTCAGCGCAGTGTGGGGCGGCGAGCTGCGCCACGGAGACCGATCGGTGGATGTGTACGTGAGCAAGCTGCGAAACAAGCTCGAGCAGGCCATGTCCGACCGGCGCTTCATCCACACCCATCCCGGATTTGGCTACCGCTTCCATCCCCAGCCTTCACGAGATGTTCACAACGACCCCCCCTTGGATTGACGAGACTTGACTCGCACTGAGCCGGCGCAGGGGTCTACGCGTCCTCTTCGTCGTCCAAAAATCCAGTCATAGGAGACGTTGTGAACAAGAATCAGATTGGTGCGCTCGCCAGTTGCGCGCTGCTCGCAATCACTCTCGGCGCATGCGGGAAATCGAGCTCGACGAGCTCGAACGCCTCGTCGAGCTCGTCCGCGACCATCTCCGGCGCCGGCTCGACGTTCGCGGCCCCGGTATATCAGCAGTGGGGCTCCGGCATATCGGGCCTGACCGTCAACTACCAGTCAATCGGCTCTGGCGCAGGTATCACCTCGCTGGAGGGCAAGACAGTTGACTTCGGCGCAAGCGACCCGCCGCTGAAGCCAGCTGACATTGCGACGTTTGAAAAGGTCGGTCCCGTCCAGCAGATTCCGATGTTCCTGGGCGCGATCACAGTCTCCTACAACCTGCCTGGCGTGCAGAGCGGATTGAAGCTGGAAGGCAAGACGATCGCCGACATCTACATGGGCAAGATCAAGACCTGGAATGCCCCGGAGATTGCGGCGCTCAACCCGGGCGTGTCGCTGCCGAGCACTCCGATCACCGTGGTGCACCGCTCGGACTCCTCCGGCACGACCTCCGGCTTCACCGGCTTCCTGGCCGCTGTGGACCCGGAATGGAAGAGCAAGGTCGGCGAAGGCAAGGATGTGCAGTGGCCTACCGGCACGGGTGCCAAGGGCAACGCCGGCGTAGCCGGTGCGGTCCAGCAGACGACAGGTGCAGTCGGCTATGTCGAGCAGGCTTACGCGCTGCAACACAAATTCACCTACGCGAGCGTGAAGAACAAGTCGGGCAAGTACATCGAACCGTCGCTTGCCTCGACGAGTGCCGCTGCTGAAGGCATCGAAGTTCCCGCCAATCTCGGCTTCAAGATCTCCAACCCGAGCAATCCGGCGGCATACCCGATCGCTTCGCAGACGTTCATCATCGTCTACAAGGACATGTGCAAGGCTGGCGTACCCGGCGGCGAAGCGGCTGCGAAGGGCGTCGTGCAGTTCCTGAACTATGGCCTCGGCTCAGGCCAGAGCGTCCTCAGCCAGGCCGACTACGCCCCGCTGCCGAGCGCGATCCTCGAAAAGTCAAAGACCGCAGTGACCGAACTGCAATGCAACGGAGCCCCGATCTCGGGCTGAAATGAGCACGAGCCGGCCACATATAGTCGCGACCATCGTGCCGGCGGCTATCGAAACAGATCCCAGCCACGCCAAGCGTGGCTGGGAGGCCGGTTAGGGACAGGGAACACCGTGGAGAGCGCATCCGTAGCAAGCGGCGACCGTTTGAGACTTCAACGGTCGCCGCTTGCGCGTCTCCCAGATCGAGCGCTGAAGTATGGGCTGACGGCTTTGGCCGCGTCGATCCTTGCGCTGATCGTCTACTTCTTCATCAAGCTCGTCGGCGAAGCGCACCCGGCGTTCGCCAAGTTCGGTGTGATCGGTTTCACGTTCGACAACAACTGGAACGTGAGCGCCAACGAATTCGGTGCGTTGCCGCTACTGGTTGGGACGCTCATCACCTCGGGCCTGGCGCTCCTGATCGGCGTGCCGGTGGCTGTGGCCACTGCGTTGTACGTCACCGAGCTGTGCCCTTTGCGCATCCGCGGTCCGGTGACGATCCTGATCGAGCTGCTGGCCGCTGTGCCTTCCGTTGTGTACGGGCTGTGGGGAATCTTCTTCCTTGCGCCCAAGCTGTTGCCGGCCGAGCAGTGGGTAGCCGACAAGCTGTCGTTCGTGCCTTTCATCGGGGGCGGCGTGGTGACGATCCCCAATTACTTCATTACGGGACTGGTGCTCGCGATCATGATCCTGCCGATTGTGAGCTCGATCTCGCGGGAGGTTATGAGCACTGTGCCCGCCGATCACAAGGAGGCAGCGTTTGGGCTAGGCGCTACCCGTTGGGAGATGATCCGCATAGCGGTGCTCCCCTACTGTCGTAGCGGGATCTCCGGTGCGGCGATGCTCGGACTGGGTCGCGCGATCGGTGAGACAATCGCCGTGACGATCCTCGTGGGTGACGCTCCCGTGCTTGGGCACCACCTATTCGGCCAGGGCTACAGCCTCGCCGCGGCGATCGCTAACGAGTTCGGCGAGGCCCAGGAACTACACCGCTCTGCCCTGTTCGCCGCTGGACTTGTGCTATTCGTGCTGACGCTGCTGGTCAACGTGATCGCACGCTTGCTCGTCTTGAGGGCATCGCGCGCCAACAAACCGAAGCGTGCCGGATCCGCTCGACTCCGGCGAGACCGACACTCGGACGGGAGTGGCTGCGGGCGCATGAGCGCGACAAATATGCCCAACTGATTGAGCGCTTTTCCGTAAGCCCGCGTCGCCGGCGCAAAGACAGGATCGCGCGCGGTTCGATCCTGCTCGCCACCGCCATCGCGCTGGTACCGCTCGCGCTGATCGTGTACTACCTGCTCAGCAAGGGCCTTGGCTCCTGGAGCGTTGACTTCTTTACAACCGATCCGACCGGCAACACGTTTTTTGCGAACTCCTCGATCGGCGGGATCAAGAGTGCGATCCTTGGCACGATCGAGATCGTGGCGCTCGCCTCCGTGCTCGCGATACCAGTCGGCCTCGGGGTGGCGGTGTGGCTCGTGGAGTACGGACGCGACAGTCGCTTCGCACAGGTCGTGCGCTTCTTCGTAGATGTGCTCACCGGTGTGCCTTCGATCATGTTCGGCCTGTTCATCTACATCGCCCTGATCGTGGGCACCGGCAGCTCTTATGCCGCCTACAAGGGCTCGCTCGCGCTCGCACTGCTGATGCTGCCGGTCGTGACACGCTCTGCCGAGGTGGTGCTACTGCTCGTACCTGGATCGCTGCGCGAGTCAGCCCTGGCACTAGGGGCGCCGCGCTGGAAGGTGATCTTCAGGATCGTGCTGCCGACCGCTTTGCCGGGCTTGCTAACGGGTGTGTTGCTGGCGATCGCGCGCGCCGCCGGAGAGACCGCACCGTTGCTGTTCACCGCGGCCGCGACGCTGAAGACGAATTTCAACCTCGGTGGCTTCATGAACTCGCTGCCAGTGCAGATATACACGGACGTCACGTCTCCGACGACGGCCGTGGTCAATCGTGCGTGGGGAGCGGCCCTAACGCTTGTCGTCATGATCCTCCTACTCAACCTCGCTGCGCGCCTGCTCGCGCGAAGGAGCAGCCTAAGATGAGTGCTAACGAGCCCAGAACGAGCGCTGACCAACCACCTGTGCAGATGCTCGATCCCAGCCAAAGCCAACCCTCGAGGGCTGCTGAGCCGGCTCCGGTTGCCAGTGCTGTCTCGCACGCGAACCTACGCGACGGTCTTGCGGTGAAGCTCGAGAAACTACATGCGTTCTATGGCGCCGCTGAGCAGGTCAAGGGCATCGACCTGGACTTCCACGCGAATGAGGTCACTGCGATCATCGGCCCGTCGGGCTGTGGCAAGTCGACGATGGTGCGCTGCATCAACCGTATGCACGAGGAGGTGCCAGGAGCGCGCGCCGAGGGCAAGGTGCTGCTCGACGACTTCGACATCTACGATCCGGCTGTCGACGTCGTGGCCGTGAGGCGCGCGATCGGCATGGTCTTTCAGAAGCCCAACCCCTTCCCCACCATGTCGATCTTCGACAATGTCGCAGCAGGACTGCGCCTGGCCTCGCGGGGACGCGGAGACCTGCACAACAAGGTGGAGACCGCGCTGCGCGGCGCCGGATTGTGGGATGAGGTCAAGGATCGCCTCTCAGAGGCAGGCGCTGGCCTCTCCGGCGGCCAGCAACAGCGCCTGTGCATCGCGCGTTCGCTGGCGGTGGAACCGGAGGTGATCCTGATGGACGAGCCCTGCTCGGCGCTCGACCCGATCGCCACGCTGAAGATCGAGGAGCTGATCGACCAGCTCAAGCGGCGTGTGACGATCGTGATCGTCACCCACAACATGCAGCAGGCCGCGCGTGTAGCTAATCGCACCGCGTTCATGCTCAGTGGCGAGCTGGTAGAGGTCGGACCGACACAGCAGATCTTCACGAACCCCAACGACCAGAGAACAGAGGAATATGTCACCGGAAAGTTCGGCTAGCACAAGCGCTGAGCAGCCGGCGCGACTGACCGGCCAGCAGGGCAGGCTGCACTTCCAGGAACAATTGCAGGAGCTTGAGACGAGCGCGCTCGGTGCTCTGGACATTGTCGTCGAGCAGCTCGACCGCACGCTCGAGGCCCTCGCCCACCAGAACGTCGAGCTCGCCCAGATGGTGATCGCCGACGACGACCGTATCGACGGCCGCTACCTAGAGATCCACCAGGGAATCCTCTCACTGCTCGCCACCCAGGCCCCCGTCGCCGGCGATCTGCGACTTGTGGCGGCACTCCTACATGTGATCGTGCACATCGAGCGGATGGGCGACCAGTGCGTGAACATCGCCAAGCTGATCCCACTCTCGGGCTATGAGCCACCCGTCCGACCCGACGTGCTCGAGGCGGTCTTGAAGATGGGCTCCTATGCTCGTTCGGAGGTTGTGCAGTGCAAGGCCGCCTTTACAGGCCGCGACATCGGCTTGGCCGAAGACCTCGCGCGTCAGGACCGCGAGATCAACCGGTTGAACCGTCAGATTTTCCGTATCGCACTTGATGCTGGCAATGACCTCGACACGCGCGAGTGGGCGATGCACATGGTGCTCGTGGCGCGGGCGCTGGAGCGGATAGGCGACAATGCGGTTGATGTCGGCGAGCAGGTCGCATTCGTCGTGACCGGCCTGTTCCGTGAGTTCGCGGACACCACTGCCCCGCTCGGCGGCTGAGGCTTACTCACACTCGCGCTGGTCGAGTATCTCCGCGCTCGGCCTCAGTCGATCTCGACGTCAAAGTCCCACAGGACGATCGGTCGCGTACCGTCGGGTGTCCATCTCAGGGCGCCGTCGCCGGTCGGAATTACGTCGTAAACCTTCAGCGACAACGGCCTGCCCGGCAAGACCTGTCGGGGTAGCGCGCCCCCCTCCATAGTCGTCACTCGAGGATGACGAACGTGACCGCGCTCGTCGATCAAGGTGAACGCAGTTGCACTGAGCGGGATTACGCCGGATGCCGCGGCGAATGTAACGATGAACGTGCAAGGGCTTGTCGCGGGAACCGGGAACCGGCCGTCCTCCGGTACGGAGGGTCCAACGGCCGTGGCGTCTACGCCCCCGTGGGCGAGATGGACGATGACCGTGTTGCCCTGGATCGCGAGAACTGGGTGGGCGCTGCTTGCCTGTAGGGCTCGTTCGGTAGGAGCCTTCGTCTTCGGCAGCCAGCTCGGAAGCCCGCCATATTTGGTGGCTGAGACGCTGTGCGTCGCCGCCAGTTTGGCTTGTGTGCTTGCCGTGCCGGCGTGCTTTGCCCTCGAGCTGCTGGGTCCGGTCAGCAGGAATCCAACCAACACGACGAGCAGGACCAAGCCGAAGAGGACGCCAGTAATCCGAGCGGTGAGACGGGGGCCGAACCCGAAGGCTCGGCCCCCGCCGCGAAATGCTGACTCAGTCGGCGATGGCACGGGGGGTGTCGTAGCCACCTGCGGGCGCTGCCCGCTACCCATCTGGTCAGCTGGGGAAGACAAGGATCAGCGCCTCCCACGCCGGTGCGGATGACCTTTCGGTCGATATGACTTATGTCCGTGTCGGTGCGGATTACCTTTGTGTGGGTGCGGGTGGCTTTCCGGCGGGTACGGTCCCTGCGGATTGCTGAACACATCCGAGCCGAACGGCGCAAGCCCGAGCTGGGCTGCGTATCCGATGTGACCCTCTCCATCCAGGCCCGGCGAAACGTGGCCAACGCTGAACAGATCCTCCATTGTGCGCAGCCAGCTGTAGTGGTTGTAGTAGACCGTGCTCACTGAGCCCGGTCGAATGTAGGGGCTGATCAGCACGCTGCCGGTGTCTCCGCCGCCAGTGGTCGCATCGGTGGCGTCATACAGCGGGTCGGTCGTCGGAGTATCCGCTCCAAGGACTATGCCGCTCACCGCCCCTGTCGTCACCAGGGGATGGTTGGATGAGTCCACGAGCGAGAACGACCCGATGTCGACAAAGCCACCACTCTGGTTCGGAGCGGTAGCGGTTGTCGGCGTGTCGGTTACCTGACCGACGAAGGCGCCCGCCGGAATACCCGCGCCGGTTACCGAGCGGCCCGCGTCGGTCGCCACGATCGCGTTATCGGCGATCGTTGAGCTTCCAGTAGCGGCCGTCGCTGCTGCGTCCGTGCGCGCGCCCGGAACGTTGCTGCCGCCACCTAGCAGACAGGTACCCGCCGGCTGGGCAGGGACTGTCTGCGCGACACAGTCAGCAGGACGGTCGAGGAACGCATTGTCGCCTGGACCGGGATACAGCTCGTTCCCGCCGGCGTCCGTGGCTAGTGGTGTGTTCGGTCCAGTCGGCTCGTAGTGCACGCTGTGCCCGAACAGTGTCTCGGCGGCCGAGTCAGATGCGACGGAGGTCGCCGCGTCGGGTGCATCGGTAGTCGAGTTGGCGAAGCTATTGCCTGTGTAGGTGAATGGTGGGAAACCCTCGTCGAAGGTAACGTCGATGAGCCCACCTTCCTTGAATGCTTGTGATTCCTCGATCTCGGGGATGACATGCTCGAGGAACAGGTCGGCAGAGTACAGGCCGCCCGTGTAGTTCACCGGTTCGTTCGGCGTGGTCGGGTTGGAGAACCCGCCTGACAGGTTGTTTCCGTGACACACAGCGTCGTGGCCGTCGCTGCAGTTGTTTGGTGAGATCCAGCTGAACGCCGGGGTTGTGGCCGCGCTCTGCAGGTCGTGGTAGAGACCATTGGTCGGATCGAACATGTTGGCGATGTGCTGGGAGTTGCAGTCACCGGATTGCAATATCGATTCAAACCAGGGGAACGGGAAGTGCTTGGGTACATACTGGTCGGTCGCGTTGGCGCTGCCGGGGTTGGGTTGTGCTGTGCTGCCCGTCGAACCGGCCGTGGAGTATGGAGCGCCGCAGTATTCCGTCCCGGCGTCGTGCGCCGGTCCGCTCGCGTCTGCGTTGCCGAGATCCTGGCTGTAGCCCTTCCAGCTCTCGTGAGCCGCGTCGAGCTGGTTGAACAACGTCGGCACGCTCGCCGGGTACACACAACCGTTGGAGCCGGCCGCAGCGTTGGGTCCTTGGGCGGACACCATCTGGCCGTAGTTTGGGTTCGTGAACAGTGATCCCGACGTTTCGATGCTGCCCGAGAACTTGTCGTAGAACGGGCAGTCCGCCTGTGTGTCGGACTGCGTTGCCTGGCCGCTCACCATCGAGACGTAGTTGTCGAGACTGAAGTGTCCTGTGCCGTAGTAGTTCTTCAACAGCACTCCCTGGGAGGGCAGTGTTTGCCACAGGTAGGTGTTTTTGTTCAGACCCGTGAAGGTGGCGTCGTAGGACTTGTTCTCAAGGATGATCAGCCATACGTGTTTGATCTTGCCCGATTGGACCCCGAGGCCGTCTTGGCTCCCCGCGTACCCGTGATTGTCAGGTCCCCCGGGCGAGAAGGCACTGGCCGAGACGATCGGCACGGCTGCCGCCAATAGGGCTGCCATAACGGCGGCGGCGGTCAGAGCTCTGCGTCGCCGATGCGATCTTGGCGAGGTCGGTGTCGCCCTTCGCTGGTGGACGATGCGTGCAATGCGGCCGAGCGGACTAGCGTTCATCGCGGGCTCATCTCCTTTTCGCGCACATGATGTTCAGGAATTGCCAGTCTCTGAGAGAGTTGAGGACCGGAGGTATCCATCCCGTGAACCAGCCGTGAACGAGTCGAGAACATTGGCGCCTGTCCCCCACCTCGGGAGCCTGGCGTGAGCCGACGACGACGCGATCGTCACTGTGTGCGAGCCACTACGGCGCTAGTGATCCAGGCTCAGAGAGTATCGAGGGGTACGCCGATGATCTTCAGCCTGCGGGTCAAGCCGTCGAGCGCGAACGCGCGCAGCTCGTCCGCCGAGGCTCCCAAGATGGAGGCATCGGCACTCGCTGGCGGCGTCAGAGACTCGGCGACTGCGGGAAGTAGCTCGCGCAGGCTCCCGCGCACTATGTCGCCCATCCCGCTGTCCTCGGCAACTGCCTGGCGCAGAAACCAAATGCCGTAGCCGATGTGGCGATGCTCGTCATGGTGAATCTTGGTGTAGCCCTCAACGAATCCTGGGAGCAGGCTCTGACGGTTCATGAAGCGCGTTGCGAACTCGAATGTCGTTAGTCCGAGGGTAGCCTCGAGGATCAGGTGATAGATCGTTACGAACGCGACCTTCGCCGCTATGTCGCCGGGGTTTGCTAGGAGGCGTTCGTGGGCAGCGACGAGCTTGTCGTCAAAGATCGTCTGGAAGGCTGGCGATACTTGCTCGCGGGCGCGCTCGACGTGCGCGGCGATGACTGCCGGTTCTGAGACAACCTCGTCCTGAAAGCGCGCGTAGAACTGCATGTGTCGGGCCTCATCCACTTGCTGGGTGGCCAGGAATGTGATCTCCTCCTCGCTGCCGTCTGCGCCGACGAGCCCGGAGAACTTCGTCGTGATGCGCTCCTCGGCAACCATCAGTGAGCCCAGGACGAACGACACGAGCGAGCGGTCCTCCATCGCCGTCCACTGCTCTCGGTCGGTGGACAGGTCGATGTCCCAAGGGCTCCACTGACTCTCCTCCCAATGGCGGTAGAGCGTCTGTGGATCGTGCAGATGAACCTCGTGCGACGCTTCGCTCATACCGGAGGCGCGATCGGCCTGCGGGCGCGGACGATCGCCGAAGCCGCCTGCGGATGTACGCGGTGAGTCTCGCGTATCTCGACATCGACCAAGCCGGCATCTGTGAGCGCTTGGGTGAAGTCTTGGCGGGTGAGTGCCCCGGCGATGCAGCCGGTGTATGCCTGCATGTCGGCGCGGGTCGCGTCGTCCATGTCCTCGTCGGCGATCACGTCGGAAACCGCGAAGCGCCCGCCGGGCCGCAGGACCCTTGCGACCTCGCGCAACACCTTGGGCTTGTCGCCTGAGAGGTTGATCACGCAGTTGGAGATAACCACGTCAACGCTCACATCGGGGAGCGGTATCTCCTCGATGTAGCCCTTGTGAAACTCGACATTCTCGACGCCGGCCTTCTTGGCGTTCTCACGGGCGAGAGCAAGCATCTCATCGGTCATATCGAGGCCGTGGGCTCTGCCGGTCGGGCCGACGCGCTTGGCTGAGAGCAGCACGTCGATCCCGCCGCCGGAGCCGAGGTCAAGGACTGTCTCGCCCTCGTGCAGTTCGGCGACGGCGGTGGGGTTGCCGCAACCGAGAGAAGCCAGCTTGGCGGTGTCCGGTAGCTGTTCGTGATCGCCGAGCGCGTAGAGCGCGGCGCCGAATACCTCACTGCCGCCATCGAACGTCTCGCTCGGGGCGCAGCAGCCGGCGCCAGGATCGGTCGTCGTGACCTGGACAGCGGCGGCGGCGTAGCGCTCACGCACCTGCTCACGCACGTCGCCTGCTTGTGTCGTGGTGGTGTCGGCGGCGCAGCCGCAGCCCTCGCCGTGGCTGGGGTCGCAGCACTCGGCCTTGGCGCTCGGCTCACAACACGTCGCCTGCGCCTCCGGAGCGCAACAGGAGTTCGCGGTCGTCTCGGCGGGGGTGGTCAGCTCAGCCATGCGGATAGCTCCTTGAGTGCGTCGGGGATCACGTAGTAGTAGGCCCAAAGCCCTTGTCGCTCGGAGTCCACGATCCCGGCATCGCGCAGCTTCTTGAGGTGGTGAGAGAGCGTGGACTGAGAAATGTCGAACAGCGGCACCAGCTCGCAGACGCAGACCTTTCCGGCGTGCTTGCGCAGCACGTCCACGAGCTGCAAACGGATCGGGTCGCCGAGGGCCTTGGCGACTTCGGCCATGCGCAGCGCTTCCTCGCGCTGTACGTCGGGGTAGACAACGGGCTCACAACAGGGAGCGCCGTTGGCTCGCTTCTGCTTGGGGGATAGCTCCAAATCGACGGGCATCGATCTACTTATATCAATAACACTCACGCGCGTCAATGTAATACGATCTGCACCATGACCACCGATAAGGAGTCCCCCACAGAGCAACAGACGGGTAAGCAGCCGATCCGATATGTGCTGTTCGTCTGCAATCACAACGCTGGGCGCTCACAGATGGCCCAGGCGTTCTTTGAGCGCTACAGCCCCGACGACGTCCACGCCGAGTCCGCCGGCACCGAACCTGCCCCGGAGATTTCCCCGACCGTAGTCGAGGCGATGCGCGAGGTCGGGATCGACATATCCGGACGACGCCCCACGAGGCTCACAATCGAGATGCAGCTGCACGCCGATTGGGCGATCACGATGGGCTGCGGCGATGCCTGCCCATATGTCCCCACCGTCGTGGAAGCGTGGGACATTCCCGACCCGGTAGACAGGCCGATCGAGGATGTGCGTGCGATCCGCGATGGGATCGAGGAGCGTGTCCGCGAGTTGATCGCTCAGCATCTCGACGCCATCCGTACCGACCGCACGGCGCACGAGATGCCGACTCGGGATGTTGTTGACGATGCTTGATGACGAATTCGCCGATACCAAGCCCGCCCAGGAAATCCGTGCTAGCGCGGACGCGGTTCTAGCGAGCTTTGACGGGGCGCGCGTACGCTCCCACATTCTCACGTTGGCGTATCGGAAGACCCGCCAGTGCCTTCGCCAGGACACTTGCGATCTACTCGAGCCGGTGGTCTCGTGAGCCCGACCACAGACGCGGGTACGCGTATTGGCATTAATGGCTTCGGTCGCATGGGTAGGCTGGCGTTGCGTGCCGCATGGGACTGGCCAGAGTTTGCTTTCACCCATGTCAACGAGCTGGCTGGCGACGCGAGCACGGCTGCTCACCTGTTGACGTTCGACTCTGTCCACGGCCGCTGGTCCGAGGACGTACAGGGCAACGGTGACGTTCTTACAGTCAACGGGGCGGATCTTGGCTACAGCAGTGCCGCCGAGCCCGGGGATGTGCCGTGGGGTGAGCTTGGGGTCGAGATCGTGCTCGAGTGCTCGTGTAGGTTTCGCACGCCGGAGCTGCTCGACGCCTATTTTCGCCAAGGGGTGCGCAAGGTCGTCGTTGCCGCGCCCGTGAAGGAAGGGGCGCTGAACGTAGTGGTCGGCGTCAACGACGATCTCTATGACCCGCAACGTCACGATCTGCTGACGGCGGCGTCGTGTACCACCAACTGTCTTGCACCCGTCGTGAAGGTGATCCACGAGGGGATCGGTATCCGGCACGGGCTGATCACGACCCTGCACGACATGACGAACACGCAGACACTGATCGACTCGCCACATAAGGACTTGCGCAGGGCGCGCGCTGCGAACGTCTCATTGATCCCCACGACGACTGGTTCTGCCACCGCGATCGGGCTGATCTTCCCCGAGCTTGAGGGCAAGCTGAACGGTCTCGCGGTGCGCGTTCCGCTGCTCAATGCGTCGCTTACCGATTGCGTGTTCGAGGTGGCTCGCCCCACGACGGTTGAGGAGGTGAACGCTCTGCTCGAGTCAGCGGCCGGCGGACCACTGGCGGGCATCCTCGGTTATGAGCGCCGGCCGCTGGTGTCGGTCGACTTCAAGGACGATCCGCGTTCGTCGATCATCGACGCCCCTTCAACGATGGTGACAGACGGGACGCAGGTGAAGATCCTCGCGTGGTACGACAACGAGTGGGGTTACGCGAACCGTCTCGTGGAGCTGGCGCGCACGGTCGCGCACAGCCTTACAGCCGTCGAGGAAAGCGCTGTCTTTACGAGGTCTGGGGATGGCTAGCGACACGGCAACTGCCGTGGAGGGGACCGCGTCGCAGCGTCGCGGTGACCTGCGCAACTACGCGCTCGTAACTGGCGCGTATTGGACGGACACGCTCGTGGACGGGGCGACAAGGACGCTCGTGCTGTTCTACTTCGACCAGCTCGGCTACAGCCCGCTTCAAGTCGCCTCGCTGTTCGTGCTGTATGAGATCGCGGGCATCGTCACGAACCTCGTCGGCGGCTGGCTCGCGGCACGAATGGGACTGAAGATCACGCTCTTCATGGGTCTCATCATCCAGATAGTGGCACTGCTCATGCTGGGGTTCGCGCCTGAGTCGCTGCTGGTCGTTGCCTACGTGATGATCTCCCAGGCGCTTTCCGGCGTCGCCAAGGATCTGACGAAGATGAGCTCCAAGAGCGCTGTCAAGCTGGTCGCTCCCGAAAACGACGAATCCTCGCTGTACCGCTGGGTCGCGGTGCTGACCGGGTCGAAGAACGCGCTCAAGGGAATCGGCTTCTTCCTCGGCGGCCTGCTGCTCACGCTCGTCGGCTTTCAGACGGCGATGTTGGTCATGGCGGCGATGGTGTTCATTGTCCTGATCTTGACTTCCCGACTGATGCGAGGGCATCTTGGCCACCCGGACAAGACCGCGAAGTTCACTCAAATGTTCTCCAACAACCGCGCTGTCAATGTTCTTGCCGCCGCTCGTATCTTCTTGTTCGCGGCCCGCGACGTATGGTTCGTGGTTGCGCTTCCGTTCTATCTCTATTCCGTCCTGGGCTGGACGTTCTGGCAAGTAGGGACCCTCCTCGCTGTGTGGGTGATTGGTTATGGAGCCGTCCAGGCGGCCGCACCGCGCTTCGTTCGCCGTCGAGCCGACGAGACCGGCAGTGAGCCTGACGGCAGGACTGCTATGTGGCTGGCATTCGGACTGGCGGCGTGTCCCGCTGCGATCGCGGTGGCCCTCACGACGAATCTCGACCCGACGATCGCGATCGTCGGCGGACTGATTCCCTTCGGCGTGGCGTTCGCGATGAACTCCGCAGTCCACTCCTACCTGATCCTCTCCTATGCCGACAACGACAAGGTGGCCATGAATGTCGGCTTCTACTACATGGCAAACGCCGTCGGGCGCTTGGCCGGGACTGTACTGTCGGGACTGATCTATCAGTGGCAAGGGCTAACCGCCTGCCTATGGGTATCTGCCGCGTTCGTCCTCACCGCCGGCGCGCTGTCACTGTTTCTGCCGAGCAAGGCCAGAAGCAGTAGGCAGCCTGCCAGCCTGTCACACGCGGCTTAGTTCCCTGATTGCGTCAGAGCATCATCTCGTCTAGGCGCCTGGCTACCTCGGAGGCCATGACGTGCCCCGAGCGGCGCTCGATTAGACCGGACGCATCGAGGCTGCTGAGCGCATCGGTGATCGCGAGCTTGCGCTCGTTCTTCTTTGCGCCGAACGCACGGTGGATCTTCAGTTCGGGCACCCACCGCCCGCGCCCGCCGGTGCGGGCTAGCACGCCTTCAAGGACAGCGCTCTCGGTGTGGTGCTCCTCGGCGCAGGCGCCGTCCTCTCCCTGCCAAAGCTCGAAGAAGCGCACGGAGGGGTACGAGGCGCTCGCCAGGTCGCCCCAGCAGTGGATGAGCCCGGCGGTGCGCAGCCGCTCGATGCTTGCGGGTACGTGTCCGGGGGTGCTGATCATGCGGGCGATCTCGGTCGTAGACCACGGCCGTTGGCGCTCTACGTCGAACATGATGTTGAGGACGGCCTGGTCGAGCTGGGCGTGCTCCTCAGAGAATTCTGGGGTACGGTGGTCGCACATGGGAGGTTCTGTCTCCTGTGTCACGACCCCGGGGCAGTTAGCGCTGTCGCCGGGGTCAATTGTCAGTTGTCCCCCGACGATATATGGCCTTTGGTGGCCTGTGGGCACGCTTCGTGGAGTTGGTGCAGAGACGTTTCAGAGTTGTAACAGTCAGCGGCTGAGCCGAGCGACTGCTACTCGCCGGCCCACTCTGTGGGCGGTGCACCTGGCTTCCATGCCTTGGTGACGCCACCGCCCTGTTGGCGCAGGACTTGGGCGTAGTCGGCGAGCTGGTTCTGGAAGGCCAGCTCGTCGCGAGGGTCTTGGCCGGCGTCGTCCAGTTCGGCTCGCCATACCGCGAGGGCGGATAGCGTCTCGGTCTGCGATTCGTCCCTCCACCACTTGTCCTTGAGCGCTTCCAGTTGGGTCGGATAGCGGCCGTGCAGTGCAACGATTGCGCCCCACATCTTCTGGCGCCATTTGCTGTCGCCGCCGTAGGGCTCGAGCCACCGCGCCCGTTCGCTGCCGTTGCCGCCGATGAGCGCTGGCGAAGGGCGCAACGGGCGGACCTTGCCGTCATTGGCGGCTTGGGCGACGCCGCCCGAGACGATTTGCGCGGCGAGCGTGGAGGGTGGCGTATCTGCTGCGGCCGCCAGCTCGCGCAGCTGCAGGTCTACGGGATCGGGCAGCACGATCTGTCGTCGTTGGCTCATCGTGTTCGCTCCTGTGCTGGTGGGTTGACGATCCGGTTGATCGTGCGGACGATCCCCGGTATGCGGCTGGTGCGGCTGGGCGCGATCGACGGTGAAAGTGCGTGCCGTAATCGCGGTCCGCCAGCTCGGGATGCGCAAGCGATGGGGTTTGCGCGTGGCTACGGCGCATGTTCTCGGCGAGGCGCCCGATGCGGTCGGTGTCGTGTCCTTCGACGCCGAGATCCTCGCGGGAGACAAACCAGTCGGTGCCCTGGCGGGCGCGGGATGCCTCGACGTAGGCGGGCTCCTTGCTGGTCTGCCAGCCGCCTGTAACGACCAGTGTGCGGGTGACGGTCGCGCCTTGAGCACGGTGGATGTGCTGGGCATAACCGAGGCGTACGCGTCCGAGGTCATCGCCGGCCAAGGTTCGCTTGCGGCCTGTCACGTCAAACTCGATCAGCACCTCCCCGGCCGGGGTGATGTCGAGGACTTCGCCGCGGCTGCCGTTCTCGATGCGCTCGACGCCTGGCTCGTGGTGCTGATCGATCATCGCTACGCGGTCGCCTTGACGAATGCCGTAGTGGATGCCGGGCACTGGGACTTCGAGCTCTCCGAGTTCGCCGCGCTCTGAACGGAAGTGCTGGGCGCGGGCGTTGAGCCGGTGGATCTCCTGGTTTGAGGCATCGGAGATCAGCGCGACCTCGCTTGGGTCGTGAGTCTCGGTGAGTGCCGCCCAGTTCTGCGCGGCCTGCTCGACTGCCTCGTCCCGCGTGTTCTCCATGTGCAGCTGTCCGCGTGCGTGGTAATGCGCCATCGCGCGGTCTGAGCGCCCGGCCCGCAGGTCCGCCCACGCGCGCTGTTCGTCGGGGTCGAGCGTCCGGCGAATATTCGAGAGCTCCGCGCTTGGGGCGATCAGGGCGAGCCGCTCGAACATGCCCCCCGCCCCAATCGAAGGCAGCTGCGCCGCGTCGCCGATCGCGACGAGCTTGGAGCCCGTGCGCTCCACCGTTTCGGTGAGCCGGTCAAGCCGCGAGGTGTCAGCCATCCCCGCCTCGTCAAAGTAGATCGTCGTGTCTGTGTCGATGTGGAGCTGGCCGCGCTCCACGCGCGAGACCAGCGCGTCCAGGGTCAGGGTTTGGCCGGCGAGCGCGGGGCTGTCCTGGCCGAGCCTTTGCGCGGTGGACCCGGACACGGCGATTCCCAGGGTCTGATTGCCGTCGTACTGCTCTGCTCTGGCGGCGGCGTCGATCACAACGCCCTTGCCGGTCCCGGCGGGTCCGATGAGGATCGCGCCGCGCTCGGGGCCGGTGATGACCTCCAACGCGTGGGTCTGCTCGGCGCTGAGGCGTCCGCCTATCCTCTCGGCCACTTGATCGCCCGCGATCGAACGTGCCCTCTCCCCCACGTCCCGAGCGCGGTTGTTCGCGAGCCCGGTGAACCGGCGCTCGATCGCCTGCTCGCGGGCGCGTACCGCGAGCGTCGTCATCAGCCCGCCCTCCAGGGGAAGCACGCGGCGCTCGGCGATCATCCTCTGCGAGAAGTCGAGAGCCTCGCGCGGTGAAAGCTCGCCGACGGACTGCTCGAGCAGGGTCGCGCGGAACTCGCCGGGCTCGAACGTCGCGGCGCGCTCGGTCAGGCGCTCCTCGACGCGATCCTCAAGGGCACGCTCGGGCACCGGCCCTCCGGTGACGCCGAGCAGCCGCGCGGGCTTATCTCCGGTGAACTCAAAGCGTGCAGCGGTCTCGTTCCAGACCACTTGCAGGTCGGCGCGCGTAACGAGCACCTTTACTTGGCGGTTCTCGAGCTTGAGCGCCCGTAGCTCGCCGCGCTCGGGCGCCCGGCCCCACTGTGCACGGAAACGCTCGGCGGCCCTGGCGACCTCGCGGCTACGGGCGGAGAAGGCATCCAGTAGACCGCGTGGCACCCCGGCTATCTCGAAGTAGCGGCCATGTTTGCCGGTGCCCCGCTCGATCGCATAACCCCGCTGCTGGAGTTGGTGCGCGAGCGCTGAGCGGTAGTACGCACCAACCTCCCGCGCGGAGCGGAAGATCGGCCTGGAGGCGACCGCGACGATCTTCCCGTCCTCGCGGATCGCGTTCGTGATGACGACATGGCAGTGCAGTTGAGGGTCTGGTGCGTCTCCTTCAAGGACGCCCCGCGAAGTGGTGTGGCGGTACTCGGCGGCCACCACCTCTCGTGCGCGCTCCTCCACGACCTGCGCGCCATAACGGCGGCGCACTGTTGGCACCGTCTCGGTCAGATGCGCCATCGCCTCGCTCACCGCGGCGGCGTGCGCGGCCTCCATCTCACGACGTTGGGTCGCGTCCCCGAGCGCCCACACGGCGGACACGGACTTGGGTGCGCTGAATGTCAGGTCTATCCCTCCACCCCGCTCGCCATTGGCACCTGCTCGACGCAGCCACTTACCGCTTCGGGGGTGGCGACCCTCCATCAGAGCGATGAAATCCCGGCCCTCGACAGCACTGCCTTCGATCCCCAACCGCGCGAGCGTGTCAGGGCTCCCAAGCCACCTGCCGGGGGCCTGGGTGGGCTCCCCGTCGGGGCTCAGATAGTAGTCCCCGCGCTCTGGCTCGACGGTCTTTGACTCCAAGTAGCGCGCGTACCCACCGCCCTTGGCGGCACCGATGCTGGATGCGGTCATCACACCCCTTACAGACCACGAAGGCTCCAGACCGGCCATGTAGTTTGGTTTGGGCCTGCTGGGGCCCAGTGATGAGTGGGCTGGCCGTTGGTTCGCGGAGCCCGTTTTGGGCTTGGTGGCGTGATGGCTAGGTAGTGGTGTCCGGTGCCCCGTAGAGGGTGTGGCAGGCGACGGGATGACTCAAGTAAAACGGCTGGCCCCGTTGTCGGGTGCCCTACGTTGGATTTGTCTCCCGCCGCCTGTCACGGACGCCGCCATGACTTCATAGAAGCGTGCCTGTCGCTCGACATGGCTTTGTCTGGCGGCCTCCACATCACACCAGCGCCAACCAGTAGATGAGGAGACAGAATCATGATCGCAGTAGGCGTGGACACGCACAAGCAACAACACCATGCGGTAGCTCTGGACGGGCTCGGACAGGTCCTCGGGGAGATCGTGATCGAGACCACTCTCGCCGGCTACAGCCAATTCGTGTGCTGGCTCAGAGAACTCGGTGAGAGTGTTCTGGTCGGTATCGAGGGTGCCGGCAGCTGGGGCGCGGGACTGTGCGAGTTTGTGCAGGCCGAGGAGATCGAAGTGTTCGAGGTCGAACGCCCACAACGACGTGAGCGTCGGGGTGGCAAGTCAGATCGCATCGATGCTCTGCTGGCCGCCAAGAAGGTCCTCACGGGCGACGGACTCTCGACACCCAGAGGGTCGGGAAAGCGCTTGGCGCTGCAAATGCTGTTGGCTGGCTACCGTTCCATCGTCAGCGAGCGCTCCCGGCTCTACAACCAGCTGCAAGCGCTGCAGGTCAGTGCGCCGTACGCGTTGCGGGAACGGATCGGTCAGGCTCGCAACGGCGCGACGCTCGCCAACCGCCTCACCGGGATGCGCACACGACCGACCGCGACCCAGCAAGAGAACTTGACCCTGCAGGTACTCCGCGACATCGCCAACCGTGCTCGAGCACTCGACGCAGACGCCGAGAACTACACCCGCCAGATCGAGGAGATGGTCAGCTCGCTCTCCCCAGCGCTCTTAGAGGAGCCCGGCGTCGGGCCTATCTGCGCAGGCAGGCTCCTAGCGTTCAACCCAGCACGCTTCACCAGCGAGGCAGCGTTCGCACGCGCCAACGGCACCGCCCCGCAACCCGCGTCATCCGGCAAGACCGTCAGGCACCGCCTCAGCCGCGGAGGCGACCGGCAAATCAACGCAGCGATCTACACGATCGCGCTCTCACACTCAGTCCACCACGCGCCGAGCCGCGCCTACATGCAACGAAAGATCACCGAAGGAAAGACCAAACGAGAGGCGATGCGCTCCCTCAAGAGACACCTCTCACGACACCTCTACAACCAACTCGCAAAAACGCCCTTGACAACATAGAAGCATCCAACGGTGCCGCGCTCGTCTACCCGGAGGCCGATGCGGCAGATCGTCGCGCGTAGGCTGAAAAAGGCCCTTCTATCTGGGCCAAAACCGCCTAAACACGGGCAATTAGAGGTGCCGGCGAAAGAATCATAATCCGCGTGTCGGGGGTTCGAGTCCCTCCTCCGGCATCACGAAGGGCCTGCAAATAAGCGGTTTTGCAGTCTAGCAGCGGGTGGGAGAATTTCCTTGGAGATTTCCCCAGAGGGCCGCCTTCACGCACCACTCCGGTGATCCACGGTTGAGGGAGAAGCGAAGACCGTTCCAGGCCTGCTCGGGTGCCCATAGAAGCACCTGTCCCATTTGTTTGAGCGAAACAGCAATAATGTTGTAAGATGACTCAAACTACAAGGACACGCATGGCCTCCTCCGCTATCCCTATCGTCGAGCGCCCGCTGAGCGAGCGGGCATTCATTGCGCTCAACCGCAACGCGCTCAATGCTGGGCGCCATCCCGTCGTGCGACTTGATGAGGATATGCATGCACTCGATGCCGCCACGGGCTCCCGGCGACGTAGCCAGGACGCCCTACGTCAGCTCAGGCGCGACGGCCGCCTTCGACGGGTGCGCCGGGGTGTCTATCTCGTGGTTGCCCCGACCGGCTCGACCGACGTGCGCGTATTGCCGCTCGTCGACGCGGTGACCCCGAGCCCATATCTCATCACTGCGGGACGGGCGTTGGCGGAGTTCGGTCTCTCCGACCAGCACTTCTTTCGCGTGATCGTCTTGACGTGTCACCGTCTGGTGAACTGGGACTGGCAAGGCGATGAAGTTCGCTATGCGCTCCTGGCACCCGAGCGGATCTGGGGTCTGTCGACACCCGACGGGCCCCAGGTCGCGTTACCAGAGCGGGCGATCCTCGATTGCCTGGCGAACCCACGTTGGGGAGTGACGCTGGCGCAGACAGTTGAGGCACTCGATAGGGCTATACAGGACCGGACAACGCCTGAAGATCTCGCCGCAGCCGCGAGGCGCTACGGCAATGCTGCGGTCGCTCGAAGGCTTGGCTACCTGCTCGAATTGCTGCGCGGTCCCGATGCGGCTGCGCCCTTGTTGGATCTGCGAGGTCGAAGCCATGCCCACGCGTTGCTCGCATCCTCCGCACCGGACCAAGGACCAACCGACCCCCGCTGGGGTCTGCGGATCAACGTCGATCCCGACGCCCTGCTTGCCCACAGGCTGATCGGATGAGTCTCCCTCGCCGTCTAATCCACAACGAGTACGACCTGCAGGACATCGCCGAGCAGCAGGACCGGCCAATCGAGCTGATCGAGCGCGACTTCGCTTTGGTGACTGTGGCGGCGCATCTGGTCGACCAGTTCCCAGGTCAGCTGTGCTTCAAGGGCGGCTTTGTGCTTCGTCACGTCCGCGGCCATGCCCGATTCTCAGGGGATCTTGACGCGACGCGCACCAACCCACCAAAGCACAAGATCGCGGCCACCGAGATAGCCGAGGCGATGAGGCGCGCCACCGACGAGCCGATGCTGCGCATCGACCCGGGTGTGCCGGCTACCGATTCCCAGAACAGTCTCGATTTCGACCAGATCGCCTTCCACACGCCACACCACAACGGACAGATCGCTGTCGAGATCAGCTACCGCGAGGCTGTTGTCGACGAACCTGATTGGACCAATATCGGACCGCCCTACTACGCGGAGTTCCAGGTCCCGGTGCTGACACTCGAGGAGACTGTGGCGGAGAAGCTGAGGACGCTTCTGCAGCGACTGCGCCCTACGGACCTCTCAGACCTCGCGCTGATCCTCCGTGACCACGGCGCTCAGTTGGATCGGCCCCACATCCGTGAGCTTGCGGTCGCGAAGTTCACGCTGGTCAAGCAGGGCGATCGCCAAGGGCGCATCGAGTCCAACGTCGAGGCGATGCGCACGAGCTACGACGAGACGGTCCCCGGGCTAGCCCCCGACGCACCATCGTTCGCCGAGGCGCGCGGGCTTGTCCTCGCGGCGCTTACCACCCACTTGCCTTAGCACCTGCTCGATACGACACTAGCTCGGTCCCCGCCGGCCGGACCTGCTTGTGATGGCGCGTTTTCTACTACCTGGGCGCACCAAGCTCTCGCGGACCGCGCCGAACGGATGCTTGTCCGAGAGGAGATTCTGCCCGCGGTGAGCCTGAGATGGCCACACTGGCGATTCCTCAGACTGTCCGCAATGATGCGAAATGACTACAGAACTTCCGGAGAAGGCGTTATCCTCAACAGAGCTATGACCGTTCCAATCGAATACGTCGATGCGCAACAGCTCTGGGATGAGAAGGAGAGGGCTCGCCGTGCCGATGTGGAGGCCCTACGCTCTGGGGAAAAGACGGAGGCGCAGCCCAAGCACGAAACCGAGGCGTTTGCTTTTCCGCCGGGCCGCGCTCGTATCAACCTGGACTCGGCCCGCTCCCTCTCCTGAGCGAGAATCCGCCAGCCCTGGATGTTGAGGCGCTCGATGCGATCGAGGTCTCGGCGTCTCCGTTGAGCCTGGATGAGGCTCAGCGCATCATCGCCCGCATCGAGGACGTAGTCCGCGACCGGCACGTCGTTCTCGTTGGAGGACAGGCGGTCTCTGTGTGGATCGGCCAACTCGAAGATCGCTTGGGAGACAAACTCACGACGGCGCCGGTAGTCAGCCGAGACATCGACTTCCTGGGCAACACAAAAGACCTCCAGCGCGCAGGCAATCTGCTCGGCGGACGGGTCCATGTGGCCGGGTGGCAACGCCGCACGCCGCTAGCGGGAGCGGCGATGTTCCTCGACAGCGACGGTCACAAGCGGCGCCTGGACTTTCTCGAAAGCGTCTACGGCATGAACTCGGAGGACATCAGGACCACCGCCATCGAGATCGACCTGCTGCCAGGTGAAGGCCGGCAGGTGCCCGTGTGGGTCATGCACCCGAGCGCTGCATGGAGAGCCGCGTCCACAACAGCGTCCTCGCCAACAAGCAGACCGATCTCGCATGGCGCCAGCTCGAAGCATCCGTCGCCTGCGCCCGAGCCTTCAGTCGCCTACTGCTCGACGAGCGCGGCGAGTCCGCCATCCGCGATGTCCTGAAGCTCAACGAGCGCATCTTCCGCTTCGCCCAAGAAGACCGATGCTCGAAGCTCGCATCCGACCGTGGCATCGACGCTTTCGACGCCGTCCTTGATGACGAACGACTGCCCGAGAAGTTCAGAACCGTGCGGCTACCGCAGATGCGAGAGCGGATTCGATCCTTGCGCGACGACTAACCTAGAACCACTGGTAGACGCCCGAAGGTTGTGGAGCACGAGTCTAGTGCGATGTGGTGAAGTGGCTTGTTCTTTGGCGGTCGCAATTGGTGGGTCGTTTCGGTGCATCCTGAGTAGCACCAGGAGACAGCAATCGTTTAGATCGCGGTGTGGCCGGGAGGTGTCGCATCCTTGACTGATGCGTCTACCCAGCGAGTCCGATGTCGAAGATCGGGATGAGCCAGAAAGGCGTCCACGAGCGCTCGAGACCCGCCAATGCAGGTCCAGTCGTCGTCCCACAAGGTCGAGAAGAGCCATGAGCGATCGGCCGGAAAGATCAGGTCCGGCAGGGTACTCTTCCAATGCTCCCGGTCGCGCCAGACGCCCGCTTGCTCCGGACCAGCCTCGACCAGCACGTACCAAGCGTCGTTAGTTGGGCTAGGCCTCACCTTCCGCACGTCGTAGAAAACGATGTCCGCGCCGCCCGTGTCGAGATAGCCAATCCACCACGGCTGTCCCGCAGGATGCTCGCTGAGCACGGCAAGCACGCCAGCATTGTGACGGTCCGTGTCCTCGAATGGTGAGGCCGAGAGATGATCGCGGCTGCCAGGAAGCTCCAGGGTGGCGTACGCCTCGAATACCGGAGGGATCGCAGACGTGATCGCAAGCGAGACCTCGGTGCTCCCCCGGATCCAGGCGACCTCGGCTTCTCCACCGATGCGCCACGCGCGACCGTCCTTATTCCCCCAAACCTCCGCCTCACAATCATCCGTCATCGACGGCAGTTTAGGCGCGGCGCCGTCTCAAGAATCGGTCGTGTGGGCGAAGACGTCTCTGTCCTTCGGGCGCATATCGCTCATGCCAGAGCGAGTCCGGACAAGCTGCGTCGTCGGGGCGCTCTCGCTGGACTCGACGACCGAGCACGGAGGATTCAGACAACCCTGTCACGTAGGCAGGTCCGTCCCTATCGACGGGTGGCACGTTCGCGCTCCTCTTCCTTGCGCAGCAGCCACCTGCCGTACTTCGACACGAATCGCTCTCGCACCACGAGAATCAGCACTGCCGCCACAATAAGCACGGTAATCGTTTCCACGCTCAAGAGACTACTTACTAGAATCTGTACCTGACGTCAAAGACGATGCGTCGCCTGGGTCAGGCCAGAGCCGAACTCGCCGCGAACACAGCGCATGTCAGAGCAAGCTTTCTCGATGACCTCATGGCCATCATCTACCTCTTTTTCTTCTTCGGCTTTGCCTTCTGCACCGTGACAGTGGTCGTATCGATCGTCTTGCCGGCCGCGCTGACGGTCACGATCGTTGTGAGCTTGCCGAACTTTGATAGCAATGCCCGCCCGGTCGAATTGAGCGTCAGCGTCAGCACTTTCGTCGCGCCCGCTGCGAGCGTCACGCCGCCGCTTGCGACCACCACCTGCTTCGTCGTGGTGCCCGTATTCTTCTTTTTGGCGCCGGCGGTGACCGCCGTTGGCTTCGTGCCCTTGAGGTGCTCCTTGACCGTGGCCTGCAGGCTCACCGGCGCGCACGCCGCGCCGCCCGGACACGACAGGGTCACCGTGACCTTGGCAGGACCGCCCGAAATCGATCCAACCGTGGCGGTGGGGGAAGCCACCGGCCTCACCGTGGGAGGCGGCGGTCCTGTCGATCCCGTCACGGGAGGCGTTGAGCCCGTCGTCGGAGGCGCCGGTCCACCCGGAGGGGTTTCGCAGCTCGTTTTCGTCGCAACCTCGCCGTTCGTGAACACGTCCGCCGCGCCGTGGTCAGCTGTGTCCGATCCCGCCACATGCCGGTACGCGCCTGAGACGATCGTGGCACCCGAGATCGCCACCGAGTAGCCCAGGTTGTCGCTCGAGGTGCCGTCGCTCGCGATCAGTTCGGAGGTCTGGGCCATGTTTGCCCAGCCGCCCGCAGGCATCGTGTACGTGTACACCATGCCTTGGCCGCTGTTCTCGCACACCTGATGGGAAGGCGCGCCGGCGACGACCGTGTTGCCTGAGATCGCCACCGAGAAGCCCAGGGCGTTACCTTCGATGGGTTCGCTGCTCGTCAGTTCCGCTGTCTGCGTCATGTCTTTCCACCCGTCGCCTCCCATCACGAACACATACGCCGTGCCTTGACCCGACTCCTGGCCAACCTTGTGGTTGAACGCGCCCGCGACGACCGTGTTGCCTGAGACCGCTACTGACGAGCCGAGCTCGTCGCCGCCGGCGAGGTTGGGGTTGCTTGCTCCCAGCTCGGCGTTCTGGGTGCGGGTACCCGACCAGCCGCCGCCAGGTTCCGTGAACACAAACGCCGCGCCCTGATGTCCGCCACCCACGAAGTAGAGCGCGCCAACTGCAACGGTATTGCCCGAAACCGCCACCGACGTGCCGAAATGATCCTCGCCGGACTGTTTTTCCTCCATCAGTTCGGCAGATTGAGTGTGGTTGCCCGACCAACCGCCGCCAGGTTCCACGAACACGAACGCCAGACCCTGGGGATCGCCATGCGTGCCGTCGAAGGGCGCGCCGGCGACGATCGTCTTACCCGAGATCGCGACCGACCAACCGAGCTCGCCGCCGAGAACATCCGTTTCGGTTGCTTCGGTCAGTCGCGCGTTCGGCGTGCTCGTGCTCGTCCAGGCTCCGGTGGTTGTGAACACATCGACCGTGCCCTGCGAGTGGGTGGGGTTGGAGTCGTGCAGCAGCTCGGTGCCGGCGGGCTCGCCGGCGGCGATCGTGTTGCCTGAGATCGCTACCGAGTAGCCAAGCTCCGCGCCGGCTTCTCCGGTTGAGTCGGTCAGCTCGGCGGTCTGGGTCGCGTTCGCCCACCCGCCCGCTCCCATCTCGAACACGTACACCGCGCCCTGCTGCTTGTTAGAGCCCACCTCGTGTTCAGGCGCGCCGACGACGACCGTGTTGCCCGAGACCGCGACCGAGTAGCCGAGCTCGTCGCCGCCGACACCATCGCCGGCGGTCAGCTCAGCCTGCTGCACGAACGGGTCGACCCGCACCGGATAGCGCGCGCCGCGATCGTTCACTCGCACGAGGACGCGTCCGTCGTGCAGCTGCAGCCAGGCAGGCAAAGCGCGACCATCGGCATCGCGGGCCTGCACGCCCGCGTAACGCAACCCGCCCGGCAACGACACCGTTCCGTGATCGAGTCGCGCGCTCGCGGGCACAGCAAGCGAAAGCGTCAACGCGCCCGCGCCGGCAGGGCGTCGCGTGAGATCAAAGCTCTGCTCCAGCCCCAGCGGCCCGTTTGCCCACCGCTCACGCAGCGAACCGTACGCGTAGCTGACCCGATCGGCGCTTGCCACCGGCGAGACGGGCGCGAGTGCGCGCAGCGCGTCGCCGCGCCCAAATGCTTTCAAGGAGATCGCGAACCGCGCAGAGCCGGCAGTGACCGCTACCCTCGAGCGCCCGAACCGCGCCGAGAGCCGCTGCGCCGGATTATGCGCCACCAGTCCGTCGAGGCGATATGCCGTCTGGTCATGCCCCAAAGCGGCCGAGACCGGACCCTGCGCCGTCGCCGGCAAGCTCGACAATCCCGCTCGCGAGGCGGCGTGGGCGCCCATGACAGATGCGACCGGCCGGCTCGGAGAGCCCAAGCCCTGGTGGAGCGACACACCGAGCGCCAGGCACGCCAGCGCAATCGCAACCAGCGCGCGCTTGGGCGCTACGGCCCTGTGAATAACCGATCCTCCCCTGGCCACACCAAGATCGGGGGACGGTTGCAAGCGGCTGGTCCAAGCGGTCATCGTGACCCCTTCATCTCGTGTGGATATCCACCGGCTCCTCTGACCTGTACGGGCCTTGCGCAAAGCACACCCGTGCCCCGCCCTGGAAAGAGATCGCTGTCTTGTATTGGATTGCGTGCGCTTGAGGCCGCCGCATCTCTACGCATCTATACGCATGCCGCCCGCGCAAGTGGACATACTTGGCGGCTCATGCGCGGTCAAACGCTCACGGACACGGAGCTGCTGTTGGAGCTCGTCGGGGAGGCGTACGGCTTCGAGGACCTAGGCCAGTTCCGCTCTGGGGTGCTGGAGATCCTCAACCGGATGGTGCCCTCCGACTGGGCGTCATACAACGAGGTAGCCACCGAGCCCAAGGAGACCTTCGTGGTGGCGATCCCCGAGATCCCCGAGTACCTAGTCGCGATCTTCTCGAGGCTCGCGCACGAGAACCCGCTGCTCGTGCGTATTCGCCGGACGGGCGACGGCCGTCCTTACCGGTTCTCGGACGTGATCGACCGGCAGGCGTTGCACGGACTAGCTCTCTATCAGGAGGTCTACCGGGCGCTCGAAGTCGAGAGCCAGATCGCCTTCACCCTGCCCGCTCGCTTGCCGTTGGTCCTCGGGATCGCGTTGAGTCGCGGGCACGAGGACTTCTCAGATCGCGAGGTGCAACTGCTGTCCCTCGCCCGCCCTCATCTGATGCAGGCCTACCGCAACGCCGAATTGCGGGGTGCTCGCGCGGCGGTGCTGGCCGCGCTGGAGGAAGGCCTAGACACGCTGGGCCGCCACGTCGTAGTGCTCGATATGCACGGGACGGGTGGAGTTCGCCACCGAGGGCGCTCGACGGTTGCTGGGCGACGGGGACGCGATGCGCCGTGGTCTGCCGGAGGAGGTTCGCACGTGGATATCGGGGCGCCACGGTACGCGCCCGGCCACCGAGCCGCTCGTGCTTCAGGGAGCCGGCGGCAGAGTGCTCGTACGTTTGCTGCCGAGCCGCCGCTCCGACCGGCGCGAAGTGCTGCTGCTCGAAGGAGGGGCGGGGGAATTGAGCGCAGTGGCGCTGCGCGGACTCGGGCTCACCCCACGTCAGGCCGACACGTTGTGCCTGCTCGCCCTCGGCCACTCCCCGGCGCAGACGGCGGCCCAGATGGCCATCGCGACGCGCACCGTCGACAAGCACCTCCAGCACGTCTACGCCAAGCTCGGCGTCACCTGCCTGTCGCAGGCGACCGCAATCGCCTGGGCGGCGGTCGGGGTAGAACGCCCCACCGGCAGCTAGGACCCGCGTGTCAAGGGTTCGAGTCCCCGCGTCGGCTTACTGTCATGAGTCGGGACATGGGTCTCGTTTGAGTCGGGACATGGGTCTCAGTTTGTGGTGTTGGGCCAGCGGCCTGGCTGGTTGTTTTGGTTGCGCCAGTAGGTTTTGTGGGGTTCGATGAGGTGGCGGCTGAGGATCTCGCCGGTGGTGAGGTCGGTGACGGTGACGTGGTGGTCGTCGGCGAGCGCGAGGACGCGTTTGCGGGCGTGTTTGGCGCCGACGCCGAGGTGGTGCATTCGGCCTGCTCGGCGGAGGCTCATTTTGCCTTTGTTATCGAGCCGGTCGTAGCGCAGCCGGTAGTGGCCTGGTGGGTGTCCGTTGCTGGCTGGGAGCGCCTTGGGTGTGGCTCGGTAGGCGTTAGCTGGCGTGCGTCGGTCAAGCGCGCGGTGCGGGCGCTTCTCGTTGTAGTGTGCTCGGAACTCGTCGAGCTGACGTTGCAGCTGTGCGATGCTTGCGGCGGGTGCTCTGGCCCTGAGCCAGCGCTGTTGGGTCTGGTGGAAGCGCTCGGTCTTGCCTTGGGTCTGTGGGTGCCCCGGGGACCCGTTCTTCTGCTGGATCCCGAGCAGGGGGAGCACGTACTCGAACGCGTTGCGCCCGCCGGTGAAGCGGGAGGTGTAGACACTGCCGTTATCGGTGAGCGTGCTCGCCGGCGATCCGTGCTCGGCGACCGTGTCGAGGAACACGCTCACCACCGCGTCCCCGGTGACAGGTTGATGGGCGCTGGCGGACAGCAGGTAGCGGGAGTGGTCGTCAAGCCAGTTGAGGATCTCGATGTCGGTTCCGTCCTTGAGGCGCCAGTGGATGAAGTCCGACTGCCACATCTCGTTTGGCTGCGCCGCCTGGAAGCGGATGTAGCTGCTTCTGGGGCGCTTGCGCGGTTCGGGGACGATCAGTCCAGCGTGGTGCAGGATCCGTCTGATCGTGGATGTCGACGGTGCGTTGAGTCCCTCTTGCTCGAGGTGCCAGACGATAGTGACTGGTCCCGCGTCCAGCCCGTCCGCGGTCAGCTCTCGACGCAGCTCGATCACCCGCTCGCGGACGTTCTCGGACGTCTCGGTAGGCGTCGTCTTCGGGCGCTTGGATCGCGGCTTGAGCGCCTCCAAGCCTCCCTCTCGATAGCGAGCCAAAAGGCGGTGAAGATGCCGGCGGGAGAACCCGTACTCGGCAGCGGCGGCAGTGACGGACATCTGATCGGATACGACCTGGAGAACAGCAACGTGGGCTCTAGACATGCCCGCCAATGTGGCGTAGCCCCGGACGCCGTGCCGGTCTAATCGCTCCGGCCCAGTCTCCAAGGCCGCGCCTCCACGGCCAGCACCACGAAAACGCTCAGCCCGACATGAGACCCATGTCCCGACTCATGAGAGACCCATCACCTGAGACACATGTCCTGAACCCAAACACCCCCGTCCCGCTCCGGTTGGCTGGATCTCGCGTGCTGTGCACGTCGAGCGCGTTGTACTCGCCGGGGGGATCGGGGGGATGTAACGTGCGCGAGCAACCCGGACATAGATAGATGATGGCGCGACCTGAGAGGCATAGACGGGAGCGATTCGAAACCCTGTTCGAGCGTTTCCACCCCGAGGTGCGCGCCTATGTGCTGCGCCGCGCTCCGCAGGCGGTCGTAGAGGACGTGGTGAGCGAGACCTTCCTTGTGGCTTGGCGGGCACTGGACAGCGTGCCGAAGGAGCCGCTGCCCTGGCTATACGGGGTGGCGCGCCGCACGCTCGCCAACCACCGTCGTGGGCACCTGCGCTCGGCGGCGCTCAGTGCGCGGCTTACGCGCACGTTTGTCCAGCCCCCCGAGCAGGAGGCACAGGTGAGCGCAGAGGTCGAGCCGCGGCTGCGGAATGCACTGCTCGCGCTCACTGTGCGCGAGCGCGAGGCGTTGCTGCTGGTCGCATGGGAGGAGCTCTCTCCAGCGCAGGCCGCGAGCGTGCTCGGCTGTTCGAGTGCCGCGTTCCGCGTGCGGCTTCACCGTGCGCGTGGGCACCTCGCGCAGATGCTCGAGCGTGCGCCGTCCGAGGCGGCGCAGACCGAGCGTCCCGCGCACACAGGCTGTACGCCGGTCGAGCTGCTGAGCGAAGCAGGAAAGCAATGAGGGGAGACGAGCGATGAGCCACGATCCGATCGACCTCGTGCGGGCGGGCAACCCGGTGCCTGATCCGAGCACAGACTCGCGCTCGGCGCTCGCGCCGCCGGCACGCCGGCTGCAAGTGGAGACGATCCTCGCCACCGATCCCGACTCGCGGGAGCACGTGGCTTGGGTGGCCGTTGCGCGTCCCGGCTGGCGCCACGGTGCGAGAGCGCTCGCGTTGCTTGCATCTATGGCACTGCTCACGGGTGGCGCGGCAGCGGCGGCGGTGTTGCTCGGTGGCACGCACTCCTCCGCTCCGCTCGCCGGCTCACTGCCCGAGCCGAGGCAATCGCTCGGTCGCACCAGCTACCGCATCGGGTTCACGCCGGACATCGCCGGCGGCCACGTGGGCTGGTGCGATCAGGTAGAATTCACCACGCGGGAACGATCGCTCGGCCATGGCCACTTCGAGCGCCTGTATGGAGGCGGTGCCAGCGGCTGCGGGCATGCACCGACCGTCGCCGAACCGTTCATCGACGCCGACGTGGTCGGCGGCTCCGGCGACCACCAAGGCCGGCACTTCTCCTATCAAGTTGCTTACTACCTCGCGGCTCCGCAGGTCGCCGCCGTGCGCGCTTCGCCGACCCTCACGATCCTCACCCGACCGGAACCGCGCCTGCCGGATGGATACCGCGTCGCGGTCGGCTTTCCGCAGGTCGAGCACGGTGGCTCACCGCAGGCGATCGGAGCGTTCAACCCGATCGCGCTCGATGCCAATGGCCGCGAGCTTGCGACTCGCCGGCTGCCGGGAGGCACTCCTTGGGTTCCCGACCCGACCGTTTCCTGGCAGCGCAGTCCCCGAGTGGCCCTACACACGCTTTTCATGATCCCGCGGTTTGCCGGCAGAGCGCGCGGCCGGCATGTGCTCGTCCGCCGCGACCCGCCGACGGGGCCATGCGCGATCGACAGCTCCCGCTTGCAGGGCGCGCAGCAGCAACTCGGCAACGTCGTGTTGCAAGTGCGGCCGGTTCCGCAGGTGATCGGGCGAGCGTATCTCTCATGCATCGACACGGAGATCACCGATCGCGGCTGGGCGGTCGACGTCGCGTTGCTGCTCGACGCCCACCATCCCGGGACGTTGCCCGCGCCTCTGCCCGGCGCGACCCCGGTCGCGGGGCATCCCGGAGTAGTGAACGAGCAAAGTGGAATCTTCGGCAACATCACCGGCCAGCGCGTGGGCGACGCGTGGCTGGTCGTGGAGAGCAGCAGCCACCTCGCGCTGCGCACCAGCGCTCTCCCCCAGCGACTAGCGGTGCTCGACGCGCTGCGCACCTGCGTCAGGCTCAAAGGCCGCTGCTGAGCGGGCCCTCGCACGCCCTGGCGCTCAAGGGCAAACCCACCTCGCGTAGCTGCGCCGCGGTCCCGCCGCACCTAGAATGACCGCCACGGATACCGCTATTCACGGGACCTTTCAGGGCCAACGGCGAAAATCGCCATCCGGCGCGATCGGGCTGTCGATTTCCGGACTTCCCGTTCGTCTTTGAGCCAGATGATCTCGAGCAGACCCACGACTTCAGGAGTGACCATGACCGGCTCTTCCACCCAGGGAATCAAGACCGTGCTGCATCCCGTGTCCGACCTGGCGGCGGCCAAGGCGGTATACACCGCCCTGCTCGGCATCCCGCCGCAGGCCGACTCGGACTACTACGTCGGCTTCGAGGCCGAGGGCCAGCACATCGGACTGGTGCCGGGCGGTGGACCGCAGGGCATGACCTCGCCGGTGGCCTTCTGGCAAGTGCCGGACATCGAGGCGAAGCTGGCCGAGGTGACCGCTGCGGGCGCCACCGTCAAGGAACCCGCGCACGACGTCGGTGGCGGCCGCCTGGTGGCCACCTTCACCGACCCCGATGGCAACGTCCTCGGGCTGCTTCAGGACCCCCGATGAGGCGGTCGCGCCCAACAGATGGAGAGACGATGAGCATGGCCACGAGGACGAACACGCGGTCCCCTGCGCCGCACGCTGCCGACAGCCACGAGGCGATCCGCGTGCACGGCGCGCGCGTCAACAACCTCAAGGACATCAGCGTCGAGATCCCCAAGCGCCGGCTGACGGCGTTCACCGGCGTCTCCGGCTCGGGCAAGAGCTCGCTGGTGTTCGGCACGATCGCCGCGGAGTCCCAGCGGCTGATCAACGAGACCTACAGCGCCTTCGTGCAGGGCTTCATGCCGACGCTGGCGCGGCCCGAGGTCGACGTGCTCGAAGGGCTGACGACCGCGATCATCGTCGACCAGGAGCGGATGGGCGCCGACGCTCGCTCCACGGTCGGCACCGCCACCGACTCAGGCGCGATGCTGCGCATCCTCTTCAGCCGGCTCGGCAAGCCGCACATCGGCTCGCCCCAGGCGTTCTCCTTCAACGTCGCCTCGATCTCGGGCGCCGGCGCGGTCACGTTCGAGCGCGGCGGGCGCACGACGAAAGAGAAGCGAAGCTTCAGCATCCTCGGCGGCATGTGCCCGCGCTGCGAGGGCCGGGGCGCGGTCAACGACATCGACCTCACTCAGCTCTACGACGACAGCAAGTCGCTCAGAGAGGGCGCGCTCACGATCCCCGGCTACAGCATGGACGGCTGGTACGGGCGGATCTTCCTGGGCTGCGGCTTCTTCGACCCGGACAAGCCGATCAAGAAGTTCACCAAGAAGGAGCTGGGCGATCTGCTCCACAAGGAGCCGACCAAGATCAAGGTCGACGGCGTCAACCTGACCTACGAGGGCCTGATCCCGCGGATCCAGAAGTCGATGCTCTCCAAGGACGTCGACTCGCTGCAGCCGCACATCCGCGCCTTCGTGGAGCGGGCGGTCACTTTCACCACCTGTCCCGAGTGCGACGGGACCCGGCTCAGCGCGGAGGCCCGCTCGTCGAAGATCAAGGGGATCAACATCGCCGACGCCTGCGCGATGCAGATCAGCGACCTCGCCGCGTGGGTGGGCAAACTCGAGAACAAGTCGGTCGCGCCGCTGCTCGAGGCGCTGGCGGCGACGCTCGACTCGTTCGTGGACATCGGGCTGGGCTACCTCTCGCTCGAGCGGCCTTCGGGCACGCTCTCGGGCGGCGAGGCCCAGCGCGTCAAGATGATCCGCCAGCTCGGCTCCTCGCTCACCGACGTCACCTACGTCTTCGACGAGCCGACGATCGGGCTGCACCCGCACGACATCGAGCGGATGAACGAGCTGCTGCTGCAGCTGCGCGACAAGGGCAACACCGTGCTCGTCGTGGAGCACAAGCCGGAGACGATCGCGATCGCCGACCATGTCGTCGACCTCGGCCCGAAGGCCGGGACCGACGGCGGCGAGGTGGTGTTCGAGGGGACCGTCGAGGGGCTGCAGGGCGAGCGACACGATCACCGGCCGCCACCTCGACGACCGGGCCACCCTCAAGGAGGCGGTGCGGACGCCGGACGGCGCGCTCGAGGTCCGCGGCGCCAGCACCCACAACCTGCAGGACGTCGACGTCGACATCCCGCTCGGCGTGCTGGTCGTCATCACCGGCGTGGCGGGCTCGGGCAAGAGCTCGCTGATCGACGGCTCGATTGTCAATTCCCGCCCGCCCCGCGACGGGGTCGTCTCGGTCGACCAGGCAGCGATCAAGGGCTCGCGGCGCAGCAACCCGGCGACGTACACGGGACTGCTCGACCCGATCCGCAAGGCGTTCGCGAAGGAGAACGGCGTCAAGCCGGCGCTGTTCAGCGCCAACTCCGAGGGCGCCTGCCCCAACTGCAACGGCGCCGGCGTGATCTACACCGACCTGGCGATGATGGCCGGTGTCGCCGCCCCCTGCGAGGTGTGCGAGGGGAAGCGCTTCCAGGCCGAGGTGCTCGAGTACAAGTTCGGCGGCAAGGACATCAGCGAGGTGCTCGCGATGTCGGTGGCGGAAGCCGACGAGTTCTTCGGCGCCGGCGAGGCGAAGACGCCGGCAGCGCACAAGATCCTCGACCGGCTCGCCGACGTCGGGCTCGGCTATCTCAAGCTCGGCCAGCCCCTCCCCACGCTGTCCGGCGGCGAGCGCCAGCGGCTCAAGCTGGCCACGCGGATGGCTGAGAAGCGGCGAGGTCTACGTCCTCGACGAGCCGACCACCGGCCTGCACCTCGCCGACGTCGAGCAGCTGCTCGGCCTGCTCGACCGGCTCGTCGACTCCGGCAAGTCGGTGATCGTCATCGAGCACCACCAGGCGGTCATGGCGCACGCCGACTGGATCATCGACCTCGGCCCCGGCGCCGGCCACGACGGCGGCCGGATCGTCTTCGAGGGCACGCCCGCCGAGCTCGTCGCCGCGCGCTCCACCCTCACCGGCGAGCACCTCGCGGCCTACGTCGGCGCCTGACGAGGCCCGCACATACGGTCGAACGGTCGAACACCGCGATCACGCGATAGACCTCAGGCTCCGCGTGCTTTGGGCTGACGCGAGCGCGATGCCCGGTTGTTGGATCGACCATGAACCCGAATGCCAATCATCCTGGCCTCCGCCGCGGCTGTCTGGAAGCAGCGCGTAGCCGTCCGCTCCGATGGGACGCATAGTCTGTTAACCCACGACATGGCTCCCGTACGAACGTCGATCTCTCGCGCCTGCTGTGCCGCAGCGCGTACCCGGCGATCTGCATCCCGCGTGGCGAGAGTCTTGCCACTTGCCAGCATTGTCCTGACAAGCGCGATCCTCGTGGCCTGCACGCCGGCCGTCGCGAGCACGTCCGGTGCCGGCGCCTCAAGCTCCCCTCGGCACGCCCGCGCAGCCGATAACCCGGCCGTCATCGCCGCTCCGACCACACTGCTGCCGGTAACCGTCGCCTTCAACCCACTCGACCCGGGCCGACCGGTGGCTCGGCGATTCCTCGGGCTCTCCTTCGAGATGGCCGCGCTAAGCCAGCTCGTCCAGTACGCCAATCACGGCAACCTCGTTGAGCTGCTGCGCTCGCTTGGGCCCGGGATGCTCCGCTTCGGCGGCATCACCGCCGATGAGAACGTTGCCTGGACCGACTCGCAGACGCCGCGTCCGGCTTGGGCGACCAGCACGATCGGACCGACGCAGCTGAACGAGCTCGGGTTGCTTGCTCGACGCAGCGGCTGGCAGGTGCTGCTCACCCTCGGCATGGCCCACTACGAACCGACTGTCGCGGCACGCGAGGTGGCGGCTGCTCACCGTGCGCTCGGACCGTACCTCGCGGCTGTGGAGATCGGCAACGAGCCGAACTCCTACGGCAGCCACGGTTTCCGCGAACTACCCTGGATAGCGCAGGGTTACGAGGAAGAGGCGAGCGCCTACCGCGAAGCGATCCAAGCGCTCACGCCGGACGTGCCGATCGCGGGTCCCGACGTGTCCGGCTCGGGTGCGTTCAGCGAATGGGGCGAAGAGGAGGCGCTCGCCCAGAGCCCTGTGCTGTTGACCGGCCACCACTATCCGCTTGGCTGCGCGCAGACGCCGCCGCCGTCGATCGAAGCGCTGCTGAGCTCAGCGGGTCGCGGAGCCGCGGCGCTGTCGCTGGCCAGCTACATGACCGTGTCGGAATTACGCGACATCCCGTTGCGCATCGACGAGGCCAACACCGTCTCCTGTGGAGGAGTGGCCGGCATCAGCAATACGTTCGCCTCGGCGCTGTGGGCGACCGGCTACATCACGCAAGCGATGGCGGCAGGGACCGCCGGTATCAACCTTCAGGGCAACCCAACAAACTGCTTGGGATATACACCCTTGTGCGCACCGAATCCGACGGCCCTAGAACAAGGACAGCTAGGCGCCCAGCCGGAGTGGTACGCGCTGCTGCTGACACACACACTGATCGGCGATCGCCCTTTGTCTACGACAATCTCAGCCGAAGGCTCCCCCAATATCGTGGCGGCTGGATTCTCCGGTCCCGGCCACTCGCTGCAGGTCGTGCTCTGCAACAACGAACCCGAAGGTACGAGTCCGCTTTCTGTGCAACTTCAAGTGGGCTCTGGCATGGGAGCCGCACAGATACAGCGTCTTACCGATTCATCTCCGAGCGCCACAAGTGGCGTGCTGCTTGCCGGCCGTGCTGTCGCGACCAACGGCTCTTGGCAGGCTCCCCCGCGAGCGGAAAGCATCGCGAGCACTTCGGGAACGGTGACCGTCGAGCTCCCGCCCGGCAGCGCCGCGCTCGTCACCGTAGCTCCCCCAAAGCCCGCCTCGAAATCTCATAGCCAAAACAGACACAAGCGAAAATAGACCGCCACTCGAAGCGGCAAGCCATGGATGGATGTTGTTCCGGTCGGTGCATGCACCGACCGGCCTGGCCGCACATGTGCGGCCAGGGACAGCGCCGCATGCGGCGCTGTCTTCCCCGAGATATGAATAGGGACGCGAAACGCAGCCTGTTACTCAGCCCACGCGTGGGCCGGTCCACTGGCCTGCACCCAAACCTCCTGTCCCTGCTGGAGTATGAGCTCGCCCGGCACGCGTGCAAGCACGGTCTCCCGGCTGGGATGCTCCAGAACCACGTGGGCTAGTCCGTCGTGCCCGTGATAGCGCAGCTCCAGCACCGTTGCGCGAGTCGCCTCAGCTGTGGCCTGCAGGCGGAGCGTCAGCTGCTCGGGCCGCAACAGCAGACGAGCGGGCCCGTCAGGCCGGCGGTGCCCGTTCGCGCGCAGCGCGATGTCGCCAAGCGCGCAACGGGCGCGATCTCCGTAAGTCTCGCCCACAAGGATGTTGGCCTCCCCGATCGAGCTAGCCGCGAGCAGATCGGGCGGATCTCGGTAGAGGGAGCGAGGATCGTCTCTAGCCACAACGCGCCCGGCTTCGAGCACGGCGATCTGGTCGGCAAGCGCCAACGCCTCATTCTGGTCGTGGGTGACGAGCACGGTCGTGGTCGCGGCGGCGTTGAGGATACGAGCGACGTCGCGACCGAGCTCTGCTCGCAAGGAAGCGTCGAGCGAGCTGAACGGCTCGTCCAATAGCACCACACCGGGCTCGATCGCAAGCGCACGCGCCAGCGCCACCCGTTGCTGCTGGCCGCCGGAGAGCTCGTGCGGATAGCGGCGCTCAAGGCCCTCCAGCCCGACAAGCTCCAGCAGTTTGCGCACCGCTCGCTCGCGATCTTGGCGCGCCAGCCCAAACCCGACGTTGCCGAGTACGGTGAGATGTGGGAAAAGGGCGCCGTCCTGCGGCACATAGCCGACACCTCGTTGTTGGGGGCGCACGCTACGCTGCCCGTCATCGACGAGCTGGTCGGCGATCGTGATCGTGCCGCCATCCAACTGCTCAAAGCCGGCGATCAACCGCAGGATCGTGGTCTTGCCGCTACCAGAGGCCCCAAGCACGGCGGTAATCGACCCGGCAGGCACAAGCAATTCGACGTCGCTGAGCACACGTGTCGCACCAAAGCTCTTGCAGACACCGTGCAGTTCGATCGCGCTCATCGCGGCGCCAACTGGGGTTGAAAGCGACCGCGATCGAACCACAGCGCAAGCACCACCGCCGGTAGCGCGGCAAGCACGATGATCATCAGCGCATAGGGCGCCGCCGCACCATAGGAGACCTCACTTTGATAGGCCCAGAACTGGGTGGCAAGCGTCTGCACCCCGATCGGGGCGAGTAGTAGCGTGGCGGTCAGCTCGGTGACGGCGAATAGGAACACCAGGCAGAAGCCGGCGAGAATGCCGGGTAGCAGCTGCGGCAGCGTAACGCGCATGAACACGGCGAGCGGCCCGCGCCCCAACGAGAGACCGACGTCGGCCAGGCGCGCCGGCGCTTGGGCGACCGATGCCCTGATGCACACCAGCGCCAGGGGAAAGTGCATGATCGCGTAGGCGACGATCAGCAGAAAACTGGTTTGGTAGAGGCTGTAGGCATAGCGGGTCGCGAAGAACACGAGGCTGAGCGCGATCACGACACCGGGCAGTGCCAGTGGGATGTAGGTGCTGCTTTGCAACATTCGTCTCGGACGGGTAGAGCGCCGGAAGGTGATCAGCGCCACCGGCAGCGCAAGCAGGACCGCCGCGCTTGCGCCGAGGACGCTGTATATGAGCGAGTTCCAGGTGGCCTGCCCGAGCGTGGCGGCGGCCGGCAAGGTCGTGTGCTGGCTTTGCGCCATCCAGTAGACGACGATCCCAATCGGAAAGGCGATCGCCAGCGCAACGAGCGCCGCCAGCGCAACGAGCGCCGGCGCCAGCAGCCACCGCAGTCGAGCGCGGGCCGCGGCCCGCGAAGGAGCGATCCGGGTCACCGCCCGACTCGGCACGATCCCGTCCACCGCGAGCACGAGCAACGCAAGGCACACAAGTGGCACAGACAGGGCACTGGCGGCGCGACTGTTGAACTGGAACTCGGTGAAGACCTCCGTGGTGAAAGTCTGGTAGCGCACGATCTCAAACGTTCCGTACTCGGAGATAGTGGTGAGTGCGACCAGCACGCAGCCACCCATCACGGCCGTGCGAATGAGTGGCAGGGTGACTCGCACAAAGGTGCGCAACCTGCCCGCCCCGAGGCTGTAAGCGGTGTCCTGCATCGCTGGATCGGAGCGCCTGAGCGCCGCGGCGACAGGCAGGTAGACAAGCGGATATGTCCCGAGCGCCATCACCAATGTGGCTGCCGCCAGCCCACTCATGTCGGGGAAGGTGGTATGCCAGGCATAGCCCACCACGTCATCGGGAATCGCGATCGGCAGGACCAGTAGCACTGTCCACATTCGCCGCGCCGGCAGCCGAGCACGCTCCGTGCAGCAGGCCGTGGCAACGCCGAGCGTGGCCGCAAAAGCCACGACCAACAGTGTCAACACTACCGTGTGGCGCAACAGCAAGTATGAGCGCGCGCGGAACAACACATGGTGGATTTCCCCCCAGCCGGCGCTGTGTGCATCGAGGGCGAGAAGCGCAAGCGGAGATAGCAACAGCGCCGCGATACAAAGCCCGATCGCCACTCCCGCGCGTCCGCGGCCGACACGACGACGACGCAGCTTTTGGGATGCGGGCGCGGCCAGGATGCTCGGTGTGAGTGCCTCGCTCATCGCTGGCTACCGCCCTATATGAGTCCAGCTTCTTCGAGTAGTTCCTTGGCGTCGAGCCCCGTGCCAAGCTCTGCCGGGGTGAACGCCGTCGGTTGCAACTTACCGAGCGGGGTGAGCTCGGAATTTGCGGCCACACCGGGGTGGATCGGGTACTCGAAGCTGTCGCTTTCGGCAAGCACTTTCTGGCCGGCCGCGCTGGTCATGAATTCCACCAGCTTCTCGGCGGCGCCCTTGTGCTTGGAGGACTTCAGGATGCCCACGCCGGAGATGTCCTCCACATAGCCGGGGTCGTGCGGGGCAAAATAGGCGATATTCGCTTTGACCGCGCTCTTGCCGATCTCCGCGACGAGCCGGTAGTAGTAATAGTGGTTGATGAGACCGAGCTGGCTGACTCCCTGGCTGACGTCTCTGGTGATGGTCTCGTTGTCGGGCACATTGTCGTTGCCGGCGGCGTTGATCTCGAGTTTGATCAGCCAGCGCAGTGTGGCGCGATGCCCCTTGACCCTCTCGATCGAGCTTATGACCGGCCACAGGTCGGTCTCATCCGGAGCAATCTCGATCTTGCCTAGCCACTTGGGGTCGCCCAGTTCGATCACCGACTTCGGCAATTCTGAGGGCCTCAGCTTGCTCGTGTTGTAGATCAGCACGCTGATGCGCGCCGAGACCCCGACCCAGTTGCCGTTAGCCGCACTGTCCTGCTTGGGCACGTTGGCAAGCGTAGAGGGAGCGATTTTGGTAAGCAGCCCCTGATCGTTGAGCTGTTCGAGCCAGTTGGAGTTCTCCGTATAGAAGACGTCGGCGGGAGAGAGATCCCCCTCTTGAGTGATCTGGGCTGTGAGCACGTCCTCGTCGTTGTTGGCGACGCGCACCTTGATCCCGGTCTTCTTGGTGAACGCGGCGATCATGGCGTCAGTCGTCTGCTCGTGTTGTGCGCTGTAGAGAGTGAGCGTGGTGCTCGAGGAGCCAGACACCGCGGCGATCCCACAGCCCGACGCCAAAAGCCCGCCCAACACAGTCAGAGACACTCCGAACAGAACCGCTAGTAGGCGACCTCCAGCGGTCAGGACAGCGCGCGACATCACCGCCCAGAGCCTCCCCTGGAATCTCGAGGACACACACCCCGTTCTGCACCACCCAATCCTCCAAAGACCATGATCGTTCGGGCCCTTCGACGCTTTTAGCCAGCAAAACGGTAGCAGCGAGCTATCTATGCCGCGACAGGCCAAATGCCGGTGGGTCTAGGCTGTGCTAAGCACGTTCGGCGCGGCCCACATGCGACCAAGCAAAGACCGACTCGTCGGCAATAAACCTTGCAACCCTTCCTATGTGATGCATCTTGCAAGCTGACCTGATACTTTGATTCGCGTTCGTGCCGAGTCCTTGTCCCCACGGGGTCGAGGAGCGGGGGACCCAGTTGCAGCCGAGAGGCTGCGGGGGCGAATCGTCACAGTTTGTGGCGTAGCGTAAGTACGCGAGCCCGACAGCTAACCCCGTAGGCGCCCTGAGATAACGAAAGGACGCTTTTCAGATGCCGGGATTCCCGCGTGATCTCGCTGTTGCCGACCCCTGGGAGAACTCGCTCGCTCGCTCGCGTGCACGCCGTGAGCGAGCCGAGAAACGTGCCGCCCGCGCCCCCATGCGCCTGGCAAACCTGATGGACGCGCGCAACCGCCTGCCCTCGCCGCGCAATCTTGCCGACAGCGAGCCGTGGGAGCGCTCGACGCTGCGCTCGCGTACCCGCCGGCGCGCATCGGAGATCCAGTTCGTCCCCACGGCGACGCGCGCACGACGAATCTCGCTGGGCACGCTGATCGCGATCGCCGCCGGCCCGGCCGCCGGTCTGGCCGACGCGAGCGGCACGCCCGCCTCGACACCTGCGCCCACCCCCGAGCCTACGACCACGACTACCCACTACATCACGCTTGAAAACGGCGAGGAAGGTCGCCAGGTTCGCCTGTTGCAGCATGCTCTGGGCATCCGCGAAGACGGCGTCTTCGGCCCGGAAACCGAAGCTGCCGTACGCGCTTTCCAGGCCGGCCACGGCCTGGAAGTCGATGGCATCGTGGGGCCAAAGACGGGAGCGGCGTTGGCCGACAACGCGAGCCCGATCGCGACAAGCGCGGTACTCGACGAAAACACACCCGTGCTTGCGACGAGCGCCGAGGTCGTGGACGCAGAAACGACGACCAAGACACCGAGCCACAGACACGACAGCCCCTGAGACCGACCAAGACGTCCACGCCTGCGGTCAACCCGATCGTGCGCCTGCAGGAAACGCTCGGCGTTCAGGTCGACGGCACCTTCGGTCCCGAAACCGAGGCGGCGGTCAAGCATGCCCAGGCGCTGCACCACATCGTTGTCGACGGCGTCGTCGGGCCTGAGACATGGCGTGCACTGAGCCTGCACGAGCACGGCGAGCTCAAGCAGACGCTCTTCCCCGCGCCACGCCGACCCGCTCATCGGGACAACACAGGCCTCTGAGGCTCACCTCGCGGGTAGCGCCACCGGCACAGGCGGCGAGGCAGCCACGAACGTCGCCGACCAGACGGCCGGCGCGCCGGCGTCCGCCGCCACCCCGAGCGGGAATCCGGTCACCCGCCTACAGGAAGCCCTGCACATCTCAGCCGACGGTCAGTTCGGAGCGCAGACAGAGGCAGCGGTCAAGCAGCTGCAGGCGCGTGACGGCCTGGCGGTCGACGGTGTGGTCGGACCGGACACTTGGCGGGCGCTCGGGCTCGACGAGCATGCGACTTTGCATCCCTCGCCCAAGTTCTTGCCCTCTTCGACAAGCAGCACCGGCACAACCGGAGGCGGTAGCCAGAGCAGCAGCACCGGCGGCGAAGCCTCAGGCGTAATTGCTCGCGTGATCGCCGCCGCCGATGAAATCGCAACCCGGCCCTACGTCTACGGTGGCGGACATGGCTCGTTCGAGTCCGACGGCTATGACTGCTCGGGCTCGGTGTCCTACGCCCTACACGGTGGCGGGCTGCTCAGCTCGCCCGAGGACTCCTCGGCACTCGAGTCCTATGGCGAACCCGGACCGGGTCGCTACATCACGATCTACGCGGACGCCGAACACGCCTGGATGACGATCGACGGTCGACGCTATGACACCGTCGCCCTGCAGGAATCGGGTTCGCGTTGGTCCGACTCGATGACCTCCACCGCGGGGTACGTCGTGCGCCACCCGGCAGGGCTCTAGCTGCAGGGAGTGTCCTCGAAAGTGCCGATGCCCCCCGCGCGCGCGGGGGGCATCGGCGTTTTGTGGATAACAGGCGCACAGATCCACCTGTGCGATAAGACCGCCACCACCGCGGAATTGCGCGCATCGACTGGCTTCGTTTTGGCCCTGCGCCGAGTACCGTCCCAAGCGCGACGTAACTTGATGTGCCTCGCCTGAAAACCGCGAAGGGAGGCATCGGATGCTCGCTCGGGCGCGCACATTCACGCTTGAAGGACTCAACGCACGCGCAGTCAGCGTGGAGATCGACATCAGGCCGGGATTGCCGGCGTTTGCGATCGTCGGGCTAGCCGACGCCGCTGTGCGCGAGGCGCGCGACCGCGTTCACGCCGCCCTGCTGAACTCGGACTTTGAGTTCCCGGCAAGACGGATCACCGCGAATCTCGCCCCCGCCGACGTGCCAAAGATCGGACCCGGCTTCGACCTGGCGCTTGCATGCGGAATACTCGCGGCGAGCGGGCAGATCCCCAGTGAGCTACTCGACACGCACGCACTCTTTGGAGAGCTTTCGCTGGATGGCGAGGTGCGCGCCTGTCACGGAACGCTTGCCGTCGCCGAGGCGACGAAGAAGGCCGATTTGGCAATGCTCGTTCTGAGCCCCCAGCGCGCACGCGAGGCAATGCTCGTAGAGGGACTTCCCGTGGGCGTTGTCGAGCGCCTCTCCAGCGCCGCTCGCGTACTGAGCGGCGGCGCCGGCGACCGATTGCCCGAGCAGAGCCGTGTACAACCGAGCACACCTCGACACGGCCCCGATCTGAGCGACGTTCGTGGCCAGGACCAGGCAGTTAAGGCACTCCTCGTCGCGGCGGCCGGGGCCCACAACAGTCTTCTCAGCGGCTCTCCTGGGACCGGCAAGACGATGCTCGCCGGGCGCCTTCCCTCGATCTTGCCCCCGCTCGAGCGCTCCGAGGCGATCGAAGTGATGCGCATCCACAGCGCCACCGGAAAGCTCACCGGCGGTGAGCTGCTCACTGAAAGGCCTTTTCGTGCGCCCCACCACACGATCACGACCGCGGGCCTGATCGGCGGCTCACGCCGCGGATGGGTCGGAGAGGCTGTGCTTGCCCACAATGGAGTGCTGTTTCTCGACGAGCTCTCGGAGTTCGCGCGTCCGACGCTCGAGGCGCTGCGCCAACCGCTGGAGGACGGTCGCGTGACAATCGTCAGGGCGCGCCACTCGGCCGTATATCCGGCGCGCTTCATGCTGATAGCAGCAACTAATCCCTGTCCATGCGGATACGCGGGCGAGCGGGAGCGCTGTGCCTGTCGCGAAGTGGACCTAGCGCGCCACCGCCGCCGCTTGAGCGGGCCGTTGCTCGACCGAATCGATCTGCTCGTGCACGTAGAGCGCACGGCCGCCGACCATCTAGCCGGCGAGCCTTCGCTGAGCTCCTCGAAAGCTCGGGAGCAAGTGATCGAAGCGCGCCAGCGTCAAGCCAGACGATTGCAGGCAGACGGCGTTCTCGTAAACGCGCAGATGGATGCGTCGATGCTGCGCAGACATCTCAAGCTCGACCATCAAGGCGAGCGGATGATGGCTTGTGCGCGCACACAGGGTCTGCTGAGCGCCCGCGGGCAGCACCGCGCTCTGCGCGTCGCACGTACGCTCGCTGACTTGAGGGGTCGCGAGCGCGTCGGCGGCGAGGAGATCTCACGAGCGCTCACGCTGCGACCCGAGGTCGGTCTCTCCGGACGTAGAGCAGCATGAACGGCATCTGCCAGGAGTGCGCGCGACGGGCCTGGCTGTTGGCGAGACTTGGCAGTCGACTGGATCGCGAGATCGAGCGCCACGATCAATCGAGCTTTTGGAGCGTGCTCGAACTGCCGGATCTGGAGCTGATCGACGCGATCGCCCGACATCCTCAGGACAAGATGCACGCCGACTACGCCGAGTGGCAGCCGGCGACTGGGCGCCGAGACGAGCAGCCGCGGGCACTCTGCCGCCACCACGCGGCGTATCCACGGCGCCTGCGCGAGGACGCGCTCAGCCCACACTCGTTCGAGCTGCGTGGCGGAGTCGAACGCCTACGGAATCTACTCGAGGAGAAAGTTGTGGCAATCGTCGGGACGCGCACGGCCAGCGACTACGGCATGGAGGCCGCGCGTGAGCTCGCTCGGGGACTCGCCGCGTCAGGCATCACCATCGTGAGCGATTTCGCCGAAGGCATCGCAAGTGCCGCCCTCGCCGGAGCACTCGAAGCCGACGGCGCGGCGCTGGCCGTGATGAGCGCGAGTGTCGAGCGCTGCACGCCGGCGTGGCATGCCCCGCTCTACCGTCGTGTCTTGGAGCATGGCTGCTCGATAGCCGAGAGCCATGCAAGCTCGCGGACACGTCGTTGGTGGTCATACGCGAACGCTCGCACGCTGGCGTTGTTTGCTCAACTCGTAATCGTCGTCGAGGCAACGGACAAGCCTTGGGACCTTGCTTGCGCAAACGTTGCATTCTCGCGCGCAAGACACGTCGCGGCAGTACCCGGACGCGTCAACTCGCATCGGCTCCAAGGGCACCAACCTGCTGCTCATGAACGGGGCGCGACTCGTCAGAGGACCCCAGGATGCACTTGACGTGCTCTACGGCGTAGGCATCTACGAGGCCACTGGCCAATTGCACGCAGCACTGGATCTGCAACCGCAGCTTGCAAACGTGCTCGAGCTGGTGGGCGGTGGACAAGACACCCTGGCAAAGCTGTCGAGGAGTGGCACACGCTCTGAGGAGGTCGCCGTGGCACTTGCCGAACTGGAGTTGCGCGGGCTGCTCTCGCGAGGTGACGGCGGTCGGTACGTGCCCTGCGGCGTCCGGTTTCTACGGGACGAGCGATCCCACCAGCCTTCACGGCACGAGCCGAGTGGACAGCACTATCTGGCCAGACCCTTAAGGTGCCTCCACCCCACTGACCGCAGGCCCGATTGAGCAGGGACACGTAAATAAGCTCACCCAAAGACACATCCGAGAACGTCTCCGAATCCTGGCATCGATCGTTCCGAGCTGCTGGCGATCGCCTGTGGCGGCTCTCTGGGTGCGCTCATCCGCATCGCCGTGGACCAAGCTCTGCCCACAACCGCCGGGAGCTGGCCATGGGCAACGTTTGCGGTGAATATCGCCGGCGCGCTGATGCTCGGGCTATTTCGTGACCCGCCTACAGGAGCGCCTGCCCGTGTCGACGTTGCGCCGGCCGTTGCTTGCAACCGGCTTTTGCGGCGCGCTCACGACCTTTTCAACCGTGCAGATCGAGCTGTTGCAAATGGCCGACAGACACCGCTACGGCCTCGCCCTCGGCTATCTGCTTGCAAGCGTGCTGGGCGGATATTTCGCGGTGTTCGGTGCCTCCGCGCTCGTGCGCCGCGTGCGGGCGATCGCATGAGCGCACCCGCATGGATCGGCGTGGCAATCCTTGGAAGCCTCGGCTCACTTGCCCGCTTCCTACTCGACGGAGCGGTCTCCGCACGTAGTCCATCGAGCTTCCCCTTGGGCACACTCGCGGTGAACGCAAGCGGCGCGCTCGTCCTTGGTCTGCTCACGGGGCTCGCGCTCTCAGGCGAAGCGCTGACACTGGCAGGATCGGCGACGATCGGCTCTTACACGACGTTCTCGACGTGGATGCTGGAGACCCATCGCCTCGGCGAGGACGGGCAGCTGCTTGCCGGAGCGCTCAACGTACTCGTGAGCGTGCTCGTGGGACTCGGCGCCGCCCTGCTCGGCCGCTCACTTGGCGGGGCGCTGTGAACATCTGCCCGAAATATCTCGGACCTTGCTCGGACATCGCCAGCAGCCAAACCCTCACCCGAGGTGGCCTGAATTGAGCCAAGATGGATTGAAGCTGAGCATTTACTTCGGCGAGCGAAGCCGCGTGAAAGGCCTACTGCTGGCCGATGAGCTGCTGAACATCCATGCTCGCCACGATGTCCGCAGCAGCATCCTGTTGCGCGGAATACAGGGGTTCGGAGCCAAGCAGCGCCTTCGCAGCGACCGCCTGCTGAGCCTCTCCGAAGACCTTCCGCTCGTGTGTCTAGCGGTCGACGGGCACGAGCAGATCCAAGCGTTGCTCGCGGATGTGAGCTCGATCGGCCACGAAGGCTTGATGACGCTCGAGCCCGCTCGGCTGTACGACGGCGCTCCCGGCAGCGAGCAGAAGACCACCGTCTACGAGAGCGAGCCATCCATCGTCGCCGGAACCGTTGCTGACCAGGAACAGGGTGTCGAGGATCCAGCGCAAGCGACAAAGCTGACCGTATACCTGGGTCGCCATGATCGGGTGGACCGATCACCGGCTTTCGCCGCCGTATGCCAAATGCTTCACGCCATTGGCGTGGCCGGCGCAACGGTGTTGTTGGGAGTGGACGGCACTCGATACGGAGCGCGCGAGCGGGCACGATTCTTTGCTCGCAACCAGAACGTGCCGCTGATCGTGATCAGCGTTGGCGATCAGCACCAAATCCGCGCAGCGATCGGTCGCCTCGAGCAGATGCTCAGCAAGCCGTTGTTCACGCTCGAGCGTGTACGCGTGTGCAAGCGAGACGGCGTGTTGCTCCAACGCCCCCATGACGAGCGTCTCTATAGGCGAGCACGGCATGGACATCCGTCAGAAGCTCACGATCGTGATCTCAGAGGCGGCCGTGCATAAGCGAAGATCGATATACATCGAGCTCGTCAGACGTCTACGTGAGGCAAACGCCGCCGGCGCCACCTCGATGCGTGGGATCTGGGGGTTTCACGGCAACCACGCGCCCCACGGCGACCGGCTGCTCTCGATCCGCCGCCACGTCCCCGTCATGACGGAGACGATCGACACTCCCGAGCGCATCGCCGCCCTGTTTCCCATCGTCGACGAGCTAACCGAAGGCCAAGGACTCGTCACCAGCGAGCTCGTGCCCGCCAGCTCAGCGCTACACAGCGCCCCTGGTCTATAGTTATGCGCCGCGCGCGGCTGTAGCTCAGTTGGCTAGAGCGTCTGCTTGCCATGCAGAAGGGATGATCGGCCTTTCCCCTGCAAATGGGCGCTTTTTGGAAAGTTTCTCCCCAAATTTTCTCCCGAAGGTGGACCGAATAGAGACGCTTCGGTTCTAAACGGTCGACTCCAAACTCCTAGCGCAAACATCGAGCCCGAGGACGCTGCCCGCGGTGTCTCCCCCATCCGACCTGCGCCTCGTCCCCAAATCCGTAGGGGGGCAAGTTGTGGCTGGTCACGACATAGGGGTACGGCCTGAAACGAACTGGCCTTTGGCGTTTTGTCAAGTTTGGTGTTGGCAGGGGTGTTCGTCCGTGCTGTTGGCGCGGTTGTTGGGTGCTGCTGGCTGTGCTCGTTGCTGGTTGCTGGGAGCGGTGAGATGGCACGCCGTGGCCTGATTAGGTGCGCGTGCGGCCTTGGTGGCCAGGGGCCTTATGCGGTCTTTGGCGTGCGCAGGGGCCCTTGTTGCGGGCGCGAGCTCGAGGGCTCGAAAATTGCGGATGCGGGCTTGCGCTCGGGTGTGTCGTGAGACGACAGCCGTGGCTGGGTGTGGGCTAGTGGTTCAGGGCAGGGGCGACCTTTGCGGGGTTGTAGTCGACGTCGCTGTTGACCATGCGCCAGATCACGCGCAGCAGCCGGTTCGCGCACGCGATCACGGCTTGTCTGGCGGTGAGCCTTTGGCGCAGTGCGCGGTAAAGCGCTCGGAAGGCAGGGCACGCTTTGATGATGTGTCTGGCGGCGTGAAAGGCAGCGTCGCGCAGCTGGTAACGGCAGCGCTCGGAGATCTTGCGTTTCGGGGTGCTTTGCCCGGAGTCCCTTGCGATTGGTGCGCAGCCGCCGAGCTTGCCGAGCGCGCGGGCCGAGCGCAGCCTGCGGACGTCGCCCGCGGCGGCGAGAAGAAGCGCCCGGTCGAGTTCTCTCAGACCCGGCAGGCTGTCCAGGCGTTGCGCTCCGGGAAGTCGGGGGTAGAGGTGCAAGAGCTCTTCCTCGAGCATTTCGAGCTGGCCTTCGACGAGCGCACGGCGCCGCATCAGCCGCTGCAGCCTGGCGGCGTAGGCGCCTCTGGCAGCGCGGTATCCGACCGGGCGGCTGGTCTTCTCGATCAGCTGCTTGATCTTGTTGTGCCCGATATGGCGGCCGGGTGCGGCTGCCCGGACTCGACGCTCAAGCTCTTCCGCGCCGAGCCTCGTTGCGCGTGCGGGGTCCCCGCCGGTGACAGCGATCACGGCGCGGGCGGTGACGCCCCGCTCGCCGCCACGAAAGGTCTGCAGAAACTCGGGCCAGATCGTGTCCAGGCAAACCTTCACGGCGCCGCGAAGCCGGCGGCGCTCGCGGCGCAGCCGCAGCCGCTCCAAGCACAGCGCGTGCGCGCACGCCACCGCCGGTGCGTCGGGCCGCACGAGATGGGAGTAGCCAGCCGCGCCGGCGAGGGTGCGCGCGTCCACACGATCAGACTTCGCGCCCGTGACATCGAGTGCGCCGCGGAGCTTCGCGACGGTCGCTGCGTGGACCCGGCGCACCTCAACGCCCTGGCCGGAGAGCTCCTCCGCGAGCGCCTGCCAGCGCGTCGCGGTCGGCTCGATGATCACCAGGACGCGTCCGTCAAGCCCGGCGAGCTCGCCGACGAACCCGTCGATGTCATCGCGGGAATGCTTGAACCTGAGTCGCCGATCGGTCCCGTCCGGTGCGCGCAACACCGCTTCGTGCGCGGCGCGGCGCCCGAGATCGATGCCGACTGTCCACGCGGGCTCGCCCGCGTGGACAGTCGCAGTCACGTCCGTCATCCTCTGCATCCAGCCTCCTCCGACAGTGGTTTAAGCCCGCACACACCTGGGCCAATGAGCTACTCGAAGAGGAGGCTGACCTACGCCCCGGCGGCGAGGAAACAAGCCCGACTTCCCCGCCAACCTAATTCGTTGGCCGTTCGGCCGGGTTCACGGTCAATAACACAGATAGGGACAAGTTTCTCTGCCGTGTTGGTGGGGGGTTGTCCGGGTCTGCGAAGCGTCAATGGAGTGACCAGATGGCTAGAAGATCGAAGGACATATCGGATGTGACGGGTCCTCAAGGTGGGGATCGGCCTATACGGTCGGGGCAGGATGCTGCTGGTGCGGCGGTTGGGTTGAATGAACCGTTGCTTGATTGCGCGGCGGCTGCTGGGTTGTTGAATGTGCGGGTGTCGTGGGTGCGAGATGCAGCTCGCATGGGTCATTTGCCGTGTTTGCGTGTGGGGCGTCATCTGCGGTTTACGCGGGTGATGCTCGAAGAGTGGCTGGTTGATCGGTTCGATGACTCGGCTGGGCAGCAGTCGCGGCCGACGGTTGTCGGCGCGCGCGCGGGGTCTGGTGGGCGAGCGCGTGTTGCGTTTCGTCCTGGGACGGAGGCGGCGTTGTTGGCGAGCCTGGCTGAGACCCCTAAGCGCGGGAAGGGAGCTGGTGGGAATGGGTAGTGATCAGCGTAAGGATGGTATTCGGATCGGTAGCGGCGGGCGTGGTCGGATGGACGGTCCGCCATCTTGGTTTGAGGGTGTTGTTGCTGGTCGTTCGCGTGCGGAGCGGGAGGCCGACCAGGACATGATGGTCCGCGCCACGGTGCTCCTTTGCGTTGTTGTTGGCCTTCTGCTGTTTGGGTTGAGCGCGACGTTTGGGGCGGTCGGATTGCAGTTCGGTCTCTGGGCGTTGCCGGCGTTCTTGCCCTTGCTTATATGGATGTTTGGGTGTGCTGTGTTTGGCTGCGTGTGGCGTCCCGTAGAGCTGGACTTGTTGTACTGGCAGGAGCGGTTGATGGCGGTGGGTGCGTTGTTTGTCGTGATGTGGTTGGTGTGGCCGTTGTGGGCTGGGCCGACCGTGAAGGCGTGGCGGGCGGATCACGGCGGTTTTGCGAGTATCAAGCTGACCGGTACGCCAAGCTTTCCGTTGAACGCTGTTCTCGACTCATCACCGATAGCGATGGGGTTGATCGCGTTCATCCTGCTCGCGGTGGGGATGGTCCTCGCACCGAACCTGAAACGCCGTAAAAGAAAGCAGCCGGATTGGCCTGAGCCTCCGGGCGAGCCGGAGCCGTTGCGGGCATCCCTTGCGTCACGGCCACGGTCGGAATCTTCCCGGCCGATGCCTCCCCCGCACCGCGACCTGCGCTGGCCATGACCGGCCTCTTCTTCGCACTGGCCAGTTTCGCCACGCTGGCAGCAGCGGGCTTCCATGTTGTGCGGCGTCTCGACGTACGATCGAAGGCGGTGCAGGTGCGTGATCGGGTATCTGTGGTGGCGGAGGACCCGTGGATCTCTCCGACCGCTGGTTCTGTTGTCGGGAGGCATGTTTGGGCGGGCCAAAGTGCTGATGGGGTATTGCGGACCCCGCCCGACAGTGCCGCAATCATTGTCGGCCCACCGAAGGCCGGGAAGACTAGGAAGGTGATCGCGCCCACCTTGGCTTGCTGGGAGGGGCCGGCGCTGGTCACTTCGACCAAGGGAGACATCCTCGCCAGCGCTGCCTACCGCGCCAAACGCGGCCCTGTCGCGGTGTATGACCCGACCGGCTCACTCGGCCACCCCGATATCAGCGTCGGTTTCTCACCACTATCGCGGTGTAAGAGCTGGGACGGGGCAGTCGAGGTCGCCGCCGCCCTCTTGTCACCGGCTTCTTCAGACCAGTCCGTCCGCCACGGTGAGCATTTCGCGATAGCTGCCCGCGCACTACTTGCCCCACTGTTCCACGCCGCTGCACTGTCGGGTGCCGGGATGGACCGTGCGCGGGGCTGGTTGGGCCGCTCGGAGTTCTCCGAGCCATCCAACATCTTGCGTGGTGCGGGCGCTCATATCGCGCTTGAGGAGCTGTCCGGTGTCGCCGTGCAAGCCGTCGGGGACTACCGGACATCGGTGCTCGGGACGGCACAAGTAGCGCTCGCGTGGGCCTCACGCGATGCGATCCGCAGGTCAACGGACCCGACGCTCACACCACAGATCGACCTCGGCGAGCTACTGGCACAACAAGGCACACTGTATGTCGTCTCCCCGTCACGTATCCAGCAGGAGCTGGCACCGTTGATAGCCGCGCTGTTGGACGGACTGTGTGCGCAAGCGATCGACATCGCGATCACGAGCCCCACTGGCCGGTTGGAGCAACCGTTGTTGCTCGCGTTGGACGAGGTTGCGAACATCGCGCCGATCCGTTCACTGCCTCGGTTGTTGAGCGAGGGAATCCAGCAGGGCATCGTGCCCGTCCTTGGCGTGCAGGATATGAGCCAAGCAAGAGCGCGTTGGGGAGAGCACGAGACCGCAACCATATGGTCGACGCCGGCGCTACGGCTCGTGCTGGCCGGCGTCGCCGACCCCTACACCGCACAGCTCGTCTCCGACGCCTGCGGTGAACATCTCGTTTGGCGTCCGCAAATATCGGAGAACACGTCCACCTCTCAGCAGGTGGAGCGTTTCGGCAAGACCTACACGGGCGGCGACAGCCACTCCTACACCCAACAGCGCGAGAGGACCGTTCAACCCGCCGATCTCAGAGTGATGCCAGCCGGCCGCGCGCTCGCGCTACCCCAAGGCCGCGAACCAATTGGGATCGACCTATTCCCAGGCACACCAGGACTCGATAATTGTAATTGGAGAACGCTCTGTAAGATAGGCCGCGAACGACTATGTGAATCGTAATAACGCAATCTTTCGTTGACCATTCCGGTTACGGAGTTCCATTTCTGCGTTCTTAGCGCCCATCGTTAATTAATCTCGTGCGAAGAGATGCAAACCTGCGCCTTTAACTACCGGCCTCAGTGCGGGTGTTATCAGGCACGTACAGTCGGTGCGCCGTCGTAGAGGTAGGTCACGGCGCCTGGGTAGTAGCCGGTGGATGCGTCTTCACTTTCAGATCGTCCCGCTGGTCACCATGCGGGCCTAACTGTGCTGGTCGCTCTTTTTTGTGATCCCCAAAGCCGCCGTACTGGTGAGCAAGACCAAAATGAGGGCTGCGAAGATTGCGAGGACGATCAAATCATTATCCGTGAGAGCCAAGTCAATCGCACTCGCGTCAACGAACGAATGCAAACCGATCCCCGGTAGCAGCGAGCCAGTACGCTCATACAGTAGGCATGTGATGATGCCGAAGGCGGCCTTGACCGGCAGCGTGGCCAACGGGTAACTCGTGATGTGTACCAGACCAAATAGAACTCCCGCGATGACGGCGGCAGGCAGGATCGAAGAGCTGGTTTCTTAGGCTCCTATAAAGAAGTCCTCGGAAAAAGATCTCCTCAACAATCGGGGCACTTACCGCAACGGCAACTATTGCAAGAACAACGTTGATCGTGCTCTGATTCTTCACGCCAGCGAACGTGTTCGCGGGGTTGTGTGGATGCACTACGGTGATCCACAACCCAGCGATCAGGGCGTACACTACCAAGGCGACGGCCGCGAGCACAACCGATCGGGCAGCCGGCGCGGCACGCAGACCCAGATCTTGACGCGCGAGTCCCCGGCGGCGACTCAACGGTACTAGCGAACCAATTAGAGCGGCATCCACCATAAGCACGCCGGCACCAACCCGCAGGCGAGCGCCAAGGCCGAAGTAGAGGACAATCGCGAGAGCGTTGACCAATACAAAGGTAATCACATAGGCGGTGAGCGCATATCGCACGGACCATTGTTGAGACCGCACGGTCGGCTTGGGCCAAGGAGTGCGCTCACGCGGCGTTCCGTCAACGCGTGACTTATAGCCGGGTCGTATAGCGAATGAGGTGATGATCCCGCCTATCCAACCTATGATTATCAGCCCGCCGACGAGGCTTTCACCATGGCCAGAGGGTTCGACCGCAGCAATGACCCAACCGGCAAACGCAAGTCCTGACCACAGCATACCGAGCGCGGTCCACCGCCACACACCGCAGCGCATACCCGCCAGAATCGGAGCCCACGATCCAAGCCCGAACGGCAACAACGAAAACCACGGCCAACGAGCCCGGCGACCTCGCTTAGCCTTCACCGAAGACAACGAACACTTCCATAAGTCCCATGACACGACGATAGACGCCACTAAGCATATGATGCTTAGGTACTGACAACTATAGGGAGTTCATGATTGCGTCGAGAATATCTAGGAAACGAACAACTATTTTGTCCATGGCTTGTCCTACTGTCCGTTTTTTCATTACCGCATCTCCCTTATGAACATTGGTCTGCTCGACACTCAATATCGGGCACTTATGGCACCGGCTCACCCGCGTCGTTCCAGTCTTCGTAAGCATTCTTTCCAACTTCCCACATACCTTTCACATTAGCTCCAGTCGCTTTGTATGTGTCAGTAACGCCCCTTGAGATATAGCGAACTGTCGAGTTCCATACGTGCTCAGCGGGTCTGATAATGTTTTTTTTGATCCAACTCCCTATGCTCGCGTACCGCGCGCATGGTCCCTTCTTAGATACTTCGTGCGCCGTGTCTTGGCATTGGTGCGCCATCGCGCCAGCCTTGGCTTCACTGGTCGATTCCCCAAGCGACTGTACAAGAATTGCGGGTTCTACATGTGCTTCTTCACGACCTTCCTTGCCACCGTGCTCGTAGTTCACGTATTCCCATTCTTCGCCTTCTTCTTCGTATTCTTCGTATTCTTCCTCACCTGCTGTGACCTGGTCCCATGGTGGGGATGCGAAGAATGCTTCTTCCATCTGTGTGTTGACTGGGGCGGGCATGATTGCACCTTCGGCTATGCTGGTGCCTCCGGCGAGTTGTACGCCTTCGCCTGTTCCGCCGACTGCGGATGCCCCGCCGGACGTCTCGTTGAGGGTCCACTCGCCGCTTGGATCGGATTCATTGATGGGGTTGCCGCGTGTGTAGGCGTAGGCGTTGGCTGATCCGCCGGGTTGTGGGTCTGGCTGTAGGAATCGTCCGAGTTGGGGTATGTAGGAGCGGGCGCCCATCGCGATGACGCCGGAGGGAAGTTCGGTGCGAAGCTGGCTGGCGCCTAGCCACGAGTACTTTGGTGGTTCGGCGACAGTTGGTACGCCGTACTCGGTGGTATCGATCGCGGATGAGAGTTTGGTCGCTGTTTCGCTGTCTGGCACAGTCGCGATGATATCGCCGTGAAGGTTGGATAGCTGCAAGACCGGGGATTCCCCGTTGTATTGGATGGCGCTAAGGCCCCCCATGATGCCTGGGATGTTGCGGGTCCATTCCCCGGAGGTGTAGGAGGTCCAGGAGGGGGTGCTACCGGGGCTGTCGTAATGGTCGATGACGTCTGAGGTCGTTTTGCCGGTCGAGACAGTTTCGCGCATTCGTCTGGCTGGATCGAGACTGTAGCCGATTGTCTGCCCTGACTGTGTCTGGCTTGCGAGCTGGCCGTCTGCGTAGTAGCTGCTGGTGAGTTCTGCCCCGCCGGCATCGACAGCGGGGAGCGCGGTGATGTCGCCGAAGGCGTTGTAGCTCGTGCCTGTGTCGATCAGTCGGTTCGCGGTGTCGTACTTGTGTTTTTCGACTTCGCCGCCTTCGGTTGCGCAGGCGCCTCCGGTGCCGGGCGCTCGCTTGGTCAAGCTGGTGAGGTTGCCGTCGGCTTCTAGACCATAGATGCGAGTGGCGCAGCCTTTGCCGGCCGGGGTGTCCTGTACTTGGGTGAGCCGGCCAGCTTCGTCGTAGGCATAGTTCTCGCTGGAGAGCGTGCTGGCCTGGCTCATCCATTGGCCGTGGATCGACGGGATTACGCTGTCGGTGAACCATTTACAGTTTTCGCTGCAATGCGTCGTCTTGGTGTATTCAAGGCCGGTCGGTTCGCCCACCGTGTTGTGGGTCAGGCTCTCTGTCATTCCATTGGGCAGAGTTTCGCTTTCGAGATTGTCTTCGATGTCGTAGGTAGCGGTGAATTTGCCGGCTGCGGAGTCTGTTAGTTCTTGTACCGTGCCGGTCGTTTCGTTGTATTTCAGTGTTTGGGTGCCCTTAGGATCAACTGTTTTTAGCAGGCGCGCGTCGCCTTCTTTTTCATATTCATAGGTGGTGCTCGCGCCATCCGCGTCGGTGTATTGGATCATTTGGCCGAGCTTGTTGTATTCGGTTGTGATCTTCTTTTTCTTCGCTGCCGGTGCCCGTGCTCTGCATGCTGAGTAGGCCGGTTTCGCTGTTGTATTTGTAGGTGATCTTTGGTAGGGACGTACCGGTGGTGGATGTCGTTTCCTTGCTTGTCGGTCGTCCGGCTGAGTCGTAGCTATCGGTCTCTGTGCGGGTCGCGGTGCCGCTGGTGCTTTTGGTTGTTTCGGTCTCGTCCCACATGTTGTATGTGAAGGCCGTGACTGGTATTTCGGGCATTCCGGAGACTTCGGGTTGGTGTGTGGGTTGAGTCTGGCATGGAAGGTTGGCCCATTGGGGATGGTTCTGGCACGCCGCGATGCTTGCTTCGGTGCTCGGCGTGTAGTAGATGACTTGGCTGTTGCGGGCGCTTTCGTTTCCTTCCTGTGGTGTGGGGTTGATCTTGGCGATCTTGTTTGTGCCGTACTCGGTGAACCACAAGTTGCCATCGGGTCCACTGGTGATCCCGTTAGGCTCGCTGCCCGAAGGTAGCGCGGTTTCCGTGACAGTACCGCTGGCTGTGATCTTTCCGATCTTGCTGGTCCCATACTCTGTGAACCAGACACTCCCTTCAGGACCCTCCACGATGCCTCTAGGGTCGCTGCTTGTCGGTAGGCTGTATTCAGTGATCGTGCCCGACGTTGTGATCTTTCCGATCTTGCTCGTGCCATAGTCGGTGAACCAGAGATCCCCTTCTGGTCCAGCGGTGATCCAGTACGGCTCACTACCGGAGGGCAGTGCGTATTCGGTGATCGTGCCTGATGTTGTGATCTTCCCGATCTTGCTTGTTCCGTAGTCGGTGAACCATAGGTTTTTGTCCGAACCGACAGCGATGCCATTTGGTTTGCTGCCACTCGGCAACGCGTATTCTCCGAGTACTTCGTCTTTTGTGTTGATCTTCCCGATGTCGTTGTCTTCGGACTCGGTGAACCACATGTTTTCGTCGGGACCGGCAACGATATCCACATTGTATGTGCCGGTATGGGTTAGCGTATATACAGTCAACGATCCCGCAGTCGTGACGTGATCGACATTGCGGATTTCATGTTCGACAAACCACAAGTCTCCTTCCGGGCCCGGGGTGATTCCCTCTGGCTCATCATTATCGGTCGCGTATTCGGTGGTCGACCCAGACGTCGTTATCTTTCCAACCTTCCCGGTAGATGCGTCGGTGTACCACAGGTTTTTATCCGAACCGGTCGTAATACCAAATGGTTTGCTGCCGCTCGGCAGGGAGTATTCACTGATCTGTGGTGCCGGCGTAGGCATCTTTGTTTCAGTCTGATCTCCGGTGGTGGCATTGTAGAGCGTGGTGCGCATGAGGTTCAGGCCACCTGGGGCGGTCGTAGTGGACGTAGGCTTGTGTAGCTTCCATCCCAGGTTTTCCTGGCCGCTATAGGATTGCGTGACGGTGCGCTTGTCTTCTTCTTTGCCACCGGTGAGCGCGTCTTCTGTGGTCTTTGTAACGAGATGGTACGGGCCGCCCGATGGTGCGCCTTCTTCGTAGGCGTACTTGACTTGCTTGCGTGCCTGGACTTCGGGTCCGCTCGGTAGCTTGACCTTGTGTTCTGGACCGAGTTCTTCTTCAAGCTCGGTTCCTTCGCTGTTGAAGGACAGCGTCGTACCGAGGTGTTCGGCGGCTTCTGCGGTTTTTGCTTCTTTGAGTGCGGTCGCGCGGTCATCCGCGGTCAACGTACGGGTCTGGTTGTTATGCGTGTTGTATTCGGCGGTTGAGATACCCCCGTTCGGGGTCGCGACGTTGACGGTACGCTCGGCGCTGTCGAGGTAGTAGAGGTTTGCCCGTTTGTAGTCGCTTGCGGGCCAGCCTTGCGTCTCATCCGGTGGGAAGATCGCTGTTGCTGAGTTTTGGGCGGGGTCGTCTTTCTGCGCCCATTTCGCTACTTCGCTTTCGCTCAGCGGGTATGGTGCTCCGCTACCCCAGGTGGGTACTTTGTACTCGACTGTCCAGCGTGGTGCGGGTGCAGGTACCGCTTCTCCTTCGGTGATTGACGCGGACGACGGGCTCCACTTCTCAAGACGACTGTTGCGTGTGTCCACAACCCATATATTGCCTTTGGAGTCTATCGCTACGCTCTTTGGGTCTGAGAATTGCCCCGTGCCGGACCCATTCGTTCCAAACTGAGTCATGTAGCGGCTTTTATATGGGCTGAGTTCCCCGAACTCTTGGACCCTGTCGTTTTCGGTGTCTGCGACCCACAGGTCGCCTTTGGAGTCAAACGCGATGCCCTCGGGGTATTTCAAACTTCCTGCGCCTGAGCGTCCCACATACCCTCCAACGGACCCTTCGAAATTAATTTCACCATTATTTTCACCTTCACGACCAAGCCCCAGGATTTTCGAGCTTCCTGACGATGCTATCCACCAACCAGCATGTAGAAAGGCGATACCGGTCGGTGAGTGAAATTCGCTACCTCCTTCGCCATAGTAATCGTTCTCGAATTTCCCTGTTATTTCGCTGAACTCCTCGACCAGCTCCCCTCGGCCTTCGGTGACCCATATATTACCTTCCAGCAGCGCAATCCCGCCGACTTCACGGAGTTTTTCGTTATAGCTCACTCCGCCCGTAATCTGTTTTAGATATTCGCCTTTTTCGTTGAACTCCTGCAAGCGTTGATTTTCTGTGTCAACGACCCAAATATCGTTACTTGAGTTGATCGCTATACCGCCGGGCGATTTGAACTGGCCGTTCCCCGTGCCGGCGGACCCAAAGCTTTTTAGATATTCGCCTTTTTCGTTGAACTCCTCGACCCTGTTATTCACCGTATCGGTAACCCACATGTTCCCTTTGGAGTCAAACGCCATGTCTGCGGGCCACCTGAACTGGCCGTTGCCGGTGCCTTCCGACCCGACAGACATGTCGTATACAGGTTCCAGCACGCTACCGACACGCACACCCTCAGACACCGTGACCGTGGCAGCCCCTCCCCCATTGATAGCGCTCACTACCACCGACAATGTCTCACCGCCGTTACTTTCGACGGGCTTATATGTCGCGTTTGTCCCGCCAAGAATGGCGACACATTCATGCTCTTCGCTGTTGCATTCCTCCCACTGGTAACTATATGCGACAGGCGCCGATGACCATTTTCCTGTGGACACGCTCATCTTTGTGCCTACGATAGGAGAACCAGTGATTTTGGGGGCTTCTGTATTTTTCAGGGCTTCCCCGTTCCACAAAGCACCCGAGACTGGCGCCTGGGTGGCTGCCAGCAGTCGTCCCGTTGTGGCATCACCAGCGACAGTGCCATACGTAAACGCCCAACTCTCTTGAGCAGGCGCAGTCAGCGATGTGACGTGTCCTTCGCTGTCGTACCCGTAGACAGTCTTCAATGCGGGTGAAATACACGGGTTCCACTCCGCGCGTAGACGCCCATGAGCATCGTACGAATACTGTGCAACTGTAGTCGTCACCATTTCCGCTTTCGCCGGTTCCCACGCCGTCAGGTACACTCGCGTCAGTCGGCCCTTGTAGTCACCCCATTCACTCTCCTTTTCGCCCGTCGCGGTCGTGCTGGTAGAATAATTGAACGTCAATGCCCTGCAACCCTTGACAAGTGTTGATTTGCAACTGCCCGCGGTGGGTTCCGGTGCGATGACCTCAGTCGGCTCGACAATTCCTTCGGACGTCTTCGTAAAGAGGTACGTCACCTTGTTGATACCATTGGACCCGCCGGCCTGCACAACTCCCGTAGGCTCATACAACGAGACTTCTTCGGATTCTTCACCTTTTGGTTCCTGGACAATACCCGCGAACGTAAAGATCGTTGCGGCTCCAGAAGCTTCAACAATCTGATATTCCACGGGACTTTTCGACGTTTCCTCCAAAGTCGTCGTTTGGTAGCCCACCGGAGATACAAAGCCACCTTTACCGTTGGAGGCGAACGTAACCTGCGTACCCGCGGTGGTCGTTGCGATGATATTCCCGTCCGGCATCGGCCGCAGACTCTGCCATACACCGCTAGCGGCAGAGTCTGGCAAGCTAAGCGACCACGGTGCTCCCAGCGGTCCCGTAGAACCCTGCGAGAGATCCCGCGAATCATACGTACGACCGACGCTCAACGTCGCATTCGAGCTCCCAAGCGAGACGTCTGTCGCCGAGAGCCTGTAGTCGCCCGTGCTGAGATTCACAGCGCCAGGTCCAAGGGACTGATAAGAGGCTGTATTGACAGTCACATTGATCGTGTGGGTAGTTTCGTTACCGGCCCAATCCTTGGCAGTGACAGTTATCGTATGCGGTCCTGCGCCATACTGTTGCCCCTGGAAACTCCACAACCACTCGGACAAATCAAAACACGACGATTCCGGCACACCCGCCGGTTCAAGGCAACCAGTGCTGGTTTCATGCACCTTAGTACCATCCACATAAATGGTGATGGTATGCACCCCAGACTGTGGTGCCGCGCTACTGCCATCTTCAGCGCTGACAGTCAGGCCATACGTTCCTTCGCCAATCGTACCTCCATTAGCTGCGGCCAGAGAGCCGCTTAGCGAGAGTGTTGGTGGAGTCTTGTCTATGTAGACCTTCGGGTCCGGTTGCTCTTCGCGTACATTACCCGCTGCATCATACGCGTACACGCCCAAAGTATACACGCCAGTTGCTAGTTCACTGTAATTCAGATACCCAGAGTTCACGTCAGAGGGACACCCATCGAATCCGTTACTAGCAGAACAGTTTTCATGTTCTTTATCCACGAAAAACGGTTGCCCATGTTCATTCACATGCCCTGGCGGAATCTCCACGCTCAGCGCATCGACACCAACACCCTGATCTTCGCTATGAATATACTCAGCGGTAGAACCATGTTGTGACCACTTTTCATAGACATTTTCAAGTTTGACTACGTTTGGTGGGGTCGTATCCAGAAACCTAACCGCTGCACCCGTAATCTCAGAATAGTTATATGTGGTACGCGCGTTAGGACCGAGTTCATTCTCGAAAGAGAACGCTTCACCACCATAACTTTCATTGCACAAGGGTTGTTCCCCACCATCTTTGCCGCCAGCACCCTGAGCACAGAAAGCAGCCGCATAGCCAGACAGCGCGTTTCCATCGAATAGCGTACCTTCGCCTTGCGCACCTTCGGTCCCATTGAAAGTCCACACGGGTTTGCTGCCATTGCTTTTGTAGATATATCCCACAAAATAGGACTGTCCTGATGCCTGGTGAGCTATGCCGTCGATGTCGACCCGCTCTATCGACGCGCCACCTTCTTTACCTGCCCCAGGAGCCCAAATATACCACTCACCATACGTTCCGTTCCCCGGACCAGGATTCATACCAACTTCAAGCAGTCCGGAAGATTCTTTAGTAATAGTGCAACCGCTACAGTTATCGGCGTGGCTCCAGCCGGTCCATGTGCCGGCACCGTAGGATCCAAAGTCCCCGATAATGATCGGGTCGACCATAACTGGGAACGCCACACTTCCCGACAAATCAACATGCGTGATGAGCGTATCCGCACTTACTGTGTAAGAAGCTTGAAGCGCAGTACCATCAGCCTCAGTCACGATCGCAGGCGGTATCATAGCCAGTGCCTGCCCTTCCTTAACTACTTCAGCGCCACCTTCAACACTCTTGCTCAACCGAAGTGACGCACCGGCAGGAAGGTTGAACACCAAACTGTTATTGCCAGAACTGTGTTCAGAGAGCAACTGCCATGACGTCTCAACACCCGCAGGAATCGCCTGAACCATATAATCGGTATCCATAGCCGTCCCCGGATAGACCACCCGATCGCCCACCGCCGCTGCCGCTTCAGGTGCCGCAGCCTGTGCTGGAGCGACCGAGATACCCATTGGCAGCGACACTCCACCACTAGGCGTCTTGGAGATTGAGATCGGCACTACGGGGTTCGCAGGCACAAACGCGCTCCCAGCTTCTCGCAACGTCAGTGAGGTAGGCTCAAGCTGGCCGGACCCGATAGCGCTGCGCAGGGGCACGGTCGACTCGACCAACATGTGCTCTCCCGACGTTGTCTCTTCGACGGCAGCTGTTTCGCCTAGATACTTTTCGATGTGGCCTTCGCCGTCGGCGCCCGGAGCGGTCCACGACGGACGTTCGATGTGGAACAGCTTCTCGGCAAGCGCTACCGCGCCGTCACGATCCAACCCCACATACTGCATCCTAGATGCCGCCCGTTCCGCCACTGCGTTCGGGTTTGAAAGCTCGACTTCTTCTGCGTTGGCTACCTGTTCGCTGCCGAGCAACGGACCCGAGATCAAGGGCGGACCATCAAGCGCGGTTGCGCCTCCGGCTGGTTGCGGCTGTTCGGCGAATGCGACTCCCTGAAGCCAGAGGACAAATAGAGCACACGCCGTCACAAACAGCAGCAGCCGTAACATCCGCCATTCCCCCCGTCCTGTTGATGAATGCATCCCGAAGTCCGGGATTTGACTAACCTAGATTGGGATCGGACAGCCGTCAACGCTGTTCACCAAAAAATTACAACTACTGTGATATTTGCCCGAACTTCCGATTCTTGGATTTGAAAGAACCGATTATGTAAGCCACTCCGATGGCGGTGGGCCACTCGCGAAACGTGTGGCGGTCGGGTCGCTTGTTTGGGTGAGGCGGCGCTCTAGGAGTTCGAGGCGGTCGTGGAATAGCAGCTCGGCGCGGGGATCGGGGTTCTCGCCCGCGTCGAGCTGTCCACGCCATGCGCTGAGCGCGCCCAGGATCTCGACTAGTGCTTTGTCGCTCCACCAGTCCGCAATCAGCTTTGAGAACACGCTGGGGTAGCGCTCGGCGAGCGCGCAGACGCTTGACCATAGTTCGCGTCGCCAGTGCTCACGCTCACCTGTCGGCTCAAGCCAACCCGGCACACTCGCGTTCTCAGACTTGTTCGGGGCCTGGCGGGCGGGAGAGGGCTCGCCGCCGCCGCCGGCGGCGGGGGTGGTGCGGGCGTCGGTGCTGAGTAGTCCGTCGCGGACGAGGCGTGCGGCTGTTCTGGCGACGGGCTCTTGTGCGGCTTGCGCACGCTTTGACAGCTCGGATAGGGCGTGCTCGTCCAGTGTGATCGCGATACGACTCACAACCCCATCCCAACATCTCGGCTTAGATCATGGTCGGGGGTGAGCTGGCGGGCTGTGGAGCGCTCCAACTGCTCGCCGACATCATCGTGTTTATCGACGGTTTTATAGGCCAGGGAGGCGACCTGTCCGCGCGAGGCTCGCATCAGTCCCGCCAAACGACTGACCCTTTCAGGATCATGACCTTCGGTCCCCAAATCCTCGCGTGCGACGTGCCAGTCGGTGCCCGCCCGCGCACGAGACGCTTGAACATAGGCACCCTCCTGACTTGTCTGCCACCCCCCGGTGACGACGACGGCACGATCGACGGTCGCGCCCTGCTGACGGTAGAGATGTTGGGCGTAGGAGAGTCGCAACCTAGACAAATCCTCGCCCTCCACCGCCACCTGGCGTCCACTGTCCGTCCGGATGCTCGCCCGGTGCTGCTCGGCCTCGATGCTGTGGATTTCGCCGCGTGTGCCGTTCTCGACCCGTCGCTCTCCCTCTGGCCGGTGTTGGGAGACGAACGCGACACGATCGCCTTCGCGTAGCCGGTAAGCGACATCGGGTAGGTCTAGCTCTTGTTGGCCGAGTTCGCCGCGCTCAGCTCGCAAGTGTTGAGCGCGTGCGTTCATCCTGTCGATCTCACCCGTCGAAGCGTCGGACATCAGTGCGACCTCGCGGACATCCTCGTGTTGGGTTAGCTCGGCCCATTGTTTGACGGCTTGCTCTACCGCGTCATCGCGGGTGTCTGAGAAATGGAGTTGGCCACGCGCCTGATAGTGAGCCATCGCCTGCTCTGAACGGCCCGCACGCAAATCAGCCCATGCCCGCTGCTCATCGGGATCGGTCGTGCGTCTGACCTCGCTCAACTTCGCCGTCGGCGCGGTCCTCTCGATCTCCTCGAACAAACCGCCGGCACCGATCGCGGGCAGTTGGCGTGGATCGCCTATCACCACCAGCTTCCCCTCAGCCTCGGAGACGACTTCGGTGAGGGCGTGTAGTCGTCGTGTGTCGCCCATTCCAGCCTCATCGAAATACACGGTCGTGTTCTCATCCAAGACGAGGGTTCCTGAACGTGCTTGGGCGACAAGCGAATCGAGCGTCATCGTCTGACCCGCAAGTGCCGGACTGTCCTTGCCCAACCGCTCGGCAGTGGACCCGGATACAGCGACGCCGTAGGTTTCGCGTCCGTCGTGTTGCTCGGCTCTTGCGGCGGTGTCGATCACGACTCCCTTGCCTGCCCCGGCCTGACCCACCAACACCGCCGCACGCTCCTCACCGACAAGCAGGTCGAGGGCTTCGTGCTGCTCACCGCTCAACACACCACCAATCCGATCCTCAACCTCTCCTATGGCGGCTGTCTTTGCTTGCTCGCTGACCCCGGCGCCGGTGCTCTCTGCCATCCCCTTGATTCGGGTTTGGATGTCGCGCTCCATGCCCCTGATCTCGCGTGTGGTCATCAGCCCATCCTCAAGCTCGATGACCTCACCCGACTCCACAAGCTCCTGGGCGCGTTCGCTGACGCGCTCGGGGGGCAGTTCGGCGACGCTCTGCTCAAGCACGCTCGCACGCAACTCACGCTCAGTAAACGTCGAACCCTCCGCTGTCAACGAACCAGTGACTCGCTCCCGCCAATCCCCTCGATGCTCCTGGTCCTCACGGAGTACGCCGCCCGGTCCTTCGTGTTGAAGGCTCTCGACGTGAGCGCGATCGAGATGTCGACTTGCAGCGCGATCCTCCCAGACCTGCTGTAGCTCCATCCGGTCTTGGGGCACCTTCGCGCGACGGTTCTCGAGCTTGACGTTACGCAGCTCATGGCGCTCAGGTGCTCGCCCATACCGAGCACGGAAACGCTCCGCCGCCAACCACACTTCACGGCTGCGACCGCTCAACGCCTCCCGCGCACCCTCTGAAATCCTCGCGACCTCGAAATAACGGCCATCGCGTCCCGTGCCCGCATTGATGTCATAACCCTGCTGTCCAAGCTCCTCAGCGAGCGCACCGCGATAGAACGCACCCAACTCCCTGGCTGAGCGAAACAAGGGACGGCTCGCTACCGCCGCGACCTGCCCGTCCTTGCGGACAACGCTCGTCACGACCACATGACTATGCAGCTGCGGGTCCGGCGCCTCACCATCCCCGACCCCCCGTGCGGTCGTGTGACGAAACTCAGCGGCGATCACATCCCCCACCGTCGAGATGACCTGGCCACCTGCGCCTTCACGGACAACCGGAATCTCATCGCGTAGATGATCGAGCGTTCTTGCTATGGCGCGACCGTGCGCGAGCTCGACACCCGCACGTTGCTCATCGCTGCCGAGCGCCCACACAGCCGAGACCGACTTCGGTGCGCTGAACGTCAAATCGATCCCGCCCGCACGACGCCCGTTCGACCCCGCACGACGAATGAACTCACCGCTCCCAGGATGGCGACCCTCCATCAACGCCACCAACTGCTCAGCACTCACCGCCCCGTCAGCCTCCAACCCCAACCACTCCCGCGTCTCATCCAACACATGCCAGACGCCCGGCGCCTCCGTCGGCTCGCCATCCGGCGAGAGGTAGTAGTCGCCACGGGCCGGCGCGACCGTACGCGACTCCAAATACGCGCTATAGCTCGCCGCATCCCCCGCACCAATACTCGCCGCCGTCATCATCAGACCCATATCCTACCGCGAAAAACTGTCACACACTGGCACAGTGCATCTAGTCTGTTTGCCTTTTTGCGCGACGGCGGCAACAGTTGCGCAGCAGCGTCGACGCAAGCGCCATCGGGTCAATGTGCGCCCGGTTTGTGGGCATCCGCGATGCTCGTAGACTCTGTTCTATAGGTTCGGCTGACCAGACGGTCCATGTGGGCGCACGAACCTATGGGCTGTTGTGCAAAGAGGCCGAGCGCCGGCATCTCGACGTCGACGCGGACCGACGACGACCTCCTAACTGAGCACCTGTCCGTCAGACCCACCGACCTGGCTGAGCTGCGCCGCCCGACTACGCGCCACATTGCCCCGCACCGATGATGCCGTGAGATCATCCATGAAGGCCGCGAAGAACTCGACAGCCGCGCACAACTGCGGTGAGAGTTGTCATCGGCGCCAACGCCGTCGTCCACCTCATCCAATAATCCCAGCGACCTCACTTCGGCAAGCTAGAGCTTGCTGTAAAGTTCCGATTTTCAGGATTGGCCCGATAAGACTATGGCTGAACGAAAGACAAGCGGGGAGGTCAAGCTCGACGGCAAGTCGCCGATCCGGGCTGCTGTGCTGGCGGCGTTGATCGAAGCGCCTGGGCATGGGTGGGAAGTGGCCCGCCGCGCCCACCTGCGCTTGGGCTCGTCATGGGGTGTCGATGCCAAACACGTCTATTCGTATCTCAAACGATTGTTGTCTGACGAGTTGATACGAGTCGAGCGCGAGCCTTCGGATCGCCCGCCCTATGCGCTTGATGTCTATTACCCGACTGAGAAGGGCAAGCAGGCCCGGCGAGCGTGGCTGGCAGCTCGCCCCCGAACTAAGGTTGTGCGGGGCGACCTGAATGTCCGGCTTGGTTTCTCAACTGAGGAGGACATCCCCGACTTGCTGCGTGCGTTCGCGGAACGCCGTCTCGACCTTCTCGAAGAACTTGAGGAGAATGCGGCGCGTGAGACGCCACAGGTTTCGTATGTGGGGACAATCATCAGCTTGCAATGCTCGGCGGCGGATAAGCGGTTGAGGGCCGAGAAGGATTGGATAGACGAAGCCTGTCGTAAGCTCGAAGAACGGCGCGAAAAGCGGTCACAATGAGCCTGCTCGCATTCCGGCGAGTGACCAAGCGCTTTCCTGACGGCGGCAGTGAGATCGCGGTCTTGGACCGCGTGTCTTTCGAGGTCGAGGTCGGCGAGACGGTTGGACTGCTGTGCTCGCGCCGGGGTGGCAAGACCACGCTGCTTGAGATTGCGGCGGGCTTGATGGCACCCGATGAGGGCAGCATCTTATGGGACGACCGCGAGCTTGTAGAGATGAGCGACAGCGAGACTGCGCACGCTCGTCGGCATGGCGGGATCGGGCTCGTCCGCGGCGAATGGCGCACCAGCCGCTCGACATCTGTCCTCCAGCACATCTCAATCCCGCTCTATAGCGGGACGCCGAACATGGACCAGGCAGAGGATCGTGTCTCGCGGGCGCTTGAGCTGGTCGGAGCGGCGCACCTGGCGCGTCGCCGTACCTCAGAGCTTGGTTTGAGCGAACGTATGTTGGTCGAGCTGGCGCGCGCGATCATCCATGAGCCGCGTCTGCTGCTGGTTGATGAGCCGGCCGTGTTCCGCAAGCTGGAAGACGCCGACGCCTTCTACGCACTGTTGCGCTCGCTGCCTCAGAAGATCGGCTGTGCGCTGTTGATCGCCTCCGAAGAGGTCACGCCGCTGCGAGGCTGTAAGCCGATGATGAGCCTTGCATACGGGCAACTGAGTTCTACGACTTCGCGGCGGAAGGTCATCGACTTTCCCACTCTTCCCGGCGGTGCTCAGAGTGCGTCGTGAGCATCCTTGAGCTGCGGAATGTGGTGAAGCGCTACGAGGGCGGCGGCGAGACAGTCCATGCCGTCGATGGCGTCTCGCTGAACGTTGCGCCCGGCGAGTTCGTCGCCCTCTATGGCCCAAGCGGCTCGGGAAAGACCACGCTGCTAATGATGGCCGCGACGATCAAGCAACCGGACTCGGGCTCAATCACCTTCGGCGGCCGGGAGTTGACTGGTCTGTCCAAGAAGGAGAGCGCCCATTTTCGCCTGGAGACGGTGGGGATCGTTTTTCAGTCCTTTCATCTCATGCAGGGAGCCAGCGCACTAGACAATGCTTCGTTGAAGCTCTTTGGGCTCAATATGCGTCTGGGCGAGGCGCATGACACAGCTCGCCCTTGGCTGGAGCGCTTGGGGCTCGGCCATCGACTCCACCACAAGCCATCGGAAATGTCGATGGGCGAGCGCCAACGAGTCGCTATCGCCCGAGCTCTCGTCAACAAACCCCGCGTGTTGCTCGCCGACGAGCCAACCGGCAATCTCGACTCGCGGCGCAGCCGTGAAGTGCTCGGCTTGCTCAGTGAGATTTGCGCCGAGCAGAATATCCCGGCCGTACTCGTCACGCACGATCCACAGGCGGCCGCGTTCGTTACGCGCGTCCACACGCTCCGCGACGGAACACTCAGGGACGGATTGGACCTCGATCTCCACGCCACCGTTCAATGAAACGAAGGCGGCGCTTATCGTTCAACCCGACCATCTTGGGGGTTGGCATTCAAGGGCTTTACGCGCTCTACCGTGATCGGTGGCGCTACTACGGAGGCCCCGAGCTTATGGCAGGCGCTGGAATCGCCATCGGCGTGTCGCTCGTTTTTGGTGTGCTGGTTGCCAACAGCAGCATCTTGGGCTCGACCCGCGAAGCGATCAACGCTGTCAATGGCACAGCATCTCTGGAGCTGGTCGCTCGTTCTCCCAGCGGCTTCAACCAGGCACTGACCGAGCGCGTAGCTGCACTGTCGGGCGTCCAGACAGCAGTACCAATCTTGCGCGAGAGCACAGTCATTGAGGGATCAACAGGGCACATGCTCGGGCAGCTCGTCGGAGTTAGTCCGCGTATCGTCGGCCTGCAAAGTTCTGCGACGAAAGACTTGGGAGCTGGTGCTCAGCTTCTACAAGGTGGTGTCGGTTTGCCTTCGGGGGTGGCGGACACCATCGGCGCGCACACCGAAGGCCAAGCAACGCTGCTGGTGAACGGCACTCGTCGCATCGTGCCGGTCCGGGCGGTGCTCGATGCTGGTGCCATCGGCTCGTTGGCGTCCAGCCGCGTTGTAGTCACGCTCCTGAACACGGCACAGAACCTCGCGGGCGAGCCCGGACGCGTCACACAAGTTCTCGTCAAAACCTATCCCGGCAAGAACAAACAAGTTGAAACAGAATTGCGGCGGCTCGCGGCGGGACGACTCAACGTCGAGCCCGCCAGCCACGAACTAGTGCTGGCACAGACCGCCCTCAAACCGACCAATCAGTCAACGAGCTTGTTTGCGGCTATCTCTCTGATGGTCGGGTTTCTGCTGGCGCTCAACGCCATGCTGCTGACTGTCCCCGACCGCAGATGGCAAATCGCGGAACTGCGCGAACAAGGCTTTGACTCTCGTCAAATCATTGCTGTACTCGGCTCACAAGCGCTGGCCTTGGGACTCGCCGCGTCGGTCGTCGGCGTCCTGATGGGCTATGTATTGGCGCGCACGATCTTCGATGAAGTACCGAACTATCTTGCGACTACGTTCCCGATCACCGGCCATCAACAGGTCAGCCTTCTAGCCGTAGTCGTGGCTATCTCCTGCGGAGTGCTCGCGGCATTTGGTGCCTCTATGCTGCCGGTCCTTGATCTGCGCAAGACCAGGGAGGTTGGCGCGGTACTTCAAGAACCCGGTGATCCGGGGCAAAGCATCGGTAATGACATCGTCCGCAACACCGCATTGCTTGGGGTGGCGATCGTCGCTCTCGCAACACTCATGGTGCTGCTCAAGCCCAGCTTGACCATTCTCAGTGGAGTGGCGCTAGCGCTCGCTGGTCCCTGCTTTATTCCGTTCCTCTTTCGAGTCGCTACCAGAGCACTTGAACATATAGCCCGCCGCTACCACGGAAAAATGGTGGCGATAGCGACGATTGAACTGGAGGCCACCGCCACTCGCTCTGTCGCACTCGCCAGCATCACAGCACTAGCAATCTATGGAGCCGTCGCTGTCGGCGGTGCTCGAACCGATCTCATCGGCGGCATCGACAAGGGCATCTTGCAAGAGTGGAGCACTGCTGCTGTTTGGGTGACGCCAAATCAAAACATCTTTGACACCGACAGCTTCCATGTTCCGGGCGTCGCAGCGACTATTGCCAGAACCTCTGGTGTCGCTTCGGTAAACGCTAACCAAGGCACTTTTTTGGATGTCGGCACTCAGCGTCTCTGGATACGCGCCGCGCCGCCAGGCAACCCGTCAATGATCCTCTCAAGCGAGTTGCGCCAGGGTAATCTTGAACGGGGAAGGGCGCTCATGCAAAAAGATGGCTGGGCGGCGATTTCCAGCGGCTTTGCTACGGAACACCATCTCCATGTCAACAGCCGGTTCACCTTGCCTACCCCGTCGGGAGCGGCCCCTTTCAGGGTCGCGGCGATCACCACGAACATTGGTTGGCCGCCAGGCACGATCACGCTCAATACCAGCGACTACAGCCGCTATTGGCAGACCACTGATCCCACCACGCTTGCCGTGAATTTGAAGACCGGGACGACCCCGGCAGAAGGCGTAGACGCGATCCGGCGAGCCCTCGGCAGCACAAGCGCTCTACGGGTCCAGACATCTGCCGAACGCATCGCTGAGGTCAAAATTATCGGACGTCAGGGCCTGAGCATTCTTGGTGACATGGCCAACCTTCTCCTGCTGATCTCCGCACTCGCGCTCGCCGCTGCGCTCTCGGCAACGATCTACCAGCGACGTGGGCGACTAGCCTCGCTCAAGGCCCAAGGCTTTGACCGTCCGCAACTGTGGCGCGGCGTACTTATCGAGAGTGCCGTTGTGCTCGGGATTGGCGGCCTTGATGGCGCGATCCTCGGGCTATATGGGCATGCTCTTGCGGACTACTATCTGCGCGTCAGCACTAGCTTTCCGGCACCGTTTAGCGTTGGCGTAATCCAGATCCTGCTCACGTTGCTGATCGTGGGTGGCGCTTCGCTCGCTGTCGTCGCGATTCCGGGCTACTCCGCTGCGGGCGTTCCTCCAGAATTGAGCTTTCAGGAATGAATACCAGGATCAAGCACGCATGGCCGCTCACACGCAAGGCTGTCTGTGGTGAGCCCACTACCCGCACGCACGACGATTGCCTTCGCCTCGGCGGCTCGTCGCTACTGGATTGGGGTGTTCCCCGTTGTGCAACGCGAGATTCGCCGTTTGCGCAGGTGTGCGAGGGACATTCCCGATCCCGTGTTGCGCAATCTTGCACTTGACGCACAGCAACATAAGTGGGCTTGTCTTGAGGGCGCCGCTGCATTTGCAGTTTTTACGCCTCGAAGACAGCGCACGCGGGTCACACGCCTGCTCGTAGACCTTCAAGGTGTTTTTGACTACGTCGACACCTTGATGGAGCAACCAAACGAGGCGCCTGCGGAGAACGCTCGTCAGTTGCACCGTGCGTGTGTAGACGCGCTACAACTAGATTTGCCGCACCACGACTATTACCAGCATCATGCTCGTAGTGAAGACGGCGGCTATCTCGCTGAGCTTACCGATGCTTGCCGTGCCTCCATCTGCCAGCTACCCTCCTACGCAGGCGTCGCCCAAATCGTAGTGGGCCACGCGCAGCGAGTCGTCTTCTACCAAAGCGACATCAACCTCGCCACAACCAGCGACTATCCACGCCTTGCCCAATGGGCGAAGGATGAGGGGTCGGGCTTCGGGTTGAACTGGTGGGAGATCGGAGCTGCCTGTGGCTCATCGCTTGCGATATTCGCGCAACTCGCCGCGGCTACCGATCCCACTCTCACTCCAAGCAAGATCGACGCGATCGACGCTCTCTACTGGCCTTGGGCCGAGGCGCTACACATCCTTCTAGACAGTCTGATTGACCGTGCCGAAGACCGGGCGACGGGGCAGCCAAATTTGCTCGATCATTATGCCTCTCAAGCTGAGATGACCGAACGTCTCGGGCTGCTTGCAGCTCAGACGGCCGAGCGTGCCCTTGATGTGGCCCCCCATCACCGTCTGATTCTGGCCGGGATGGTCGCGCTCTATCTCTCCGACGAGCAAGCGTGGACCGCTTTTGCTCGCCCAGCTACCGAGCGCATCCTAGAAGCAACCGGGACCTTCGCCAAGCCCGCACTGCTAGTGCTGCGTGCCCGTCGTCTCGCGCCAAAAGCTCGACGCCAGCGGCTGCCGCTCAGCAGATAGCCGCGTTGGTACTAGGGCGGTCGCGGTCTTCCCCTCGTGCGATACCCGAGGGAGGATGCTCTCGGATGGCAAGAGGAACTGACTGGCGGGACTCGGATGGCGTGCGGCTAGGGAGCCCGTTCCTGCTTGGGCCGGGGCTTGCGATCCTCGCGCAGTTCGACGGCGGGGCGGTACTCGACGGCGCTGATGTTGAGCGGCTGACGGGCTGCTTACGCGCAATCGCGCATCGGTATCTCGTGATGTCCTTGGACCTTGGCTACTTGACGGTGGATCACAGGGGGGCTTATCGGCTGGTCGGTGGGGAGCCCGGCCTCGTGGCGTGAGCCCAAGGCAGGCCGACCCATCCAAGCGTGCCGAGCGGATGCGTCGAGGCAAGACGGCGACCGGACGGGAGTACACGCCGAACATTCTGGATGTTCCCGATCCGCGTCGCTCGCGCTCGCTGGAATACAGCTTGGCGCTAGTCCAATGCTTCTCTGTGGAGTGGCACACCCTTGGGATCGCGACCTAGCCGACATGCTCGGTCTCAGCCGCTCCACAACCCACCGCTACGCGCTCACGCTCGTAAGCGAGGGCTGGTTGGAGCAGGACAACAACCGCAAGTACCGACTCGCGGGCGGCGCAGCCAATGTCGGCACGTCGATCGTCAACCTGACCGCCGGGCGTACTGGATCGTGGCCGGTGCTCCAGGAGCTTCGCGCCCAAACCGGACACACCGCCAGCTTTGGCGTCTTGGATGGTGTCCAGGCGACCTATCTGCAACGCGCACATAGCCACGGTCGCGGCCAGTACGAAGCCGATGGTGACCTCGGTCCCGGTGCGCACGTTCCGTTGTACTGCACCGCGTTGGGGAAGGCGATGCTCTCCCGCCAAGACGAGCAGCGCCAACGCGAGATGGTCGCCAAGATAAAGCTCGCGCGCCAGGGTCCCAACACGATCAGGACCAAGCGTGCTCTCTTAGAAGCGATCGCCCAGTGCAAGACGGAGGGCATCGCGATCAGCGACGAGGAGTACGCCGCCGGCGTCCGGTCGATTGCCGTCGCCGTCTATCGCCGCAGTCCACGGCAAACGTTCGCAGTTGAGGTGACGGTCCCCGCCGAGCTGTACTCGTTGACCGGGCTGCGGCGCAACATCGGCCCGAGGGTGCGCGAGGCAGCGCGCGCCATATCCACCCATCTCAGAGGCGGATAGCCGCGTGCGTACTAGCCGCGTTGGTACTAGTCCGACTGCGGTCTTTCCAAAGATTCGTACTCACGAAACGATTGGGTCGTGATGACTAACAGCGACAAATGCCCAGCGCAGGAAGGCAACGGCGCAGCCCAATATCCACAGGCGCCCATCGGCGAAGACAACTCGGGGCGGATGTCCCAATCGCTGGAACGCGGCCTAAAGCTCCTCTTGGCGTACTCCGAGGGGAGCCAACTTATAGGCGTAGCGGAACTGGCCGATCTGGTCGGCTTCAGCCGCCCCACAACCCACCGCTACGCCTCCACCCTCGTTCAACTCGGCTACCTGGAGCAAGGCTATAGGCGCAAGTATCGCCTCGCGCCTCGCGCCGCCGATCCCGGCAGCAAAATAATTCAAGAGCTTTGCCAAGCACTACCAGCGGACGAGGCGCTCAGAGGTTTGCGTGCCAAGACCGGCTATACCGTCAGCATGGGCGCGCTCGACAGGACGCGCGTCCTCTATGTACGTCGTTTCTTTGGTCATCGGCGTGGCCAGCACAAGATCGACCTTGAATTGCGCGTCGGTGCAGTCATCCCCGCATACTGCACCGCCCTTGGAAAGATCATGCTTGCGAATGTACCCGAGGACGAGCGCCGCGAGCTGGTCACAACGATGGATCTCATACCCGAAGGTCCGAACTCGATCATCGAACACGACACGCTCCTCGCCGAGCTGGACGAGATAGACCCACAAGCGACGCTCGTCAGCGATGAAGAGTTCGTCCCCGGAGCCCGCTCAATCGCCATCCCCATCGAACGGCAAGGCATGACGCAATCAATAGCCATCGATGTAACCGTGCCATCCGAGGCATACACCGCTGCACAGCTCCTAGAGAAGATCGGACCAAACTTGATGCGGGCGGCGAGGCTGATCGCAAACCCGCCCGCAGAATAGCCGCGTACAGTATGGCTACGATCTCCGGGACATCGGTCTCCGATGTCCCGACACATCACGGGAAGCGGCTGAAGGGATTCGAACCCTCGACCTTCGCCATGGCAAGGCGACGCTCTAGCCAGCTGAGCTACAGCCGCGCGACCCGGCCATTCTAGCCTGCGACGCCGGCGTGCGTCTCCCCCGCGATGCGTCAGGCTGCTTCACGCTCGTCCGCCGCCGGTCGAAAGGCGTTGGATAGTTGCCGCGCGTCGTCTGCGCGGCTCTTATGGTGCAGGTAGCGCATGGTCGTCTTGATGTCGGCGTGGCCCATCCATGCCTGGACTTGGACGATCGACGCGGAGTTGATCGCGAGCGACCCAAACGTGTGGCGCAGGTCGTGGAAGCGCAGGAAGCGCAGTCCCGCTCGATCGAGGTCGTCTATGTAACGGCGGCGCAAAGCCGAGCCGTCGATCGTGCCACCATCCTCGCCTACGAACACCGGGTCCTTGGGCCGCGTGTGGCGCTCGCGGCTCTTTAGATGCTTGAGTGCGGTAGCGACATCCTCGACCATCGGAACGGTGCGTGACTTGCGCGACTTGGGGACGCCTCGTTCGCGTCGCGTGACCGTTTCCCACACCCGGATCGAGTGGTTCTGGAAGTCGATGTCTTCCCACAGCAGCCCGATCAGTTCGCCGCGGCGTAGACCGCTGAAAGCGGCCGTGAGATAGATAGTCCCGTCTTGCGGATCGCTGGCGCCCGCGACCAGCTTGCGGATGTCCTCGGGCGAGTAGAAGTCGAAACGAGCGGCTTCGTAGGACTCGCGCAGCTTCTCGACTTCCTTGACGGGGTTGCTCAGTAGGCCGTGCTTGCGCACGGCGTGCTCGAAGATGCCGTGCAGGATCGCCAGGAGCTTGTTTGCGTTGCGGCGACTCATTCCGTGATCGGCGACCTGATCGTCGCGCCAGTGTTCGATGCGCGACGAGCTGATCGACTCGATGCGCAGCTCTCCGAATGTTTTGTTGTGATGATGGTTTAGCGCGGAGCGGTAGTCGCTGCATGTGCTCGGCGACCAGTCGCGCTTGAGCTTGCCCGAGCTGTACCAATCCTCGGCGACATCCTTGAAGGTCACATCCGTTCGGCCCTGCGCGACGGCGCCACGTCGCGCGTCCACGAGGATCGCATCGAGCGTGGCCTGCGCGTCCTTCTCGCGGAGAAAGCCAGGCACGGGAGGACCGGGCTCTTGCCAGTCCTTGCCGAGCCGCCTCTCGTGCTGGCCGCTCGCGTCGCGCCACTTGGCGTACCAAACGCCTCCGCGCTTGCCCGTGCGAAGCCGTAGGTGGCCGCTGATCTGGAAGGTAGACGACATGCTCGGGCTCCTCTCGCTCGAATCCAAGCCTCCTGCATCACTGAGATTGTGGACCGGAAGGCTACTTAGTGCGTGCTTGTATCCCTAGCATAGAAGCCGTATCGGCGGAACTTCTCCCGAACTTTCTCCCCGAACTACTCGAAAAGGCTCTATCCTGCCTAACATAATCCGGCTTATTTATGCGGTTTCCGTCCCAAAATCTTCTCCCAGGAAGAATTGCCATGCAGAAGGTCGAGGGTTCGAGTCCCTTCAGCCGCTTCGCGAAAAGCTCCGCAAATCGTAGGTCTGTCTTTGGTTCCTGGCCGCTAGCACACGACGGATGCCACAATGTTGGCCATGGAGGATGCATTGATCACCGGAGGCTGCCTGTGCGGTGGTGTGCGCTTTGCGCTCGGCGAGCCACCCCACGGCGCCGGCTACTGCCATTGCACTCGCTGTCAGCGCCGAACCGGGACGGCCGTATCGGCACAGGCCCGGATCGACGGCCGCACGCTGCGATTCCTGCAAGGCGAGGATCTGCTGAAGGGCTGGCGACATCCGGACGGCGGCTACGAGAAGCGCTTTTGCGGCGTGTGCGGCTCACATTTGTTCAGTCGCGACCCAGAGGATCCTACCCAGGTGAGCGTACGTATGGGTGCCTTCGACGAGGACCCCGGGATACGACTGAGCTGGCGCAACTATGTTGCCTACGCCGCGTCCTGGGAGCCGATACCCGACGACGGCCTGGAGCGCTTCGCCGAGGCAAAGCCACAGTTCTGAAAAGCCACTTAGAACGTGTTTCAAAATCGGCGGTGCGTCCGGTGCGTTCATGGACCAAGCTGGGCGCCGCGGGACGTGCAGCGCGTGCTGGTGGCACGTGCAAGACGTCACGTGGCGATCCAGCGCCGCGTCCAGGGACGCACCGGGCGTGTCGATCTTTTGAAACACGTTCTTACGCGCTACTCAGTAAATACGCCGCTCGCCAGGTGCGCAGCACCGGGCCGAGCGAGGCTGCCAGCGGACCGCCAGAGCGCAGCAGCATCTGGCTCGTCGTTGCCATCTCTGGGGTGAGCGCGCTGTCCTTGGAAAGGTACAGGGCAACCATGCAAGCGATGATCACCGTGTGGCGGTTCCCGTCGCGCAGTCTGCGTGCTTCATAGGTGGCACGTCGCACGATCTCGTGCGCGCGGCGTACGCCCTCCTCTTTGGTGGGGTAGTGAGCGAAATAGCTGTGATCCCCGTTGACGGTATCCTCGGCCTCGTCCACATAGCTGTCGAGTACCGTGGCCGCAAGACACACCCAGAAGTAAGCAGCATAAGTTTCGACAGCCTCCTGAGGCCGGCGTCCCGGCTCGGCGGCAAGCGCCAGCAACGCCAGCACCGAGATCCATGTACTTGCCGCGCCCGACAGCTCATACCAGGCGAGGCCTAATCGCTCGGCGAACTCCCGCGCCGTCCATTTACGCAGAGTCGCGTCGCGCAAGCCCGGATCGAGCTCATGGTTGAGCCCTTGTACCTGCGCAAGAGTCGCGGCACGTATCAGCGTCGGGCGAATCGCCATATAGGAAGGAAGCAGCACGCAGGCGGCACGACATAATTCCACGAGCAGTCGCAGGTAGCCGCCGTCGTCCTGCCATGGATGGTGACGGTAATAATCGGAGATGGGCACACCGGGATCCAGTGCCTCGGTGAAGGCAAGGTGCAATTGCCGTCCGTTTGCCAATCCGGCTCCGGCGCCACGCTCACTTACACTGTCAAGGAAGTCGCACATGATCTCGTAGGTCACAAGCAGCCTCAGCAGGTTCGGCCTACGACTATCAGACAGCGTCCAGAAGAGCGCGGCTCCATCGGTGTTGCCGCGCTTGTCCTCAAGCGAGGCAAGTGCGTCATATCGAATCGCCTGATCTGGTATCGCGGCAGCCCTGGCGCGCCACTCCTCCACCTCTAACGAGACCGCCCTGAGCCCCCAACGCAGCTCACGCACAACCGCGGCCAAAAGCGCCTTCGTCTGCCCAAAGGAGACACGACTCGTATCTTTGACGGCACCCTGCATCGACTTCTCGGGCAGGCAGGACGCGTGCTCGGTCAGTCTTGCAGGGCGGGTTTCACCTGTGTCGCGAGGTAGCCAGGCAATGCCGCGATCGCCACAGCTATGGCGGTGACGATCGCGAATATTCCAATCGCAATTGGAACACCTATCGTAAAGACAACAGGGAAGCCTGTGACGCTCACCAACGCGTGGCTCAGCAACAGCTGGCCATATAGACCGAACACTGCACCGATCGAGCATCCAGCTCCAAGCAGCAGCGCGCTCTCACACAAGAGCGCGCGCCACAACTCTCCCTGGTCGAATCCGTCAACCTTCATACCGGCGAGACGTGGACGGCGTTGCCAGATCATGGCGCCCATCGCCGCTGCCATTGCAAGCGCCGCGGCGATCAGCACGAGTGCTGCGATCTGACTTAGACGCGACAGTCCCTGTCGCTGAGTCGAGCGATACACCTGTTCGCGTTCGTATGCGCTCTGAACCCTGAGCGGCGACCGCGGACCAAGTAGTCGCCGTATCTCCCGTTGAACAATCGCAACGGACACACCTGGCTTGACCGCCACCTCATAGGCACTCGGATCGGGACTGGCCCAAGCCCGCGCATAGTCATCGGCGTTGAGGATCACCGCACCAGGCGGCCAACCGAAATTGGTTGTGATCGCAGCCAGACGGAATCGCGTTGGATGAGGCGTGGGCAACACGAAGGCCTGCCCCACATGCAAGTGAAGTTCGCTTGCAAGCGCCTGCGATAGTGCCCCCCAGCCACCCAACCTCAGCTGCCGATTGGCAAGTGTCAAGTCTCCACTGACGATCTGATTCGACGGAATCAGGTTCGCGGTGTCGCGCGGCGGTGCGAGCACCAGCGTGCGCCGGTCTCCGATGTCCAAGAAGCCGCTGCGATAAATGCTCACGCGCGCAACCCCGGGAACACGTCCTAGCGCTCCCTGCAACCGATTGTCAAAGGGCGTGGTGCCGATCGTGTTCGACTTACCCCCGGGCGAGACCCAGATATCTGTGACCTGCGTTATTTCATGCGAGACTCGATCGAGACCGCTCTGCAGGTTCTGCCGTGCCCCCTCGATCGCGACGCTGCCGAACACCGCAATCGCTCCTGTGGCCGCAATCGCCAGCGATCGCGGGCGCGTCGCGCTCGACTGCAACTCGATGACAGCGATCCTGGGCGAGACACCCATGACCGGACGCTGAATCATGTCGAACAGAGCCACAAGCCCGCTGAAAGCGATCGGCAGGATCAGCAAAAGCGAACACACAAGGCTTATAAATGCCACCACGGCCATCGGCACGCTGGAAATCCCCACGATCAGGATTGCGCTTGTTATGGCCAACCCAACCAAACCGGAGAGCAGAAAGATGATCACCCTTACCAGCGACGATCCGCCCGACTCGGGTGTCCTCCGAGACCGCCAACCAAAGATCTCCGCTCTCAGAGGAACCATGACCCCGACAACCGACGCAAGTAGCCCCCCGGCTGTCGCGAGCGCCACACTTTGCCAACTGACGATCCGCAGAGAGCCCACGGGGAATGCAAAAGAGAGATAGCCGGGATTGGCCTGCAATAGACCACGGGAGAGCAACTCGCCGAGCAGTAGGCCGAGTACCGAGCCGGCGAGCCCGAGCACGACCGCGTCGAACAGCATCACCTCCACAATCTCCAAAGGTGAATAACCGTCCAGGCGCAGGTCGTTGATCAGGTTGCGCCGCTGGGGCGCCGTCAGCAGCATCGCGTTGAACGCGAACAGGAAGCCCACGAGTGCGCTTATGGCCGAGAACAGCTCCGTTGACTGAGTGGTCGGACCCTCAGCCTGGCCGAACACGGTCGCCTCGAAGTTCGCGGGAAGCACATCCAGTTGGCTGCGCGCGATGCGCTTCAGTTCTCGTTCGACTTCGCGATCCTGGCCGGGGCGCGGCTCGACGAGGATTCGGCTGATGGTGCCTTGCATCCCGGCGAGACTCTGGGCAAGTTTCAGCGGCGCTATCGCCAAAGGACTGTAGACCAGCTCGCCGATGTCGCTGGCCTGCAGGATCACGGCGACGAGCGTGTTGACACTGCGATCGCCGAGCTGAAAACGAACCGATTGCAGTGGGCCAACCCCGATCCTCTGGGTGACTGGCGCCGGCAGTGCAAGACCCTGCTGCTGGGAGAATCGCGCCGCACTGATCCGTGCGAGCGCCCAGCCGTCAAGCCCGACGAAGCGCGAATCGACGCCCACGAGGTCGACCGACGCCGCACCGTTGGGACCGATCACGTTCACGCTGCGCTGAAGGACCGGAGCGGCAGCCTGCACGCCCGGCAGCCGGTCCACCTCTGCGAACAGCCGTTCGCTGAAGCCCTGCGGATCGCGAGCGGCCAGCTGCAGGCGCGCTTCACCCACGAGCCCGTTCGTCAGACGCGTGACAGAGCCCGCGAGGCTCGTGTTGGCCACTTGCGAGGCGAACAGCAATGCAACGCCGACGGCGATGCCCGTTACCGCCAGCAGCTCCTGCACCAGCCTTGCGCGCAGACGCACACGGTAGAGGTAGAAAATCGTCGAGAGCCTCATATTCTGTTCAGCCCCTGAGAGCCGCGGCCCGTCCTCTAGTCATTGCGAGCTGAACGGCTCATATGTGCGATCTGGCTCGTACTCGACGAGTCGACCATCGAGCAGGGCGTGCACCTGATCGGCAAAGGCCGCCGCCCTTGGATCGTGCGTGACAAGCAGCACAGCCACATCGCGTTCGTGACACACCTCGCTGAGCAGGCGGAGTACTTCTCGACCACGATCGGTGTCGAGACTACCGGTGGGCTCGTCGGCCAGCACGAGACCAGGTCCGGTCGAGAGCGCTCGCGCAATCATGACTCGCTGACGCTCGCCCATCGAGAGCTGCTCGGCACGCTGTCCGGCACGTCCATTGAGTCCAAGCCTCTCCAACAGCGGCGCCACGCGACGTTGCGCGTCGCGCCGTCCGGTGCTCGCCAACAGCTTCAGCGCGGCGTTGTCGTCGGCGCGAACCCCCGGGATCAGATCGAGCGACTGGCGGATGAAGCCGAGTTCAGAGCGTCGATAGTGCGCCCGCTCGCGTGCCGAGAGCCTCGAGACCTCCCGCCCGTTGACTCTGACGTAGCCGCTGTCTGGAGAAAGCAGGCCCGCAATCAGCATCAGCAGTGTCGTCTTTCCAGAGCCGCTGGGCCCATAGAGCGCCACCAACTCGCCTGCCGACACCGATAGGCTGACCCCGTCCACGGCGCGCACGATCTCTCCGTCGCCCACGCGATAGTGCTTCACGACATCTTCCAGTTGCAACATCAGAGCGCTCCAAACCGCTCGCGGACGACATAACGATTGGGAGAGATGACGACCAAAAACACGGTGCAGGCGCCGGGCACTCCAAATTCAAGTATCACTCGCGAGAACAAGCGCCCAAACAAAGCTATCGGGGCCCACCTTACAGAGCCCTCTTTAGATCTCGGCGTCAACTCCGCACCTGCCTTTCCAGCTGACCGACGGATCCTGCCTGTGGACAATACTCCAGCGACCGGTTCGGTCTGGATGCCAGCTACTCGCCAGCTCCCGCTCGAGTACTCCTCGATGCTCGCGATCACTGTCAATAACCAGTGCCTTTGCGGGCTCTTTGACTTTTGCCTACTACGGGAGAAGTTAGAGACATTCGTCGATTTGCCCAACGCAGAGGAGTCAGAAACATTCGAACAGGGCTTATATACGGTCCAGGCTGTCAGCGCGAGTCGCGTCCTCGAGCGCAATCTCTCGATCGATTGCGTTCGGGCTCGCTCTGCCGGCGGTCCGCCCCCACATAGGGCCGTGTAGGCTCTCGCCCAACATGGAGCTACCCAGATGAGCCTTGTCTACATCGACCACGACGGTCCGCTGGCGGTCGTGAGCATCGACAGCCCCCCTCTGAACCTGTTCGACCAGCAGCTGATGGGCGAGCTCTCCGACACGGTGGACCGACTTGCGGCCGCACCGCCACGTGGTCTGCTCGTCAGAGCGCAAGGGCGAGTCGTCAGCGGTGGCGTGGACGTACACGTCTTCGACGGCCTCAGCCCAGAGGATGCGGCCTCGATGTGGGTGAGCCTGCTCGATCTCGTCCATCGTCTCGAGCAGCTGCCACTGCCCACGGTCTTCGCCGCGCACTCGCTGTGCCTGACCGCCGCGTTCGAGTTCTCGCTTGGCTGCGACATCCTGCTGGCGGCCGAATCAGCGCGCTTCGGGCTGGTCGAGACGGTCGTGGGTCTGACCCCGGCGATGGGCGGCACTCAACGGCTCGCCGAGCGTGCCGGACCGGCGCGGGCACGCGAGCTCGTGATGACCGGCGAGCTGTACGACGCGGCCACGCTCGAGCGTTGGAACGTAGTCAATCGAGTGCTCCCAGACGAAGGCTTCGACGAGGCAGCGCATGCGTTTGCGTACAAGCTGGCCAATGGACCAACGCGTGCGCACGCCGCGACCAAGGCAATCGTGCGGGCTTGTTTGGACGAAGGCGGCGCGCATGGCGCCGATGATCGCGTGCCTGAGCTCGCGGGCAACCTGTTTGTGACCGAAGACCTCAAGCGTGCGGTGCGTTCGTTCCTGGAGGACGGACCAGGTAGCGCAACCTACGAGGGCCACTAAGAACGTGTTTCAAAATAGGCGGTGCGTCCGGTGCGTTCATGGACCAAGCTGGGCGCCGCGCGGGACATCGCAGCGCGTGCTGGTGGCACGTGCAAGACGTCACGTGGCGATCCAGCGCCGCGTCCAGGGACGCACCAGACGTGCCGATCTTTTTGAAACACGTTCTAAGGAACCTTATTTGCCGCTTGCCCGAGTGCTCAGACTGCTACAGGGCGATATTCGCGCGTCATGGGATCCTGCTCGAGCAGCCCTACCGCGCGCAGCGTCTTCACATAGCGATGGGTTGTCGACGGGGACATGTCAAGCTCTTTGGCGATATCGATGATTGCTCGCCAGGGCCGTTCCGGTCCGTAGCAGGAAAGGATCGCCAGCCCGCGCAACAGCGAGTGCGATAGCTGTGGATCGCCCAAAGCACTCGAGAGGGCCAGTTTGGTCTCTTCGTGTAGGGATCGGGCGACATGGCGATCGCCGTTCGTCCCAGCGTGAGCGTTGTCCAGCGCCGCCACAAGCAGCCGCGAGACAGCGCCGTCGCTGGCCTGGCCCGCGGAGCGGATCACCTGCTCGATCTGCGCGGAGGATAGTACGATCGCAATATCTTGATCTTGTGCCATGACTTGATCATCCCCAATCTCACTTATTGCACGTGGAGCAGCTCCAGGCTGAGTCCTCCGGCACTCCCGTCGGCCCAACTTAGGTCGTATATGAAAATCCGAATGACTAAGCTCGAAAATCGCGCCCCTTGGATCCACACTTCGATAGTACCCAGCGTGTATGTGAAACATTCAGTTCGTAGTAGTCGATTATTTATGGTGCGACACACGCGCCTCTTTGGATCACTCCTACTCAAAAATGTCGGCTTGTATTTCTAGGACGATTCCTGCCATTCGACGAAAGCCTCGCCGGGCACGGATCGAGCGGGCGGTCTGAAAGTCGTGGTATCGGCTAACTCGGGGCGCGTGACGTCGATGCCCACACTCCAGTCCACGTCCGCCGACAGCATGGGCTCTGATACACAACTTCTCGATGGGGCCCTTATCAAGAGGACATCGCGGTGCACGGCGTGTTGGACTGGTCGTGTCCGCGCTCGCGCTCGCGGCATTGCTCCTCTACGCACTCAGCCGACTGAATCTACCGCGTGTCGGACATGCGCTGATCTCCGCAAGCCCGGGATGGCTCGTGCTGGCGCTTGCGCTGATGATGCTCTCGCTGCTGGCGCGCTCAGTGTCCTGGCATGCCATCCTGCGCGCTGCGCTGCCCGGCCAGCTGTTGCGGTGGGCGCCGATAGTGCGCGCCACGATGATCGGTGTGATGGCCTCGGCGGTCTTCCCCGGCAGGATCGGCGAGCCGACGCGCGTGCTCGTCTTCAGCCGTCGTCTACAGGGCCCTACGACGCGCACGATCCCCATCGTCGCCGGCACCGTCTTCTCGCAGACGCTCATCAACCTGGTGGCGCTCGGGATCCTGGCCGCCGTGACGTTCTCAAGCGTGCCGCTGCTGCGCGGCCACGCTTCCGCCCTGGAGGCCGTGGTCGCGGCGCCCGTGTTCGTGGCGCTGTTCGTGCTTGGCGCCCCTCCCCTATTGCGCTTTGCCCAGCGCTCGCACAGCGAGCGCATCCGCGCCGGGGCGATCGCCTTTGCCGACCTACTGCGCCTCGGGCGCCAGGGCCTCGTCGCCTTCGCAAAGCCGCGCTATGGAGTTCCCGCGGTGGGCGCGCAGCTGCTCGCCTGGACGCTGCAATGGGGCTCTTGCTACATGGTCATCCTCGCGCTCGGCCTGAACCCACAGGCGACTCCGGTCACGGCGGCAGCGATCCTGCTGGCCGTCAACGTCAGTGCCGTGCTACCGGCGACCCCGTCGAACGTCGGCGTGTTTCAGGCTGCCTGTTTGGTGGTGCTGGCAGCCTACGGCGTCGGCGCCGGACAGGCTCTGGCATACGGCATCATCCTGCAGGCGATCGAGCTGCTCACCGCACTCGGCCTGGGCGTACCGGCATTGCTCAGGGAGGGCATGACCTGGCAGGACATCCGCCGCGGCCGAGCAGAGACGGAGGGGCGCGGCATAGACGGCGAGATCAGTTGAGCGGTGTCCGTGTCCGGGCCCCACGGATGGGATGGCGCCAAGACGCGAGCGCAGACATGCGATCGATCAGAGATCGGTCAGCACGTCGAGCGTCGCGGCGGTAGATCAAGGCGTGGAAAATGTCAAAAACTATGGGTAGCTTCTTGATCCGTCCGCCCCGAGAGGACGCCACGCATGGTCAGCTGACCAGGGCGCGTACCGACTGGCGCAGCGAATGGGTTGTCTTCAGCACGGCCGTCGGCTCGTAGCCGCAGTGGGCCATGCAGTTCTCACAGCGAGGATCTTTACCGCGACCGTACTTGCCCCAGTCGGTCGTATCGATCAACTCCTTGTACGTGGCGGCGTACCCGTCTGACATCAGGTAGCAGGGACGCTGCCAGCCAAATAGCGAGTAGCTGGGAATGCCCCAGGCGGTGCAGTCGAATTCGGCTTTGCCTTCGAGGAAGTCGAGGAACAGCGGACTGTGGTTCAAACGCCACCTCTTGCGCCTGCCATCCGCAAATGCCTGGCTGAATAGCTCGCGCGTTTGGCGCACACCGAGGAAGTGCTCCTGGTCAGGCGCCTTCTCATAGGCGTAGGCGGGAGAGATCATCATTTCGTCGACTTCGAGGTCGTCGTTGAGGAAGTCGAGCACGTCGCGCACCGTCTTGGGCGAGTCGTGCGTGAAGAAGGTCGTGTTGGTGGTCACGCGAAAGCCGGCGGCCTTCGCGGCGCGGATCGCCGCAACCGCCTTCTCGAAGACGCCTTCGCGTTCGACCGAGGCGTCGTGGCGCTCCCGCAGGCCATCCATGTGGATCGCCCAGGCGAAGTAAGGGCTCGGCTTGAAGTCGGCGAGCTTGCGCTCCAAGAGGATCGCGTTGGTACAAAGGTAAACGAAGCGCTTGCGCTTGATCAGCTCAGAGGCGATCACATGGATCTCGGGATGGATCAAAGGCTCACCACCGGCGATCGAAACCATCGGCGCGCCGCTCTCCTGGATCGCCCCCACCGCCTGCTCTACAGACATCCGCTGGCGCAGCACGTGCTCGGGCTGCTGGATCTTGCCGCAGCCGGCACAGGCCAGGTTGCACTGGAACAGTGGCTCGAGCTCCACGATCAGCGGAAACTTCTCGCGCCGCGCCAAGCGCTGGCGCGTCAAGTACCAACCCATTCGCGCGCCCTGTCTAACCGGAACAGCCATCTAGGAACCTCGCTCGTCTGCCGCGGGCCCATCGGAGAGAGCCCTGAGACCCGGTCCGGTGCCGCCGAGCACGGTGTGCGCTCCCTGCTCGCGCACCAGCTCTTCGAGCACCGCCGCTACTCGACGCAACGATAGCGCCGCGCGCGCCGCTCCCGCCAACGTCAGCAGCGGACGCGTTACCTCGCGCGAGGGAGTGTCCGCAACAACGCGGATCACCGCGAACGGCCGTCCCCGGGCTCCCTCGGCAAGCCAGGCCGACTCCATGTCCACGACGACGCCTCCACGTTCGCGCAACTCGACACGCTTCTCGCCATGGGCGATATGTGCCACAGACACCACCGCCGCCTTGCGCACGGCAATGCCGCGTCGCCGAAGCGCCTCGGCGAGCGGCCCGGCCGAAGGGCAGGCGAGGCGCACTGGCCAACCTGCGTGCACTGCCTCACCGCTCTTGTCGGCACCGCTGTCGGTGTGCTCGTAGCGCTCACCGTCGAGCAGCTCGTCGGCGACCACGACATCGCCCGGCTCACAATGATCGTCGAGCCCACCGCAGACGCCCATCACGACTAGCGCAGCGGCCTGGTCACTGCGCAGCCTTAGGACTGCAGCGTGTGAGCGCGCAGGGCCCATACCGGTCTTGTGGATGCGCAGCTTCCTCCCGCCCGCCTTGATCGCAAGCGCCTCCAGGCGCAGCGGAGCAGCCACGAGCAGGTCGCTCATGCAAACACCCCCTTCGCCCCGAGGCTCACACGGCTCACGCGAACACCTTCTTCCCACGACTTGCCGGCTTACGCAAAAAGCATCCCAGGCGTCGTGACTCTCGACTCACGCGAACACCTCCCGCGCGGCTGCGTGCCCACTGAGCACGGCCCCCTCGAGCGTCGCCGGCCAACCCGTGTCCGTCCAAGCCCCGGCAATGACGAGGCCGGCCACATTCGTTCGCGGGCCGGGACGCAAGGATTCAGTGCCAGGGCGTGCCGCAAACGTGGCGGCGTGCTCACGGCTGACGTGAACGCTGCGCACGACCGCGCCACGAGCGCGGGGAAATAGCTCCCCCATCGCGTCCACGTAGCGCTCACGCAGCTGCTCGGAGGAGAGCTCCATCTCCCCCGCGGCGCCGGACAGCGATATCGCCAGATATTGCCCGTCGCCGAGCCCCGCAGCCTCGCTGCGATCGAATACGTACTGCACGGGCGTTCCAACCCCGGCCGCGAATTGCAGGTCGCACACACGCCGGTCATACACGATATGCACGTTAACGATCGGCGAGGCGCCCAGGCCACGCCAGCGGCTTGCCTCTTCGCCGAGCAGCGGGCCGAGCAGGGCACTTGCGCGCTCGTGAGGCAGCGCGCACACAACGGCATCGGCCTCCAAATCCTCGCCACCGGAGCGCACTCTCAGCGTGCATGCCGTGCTAGAAAAAACGCGATGCCCCCCACGCGCGCGCGGGGCATCGAGCGCAGGAAAGACACTCTCTACCTCAGCCGCCTCGGCCCCGACCGCTGCCCGCCTCGACCCGCTCCACCGCCTCAACCCTCACGCCAAGCCGCACGTCAACTCCTACATCCGCCAGCACACGAGCGGCCGGATCGCCCAGCGTCTCACTCAGGGGCCGCATGTGAAAGCCGATGTCGCCTGCGTCGTTGTGGCGCAGCAGCCCCGTCTGCAGCACGAAGGCGCCGAGCGCCAGAGAGCCTTCCGCGGCCGGCAGGTTGAGTGTCGGCAGCGCAATCAGATCCCACAGCGCGGCCACGCTCGCGGCGCTCCTGGCCGTGAGCGGCCAGCCACTCGCCCAGCGTCCCGGAGGCGCTACCCAGATCGAGCCGCCCGAGCGCGAGCGCCGCACGGGCGGCGCTTAGACGCTGCGCCAACGTCAGGTGGGAGTAACGCAGCAGCGCGCCGGCCAGGTGCAGCGGCGCCGGCAGACCGTTGCGGCGCAACACGCACTCCGCGTCGATGCGGACTGAGCACCGGAATCTCCAGGCGCGGCTGCAGCATCACGCGCTGCTCACTGCCAAGACGCGCAAGCAGGTCGCGGTAGGCCGTGCAACAGCGCAGGAACACGTGCTGGCCGTTGTCGAGCAACAGCCCTTCGCGCTCAAATGAGTAAGCGGCGCCGCCAAGGCGCGGGCGCACCTCGAGCAGCGTCACCTGTGCGCCGGCCTCCGCACAGTCAAGCGCCGCGGTGATCCCGGCGAGACCACCGCCCAGCACGAGCACGCGCCGCGCGCTCAAGGAAGCTGCCAACGCCGATCGCGGACTGGCGATCGCCCAAGCGCGGCCGTGAGAATGCTGCGGCTTGCCACCCAACCCTTCTCCCAGATCGGCAGCGACACGCGCACCGTCCGCGAGCGCTCGGGATCGTCTTCGATGCGCCTGAGCACACCCCGGTAGATGTTCGCCATCGCAAGCACGCAAGCGCCGCTGCGGCGATCGAGCAACGGCACGAGCTCCAGGCCCCGGTCGAACCATTCGCCCGCGCGTCGCGCCTGAAAGCGCGTGAGCGCGTCGAGCTGGCCCTCCCCACCATCGAAGCGCCCGTCGTCGCTCACCTGGTAGCGCAGCAGGTCCTCGCGCGGAACGTATACGCGCCCGAGCGTCGCGTCCTCGCGCAGGTCGCGCAGGATGTTCGTCAGCTGCAGGGCGACGCCGAGATCGTCGGCGAGACGGTGCGCCTGCTCTTGCTCGCGAGCGCCGAAGATCGCCAGGCACAGCCTGCCGATCGAGCCGGCGACCAGGCGGCAGTAGACGAGCAGATCCTCGAAGCGCTCATAGCTCGTGCCCTCGACATCCATGCGCACACCGGCGATCAGATCCTCAAGCGCCTCGATCGGCAGCGAGAAGCGCTCGTGGGCGTCGGCGAGCGCCACGATCACCGGGTCGATGCTCGACGTCGAGGCTGTCTGCAACGCCTGCTCGGCCACGTCAAGCAGCTCTAACTTTCGAGTCCGGTCGATCTGCCCGTCGCCGATGTCGTCGATCCTCCGCGCAAAGGCGTAGACCGCGCATGTCGCGCGGCGCTTCTCGCTTGGTAGCAGCCTGATGCCGTAGTAGAAGTTGGCGGCGGCCCTGCGCGTCAGCGACTCACAGTGCTCGTAGGCTTCGGTCGGGTTCATCGCAGCGACCAGTCACGTCTGTGACTGCCGCCACCGCCACCGCGGCTACGCGCCAGCACGCCGGCCACGAGCCACATGCGCTGGCCAGTAGTCGGCCGAAGCGCGGCGCCGAGCACATCGAAGCCGGCTCGCTCGATCGCCTCAAGTGCCGCCTCGCCACCGGCGACGAAGCCGGCCAGCGCTAGCTTTGGCCGGCCATGCACGCCCGCGACGAGCGGCAGGCCGGCGGCCAGCAGGGTCCGCGCCCGCGCCACCTCGAAGGCGACCGTTTTGCGCAGACGATCGGACTGGCCTGAGAAACCCCCACCAAGAGCGGTCGAGACAGCTGGCACGCCCTTCAAATCCAAATCATCACCACCCTGTGCGCACAGCCGCGCCAGCTGCTCATGCGAGCAATCGAAGCGGGCCAAATCCTGCGCCGGCAGGTAGTAGCGGCCGCGACGCACGTCCTCGCGCAGGTCCTGCATGTGCTCCACGAGCTGGAGAGCGCGTACAAACGCGATCTGAGAGCTCGATCCGCTCGGGGCTTGCCAGTTCGAAGACGCCCAAGACCAGCTCGCCCGACCGGGTTGGCGGACAGCGAGCAGTAGGCCTGCAGCTGCTCCCAGCTCTCATAGCGCTGGCTGCGCTGGTCCAGCCGGTTGGCGTCGATCAAGCGCACGAATGCCTCGCGCGGCAATGGCGCATTCGGCAAGCGTCTGCTGCAGGCGCACGAGCAGCGGGTGACGGGCACTGCCCACGTATGCGCGGTCGAGCTCGCCCTCCAGCCAGTCGAGCGCCGCCAGGCGATCCCCCTCAGCTCGTCGCCCAACTCGTCGGCGAGCCGCGCGAACCCGTACACGGCGAGCAACCGACGCCGGTGCTGGCGTGAGAGCACGCGCGTCGCCACGGGGAAGTTCTCGCCGCAGGCTTGCTCCATCACCGCACGCGCACTCGGGGCTTGCGCCGACGCCAGCTCGAGCGGTGCCGTGTGCATCATCGTGCCCCCGCCGACAAACAGCGCCCGAGCGCCATCACGGGGAACACGAGCCGATAGAGGTGATAGTTGATGTAGTAGTCGCAAGGAAAGCCGGTGCCTGTGTACTGCGGCTCGTCCCAGCCGCCGTCCTCGCGCTGGGTGTCCACGAGCCACTGCACGCCCTTGGCGACCGCCTCCGAGCGCTCGCCGGCGGCGTGCAGGGCAAGCAGCGCCCAGGCCGTCTGCGAGGCGGTGCTCTCGCCGCGCCCGACCCACTCGGCGTGATCGTAGGAGCGCGGGTCCTCGCCCCACCCGCCGTCGCTTTCTGGTGGCGCTCGAGCCAAGCCACCGCGCGTCTGATGCACGGCTCGGAGGGCGCCACGCCGGCCGCCACGAGCGCCGGCAGCACCGCGCCGGTGCCGTAGACGTGGTTGACCCCCCAGCGCCCGAACCACGAGCCTCCTGGCTCCTGGCGCTCGATCAGCCAACGCACGGCCGCCACGGTCTCGGGATCGCCGGCGCGTCCGAGCGCCGCGAGCATCTCGACCGCGTGCGCGGTCACGTCCGCGCTCGGCTCGTCGATCACCTCGCCGAAGTCCAGGAACGGCAGCTCGCGCACGAGCGAGCGCGTGTTGTCGGCGTCGAAGGCACCCCATGCGCCTTCGCGGCTCTGCATGCCCTTAGTCCAGCTGGCCGCGCGCTCGATCGCCTCGCGCAGGCGCCGATCCCGCTGCCACTCGGGGAACGGCGCGGGCTCGTGTGTCGGAGCTGAGCCGTTACCCGGCGAGAACGCCTGCTCGCCGGCGAACGGTTTTGACCGGAGCATCTCGGCCGAGCCGTTGCCTTGCGAAAGCGCGTGCCCCGCGCGCGCGCGGGGGGCATCGCCCAAACGCAGCAACGCCAACACCACCTCAGCCGTGTCGTCGACGTCGGGGTAGTTGTCGTTGGCAAACTCAAACGCCCACCCCCCAGGCCGCAGGCTGGGCCGGCGCACGCGCCAGTCGCCAGGCACGCGTACCTCCTCGCCGAGCAGCCATTCGCCGGCCCGCACCAGCGCCGGATGCTCGCGCGGCAGGCCGGCGTCGCTGAGCGCAACCACGCTGAGCGCCGTATCCCACACCGGCGACTGGCAAGCCTCCAGGCGACGGCTGCCCGCCGGCGCGATCGACCGCCAACCAGGTAAGGGGCCGCCGCGGACTCGCCATCGCGCTCCTCCACCATGAACCGGTCGAGGCCTTCGATCCCGCGTCGCATCAGCGGGTGCTCGAGCGCGTAGCCGTTCAAGCGCAGCGCCATCAGCGAGTACACCCACGGCGGCTGGATGCCGCCCCAAGAGCCGTCGGCCTCCTGGCGGCGCACGATCCAGCGCTCCGCACGCGCCATCGCGATCCGGCGCAACAGCCGTGGCGGGCGACGCTCGTAGACGCGCAGCACGCGATCCAGGCGCGTCAGCCAACGGCCGCGCGCGCTGGTCGGCTCGGCTGCTCGCCACGGCTCAGGGCCGTGCAGCTCCTCGAGCGCGAACGGCAGCTGCGTGCCGCGGACGGTGGGCCATCACCAGCGACAGCGCCACGATCGTCTGGCGTGCCCAGCAGGCGAAGTCGTAGATGTTCAGCGCCACCCAGGAGGGCAGCAGCACGATCTCCGGCGGCAGCGCCGGCACCTGATCCCAAGACCACAGGCCGAACAGCGCAAGCCACACATGCGTGAACACGCGCGCGCGCTCGATACCGCCCTGCGCGCGGACGAACTCGGCCGCCGCGCGCATGTGCTCGGCCTGCTGGCTCGTCCCCGGCCAGGCGCAGCGCCCAGTAGGCCTCGATCGTCGTCGACAGATCGCCCGGGTCCACCATGGAATTTGCCCATGTTCCGTCGGCGCGCTGCTGTGAGCGGATCCAGGCCGCCGAGCGCTCTGTCTCCTCGGCCTGGCGAATGCCCAGGAACTCGCGCAGCAGCATGTCCTCGGCGTCCATCGTCACGTTCGTCTGCAGCTCACCGCGCCACCACCCGGCCTCGTCCTGTAGTGAGAGCAGGCGCTCACGGGCCAGCTCCAATGTCACCTGCGCCTCGCTGACTGTCTGCGCGATCTGCGATGACATGGTGAAGGACGCTAGAGAGTTTTCCCTGACGATGCTGTGGGCACGAGCGCCTCTGGGCGCCCTTCTTCGGCTGATCACCGCTCGCAGCAGCGTTCTTTGAGAAATCGTGACAGGCGCATTGGATATGAAGCGGTACACGATCAGACCATTGATGTCACGTCGTTCTGCGAGATGGAATCCGCGAGCCGGCGCTCGTTCGGCGTCGGGGCGCAGCGGAGCGTAGCCGGTCTCGTCTATCTCAGTCACCCTGACACTCTGCCCCGCGGTCAGGTTGCTCAAGCGTGGCAGGTAGTACTCGAGCGGCGCCGAGCCCAGCTCGACCGTGGTGATCACATGCTTGGGCTGGGCCGAGCGCAGCACACCCGCGACCCCGGACCAGTCGCCGCGCTGCAGGCGCGGGCTGAGATTCACGTCGACGCTGAGCACCAGGAAGGTAAGCGCTAGCAGTCCTGCCAGTGCCATGCCGATGCGGCCCGTTCGCTGCGCGGCGATCACGATCGCAAGCAGCGCGCTCAACGGCACCATCGCCGCAACAAGGTTGCGTGGCGCCAAATAGTCGGCGCCCAGCAGCGCCAGCAGGACGGGCGTGAGCACCCCGGCGGCGGTGATCGTCAGCGCGATCAGCGCGCCGCGCTCCTCGCGGCGGGTGAGCGTGCTCCACAGCCCGTACAGGACGCCAGTCAAGATCAGCAGCGCCACCAGCGCCTCGATGCCGTGTCCGAGCGAAGAGCCGCTGTAGCCGCGTCAGGTAGTACTGCGGGATCGCTTCCAGGCGACTGGCAAGCGCCCATTCGCCGATCCACTGCGTGCCGTGGCCGCCTTGGGCGACGATCAACGGGATCAGAGCCAGACCCACGAGTCCTGGCAGCGCAAGCGCACAAAGGACGCGTGGGAGATTTTTTGGATTTGAAGTTTGTGCCCCTGATGTGAGCTCGGCACCACCGCGATCGTCGGATTTGATGTCTGCGTGATCATGGGACCCGACTCCGTCGGGCATCGCTGTCTGTCGAATTGGCGATGCCCCCGCGCGCGCGGGGGGCATCGCGCTCTCATCGTTCCACCCCCCGTGATCGCAAACCACAGCAGCCACAGCGCCATTGGAATCAACAAGAACACGGCGAAGTAGTGGGTGAGCAGCGCCAGCGAGGCGCTGAGCGCGAACTCCGCGAGTCGCCGTGTTCGTCGGCGCACGTATGGCGCGCAGGAAGCACAGCAGCGCGAGCGAGGCCGTGAACACGAACAGGCCGTAGGCGCGCGCCTCCTGGGAGTACCAAACGAACAGTGGGTTAACCGCCACGAACGTGGCCGTGACGATCGCCGCGCGACGGGTGGGCGGGCCTTGCAACTCGGAGCCGATCGCCCAAGCGACCGCCACCGTGGCGATTCCCGCCAGCGCGGAGAGCAGGCGCAGAGCCACCACGCCAGTGCCGAGCACGCGCGAGACACCCCACTCGAGCACGTACCAGAGCGGCGGCGTGTTCTCGGTGTGCACGACGTTGTGCAGGGTCGCGCCGAGGCTCGCGCGCAGGACGTGCACGGGCGTGAACGCCTCGTCGTACCAGAAGCTCTGCAGGCCGAGCGTGCTCAGGCGCAGCGCCGCCGCAAGCAGCAGGATCGCAAGCAGCGGCCACCATGGCACCAGGGCAGCGATCCGGCGGTCACGCCGAGCGCTGCTCGCCGCGAGCTCGCTGCTGCCACCGAGGGCGCCTGGATCGGCGGCGAAGCCGCTCATCGGCGCGGGACTGACGGGAGCGACGCTCACGGGCGACCGAGTGGCAACGGCGGGGACGGCGGCGAGCCGGCCGGCGGCGAGCTCAGGCCGCACAGGTCCGCTTCAGCCGCAAGGCCGAAGCACTCGTAGCGGTTGGCGCGTAGTGTCCGCCCTGTAGGGCGGCAGGTAATAGCCGCCGCTCGATGTCGCGCATTCCCGATGACGACCGCTCCCGCGAGCATCAGGCACACCTGTGCGCGCTCCCCTGGGGCGCCCGGCGACACGTTCCCGCAGACCGTGTCGCGCGTGCTGTAGGTCTTCACGTCCTGCTCGGTGGCGAGGTTTACGTAGTCGTGGCCGGTCGCCGTGCGCCAGGTGAGCAGGTCGGCGCTTGAGGCGATGGTTGACGTGCGTCTGCTGCACCACGTCGTTGACCGTCGCGACCGCCAGGAAGATGCCGAGCAGGATCAGGATCGTCGTCTCGGCAAGGCGCAGGCTGCCCAGGCCGCGGCGCTCGTGCTCGAGCGGACGCAGCCCATTCGGGCAGCCGCGCCCCACGCGTCGCGCTTGGCTGCTGTCGGGAGCTCGCTCATGTCGCCGCTGGGAACTTGTCATCGCTGTGGACTCGCTCATGAGACCGGCGCGAACAGTGGCGCGGTCTGGTGGACGATGAACAGCGCCTGCACGGCGAGCGTCGCGTAGAGCACGCGCCGGTCGCGGCTGACGGCCGCAAGCGGCAGCGACCACAGCGTGTACCAGGCCAGCAGCCACGTGCTCGTGACCGCGATCGCAAGCAGCGTCCACGCCGAGGCCGCCACCCAGTCATAGCCGCGCCACGTGCGCCACATCAGGTGCAGCACGATCAGCACGAGGCCGCCTTGAGCAGGTCGTGATCGATCGGGAACACGCCCGGCTTGCCGAGCAGGTGGGCGATCTCGGTCGGGAAGCTGTCGGTGCCGACGAAAGCCGCGTCGCGGTTGAGCGCCGAGACGATGTCCACGCCGTGGATGCCGAACACGACGTAGGCGATGAGCGCGCCGATCGCCGCGCGCCACGGCGGCGCCGATCAGCGGCGCGAGCCGGCGACGGCTGAGCAGCATGAACGGCAACAGCACGATGCCGGTGGCCTTGATCAGCGTCGCGCCGACGACGGCGGCCCCGGCGTAGGTTTCGCGGCGCGATCCCGTTTGGAAGGCACGCTCTATTTCGCCGCGCAAGCCGCCCGCGCCGGCCGTTTCCCTACGTGCCCAACCTCATCGTCAGAGCCGCCTCCCGCAGCCGTGGAGCGCTGCTCGCTCGCGAGCGTGAGGGCGACGGCGCCCATCAAGAACAGCGTCATGATCAGGTCGTTGTGGGCGCCGCCGAGCCCGTAGATGACCCACAGCGGGTTGACGCCGACCGCGATCAGCGCGAACTTCGGGTCGAGCCCGCGCATGCGCGCGCAGCGCCACGTCAGCGCGAGCGTGCCCGCGCTCGCCGAGCAGCGCCTCGAGCTTCATCCCCCACAGCGCCCCGACGACACCCAGGCGGCGCCAGCGGATAGGAGAGCAGCGTGTACAGCGGCCCGTAGGCGGTCGCCACCTTCATCCAGTCTTTGCCCACGTAGTGGTAGACCGGATCGGCCGCGATCGACGTCGGGCCGTGCAGATAGGGGTTGATCGCCGTGCACGACCCCCATGCGCGCGTAGGCGATGTAGCTGAACACGTCGGTGGAGATCAGGACCGGACCGGCGAACACGATCAGCTGCAGGGCGACCGTCAGCGCGATCGCCCAGCGCGAGGAGATGCGCCGCGCCAGCAGCAGCATGCCCGCGGAGGCGCCGCGTGTAGGACGAGCAGCGCGATCAGGAAGACGCGATAGCCGAGGCGCTCGCCGATGCCCGCGAGCCAGGCGGCGATGTCCGGCGACTTGGGGATCAGCGGCGAATGGCCGACCGCGCCGTCGAGCACGATCTCGAGCGTCGCGGCGAGCAGCACGAGCGTGAGCACGCCGGCGAGCAGCGGTCGTCCAGTCGACGCGTGTGCTCGCGCGCGTCGCTCCTCGCTCACGAGCGCGCTTGGCTCGGCTATCGAGCTCAAAGGACCTTCACGACTCGAAGCGCAGGACGTCGAGCGCGCCGGTCATCTCGAACACGCGCTGCACCGGCTCGCGGCCTGCCAGCAGCACGAGCTCGTAGCCGTGCTCGCGCGCGCGGGCGTCGGCGAGCAGCAGCATGCGCAGGCCGCTGGAGTCGATGAACGCGAGCCCACTGAGGTCGACCACGACGCGCGGCGGGCGTCTGCTCGTCGATCGCGGCGAAGCTGCTCTTCCATCTGGCGCGCGGATGCCAGGTCGAGCTCGCCTCCTAGGGAGACCCTGACGGCGCCGTCCACGAGCGCACTCGATATCTGAAGGCTCCCGGGCCTCAGAGGATGCCCGCTCATAGTCCGGACTCTAGTGCACCTGTTCCCGATAGCGATCACTGCGAAGCTTTGACGAGCCGCTGATGGCGCCCTTTGAATCCCGCTCAGACCAAGCGCCCGCTTTGCAGGCGGCTGCTCAACCCAGCGAGGTCCAGACGGTCTTGGTCTCCAGGTAGGCATCGAGCCCGTCGTGACCGTGCTCGCGCCCCACGCCAGAGGCCTTGAAGCCGCCGAACGGCGCCGCACGGGTCGGCGCCGCCCCAGTGGTTTATGTACACCGAGCCCGCGCGCAGCATCGCGGCCAGCCGGTGGGCGTTGCCAACGTCGCGCGTCCATACGCCGGCCGCGAGCCCGTAGTCGGTGGCGTTGGCGCGCTCGGCCACCTCCTCGAGCTGTCGTAGGGGGAGGCGACGAGCACCGGGCCGAAGATCTCCTCTCTGGCGATGCTCAAGTCGTCTGAGGTGGTGGTGAACAGCGTCGGCTCGACAAACCAGCCACCGCTGTCGGCGAGCGCATGGCCCGCCACCGGCAAGCAGCTCCGCGCCCTGCTCGCGACCGGCTTCGATGTAGGACATCACGCGGTCGCGCTGCTCGGCGGAGACGAGCGGGCCCGAGCTGGGTCGCGGGATCAAGGCCCGCGCCCAGGCGAGTTGCCTTGGCCTGCTCGGCCAGGGCGCTCACGACCTCGTCGAAGCGCTCGGCCGGCACGAACAGGCGCGAGCCCGCGTTGCACGCCTGGCCGGAGTTGAAGTAGATCGCCTGGTAGGAGCCCTTGACGGCCGCCTCGATATCGGCGTCGGGGAGGATCACGTTCGGACTCTTGCCGCCGAGCTCGAGCGTCATGCGCTTCAGCGCACGCCCGGCCTTGGCCCCGATCTCGCGGCCTACGGCGGTCGAGCCGGTGAAGGCGATCTTGTCGACGTCGGGATGGTCGACGAGCGCGGCGCCGGTCTCGCCGTCGCCGGTGAGCACGTTCAGCACGCCCGGCGGGAATCCAGCCTCCAGCGCCAGCTCGCCGAGGCGCAGCGCGCTCAGCGGCGTCTGCTCGGCCGGCTTGAGCACGATCGTGCAGCCGGCCGCCAAGCGCCGGGCCGATCTTCCAGGCGGCCATCAGCAGCGGGAAGTTCCACGGCACGATCTGCGCGCACACGCCGACCGCTTCGCGGCGGGTGTAGCAGAGCATGTTCGGCGCCGTCACCGGCAGCACGCTGCCCTCGATCTTGGTCGGCCAGCCGGCGTAGTAGCGCAGGTGGGCGATCGTGCCGCGCACGTCCACGTACTGGGCGAGCTTCACCGGCTTGCCGTTGTCGAGCGACTCGATCTGGGCGATCTCCTCTTCGTGCGCTTCGATCGCGTCCGCCAGCGCCATCATCAGCGCGCCGCGGGCCGAGGGCGCCATCGAGGACCACGGGCCGCTCTGGAATGCCTCGCGTGCGGCGGCTACGGCGCGAGCGACGTCCTCGGCGCCCGCCTGGGCGACGGTGGCGATCTCGCGGCCGTTTGCGGGGTCGAGCGTCGCGAACGTGCGCCCGTCGGCGGCCGGCAGGCTCTCGGCGCCGATCAGCAGGCCGTGCTCTTTGGCGATGAAGTCCCGCGCGCCGTCGCTGAGCGCGTCGGGGAGGGTTGGCTGGGCAACGGTGTTCATCGAAGCTCCTTGTCGGCCTTGGAAAATCTTGTCTGCCGGCGCCTTAGCGCGGCTAGAAGGATTGTGACAGCGTGAGGCCGCTGGCGGAGAGGCACCGGGCTAGAGCGCGAACCTTCACGGCTTCAGCACGATCTTCAGCGCCTCGCGGCGGTCATATAGAGCGTAGGCCTCCGGCGCCTGCTCGAGGGCCATGTGGTGGGTGACGAGCGGCGTCGGGTCGAGCAGGCCGGCGGACATCATCGCCAGCACCCGATCGACGTGGCCGATCACGTTTGCGTGTCCGGCGCAGACGTGCAGCGACTTGATCCACAACAGGCCCATGTGCACCTCGGCGCGCTCGGCGTACACGCCGACCGCCTGCACCGTGCCGCACTTGCGCGTCAGCTTCAACGCAAGGTCGAAAGCCTGCGGATGGCCGACCGCGTCGATGCACACGTCCACCCCGCGGCCTTCGCTTGCCTCGCGCGCCGCCGCGCGCGGGTCCCCCTCGCTCAGGTGAACCGGCTGCGCGCCGAAGCTCTCGGCCATCGCCAGACGCTCGGCGACCGTGTCGATCGCGATCACGTGCGCCGCGCCGCAAGCCCGCGCGGCCTGCACGGCGCACAGACCCACCGGCCCGAGCCCGAGCACGGCGGCAACGTCGCCCGGGCGCAGGCCGCTGTCGGCGACGGCGTGATAGCCCGTGCCCATCACGTCGCCCGCGAACAGCGCCGTCTCGTCGCTCATGCCCGCCGGGATCTTGCGCAGGACCAGCTCGGCGCTTGGCACCAAGCGCCCGCTCGGCCTGGGTGCCCTGCAGCGAGCCGAGCGCCGCGCCATGGCCGAACGTGCGCGAGGAGTCGCACTTGTGAAACCAGCCGCGCCGACAGAAACAGCAGTGCCCGCAGGCGGTCTGAAAGCAGCCGAGCACACGATCGCCGACCTTCACGCTGTGCACGTCGTCGCCGACGGCGAGCACCGTGCCGACGTACTCGTGCCCGATCGTGAAGCCCGGCTCGATCTTCACGCGGCCGTGGTAGATGTGCAGGTCCGACCCGCACACGCCGGTGGCCTCGATCTGCACGATCGCATCGCCGGGATCTGAGAGCTCGGGCTCGGGGACGTCCTTGACGAGCACCTCGCCGGGCGCTTGGAAGGTGACGGCTCGCATCGCAGATGTGAGCCTAGAGAACCGAAGTCCCTGATGTTGTTCGGAGGGCGCATGCGCCCTCCGCGCAGGGCCGCATGCGGCCCTGCGTCCGAGTCGTGCATGCACGACTCGGCGGGACGGCGCATGTGCCGTCCCGGACCTTGGCGCATGCGCCAAGGTCTCAAAGTCCCGTATGCTGCGGCGATGGGCGATTCCCCATCCAAGGCGGTGCTGATCACCGGCTGCTCTTCGGGGATCGGCGAGGCAACCGCGAAGCGGCTTGTGGGCCAGGGCTGGACCGTGTACGCGAGCGCACGACGCCTGGAGTCGATCGAGCACCTGGAGGAGCTGGCTGCAAGCTACTGCGACTCGACGTCTGCGACGAGGACTCGATGCGTGCGGCGGTGCAGAGCGATCGAGCGTGAGCACGGCGCCGTGGGCGTGCTCGTCAACAACGCCGGCTATTCACCAGGGCGGGCCGATCGAGCAGGTACCGCTGGAGGCGGTGCGCCGCCAGTTCGAGACGAACGTGTTCGGCCTGATCGCGCTCACCCAACTCGTCCTGCCTGCGATGCGCGAGCAGCATTGGGGCAAGGTCGTGAACATCGGCTCGATGGGTGGCAAGCTGACGCTCCCCGGCGGCGGTCTCTACCACGCGACCAAGCACTCGCTCGAGGCGATCAGCGACGCGCTGCGCTTCGAGGTGCGGGGCTTCGGCGTGGACGTGGTGCTAATCGAGCCGGGCTTGATCGTGACCGAGTTCGGCAAGACCGCCGCCGCCACGGTCGGCGAGGCCGACGCGGGCTCACAGACCGAGAACGGGGCCGGCGATCCCTACAAAAAGTTCAACACGAAGCTCGCGGCAATGACCAAGGAGGTCTACGAGGGCCCGATGCGCCACCTCGGCGGTGGGCCGGATGTCGTGGCCAAGGCGATCGAGAAGGCCATCTCGCGGCGTCGCCCGCCATCGCGCATGCTGCTCACCCCCTCCGCGCGCCTCACGGTGTTGCAGCGCAAACTGCTGCCCGACCGGCTGTGGGACGCGATGTTGCGCACGCAGATGCCAGAGCCGCGCTGAGAGCGCCCTCATAACCTGCGGCGCCTGGCTATGCAAGCAACGCAGGTTTGGGAGACGCTCGTAGAACGTCTCCAAATGAGCTCTGCGGCGGGCGTTTATGGATCATGAAAGTTGAGGTGTATAGCTCATCTTTTGAATGATCTACCCAACACCCCCTTTGCGGAGGCTTAGATAAAGATTCGGTACCAAAATAAATCCCCCAACTCCACACCAAGGGGTATCGATACGTGCAGGTCATTTTGAAAGACCTTCTAAACGGCGAACGCCTCGAGCTGGCCACAAGGGCGGCCCACCTCGAAGCCCTGCGCGTAGTCGACGCCGTACTCACGCAGTAAGCACATCGTCGCCTCGTCGCCGACGTACTCGGCGATCGTCTGCTTGCCCATTCCGCGAGCCACGCCGACGAGCGCCTGCACAACCAGCTGGTCCTTGTGCGAGCAAGGCAGCGTGCGGATGAAGTCGCCGTCGATCTTCAGGTAGCGAAACGGCAGGTGCTTGAGGTATTGAAAGGAGCCGAAGCCCGCGCCGAAGTCGTCGAGCGCGACCGAGCTGCCGAGCGTGTGGACGCCTTCGCAGAAGCTCTGGGCGCGGCGCATGTCGCCGATCGCCGCCGTCTCGGTGACCTCGACGACCAACCGCCCGGGATCTACGCGATGACGGTCGAGCTCCTGCTCGATATGAGCGAGCATGCCGTGGTCTGTGATCGACAGAGCGGACAGGTTGACGGCCACGCGGGCGTCGCGCTCGGCCAGCTCGCCACCCATCAGGGCGATCACCTTGCCGATCACCATGCGGTCGATCTCCTGAATCAGGCCGTAGCGCTCAGCCGCGGGCAGGAAGCTGCACGGAGGCGTGAGCGGGCCGCTGGGGTCGTCCGCCAGGCGGATCAGCGCCTCGTAGTGGGAGACCGCTCCCCTTGCAGCGAAACGATCGGCTGGTAGTGGAGCACGAACAGGTCCTCGCGCAGCGCATGGCGCAAGCGCCCAAGCCACGGTCGCGGGTGCAACCCGGCGGGCGAGGAGAAGTTGGCCGGCCGGGCTGGGTAGCGCCGGCGCCGGTCTATCGAAGTCCCACCCGCCCCTCGCAGGTCGCGCGCCCGGATGACGAAGCTGGAGCTGGCGTCGGTCGTGGAAGTTGGCATGGCGGCAATATTCATCGAACGTCACCCGAATACTCACGCGCGTCCGGGTATGTGGAGGTTTTCGACCGAAAGCCGCAGCGAACCTGCTCAAAAGTGCACAATCGTGCCCAAAACGGCCTCAACGGCGTCGGCACGCCTCGCTCGGGCGAAACAGCACGCCTCGACCGGCCGAAACGCCGCATAGCCCTTCTCAGCGCGGGGTTGCACACGACTCCTCAGCGCGAGGACGAATACGGCCTGTCGCGCGCGGTCTGAGACCACCAGCAACAACGCCAGCAGCACGAAGTTCATCACCACCGAGGAGCCGCCGTAGGCGACGAACGGCAGCGTCACCCCTGTGAGCGGGATCACGCGCGTGACGCCTCCCACGATCACGAACACCTGCATCGCGATGATGAACGACAGCCCGACCGCAAGCAGCTTGGAGAACGAGTCGCGCGCAAGCATCGCCGTCTTCAGCCCGCGCGCGATGAACAGCAGGTAGGTCGAGCAGCAGCGCGCCGGCCCCGACGAGCCCCAGCTCGTTGACGATGACCGCATAGATCATGTCGCTTTCGGGCACCGGCAAGATCGCTTCGCGCGTGTGCGGGATCACCAGCAGCGACTGGTCGAAGCCGGTGCCGAGCAGGCCGCCGTCGGCCTGGGCGAACAGCGACTGGCCAAGCTGGTAGCTGCCGCCGCTGTGGAACAGCTTCGGTTCGAACGGATGTTCCCAGGCAAGCACGCGCGCGTGGACGTGCCCGACGTGGCCGACCACGAACCAGGCGCCCAGGCCAAACAGCACGAGCCCGATCAGCGGAAACGAGAAGCGACCGGTCGCGACGTACAGCAGCGCGAGGAACGCGCCATAGAACATCAGCGAGGTTCCAAGCTCGCCCGTCAACAGCAGCGTGCCCATCGCGGCCCCCCACACGACGAGCATCGGGCCGAACTGCTTCATCGGCGGGACGGTCAGGCCAAGCACGCGCCGCCCCGCCGTCACCAGGATCTGGCGGTTGTCGCGCAGGTAGCTGGCTAGGAAGATCACGATCGCGACCTTCGCGAGCTCGGCCGGCTGGAAGGAGACCGAGCCGAAGTGGATGTCCAGATAGGAGCCGTTGACCTGCTCGCCGATCACCGGGAAGCGCGGCAGCACCGCCATCAGGATCCCGACCGCGGCGATCGTGTAGCGGTAGCGCTCGAGCACGCCTATGCCCGTGCGCCGCAGCCACAGGATCGTGACGGCGAAGAGGATCAGGCCGAGCACCATCCACTGTGCCTGCTGGCGCGCAAGCGACGGATTGATGCGGTAGACCATCACGATGCCGACGCTCGCGAGCACCGCCGCCAGCGGGAACAGGTACGGATCGGCATAGGGCAGCGCGAAGCGGATCACCAAGTGCGCGGCGAGGCACAGGCCCAGGAACAGCAGCCCGTAGGTGAGCGACAGGCTCGAGACACGGTTGAGCGTGACGTTCGTGGAGGCCTCGAGCGTGCTGTTTTCCTGCTGGATGAAGATCGCGGTGAAACCAGCTGTGACGAGCAGCGCCGCTGGGATCAGGCCGAGCAGCTCACGGTTGCGTGGGCTCAACACAGGGCGAGCGTATCGGGATGTCCGGCGCGGGGTCTCAGCCAGTGACAATCGCCGCCGCACCGTCGAGCGCGGCGTTGACGAGCGCATCCGCGTGCGCGTTCTGGGCGCGCGGAACCGAGCGAATCTTCCAGCGCCTTGAACGCGCGCAGGGCTGTCATCGCCTCGCCGTGAAGCGGGCGCATGGCGGCGTGCTTGACCTTGTAGAGCCCCTGAACCTGCTTGGCGATCAGCTCAGAGTCGTTGACGACTTCGACCTCCGTTGCTCCAAGCGCGCACGCACGCGCCAGGCCCAGTAGCAAGGCCCGGTACTCGGCCACGTTATTGGTGACCGTGCCCAGCAGCTCAGATGCCTCGTCCAGAACCTCTCCGGAGGTCGCGGAGACGACACTTGCGGCCGCCGCGGGACCAGGGTTGCCGCGCGAGCCCCCATCTACATGCACGACTCACCTTCATCTCGAGGCTAAGAGCCGTCGACGAGCGGCGGCAGATCTCCCGGCACGCGAGCACGGCGACGATCGCGGATGACGCGACGCTGCAGGTCAGCCTCAGAGGGTCGTGAGCCGCGCGCGCGACGATCGGCATCGCGGCGGTCGACGATGACCGTCACGTTGTCGTCGTTCTCATAGCGCTTCACGAGCTTCGGATAGAGCTCGTCGGCAAGCGGCTTTGGCACCACGCAGTAGATCATCGCCTAGATCCTACCGTCCGCGGACGGCGACAGCCGAAACGCATCCTCAGCTCGAGCTCGAACCTTCGCAAACGCGCGCGGCTCGCGCCTTAGAGACAAGCCTCTCAGGCGATCAAAGCAGAGAGCTCACCGCGCTCATCCGCGGCTGCGTTCGCCAGCCGATCCTCATCGGGCAGCTCGTCGAGCTCCATGCCCTGAGCAATGAGCTGCGAGCCGGCGGCCTCGTCGCCGAGATCGACCTCGTAGCGATACCAGCACAGCTCCCAGGCGACGACAATCGCCACCGTGCTGCCCGAGTCCTCCAGCGGACGCACGGTCACCGCGGGTGCGCCAAGCGAGCGTGCGACGCCGGCTACGCGCCTTGGCTGCTCACCGGCGTTGAAGACCTCGAGCGCTCGTGCGACCTTCAGTTGGCCCGCCGTGGAGGAACCAGCACTCGATACCCCGGACGTGGATCGAGGTTCGGCAGACCGCTCGGATCGGAGTGGATGAGCTCTCGCGGTCCTCGAATCCTCCTGGTCGGCTGCGTCGAGCGAGGAGAAATCGTCGTCGGTGCTCCACGCGCCCTCGCCTGACTCCGAGGCTCCCACAGAGCCGAGGTAGATCTCATGCTCGCGAAGATCTTCGCCTCCAGCCTCCTCATCGAGGAAGTCGTAACGATCCTCCTCGGGAAGCTCCACGTCCGTGTCGGGTCCATCGAGCCCTGCCGCGACACGGCGTTCGCGACGCAGCGGCCCCTGGCCCGGCTCGCGCAGCTGGCGCAGCCGTCCGAGCAGCGAGCCGGCGCGACGCGCGCGGGTCGGACGAACACTCGAAGCGTGATTGTCTGCCTCTCGCAACCAGCCCTCAGCCGCGGCCCTCGGTATGCACAGCTCACAGACTGTGCGGCGCTGGCCGCCGGCGAGAAACACGTCGGGGGTCTCCCCCCGCAAAAGGCTTCTGCCGCATACATCGCAAGCGACAATCGGGTGTGAGGTGACGATTGCTCTGGTAGCCATCGGCCCTCCAGAGTAGCCGGACGGGCGAAGCGGCGCTCCGCGCTCAGCTCGGAGCCGGTCCGCCGGCGGACCCCCGGACAGGGTCATGAGTGCTTAGGAGTGAGCGCCGGCGTGAGCGGCAACGTGCTCGCCCTCGCGGCGCTCGAGCACCCGCTTGGCCAGGTTTCCCGGGGACGGGCGCGTAGCGCAACAGCTCGAGCGTGTAGTCGCCCTGGCCCTGGGTTATGGAGCGCAGGTCGGGAGCATAGTCAAGCATCTCGGCCATCGGTACCTCCGCCCTGATCTCCGTGACGGAGCCCTTTGGCTGCATGCCCTGTGGCCGCCCTCGACGCGCGTTGAGATCGCCGAAGCACCTCCCCCAGGTACTCCTCCGCGACCGACACGCGTACGAGCATGATCGGCTCCAGCAGCACCGGTTGGGCCTGCTCCAGCGCTTCCTTCATCGCCTGCGCGCCGGCGAGCTTGAACGCAAGCTCGGAGGAGTCGACGGCGTGGAAGGAGCCGTCGATCAGCGTGACGCGAACGTCCTTGACCGGGTAGCCGGCGACGGGGCCGGCCCGCATCGCCTCGATCACGCCCTTCTCGACTCCGGGGATGAACTGACTGGGGATCGCCCCGCCTTTGATGTGATTGACGAACTCCAAGTTGCTTCCCTGTGGAAGCGGCTCGATCTCGATTTGGCAGGCACCGAACTGACCGCGTCCGCCGCTCTGCTTCTTGTGTCGCCCGTGGGCGCGGGCGTGAGCACGGATCGTCTCGCGATAGGGAACACGCGGAGGCTTGAGCGTCACACCGACGCCGAAGCGCGCGCGCAGACGATCGACGATCACTTCGACGTGCACCTGCGAGAGCCCGGCGACGATCTGCTCGCCGGTCTGAGGGTCGCGATGCAGGTCGATCGTCGGGTCTTCCTCCTGCAGGCGCCGCAGAGCGAGGAATACCTTCTCCTCTTCTCCCCTACTGCCGGGCTCGACCGCGAACGCCATCACCGCTGCCGGTAGACGCGGACACGGCATCTCAAGCGGCCCGAGCTCCGCCCCGCCGGGCCCAACGATCGGCCAATTGGTAGCCAGCCAATCGCCGGCGTGCGTTTCCTTGAGCTTTGCGACCGCGCCCATGTCGCCCGGGCCGATCTCCCGCACCTGCTCGGTGCTCTTGCCGGTAAAGACGATTGGCTGTCCGATTCGCTCGCGTGCATAGGCGCGCGTGTTCAACACCTGGGTGTCGTGGCAGAGCACTCCCTGGTAGACGCGCAAAAGGTTTACGCGCCCGGCATAGGGGTCCGCGCGCGTCTTGAAGACATAGGCGAACAGCTCGTCCCGATCGGGAGCCGTGAGCTCGATCTCCCCTACCGCCAGCGGGCCATGCTTGAGCGGCGACGGGAGGTCCTCGACGATCGCGTCGAGGAGGCGCGAGGTGCCGATGTTGCGTGTCGCAACACCGCAGACCACGGGGAACAGCTCGCCATGGTTGGTGCCCTGCTTGAGCGCCGCCGCGATCTCTTCATGGGAGATCGACTCACCCTCCAGGTAGCGCTCCATGAGGGCGTCGGAGAGCTCGGAGACCTCATCCATGAGGCGTTCTCGATATTCCTCGGCAAGGGGCATCTGCTGTTCTGGGATCGGGCCCTCGTTGCAAGGCTCCACGCTCAGCCGAGTCCTGCCTGAAGGCACTCATGTCGAGCAGATCGATCACCCCGTCGATCTCGCTCGCGGAGCCGAGCGGGAGCTCGGTGGCAACCGCGTGCGGGCCAAACGCCCGCTTGAGTCCCTCCAGCGTCGCGAAGAAGTCGGCGCGCTCGCGGTCGAGCATGTTGACGAACAGGAGTCGCGCGATGTCAAGCTCGGCAGCACGCTCCCACAGACGCGCGGTGCTTGCCTCGCACACCGTCCACGGCGCTCACCACGAACACGGCCGCCTCGCATACGCGCAACGCAGCGAGCGCATCCGCTATGAAACTCGGCTCTCCGGGCGTATCGAGCAGGTTGATCTTGCGCTCGCGCCAGTACAGGCAACTGAGCGTTGTGGAGATCGACATCTGGCGCGCCTGCTCGTCGGGATCGCCAGTCTGAAACGGTGCTTCGTCGGGGACCGAGCCGAGCCTGCTGAGGACACCGGCCTCGAACAGCAGCGCCTCGTGCAGCGAGGTCTTGCCCGAGCCGCGATGGCCGACGAGGGCGACGTTGCGAATCCGATCGGCGCGCGGGTGGAGGCTGTCGGGCGCATGTCTGCTCCTTGCTGGACGCTACCAGCCAAGATACCGCCGGTCTCAAGGACGCCGCCTAGTGGTAACGCAGACCTCAGCCTAGTCGTCAAAGATGCCTCCTGCATGCGCCCGCGCAGGCGCAGCACGGCCTTGGTGTGCAGCTGGGAGATGCGCGACTCGGTGACGCCGAGCACCTCGCCGATCTCGCGGAGCGTCAGGTTCTCGTAGTAGTAGAGCGCGATCACGAGCTTCTCGCGCTCGGGCAGCGAGGCGATCGAGTCGGCGATGCGATCCTTCAGGTCGCCGACGTCGAGGGCGCGCGAGGGGTCGGGCGCATTGGGATCCTCGATCGTGTCCATCAGCGAGACCTGGTCTCCGCTGGAATCGGACACGCTCCACAGCTCGTCCAGGGCGGCCACCGAGGAGTGGGAGATGGCGAGCAGCGACTCGTGCAGCTCGGGGACCGTGAGCTCCAGCTCGGCGGCCATCTCCTCGTCGGTCGGCGTGCGCTGCAGACGATGCTCGAGCTTGGTGTTGGCGCGCTCGATCTCGCGCGCGCGGGCACGCACGCTGCGCGGCACCCAGTCGATCGAGCGCAGCTCGTCGATGATGGCGCCCTTGATGCGCGTGATCGCGTAGGTCTCGAACTTGATTTCGCGCGAGAGATCGAAACGCTCGATCGCGGAGATCAGGCCGACGAGGCCGTAGGAGACCAGGTCCGCCTCCTCTACGTGCGGCGGTAGCCCGGCGGCGGTGCGACCGGCTACGTACTTGACCAGCGGCGAGTAGGCAACGACCAACCGCTCGCGAGCGCGAGGGTCGCTGTCATTCTTATAGCGCCGCCACAGTTCGCGCAGCTCAATCGCTTTGACGTTCGTCTCCAGGGTCTTCTCCTGCCCGATCAGGCCCGAGGGTGACTGCGCGCATAGGCGCTTCTGAGTCTGGCGGACTCTACCCGAGTGTAGACCTGAGTGGTCGAGATGCTCGAGTGGCCGAGCAACTCTTGGATCGAGCGCAGGTCGGCGCCACCGTCGAGCAGGTGGGTCGCGAAGCTGTGGCGCAGGGCGTGAGGGGAGATTCCTCCGGGGATGCCGGCGCGCGTCGTCCACGCTCGCAATCGGCGACGCACATCGCTTGTGCCCAGCCGACGGCCGGAGCGGCTGAGAAATAGGGCCTGCTCGTCAGCGACGCCTCGGCCGGCGCGCCTGGGCTCCGGGGCCGCCTTGATCGCCTTCACGGCACCCCTCGCGGGAGCGCGTGCGAGTGCCGAGCGACCGCGGGAGCACATGCGAGCGCCGGGCGACCGCGCTCCAGGTAGAGGCGCACAGCGCTCAGCGCCAGCTCGCCGACCGGAACGAAGCGGGTCTTGGAACCCTTGCCCTCGACCCGCAGCTGCTCGGCGTCATGGTCGACGTCCGCGACATCGAGCGTGACGATCTCCTCGGCCCGCAGGCCGCACGCATAGGCCAGCTCGAACAGCGCGCGGTCGCGCAGCTCCAGCGGCCCACCGGCGGGGATGGAGTCGAGCAGACGCGCAACCTCCGGCGCCTTCATCACACGGGGCAAGTGCGAGGCACGACGCGGTGTGGCGAGCAGATCCGCCGGGCTCTGGTCGATGTGACCGTGCTCGCGCTGACTGCGAAACAGGGCACGGATCGCGGCGAGCTTGCGCGCGGTTGTCGTGGCTGCGAGCTCGCGCTCGGTGAGCATCGCCAGATAGCGACGGACATCGCGGGGACCGACGGCTGACGGTTCGAGCTCATGGGCGTCGGCCCAGCAAGCGAACTGCAAGAGTATCGACGGCGTAGGCGCGTCGGGTACGCGGAGCGGCGTTGGTACGGCGCAAATCCTCGTCGAGCAGCGCGAGCGCTCGCAACCAAGGTCCGCTGATGCTCGGGGCCGTCTCGGCCGTCGCGGTGCTCATCACCACGCCTAATTCGCCGTGGCGGGCGGGCGCCCTGCCGAGATCTGGTCTAAGTCGCTGCCGGGGATCGCGCGATACCTGCCCGCGAGTCGATCAGTGGGGGCTGAGGAGCGTCGAGTTGGGCGCGCAGAGCACCGGCGCCAGTAGCTGTGCAAGCTCAGGCCAGTCGTGCGCGCCGAGCACATCCTCGACCTCGCACAACTCGGCGTTCCATGGGTGCAGGATCGTCGCCGCTGCGATCCCATGCTCGATCGCGGCGCTGATGTTGAGCGGGCTGTCGTCGATCAGGATGTCGATGTCGAGCTCGACGCAGCGGCTGACCTTGTCGTAGGAGCAGCACAGATCGTCGAACGGGAGCCCGAGCCGCTCCAGCCAGCGCGCGGTGGCCGGCGCGCACGCGCTCGCACGATGGCTGGTGATGTGGATGAAATGACCCTGCTCGACTCCATTCGCGGACCGTCTCGACGGCCTCCGGGATAGGGGCGGCCGGCGAGGATCGTCTCGTCGCCGTGGCTCTCCTCGATGCACAGCTCCAGCTGGTCTGGGCGCAAGCGAGTGATGCCCCAGGTGAACTGCTCCTCATAGGGCAACTCGATGCCGAAACGCCGTCTGGGAGATCTCCGAGAGGACATCCCAATAGTGGTGCAGGGTCGAGTCGACGTCGATGGCGATGCGCATGGGCTGTAGATTATTCACAGATGAGCGGCGTAAGCACTCTCAACGGAAGCGAGCGAGCGACAGTCCTACGGCCCGGAGGGACGCTCGAAGTGGCTGGATGTCGACTGGCGCGAGCACCAGCGCTGGGTGACGGTGGGCGGGAACCGGATCAACACGATCGATATGGGCGAGGGCCCGGCGATCGTGTTCGTGCACGGGCTCTCGGGCTCTTGGCCGAACTGGCTGGAGCAATTGCCGGCGTTCGCCGCGGATCACCGCGTGATCGCGATGGACCTGCCCGGCTTCGGCCATTCGCCGATGCCGAATGAGCCGATCACGATCTCTGCGTATGCGCGCATGCTCGACGGACTGCTGGAGACGCTTGGGCGTGAGCGCGGCGACCGTGGTCGGCAACTCGATGGGCGGGTTCGTCTCGACCGAGCTTGCGATTGCCTTCCCGCAGCGTGTGGAGCGCCTCGTGCTCGTGTCCGCGGCGGGGATCAGCACATATCGCCACCGCGACGTCGAACGGCTCGAGCCGTACCTGCGCCGGCTGGCGCCGATGATCGCCGCATACACCGGCTGGACCGCGACGCAGATCGGACTGGGTGACGCGTCGTCGGGGACTGCGCAACATGACGCTTGGGTTTCGTGACGCGCCACCCCGGCCGGCTGCCGGCGGCGCTCGCGGCCGAGCAGCTGCGCGGCGCGGGCAAGCCCGGCTTCATGCAGGCGCTGCGCGCCAACATCGACTATCCGATCACTGAACGTCTGCCGGAGATCGCTTGTCCGACATTGATCGTGTGGGGCGCCGAGGACAAGGTGATCCCGGTCACGGACGCAAGCGTGTTCGAGGAGCTGATCCCCAATTCGCGCAAGGTGATCTTCGAGGACACGGGTCACATGGCGATGCTGGAGCGCTCGTTCAACCGGCTGCTGAGCGACTTCATCGCCGAGTCGGCTGCTCGCCGAGTTCATGGACGAGTAAGACCGGCACGTGACGTACTTCAGCTCGTGACCGCGCCCTCGGCGGCGGACCCGACGAGCTTCGCGTACTTGCGGATCGCCACGTCGATGTGCTCGTCGGCGCGCGGCGGCTGGGCGTAGGCCGACAGGCGCTCGGCGATCTGCTCGTCGGTCAAGGCGACGTCGATGCGACGCGCTTCGACGTCGATCGTTATCTCGTCGCCGTCGGCAGCGCGCCGATCGGCCCGCCCCGAACAGCCTCGGGGGCGATGTGAGCGGCCATGAAGCCGTGTGTGGCACCGGAGAAGCGCCCGTCGGTGATCAGCGCGACGCTCTCCCCCAGCCCCTCGCCGACGATCGCGGCGGTGACGGCGAGCATCTCGCGCATACCGGGACCGCCCGCCGGGCCCTCGCCGCGGATCACGACCACGTCTCCCTCGGAGATCTCATGGGCGAGCACCGCGGCCATGGCGGCCTCCTCGCCGTCGAACACGCGCGCTCGGCCGATGTGGTGGCGGCGCTCGTGCCCGGCGAGCTTGACGACGCAGCCGTCAGGGGCGACGTTGCCGTGCAAGATGGCAAAGCCGCCGGTCGGCTTCAACGGATCGTCGAGCGCTCGCACGACCTGTTGGCCGGGCGTTTCGCTCGCGAGCTCGGCGTGCTCGCCGATCGTGCGCCCCGTGACCGTGATCGCGTCTGCCCGCAGCACGCCGGCTTCCTGGAGTCGGCGCATGACCAGCGGCACGCCGCCCGCCTCGTACAGGTCGGTTGCCACGTACTGGCCGCCGGGCTGCAGATCGCAGAGGAGGGGCGTCGCGTCGGAGATGGGGTCGAACTCGTCGATCGACAGCGGCACACCCATTTCGCGGGCGACGGCCAGCAGGTGCAACACGATGTTGGTGGAGCCGCCGCTTGTCGCTCCGGCGGCGATCGCGTTCTCGAGCGCCGGCTTGGTGATGACCTGGCTGGGGCGCAGCCCTCTGCGCAACACATCCATGACCAGTTCGCCACAGTCGATCGCCACCTGCAGCTTGCGGCCGTCCTCGGCCGGCACCATCGAGGAGCCCGCCGGCGAGATGCCGAGCACCTCGAAGGCCATCGCCATCGTGTTGGCGGTGAACTGGCCGCCGCACGCGCCTGCGCCGGGCGAAGCCGCCTCCTCCAGCTCGTGCAGCTCCTGCTCGGTGATCTTGCCGGACGCGAACGCGCCGACCGCCTCGAACACCTGTTGGATCGTGACGTCCTCGCCCTTGTAGTGGCCGGGACGGATCGAGCCTCCGTAGAGCATCAGGCCGGGGATATCCAGACGCGCGAGCGCCATCACCGCGCCGGGATCGTCTTGTCGCAGCCGGAGATCACCACCAGTGCGTCGAAGGCGTGGGCGGAGGCGACCAGCTCGATCGAATCGGCGATCAACTCGCGCGAGACCAGCGAGGCGCGCATGCCCGAGGTGCCCATCGTGATGCCGTCGGAGATGGCGATCGTGTTGAGCTCCATCGGCGTGCCGCCGGCCGCGCGGATGCCCTCCTTGACCTTCGCGGCGAGCACGCGGTTGTTGAAGTTGCACGGCATCGTCTCGATCCAGGAGTGGGCGACACCCACGATCGGCTTGGCCAGGTCCTCGGCGGTGTAGCCGATCCCGTGCAGATAGGCGCGCGCGGCAGCACGCTCGGGGCCCTCGATCAGGGCGCGCGAGCGGTGCTTTACGTCAAAGGTCTCGGATGTGCTCACAGCGCGGGAACACTACCGGCGCGACGTGGCGCTCGCCTGTGTGACTCGGTGCGCTCGCGCTCCCAGCACGCGAGGCGAGCAAGATCGCGCCTTGCCTTGACGACACGAATCTGGCGTCCCGCCAAGTGCATGTTGGCTTGTTCGATCAGAGCACGCTCGTCGGCCGTGAGCGCCATCCACTTGGCGAGCACGTCGTCTGAGTCCGGCAAGCGGGTACTGCCATATGGGCGCGTGCGATCTGGGAACTCGATGCAGTACTCGCCAAGCATGTGGTTGGTAGACGGAACATAGGCGAGGATCGGCTTGTGGGGATAGATGAGATAGGCGTAGGGTTGCGCCTCCAGCGTGCCCCTTACGCGCAGGAAGCCGAGCTCGCTGTACATGGCCCAGTCTTCCTCGTTGACACACGAGCGCAAGAGCGCGCGTGCGCGCTGCTCGGCGCGCAGTTCGCGGCCCGGATCGTATTCGTCCACAAGCGCAAGCCGCTTGTGTCGGGTGCGCTCCGATAGACGTAGACGCGCCAGGTCGAGCGAGCGCTTCAGATGTGGCAAGGCCAGCACCGAGAGCAACGTCATCAGCATCAGTGCCGCGGTGCCGAGAGCCAGCGCCATCAACCGCCTCCAGCGGCGCGGGGAAAGAAGATCACCCGCTCGGCGTCCGCCGGGACGTCCTCGAAGCTGCGTACCAACTCTGCCTCGCGCCTTCCCAAATGGGTCGAGGTTGGGACCGCGGCCCACATGCCGGCATCGAGTTCGCGGCTGAAGGTCTCGAGCAGCTCGCCGTACTGCTCGGGCACCGCGACGTCGCCCTCGGCTAGTACGACCTCACCATGACCGGGCTTGACGCGTAGCAGCTTCATGCCTTGCGATTATGGCAAAGAGAACAGAGCCCATTCAGCCCTGGGTCTTAGGATGAGCGCATACGAGCAAGACCGATCACGTCGACCGGACCAGGGCCTTTGCCGATGTCGCGCAGACCACCCGCGACAGCCTCTCCCGCCAGCGCGCGAGCTATGAATGCGGCTTGCAGCGGCGCATGTCCCAACGCCAGTTGGGCGGCGAGCACGGAGGAGTGAGTACATCCGGAGCCATGAGCCGCCCCGTCCGGATATCGCTCACCAGGAATCTCGACAGCCTGCTCGGCCTCGGCTCCCCGCTCTAGAAACAGATCGATCGCCTGGGCACGATGACCGCCTGTGAGCACGACGATTCCGGGGCCGAGCGAGAAGACCGCGTGCGCAAGGGCAATCGCCTCGCTCTCTTCGTCCCTCCGGCGTCGTCTCGATCTGCCCGCTCTGCCGCAGGTGCGCTGCGTGGCCTGCCAGCACACGGGCCTCTGGAACGTTCGGCGTCACGATGCTGGCGCGCGGCAAGATCTCGGCTACAAGCGCACTCTCGGCGTCATGGTCCAGCAGCCGGGCACCGGACTCGCTGACCATCACCGGATCGACGACCACCGGCGTCCCGGCAGGCAGCTCGTCCAGCGCTAGCGCTACCGCATGGACGGTCTCGACGCTGCCGAGCATCCCCACCTTGACGGCGTCCACGCCGATGTCCGCAGACCACCGCGCGAACCTGAGCGAGGACGATCTCTGGCGGGAGGGCGTATACGGCGTCGACGCCGAGCGTGTTCTGTGCGGTAATCGCGGTGATCGCGCTCATGCCGTGAACCCCACAACGCGCAAAGGCCTTGAGGTCGGCCTGTATGCCGGCGCCGCCACCAGAATCCGATCCGGCGATGCTCAGCGCGCGAGGAGTGCGTGCGATGTCCGGCATGCCTTCGCGGCGCGTCAGGACACGCGTCGCGGGCGCTTACGCGCTGGGAAGATCGCGTAGCTGCCGATCGCACTCACGAGCAGCCGGCCGTCCTCGTGGCGCACCTCGCTGCGCAATACGGCATTCGTGCGGTTGCGCCGGTCGAGCTCGGTCTTACACACGATCTCGCCCTCTGTCGCGGTTTGGATGTAGTTGATCGAGATGTTGAGCGTCGCGATGTGCTCATCCTCGTTCGTGTGCGGCCATAGCGTGGAGCCCATGCAGTAGTCGACAAGCGCATACGTGACCACCCCCGAGAGCAGCCCGCCCGCGTTGATCAGCTCCGGGCGGATCTCCAGGCGAACCGTGTCGGCGCTGTCCCAACGCATGCCCATGAAGCCGCTGACACCATCGATCCCGAAGCGATCGGCGCTGCGTCGGCGTCGCATCCTCGAGCCCAGCGACTGAATTACCCCGCCCCGAGGCGCCGGCCTCAGGCGCAGCGGCCGAATTGGCCTTGCCCTCGACGCCAACCCCGGGGGCAGGTGCTGAAGGACTCTGGCCACGGCCCTCCGTGTAGGCATCGGGCGCGCCGGCTGGGCCGCTGGGATTGTCGGGGTGTGTTCACGGGATGCGGACAGAAGCGAATTCGGTGGGCGCAGGCCAGGATATCCGCCCATCAGGCAGCTCTTGTGCAGAGCGCGACACCTATTTGATCGTGAGTTGGCACAAATGTGTATTTTTCGTCACATTTTTAGCCGTATGGTCGAGACATGGCACCCGAGAGCCCGTCCCGCCCGGCGCACCTGCACCCCGTGACCCGCGACGGGTGTTGGGCGCGCTCGGCGAGGACTTCGCCGTCGGCCATTTTCGGCGGCTGGACTTCGTGATCGTCGAGCGCAACGTGCGGACCCGTCACGGCGAGATCGACCTGATCGCATTCGATGGCCGAACGCTCGTTTTCGCCGAGGTCAAGACGCGCAGGGCCAGCAACCGTCGTCGTGGCCTGTGCCCGGAGGAACAGCCGCTGGCATGGTTGAAGTTCAGCCAGCGCTCACGCCTGAAGCGACTGGCCTGCGCCTGGTTGTACGAGAACACCGCCGCGCGCCCCAAGGCGCACACGATTCGTTTCGACGCAGTCGGCGTGATCGTGGACGGCTCCGACCGGCTGCTGCGTCTCGATCACATCGAGGGGGCTTGGTGAGCGCAGTTACGAAAGCACCCGATACTTGTAGTGCGATATACACTACAATGCGGGAGATGCCGGCCCCACCCCCACTCTCTCTAAGACTCGGCCACGACGGCTTGAGCGCTCTCGACGAGTTGGCTCGACGGCGTAAGATCAGTCGGTCCGAGGCTGCCCGTCAAGCCATCGCAGAGACCGCGGAGAGGGAGCGTCGACATGCGGGGCTGGCCGCCGAGGCGCGACGTCTGATGGAAAACCCAGCCTACGTCGAGGAAATGCGAGAGATGGCGGGCCTGATGGAGGAACTTCGTGGTTCGTGGTGACATCCATGCGCTTCGCCTACCTCGCGGCCGCGGACATGTAGAGCACGGACGAAGGTATGGCGTGATCGTCCAGGCAGACGATCTATTGACCCTCTCAACTACCGTTATTTGCCCGACATCGCGCTCTGCGTTGCCGGCCAGCTTCCACCCGGAGATCACAATGGGAGATCAAACGACCCGCGTTCTATGCGAGATGATGGGGTCCGTCGATAGCCGCGTCCTCGGGGAACCCTCAGGTCACCTAACGGTGGACGAGATGCGTGCCGTCGATGAGGCGCTGCTTCTGACCCTGGACCTCAGCTGATGATCACAGCGCCAGCTGCCGGTAAGCCGCCGACTGAAAAGACATGCGATGTAGTGGCGAGACGCCCTGGCGGCCAATCGCCTCACGATGCACCGGCGTGGAATAGCCGACGTGCTCGGCGAAATTCCAGCCCGGATGCAGCTCGTCGGCCCGATGCATGTAGCGATCGCGCGTGACCTTCGCCACGATCGAGGCGGCCGCGATCGCGGCGCTTGTGGCGTCACCGCCCACGACCGGACGTTGTGGGCGCTCGAACTCGGGCACCGCAAAGCCATCGATCAAGCACATCACCTCGCCTGGGACACCGCGCGTCACGCCCCTGATCGCGTCACGCAAGGCGGCCAGATTCGTCTTGTGCAAACCCCGCGAGTCGATCCCCCGCACACAGCGCGAGACGACGGTGACGCGAGCGGCGGCGCTGAGCACGAGCGGATAGAGCTCCTCGCGAGCCTCCGCCTTGTGCTGCTTGGAGTCGTTCAGCGTCGCGAGAGCACGCAGCTCACGGGTCGTGAGCCGCTCGTAGTCGAACAAGACCGCCGCGGCGACGAGCGGACCGGCCAGACAACCGCGTCCCGCCTCGTCCGCGCCGGCGACCATGCGCACCCCGAGCGCGCGGTCGAAGGCGAACAGGCGTTGTCCGCTTTTATTCCGCGCGCGACGACGAGCTACGCGCCGAGAGTAAGGAGCTCTGGAAGAGTTCGTGCGCTTAGCTCGCGTGACCTCAGAGGATGCCGATGCGGTCGGGAGGCCAGTAGGTGGCGAAAGCCCCTCCGATGATCCAACTTGTGGGGACAGGTCCCCAAAATCTGCTGTCGTCCGACTCGCCACGGTTGTCCCCCATCATGAACCAGTGGCCGGCGGCTATCTTGATCGGCTTGGGGAAATTGCACTCGGAGGAGCTACCGCACGGGTCGATGTAGGAGTCTTTCTCTCGGACGAACTGACTCGTACCAGCCGCCTTGCGAAAGACATGGCCTTCCTTGATGTAGATTTCGTCTCCGGACCCCGCGACGACCCGCTTGATGAAGTTGACGCTGGCCTCTTCTGGCTCAGGCGTTGCGCAAGCTGCGCCACCGGGGGTGACCATGTGAGGCTGCGGCCCGCAAACTTGCTGTTCGGCGTCCTTGGGCGGATGGAACACCAGGATCTCGCCCACATGCGGTTCTTTGAAGTGCGTGTCGATACGGTTCACGAGCACCCGTTGACCTATTTTCAAGGTCGGTTCCATCGAGCCACTGGGGATCCGATAGGGCTTGACGATGAACGCCTGTATCGCAAGCGCCAAGCCGATCGCGACCAGCACGATCACGATTAGCTCAACAATCGAGTTCGTTCTGGACTTCGGCTCGCCCCTATCCTCAGTCTGCTTCACCGAGGTGGGTCCTTGCTTCACGCCGAGGGCTCGCCGGCTCCAGTGTCGCCGGCGTCGGAGGGGGAGTCGGCTTCGTCCTTGGCCACCGCCTGAGCATCTGCGTCTCTCGCCGCGACTGCATCCGTCTCGGGAGCCCCCTCATCCGATTCGGACGCCGGCGCGGCGGTAGCGGACGGCTCGTCCGGAGCCTCCGTCGAAGTCGTTGCCTGCTCGACCACCTCAGCTCCTGTGGCCGCGATCTGTGTCTCGGTGCCCTCTGCCTCTACGGCTTGCGTCTCAGCTATCTGACTCTCGGCAACCGTCTCAGCGGCGGTAGCTCCCTCGGCATCCGTGGCCTCCATTGGCTCGTGCAGTAGGCCCGGCTGAACGATCTCCTCCGGTCCGGTGTAGCGACGCTCGCGCACGCGGGCGCGCTTGCCGACACGATCGCGCAGGTAGTAGAGCTTGGCCCGACGCACGTCGCCTCTGGCGGCTACCTCGATGCGCTCGATCTTCGGGGAATGCACTGGGAACATGCGCTCGACCCCGACGCCAAAGGATTGCTTGCGCACGGTGAAGGTCTCGCGAGCTCCATGGCCTTGGCGCTTGATGACGACGCCCTCGAACACCTGGATACGGCGACGCGTACCCTCAATGACCTGGAAGTGCACGCGCACACGGTCGCCCGGCCCGAAGTCGGGGACGCGGCGCAGCTGCTTGCGCTCGATGCTTTCGATGACGGTGCTCATGGCAAAAAGAAGGCGTCGAGTGAGCGGAAGTCGCTGCACTGCCCGACGCGCTCGCGAATGGTAGCGAACACTGCCCTATGGAGCGCAGGTGGGTACTGCCGGTGGCTACCCGGGTATGGATATCCAGGCGTGCATGCCCAAGCACGGGCGCCTGACGATGCATACTCGAACGTGGCCGCCCGGGCATTGACATCCAACTGGAGTAAGGCTACGCGAGTCTCACCCGTTCGCACCTGCTCCTCGTGCACGACTCTGCCGCAAGCGCCACTCACGAACACGCTCGTGATGACCGGAGAGCAGGATCTCAGGGACGCACCACCCCCGATACTCAGCCGGTCGCGTGTAGTGCGGATACTCCGGCTCACCGTCCAAAGCCTCGCTGAAGGACTCCTCGACAGCTGAGTCGACGTGCCCAAGCGCGCCGGGTAGCTTGCGCAGGATCGAGTCGCAGAGGACCATCGCCGCCGGCTCGCCGCCGGAGAGCACATAGCGTCCGATCGACAGGCTCTCGCTCGCGAGATGCTCGACGATCCGCTCGTCAAAACCCTCGTAGCGCCCGCACAGCAAGGTCAGGGCCGGCTCGGCCGCCAGCTCCTGCACGTAGCTCTCGTCGAGCAGCCTTCCTCCTGGGGCAAGTGCGATCACCCGTCGGCGCTCGCGCACCTCCGTCGCGTCGATGCCGTAATGAGCTTGCATGGCGGCGTCCATCACGTCGACGCGCAACACCATCCCGGCGCCACCGCCAAATGGGGTGTCATCGACCTGACCGCCACTCAGGGGCGTGTGCTCACGAAAGTTCACGTAGCGAAGGCGCGAGCCCCCGGCGAGTGCGTTGCGCACATGACGCTGGGCGCCGAACCACTCAAACCACTCCGGGAAGAGCGTGAAGACGTCGATCTCCATCAATCCTCTCCCAGAAACGCCATGTTCACGTCGACGCGCCGGCGTGTTGGATCGACGTGACGGATGGCGTCGCCAACCATCGGCACGAGCAGCTGAGCGGGCGTGGAGTCTGCCGGCTTGGCCTGTCCATCGGTCTCCGAGCAGACAAGCCGCACTTCCAAGGCCTCGCACGAGGGAAGCTCCATCAGTCCGATGACCGTGCCCACGTGTCGCTCGCCGTCAACGACCTCACAGCCCACCAGTTCCTGGGCCCACCACTCCCCCTCCTCCAGTGCCGGGGCCTCGGCAAGCTCAACCGTCAACTCCCGCCCTCGCAGCCCCTCGGCGACAGGACGATCTTGAATCTCCTCCAAGCGCACGATCGGGTGCTGGTCTGTGCCCGCTCGCCTCACAACCGTGCACGTGCGACCGTCGAGCCTCACCGTCGTGCCAACGGCAAGCAATCGCGGACGCGCACCGGTGACGTAAAAGCTGCCGTCGAGACCGTGAGCACGACCAACGCGACCGGCGGGAACAGCAGGCGAGCCACCGTCTCCATCGCTCGTCTTCTCGCCATCGCGTGCCAGAGGCGTGCCGATCCCCTCAGCCGGCATTACGTCCTCGCTGCTCGCCTCGGGATCGCCTGAGCCGGCGCTCACTTCGCTGCCCCTAATCGACGATGTCGACGAGCACGCGACGCTTCTCGTTGACCGCGGAGGCCTTCACAACCGTCCGCAACGCATGCGCGGTGCGCCCGCCACGTCCGATCACCTGCCCGTAGTCCTCATCCGCGACGCAAAGCTCCAGCACAACGGTGCCATCGTCCTCCTCGAACTGCTCCACCAATACCTCTTCGGGACGATCGACCAAGCCCTGAGCCAGGTACTCCAACAGCTCTCTCATGACCTCGGAGGACATCCGATCACCCGCGGCGCATGCGGCTGCTAGCTGATGCCTTGGATGCGCAGCAGCTTTGCAACCGTGTTCGACGGCTGTGCGCCACGTGCAAGCCAGCTCTTTGCCCGCTCCTCGTCGATCACGATCGTCGAGGGGTCCGTCTGGGCGTTGTAGTGGCCGATCGTCTCGATCACGCGCCCGTCGCGCGGAGAGCGCTGATCGGCGACGACTACTCGCCACACTGGGTTCTTCCTTGCGCCCACACGCGTGAGCCTAAGCCTTACCGACACGGTTTCCTCTCTGAGTGCTTTCCAGTCCAGCTAGAGAGCTTAGACGGTTCGGGTGACCTTAGACGGTTCGGGTGACTGGTGAAAAAGATCGGGGAGACGGACGAGGGTCGACAGACACCCCACACCGACCCCTATCAGCGTGCCTGCCTCATCAGCGCGCCGACATCGGGCATCTTGCCGCGGCTCATGCCACGCATCATCTTGCGCATCTGGCCGAACTGCTTGACGAGCTGGTTGACCTGCTGAACGTTGGTGCCCGAGCCGCGGGCGATGCGCAGGCGACGCGAGCCCTTGATCAGCTCCGGGCGACTGCGCTCCTCGGCAGTCATCGAGAGGATGATCGCCTGAATGCGGTCCAGCTCTCGCTCGTCGACCTTCAAGTTTTTCAACTGCGCACCGGCGAAGCCCGGGATCATGCCGAGCAGGTTCGTGAGCGGCCCCATGCGACGGATCGTCTTGAGCTGATCGAGGAAGTCGTCGAGGCCGAACTCGTTGCGCCGCAACTTGCGCTCCAGCTCAGCAGCCTGCGTCTCGTCGAACTGTCGCTCGGCGGTCTCGATCAGGCTCATCACGTCGCCCATGCCGAGGATGCGCTGGGCCATGCGATCGGGATGGAAGCGCTCGAACTGATCGAGCTTCTCGCCCGTCGAGGCGAACATGATCGGCTTGCCCGTCACCGCCTTAACCGACAGCGCCGCGCCGCCGCGGGCGTCGCCGTCGAGCTTGCTCATGACCACGCCGTCGAACTGGACGGCCGCGGCGAACTGCTCGGCAACGTTGACGGCGTCCTGGCCGGTCATCGCGTCTACCACCAGCAGCACGTTGTGTGGCTTGACGGCGTCGCGGATGTTCACAAGCTCGGCCATCAATGCCTCGTCGACGTGCAGACGTCCACTCGTGTCGACGATCAGTACGTCCTTGCCCTCTTCGCGTGCACGCTCCAGTGCCCACGCCGCGATCTCGACCGGATCGTGCTCGGTTCCTTGCTCATACACCGCGGCGCCCGCCTGGGCGCCAACCTTCACGAGCTGATCCACCGCCGCGGGCCGATAGACATCGCATGCAGCCAAAGCCACCGAGGAGGAGTGCTCCTCGCGCAGGTAGCGCGCCAGCTTTGCGGTTGCGGTCGTCTTGCCCGAGCCCTGCAGGCCGGCCATCAGGATCACCGTGGGCGGTCGTGGCGAGAAGCTCAGGCCGGCCGAGGCTCCGCCCATCAGGCTCGTCAGCTCATCGGCGACGATCTTGACGACCTGCTGGCCCGGGTTGAGCTTGCCGACGATGTCAGCCCCAAGGCAGCGCTCCTTCACATCGCTTGTGAAGCCCTTGACGACCTTGAAGTTGACGTCGGCCTCCAGCAGCGCAAGGCGGATCTCGCGCATCGCCCCGTCGATGTCGGCTCTCGGTCAGCGTGCCACGCTGGCGCACGTCGCCAAGCGTCGCCTGCAGCTTCTCGGCTAGGGAGTCGAACATCAGACGGTCAATTCTGGCAGCCCGATGCGCCTGCGACGTAAGAGCTCAAATCCACGCGGACATGCGCAAGTCCACCTGGCATCGTCCCAAGGGCGTCAACGATGCCCTTTAGGGGTGTCGATGGGACGGCGGCCACTGTCCGGAACGACCCGCGCCGAGCGTCAATCGTCCTCTGGAGCGCTCAGCGGACGGCGGCTGCTGTCCAGAGCGGCGCGCGATCGCCTCGCCGATGCCGCCGAACGCCTCGGCGAATTCCGAGGGGATCACGAACACCTTGTTGGAGTCGCCTTCGGCCAGCGAGGGCAGCATCTGCAGGTATTCGTAGCTGAGCAGCTCGCGTGAGGGTTTGCCGTCGTGGATCGCTTTGAAGACGGTGTCGATCGCCTTCGCTTCGCCCTCGGCACGCAGCACCGCCGCCTGGCGGTCGCCCTCGGCGCGCAGCACCACGGCCTGCTGTTGGCCCTCGGCGGTGAGGATCTGTGCCTGCTTCTCGCCTTCGGCGGTGAGGATCGCCGCGCGACGGTCGCGCTCGGCGCGCATCTGCTTCTCCATCGCCGCCCTGATGTCCTGCGGCGGGTCCACCGACTTGATCTCCACGCGGTTGATGCGTATGCCCCACTTGCCGGTGGCCTCGTCCAGCACCACCCGAAGCTGCGTGTTGACGCTCTCACGGGCGGTAAGCGTCGCCTCGAGCGACAGCCCACCGATCACGTTGCGCAGTGTGGTGACGGTCAGCTGCTCGATCGCCTGAAGCGGATTGGCGACTTCGTAGGTGGCCGAGCGGGGATCGGTGATCGTGAAGTAGAGAACCGTTTCGATCGCAACGACGACGTTGTCTTCGGTGATCACCGACTGAGGCGAGAAGTTGACCACCTGCTCGCGCAGATCCACCAGCGGCTTTACACGATCGATGAACGGCGTGACGAGCGTCAGACCCGGCTCGAGCGTGCGGCTGTAGCGACCGAGCCGCTCCACCACGCCTGCCCGCGCCTGAGGAATGACACGGACCGTGCGCGCGGCCGCGATCAGCGCGAACACGACCAAGACGGCTATGACGATGAGAGCGACCATAAGGCTGATTCGTCCTTTCTATTCCGATCTTTCCAGAGGTTACCTATGCCAGCTAAGCGGCTGAGCGGTCAATGGTCGAGCGAGGCTAGATCCCATATGCCCACTCACCCGACGAAATGTGCTTTGCACATGAGTGCCCGAGGACGACGCCTCGCGAAGCGCCAGTAGCCCTCAGTGCATCACAAGCGCCGTCGCTCCGCGTATTTCGACGACTTCGACGCGTTCTCCAGGATCGAATATCTGATCTTCGTCGAAGCTGCGCGCGGTCCACACCTCGCCGTCGATCTTCACGCAACCCACACCCTCGTCGTTGGCGATTCGCTCCAATACGATCGCCCTGCGACCGATCAGCGCCGCCGCGCCCGTACGGATCGACGGCGGCAGCCTGCGATGGCGCTTGGCCACCGGTCGCAGCGTCGCGAACACGAGCCCCGAGGAGAGCAAGAAGACGATCACAGCGAGCAGAGATCCCACGCCCAACAAGCTCACGACGGTCGCAAGCGCCGCTCCGGCGGCGAACGGCGCCAGGTAGAAGCCACCCTGGTGCATCTCCCCGATGCCAAGGACGCACGCTACCACCAGCCACAGAATCCAAGCGTCCATAACTTGATTATGCCTCCGCCACCAAGGCGCGGGCAAAATCGTCCGCGTCGAACGGGCGCAGGTCCTCGAGTTGCTCGCCAATCCCGATCAGCTTGACCGGCAACTCGAGCTCCCGCGCGATCGCGAGCGCGATCCCGCCGCGGGCGGTGCCATCGAGCTTGGTCAGCACGACCCGCTGACACCGGCCGTTGAGGCGAACATCTGCGCTTGGCGCAAACCGTTCTGCCCGGTGGTCGCATCAACGGTCAGCAGCGTCTCGTGCGGCGCGCCCTCGAGCTGCCGTGCGATCACGCGCCTGACCTTCGCGAGCTCCTCCATCAGGTCGTCCTGGGTGTGCAGGCGCCCGGCGGTGTCCACGATCACCACGTCGATCCCTCTCGCCCGCGCTTGCGCGACCGCCTCGAAGGCGACCGACCCCGGGTCCGAGCCCTCGGGCCCGTGACGATCTCACAGTCCGCGCGCTGCGGCCCACCCTTCCAGCTGCTCGGTCGCGGCCGCACGAAACGTGTCGGCGGCGCCGAGCAGCACGCTCACTCCCAGCTCCTTGCGCAGATGCCAGGCGAGCTTGCCGATCGTCGTGGTCTTGCCCGTGCCGTTGACGCCGACCGCGAGAATCACCGTCGGCTTGGCGCGGATGTCGATCTTGTCGTGTTCGCTGCGCGCGGTGTCCGCGAGCAGCTCGATCAGCCGCTCCGACAGCTCCTCGCCGCTGCTCACGCCACCTTCGGTGGCTTCCCGCTCGAGCGTCTCGACGACCGCGGCGGTCGTGCTCGCGCCCACGTCGGCCATGATCAAGGCCTCCTCCAGGCGTTCCCAGGTGTGCTCGTCGAGCGTGGCAAAGAGCGTCGCCTGGATCTCCGACCCGAGCGCTTGCCGTGTCTTTGAGAGGTTTTCGCGCAGGCGCTTGAACAGCCCTCGACGGCGTTCGCCGCCCTCCCCTGGCTGAGCCTGGGTCGAAGCCTGCGCTGGCCCGTCGGTGATGAACAGCTCAGACCAGTCGCGTGGCATCGCCTATGCGACCGGAGCCACCTGCGGCTGATCTGCCACAGCGGCGACCGGCGGCGCCGGCTCCTCCTTTGGAAGCCGGCGCGAGAGCACCTTCGAGACGCCGTTGTCGGCCATCGAGACGCCATACAGCCAGTCGGCGGCCTCCATCGTGCGCTTCTGGTGGGTGATCACGATGAACTGGGCACGGTCGGCGTAGCGACGCAGCAGCGTCAGGAAGCGGTCGAGGTTGAGGTCGTCGAGCGCGGCCTCGACCTCGTCGAGCACGTAGAAGGGGCATGGTCGCGCCAGGAACACCGAGAACATGAACGCCAGTGCGGTCATCGACTTCTCACCGCCGGAGAGCAGCGACAGCCGCTTGGTGGACTTGCCGGCCGGAGTGATTTCGATCTCGACGCCCAGCATCTCCTCGCCGTCCCGCAGCTCCTCTGTGTCGGCCTCGATCTCCGCCGCCGCCTCGGCGTCGGGCGCCTCGCCGTTTTCCGGCGCCGGCTCGCCGCCGAGCACCGCACGTGGAGCCTGCTCATCCTTGACCAGGCGCAAGCGTCCGCTGCCTCCCGGGAACACGTCGCCGACGAGCTCCTCGAAGTTGCGCGCCGCGGCGCTGAAGGTCTCGTTGAATGTCTCATGGATCTGACGGTCGGTTTCGCGGATCACGGCCCGCAGCTCGCGCAACGCCGTCTCCAGGTCGGTGCGCCGCTCCTCGAGCTCCTCGACGTGAGCGACCGCCTCGGCGTACTCGTCCTGGGCAAGCGGGTTCACGGGACCGAGCTGCTCGCGACGACGTGCCAAACGCTCCAGGCGTGAACGCAAGCGCCTGTTCCTGCTCCTCGCCTAGGGGCTCAACCGCCTCGGCTTCGGACTTCTCCAATGCGGACTCCCCCCCACTCGCGGGCGACGGACAATCTGAGGTGTCCTGTAGCTCTGAGGTGTCCTCTGGCCGATCCGCATACTCGCCCTCCGGCGGGTCGAAATCATTCTCTCCGACCAGCTGCGCACCCACCGAACCAGGCACAGGAAGCTCCAAACGCCCACAGACCTCACGCAGCTCCTCCTGGGCCTCGGCCGCCTGGTCGCGCAAACGCTGGGCGGCCACCTCGGCCCCGGTCACGGCCTCGCCCTCGACGCGCAACGCAGCCTGAATCTCGGCCTCCTCCTGGGCGCAGGCACGCAGCTCCGTAGAAACCTGCTCGCCCGCGGCGCGGTCCTCGCTCAGCAGCGCCTCTATCTGCCGTAGGAGACCTGTCATCGCCTCGCCCGTGCGCGAGCAAGTACCGTGGCGAGGCGCTCGGCGCGCGGCGTGAGCTCGAGGTCGGCTGTGCGCTGGGCCCGCAGACGCTCGATCCGCCGTGCGCGCTCAGCTCGTTCTGCCTGCCTGCGCTCGGCCTGCCTGCGCTCCGCAGCCAACTCACCCTGCAACTCCGCCCGACGTACCGCCAGCGGTCCCTGCTCGGGGGCGGCCTTGCGCTGCTCGATCAACCAGAGCGCTTTGCGCTGAGCCTCGGCCGCCTCGCCCAGTAGGCGCTCGCTGTCGCGTAGCGCTCCGTCGGCCCGATCGCGTGCCAGATTGGCCTCGCGTGCCTGCTCGAGCGCCTGCTCGACCGCGGCTCTGGCCGCGTGCTCGCCGACGACGGCCTGCTCGCTCTCGGCGATCAGCCGATCGCGCTCGTTGCGACGTGCGAGCACGCGCTCGGCTCCGCCCTCGGTCACCTGGCGTAGCTCGCCCCAACCGGCAAACAGCACCCGCCCCGAGGCGGTGCTCGCGACACCGCGGAAATCCTCGGCCACATCCTCCAGGCGCTCGACCACCCAAGCGTCGGCAAGCAACCTGTGAGCGAGCGCCAGCACCGGACCCGACCCACCCAGCAGATCGATCAGACGCAGTGCACCCTCCGCGGGCGGCCTGCCGGCTGGCTTTCTCGAGCGGCCATCGTCCTCCTGGGCGACGGTCCCGTCCTCACCGTTCCGCCCCGCCGGAGCGTCCTGCCCCGCGGACCCATCGCTCTCGCCCGCCGCGTCTCCCGCGAGCAGGGCCGCGCCGCCATCGGGGCCGACTCCGTCAAGCAGCGTGCGGGCGCCGTCCATGTCGCGCACCAGCGCCGCGTCGAGACGACCGCCAAGCGCCGCGGCAAGCGCCAGCTCGTAGCCCGGCTTGACCTGCAACGCGTCGCTGAGAGCGCGCGGTGCGCCCGCCTTTGCGCCGTGAGCGCCGGCATGGCTGCGCAGGAACTGGTTGGCCGCGGCCAGCTCGGCGCCGACCTTCGCCGCCTCGCGCCGTGCCGCCTCGGCGTCGCCTTCGAGCTTGCGCAAGCCCGCACGCGCAAGCTCCGCAAGCGTATCGGCCTGCTCGCGAGCCTCGCGCGCGCCCAACGCTCGAGCCTCGAGCTCAGTCACATGCCCGGCCGCCTGTTCGCGCTCGCGCTCCAGACCTTCGATCTCGCGCTCCAGCTCACGCTCGCGTTCGCTGTCGATCTCCTCAAGCGCCGTCTCCAGCGCGCGCACGCGATCTACGCTCGCCTGCTCCCGCGCCAGCTCGCCGTGCCCGCCACCTCCCTCGCCAGGCCCCTGCTCCAGCGCACCAAGCTCGATCTCGATGCGGCTCGCGCGTTGGGCGAGCGTCGCGGCCGTGGCGGCTGCCTGCTCGCCGCGCATCTGCAGGCGCTCGCGCGCCGAGCGCGCCTCGTAGACCCGCTTGGAGAGGGCGTCGTGGCGCTCGGTGCGCTCGGCTAGCGCGCTCTCCGCGCGTCCGCGTCGCTCGACAACCGCGCGCAGACGCGACTCGATCTGCTCGCGTGCCGCCCTCGCCGCCTGCACGCCTTCCTCGGCTTCGGCGAGCTGCACTCGCCTGGCCCTGACCGCCTCGCGGGCCAACTCGAAGCGGGCCTGCAGCATCTGGTGCTCCAGGCGCTCGTGCAACTCGGCGGCCTCGGCTTGGCGCTTGAGCGGACGCAGGCGCGTGCGCGCCTCACGCTCCACATCGAGCGCTCTGTCCAGGTTCTCCTGGGTGCGCTCCAGCTTCAGCTGCGCGCGGCGGCGGCGCTTGCGGTGCTTGCCAAGACCCGCCGCCTCCTCGATCAACAGGCGCCGGTCGCGGGGCTTTGAGGTCACGATCGCCTCGACGCGTCCCTGGGAGATGACCGAGTGGGTCTCCTTGCCGAGGCCGGTGTCGGAGAGCACCTCGATCACGTCGACGAGGCGAGCACGAGCGCCGTTGAGGCGATACTCGCCTTCGCCCGAGCGATCCAGCCGCCGCACGATCGATATCTCCGCGAGCGGCAGATCCACAGTGCCATCGGAGTTGTCGAGCACGATCTCCACCTCCGCGGCGCTGCGCGCCTGCACGCCGCGGCCGCCGCCGAAGATCACATCCTGCATCGACTGGCCTCTGACCGCCAGCGGCGACTGCTCGCCCATCGCCCACAACAGCGCATCGGTGACGTTCGACTTGCCTGAGCCGTTAGGTCCGACCACGACGCTCACGCCCGGGCCGAAGTCCAGTTTCGTGCGGTCGGGGAAGGACTTGAAGCCCTTCATGGTGAGCGATTTCAGGTGCATCGCGCCTATGCCTTTGCGAGGCTCTCCAGCGCCTTGCCCGCCGCCTGCTGCTCGGCGTGCTTCTTGCTGCGCCCCCGGCCCTCGCCGAGTGGCTTGCCTTCGAGCAGCGCCACAACCACGAACGTGCGGTCGTGCGGTGGGCCGTGCTCGTCTGTCACCTCGTAGGCGATCGTCTCCCCTTTCCTGGCAAGTGTCTCCTGAAGGGCCGACTTGAAGTCCAGGGGATGCTCCAGCGCATCCTCCATCTCCGGCGCAAACGCCTCCACGACAGCCTCGGCGGTGCGCTCGTAGCCCGTGTGCAAATAGCAGGCGCCGATCACGGCCTCGATCACCGAGGCGAGCACACGCTCCGTCTCCAGCAAGCCTACGAGCCTGCCCTCGCCGTTCTCCGGCGCCGCGGCACGCAGACGCTCGCCCACCTGCAGGCGTTCGGCTACAGCCCGGCAGGAGCGGCCGGACACCGCCTGCGCGCGGATCTTCGTGAGCCGGCCCGCGCCGAAGCGCTCAGCTTCAAGGCGCGGATACAGGTGCGCCGTCACCGCCAGCGCAAGCACGCTGTCGCCAAGGAACGCCAGTCTTGTGTAGGAGTCGCTGCGCCGCTCGGTCCACGAAGCGTGCGTGAACACCTGCCGCGCCAACTCCTCGGGCAGCTCCTCCAGCAGCGAGCGCAGCAGCGCCACTCCCCCCTTGCTCTGCACGCTAGCCATCGTTTGAGTGTGCCACGACGAAATCGACTGCCTGGCCGACGGTGAGGATCTCAGCCGCCTGCTCGTCCTCGATCTTCACGCCATAGGTGTCCTCGAGCTCCTGCACGAGCGTGTACAGGTCCAGCGAGTCTGCGCCCAGATCGTCCTTGAAATGGGTGGTCTCTCCGATTAGCTGGGGCTCGACATCGAGCTCGTCGGCCAGATGGGCCTGTATCAGGACGAACACTTCCTCGCGGGTCATTCGCTCTGCCAGGCTAGCCGGATCGCCGGACAGCGGAGCGCCCTCCTCAGCGCGCCGGCCTCGTCGAGCGCGCTGCGTGTGGCGCCCACCACATCCTCGCGCACGCCACGCTCTGCGCGCAGGATCGCCTGCGCGAAGCCGTGTCTGGCAAAGCGTCCGTGTGGGACAACCGCGAGACGACGCAAACCCAGAAGATAGGCCCCGCCCTCTCCTTCGGGATCGATTTCGTCGCGAAAGCCACGCAGCGAGGGGCGCAACAGCATTCCACCCAGCTTGCCCCGCGGCGAGGACGTCGCGGCGTCTCTGACCGCGCGCAACATCGTCTGTGAGACGCCCTCCATCAACTTCAGGGCGATGTTGCCGGTGAAGCCGTCGGTGACAATCACGTCGGCCACTGCGTCGACGATGTCGCCGCCCTCGACGTTGCCGACGAAGCGCAATCGTCCCTCGCCGGCGCGTCGCGCCAGCTCCGTGCCCGCTTGCACGACCAGCTCGCTGCCGCGCTCTGACTCCTCGCCGTTTGAGAGCAAACCGACGCGCGGACGCTCGACGCCGAGCACGGCGCTTGCGAAAGCCGCTCCCATGAAGGCAAACTGGACCAGGTGCTCCGGGCGCGCCTGCACGCTCGCGCCGACGTCGAGCAGCGTCACCGCGGGATGGGGCCTGGTATAGGTATCGGCAGAGCGAGCGCAGGACGATGGATGCCGGGCGCGCGCTTGATGTTGAACAGACCGGCGGCGAGCGCCGCTCCGGTGCCGCCCGCGCACACAAGCGCGTCTGCACGACCCTCACCCACGGCCTTTGCCGCCTGCACGATCGACGCCTCGGGCGTGGAGCGCACCGCTCGCACAGGGTCGGGGCTCTTGGCGACCGACACGGGCGCATCGACCACCTCGATGCCCGCGCCGACTTCGCCGAGCTCGACGGCCGGGCCGAACAGCAGCACTTGCACGCCCTGCTCTGCCGCAAGCCGCGCTCCGGCCGCGACCTCCGACGGGCCCCAAGTCGGCGCCGTTTGCATCGACGGCCACGACCGTGTGCGCGCGCATGTCGGGCTCCGCTGCGTGGCCGCCGCGGCTAGCCGACCCAGTCATGCTTGGCGACTACTCGTGGTCGTGATCGTGATCGTGGCTGTGCGCGCCGGGCGCCACCACCTCACGACCTGCATACGTCCCGCACTCGGGGCACACGCGGTGCGGCCTGCGCGGGCTGTGACAGCGCGGGCACTCGTTCACCGTGGGCGCCTCGATCTTGTGATTGGCGCGGCGCAGCGCGGTGCGGCTGTGCGATTGCTTTTTCTTGGGGACGGCCATCGGCGCAACAGGCTACCAGGGCCGAGACCGACTAGCCGCGTTGGTACTAGCCGCGTTGGGACTAGTCGAGCTTTAGCTCGCTCAACTTCGCCCAGCGCGGATCCGGCGGACGCTCATGCGTGTGCTCGGGGCCGGTCTCGTTCAGATCGGCGGCGCATACCGCGCACAGTCCGGCGCAATCCTCGCGGCACAGCACCTGCGTCGGCAGGGCCAGCACGAGCGCGTCGCGCGCCCACCCGGCCAGGTCGAGCGTCTCATCCTCCAGATAGGGGCTCGAGAGCTCCTCTCCGCCGCCGGGCCGATCGACCTCGCGCGCATCGACATCGATCCGCGGCGCGGCGTCCTTCAGACAGCGCATGCAAGGCCCCACGAGCGCCGCGACGAAGCGCAGCCGCAGCGCGTAGCCGTTGCCGAGCATGCGCGATACGTCGAGCTTCACCGGCAGCGTCGCCGGGGCTACCTCGTACGGCTCGCCTCCAAGCGTCAGCGGCTCGACATGCACCGCCAACTCGAAGCTTCTCCCCTCGCCGGCGCTCAGGCGCAATCCACCGAGGTCGAGGATGTCCGTCACGGCAGGCATCCCCTCAGATTAGTAACCCCGACGTCAGCCGATCTCGTGCAGCTCGCGCTTGAGCACCTTGCCCGTCGCGTTGCGCGGCAGCTCGTCCATGAACACCACCTCGCGCGGCACCTTGTAGCGCGCGAGATTGTGCTTGACGTACTCCTTGACGGTCTCCTCGTCCAGGCCCGACCCCTCACGTGAGACAACGAACGCCTTCAGTCGCTGGCCGAACTCGGCGTCCTCGACACCGATCACCGCCGCCTCCTCGATCGCGTCGTGGTCGGCGAGCAGGTCCTCGACCTCGCGTGGGAACACGTTCTCCCCACCTGAGACGATCATCTCATCGTCGCGACCGTCCACGAACAGTCGGCCCGCCGCGTCCATCCGGCCCACGTCGCCGGTGCTCATCAGCCCCGCGATGATCTCCTTGCCGCCACCGCCCGTGTAGCCCTCGAACACCATCTCGTTGCCGACGAATATGCGCCCGTTCTGGCCCTTGGGCACCTCGTGTCCCTGCTCGTCAAGCAGCTTCACAACGGTCCCAAGCGGAGGCTTGCCGGCCGTGCCCGGCGCCGCGCGCAGGTCGGCGGGCGTGGCGATCGTCGCCCACGCCACCTCGGTGGAGCCGTACAGGTTGTAGAGCACGTCGCCGAACGTGTCCATCGCGCGGATCGCCAGCTCTCCCGGCAGCGCCGAGCCGCTCAGCGCGATGACCTTCAGCGCGTGGGTGTCGTAGCTTTCGATCGTCTCGATCGGCAGCTCGAGGATGCGTTGCAGCATCACCGGCACCACCGCGAGCGCCGTCGCCCGGTGCTCCGCGACTGCCCGCAACGTCTCCTCGGGGTCGAAGCGCCGGCGCAGCACGACTGTCGAGGACAGCGGCAGCGCGAGCGTGAAGTGCCCGAATCCCCACGAGTGGAACATCGGCGCGGCGATCATCGTCGTCTCGCGCGCCTTCAGTGGGATCTTCGAGAACAGTGCCGCCAACGGCAGCGGCGAATCGGGCTGTTTGCGCGCCGCCCCCTTTGGCGCTCCGGTCGTGCCGGAGGTGAGGATCACGACCCTACCGGGCTCCGCCGGCGGGGTGAGATCGGCGGTGCTGCCTTTCCCGATCAGATCCTCAAGCGTTGGGTCGGCCGGATCGGCGCCCGGCTCGCTCCACCCGACGAAGCGGATGCGACCCTCGCCGCCGTCGTGCACGAGGTTCGCGAAGTCTTCGTCATACACGAGCCCAGCCGGGTTCTCGCGGCGCATCACGTCGGTTATCTGCGGTCCCGCGAACGCGGTGTTCAGATACAGGGCGCTCGCTCCCAGCTTCGAGCAGGCGAGCGTCGCCTCGATGAAGCCACGGTGGTTGCGGCACATGATCGCGACCGAATCGCCCTCGGTGATGCCGGCCGCGCGCATTTCGTGCGCGAGCGCGTTCGTGCGCAGGTGCACCTCCTCGAAGGTCAGCGTCCCGCGCTCATCGACGATCGCCTCACGATCGGGGAAGCGCGCGGCAGAGCCGGTGTACGCCGCGGCGGGCGTCGGCCCCCAGCGCCGTAGGGCCATCACCGAGCGCACGGCGCGATCCGGCCTGACCGGCGTGAGGATGCCGGTGCCGAGCAGCACCTTGGCGGCTTCCAGCTTGAATCTAGTGGCCGAGCTCACGCGGGCACCCTACCCAAAATGCTCGAGTCCACGCGTACGCATACGCGAGTGGGAAACGCGGGCGAGCACCTTCATCTCACAAATGATGCTGTTCAGGTCGGTGCATGCACCGACCTGCCGGACCGCACATGTGCGGTCCGGGACCATGCCGCATGCGGCATGGTCCCTAAGAAACTTCCGCCGGTTCGTCCTTACCCTGCAGGCGCTCGCGGCCGCGCTGCACCGCGGCGATGAACTTCGACAGGTTGACCTCGAGCGTGCCGAGGATCTCATCCGCGTAGTCCTCGGCGCCAAGTCTGATCTCGCGCTCGCGCGCCCGCGCGTCCTCGACGATGTCCTCGGCGGCGCGCTCGGCCTGCTTGGTGACCTCCTCCTCGCCCACCAGCTTCTCCTGGCGCTCGCGCGCCTCCTTGACGATGCGCTCGGCCTCCTTCTTGGCCTCGGCGAGCATCTCCTGGCGCTCCTTGACGATCCAGCGCGCCTGCTTGATCTCCTCGGGGATCGTCGCGCGCATCTGGTCGAGGATGTCGTAGATCTCCTCCTTGTCGACCCTGACCTGGTCGGTCATGGGCACCGACTTGGCGTTGTGCACCAAGTCGTCGAGCTTGTCGATCAGCACCAGCACGTCCATCAGCGATCACCTCCGCGGAGCATCCGATATGGCCCCACGACATAAGAAAAGGATATGAAGGGTCTCACGTCAACCAAAGTTCGTCAGCGCGCCAGCTCTTCCTGCAAGCGCGCCGCCACCCGGGTTGGCACAAGATCGTCGATTCGCCCGCCGAACGTCGCCAGCTCCTTGACGCCGCTCGAGGACAGGAAACTGTATTGCGGTGAGGCCATCAGATACACCGACTCTATCTCGGGATCCTGTCTGCGGTTGAGCTGGTTCATCTCGAACTCGTACTCGAAGTCCGAGATCGCCCGCAGCCCCTTGACGATCGCCTTCGCTCCAACCGCCCTGGCGAAGTCGACGACAAGCGTATTGAACGGCTGCGCGCGCACATTCGGAATATCCGCGAGCGCCTCTTCGATGAACGCCATCCGCTCCTCGATCCCAAACAGCGTGGCGTCCTTGCGCACCGAGCGGTTGACGACCGCGACGATGACCTCGTCGTACAGGTCGACCGTACGGCGGATCACATCAAGGTGGCCGTTGGTAATCGGGTCATAGGAGCCCGGGCAGACGGCTATCGACTTGTCAACGCTCATCCTCCTCCTCTGTGCTGTGGATTGTGATCGTGGTGTCGCCGTAGCGCTTGCGCTGCGCCACGGCCAGAGGCAGCTCGGCCGGCGCCCGTCGATCGCTCTCGACCACCACGCGCGCGCCGGGAGCGAGCACGGTCGGCAACAGCGCCGACAGCTCGCGCTCGGAGTCGCGCAGCTGGCCGTATGGAGGATCTACGAACACCAGATCGTACGTTTCGCCGGCTCTGCGTGCGCTGCGCAGTGCCGAGAGTGCCTCGCCCACCCTTACCCGCGCCAGCGGCTCGGCAAGCTCCAGTCGGGCCAAATTGCCCTTCAGCGCTACCACTGCGGCCGCATCGCGCTCGACGAACAGCGCCTTGACGGCCCCCCTGGAGAGCGCCTCGATACCGAGCGCTCCAGTCCCGGCGAACAGGTCGAGCACGCTTGCCCCGTCGATCGGGCCAAGCATCGAGAACAACGCCTCACGCACGCGATCGGAGGTCGGCCGCGTCGTGCGTCCCCGCGGCGCGCTCAAGCGCCTACCACCCAAGCGTCCGGCGATCACCCTCATGCCGGGATCGGCGCCAACGCCTGCGCACCAAACGCGCGCTCCAGCTCCCCCCAAGCAGCCCATGCAGCGGTCCGTTTAGGGCAGGATCCTCCGCCAGGATCTCGCGAGCCCGTGAGCGAGCCCGCTCCAACAGGTCTGTGTCCTCGGGAAGGATCGCGAACTTGAACTGCCCGACGCCAGACTGGCGCGTGCCGATCAGCTCTCCCTCCTTGCGCAGCCGCAGATCGATCTCAGCCAGCTTGAACCCGTCGGAGTGCTCCGCAAGGGCGCACAAGCGAGCGGAGCCGGCCGGCCCAACGAGCATGCAGGTCGAGCTGTGCTCGCCGCGGCCCACGCGTCCGCGCAGCTGGTGTAGCTGGGAGATGCCGAAACGCTCGGCGTTCTCGACCAGCATCACGGTCGCGTTGGGCACGTCCACGCCGACCTCGATCACCGTCGTCGCCACCAGCACCTGCGCGCGCCCGGAGGCGAACGCCTCCATCGCCTCCTGCTTCTCGCGCGGGCGCATCTGTCCGTGCAGAAGCGCAAGACTCCAGCCTGCCAGCTCGCCGGCGCGCAGACGCTCGAACTCGGCTGTCGCTGCCTTGGCCTCGCCCACCTCGCCCACCGACTCGGCCTGCACGTTTCCATGTGTGGACTGGCTTTGGCCGTTGGCGGGTGCGCCCGGGTCCCCCCGGCGACCTCCTGGGGCGCTTGCTCGACAAGCGGGCAAACCACATACGCCTGGCGTCCAGCTTTTAGCTGTTCCTGCAGTACGCGATAGGCCTGCTCGCGCCCAGCTCCGCCAGTCACGATGCTCGTGACGATCGGCTTGCGCTCGCGCGGCAGCTCGCGCAGCACGCTGCGATCGAGGTCGCCGTAGCGCGCAAGCGCCAGCGTCCTCGGGATCGGCGTAGCTGTCATGTGCAGCACATGTGGACGTCGGGAACGCCCCCCTGGCCTTCCAGCTGTCCTTCCTGGCCTTCCAGAGCCGCACGCTGGCGCACACCGAAACGGTGCTGCTCGTCGACGACGGCCACCGCCAGCTCGCGAAAGCGCACCGAGGGCTCGATCAGGGCATGCGTGCCTACGATCAGCGACAGCTCGCCGCTTGCGAGCTTGCCGAGCGTGTCGGCCCGCCGAGCCGCGGCAGTCGAGCCGGTGAGCAGCGCCACGGTCACCGACTCGCCACCGAGCAGCCGTTGCACAGTGGCGAAGTGCTGTTGGGCGAGCGTCTCGGTCGGCGCCATCAGCGCCGCTTGCGCGCCGTGCTCGACGGCCCGCAGCATCGCGTGCAGGGCAACGACGGTCTTGCCGCTGCCGACCTCCCCCATCAGCAGCCGCTGCATCGGCTGCCCTCGTTCGAGGTCCTCGGCGATCGTGGCGATCGCCTTGCGCTGATCGCCGGTCGGCTCGAACGGCAGTCCATGCTGAAGCCAGCGAGAGCTCAAGCTCGCCGGCTCGTTCAACCTCAGGGCCTGTCCTTGTGCCGCCCGCCTACCACGGCGGATCAGGAAAACCAGCTGGCTGAGCAGCAACTCCTCGAAGGCAAGCCGCTCGCGCGCAAGCTCAGCCTGGGCCCCCGCTCCCTGAAAGTGCATCGCGCCGAGCGCCGTTGCCCGTGTGGGCATTCGCTCGGCGACGCGCACGCCGGCGCTGAGCGGCTCGATCATCTCGCCAAGATGGTGGCGGCGCTCGCGTACGAGCGCCAAGATCTGTGTGGAGCTGACGCCCTCCGCCGCGGGGTAATGAGCGACAGAGCCCGTCTCCGCGGTGGCGATCTCCGAGCCGATCGCGTGGTGGGCGACTCGAAAGCGCCCGCCACGATCGGCCTTGCCGTGCAGCACCAAGCGTGTGCCCGAGGGATAGCGACTGGCAAGCCACGGCTGGTTGAAGAAGGTCGCTCGCATGGATCCGCTCGCATCGAACACGCTCGCTTCGACGAGCCCACGCATACCGCGCTTTCTCACCGCCCTGGCGGCGATCGAGCGTACCTGCACCGCTACAGTCGCCTGCTCGCCCTCGCGCAGCGTCGCGACCATACGCGCCTCGCGATGGTCGCGCGGCAGGTGTTCGAGCAGATCGCCGACCGTCTCGATCCCAAGCGCCACCATCCCGTCCGTCGCCTTGCCGGCCGCGAGATCCAAGGGCGCGGCCAGCAGCGAGGGACGTGGCCAGCGCACCGGGGCGGCCAGCATCTGCGCGCGTGTCAACGGCAGAACGTCTGCGAAGCCGACCGGGAAGCGGTCGCGCCGCTCACTCGGCGGCGAGCAGCCACCAGTAGGCGGGTTGGCCACCGTGGCGAAGCTCGAGCTCGACATGACCATCCATGATGCCCTCCAGCTCAGACAACTCCAGCGGTGCCCCGTCGCCGGCGAGCACGCTGATCAACTCCGTGTCGCCCGCGAGCGCCTGTAGCACCGCCAACAGCGTCTCGCGCGGTTCCCCCCAAGCGACAACCTGCTCCTCGACGAAGCCCACCGCATCCCCTTGCTGGAAGCGGCCCTGAGCATCCGCGCGGGCAGCGGGCGCAACCGCACCGGTCCTCAGCGCGTCGAGCGCTTCGTGCATCGCCCGTGCGTTCTCTTGTACGCCGCGGTCGCCCTGCAGCGCCACCGCAACCGCAAGCCCAGCCTGCTGGCTGGTTGCCGGCACTACGAGCACCTGCTTGTCTGACAGCTCTGCGGCACGCTCGGCGGCCATCACGACGTTGGCGCTACCGGGCAGCACGACGACCTCCTCGGCCGGCACCTCGTGAATCCCCGCCAACAGCTCGTAGGTCGAGGGATTCAGCGTCGGACCACCGTCGATCGTGTGCACGCCGAGCTCGCCATACATACGTGCAAGGCCGCTGCCGCTGACGACCGCCAAAGCACCGCAGCGCACGCGCGCATGAGTGCCGGCCTTCTTGGCGGAAGCTGGCGTGTCGCTGCTGTCGAGTCCACCGTTGCCTGCTGCATGTGCACTGCCGCCGTTGCTCTGAGAGCCGGCTGCCAAACGCAGCTCACGCTCCGTCACCTGCGCTCGCATGTCGGCCACGTCCAGATGAGACACCTCACCGGCCCCGTCGAACAGTGCCGTGGCACGCTCAGGCTCGTCGGTGTGCAGGTGCACCTTCAGCGTATTGGCATCGCCGACTACAAGCACCGAGTCGCCGAGCCGCTCGAGCGCTGGGGCAAAGCTCGCCGGCGCCAAGTCACGGCCGGTGACGGCGAAGTTCGTGCAGTAGCGGTAGGTACTGGAACTGTGCTCGGGATGGGTGATCTTGGCCGGCGCAAAGTGCTCAAGCTCCGGTGGCTCCTCGTCGCGCAGCGCCGCCACGACACCGGCGAAGATCACCGTCAGCGCATGCCCACCGGCATCGACAACGCCGGCGTCGCGCAACGCGGCGAGCATCTCCGGCCCACGCTTGACCGAGTCTGTGCCGGCCTCAACAGCGCGTTCGAGTGTCTTTGCGATCGCGAGATCCTGCTCGCGCGGCTCGGTCGCCGGCCCCAGTGGCACCGCGTCCTCGCCGTGGGCAAGGTCGGCCATGATGCCGTGGGCCATCTCGCGTGCGACCGTCAAGATCGTTCCCTCTGCCGGCTCCCGCACCGACGCATAGGCGCGATCGGCGGCATTGGCAAGCGCGGCCCCGATCAAGGTTGCGTCGATCAGCTGTCCGGGGCGGCTGACGAGCTCCTCGGCGGCGCCTCTGATCAGCTGCGAGAGGATCACGCCAGAGTTGCCGCGAGCTCCCAGCAGCGCCGCGCGCGCAACCGACTGGACGATCTCCTCGCGCCCGATCTCATCGATCGTGCGTGCCGCGTTGCCGTCCTGCAGGCGGTCGAGCTCGTCGAGCACCGCCCTGAGCGTCAAGCACCATGTTGTCACCGGTATCGCCGTCGGCTACCGGGAACACATTCAGATCGTTGACCTCCTCGCGGCGGGACTCCAGGTGCGCGAGCGCACCGGCCACGGCTGCTCTGAAGCGAATCAGGTTGGTGTCGGTCACCGGCTCTGCTCCATCGAGTGCGCCCCCTCAGACGCTCTTAGGGCGTAAGACCCGTTCAAGGTCCTCCTGCTCACAGCCCCTGTCATACCACCACAGTCACCGGTCGTTCCGCAATCGTCCGTCGCAATACGAGAAGCGCCTGTAGGGTCGAGAGGCAAGTCAGGCAAGGACGCAAGAAGCGAAATGTGCTCTGCACATGAGCGACTGAGGACGCAGACTGACGCCGCCTATCGACCCTACAGGGCCTTGGTGACCTTGCCGGCCTTCAGACAACGCGTGCACACGTATACGCGACGGGGTGCCTTGCCGACGAGGATCTTGACCTTCTGCAGGTTGGGATCGAAACGTCGCTTGGTGGCGACCATCGAGTGACTGCGACTATTTCCGAACGCGGGGCCCTTCCCGCAGCTGTGACATATCTTGGCCATGAGGCTCGGCAGTGTAGCCGCTCTGGGCAAGCGCGCGCCGAGTAGCGCCTCAGCCGGCAGCGGCGCCGGGGCTTCCAGCTTGCACCGGCAACTCGGGCTCGCCAAGCAACTCCAAGCGCAGCGCGGCCATTCTGAGCACCGCCTCGGCGGCGTGACGGCCCTGGTCGCGCTTGCCGCCGCCGGAACGCGCAAGCGCCTGCTCCATCGTCTCGCACGTGAGCACCCCGAACGCACAGGGCACCCCGCTTGTGAGCGAAACCTGCTGAATTCCACGAGCCGCCTCGGCGCAGACGAAGTCGTAGTGATCTGGTCTCCCCACGAATCACAGCCCCAAGCAAGCGACACCCGCAAAGCGCCCAGAGCCGCGCCGCGTAGCTGGCCGCGAGCGGCAACTCGAACGCGCCCGGCACGTCGAACACCTCTACATCTGAGCATCCAGCCTCGTGGAATGCGTCAAGAGCGCCCTTTTGCAGACGCTCGGCCAGCTCCTCATAGAAGCGCCCGATGACGATCGCAAAGCTCATTTGCCGCCACGCTCGCGATCCTGCTCGCGCTCGGAATGCAGGAGCTCCGCGTCGAGGTTGAGCCCCTGGTGATGCAGGATATGGCCCATGCGCTGGGCCTTGGTGCGCAGGTAGGCCTCGTTGTGCTCGTTGGGCGCGTGCTCGATCGGGATCTGCGCGCTGACCGACAGGCCGTAGCCCTCCAGACCCTTGATCTTCTTGGGGTTGTTGGTGAGGATGCGGATCGAGCTGAGGCCGAGATCCACGAGGATCTGAGCGCCGATGCCGTAGTCGCGCAGGTCGGCGGGCAGCCCGAGGCGCTCGTTGGCTTCGACTGTGTCCAGACCGTCCTCCTGCAGGCGATAGGCGCGCAGCTTGTTGAGCAGGCCGATGCCTCTGCCCTCCTGGGAGAGGTACAACAGAACTCCCTCGCCCTCGCGCTCGATCATCGAAAGCGCGGAGGTGAGCTGCTCGCCGCAGTCACAGCGCAGCGAGTGGAACACGTCACCGGTCAGGCACTCGGAGTGCACCCGTACGAGCACGTCCTCGCGTCCGGCGACATCGCCCTTGACGAGCGCGACATGGTGCTTGTCGTCTACCAGCGAGCGATAGCCGACCGCCTCGAAGTCCCCGAAGGCCGTCGGCAGGCGTGTGGATACGACACGTTCCACGAGGCTGTCATTGCGCCGGCGGTAGGAGATCAAATCGGCGACCGTAATCATCTTCAGCCCGTGGCGCGCGCAGTAGTCGACCAGATCCGGCACGCGCGCCATCGTGCCGTCGTCGTTCATCACCTCGCAGATCACACCGGCCGGGTTCAGACCGGCAAGACGTGCCAGATCGACGGCCGCCTCGGTGTGCCCCGCCCGCTCGAGCACGCCTCCCGCACGGCTCTTGAGCGGGAACAGGTGGCCGGGCTGGACGAGATCGCGCGGCGCGCTCTCGGGATCGATCGCGACCTGGATGGTGTGCGCGCGATCGTGTGCCGAGATACCCGTGGTGACGCCTTCGCGAGCCTCGATGGTGACCGTGAACGGCGTTTCGAACGACGACTCGTTCTTGGCCGCCATCAAGTCGAGCCCAAGCTCGTCGCAACGCTCTGGGGTCAGAGCGAGAGGCAGATCCAGCCGCGCGCCTCCTTGGCCATGAAGTTGATCGCCTCCGGTGTGACGAACTGGGCGGCCATCGTGACGATCGCCCTCGTTCTCGCGATCCTCGTCGTCGCAGACGACGACCATCTTGCCCTGCCTGATTTCCTCGATTGCCTCCTCGACGGTCGCGAACGGCGTGGTTGTCTTGGACTGGCTCATACGGTGGGCTCCCTTCGAATCTCAATTGCCCGATGATGGGCGCGCAGGGCAAGCCGGAGCAAGGACGCAGCGAGTGCAGTGTGCTGTGCTGGCCGTATCGTCGAGGTGAACGAGCGAGGACGCCGCCCGGCGCCGCCATGCGTGCTCATATCCGGGCCTCCATTAGTCGTGCTACGTGCTTGGCGAGGATGTCCACCTCGAGATTGACCCGATCCCCGACTTGTGCCTCCCCAAGGTTCGTGCGAGGAGCGTCTCCGGGATCAGCGACACCGAGAAACCCTCCTCGCGTAGCTCGCTCACCGTCAGACTGACCCCGTCGAGCGCTACCGAGCCCTTCTCCACCAGATAGCGCGCTAGCCCGTCACTCCACATCGATCATCCAGCACCCGTGCGAACCCCTCCTCGCGTAACCCGGCGATCGTGCCGGTCCCGTCGACGTGGCCTTGCACGATGTGTCCACCAAGTCGCCCATCGGCACGCAGCGCGAGCTCCAGGTTGACTCGCGGAGCCAGGCCGCAACTGCCGCAGCGAGGAGCGCCTGCAGCGTCTCCTCCATCGCCTGTGCGCGGAAGGCGCCGTCGTCGATGGCGGTGGCTGTCAGGCACACCCCGTTGACCGCGACGGAGTCGCCCTCGGCAGCTCGTCCGCAAGCGCCGTAGAGATCTCGAGCGTGGCGCCATCGGCGTCGCTCTCGATGCTCCTTCACGCTTCCCAGATCTGCAATCAGGCCAGTGAACATTTCACGATCTCCTTCCAAGTCTCTAGGCCGCTGATGGGCACGCAGGGCAAGCTGGGCAAGTGATGCCCGCCCACCCCGCGAAGGTGCTTTGCACGCGTGCTGGCCGATTGGAGATCCCACCGATCTCCAATCGGTACGCAAGCGAGTGAGGACGCCGCCCGGCGCCGCCATACGTGCCCGTCAGCCACCACTCGCGTAGACGGGCTGAGACCAACAGGTCTTCGCCGACGCGGTCACAATCGAAGCTGAGCGCCCGCAAAGCCTCAGAGATGCGCTCGACGCCCTCACCCTCCAGGGGATCGCGTGCGGTTCGTCCTCCGAGCAGGATCGGCGCGAGGAACAGGCTGATCTCGTCGATCTCGCCCGCGTCGAGAAACGCTCCCGCTAGATGTGGACCACCCTCCAACAGCACCGAGGCGATCCCACTCGCGCCAAGCTGGTCGAGTCGCAGAGCGCACACGCGCGGGCTCGTTCTGGCCGGTGGCGACGAGAACCTGAGCGCCGGCGGCCTCCAGCGCGTCGGTGTCGGCGCGGGCGGCCGCCCGCGAGACGCACACAGTCAATGGAACCTGCTCGGCGGCAGCCACGAGCTGTGAGGAGATCGGCAGACGCGCGAGCGAGTCGAACACGACGCGCCGCGGCTGACGGGGAAGCTCGGCTGGGATCCCATCAGGTCGCGCGGTGAGCTGTGGATCGTCGGCGAGCGCGGTGCCGATCCCAACGACGACCGCATCCACGGAAGCCCGCCAAGTATGAGCCAGCAGCCGGCTTTCCTCGCCGCTGATCCATTGCGAGTCGCCGGCCCTGGTGGCGACCTTGCCGTCGAGCGTCATCGCCGACTTGAACAGCACCCAAGGGCGCCCTACGCGTGCGTGCTTGCGAAAAGCCTGGTTGAGCAGGCGCGCACTGGCGGCCAGCTCGCCGTCGGCGACCACCACCTCGACGCCCTCGTCGCGGAGAATCCCGAGGCCGCGTCCGGAGGCCTTCTCGGTTGGGTCATCAGAGGCCACGACGACACGCGCGATGCCCGCGCGCATGATCGCGTCGGTGCAGGGCGGCGTGTTGCCCACGTGACAGCATGGCTCGAGCGACACGTACAGGGTCGTCCCGGTCAGATCCGCCGGCCCGCAAGCTTCGATCGCGTTGACCTCGGCGTGCGCGCCGCCGTAGCGCTCGTGCCAGCCCTCGCCAAGAACCTCGTCGTCGCGCGCGACGACCGCCCCCACGAGCGGGTTGGGCTTGACCTGCTCGACGCCGTTGCGCGCGAGCTCGATCGCTCGCCCGAGCAGCGCGCGGTCGGTGTCCGTGGTGATCGCCATGCCTGCCCTCCAGGATAGGGCCTGACGCCCTAGCGGCTACGGGCGCAGCGCCCACCGCGCAGGCGATACACGGTCATTTCCGGTCCAGGATGCGCATAGGAAAGCGGGTAATAGTCAAACGACCAGTCGAAGCCGAATCGCGTCGGACTGCTTCCCGGCGAATAGGGCGAGACGCGATAGACGACTTCCGCCTGAGTGGCGAGCGCGTGGTAATAGGCGCTTGCAAACGGTGCGGCGCGTGGATCGGCAAGCGCTCGACCGGACTCGGTGGAGCCGACCACCACCCAGCAATAGCCGAGATGCTCATACCAGCCGATCAAGGCTGGGCTGAGAGTGGTCTCATAGTCTTCGAGCGCGACTTCGTGAATCGCTTGCGGAGCGAGACTCCCGTCCGGCGCGATAACCGATTGCAGCGACTGGTACTTCAACCAGCGGTCTGAGCGCGAGCTGTCAGAGCCTTCTTCGATCCACGAGTCGAGCACGACCGGCTCGACTACGATCGGCGTGCCGCGCGGCACGTGGGCGACCATCCAGGCACGCGTGATGTTGCGCGTGTCAGCGCGCGAGAGCACGAGATCGTTGTGGACGCTGTAGACGAGGCCTTGAGCGAGCAGCACGATCGCGATGAGCGCACCGGCGAGTAGCGTGAGGCGCCTCCGGCGAGACGAGCCGCGCGCTGCTTTGCCCACCGCAGGCACACCGCTCGCCGGGGGCCTCTCTGAGGAGATCGCCGCCCCATCCTCGACCTCTGGCGCTTTTGGACCGCCAACGATCAGCGTGCCCCCTGCGCGCGCGGGGGGCATCGCCTTTTCGACGATGACACGCACGAGCAGCGAGGCAAAATATGCGCCGAGCAGACAGGCGATCGGGAAGATCGGCAGCAGCCAACGACCGAAGTAGCGGTCCTGCAAACCCATGAACCCGAGGAACAAGATCGCCGCCGGCACGAGCAGCCAGCCGATACGCGCGTGGCGGCGCCAGATCGTGATCGCGCCACCGAGCGCGGCCAAGGCCGGCACCCAACCGAGACCCCACGAGAACGACCACAGGTAGTAGAAGATTCCGATCTCCTTGGGCGCGCCGAGCTTGCCCTGCGCTTCGTCGGAGAGGCTCGACTGGTGGACCAGTTCGGAATAGAACAGTTTGAAGTCCAGCAATGCGTAGGGGTTGGCGATCGAGAACGACGCGAGCGCACACATCCCTGCCAGCATTACGCCGAGCACCACGGAACGCTCAGGGCGTTCGGGGGTCTCAGAGTCGCCAGTCGCGTTCCCACGGGCCGCGCGGACGCGCGTCGCATCGATCGAGTCCAGGTAGTGCGCGGCGGCGGCCACGACGAGCGGCACGATCGCGATGCCGGCCGTGTACTTGCTCGCACACGCCAGCCCAAGCCCGATCACCGGCGAGCGCATAGTCGCGCTTGCGCCCATATCGCATCACGCCGGCGCTGCCGAAGAGCGAGAGCGTCAGCGGCAGCAGCGTGACCGCGTCGTTGAGCGCCAAGTGCCCGTAGGAGACCGGCAGGAACGCGACCGCCTCGATCGCGGCTGCGAGCAGGCCGATGCGACGATCGAGCAGACGGGCTCCAAGCAGATACAGCATCCATACGGCAGCGGTTCCCAGCAGAGCAACGGTCACCCGCCCCACCAAGAACACTTCGCCGGGATGGCGGGCATATTCGCCGTGCACGCCGTGGGCTCCCCCGAACCAAGCGTCAAACACGAAGTGCAGTACATAGGTGAGCGCGGGCGGGTTGACGAAGTAGCGCGGGTTCAGCCCGTCGGAGAACATAGCGACGGCCTTCGGCACGAAATGGCCCGCCTCGTCGATGTTGTAGACGTAGGGCAACCCCTCCCCGATGCCCCACAGGCGCAGACCGAGTGCGACGCACAGGACCAGCGCCAGCCCGGCCCACGCCCACAGCCGTCGGTCGCGATCACCTGCCTTCTCGTCCTGCGGCTCGCCTGAGTCATGCACAGGGCGGCTGCGAACGTGGGTCGAAGTCCTGTTCGACTCAGCCGGCGGCATGCGCGCTGTGCTCAGCAGTTGGCATACACGGCGTAGTAGCGACTCGTGTACAAGCGTTTGTAGCCTGCGGGCGGCACCTGGTTGCGGGGGTCGTCGCCAACGTCGACGATCGCATCGACGAACACGGCTTCGCCGAGCGGATAGACAGCCACGCTGCCACGGCGCAGCCTATCTTCGAGCTGATAGGAGCCCTTGAGCGCATCCGCACTGGCCTCAGAGCGAGCGACGATGTCGTGCTGACCAGTGCTGCCGAGTATCCAGCGTGCATCTGGGATCAGCTTGTTGTTCGGCAAAGACAGCAGCGGACAACTTTTCAGCTTGGCCGCCACAGCCGGGCTGTGGAGGGCGCTTGCAAGCCCCTCGTGGAAGTTCTCGTGGTCGGCGAGCGTCGTACGCAGGCTCGAGAGACTGAGCGTGTTCGCGGCGGAAGCGGCGCCGTAGAGGATGAGCAGCGCGGCCGCCACCATCCATACTCGCCTCAGCGCCGTCCCGGGCTCGAAGCATCGACCAACCGCCGACCGCGACCGCGCAGAAGACGAGCATCACGACCGAGGAGCCGATCATGTAGCGATCGACGACCGATGCGCCCACCGCGCCCTCGGCGACGAACACGAACAGCAGGGTTCCAAGCACGACCAATGGCACGAGCACGCGTCGCGGGGTCAGCCAGATCGCGATCAACGCGCCGGCGATGCTGCCGAGCACCACCGGCAACTTGTCGATCCGCACCGCGTAGTTCCAGGTCGAGGAGAGCACGCTCGAGAAGCCCTGTGTGCGTTCCAATTCGGAGGCGAGCCCTGAGGTGGAGTGAAGCGAGTAGAGCGGGTCGCCTGTGACGACCGCGTCGACGCCGATCCACAGCAGCGGCGCGATCGCGGCCAGCGCGAGATAGCGAAGACGCGTAGGAGTGTCCGCCGGATAGGCACACCACAGCCAGTAGACGCCGCTCAACAGCCACGCATCGGGGCGCAACAGGCCGGCGGCGGCAAGCAACAGGAACACGAGCGGCCCGCGCCGCGGGCGCTCGATCTCCAGGGCCGTCGCCCAAACGACGAGCGCGACATAGCTGATGTCGAGGTAGCCCTGAGCAGCGAGGTTCTCGATGAAGAAGCGACTGAGCACGAGCAGTCCGGCGAAAGCGCCGACGATCGGGCCGAAGCAGAGCCGGCCAAGCCGGTAGAGGCCCGCGACCAGCGCCACGAAGGAGACGATCGAGCCGAGCACGACCAGGCGTGCACCACTTTGGCCGACGATCGAGCAGAGCGCCCCAAAGGCAATCGCAAGCGGGTGCTCGGTGGGCCCGCGATAAACGCTGAAGTCGGGCATGTGCAGATGCAGCAGGTCCCGCCCCCACAGCAACGCGTAGAAAGAGTCGTAAGTGGGATAGGTGGGGAAGGCGAAGTAACCGACGAGCGCCAGTAGGCACATCGCGGCGAAGGCGAGCTTGGCCCACGCGGACGCCGGCACTGCACGCAGCTTTTGCAACGAGCCACCCTCATCGCCCGGCCCAGGCCGTGTCAGCGTCGCGCTTGCCATCCGGCCGTAGAGCCTAGAGGGGATAGGCTTTGGCCGGTGAAGCTCATCATCCAGATACCCTGTTTCAACGAGGCGGAGCAGCTGCCGGCCACGCTTGCCGACCTGCCGCGCAAGGTCGCGGGCTTCGACGTCGTCGAGTGGCTGATCGTCGACGACGGCTCGACCGACGAGACAATCGCTGTCGTCGCGCGCACATGGCGTGGACCACGTAGTGCGCCTCACCAACAACAAGGGGCTGGCCGCCGGCTTCCAGGCTGGGTTGGATGCCTGCTTGAAGCTTGGGGCCGACGTCGTTGTGAACACCGACGCCGACAACCAGTACTACGGCGGGGACATCGTCAAGCTGGTCGGGCCGATCCTCGAAGGTCGTGCCGACATGGTCGTGGGCGACCGCGAAGTGAGCAACATCGAGCACTTCTCGGCGCTGAAGAAGCTCTTGCAACGCCTCGGCTCGTGGGTCGTGCGCCAGGCCTCCTCGACCTCGGTCCCGGACACGACCTCGGGCTTCAGGGCCTATAACCGCGAGGCCGCGATCCAGATGCTGGTGGTCTCGAAATTCACCTACACGCTGGAGACGATCATCCAGGCCGGCAAGCAGCTTGTCGCGATCGACCACGTCCCGATCAGGACCAACCCGAAGACGCGCGAGTCGCGCCTGTTTCCCTCAATGAGTGCTTATGTGCGACGCAACTCGATCTCGATCTTTCGCATCTACGCGCAGTACGAGCCCTTGCGCGTGTTCTGGAGCTTGGCAGCGGTGATCGGCGTGGCAGCGCTGGGCGTGTGGATTCGCTTCGTCGTCGCCTATGCCGAAGGCAACGGCAAGGGGCACGTGCAGTCGTTGATCCTGGGGGCCGTGCTGTTCATCGCAGCGGTCGTGCTGTGGGCGCTCGGCGTGATCGGCGACCTGCTTGCCGCGCAGCGCGTGATGACACAAAAGACCTTTGAGCGGGTGCGCAGGATCGAGCTGCAACTCGGTGTGGAGCCCTCCCACTATGAATCGAATCCCGCCAGCCCGGCATCTTCAAGCCCGACGGGTGGCGGCGAGGGGGTATCGCCCGCGCCTACGCAAGCCAAGAGCGAGTCAACGGGCGAGGAGAGCGGGGCGAGGAGCGCCAGGGACGCGACGACCGAGGCGGTAGAGGTATGAGCAGCGGCGTGACCGTGTCGAAGGATGGCGTCGTCACCGGCAACACCTACGACAAGTACGGCTCGACCAATCCGCTGGTGCAGCGCATGATGGCCGGCTTCGAGCGCACGCTCGACGAACTGTTCGCTGCCGCAAGCCCTTCCTCGCTTCTGGATGTTGGCTGCGGAGAGGGTGTGCTCGTGCACAAGTGGGCGCAGCGACTCCAGGGAAGCCGCGTCGTGGGGATCGATCTCGAGGAGCCCTCGATCCAGGCCGGCTGGGAGCAGCGCCAAGCGCCGAACCTCGAATACAAGGTAATGCGCGCCGAGAACCTGCCGTTCGCCGAGGACGAGTTCGACGTCGCCTGCGCGATCGAGGTGCTCGAGCACGTGCCCGATCCCGAGCATACGCTTGCAGAGATGGCGCGCTGTGCCGAGCACCGGTTGCTCGTGTCGGTGCCGCGAGAGCCGCTGTGGCGGATGCTGAACATGGCTCGCGGCGCCTATTGGCCGCAGCTGGGTAACACGCCCGGGCACCTCAACCACTGGTCCAAGCGCTCGTTCGTGCAGTTGCTCTCACGCTACGGGGACGTTGTCGAGGCACGCTCGCCGTTTCCCTGGACGATGCTGCTTGTCCGCCTCGGGTGAGCGGCCCACGGCGGCACCTGGGGCTGCCGCGATGACGGGCCGATCCACCACGACAGACGAGCAGAAGGCGACCGAACCAGACGGCACACGCCGGAAGTCGGCTCGCTCATATGGCAGCGGGGCACGCATCCTCTCGATCGGGATCGCCTCGACCGGGGTCCTGACGTTCGCCTACTTCTCGATCGCAAGCCACGTGCTCGGGGAAGTCTCGGCTAAGCGACTCGACCTGTTGTGGTCGATCATGTTCGTGATCATCTCGGTCATCTACCGGCCGATCGAACAGCTGCTCTCGCGCACGATCGCCGACCGTCGTGCACGCGGGCACGAACAGCATTCGGTGCGCGTGCCGATCGCGATCCAGGCCAGCTTCGCGCTGGTATTCCTGATCCTGGCGCTGGCGCTGCACGAAGTGCTGATCGACAACGTCTTCGACCACTATGCGGCGCTGTATTGGGTATTGGTGGTCGGCACGCTTGCATATGCCGCCAGCTATTTCGCCCGTGGCTGGCTGGCGGGGCACGAATACTTTGGGCTGTTCGGCGGCTTGGTGCTGATCGAATCGCTCTCTCGCTTGTGCTTTGCGCTGGCGGTAGCGCTCGGCATCGCCCATGGCCAGACGGCAGTCGTACTGGGAATCGCCGCGGCGCCCTTCGTCTCGCTCGTGGTCGTGCCGGTGGCGTTTACGCGGCGTGCCAGCGAGCTTCGCGGGAAGCCGGAAATGGAGGATCTCGAGGAGTTGGACGCGGCCCTGGCTGGGCCTGGGACTGAGGGCGTCGAGGAGGCTGTGGCTGCAGACGAGCTGTCGCTACGACGTGGGTCGGGGTTTGCGTTTGCTGTCTCCGGAGTGATGCTCTCCGAGCAGACGCTGCTGAACGCGGCTGTCTTGACGGTGGACATCACCTCGACCAACGTTGCGCTCGCCGGGATCGTCTTCAACGTGCTACTGATCGCGCGCGCGCCGCTGCAGCTCTTCCAGGCGATCCAGACTTCGCTGCTGCCGCACTTGACGGGCCTTGAGGCAACCGAGGGCCACGAGGCATTCGCCAAGGCGATCCGCGTGACGGTGCTGGCAATCGCCGCGTTCGCGTTGGCGACGGCACTCGGCTTGCTGGCGATCGGGCCACCGGTGATGAAAACGCTGTTCGGCCAGAGCTTCGAATACGGCCGCGTCGGGCTCGCCCTGATCGGCCTTGGCATGGGCATGCATCTGAGCTCCGGAGCGCTCAACCAGGCGGCGCTGGCCCGCAACCAGGCGCGCACCGCCGCCAGCTGCTGGATCGTGGCGGCGGTGGTGTTCGTTGCCTGGATGCTGGTGCCGCTCGTCTGCAGAAGAACTGCTGCGCACCGAGATCGGCTATCTCGGGCGCCACTAGCCTGCTTGCACTGATGCTGAGCTTTGTATACAGGCGTGGAGCGCCAGCCGCGTCAGAGCGTGCCGGCGGCGCTAGCGCAATAGCGCCGACCGCGCCGCAAATGCTGGTCGCTTCGTACGACGGGTCAGAGGCGCCGGCGGCGTCGACGAGCCGACGATAGGCCGCAGCCGGATCTGGCTCGCCGAAGATCGCCGAGCCGGCGACGAACAAGTTTGCGCCCGCTGCTCGACAGCGGGCGGCGGTGTCGGTGTCGATGCCACCGTCGACCTCGAGCGCAACGCCGTCGCCGAGGATGTGGCGCAGCCGCTCGATCTTGTCGAGCGAATGCTCGATGAACGCCTGTCCCCCCAGCCCGGATTGACGGTCATGCACAGCGCCAGATCGATCGCGTCGGGCAGCTCCGCAACCGCGCCAACCGGCGTGGCCGGGTTGATCGCGACGCCGACGCTTGCTCCGCCCTCGCGCACGAGGCTTGCCGCGTAGGCGATATGAGGCGTGGCCTCGGCGTGGAAAGTGATCGAATGGGCGCCGGCTTTTAGGAACTCGGGGATCATGGCGCTCGGGGCGCTCGATCATCAGGTGCACGTCGAGCATCGCCCCGACCCGCTCGACCTGCTCGCGCATCGCGTCCACCACTATCGGGCCAAGCGTGATCGACGGGACGAAGTGTCCGTCCATCACGTCGACATGGATGACGCGCGCGCCTGCGGCAAGCACCTCCCCCACCTGCTCGCCCAAGCCGCGCGAAATCGGCCGAGAGGATCGACGGTGCCACACGCACCTCGCGCAGGAGATCTCCGCTGGACATGCTCAGATCCTCTCAGACGACGAGCTCATATGGACACACCGGGCAAGCTGGGCAAGGACGCACCGAACGCAGTGTGCTTCAGCACACAAGTTGACGATCGAAGATCCCGCCGTGTGCCCCGAATGGGGTATCGATCTTCGATCGGTAGGACGCCGCCCAGCGCCGCCATGTGTGTTCATATGGCCATCAACATGGAGTCGCCGCAGTTATTGCACTTGAGAATCGCGGTCGAGGACATGCGCACGATCGTCGAGTGCTCGCCGCAGTTGGGGCATACCGAGGACAGCTCGAAACGGTGCAGACAGTAGACACAGCGGTACCTGCCCGGAAGGTTCGTGGGGCGCAGCCACGGCTCGCTGCAGTTCGGGCACAGCGGCCCGAGATCGACTGGATCTTTCTTCGGTGCGGGCTGCGTGTCGTCCATGCTTATCAGAGCCTACCCGTGCAGGGCTACCCTACTCGCCGCATCCGCGCGATGAAGAAACCTGCGGTGCGATCGCGGTGGGGCATCGTCAGCAGGGCCTCGGGCATGCTTGGGTGGATATGGGATTGTTGTTCGTTGCTTAGGTCCTCGAGCGCGAAGTGGGAGTTCCGATCGAGGAACCGTTCGATCTGTTGCTCGTTCTCTGCGGGGAGATCGTGCACGTGGAATAGACCAGCACGCCGCCCGGACGGAGCGCCTTGGCGCCTGCGTCGAGGATCGCCGCCTGGATTTGGGCCAACTTCTCGATGTCCTCGGCGGTCGACGCGCCAGCGCAGGTCGGGGCGAGCTTGGAGCGTGCCCAGGCCTGAGCATGGCGGATCGATGAGAACGCGATCGTAAACTGACCCCTCGGGGCGCGCCGCTACGGCGTCCGCAAGCTCGACGCGAACACTGTGGGCGTGCAGGCGTCGCGCCGTGGCGCCCAGCTCGGCAGCCCGCGCGCGGTTGCGCTCGACCGCTACGACTTCGCCCTCGTCGCCCATCAGCGCAGCGATATGCGTGCTCTTGCCGCCCGGGCGCCGCGCACAGGTCGAGCACTCGCTCGCCCGGCTGAGGATCGAGCGCCCGTGCGACCAGCATCGCCGCGCGCGATTGGGCGATGAACCGCACCGGACTCCCACAGATCGGAGCCGTGCAGGTCGAAGCGGACCGTCGAGCACGAGCGCCTCGGGCAACTCAGGGTCGGTGTGCGTGGGCGACGTCCAGTTCAGCCGCGACGGCGGCGAGGTTGGCACGCAGCGTGTTGACGCGCAGCGCCAGCTCGCCCGGCTCGTTGTCGGCGGCCATCAGTGCAAGCGCATCCGCTGGCGCCGAGATAGCTGCCACCAGATACGCGCAAGCCACTGTGGATGGGAGTGGGCGATCGCCGCCTGCTCGGGCGTGTCCTCGCGCAGGACGCCGAGCAGTGCCGCGGCTCCCTCGCGCGTGGCGCTGCGCAGCACGGCGTTGACAAGTTGTGAGCCGGAGCTTCGGCCTGTCTTTGCAAGCTCGACACAGTCGGCGACGACCGCGTGGTCGGGCGCGCCGTCGAGGTACAGCAGCTCATACAGGCCGAGCCGCAGTGCCGCCAGCACGGGCGCGTCGAGCCGCGCGGAGGGACGACCAGCGAGGCGTTCGATCAGGTGGTCGAGCGTGGCCCGTCGTTGGATCGCGCCGTAGGCAAGGCGCATCGTAAGCGCGCGGTCGCGCGCGTCGAGCTCGACAGCCTCGGCTTGCAGTGCGCGATCGGCGTAGGCGCCCTGCTCGAATACGCGACGCAGCACCGCATAGGCACAGCGTCGTGCGGGCGCGACTGGGGCGCTCGCGCGTCGCGCCGCCGCGCTTGCAGCCGTCCAGCTTGCCCCTGCCTGACGGCCGCCTGCACGGGCCGCCGGCACCCCGGCGCGCCTCTGAGTGTGCTTGCTCACAGCGAGGCAGACCGTGCCCGTGCAGGAACGCCTCGGCTGCCATCGGGCGCTTCCCGGGCGGCTGGACTTCGAGCAGCTCGAGCTGGCCCTCCGCGCAGTCCAGCAGCAGCCGGCCGTCGCGGGCATGTACGCCCTCACCGGCCTCCGCTACGCACTCGCCCACCTGCTGCCGGCAGGCCCGCCATCGCAGCTCGCTGCACGCCCAGCAGACTGCCGTCGGACAACTCGACGCGCGCGCCGATGTGCGGGCTCAGGGCCCGCACGGCGCGCTCCAGCTCGACGGCCGGATGCGTCGGGTCGAGCAAACGGTCGGCGGGGCCGATCTTCTCGGCATAGGTGACCGTGCGCTCGTCCTGCTCGGCGAACGCCAGCGCCTCGCCACGATCCAGCGCGTCGAGGGCGCTCAGCAGCAGATCGCCGCCGACCCGCTCCAGCCGCGCGGCCAGCGAACCGAAGGTGTCATCGGCGTGGATCGGCTCGCTCGCCGACGAGACACACCGGCCCGCTGTCCAGACCGGCGGTGAGGCGCATGATCGAGACGCCGGTGCGCTCGTCGCCGGCCATGATCGCCCGCTCGATCGGGGCGGCGCCACGCCAGCGCGGCAGTAGCGATGGGTGCACGTTGAGCATCTCGTAGTCGGAGAGCAGCGGCTCCTTGACGAGCGCACCGAAGGCGCACACGATGACAACGTCCGGGGCGAGGTCGGCGATCAGCTCGCGCACGGCGGGCTCGTTGACGCTCTCTGGCTGGGCGAGCTCCAAGCCGAGCGCACGCGCGGTCTCGGCGACCGGCGGCGAGGCGAGCTTGCGACCCCGGCCCGCGGGACGGTCCGGGCGCGTGAGCACCAGCGCGGGCGGCGTAGGCTGTCGGGCTGCGCTCGTGCTCCTCGACCAGCCGTGTCGAGCAACGGCGGCGGCGAACGTCGGATGTGCCCAGGAAGACCGTGCGCATCAACAGGCGTCGCGCTCTACACCGCGCTGGCGGCCGCGACTGCCTCGCGCATCTCGCGCATCGTCTGCTTGCGCAGCTCGCGCGGGATCCGGTCGAGGATCAGGATGCCATCAAGATGGTCGATCTCGTGCTGGATGACGCGCGCCTCCAGCCCCTCCGCCTCGACAACCAGCTCCTTGCCGGCGACGTCGCGGGCGCGCACACGCACCTGTGCGGGACGTTCGACCTCGACATGCACGCCCGGCAGGCTGAGGCAGCCCTCCTCGAGCGTCTCGAGCTCCTCGGCGGCCCACTCGATCACGGGGTTGACGAGCGCTGTCAGCGGGTCATCGCTGTAGGCGCGGTAGACAAGCACACGGTGCAGCACGCCAAGCTGGGTCGCCGCGAGGCCGATGCCAAGCGCGTCGTGCATCAGCTCCCCCATCTGCTCGACCTCGCTTGCCAGCGACTCGTCGAAGCGATCGACCGGCAGCGCTGTGGCGCGCAGCACGGGGTCGCCGAACTTGCGTACATGGCGCAGGGCCGCGTCGCGGCGCGCTCTGGTCTCCGGGTCGAGCTCGGCTACCGTCGAGGCGCCCTCCTCGGGCTCGACCTCTGAGTCCATCACCTCTTCGTCGCTCATCGCCCCCAAGTCTAGGGCGAGCCTTCGAAGGCGGGCGGACCGGCCCTCGCGACGGCTATTGCGGGTCGACGTCGACGCTGAAATTGACGCCGCTGTGAGCGCGGGAATCGGCCGTGTGCTGAACCGCGGCACCGATCAGCCCGATCGCCTGCGAGCGCTGCTCGGCGGACCTTGACGACCAGCACCTGACGCTCTCGTCCGCGCAGGCGAAATAGACCCGCGGGACCGAGGACGTTGCCGCCGCAGCCGGCCAGTCGCTCGCGCAAGCGTCCTGGCCGCAGCATGTGCCGCGCGGAATGCTCGGCAGAGCAGACGACACGGATCAAACTCGAGAAGGGCGGATAGTCGAGCGCGCGGCGGCGCTCCAACTCGCCGGCGAGGAAACCATCGCTGTCGTGTGCGGCGGCGTGCACGATCGAGCGAGCCTGGGGGGCGATGGTCTGTACGAGCACGTGACCGTCGTTTCCGCGCCCGACACGGCCTGCAAGCTGGGTGACGAGCGCGAAAGTGCGCTCCTCCGCACGGAAGTCGGGGAAGCGCAAGCGTGGCGTCGGCGTCCAGCACGACGCCAAGCGTGACGTCGGCGAAATCGTGGCCCTTGGCGACCATCTGCGTGCCGATCAGCACACCCGCGGGCGCAGCCTCGAAGCGGCTCAGCAGATCGCCGACTCCGCCTCGCTCCGCGCGTCGCCCACTCCACCAGCCGCCGGCGCCGCTCGCACCGCCGATCGTGTCCGCATCCAGCCGGAAGACAGGGAAATCGCCGTCGTCGAGCGTGGCGGCGAGATCGTGCTGGAGGCGCTCGGTGCCGGCGCCGTGGCGAGCGACCGACATCGAGCCGCACGTGCAGCGCTGTGGGGCCTGCTCTTGGTGGCCACAGTGATGGCATGCCACGATCCCACTCGCACGGTGCAGCACGAGCGCAACGTCGCACTCGGGACAGCCCCAGACGCGTCCACACTCACGACAGCTGAGGAAGTTCGACCAGCCGCGACGGTTGAGCAACACGATCGCCTTGCCACGCGCTGCGCGCACCTCCCTCAGTGCCTCGGCTGTGAGAGGGTGCAGGCCGGGCAGCTGGTTGCGCATATCGAGCACCGTGACTTGCGGTAGCGGCCGGCCATCGACGCGGCGCGAGAGTCGTATCGCGGCTGAGGCCTCGTGCACGCTCTCCGGACGCGGGGTGGCGCTACCGAGCAGCAGTAGTGCACCGCAATCGCTTACACGTCGCGCGGCGACGGCACGCGCGTCATAGCGCGGGTCGCCCTCGTGCTTGTAGGAGGAATCGTGCTCCTCGTCGACCACGATCAGCCCAAGCCGCTCGATCGGAGCAAAGACGGCCGAGCGTGGCCCCACACATACGCGCGCCTCCCCGACGCGCAGGCGCCGCCACTCCTCGCGGCGCTGGGCCACCGTCAGGCGGGAGTGCAAAACGGCCACGGTGTCGCCGAAACGCTCGACGAAGCGCCCGACGATCTGCGTGGTGAGCGCGATCTCGGGGACCAGCACGATCGCACCGCGCCCCTGCTCCAGCGTCTCGGCGCAGGTGCGCAGATATACCTCGGTCTTGCCCGAGCCGGTGATGCCGGCAAGCAGCCGCGTCTGCGAGCGGCCGCTGCGTAGTGCCAGGATGAGATTGCTCAGCGCCGCTGCCTGCTCGGCGGTGAGCGTAGGCGGCTCGGCAGTGCGCGCGCCGAGCTGGATGTGCTTGGGCAGCGCAGGCCGAGTGCGACGTTTTCTTCCGCTCAGCCGGCGCGTGGCCGCGGGTGGCAGCACGAGTGAAAGCGCCCTGGCGAGCGTGGAGCAGTACTCCTCGGCCAGCCACTCGGCGAGCGCGACAAGGTCGATGGGGACGCCGAGCTCGAGCGCGCGCAGCGGCGCCAGCAGCTTCTCCTCAGAGACCTCACTGTGGTCGGCAAGCGCCGTGACAACACCGAGGATCTCGCGTCGCCCGAACGGCACTACGAGCATCGAGCCAACGGTCACGTCTCGCTCAGCTCCGCGGAGGCGATAGTCGAACGGCCCACGCAACACGCGGGCCGTCGTCATCGGCTCAACCTGGGCTATCGCGGACACAGACGCACACGAGAGCGGGCACCCAGGACTACGGTTGCGCCGGTCAGACCTGCGCCTGCCGCGGTCAAGCCCGGCCGCCGCGCGCAAAGCCTCGGCCTTGTCGGTCTTCTCCCACGTGAAATCGTGGTCGTCGCGGCCGAAATGACCGTAAGCAGCGGTCTTCTGGTAGATCGGACGGTGCAGTTTCAGCTCCTCGCGGAACGCCCCGGGACGCAGGTCGAAGTGCTCGTCAACCAGCTTTGCGATCTGCCCACGGCCGATCTTCTCGGTGCCAAACGTCTCGACCATGACCGAAACCGGATGCGCGACGCCGATCGCGTAGGCGACCTGTACCTCTGCACGGTCGGCCAGGCCTGCGGCGACGATGTTCTTGGCAACCCAGCGCGCCGCATAGGCGGCGGAGCGATCGACCTTGGAGGGGTCCTTGCCGGAGAAGGCGCCGCCGCCGTGGCGGGCCATGCCACCGTAGGTGTCGACGATGATCTTGCGCCCAGTCAAGCCGCAATCGCCCATCGGGCCACCGATCACGAAACGGCCGGTGGGATTGACGAGAAAGTTCTTGCATCAGCTTCTTCTCGTCGTAGAGCTCGGCCGGCAGCACAGGACGCAGCACGTGCTCGAGCAGGTCAGGCTTGATCAGCGTCTCGGAGTCGATCCCGTCGGCGTGTTGCGTGGAGATCAGGATCTTTTCGATCTCCACAGGCCGGCCGTCCTGGTAGCGCACGGTGACCTGAGTCTTCCCGTCAGGGCGCAGGTAGGGAAGCACATCGCCCTTGCGCACCTCGGCCAAGCGCTTGGAGAGCTTGTGGGCCAGCGCGATCGGCAGCGGCATCAGCTCCTCGGTCTCGTTCGAGGCGTAGCCGAACATCATGCCCTGGTCGCCCGCACCGGCGATGTCGAGCTCGTCCTCGTCAGCAGGGTCGTGACGCGTCTCATAGGCCGCGTCGACGCCTTGGGCGATGTCCGGCGATTGCTTGTCGATCGCGTTTATGACCGCGCAGGTGTCGCAGTCGAAGCCGTAGGCGGCGTTGTCGTAGCCGATCTTGCGCACCGTCTCACGCGCGATTTCCTGAATGTCGACGTAGGTGTCGGTGGAGATCTCGCCGGAGACGACGATCAGGCCGGTGTTGACGAGCGTCTCGCAGGCGACACGGCCGTAGGGGTCGTCGGTGAGCACGGCGTCGAGCACGCCATCTGAGATCTGGTCGGCGATCTTGTCGGGGTGTCCCTCCGTGACCGACTCGGAGGTGAACAGGAACTCTTTATCGGAATGTTGGCTCATGGTTTGAGGATCGGCTCCATGCGTCGCTTGCGAAGTGGACAGCAGTCTATGCAGCCTGCACGCGTGTGCGGGTGCCACGCTCGACGAAGTCGATGATCAGCGGCACTCCGTCCATCCCATAGCGGGCGCGCAGACGGTTCTCGATGAAGTAGGCGTAGTCGCGCGTGACGCGCGCACGCGAGTTGACCTGGATCGCAAAACGAGGCGGGCCTCCTCGATCTGGGTCATGTAGATCAGCTTCAGCCGATGTTGACCAGAGCCTCTGCGCGTGCCCACAGGTGGCTGGCGTGCTTGCACCGCCTCGGCCAGGAAGCGGTTGAGCTCTGGCGTGGGGATCCGCCCACGGCGGCGGTCCCCAAGCGCGAGTGTCTCGGCTATCAGGCGCGAAACGTTGCGCCCGGTCTTGGCGCTGGCGGTGAGGACGCGCGGACGCAGACGCAGCTTCGCGGCGACGACAGCCCGTTCGTGGTCGAGATCCTGCTCGGTTCCTTCGTTTAGATCCCACTTGTTGAGCACGATCGCGGTGGCGCAACCTGCCTTCATAGCCAGCTCGGCTACACGCAGGTCCTGGGCGGTGACGCCGTCGGTTGCGTCACAGACCACCAGCGCGACGTCGGCCCGCTCAGCGGCGCGCTGGGAGCGCAACGTCGTGTAGTACTCAACCGAGTCGGCAACCTTTGACTGACGCCGCATGCCCGCAGTGTCGATCAGGATCAGCCGGCGAGGGCCGGTGCCATCCGGAGCGTCCACCATCAGGGGCGTGTCGATCGCGTCGCGAGTGGTGCCCGCGACCTCGGAGACGATCACGCGCTCTTCGCCGAGAAAACGATTGACAAGCGATGACTTGCCGACGTTCGGGCGACCGATCAGAGCAAGTCGGATCTGATCGTCTTCGGCGACCGTTTCCTCCTCAGGCGGCAACAGCTCGACAATCCGGTCAAGCAGATCACCCGTGCCGAGACCCTGGGCCGCGGAGACCGCAAGCGGCTCACCGAGGCCAGGCGATGGAAATCGGCAGCCAACGGCAGATCTGAGACGCCGTCGCACTTGTTGGCGGCAACGATGCTCGGCAATGGAGCGCGGCGCAAGAGCTCAGCCATCTCCTCGTCACCAGGCCGGGTCCCCGCCTTGGCATCCACGACGAGCACCGCGACCTGTGCGTCGGCTACGCCCTGCGCGCGCCTGCTCGCGGATCGAGCCGGACAGCGGATCCTCGTCCTTGAAATCCACGCCGCCAGTGTCGATCAGCGTGAACGTGCGCCCGCCCCACTCGCACTCGATCTCGTTGCGATCGCGCGTGATTCCCGGGCGCTCGTGCACGACCGCCTCTCGCGAGCCCGCCAAGCGGTTGACAAGCGAGGACTTGCCCACGTTCGGATAGCCGACTATCGCAACCTTCTGCATCAGGGGAGTATGACCGGCCTGGACGCCGTGCCAGCCAAAGCCCTCAGGCCACGAAAGGAAGGCGGAAATGAAGCCGGCGGGCCCAACCTCATCCCAACAGGCGCGCCGTTTTGGCAAGCTCCGCGATGTGCTCGACCACATGGTCGAAGCTCATGCCGGTCGTGTCGAGCATAATGGCGCCGGGCGCCGCTTCCAACGGACTGTGGGCACGAGTGGAATCGCGCGCGTCGCGCAGCGTCTGCTCGGCCATCACGGTCGCCTGATCGCCACCCAACTCGGCCGCTCGGCGGCGAGCGCGCTCTGCGGGATCCGCCGTCAGGTAGACCTTCAGCTCCGCCCCGGGCGCCACGACTGTGCCTATATCGCGGCCCTCGGCAACCCAATCGCCGCGTTCGATCAGCTTGCGCTGCTTGGCCACGAGCGCTTCGCGCACACCCGGATCGGCAGCAACGTGCGAGGCGCCTCGGAGACCTCGGGCGTGCGGATCGCGTCGCTGACATCACGCCCGTCGAGCAGCACCTTCTCTGCCGGCGAATCCCGGCTGGGCTCGCTCCCGCGACAAACTCGATGCGAGCCGAACGCGCAAGCGACACCGCCTCCCGATCCGGAGAGTCAAGCGAGAGCAGCCCGACGCAGCGATACATCGCACCGCTGTCGAGATAGGTGAAGCCGAGCCGGTACGCCAGTGCACGCGCAACCGTTGACTTGCCCGCGCCCGCGGGGCCATCGATCGCGATCAGCATGGCTCGCAGAGCGCGACGAAGCGCGTTTGCGGGCAAGGACAGCCGCATACAAACGCCCACCAACCCCTACGGAACACGAAGCCTCACGAGGCCAGCGCCCTGATGTCCTGCACGAAGTCTGGATAGGAAACCGCCGCCGCCTCCATCCCGAGCACAGTGACTCCCTCGCGTGAGGCCAAGCCCGCGACTGCGCCCATCATCGCCATGCGATGATCGCCGGCGGCGTCGATCGTCCCGCCGCGCAGGCCACCTGTGCCTGTCACGGCAAAACCGTCCTCCAGCGCGTCGATGTCGGCGCCAAGCCCGCGCAGGCCCTCGACCACGGTGGCGATGCGATCAGACTCCTTCACCCGCAGCTCCTGAGCGCCGCGCACGACCGTTTCCCCTTCGGCAAAGCAGCCCAGCAACGCGACAAGCGGCAACTCGTCTATCGCCAGTGGAACCTCGTCCGGTTCGACGAACGTGCCCTCGAGCGCTCCGTGGGCGACATCGAGGTCGCAGATCGGCTCCTCTGCGATCAGCTCGCCGCTTTCGTCCTCGAGGTCGCCGAGCACGATCCCGCGCATGCGCTGCACGATTCGCAGGAACCCGGTGCGCGTCCAGTTGGCGCCAACGTCGCGTACGAGCAGGCGCGAGCCTGGGACGAGCACACCCGCGGCAATCGCAAACGCGGCTGAGCTCGGGTCGCTCGGCACGATCACCCGGTCGAGCACCAGCTCGTCGGCGTTGACGACCGTCACGTGCTTGCCGTTGCGATGGATGTTGACTCCGGCACGGAGCAGCATGCGCTCGGTGTGATCACGGCTGCGTGCCGGCTCTCCCACGGTCGTGGCACCATCGGCCGCCAGCGCCGCCAGGAGCACACACGACTTGACCTGGGCCGAGGCGACCGGCAACTCGTAGGCGATCGAGCGCAGGCGCGCGCCGTGAATCGTGAGCGGCGCGAAGCGTCCCTCACTCGCGTCGATCGAGGCACCCATGAAGCGCAGTGGCTCGGCCACTCGATCGACCGGGCGACGGCGAATCGACTCGTCGCCGTCGAGCGTGAAAGAGCGTCCCTCCTGGGCTGCCAACCAGCCGGGCAGCAGTCGCAGCAGCGTGCCGGCGTTACCGACGTCGATCGTCTCCGCTGGTATACGCGCCTCGCGCAGGCCCGTGCCGCGTACGGTGATCACGCCGTCACGCTCGTCCACCAAGGCACCTAGCGCTTGCACCGCCGCGAGCGTGGAATCGGTATCGGCGGCATGCAGGTAGTTCTCGATCCGCGTCGGCTCGGAGGCCATCGCACCCAGCAGGGCGGCGCGATGGGAGATCGACTTGTCGGCCGGAGCGGTCAGCTCGCCGTGCAACCCACAGAGGGCTCGAAGCGTACGTCCATCGTGATCTAGCCTACGAGCCTGAGACGAGCCCTGCTCGCCGCAGCAGTCGCTCGCTCTGCACGCGCCCGTTCGTTCCACGTGGCAAGCGTCTGCTCATCGCCGGCTTCAACGCCTCCCGAACCGCCCCCAACTCTTGGATCGTCCCATCGAGCGCCTCGACGAGCAGGTCACGGTTTGAGAGGTAGATGTCGGTCCAGATCGCCGTATTCGCGCCCGCCACACGTGTCGCGTCGCGAAAGCTCGGACCAGAGCCAAGGGGAACGTCGAGATCGAGCGTCCTCCCCCGCGGCTCGATGGCCCGCACTGCCTGTGCGACGAGCACGTTGGCGAGCACGTGTGGCAAGTGCGAGACGCTAGCCATCAGACGGTCGTGGGCATCGGGCTCGATCGCCGCGGGTCGCCCGCCGATGCGCTCGATGACTCCGCGCAGGCGCTCAACCGCCCACGGCGCGGCATCGACGGGAACCGTTGCCTTGGCGTCTGTGGATGCACCAACCTCCGCCGGCGCGTCGACCCCGCCACCGTGCGAGCCGGCACCGGCGGCGGACCATGCCGCTCCCGCGGCAGGCGTGAGATACCAAGTAGCGTCCTGGAACAAGTCCTCACGGGCGCTGGCCACTCCGGCGGTCTCTGCTCCAGCCAATGGGTGACCCCCGACGAAACGTGGGTCGGAGATCGCACCGACGATCGCACGCTTGGTCGAGCCCACGTCGCTGAGCGCGCATTCGGAGCCGGCAGCCTTCAGTGCGAGCAGTGCGGTATCCGTCGCCGCCCCAACCGGTGTGGCAATGAACACCACGTCGGCCTCGCGTACAGCATCTGAGATCGTAAACGCCGGCTCGTCGATCGCGCCAAGCTCGACGGCGCTCGACAGCGCGCTCGCCTCGCGGTCGTAGCCGACGACGTACGCACCGGTGCGACGGCGCGCGGCCAGGCCGATGGAGCCCCCGATCAGTCCGACCCCGAGCACCGCTAGCCTCACGCCGTGGTGAACGCCTTCCCCGCAAGCGCCGCGGCGCTCTGCACTGCCGCCGCGTAGTCGGCGAACTCATCCGCGATCAGTGCCTGCGGCCCATCGCAAATAGCCTCGTCGGGGTTCGGGTGCACCTCGACGATGATCCCATCGGCCCCGGCGGCTGCCGCCGCCAACGACAGCGGCAGCACGAGGTCGCGCCTGCCGGCCGCATGGCTCGGATCGACGATCACCGGCAGATGCGATAGCTCCTTGAGCACCGGGACGGCCATCAGGTCGAGCGTGAAACGGTAGGCCGTCTCGAACGTACGAATACCGCGCTCGCACAGCATCACGTTCGGATTGCCTTCCTTGAGGATGTACTCGGCGGCCATCAGCAGCTCGTCGAGCGTCGAGGAAAGCCCGCGCTTGAGTAGCGCCGGACGCCCGGAGCGCCCGACCTCGGCCAGCAGCGGGTAGTTCTGCATGTTACGAGCGCCGATCTGCACGACATCGGCAACCTCGAGCACCGGCTCCAAGTCGCGCATGTCCATCAGCTCTGTGACGATCGGCAGGCCGCTCTGCTCCTTCGCCTCGGCGAGCAACCGCAGACCCTCCTGGCCGAGCCCTTGGAAGGCGTATGGAGAGGTACGCGGCTTGTAGGCGCCGCCGCGGAACAGCGCGGCCCCGGCGTCCTTTACGACCTCGGCGGTCGTGAGCGTCTGCTCACGTGTCTCGATCGTGCACGGGCCGGCGATGAGTGCGAAGTGCTCGCCGCCGATCTTGCGCCCCTCGATGTCTAGCACGGTGCGCTCGCCATGACGTATCTGCGAAGAGGCAAGCTTGTATGGCTTGAGGATCGGCACAACGCGATCCACGCCCGGCTGTCCTTCGAGGCCAAGGCTCTCGACGCTGGCGTCCTGCTCAACATCGCCGATCGCGCCAATGATTGTCACGCGCGCGCCCTGGCTGCGATGGGCGAGCGCGCCCGCTCGCTCGATCTTCTCAACGACCAGGCCGATCTCATCCTCGGTGGCCGACTCCTTCATGACGATCATCATTCGCTCATCCTTTCAAGTACGGGTTGGCTTTGGCTGCTCGTGCTTCTCCGCGGGCGTCGCGCCGCCGATGGCGAGTCGCGATCGGCGTGAGTGCCCAGTAAAACGGCGCTCGGTCCCGCTCGGGACCCGGTGCGGCCTGTCGGCCTCCGCTCACGGAGGAGGCACAGCCGAAGCGCCTAGCTAAATCGCCAGGCGCAGCGAAACGACCAATACGACGTGCGTACGCTGGCGGAGGCCAGCATCGAAGCGGATGTCGAGGAGGTCGTCTGCATGATCGTCTACAAGCTTTGTAGCAGAGAAATGGCAAGTCGTCGAGGATTGAGCGATGATCGTTTCCGACTTTTCACAACACTTCGCCCAGCGCGTCCAGGAAGATCGCGTTCTCCTCGGGCGTGCCATAGGTCACGCGCAAGGCCCCGGGCCTGCCAAGCGCTCCTCCGCCGCGCACGAGCACTCCGCGCTCGGCGAGGCCTTGCATGACCTGCTGCTCGCGCGCCGTCGCCTGTTCGGGATCGTCCTCGCCAAGACCGAGCCAGCAGAAGTTCGCCTGCGACTGTGCCGGCTCGATCCCCAGCGCCCGCAGCCGCTCATCCACCGAGATGCGCTCGGCGATCGTGCGCGTCACACGATCCATTACCGCGTCCTGGTGGGCGAGCGCCTCCACAGCCGCGGTCTGGGCTACCGCGTTGCAGAAGAACGGCTGGCGAACCTGGTCGACCGCGCGCGGCAGGTCCTCGGAGCCACATAGTGCAAAGCCGACGCGCAGGCCACATAGTCCATACACCTTGGAGAAGGTGCGCAGCAGCACGAGATTTGGATGCTGGGCGAGCAGCTCGATCGACGCGTCGGGATCCTCCAGAAGGTTGAACTCGCAGTAGGCCTCGTCCACGATCACGCATACGTGGCGCGGTACTTCCGCGACGAACTCCGCGATCTCCGCCAGTGGCAATGCGGTACTCGTGGGGTTGTTGGGGTTGCACACGATCGCGAGTCGAGTCGCGACCGTGATCTCGCGCAGCATCGCCCCCAGGTCATGGCGGTCGTGTGCGTCGAGCGGAACCGTCACGGCCCGCGCGCCGGAGGCAGCGCTCAAGTGTGGATAGACAGAGAACGACGGCCAGGCGTACACCAGCTCGGCGCCGGGCTCGAGCAGAGCCTCGCCGGCGGCAAGCAGGATGTCGCACGAGCCGTTGCCGATCGCGATGCGCGAGGCGGGCACGCTCGTAGCGCTCCGACAGGCGCTCGCGCAATAGCGAGTTGGTCGGGTCCGGATAGCGGTTGAGCGTGGGCAACGCCCTCTGGATCGCCTCGATCACCGCCGGCAGCGGCGGCCAGGGCGACTCGTTGGAGGCGAGACGCACTCGCGGCGCGCGCTCGGCATAGCCGCCCGCGGCCGGGTAGGAGGGGATGCGCGCGATGCGCTCTGAGAACTCGAGTGCCATGCGACCTATTGTGGCGAACGCCCATGACGGCGGCTTCCATCCCAGGTAAACAATGCCGCGAGCGACTTCAATTCGGCGTTGGCTCCTGGACGGACAGCGCTCTACTGAGCCGCCATCAAGTCGGCTCGCAGCGTGGCCGCCTCGCCCAGATACACGTGCTTGGCCTCGTGCCCCTCATCCGCGTAATAGTGGATCAAGACGCGGATCACGCGAGGTAAGGAGCCGGGTACCGGGATCTCGCGCGCACACAGCAGCGGCACGCGCTCGAAGCCGAGCGCCCGCGCCGCCACCGCCGGGAACTCGGCGGTGAGGTCGTCGGTGAGCGTGAAGATGCAGCTCACGACGTGATCGGGGGCGAGCGCGTTGCGCTCCATGATCTCCCGCATCAACTCGGTCGTCGCGCTGAGGATCTCCTGCGCGTCGTCTTTGGACACCGAGATCGCGCCGCGCAGGGCATAGAGGCGTTGCGGCATCGCAGGCGATTCTGTCAGAGCCATCCCCTGGACCCGCCGCTCACGGCTTGCGCCCGGGCCAACGCCGCTTTGCTGGACCGGCGACGGGCACGGATTGCTTGCGATCCCCCGGGCCGCCGCGCAAGCGTGCGAGCTCGGCTTCGCCAAGCTGTCGAGACGCGCCCGGCGCGAGCTCGCCAAGCTTCAGCCGCCCGAACGCGATGCGCTCGAGCGCTGCGCACGGGATGGCCCACCGCCTCGCACATGCGCCGCACCTGCCGGTTGCGGCCCTCGTGGATCGTCAGCTCCAGCACATCGCGCTCGATCCGCCGTACCTGCGCGGGAGCGGTCATCCCGTCCTCCAAGCGCAATCCCTCGCGCAGCTTGGCAAGCGCGCTCTCGCCAACCGGCCCTCCCCCACGCGCACGCGGTAGGTCTTGGGCACTTCGAAGCTCGGATGCGTCAAGCGCTGCGCGAGCTCGCCGTCGTTGGTGAGCAGGATCAGCCCGCTCGAGTCGGCGTCGAGTCGCCCCACGGGATAGAGCCGCCGCGACTCGTGTGCGACAAGCGAGACCACCGTCGGGCGACCGTGAGTGTCTTGCGCGGTGCTCACAACTCCAAGCGGCTTGTTGACCGGTAGACGACTGGTTGCTCAGGCCCTGAGACGGGCGCCCCGTCAACCGTAAGAGCGCACTGCTCATCGACGTCCAGCGCGGGATCGAGCACGATTTCCCCGGCGACGGTCACCCGCCCTTCGCCGATCATCGTCTCCGCCGCCCTGCGCGAAGCGACGCCCGCGTGCGCTAGATACTTGGCGAGGCGCATCTGCTGGCCAGGGAGCACATGGCCCACAACCATAAGATGAAAGCAAGCCGGCTGCGGTGCGCGACGCGCGTCTCACCGAGAGAACGCCCCTCCTCTCCCATCCAAACCCCTCCCATGGACCTTCAGCTCCTCGATCAAACGCTCGCCGCCGCGGGCCAGCCCGCGTTCCGCGCCCGCCAAGTGTGGGAGTGGGCCGCGCGCGGCGCCGGCGACTACGAGCAGATGACGAACCTGCCCGCGCCGCTGCGCGAGTGGCTGGGCGAGAACGTGCCGTTCTCCAGCCTCGAGCTGCGCGAGGAGCGCCGCGCAAGCGACGGCACGGTCAAGGCGCTCTTCGCGACGGCCGACGGACGGCCCTTGGAGGCCGTGCTGATGCGCTATCGCGACGGGCGCAACTCGATCTGCGTCTCCTCGCAGTCGGGCTGTCCTTTGACGTGCACGTTCTGCGCCACCGGCCAGATGAAATTCGCCCGCAATCTGAGCGCCTCTGAGATCGTCGAGCAGGCGCTTCATTTCCGCCGCATGACCGCGATCGACCATTGCGTGTTCATGGGCATGGGCGAGCCGATGCTCAACCTTGACAACGTGCTCGCCGCGTGCGAGCGACTGCCCGACGTCGGCATCACCCATCGCCGCACCGCGATCTCCACCGTCGGCTGGATCCCCGGGATCGAAGCGCTCACCGAGCAGGACATGCCGCTGCGCCTCGCGCTCTCGCTGCACGCGGCCGACGAAGCGTTGCGCTAGCGAGCTGATGCCGGTCAACGAGCGCTATCCGCTATCCGATGTGATCGATGCGTGCCGAGCTTTCTATGAGCGCAAGCGCCGGCGCGTGTTCGTCGAGTACGTGATGCTCGCCGGCGTCAACGACCGCTATGAGCAGGCGCTCGCGCTGGCGCGCCTGCTTGAGCCCCGCCGCTCCGCAGAGCACCCGCACATGTTCAAGGTCAACCTGATCCCTTACAACCCAACCGACTCGGTCTACGACGGCTCCAGCCGCGAGTCGATCGCCGCTTTCAAGCGGGCGCTCGAATCGAGAGGCGTGTCCGCCACCGTGCGGCTGACGCGCGGGCGCGACATCGATGCCGCCTGCGGGCAGCTCGCCGCACGTGCCTGAGCGCCGCTGAAGCTCGGAACCCAACCTCGGCTGCGAGGCAGACATTTCGTCGGCGGCGAGCCTGACAGACGCGTCGCTACTGAAGCTCTTGCTGAGAGCCGCCGCCGGCGCGGGCCTCGCCTGCGCGCAACAGGCGATCGCGCAGCTCGGCCTCCTCCTCGGGGCTCGGATCCCACTGCCCGACGTCGGGCAGCTCGTCGAGCGTACGCAACCCGAACAGCTTGAGGAACTGTGTGGTCGTGCGATACATGACCGCCCCGAACTGGGAGCGTCCCGACTCCTCCACCAGTCCGCGCTCGAGCAGCGTGGACGCGGCCGAGTCGGCACTCACGCCACGAATACGAGTTATCTCAGGGCGCGAGATCGGCTGAAGGTAGGCGACGATCGCAAGCGTCTCGGCCTGCGCGGGCGTCAGCACGGCGGCTCGCGGGCGGCTGAACAGGCGCCTGGCCGCGTCCTCGGTCTCCGGGTCGCTGGCGAAAGTGAAGCCGCCGCCCAGCTCGCGCAGGTGGATGCCGCTGTGACCGGGGGCGTAGCGTTCGGCAAGCTCCACGAGCGCTGCGATCACGCCAAGCTCCTCGGTCGCGGCCGCGTCTGCCAGCTCTTGGGGGCTGAGCGGATCGGGCGCTAGGAACAGCAGTGCCTCGATCGTGCGCACCAGCTGCGGCTCGGGCTCGGGTAGGCCCTCGATATCGAGCGCGCTGGCGAGAGGATCCGCCGCGGCACCTACGTCCTCCCCGGCCGACTGATTGTCAGGCTCGACTTCATGCGCGAGCTCGCCACCCTCGAGCTCCTCGTGGGTGGGGTCGTCTACCTGCTCTGACTCGACATCTGTCACAGACACAGGGTCTTGATCGGCAGATGGCTGCTGATCCTCAAGCGCCGGCTGCTCCTGCCCCGGCTCGCCGGCACTCCGGGGGCCGTCGTTCAACCCGCGAGCCCTCCAGCGTGCGCCTGTCGCGGTGCACTGGCGGCCGCATGCACGGCGATCTCGCCGAAGCTCTCACCCTGCTCCCACCACGCCTCGCCGCGCTTGTAGAGCTCGAGCAAGGCGAACACGGTGACCGCCACGGTCATGCGATCCTCGCCGCGCACGGCCTCCTCGAAGGAGAAGTCGCCGCGTCTGAGCAGGTCGCGCAAACGATCCAGGCGCTCGGCGACGGTGACCCGCTGGATCGAGAGGTGGCGCAGGTTGATCGTGGGCGGCATTTGCAGCAGTCGTCCGATCGCCTTTCCGAGCACCGCCGCGTCCTGGGAGCCATCGCCTGGCGTGGCAAGCGACTTGCGCAGGTGCATCGGCAACGGCGCGCTGCGAAAACGCACGCCTTCCTCGCGCTTGAACAGCTCCAGCAGGTGGGTGGAGGCCGAGCGATAGCGACGTGCCTCGAGCATCCGTTCCAGCAGCTCCTCGGCAGCCTCGCCGGGCTCGATGTCAAGCAGCTCCTCGCTGTCCTCCGCAAGCATCAGGCGCGACTTCAGTTCGAGTAGCGCCGCGATCAGCACGATGAACTCGGTCGCGGTCTCCAGGTCCAGCTCGCCGCGTCCCTCCAGGTAGTCGAGGTAGGCGAGCACGACATCGGCCAGCTCCAAGTCGAGCAGGTCGACCTCCTCGCGCAGGATCAGGGCGAGCAGCAGGTCGAACGGCCCACTGAAGATCTCCAGGTCGAGGTCGAGCGCGGGAAGCGTCACCGGGCTACCGTACCGATCGACCCCGACGTCACGCGCTATCGGGCTTGCCGAGACGATCGCGACGCGGGAACAGATGCCGCGTTACGACGGTGACGACGCCTATGACCTCGACGACCGCAGCCGCTAGCCAGATCTGGATCACCCCATCGGACAGATGCCAGTGGTCACCCGTTTCCGCGAAGACCCAGAACACGACGTCAGCGGCAACGATCTGCAAGGCGAGAATGAGCAATAGAGCTGTCGCATAATTGCGACGAAGCTCGATTTCCTGTTTGGCGTACTCGCGCTTGAGTTCGATTTCCTGGAGTTTCAGTTGCTCATCGAGGTGCTGATACTCGATTGGCAGCTCTACCGCCTCATGAGCTTCACCCTTGCTGAGGATGCGCTGAAGCATCTCCACAGCCGTCAGAGCATCGTCTCCCGGCTGCGCCTGTTCAGCCATCTAGGAGTTCGCTAGGCCAAGGTTCTCGAGTCGGTGCTGCATCGCCCCGCGCGAGACCTTGAAGCGGATCGCAATTTCGAGGTCGCTCAACCCGGTCTCACGATATGTCTTGATGCTATCGGCAGGCATCAGCAGGCAGGCCGCAAACTCGTTTGCGTAGATCTCCTCGGGATCGCTCCCCGCCGCGGACAGGCCACTGCGCAGATCCACCGTCGCGTACTCCTCGGCTTCCTCCGCGCGACGGACAAAATGACCCAGCTCGTGGGCGCACGTGAACCGCCTGCGGTTCTCGCCGTCGCCCTGGTTGATCATGATCGTCGGATCCTGGTGGGGCTGCTTGATCAGTGCGCCCATCGTGTCCTCGTCCATCGGGGCATCCACGACTCGAAGCCCCACTCTCCGGGCAATCGAGACAGGGTCGACGGGAACCCCAAGCGGCCAAGTGGCCAAAAGCAGACTCGCCGCATCCCGGGCGGCTTCAGCCTTGATCTCAGTCGTCATAGCGCGACTTACGGTACACAGGCAGCAGGACGGCTCAGCGACCAAATCGCCACGTGGGACTTCTGGCTGGCCGAACGGCGCGAAAGTGTGCCGTGGCTAGTTTGTGGCGCCCACTCCCATGCAGCGACGCACGTCGAGGAGCGTCTCCGAGGCGATCACGCGAGCGCGCTCGGCACCGCCCACGAGCACATCCTCGAGACCCCGCTCGTCCGCGCGCAGCTCCGTGTAGCGCTCGCGCACGGGTGCGAGCATCTCGATGACAGCCTCCGCGACGGCCACCTTCAGATCGCCATAGCCGCGTGCGTCTGCCATATCGACTTCGACCTGCTCGGGCGTCGTCTCGCGTGCTACGGCGAGGATTTCGATCAGATTGGATACGCCGGGCTTCTCCGGCGAGCGCTCGATCTCACGGCCGGAGTCGGTCACGGCCGACTTGAACTTCTTGAGGATCGCCGCGGGCTCGTCGAGCACGTACACGGTGCCCTGCTCGGAGCCGCCGGTGGTGGACATCTTGCGCGTGGGATCCTGCAGGTCCATGATGCGCGCGCCCACCTCGGGGATGCGGTGCTCGGGTACTACCAGCACCTCCTGGCCCTCGCCAAAGCGCACGTTGAAGCGGCGTGCGACATCGCGCATCAGCTCGAGGTGCTCGCGCTGGTCCTCGCCCACGGGCACCTCGTGTGCGCGGTAGGCCAGCACGTCGGCAGCTTGCAGCACCGGGTAGAGCAGCAGACCCGCCGAGACCAGCTCGCGCTGTGCCACAGACTTGTCGCGGAACTGGTGCATGCGCTGCAGGCGACCGAGCTCGGTCACTCCAGAGAGAAGCCAGCACAGCTCGGTGTGCTCGTGCACGTCCCCCTGGCGGAAGAGGATGCAGCGCGAGGGGTCGAGGCCCGCGGCGAGCAGCAAAGCGGTGAGGTCATACGTGCTGCGACGCAGCTCGGCCGGCTCATAGGCGACCGTGATCGCGTGCAGGTCCACGATGCAGATAGAGCCCTTCCCCTCGCTCCTGCCCCAAGACGTACTGGCGGATCGCGCCGATGTAGTTGCCCAGGTGCTTGGTGCCCGTGGGCTGGATGCCGGAGAAGATGCGCACGGCGAGCCAGGCTACAAGGAAGGCGCGCGCCGCGCGAGCGTCCTGCGAGCGTCAAAGCGCCTGGCGGATCACGGGACGCTTAGCCGCGGCGACCTCGTCCAGCCTGCGCACCGGCGTGGTGTAGGGCGCATGCAGGGCGATCTCGGGGTCCTCGGCTGCCTCGGCCAACAGCTCGGCGATCGCCTCGGCGAAGCCGTCGAGCGTCTCCTTGGTCTCGGTCTCGGTCGGCTCCACCATCAAGGCCTCCTCGACGAGCAGCGGGAAGTACACGGTCGGCGGGTGATAGCCATAGTCGAGCAGGCGCTTGGCAAGGTCGAGCGTCTTGATCTTCAGAGCGCGCTTCATCGGGCCGCCGGAGAGCACGAACTCATGCAGGCACAACTCGCCGTAGGCCAGCGGCAGGTGCTCTGAGACGCCCGACTCTCGCAGACGGGCGAGCAGGTAGTTGGCGTTCAACACGGCCGTCTCGGAGGCGTCCTTGAGGCCTGGGGCGCCCAGCGAGCAGATGTAGGCGTAGGAGCGCACGAAGCAGCCGTAGTTGCCTTGAAAGCCGCGCAGGCGCCCGATCGACTTGGCGCCGGGCCAGTCTTCGACGCAGATCGAACCGGGCCGTCGCCGTTGCGATCCCTCGCCGCGTACGATCCGCGGGACCGGCAGGAACGGCTCGATCCGCTCGGACACCGCGATCGGCCCCGAGCCCGGCCCACCTCCCCCGTGCGGCTGGGTGAAGGACTTGTGCAGGTTGAAGTGGACGATGTCAAAGCCCATGTCCCCCGGGCGGGAGAGGCCCATGACCGCGTTGAGGTTGGCGCCGTCGTAGTAGAGCGTCGCCCCCACCTCGTGCACGATCCGCGGCGATCTCCTGGATGTTCGAGTCGAACAGGCCGAGCGTGTTGGGGTTGGTGAGCATCAGGCAGGCCACATCCGGTCGGCCTTGGCGCGCAGGTCGTCGAGATCCACCCCGCCGTCTGGGTTGGTGGCGATCTTCACGACCTCGAAGCCCGCCATCGTGACCGTCGCCGGGTTGGTGCCGTGGGCGGTGTCGGGGGTGAGCACCTTGTGGCGCGTCTCGCCGCGCGCCTCGTGGTAGGCGCGAGTGAGCAGCACGCCCGCGAGCTCGCCGTGAGAGCCGGCGGAGGGCTGTAGGCACACGTGCGGCAGGCCCGATATCTCGCCGAGCGCTCGTTCGAGGTTCCACATCAGCTCGAGCGCTCCCTGAGCGCGCTCAGGGTCCTGTAGCGGATGCAGGCGCGCGTGGCCGGGTAGTGCCGCCACGCGCTCGTGCAAGCGGGGGTTGTGCTTCATCGTGCAGGAGCCGAGCGGGTAGAAGCCGGAGTCGAGGTCGAAGTTGCGCTTGGAGAGACGCACGTAGTGGCGCACGATCTCGGGCTCTGAGACCTCGGGCAAGCGCGGCGGCTCCGTCCGGCGCAGGTGAGCAGGCAAAAGCTCGTCGAGCGACACGTCGGGGACGTCGACGTCAGGGCACTGGAATGCGCGTCGGCCCGGGGCGCCGCGCTCGAAGATCGTCACCGCCGGCTCGCGCTGTAGCGCCGTGTCGGTGCTCTGCGCGGGGGGCCTGCGCGCGCGGGGGGCACAAGGTTTTCGTCATGCCTGCGCGCCTCTTGCCGACCCGCACCCGCCATACTACGGGCCAATGCATCCGCTCATGCGAGGCACCCGCCTCGACTGGCGCCGGCGTCGCCGTTTGCCAGCTCGCGCCCTGAGGGTGGCTCCGCCATGGGTGAGCGCCGCTCGGCGCGACAGCCTCGCCGAGCACCTCGACAAGCGGTCGATGTCGGCGCGCGAGCGCCGCTCGGTGATCGCGACCAGCAGGCCGCCGCGATCCTGCTCGCGGCCGGTGAGCGCGTAGAGGTCGGCGCCGGGGTTGACGCCCTGCGGCAGCACAGCGGCGGCGCACGGCGGCGACGTCCGCGTCGAGGCGTACGCGCGAACTCGCGCACGACCGGCTGTGAGTGAAGCGGCGCGACGCCATCCAGCGCGCACAACGTCTCGCGCGCGTAGTGAGTGCGCCTCAGCAGCAGCTCGCCCAGCTCGACGAATCCCCGCCGTCCGAGCCACGACAGGTAGACGACGCCCGCCAAGGCGTTGAGCGCCTGCGAGGTGCAGATGTTGGAGGTGGCCTTCTCGCGACGGATGTGCTGCTCGCGCGTCTGCAGCGTGAGCACGAAGCCGCGACGGCCATCGACGTCGGTCGTCTCCCCCGCGATACGGCCGGGCATCCGACGCAGATAATCCTCGCGCGCGGCGAAGAAGCCAAACGAGGGGCCGCCGAAGTCCAGGCGATTGCCGAGCGACTGGCCCTCGCCCACGGCCACGTCCACGCCGCACTCTCCCGGCGGGGCGAGGATGCCAAGCACGATCGGGTCGACCTGGGCGATCGTGACCAGTTGCTCTCCGCCCTCGCCCTTGGCGGCGGCAGACAGCGCGGCGGCGTCCTCGACGGCGCCGTAGAAGTTGGGCTGGGCGAAGATCGCGGCGCTCGTGTCGTCGTCGATCGCCTCGACCCAAGCCTCGGGGTCGGTGACGCCGCCGCGAGAGCGGAACCTCGACCACCTCGATGCCGTAGCCGTGCGCGTACGTACGCAGCGTGGCGAGCGTGTGCGGGTGTAGCCCGGCGGAGACGACAAAGCGCTTGCGGCCGTTGTGGAGCTTTGCCAGGTAGCCGGCCGAGGCGACGGCGCTTGGGCCCTCGTACACCGACGCGTTGGAGACCGGCAGTCCCGTCAGCTCGCAGATCGCCGTCTGGTACTCGAACATCACCTGCAACCCGCCCTGGGAGATCTCGGGCTGGTAAGGCGTGTAGGGCGTCAGGAACTCCGAGCGCTCCATCAGCATGTCCACGATTGCCGGCACGTAGTGGTCGTACATGCCGGCGCCCAGGAAGCACAGCTCGTCCTCGGCGCTGACGTTGTTCGCGGCAAGCGCGCGCAGGTGCTCGTAGACCTCCTGCTCGCTCTTGCCGCCGGCAGGTCGAGCGGACGGCCGAGGCGCACAGCCTCGGGGATCTGGCGGTCGAAGATCTCCTGCACGGAGGAGACCCCGATCGCCGCGAGCATCGCGGCGAGGTCGCTGTCGGTGACTGACGTGTACTGAGTCAAGTGAGGATGAGCGTAGCCGCTGGGCGCGACGGCTCCGTCAGGCGCCCAGCGTCGCGCTGTAGGCGTCGGCGTCGAGCAGCGCTTCGCGCTCGCTGGGATCGGACATGCGCACCTTCACCAGCCAGCCCTCGCCGTAAGGGTCGTCGTTGATCGCGTTTGGGCTGTCGGCGAGCTTCTCGTTGACCTCGACGATCTCCCCCGACAGCGGCGCGACGACATCGGAGACCGCCTTGACCGACTCGACCTCGGCGTAGGGCTCGTCCTTGTGGATGATCGTGCCCGGCTGAGGGCGGATCGAAGAACACGACCTCGCCGAGCGCGTCCTGCGCGAACCACGTGATCCCGAGCATGGCGACGTCGGGGTCCTCGGCGTCGATGCGCGCCCAGTCGTGTTCGGGGTGGTAGAGCAGGTCGTCTGGATAGCTCGACATTTCAACTGGCCTTTCGATAGAGCGGCTTCTGCTTGACGATCGCCGGGCGAATCTTGCCACGGACGTCGATCTGAAGCACGGTGCCGAGCGTTGCGTGCTCGGCGGGCACGTAGGCCATGCCGATGCCGACTACCAGACACGGCGAGAGCGTGCCGCTGGTGACCACGCCGCCGCCCACGATCGGATTGCCTTGGCGGGCGATGCCCGGACCGTCGATCTCGAACGCGACGAGCCTCTCCGGTGGCCTGCCGGCAGGGCTCACCACCGGCTCTGCCTGCGACGAGGCGCCAGAGGGCGAAAGAGCTGCGCGTGCCGCATGGATCGCCTGTGAGCCGATGAAATTCGTGTCCTCGCGACAGCACCAGCCAAGGCCCGCTTCGATCGGGTTGCGCTCGAGACTCAGGTCGTTGCCATACAGGTGAAAGCAGGCCTCCAGGCGCAGCGTGTCGCGCGCGGCCAGGCCCGCCGGGGTGGCGCCGCGACGGCACAAGCTCATCCCACAGCGCCGGCGCCTCGGCTGGTGCGAGCAGCAGCTCGACGCCGTCCTCGCCGGTGTAGCCGGTGCCGCACACGAGCGCCTCCGCGCCGGCAAGGCGGCACGTGGCAGCGGTCATGCGCGCCGGCAGAGGCGCATCTGAGACGGCCTGCACGATCTCGCGCGCCAGCGGGCCCTGGACGGCGAGCATCGCGTAATCGTCAATGCGGTCGTGTAGCTCGACGTCGAAGCCGCCTGAGTGCGAGCGAAACCAGGCGAGGTCGCGCTCATGGTTGGAAGCGTTGGTGACGGTCAGATAGCGCTCAGGCTCCAGGCGGTAGGTGAAAAGATCGTCGATCACACCGCCCCGCTCGTCGCACAGCACGCTGTACTGCGCGCCGCCGATCGCGATCTTCGAGATGTCGTTGGAGAGCAGTCGCTGCAACAGGGCCTCGGCCTGCGGGCCGGCGGTTTCGATCTCGCCCATGTGTGAGACGTCGAAGATGCCACAGCGCTCGCGCACGGCCATATGCTCGGCGCGCACGCCGTCGGGGTACTGGACCGGCATCTCCCAGCCGGCGAAGTCCACGAGCTTGGCGCCGGCCGCGAGGTGGCGATCGTAGAGGGCGGTGCGGCGAGGGGGCGACACCGCGCGCAGGTTATCGAGTGAGGTCTTTGTCGCTGTTCCAGCGGCGCATGCGCCGCTGGACGGGACGCACATGTGCGTCCCGCGAGGAGCCGCATGCGGCTCCTCGTCCGATGGCGCATGCGCCATCGGCACCCCCGCACATGTGCGGGGGTGAACTACATGATCACTCCTCACCACCTCAAGGCCACTCTGGCCCGGATAGGAGAGTTAGCGCAAGAACGGCGGTACGTCGATGTCGTCGTCGGAGATCTCAAGCGCCGAGCGCTGACGATCGTCGATCCGCGGGCCGCGATCCGGGCGTCCCTCGTCGCGGCGCTTGCGATCGCCGCGCACGGCGCGCCCGGGACGGTGGTCGAAGCCGGTGCCGATCACGGTGACGCGCACGTCGTCGCCCATCGCCTCGTCGATCACGGCGCCGAAGATGATGTTGGCGTTGGGGTCGGCGGCGTTCTGGATGATCTCGGCTGCATCGTTGACCTCGAACAGGCCGAGGTCCTTGCCGCCGGTGATGTTCAGCAGGATGCCGGTCGCACCGTCAACCGACTCTTCCAAGAGCGGCGAGGAGATCGCAGCACGGGCAGCATCGGCGCTGCGGGCCTCGCCGCTACCGCTGCCGATCCCCATCAGGGCCGAGCCGGCGTCGTGCATGATCGTGCGCACGTCGGCGAAGTCGAGGTTGATCAGGCCGGGGATCGTGATCAGGTCGGTGATGCCCTGCACGCCCTGGCGCAGCACGTTGTCGGCCTCGCGAAAGGCGTCGAGCATCGAGGTGCGACGCTCGACGACGGCGAGCAGCTTCTCGTTGGGGATCACGATCAGGGTGTCCACGACCTCGCGCAGGCGCTCTATCCCCTCGATCGCCTGGCGGCCGCGCTGGGAGCCCTCGAACTCGAACGGGCGCGTGACCACGCCCACGGTGAGCGCGCCGATCTCGTTCTTGGCGATCTCGGCGATCACGGGCGCCGCGCCGGTGCCGGTGCCGCCGCCCTCGCCCGCGGTCACGAACACCATGTCGGCGCCCTTCAGCGCCTCCTTGATGTCGTCGCGCGACTCGGCCGCGGCGCCGAAGCCGACCTCGGGGTTGGCGCCGGCGCCGAGACCCTTGGTGGACTCGTGGCCGATGTTGAGCTTGATGTCGGCGTCGCACATCGCGAGCGCCTGGGCATCGGTGTTGGCGGCGATGAACTCCACGCCGCGAAGCCCCGCATCGACCATGCGACTGACCGCGTTGGTCCCGCCTCCGCCAACGCCCACGACCTTGATGACCGCCAGGTAACTGCCGCCGCTCTCCATGATGTCCGAGCCTTCAAGTAGTTGTTTAAGGTTTGCCCCGCGTGGCGAGGCGAGCCTTCAGAATACGCAAGTTATGCAGGGAACTTCGCCCTGTCAACGGCAACCCTCACTCTCGCAACATTCATTGCAGAACCGCCAACCCTCGACCGCCACTTGAGAATTGGCCTCTCACTGCAGTAACCCTCGAGTCGAGGTTGATACTAGCTCAGCCGCCTACGCTGGGTCCTGGCGAGGCTTCTGTGTCGGGAGATGTCGCGGCTTCGCTCGAGCCGGGAGTAGAGCCCGAAGTCGCCCCGGGAGCAGACGAGGACGAGCCGGCTTCGCCGCTCGAGGACGAGGAGCCAGCGGTGCCCGAGGTGCTTTCGCTTTCTTTCGTGGCGCTTTCGCTTTCGGCGGTGGTCGATCCCGAGGAAGGATTGCTGCTCTGCCCGACTGCGCCGGCGAGGCTCGCCGCCAGGGCGGCCGCGGTGGGTTCGGACGTGCTGGTTTGAAGAGGCGTGCCACTCGTCGATGAGCTCGTTGTCGAACCCGAGCCCGAGCTCGTGGAGAAGCCGGCGGCCGGGCGTTCGGGCAGGCGCACGTCGACGTACAGAGCACCAGCCGAGCTAGGCGAAACGAGCACGCGCGCGAGCGACAGCCACTTGGCGTGCGGGCGCGTGTCGTTGCCGAAGTAGACGAGCAGGCCGCTGCGCATCGCCACCGTTAGCCCTTCGGGACCCTCGTAGACACGCGCCACGTTTCGAGCCAGCGGCGCCGGCGCCGCGCCGAGCACCGTGACCGCCGCCAGCGCCGCGGATTCGCCGAGGCGCGCTCCCGGCGCGGGCTCGACGGAGACGTTCACACTCGGCAGCGAGCTCGAGGAGGGCGCCGGCCCGAGCACGGTCCCATCGGCCGCCACGGCTGTGCTCTGCCCTGCCGAGAGGAGGACCGCAACCGCTGGGCGCTCGCTCACCGAGATGCTGACTGTGTGCGGAAAGCTCGTCTTCACATCCACCCCGGCGACGATCGCGTAGGAGGCGACCGCGGAGCGAAGCGCGGCGGCGTTGAAGTCCATCGTGGTCATGCGCCTGGCCGAGTCCTCCAGTGCCGCTCTGATCTCGATCGCGTCCGGGCCGTGCACGCCGGATATGTGCACGTGCTCGACCGCGACCAGCGAGGAGCCACGCAGCCACAGCCAACCGCCGCCGAGCAGCGCCAGCGCCAGCAGCAGCACGATCGTCGCGCGCAAAGCGAGCCGGTTACCTGACAGCAGCCTCAGGGCTCGCCGGACGTATGCCGTCAAGGCGCCACCGCGCCGCGCCCTGCGCCCCGCCCCACGACGGACGCCACGACCAGGTAGGCGGCGCGGGAAGGGAAGCGACAGCTCCATCTGAGCCTGTTCGACCCCGAGCCGCCAACCCCTTGTTCGCTTGAGGAGTCTCGAGCCCGACGACGAATACCAGTCCAAGTTCGAGATCCGCCCCAAGATCCGAACAAACGCCGTCGATCCAAGATATGGGGTCAGCTCAGTTGTCGATACCCGCTTTTTGAACTGTTCCGGAAAGGGTAGAATGGCGCCGTCCGCTGCTTGCAGCTTCACCGATAAGGATTGGACATGAGCGCGATCAGACTTGCTGAGCGGGTAGGCCTGGTTGCCGTGATCGCCATCGCCCTGTTGTGCGTAGGCATCGGATTCGGCTTGGGAGGGCTGGAATCGCGTTTCTCGAGTGCTTCGGATGAGCGGGGCCAACTGTCTGCCACCCGTCTCACCGCCCTGCCTCACAAGCCAATCCTTGACGGCACGCTGCCGCTTCGCGTAAGACTCTCGGCACCGCCGGCTTCGTTCTCGCCACGACCGACGCTGAGCCCTGCCGTCGCGGGTATGTGGAGCACACATGGCGACTCGGAGATCTTCACGCCAGCCTCGACGCTCGACCCATGCGCGAGCTACACGCTCACGATCCCGGCTTCGAGCACAGCCGCAGGGCACTCGCCGCTTGGCAGACAACGCAGCATCGCGCTGTCTGTCCAGTGCCCATCGGTCAAGGGCCTACAGCAGACGCTCGCTCGGCTCGACTACCTTCCCTATAGCGCTCATTCCGCGGTGCGCGCCCGTGTATTCCGGGCGCAGGTTGCCCAAGCACAAGCCGCCGGCGCCGCATCCGAGACCTCGGGCACCGCGATGGCGGCACAAGCCAGCGCTACCACGTACTCGGCGGCACATGTCGCAAGGCGCGTGGCCGCGATCGATATGTTCGATCCCTCTCCCACGCACCCCAAGGCGCGCGTCGGCAACGCACCCCCGCTCGAATACGGCCAGCTCGATGCGACAACCAAGGGGGCCTTGATGGTGTTCCAGTCCGAACACGAAATTGAACCGACGGGAACCCTGGAAGCGGCGACTTGGAAGGCCCTGCTGAAGGCCGCCGAGACGGATGAGCGCAATCCCTCCCCTTATACGTTTGTGACTGTCACGGAGTCTTTGCCAGAGACGCTCGAGGTCCACCGCGATGGCCGCGTGGTGTTCTCCACTCAAGCCAACACCGGCGTGCCGGGCGCCGAAACCGCCGAGGGGATCTTTCCCATCTATTCCCGCTTCGTCTCCACCACCATGACCGGCACCGACGTCGACGGCACCAAATACACAGTGCCAGACGTCCCCTGGGTCAACTACTTCAACGGCGGCGACGCCGTCCATGGATACCCGCGCGCCTCCTACGGCTTCCCTCAATCCAATGGTTGCGTCGAGCTGCCGATCGAAGCGGCGGCGCAGGTATATCCGATGCTCAAGGTCGGGGATATCGTCGAGGTCGGCTGAACCGAGGGCGTCGTGCCGAGCCTGTCCGCGGCGCACCCTTGCGTCAGAAGTCACCCTCGAAGAGCGGCATTCGCGCGTAGACAGGATCCTCTATCTCGGCGGCTAGCAGAGCGACGCCGACCTCACCCTTGTAGAGGCTGTCGCGGCGTGTCGCGGCTACCTTGATGCCGACGGCGGCGCGCTCGGCACACTCGCGCGCACGAGCCAGCCAAGCGCCTTCGCCACCATGACGGTAGAGACTCAACAGCGCGTAGGCTCGTCCGGCCAGGCCACAACAGAGATCAGACACCTCGGAGCGATCTTCATATGTGCTCCAAGCCGCGCCGATCGCAAGACGCGCGTAGGCGTCCTCGCCGATGAGTCGGTGCGCCAGCGTCCACAGCGAGACGTAGCCGGCCGCGCCGTTGCACCAGCTTGCCGGGACTGGGTTCGCATACGGCGCCTGTCCCACGCTGTGCGCCCAGTGCATTCCGCGGCCACCGGGCTGGCCCAGTAAGGCAAGCTGATCGAGTCGATCGCCCAAGGCGACCTCTGGCTTGGCGGCACTCGCCTCACACCAGCGCAGCAACGAAAACAGTATGCCGGCCCAACCATGGGCAGCCCCAAGTGAGCGCATCTCTTGGCACGCGGCGATCTCTGGCTGTGCCGCGATGTCCGCGGCGAGGCTGTCGCTCAAGCTGTTACCCAAGCCCAGCAACGATTCGCTTTCGATCTCTGGCGGCAGCCTTTCAAGCAGTAGCGCGCATCCAACCAGCACACCCGCGCGGCCGAATCCGACATCGAAGTGCGCGTCGGGGCCGTCCGCCTGCTCGACGAACGCTTCCAGCGCCAGACGCTGGGAGTACTCATCGCCGAGTGCGCCGGCGATGAGCGAGGCGATCGCGTGAACGCCCACCAGCGCGTGGTAGAAGGAGCGCTCGCCACAGATCTCGGGGACGATCCCAGCCTGCTCGTCACAAAACGCCTCCTTCTCCAAGGACTCGTGCAGCGCACGCGTCGCCCAGAGATCCGCCTGGCCAAGCAACGCCTCGTCTTCGCGGATCGAAGCAATCCGAAGCAGCGCGTAGGCGAGGCCGCCGCCGCCGTTTTGCAGCGATGCCGTGGGGGCCGGGAGCCCGCTTGAGAACAGCTCGCCGCCGGGTGCCGCCATGCGCGCGAGCACATCGTTGAGTAGTAATGCTCTCGCGCCCGAGGCACTGCCCGCGCGGACCGTTTGCGTGGCTCTCTTCAATTCCCTCGCGGCGGCTTCTCTAAACGCCTCGTGCATGAGCGCAACCGAGGCATAGCGCTCCTCGGGCTGCTTGGCGAGCCCACGCATAACGACACGCTCCACCGTGGGCAGATCGTCAACTCCGTGGCTCGCGAAGGGTAGCGGCGGGACTTGTGCGAGCTCGCGCCACATCGCCTCGGATTCCAACGCGAAGCGGTGCGTATGGGTCCCGGTGAGAAGCAGGTAAAGCAACGCGGCAAGTGAATACTGCTCGCCTACCGCGGACACCGCCGCAGGTGGCGTGCCCGCAAGGTTGCCGCGCGCCAGCTCCGGCTCCATGAAGAGGTCTATCCCACCGCGTCCGACTCTGTTCGTGCCACCAATGCGAGTCGCGATCCCGAAGTCGATGATCCTCACCTCCCCCTCACCGCTGAGGAGCACGTTACGAGGATGCACGTCGCCGTGCAGAACCTCCTGAGCGTGCAGGTGCGCGTAGGCGCCGATCACACCCTCGGCTAGTGCGAGCAGCACGGCACGACCCTCGCGGCCACCCAGCCGCCGTGCCTCGGATGCCGCCTCGTACACGTCTACACCGGAGCACCATGAGATCGCCAGGAACGGCCGCCCCTCAATCTCGCCTTCGCTCAGTAGCCGAGGCGTCACGCTGCCGTCGAGGCTCGCGAGGATCGCCGCCTCGTGCGCGAACGCTCCGCGCATGCGCTCCTGCGATCCCTCTCGCGCCAACTTCAGTGCGACCGCCTCACCACTGGCGGAGCGGGCAAGGTGAACCTCGGTGTCGAGGATCACCTGAGCCGGCGCGATGATCTCAAAGCCAGCGGCCCGCTCGCCAGAAGCCAGCAGCGTCTCGATCGGACGCGCGAGCTCGGAGTCGGGCGCCACCAGCAGACCATCGTTCATGAAGCCACCGAGCACGCCGAAGGCCTCGTCGAGCATGGCCCTGGGATCGACACCCTCCGCCGTGCTGTATGCGATCACCGCATCGACGATCGTCGCGGGCGTGCGAAACCGCTCCAGCAGGGCAGCCGTTCTCGCGTCGATGATGCTCGAGGTGGTTCGCGTCCGCGGACGGGTTATCGAATAGGCGCCATCGGTATCGCCGATCTGCTCGCGCAGGTCGTGCGGCAGCTCCTCGACGGGCACGATCAGCACGTCGGCGGGGAGGATCAAGGGCTCGAGCACGACGGTCATGGCCTTCTACGCGCTCGCGAGCGCCTCCTCCCACATTCCGTTGCTCGCAACCCAGCTGTCAGAGTCGATGCCGGCCAGGCGCAGACGCCGCAGCGCAAACTGCCATGGCTCGATCTCCGAGCCACTAGCTGCCTCGAGGTACTCCGCAAGCCGTTCTGTCACCCACTGGCGCCAACTCGCGCGTGCACCGTCGAGCAACGGCGGATCGGCCCCCCAGGAAAGCAAGCCATCGCTTGTTATTGCCGCCGTGAAAGGGACGCCGTGCGCGGGTGCTCCCGCGAGATCCTCACGCAACCTGGAGGCTCCCGCTTGCAGATCCTCGAGACGATCGAAGTAGATCACCAGCTTGTCGGGCCGGCAGAGACCATCCAAGCGTTCGGCGACCTTGAACGCGCGTACACCGTGAGCACCGGCCAGCGACCCCGCCACCGACGCAAGAGCCTCCCCAAGGGCATCTAGGCTGGGGCTCACATAGAGCTTGTATCCGCCATCCCAACGTCCATCCCCACTCGATGCCCAGCGAGCGTGCCATGTACGCCAGTATCTCCCCATCGCCCCGGGCTCCCCCACCACCTCTATCCAGTCGGCATCGAGCAACGCACGCGAGCCGCCGAGTGCATCGATCCCGAGGTGCTCCTCGATAGCCGCGACTGAGGGCAAGCGCTCTCCGAGCGCCGCGGTGATCGGGCGCCGACCGTACCCGTACAGTCGCGCGGCGAGCGACATCTGTGTCACACCAAGCGCCGCGAGCTCCTGCCCGTAGCGCAGCGCTGCCAGCGAGAGCTCTCCGATCCGTCCTTGGCCGCCGCTGGAGCTACCCGCGAGCAGGGCATCGCCGGCTCGCGCACCGCTGAGCAACTCGCCGTCGTGCTCGATCTCGAGCACGCAGTCCAGCACCAGCCGCGCTATCGCGCGCTCTGTATTCGCCCCAAGACGCGTGCGGACATAGCTTGGAAGCCTCGCCGCCTGTGTGAGCGTGAGGAACAACAAAGCCGTATCCGCGGAAGCCGTGCGCGGCTGGAGATCCGCGCCCGGGCGCGGACGCAGAATGCCGTAGAGCTCCTGCTCGCCCTCGAGCGCATCGCGGTCCGCCTCGGAGAGCCGGTCCAGGAGAACAAGCTCATAACCCGGATTGGCCCGCAGGATGGCGCCTGCCATCCCGCCCACCGCTAATCCTCGGCCTCGCGCTCCGCAACCGCTGTCTCGGCTGCCTCTACCTCTCTCAACTGTCCCTCGAGCTCTTTCAGTTGCAGCTCGAGCTGAGCGCGGATCACGGGCAACTGGTCCGCCTCGACAACCAGCGTGTCCTCGGATTCACGGTCGTAGTCCAGTGAGCCGATCGCGCCGCACAGGGTGCCGGTGATGGTATGAGTGCACCAGTAGCAAGCGATCGATCCCCCTGGGCCACAGGTGGGATAAAAAATTGAGCCAGTGGCAGTACAGGTGGGATGAAAGACACCGCCGACACCTGGCACCTTGCGGCGACCCTCGTGCTCATGGACGGTCGTATCCCCGCATGGGAGCTGCACCCGCAGACGTTTGGATTCAAAAGCCATATCGATAAACCTTTCCTTGCCGAGACCCTTGGCGGTCGTCGCAACATCCGGTCGTCGCAACATCGTGAGCGAGACGACCATATCGTGACTGGAGAGTTCGTGCAAGCCGAATAGTCCCGGTTTACAGAAAATAAACATGGCGCGCGGGCGCGCTCAGAGCCACGACGAAGGATGGCTCAACCAACCATGAGACCCGGCGCGCTCGACCAGGTCATAGGGCGACGACGAAGAACGTGTTTCAAAATAGGTGGTGCGTCCCAGGTGTTCATGGACCAAGCTGGTCGTCGCGGGGCGTCGCAGCGCGTACTGGTTGTACGCGCAAGACGTCACGTGGCGATCCAGCGCCGCGTCCAGGGACGCCTGGGACGTGCCGATCTTTTTGAAACACGTTCTAAGACGACGCCTGTCAACGAGGAGCGCTGGGCGCCCCGGCATGGCGCTTGGCCTTGCGCGCCGCTGAGCGCTCGGCGTTCTTCTCGCGCGCTTCGCCGTAGGACTGCGCGACGAGCGTCTTGCCGTCAGACCAGCCGAAAGCCCGGACGAGCAGCGCGATCGCAAAGAGAATGCCCCAGGCCGTTGTGACCAGTTGCTGAGCCACCGAGTAGGCGGTCGCGTTGGAGGCGCTTGTGATGCCCTTGAGTGAAAGCACGTTGAAGCCCTGTACGACACCCGCCCCGCCGGGTGTCACCGAGCTGACGTTCGCTATCGAGTTACCGGCAACCACACGCATCAAAATGTGAAAGCTGACGGGGATGTTGTAAGCGGACAGGAACACGGCGATCGTCCCAAGCATCGCCACCCAGGCAATCGCCTCGGGAAGCACGACGCGTCCGAGAAACGCGCGGGCGTGGACGAGGATCTGTGCACCCACCTTCGCCTGCTCCCACCACTGCTTGACACGCCGACGAAGCACTCGCCCGACGAGGAACAGGAGCATGGCGATCCCCATGAGCAGGATCGCGGTGGCCCAGGGGTGTTCGCCGACGAACCCCAGCTGGAGCGAGAACGACCCGCCGACCGTCAGGAATAGGTACAGATAGCAAAATGCGCCGATCAACGTGAAGAAGATCTTCTGCACCGCCATCCCGGCCAGCACACCGGCAAACGTGGCCGCGACGACGATCGTGGTGTACATCAGCAGCATCGCCAGCGTGCCGATGTTCGCGGGCAGCACAGAGTTGAGCGCGACAGCGGCCGCGTAGCAAGCCAGAACTTGTATCCAACGCACGTCGGAGTCGGGATATCCGTAGCGCAGAATCGAATACCACGCATACGCGGTAGCCGTCGTCTGCAGGCTGACCAGCGCGATCGCCGCGACTACGTCGCCGAACGGAATACTCGTGAGCGTGTCCCAGATGTGTTTGAACCAGCTCGTTATGTCCCAGCCGGCAAGCGTTGCCGCGGCGCCGATCACGACGATGACCAGTGCGCCGATCAGGATCCGCCTGGGGTGCAACCGTCCTTGCCAGGACACATGCTCCTGCTGAGTCGCCATCCCGGCTGATCTTACGGGTAGCTCTCGGCGGACCGCGAGGTGGAGCGACCACCTCTGAGCGAAGACAGTGTGCAAGACCTATGCTGATCGCAGGCGATTCGCCACCCGTCGCGCAACTCCCGAGGAGGAGGATGACTGTGCCGTCCAACGAGAAGACAGGCCGCCAGCAGACGGAGGAGACCCCGCCAGACCTGGTGGGCCGGCGTATCGAGAAGCTCGAGAGCGAGTACGGCAACCGCTATCGGCTCCAGGCGCCACCCGACAACAAGCTGCCCAAGAGCGGCATGCCGGCCGAGGACGCGCTCGGGCTGGTGGGCGAAGAGGTGCTGCTCGACGGCGATGCCGATGCGCAACCTGGCGACCTTCGTCACGACCTGGATGGAGCCAGAGGCCGAGCGTCTGATCGCCGGATCGCTTCACACCAATTTCATCGACCACGCCGAGTACCCGCAGACAGCCGAGATCGAGCAGCGCTGCATCCGCATGCTCGCCGACCTCTTCAACGCCCCGGGCGAGACAACCGGTGCGCGTACGCAGGGCTCCTCCGAGGCGATCATGCTCGGCGCCTTGTCACTGAAGTGGAAGTGGCGCGATCGCCGTCAGGCTCAGGGCAAGCCAATCGACCGGCCCAACCTCGTCTTCGGCGGCGACGTGCACGTCGTATGGGAGAAGTTCTGTCGCTACTTCGACGTCGAGCCGCGCATCGTGCCGCTCGCGCGCGACAAGTACACGATCGGGCCCGAGGACGTGGAGCCGCATGTCGATGAGAACACAATCGGCGTCGCGGCGGTGCTCGGGACCACGTTCACCGGACACTCCGACGACATAACCGGGATCAACGATTATCTGGTTCGGCTCAAGAACGAGAAGGGACTGGACGTGCCGCTGCACGTCGACGCTGCCAGCGGCGGCTTTGTCTGGCCGTTCCTCTATCCGCACACCGAGTGGGACTTCCGCCTGGAGCAGGTTCGCTCGATCAACGTGTCCGGCCACAAGTTCGGTCTCGTCTACCCAGGCATCGGCTGGCTCGTGTTCAGAGAGAAGAGCGACCTCCCCGACGACCTCGTCTTCTACGAGAACTATCTCGGCAAGCGCGACGCGACGTTCACATTGAATTTCTCCACCGGCTCGGCGATGGTGCTCGCGCAGTACTACAACTTCGTGCGCTACGGCCACGACGGCTACCGCTACATCATGGAGACGATGCAATACAACGCACGCCTGCTCGCCAAGGAGATAGTCGATTGCGGCGAGTTTGCCCTGATCGGCTCAGAGCAGGACGAGCAACTGCCACTTGTCGCCTTCCAGCTGGAAGGCGAGCACTCCTACGACGAGTTCGATGTCGCCTCGCAGCTGGCGGCCGAGCGAGGTTGGATGGTGCCCGCGTACACGCTGCCCCCCAACGCCGAGCACGTGAAGATCATGCGCGCGCTCGTCAAGCAGACGCTCGGGCACTCGCTCGTGGCGACGCTCGGGGCCGACATCATCGAAGCGTGCGCGATCCTCGAGAAGAAGGGTCGCCTGCACGAGTCAGACCGCAAGCGGGTCAAGACGAATCCGGGCTATTGAGAAGCCCTGTGGCCCGTCGGGCTGCGCTTCGAGAGCTTCGATCCGGCATCCTGACACGCGATTGCCGTAACGGAAGGATGTCATTCGGCACAGGATTACCGCCACCTCCATAGAATCTCGTGACAGGTGTCACGAGGCACCATTTACGGAAGGAGTGCATATGCGAGGAGTGGGCAGTGCGTTGTTCGCGGGCATCCTGTTGCTGATCGCGGGCACCATCAACATCATCTACGGTATCGCCGCAACCGGGAACGCGAGTTTTTTCGTGAACGACAACAGGTACGTGTTCGCAAGCCTGCACACATGGGGCTGGATCACGATCATCCTCGGTGTAATCCAACTCACAGCCGCGCTCTCGCTGTTCGGTGGCGGTGCCTATGGACGCATCGTCGGGATCATCGCCGCCACAATCGGAGCGGTCGGCGCGTTGTTGTCGATCGGCGGGGCTTACCCGTTCTGGTCGCTTGGAATTTTCGCGATCTGCCTGATCGTGATCCACGGACTGGCCGTTCTCGGCGAGCCCAAGACAGCCTGAGCGGAGTCATTCAATCTCATACGAGCCGGCGCGCGAACCACGCGTGCCGGCTCGTGGCCTTTACCCCAGGATCTTTGCCTTCGCGTCCGCGAACTCCTGGTCGGTCAGCACGCCCGACTCGTGCAGCTGACCGAGCTCCTTCAAGCGCTCGATCGGGTCGGCTTCTTGAGCCGGTGGTGGTGGCGGAGCGGCATACGCTTGCTGCGGGGGCGGCGCGGCAGCCGCCTGCTGCTGTTCTTGATTGGCCCATCGTCCTTGCTGGCGACGACTGACACGATTGGAGACGGATGTGGCCGTGCCCGCAACTACGGCGGTGCGAGCCATGGCGCGAAGTAGTGGCATTAGATACGCCTTTCAGTTCAGGACGCGCTGTCGAGCGCATCGAGTGTGTCCAGGACGTCCTGCGCGGCGACCCGCTCGAACGCAAGCACCCGTCCGCCGTTGCGACGCACGGCGGTCGCGAACGGCGCCGCCCAAGCGTTCTCGAAGCAGATCATCAGCGCGGCTTCGCCGGGCTGGAGCGCCTCGCCGGCGGTGCTTGCATCCTCATCGCCGAGCATGCCGGTGCGCGCGCCGGCGAAGAGCAGCAGGTCGTCCACCCCGTCGCCATCGAGATCGGCGATCTCCAGGCCCGAGATGTTTCCCTCGCTGTCCTTCTGGACCATGAGCACGTCGAGCACCCTGATGATTCCGCGATCCACGAGGTCCACGAACAGCGGGATCGCCTCACCGGTGCGGGGCGCGTCCGGCGGATAGCCGATCACCACGATATCGACAGGACCGAGCTCCAGCTCCTCGTTGCTCATGGCTGCTCCTCTGGTTGGCCTGCGCTCTGTCTCGGCCCAATGTGACCTGATCAGAGCACCGGAGATGCCCCAAATAGGGACTACGGCCGAGTGTAACGCCAGTCTTCCTACCTCGCCTGCCGCTAGGAGCAGTTGAGCGGAGCCAGCGCTTTTTCGTAGCTCGAGGCGAGCTGCGTCAGCGAGGATTTGAGCTGTGTTTCGAGTTTGCCGAGCGAAGGTTTGGAGACCAGTTCGGAGAGGATCGAATTGATCTGGCCTTCAAAGGTGCTGGTTGCCGCCTGAACCTGTTGCTTGCGCGCCGGTTCAAGGTCGGGTTGGGCATTCTTGATCGTCGTGAGGTCTTTACCGATCGCTTCCACACCGCTCTTGGCTTCGGTGAGAATGCTGGTGGAAAGCGTCAATTCACTGAGCTTCTTGACTTCCTTGGAGATGTCCGAACGCGCCGCGCACACCTGGGCCTTCGCTTTTTCCTGGGAAGATTCGCCACAGGAAGCAAGCACGAACACGCTGAGCAACGAGACGATCACGACAAGGGGCTGGCTGCGAGTTCTGTGCACTGAAGAAGACATCTCCAAGAGATGAGTCGTTGTCACAACAGGAACGGAACGCTTAGCAGTCTACAGCTGTGGACTCCCCCGGCGTCAAAATTCGCACCTCCACGCTTGGCGCCAAGCGCGCGGCGTGCTCGAGCGAACAGACGCGGCGGGTCCCCGAGGCGCGCGCGATAGTTGCGGGCGAGCCCGATCGGCAACAGGGTGCCCCAATGTATGGGTATGGCCAGGCGCGGCTGGAGCAACTCGACGGCCTGTGCTGCCTGGAGTGGATCCATGTGGCCTGGACCCAACTTCGGACCCCATCCCGCGACTGGCAGCAATGCGACGTCGGGTGTCGGCGAGAAGCTGCCCATGTCCGCGAACAGTTCGGTGTCTCCGGCGAAGTAGACCACGTGCCTGCCTGCGACGAGATAGCCGAGCGCCTTTGCCTGCGGACCGCCCAGACGTCCCCCGTCGTGGTGGGCAACGACCCCCGTGATCTCGAGCTCGGCCACCTTCAGGACGTCGCCGACATCCACCTCCGACACGTTGGTGAAGCCCTTGCTCGCCAACCACGCGCCGGCTCCGCTGGGCACGATCAGACGGGTGTTGCGACCCAGACGCCGCAATGAGGCCAGGTCGAGGTGATCGTGGTGGGAGTGTGAGATCAGCACCGCATCCAGGTCGGCGAACGCGCTTTCGTCAACCGGCGAGACCTGGCGGCGTAGGTGCAGGACACGGCCGCGCAGCAACGGATCGAAGAGCAGGCGCACACCTTCCAATTCGATCAAGACGGTAGCGTGACCCAGGAAGGCGATACGGTCTGCCGCTGTGTCTGTGTAACGGACAGCATCCGCACCCTCGACCATCGACCAGAAGGTAGCAAGTGCTGGATTCAGCGATCGATGCGCGCAACAACCAACGACGCTTGGATAACTTGCGAGCACTCTTGGGGTTTGGCGTACGAACCCTGGCGATGCTGGCAGTCCAAGCCTTGACTCTGCTGGTCATGACCTCGTTGCTCTCAGGTCGCGACTCGCTGTCTCTCGACGCCGCGATACTCGTTGCCCTCGTCATGGCGATCATCAACGCGGTTCTGTGGCCGCTGCTGATACGCGTCGCGTTGCCACTCACGATCGTCACGTTCGGACTCGGCTCGCTCGTTCTCAGCGCCGGCATGGTCGCGCTCGCCTTCTACGCCGTGGACGGCAAAACACCCTCGTTCTGGACCGACGTGGCAATCGCCTTCGGTCTTGCTCTCGTCTCGATGCTCGTAGCACCGCTGCTCGACGTAGATGGCGATGCTCGCCATCTACGTGTGGTTCGCAGACGGGTGAAACGCACACGAAAGGACAATCGCACGAATGTTCCTGGGGTGATCTTGTTCGAGATCGACGGGCTCGGAGAGAAAGTCCTGCGCGAGGCGATCCGCGACGGACACACCCCCACGATCGCTCGCTGGCTCGCCGACGGTACCCACCGGTTGCTTGGCTGGGAGTGCGATCTCTCCTCACAGACAGGAGCAAGTCAGGCCGGCCTGCTGCTAGGCAGCAACTGGGACATGCCCGCCTTTCGCTGGTATGAGAAGGAGTCCGGGCGCACGATGGTCTCAAACCATCCCGCCGACGCCGCCGAGATCGAGCGTCGGCGCTCGACCGGCGCCGGTCTGCTCGTCGCGGGGACGAGCCGAGGAAACATGTTCTCCGGCGACGCTCCGCGCTGCACGGCGACGATGAGCATGATTCGTGACCGCTCTCGCTCGAAGGCAGGAGACCTGTTTGCCTACTTCTCCGACCCCTATGGGTTCATGCGGACGATCGTTCTGTCGCTCGCGGATATTGCCTACGAGCGTTTGGCTGCCTCTCGGCAGCGCCGCGGCGGCGCTGCTCACGTCGACAGGAAAGGCCTCTATCCGTTGATAAGGGCCACGATCGCCGTGATCATGCGCGACCTCGTAACGGCGCTTCTAATGGCTGACATCGTCGAGGGAGTGCCGGTCAGCTATGCGACCTTCGTGGGATATGACGAGGTGGCCCACCATTCGGGGATTCGCGAGCCCGACGCCCTGGCGGTGCTCAAGCGACACGATCGCCAACTGGCTCGATTGGAGCGTGCGACGGCACAATCGCCTCGTCCTTATCACCTTGTCGTGCTCTCCGACCATGGGCAGACACAAGGCGCACCGTTCCGCCAACGCTACGGCGAGACGTTGGAGGATGTCGTGCGTGGAGCGCTTGCACAAGGCGAGGTGTTCGCTCCGGCAGCGGTCGACGAGGCTTGGGGCGATGTCGGCGCGGTGTTGGCCGACGCGCGTCAGGAGCCGAGTGTCGGCGGACGCATGCTGGCGCGGGCCACACGCTGCCGCTCAGTTGAAGGCACCGTCGCCTTGGGACCAAACCGGGAGGCACTCGCTGAGCGCAGCGCAACCGAGCCCGCAGGCAAGCAACAGCTAGGCGACCAAGCGCCGGCGACAGGCAACGCAGATACGAAGGCAACAGGCGCCAAGGAGGCGATCGTGATGGCCTCAGGTGGCCTTGGCCTGATCTATCTGCCCTCGAGCCCGGAGCGGCTGACGGTCGAGCAGATCGGCGAGGCGCACCCGCGCCTACTGGATACCTTGGCGGCACATCCAGGCATCGGATACATAATGGTGCGCTCGCAAGAGCACGGCGCGCTTGTGATTGGCGGTGCCGGACAGCGACGCCTGAGCGACGACACGATCGAGGGTGACGACCCGCTGGCCGATTTCGACCCGACGGCAGCCGATCACCTGCGCCGCCACGACAGCTTTCCCCATTGCCCAGACATTCTCGTCAACTGCATGTACGAACCCGCATCGGAAGAGGTCGCTCCGTTCGAGGAGTTCATGGGCTCTCACGGTGGTCTGGGCGGCCCGCAGACCAAGCCGTTTGCGGTCGTGCCGGCGGAGTGGAGCGAACCGGGAGCGGCGATCGTCGGCGTGGAGGCGATGCACGAGGCACTGCGGAGGTGGATGGCGCAATCGCAGGTAGCCGCGGAAGAGCAGGCTGTGTCTGCCTAAGCGCCTACTTGAGCCTCACAGGCCCGACGCGCCCCTGGCCCCATACAAACAAAAGACTAAATAACTACAGACCTTTCTGGGGGAAGTGCGCCTGACAGGAGGACGCTCGAAACAAGCCCCGGCCTGGCTGCGCATACGCGAACTGCACATTCAGCGCTTCAACTCGCAGGCGAGCAAGGCAACCGCTCCTGCTTCGCAATGAGCCGGCGCACCGGTGAGGCGTTCGACAACTCGGGGCGGGCTCTGCCGCTTTCTACACCGCCGGCATGCCCAGGATCGCGCGCGTTTCGTTCGTGCTGTTGGTGGCGGGGAATGCCTCGTTCGGGACGGCCACGCCCAGCCGCTCGCAGATCGGCTCCCAGCCGTCAGACACGGTCCACTCGAGCAGGCGGTCCGCGGGGACGCCTGCGCGTACCTCAGCGTTGTGGCGCTCGAAGGCTTCCATCATCTTGGTCGGGTTTTCCAGATCATCGGAGAAGCGCTCATCGAACATCTTGTGGATCGTCGTCCCGAACCACTGCTCGAGTCCAGGCGGAGCAGCGGCAACAGACTGGAAGATCGTGTTGGACGCACTGCGGTACCAGGCCTCCGGCTCGCGGGTGGAGAGCAACACGAGCGCCTCGGGATTCGCCGCGGAGATCTCACGCCAGAAGGAGGCTCCCGGCCAGTCGACCTGTGCAACGTAGCTGCTCAACAGCTCCCGCCAATCAACGTCACGGCCATCGACCGCGTCGGTCCACCCGGACGCCTGAGCGGGATCGCCGATGATCTCAACCATGTGGTGGCAACGACCTCCGAGCAGCTGCTCGAGTGCGAGCTTCAGTGAGTGGGTGCCCGTCCGACCCACGCCGGCTCCGACTACCTTAAGCGGCATCTGACCCCCTGTTTGTTTGCCCACCAAGAATCCAGCTCCGAGGCGAAGCCTACCGCTTCGAGCCAGCAGCGAACGCGCGCAGGGCGACGTCAGACGACTGCTCTGGACGGTGGGTGTCGCACAAAGTTGCTGCGGGCGATGGGTGAACGTCAGCGGTGCCTGTAGAGATCTGGTTTTGTGGGGCCTGGTCGAGTCTCTGTGTGGCCCGGGTGTCGTTTTAGGCCGCCTGGGCGGCTAGGTGGTGTTTGTGGAGCTTCAGCAGGTTGTGAGTCGCTGTGATTAGCCGCCATTCGGAGCGTGCGGCGGATCTGCCTCGCCTGTGGAGCTGGTTGATGCGGCGGTTGTGCTTGGTCTGCGCGAACACGGGCTCGATCATCGCCTTGCGTCTTCGGTAAAGCCCGCCGCCATAATCGCCGGCGAGCACGGTGCGCATGAACGCGTAACGCCCGCCATCCCAGCCGCGGCGCGGTGTGTCGCGCTTGCCCGCGTCGGGCGGGATCAGCACCTGGATGCCGTTGCTCACGACGTTATCGATCTGCGCCTCGTTCCAATAGCCGCTGTCAGCAACCGTCACTCCCGGTGTCTCGGTGACACCCACCTTCTCTAGTTCCTGTCTGGTGGCTTCGACCATTGGCTGTAGGTGACCGAAGTCTGGTGAGCTGGCAGTCACCTCGGCGGCGAGCACGATCTGCTGCTCGTTCACCGCGGCCTGGGTGTTGTAGCCCTGGGTGTAGCTGCGCGGGGTCTTCACGTTGCGCGAATCGAGATCGGTCGTGTTGATCTTCCCCGCTGGCGTCTCGGGCGGCTCGTATGGCTTTGGTGGGCGACTGAGCCGTCGGCCTTGGGTGTCGCGCCCGTGCGCCCGGTAGTGCTCATATGCCTCGTTCGCTTCGCGCTCGACCGCGAGGTTCTGCTGCAACCGTCGCTCTGCCTCCAGCAGCCGCCCGGCACGCGAGCGCTCGATCGGAATGGCCTCACGCCGGCGGTGCTCATCGAGCTGGCGGCGAGCCTCAAGCAACCATCCATCGCGACCCTGAACCCGCGCGACGATCACCCCAGCATCAAGCTCGATCTTCACCCCTGAAGAGCCCACCCCCGCGGCCGCTTCGCTCTTCACGCTCCCGTTCTCCCCGCGGTCACGCTCGAGTCTTTGCTTCGCCTCCCGCAACGCTGCACGCCGTCCCTCACGGGTCTGTAGCTGCTCGGGCAGCTCATCGCCACGCACATCCCCGTAAAGCTCGTCCTCGGCCGCGTCGAGTGCCTCGGCCTCCTTGAGGATCTCACGCGCGAGCTGCTCGTAATCAAGGTTGCAGTGATGAGACGCGTTGGCGTGGACCTTCGTCCCGTCGATCGCGATCAGCCCGACCTTCACCAACCCCGCCTCCTTGCACAGCGAGAGCACCTCCGTGAACAAGGCAGCCAACGACTCCTCGTGCCGGACACGGAAGCGCGCGATCGTGGCGTGATCAGGGGTCTGATGGCAAGCGATCACCCGGTAGGCAACATCCTCCACACACCGGCGCTCAATCCCCCTCGAAGAGCGTTCGCCCCGCGCGTAAGCGTAAAGCAGCAACGCAACCATCATCGACGGCTCGAACGCCGCCCGGCCCCACCCATCCAGCCGATAGGACGCATAGAACGCCGAGAGATCCATCTCCTGCACCGACTCCAACACGAACCACGCCAAATGACCCTCCGGCAACCAATCCCGTGGGTCCGGCGGCAACAAGAACACCTGCTCACGATCACACACAAGAAAATTCTGGGACATACCCAGAAAGTCTCTTAACCACACCGGACAGACCCGAGGTTTGTGCGACACCCACGACGAGCGGCAGAACTCTTGCCGGCCGTCGGCCGCGCGGCTGCTTTTGCCGGGCAAAGCAAGACCCATCTGGTGCGCGGATCCAGGTATCGCCCGAGTGGCAGCATTGCCTCGCCGAGAACGCCGCCTACCACGAGCAAGACAGGGCGTGAGCCTCGCGGATCGGTGAGCGCGAGAGGATCCGACAGTGGGCTGATTTTATGGTTGCTGGGTCCCGGCGAGTAGCTCGTCGATCGCGTCGTCGATGTCGTCGGCGAGCGTGTCCGCGTCTGGCATTGTCTCGCGGTCGGCGTAGACACCGAAGCAGGCCTGGTCGTGGACGGTGGTCATGCCGACCGAGACCGCGTGGCGGTCGGCCAGCGGGACGACGGGGTAGGTGGCCTTGAGCGGGCAGCCGAGCATGTATAGCGGCCCCGGGGGTCCGGGGATGTTGGATACCACGAGGTTGAACGTGCGTGGGCTGGCCATGATCCGGGAGATGGCGTGTTGGACGACGCCGGGTGTGTGCTTGGCGGCCTTCAGCGCGAGGTCGGCTCCCTCGGGCTCTCCGTCGCGCTTGCGCTGGCTCATCGCGGCGTGCACTTGGTGGAGGCGCTCTAATGGGTCGGGCTCGATCGCAGGGCAGCTCGGTGAACACGAAGGAGATGTGGTTGCCGAGTACGTCGCTGGGACAGCGCACGCTGACTGGGACCATCGCCTTCAGCGCGATCGGCTGCTCGCCGTGGCGGATCAGGTAGGTCGCGCATGCCGCCGGCGACGGCGGCGAGCATCACGTCGTTGACGGTCGTGCCGTAGGTGCGCTTTACGACCTGCAGGTCGGCGAGCGGGACGCTCGGTCCAGGCCAGGCGGCGCAGCGGCGAGAGCGGGCTGTTGAGCACGCTTGCGGGCGCGGCGCGCAGCGAGTGGCTCAAGCGCCCGGCTCACGTGCAGGGCGCCGGCGGCGCTGTGGCGCGCCGCGCGGGCGGGCGAGAGGCGCGCGCGCAACGGTCAGCGCAGCAGTCCGAGCTGCTGGCCGACGAGGTCGCGCATGCCGCGGATCAGCAGTCGCTCGGCGCCAGGCTCGGGCGCGGCGTGCCAGTCCTCAGGCTCGCAGACGGCGGCTCGGGCGTGGGGTCGAGCAGCAGCGAGCCGAGCTCGACCGCGGCGAGGCCGTCGACCATGCAGTGGTGGGCCTTGCCGACGAGCGCGATCTGCTGGCGTTCTGAGTGTCCTCGCAGATCCACATCTCCCACAGCGGACGGTCGCGGCGCAGCGGCATCGGACATCACCTCGTCGACGAGGTCGTGCAAGCGGGCCGGGCGCCCAGTAGACGTGACGGTCGACGGAGAAGTCCTCGTCGTCGATCCACTCCGGCGCGTGTAGGCCGAGCGGGACGTGCGCGAGCTTCTGGCGGTAGCGCGGCGCGCGCGTCCAGGCGTCGCTCGATGTGATCACGAAGCTCTGTGAAGCCCGGCAGTTGCCCGTCGGCGGGAGCGCGAGAACGTGGCAACCCAGCCGACGTGCATGTGCGCGGTGGGCGTCTCCACCGCGAGGAACGACGCGTCGAGCGCCGACAGCCGCGCGCTGGTCATCCCGCCGGCACCAACCGAGGCGCGCTTGCGCTGACGTGCGCGGCTCGCGCGGATCCGCTCGACGGAGCTGTGCGTGGCGCTGACCGCGGCGCTCGCGCGTGGTAGCTGCCGCCGCCCCCAGTCGGCGGCGAGCGCGAACTCGACGAGCCGGTCGAAGTAGGCGTGCAGCGGTGTCGGGCGCGATGCCGGTCCCGCAAAGCGCCACACGGCGAGCGACGATCGTCGTAGCGGACCCTCGCCGCGAAGTACGGGAAGAACACCTCGCTGCGCTGGAGCGCCCGGCGGTCGGCGCTCATCGCGGGCGGCACGCACGAGCAGCGGGTGCACCACACGGCGATACAGCGACGGCTCGATCAGGCGCGGCGCTGGGCGCTCGAAGAACGTGCTCGCGAGCTCGACCAGCTCGCCGACGCTGCTCGTGTGCGCGCCCGCGGTGAGGTGGAAGGTCGCGCCCTCGGCCTCCCGGGCCTGGCTGAGCGCGAAGATCGCGTCAGCGACATAGTCGACCGGCACCACGTCGACCGGCGCGTCACGACGCGCGGGCAACGCGGTATAGGCGCCGCGCGCAAACGCGCGCAACGGCCAATAGAGCACGTTGAACGACTGCGTCCAGCCGCTGTCGCGCTCGCCGACGATGATGCTCGGGCGCAGCACCGTCACCGGCAGCCGCCGGCGTGCGCGGGTAACGAGCCACTCAGCCTCGAACTTCGACTGCTCATAGGCGTTGCGAAAACTCTGGCCCACATCGAGCTCGTCCTCGCTGAAGCACCCCGCGTGCTCACCGGCGACGTACGCCGTGGAGATATAGGAGAAACGGCGCAGCCCACCGCGCGCATCAGCGCGCTCCGCGAACTCGAGCACCCGCCGAGTGCCCTCCACGTTGACCTGGCGCAGATCCTCCAGCCCGAGCTCGAAGGACACAGACGCTGCGCCGTGCACGACCTCGCTCACCCGCTCGGCAAGCTGATCGCGCCTGCGAACCAAGGCCGAGGTCGGGGCGTGTGATGTCGCCACGCACGGCCACGACGCGCTCGCGCGTAAGGATGATCGGCGCCGAACAGCGAGCGCAGCGTGTGCTCCAGCCGAGCTGTGACGTCGCGCTCGCTCGCTGCCACGCACCAGCGCATACACGCGGCGGTCGGTCCGCTCCAGATAACGGGCCAGCAGCTCCATGCCGACGAACCCGGTCGCGCCCGTCAGCAGCACTCCGTCGGACATCGGAGCATCGCCTCCTGCGTCGGCGGGAAGGACGCGCTCGCGAGTCACGCTCACGTCGGTCGGGCTCAGCTGCGTACCGCTCGTTGCCGTCGCGTCAACTCCTCTCTGCAGTTCGCGGACATACCGTCCGAAGCGGGCATCTGGGGTATCCGTCTCCTATACCCAGCACGGACCGCAGGACTAACCCCGGCAACCAAAAGAACACAATTGCGCGGGCTGGCGGGCTGTCGACTCATGCGTAATTCTCGCGCGCACGGGCCCTGGGCGCACTGGCCCGCGGTCCCAAATCAGTGCGTTGCGTCCTGGACAGTCGATCCAGCCAAATACGACCGGTGTTGACAGCGATACTCTCCGATGAGGGCCCTGACCGCGCCAGCCTGGAAGCGGGTTACGAGAGGATTGGAGCTTCGGATGCCGCCTCGAATAAAACGCAGCCGCGAAGACGTGAGGCACACGACCTTGCACGGTCACGACGTGGCCTACCGTCAAGCGGGCAGCGGTCCCGTCGTGGTGCTCGTCCATGGGATCACGTCCAGCTCGGCGACTTGGGAGCGGGTGATGCCCTATCTCGCCGACCGCTTTACCGTGATAGCCCCCGACCTGGCCGGTCATGGCGAGTCGGCTAAGCCCAGAGGCGATTACTCACTCGGCGCTCACGCGAGCAACCTGCGCGATCTGCTGCTTGCGCTTGGACACGAGCGGGCAACCTTTGTGGGGCATTCGCTCGGCGGAGGGATCGCGATGCAGTTCTCCTACCAGTTCCCCGAGCGCTGCGAGCGACTCGTCCTAGTTGACAGCGGCGGCCTTGGCCGCGACGTCAACTGGCTGCTTCGAGCCGCAACGCTTCCCGGCTCCGAGCTCGTACTGCCCTTCCTCGCGACAACCCGCCTGCTCGACGCGGGCGCGCGCGCCGGCGGCTTGCTCAACCGGCTGGGTCTGGGTCTCGGGACGGATCTCGAGGAGATCGCCCGCGGGCACTCGACGCTGTCCGACAGCGCTGCCCGTGCCGCCTTCGTCCACACGCTTCGCTCAGTCGTCGAGCCCGGCGGCCAGCGGGTCGACGCCTCAAACCGGCTCTATCTAACCGAACATCTCCCATTCCTGCTGATCTGGGGCGAGCGCGACTCGATCATCCCCGTCTCCCACGGACACGCAACCCACGAACGAATGCCCAACAGTCGCCTGGAGGTGTTCCCGCACTCAGGCCACTTCCCCCAACTCGACGAACCCGAGCACTTCCTCGACGTGCTCATCCAGTTCATCGACTCGACCGAACCAGCCTCACCGGAGAGGATGGTTTAGAGCTACTCACGCCAAAGCTCGAGTCGATTCCGATACCCCGGACCGATCGTGGCGCAGCAAGTACAGACGACCGGCAGCCATTGGAGTGCCCACCCGTGTTTGATCCCGATGACCCAGGCTCAAGCTGAGCCGCGATCCAGCGCAGTGGCTAGGGGGCGACACGTTTTGCCATCACCAGGATCGATCAGCGTCAGTGACGCCACCAGCAGGCCGTGATAAGCGGCGAGATCAGGCGCTTGACAGGAGCAAAGACCACCCGCCGGCCGGCGAGCGCAGACGCTGGTTTGCTTGCGGATGCGGGCCTACTCCCAGCGGTGATCGCCGATCTCGAGCTGGCACGCCGGTCAAGCGTCGCGATGTCCGTCGAAGCACAACATTGACGAGCCGTCTAGCCTTCGCGCTCGGACAAAGAGGCTCGGATTTGAGGCACCGACCTCCTACGGCGTTGACTTCAGTGGCCATACCTCGACGACACCGTGGGCGACAGCACAAGGGGTCTTGGAGACCAGGCTGACTGCCTCTTCCAGATCGGCAGCCTCAATGACCATGAACCCCGCGATCGGAAGGTCCGAGCGCAGGAACGGCCCCTCGCTGCTGTCCACACCCGCTCCGTCGTGGTTGCGCACTTGCACGGGCCGGCCGACGATTCCCATCAAGGCTCCTTCTGTGCGTAGGCGATCGTCGTGTTGATGGGCCGCATCGCGGATCGCGGGGTCAGTCCGGTCGTACCCTGCGCGGTCTCCATATCCGATGGTCACGAATCTCGCCACGAACACCTACCTCCTCAATCTTGTCGCTGATTCTTGACGATGCGACTACTCCTGCGGACGGACGAGCCGTGGGTTGTAGAGGATCTCCCAGAGGTGTCCGTCGGGATCGCGAAAGTAGCCGGAGTAGATCCCCCATGGACGCTCGTGCGGCCGGTCGGTAAGTGTGGCTCCTGCGGCTTGGGCTTGGGTGAGCAGGGCGTCGACCTCGGCCTTGCTTGTGACTGCGTGTCCGATGCTGAACTCGCCGGTCTTCGGCGGACCGAGCGGGACCTTAGCGTCCTTCGCGAGCTCGGCCCGGGGGTAGAGCGACAGCATCAGCCCACCCGGTAGCTCGAACAACGCGATCGCCCCGGCCGGCTCGACATCGTCGCCGGCAAACTCAGTGCCGACCACCCCGCGCGACTCCAGTCCGAGGCCATCACGGTAGAAGTCCAGTGCCCCCTCCAGATCGGCTACAGCGAGCGTGATGATGTCGATTCGCGCTTCCATCTTCCGCCTTGCTCGTTGGCTTCCACGAACGTTTGCTTCTAAACCGATCTGGACGACATTTACCCGCCGGATGCCTGATTGACACGCCAATCATGCGTGTTCGATGTAGACCGCCAAGATGTCGCGCTTGCGCTAGGGACTAGGTCGTCCCGCTCCGGTACACGGCCGGGTGCACCTATATTCGAGTGGCTCGCTGGGAAGCTCGCGGCGCTCGACGCTCGCCGCTGACGGTGCTCGCCTTTTCAACAATCTCGGGGCCGCGGAAGTGCAGCTCGAGCAGGTCCGGATGGTCGGGGCGCCCGGCGTCACGCACCTCAAGTACCGCACGACTGCTGCTTCGAGGCCGAAAGCGCGCTAGGTGCTAGCTCTGGATGGCTTGCCGGATACGGTAGGCGAGGTAAAAGTGCAGAGCTGCTGGCAGGAAAATCAGCGCTCCCCACCAGTAGCCCTGGCCGAGCAGTATGCCGGTAACCACGAGTAGCCAGATGCCGATCGCAACGCGCATGCGGATGATGAGACGTGGATGCCTGCGTTCCCATTTCCATCGAGGTTGACGTGTCATTTCGCGCCAGCGCATGAATATCGCGCTCATCACGAGGTCAACGGAGTCTGCCAGTCTAGGCCGCCGCTGCCCTTCCTCGACCCCGTCCATGAGCACCGACAGAATCTCCTGTTCGTGCTCGCGACGGTAGCGTGCTGGGAAGCACCTCAGTAGACGCCGGTAACGACGCTCCAGATCAGCCGAGCCGGTCATCGCATCGCTCCCGCTGGGCGCAGCCGCGACATCGCGACGACCGCGTTCGCTTGCAGGCGGGCCGCCTCCTCAGCGAGTCGCTTCTCGCCCGGAGACGTGAGCCGGTAGTAGCGGCGCAGTCGGTTATCCACGATCTCCTCGTGGTCTACGTCGATCAGTCTGTCCGCGCGAAGCCGGTCCAGGGCCGTGTACAAGGTTCCGGCGCGCAGGCGGACACGTCCGCCGGAGATCTGCTCGACGTCAATGATGATCCCGTAGCCATGCTGGCTGCCTCCAGCCAGGGCAGTCAGGATCAGGAACGTCGCCTCTTGCATCGCACGTATGCCCATAGAGACAGTATATATCGAACAACTATCGGTTGTCAAGGTATCCATCTTCCGCCCGCCGGGCTCGCCTATAAGTACCCCCGCTACTCGCCTTGTGCATCATGCCCCCGTACCCCCGCTGTTAACCCGCCTCCCCGCCGGGCTCCCCATCGGATATGGAGACTGCGCAGGGTACGACCGGACTGCGTCCGCTACCAGCTTCCATTGGGCCGGGCTTGTCTGTTCTCCGAGCCTGAGATTGACGAATGCCTCACGATGCGCGGGCTCGGTGCACTGTTCGCCTGACATGCACTGTCGCGGGGCGTCCCGCGGACGATTGACAGCGCCCTCGCTATGTTGGCTCTACGACGACCGAGATAACAACTCGCGTAGGAGACACCGAGCCTTGAGCCGATCAAAAGCACTGCTGTCGATCGTCACGCTTGGAGTGCTGCTTGCCTTGGCGTGCGTTGCCACGGCCGCCACGTCAACGTCTTCGAGCACCAAGGCGCGGTCCGGTGGCCTGACGATCACCCTGACGGCTGCGCCGGCCCGCGTCACGCGCGGTTCGACGGTACGGCTGCGGCTCACCGCCCGTGAGCGCAGCGCACGGGGAGCGTTCGGTGACCGGGTCTCCTATGGAGATGGGACCGCTAGCCCGCCGACGGCCGTACCGCAGTTCTGTATTGCGGGCACCCCGCCGCCGGCAAACCGGACCTGGCACTTCTCCCACCGATACCACACAGCGGGCACCTATCACGTCACAGCGACGGTCTTCGTCAACTGCACCAGCGACCACGCAACAACCCTCGTCACAGTGCGCGTGAAGTAGAAGGCGGCACCGTCGCTCTATCCATCAAGTGATCCGGCGTGGATCGAGGTAAGACGGGTGCCCGCGTAGCTCCGCGCCCGGTCTGCCGATCAAGCCGGATCGGCTCCTAACCTCCTCTCGTCAGAGCGGAAAGAGCCTCTACTACACTTGAGTATCTATTCAACAACACCGAACTCTCCCGATGAGCGCCGATGCGACATTAGCCGCAGAGAGCGCCGACGGGGGAGCATCGTTGGCCCGCGCAGACAACGACGCGAGACCTGTCCGCTTCGCGGGAGCCCAACGGACAGTGTTGTTGAGCGCGACGACCCTCCTCGCAATCAATATCTGGACCGGCGCTCCGCTCGCGGCGTTGTGGGTCGGCTCACAAGTGGTCGGCCAGCAACTGTTGAGCATGACGGCCGTGTTCGCTGTCATCGTCACGCTCGCGGTGCTCGTCAGCGCGATGACGTTCGCTCTCATCCGGCTCAGCGCCCGCTATGACAAGCTCGCTGGCCGGCCGACCGGCAAACCCACCCCTGTGCCGTGGCTACGCAGTATGAGAGCAGAGGACACCGATCTCCTCCGCGCTGAACGGGGAAACACCGCTGTGGAGATGATCGTGGTCGCAAGCGCCGTCATCGCGATCGTCTCGTTCGAGGTCTGGTTCCTCTTCTTCGCCGGATCGCCACTCCCCGGCGCTTAGAAGCTGTCTCAATACCTTGTGGGGGGAGGGCTTTGATCGAGCCGGTCGAACTTTCTGGGTGACATAACCTGGCGAGGAGGTGCCTATGGCGGGCTCGGTTTGGCGGGTGCGGGACGAGCTGTGGGAGGCGGTGAAGCCGCTGATCCCTGAGCATCCTGCTGATCCCCGCGGTGGCCGTCCGCGAGTGGATGATCGTGTCTGTTTCAACGCGATCGTGTTCGTCCTGTTCACAGGGATCGCCTGGCGCCATCTGCCGGCCGAGATGGGGTGTTCACCAGCGACGGCACACCGGCGTCTATCGGAATGGCAGTCCCAAGGCGTCTGGCGACGCCTGCATCATGAGCTGCTGCGCCGCCTGAACGCCGCTGGCCTGATCGACTGGTCAACCTCAGTTGTTGACGGCAGCCATGTTCGTGCCCTTTTGGGGGGCTCCACACGGGGCCCTCGCCAGTTGACCGCGCCCGCAGCGGCTCAAAGCACCATCTGATCACCGACTCCAACGGCATTCCGCTCGCGATCAGCCTGACCGGCGGGCACCGCAACGACGTCACCCAGCTGTTGCCGCTGATCGATGGTGTCGGCCCGGTCACCGGCAGGCCGGGGCGTCCGCGAAGACGCGCCGAGCGGCTGCTCGCCGACCGCGGCTATGACCATGACAAGTACCGCCGCGAGCTCTGGGCGCGGGGCGTGAAGCCCGTGATCGCCAGGCGCAGCACCGTGCACGGCTCCGGGCTGGGCAAAGAACGATGGGTCGTTGAGCGAACCTTTGCCTGGCTTCACAACCTGCGGCGCCTACGAATCCGCTATGAGCGCGACCCCGAACTGCACATGGCGTTCATGCTGCTCGGCTGCGCCGTGGTCTGCCAGCGCAAGCTCGCCGCCTGAGCGCAGTCAGCCCAGCTCGTCCGCTTCATCCTCGATATCAAACGCCTCGCGCCCGTACTGATCAGGGATCGAACCCCAACCCCAGATCGGGGCCGGCACCTTGGGCACGATCCCGTACTCCTCGAGCGGATCGCCCTTCTCCGCTTCGACAGTGCAGCGGTGGCGCCAGTTATCGCCGAGATCAAAAACGTACTCGAACTCCTCGCCCGGCCCCACCTCTTTGGCAACCTTCAGCTTCGCGTGGTCCAGCCACACCAGTTCGGGCCCGAACGAGTCGTCCGGATAGCCGATCAGACGGCCGTCCCTGAGCTCGAAGTTGTGCAGATGCGATAGGTCCCACCGCGCAAAAGCCGCGTCGATCGCCTCCGCGAACTGCTCAAAGGTATGAGACGGGCCGACCAGGAAGATGCGGCCCGGCGAGGGATCGCAGTCGATCCCGCCACCGCCCATCAAGTCCACCCGGATTCGCAACCACGTCCGCGCCATGACGCCGAAAGCCTACCGACGGTTTTGAGACAGCTTCTTAGACGGCTTGGAAGGTTGCACCGGCGTGCGCGACGTCGTGTCGTCCCTCTGCGAACTCCTCGACGATCTTTGCGCAGAACGCCGGCAGGTCGTCCGGCTTGCGGCTGGAGACGAGGCCCTGATCGACGACGACTTCCTCATCGACCCATTCGCCGCCGGCGTTGCGAATGTCGGTTTTCAGAGAGGGCCAGGAGGTGAGCTTGCGGTGGCGTACGAGGTCTGCCTCGACGAGTGTCCAGGGGCCATGGCAGATCACGCCGACTGGCTTGCCGGCGGAGAAGATCTTTTGCACGAACTGGATCGCCCGCTTGTCGGTGCGCAGTTGGTCGGGGTTGGCAACGCCGCCGGGCAGCACCAGCGCGTCGTAATCGTTGGGGTCGGCGTCCTCGAGGGTCTCGTTTACGGAGTATGTCGAACTCTTGTCGAGGTGATTGAACGCTTGGACCTCACCGCTTTCAGGGGCGATCAGCTTCGGCATGGCGCCGGCTTCTTGCACGGCCTTCCAGGGCTCCGTGAGCTCAACCTCCTCGACGCCCTCCTGTGCTGTGAGAAAGGCAACTGTCTGTCCTTGTAGCTGTGCGGATGCCATCGAGTGACTACCTCTCCTTCGTGTTGGTGTCGGTTTCCAGGAGCCTCGAGATCGAGGGAACCCGGCTCGGCTTGGTGGCGCTTCACGGCTGATCCTCGGCTGCGCGATAGGCGACTTGGAGGAAGTCGGAGATGGTGTGCGCGACGAACACCGTGCTGATTAGGCGTGTGAGACGTGGAGCGCCCATGAGCCCAAGCGCGAGCCCGGTCGCTACCCATTGGGCAAGGCAGTAGGGGCACACCAGCAGCTCGCCGACGGCGAGGCGCAGTCCGTGGCCGCACGGTTCCTCCTCGACCTCGCCCTGTCCGCTTGCCTCCTGGAATCGGGTGAAGGGTGCGCGTATGAAGCTCGTCACCTTGTCCTTGGCGATTAGGCGACTAAGCTTGTGGGTGGCGATGCCGATGAGCAGCACGTCGCGGGTTGTGAGCTGCTCTGGCAGCGCGCGGTCGCGGTCGCGGGCGCGCAGCGCTATCAGCGATCCTGCCACCCCGGCGCCGTAGACGCCGGACACGATCGCGTAGGAACCCAGCGGACGCTCCTGGCCGGGAGCGTAATGAGAGGCGAGCGCCGAGAGCTTGGCCGAAGTGCCATTTGGGACGTGTGGGTCTGTCGCGCTCTCAGACATAAGTGGCTAACTGCTCTTTTTGCCGCCCTTGCGTCCGGCGGCGGCCTTCTGCGCCTTGGTGCCCCCCTGGGACGCGGCGTTTCGTTTGGTACCCGACCCCGAGCTCTTACCTCCTCGCTTGGAGGATCCGGGACTATTGGCGATCTTCGCGGCGCGTTCCTTACTCATACCCTTTTCGCGCAGCCCTTCGTACTGCTTGTCGTTCTTGACACTCGGCCCATGATCTTTGGCCATCGTCAATCCTCCTGTTGTTGTGCGAACGTCTTGAACGTCGCGGTCATCTGCTCGTCGACATCGTGCTCACCGCCTGCGTCATCGCCTTCAGCATCGTTTTCTGGCGCCTCAGGCTGAGTATCTGAATTGGCCTGCAGGACAACGCTCTCGAGAAAGTGATGCAACTCTGGCTCACCGCCTTGCTGCACGCCAGCGACCTTGACGGTGCTTTTGTGGAGGCGAACCTCGCCCCACGTGGTGTGTGCGGTGTCGAGTAGAGCAAGCACATTCTCGAACCGCGCCTTCCAAGCCTTCGAGCCCTTGCCTATGAGCTCGACGGTGAGCGTCCCGTCTTCTATCTGCGCAGAGGCCCAGTCGATATGTCGCGGCTCGGGATCGGCCATGGACTACACCTACCCACTCGCGGCGGGGCCCAATACTCTGATAGCTACGGTGCTCACACGTGGCTCCGTGCTTTGACGGCTGGATCTATGCGCTTCTCCCCCAACCGTTCGCCAAGGCGGCTGGCGAACGCCATGATCGTGAGCGCCGGGTTGGCTGAGCCTTGGGTAGGCATGACGCTGCCGTCGCAGACGAATAGGTTGCGTATGCCCCAGGCGCGGTGGTCGGAGTCGATCACGCCTGTCTCAGGGGTAAGCGACATGGTGCAGCCGCCGACGAGGTGGGCGTAGCGATCGATCTCAAGGATGTCCTGCGCTTCGGCGGCTTTGAGGATTTCGTGGAGCTTGTTCTTGGCATAGGCAATGTTCGCGCGGTCGTTCTCGCATTGCGTGTAATCCAGGCGCGCTACCGGCATCCCGTGGCGATCGGTCTCCTCGGCCAGGGTGACACGGTTCTCCGCTCTGGGCAGTAGCTCGGAGAGACAGCCGATCGTGTACCAGTGGTTGTAGTCGCGCATGTACTCCCTGAGAGCCTGTCCCCAGTGGCCGTCGGCGAGGACGTGCTCGGCCCAGCCGATCGGCAACGGGCCGACGGTCTGGATCGAGAAGCCGCGGGCGAAGCCGCGTCCGGGGTCGGTCTCATAGAACTGCTCGCAGTTGATCTCCGGCGGCGGCGCCTTGTACATGCGCATCTCTTCGGGGAAGCGCCCGGCGACTTGGGGTGCTCCCTGCACCATGATCCCTCGCCCCACGAGATCGTTCTCGTTGGCGAGACCATTGGGGAACCGGCTGCTGGTTGAGTGCAGCAGCAGCCGCGGGGTCTCGATCGAGTAGCCCGCAACTGTGACGGCGTCAGCGGCCTGGAAGTGCTCCTGGCCGTCGTTGAAGTAGGTGACTCCGGTGACCCTCCCGGACTTGTTGGTCTCGATCCTCGTGACCATGCTGTCGGCACGTATCTCCACGCCGTGCTCGAGCGCGTCGGGGATGTGGGTGACGAGCGGGGATGCCTTGGCGCCAACCTTGCATCCCTGCAGGCAGAAGCCGCGGTAGATGCAGTGTGGGCGGTGCCCGAAGCTGCCGTTGGTGATCCCGACGGGACCGACGCGCATCTCGATCCCGAGGCGCCTTGCGCCCTCCCAGGCGCGCAGAGCGCCGGCGCCGACGGGGTGCGGCCCGTGAGGGTAGCCGTGCGGGTCTCCCCATGGCCACCATTCGCCGGCGACGGGCAGCTCGCGCTCCAGGCGCTCATAGTGCGGCTTCAGATCCTCGTAGCTGATGGGCCAGTCGGCGCCCACTCCATCACGCGTATGGACCTCGAAGTCGGATGGGTGAAAGCGCGGGGTAAAGCCGGCGTAGTGGATCATCGACCCGCCAACCCCGCGCCCAGAGTTGTTCTTGCCGAGATCCACGGGGTCCTCCCCACCGATGATGCGCTCCTCTGTCCAGTACAGGGGATGCGCTCCGGCCTCGTCTGAGACCCAATCCTCGTCGGGGTCCCAGAACGGCCCGGCCTCCAACACGAGTACCCGCCAGCCTCTGCGGGCAAGGCGCTGCGCGAGCGTCGCACCGCCGGCGCCCGCACCGACGATCAGCTACGTGCCCAACCGGCGGCCAGATGGGGCTCTCTGGGATGCCCACATTGCGGCATGATGCGATTTAGTGGGGAAGGCTGTTGCTATCCATCCACGCGCGGTAGAAGCTCCAGACGAGCGTCTTATCGTTGTCCCAGGGCGAGTCGAATCGTACTCACCGCTGTAGTGCCCGATCAGTCCGGCGAAGGTCACCGAGAGGTCATTCCATCTCGTGCTCTCGATCCCCATCTCAGGCGCTCTGATCCAGCCCTCGAATCCCTCACCGATGCCAGGGGAGGGCTCCTGGCCCCAGATGTATTGCAGGGCGTCGAAGTAGACCTTGTCGTCAATCTGCACGGTTGCCATACATCTCCATGTTTGCAGGGCACTCGGTCGGTCACGCTTACGCTTACCGAAGCAGCGCACACCGGGGTCCGTACAGGGTCCAACGGTTGTTTAGGGCCGACGCGCCTCCGACCCTAGACAAGCAAAAAGCCCACCAACTACGGGCTTTTCGGGGAAGTACCGCCAACGGGATTCGAACCCGTGTTACCGCCGTGAGAGGGCGGCGTCCTAGTCCCCTAGACGATGGCGGCCTGTCTAGTCGTCGTCGAGGCTAGCAAAGCGGAGGGCAGAACGAGGGATTCGGCACTCGAAGGCCGCAACCACGGGAGAGGGCGATCGAACGAACGGCTCGCTCTCCTACGCCTGGCGCCGGTGCGATATCGTCGCCTGCCTCGACACGCGGATGTGGCGGAATTGGTAGACGCGCGGCGTTCAGGTCGCCGTGCCCGTAAGGGCGTGGAGGTTCGAGTCCTCTCATCCGCATCGTTGCGTCGGAGTCGGAACCTTCGGCGTGGGTCCGAGGTGTTCCCGGCCCGTACCGTTGCGTCGAAGTCGGAGCCGACGGCGTAGCTTCGACTTGTCCCCCGCTCGGTATCGACTCTAGCTCGCCGCCTTGGTTGGTTCCTCTCGGTATATGCTGGCGCCCAACCAACCATGCCCGATAGATGGAAGTGAGCCAATGATCAGGCAAGTAGTCGACCGGGACGAAGTGCGCCAGTACGTCGAGGCGCTGCGCGATCAGCTCGGCGCCCCGCAGCTAAAGGACAAGGCCGCACGGGCCGCCGACACGTTCGAAGGTACGGGCGATCCCGTCGAGAAGCTGCGCGAAGCCCTGCCGCCCGTAACCGAGAAGCTCGCGTCCTCCGGGGCCGACGCCGCCGACGTCGCACCCTTCATGTCGCGCGATCCGATCCAGAGCCTTTTGCAGAGCACGCTCGAGGAGAAGCTGCGGGAACGCGGCGTGCCCGGAGAGGCCCCCAAGCGTCGTGGCTTTTTGGCCTGGCTGCTACACCTGATCGAGTCGATCCTGCATCCCGTTCGCTTCGGGCCCGACGATCCCAACTGGGTGATCGACGTCGCCGGGGCTGTGCTCGAACGCATGGCCAAGGGGAACCATCCCTTCAATCCCCTACCGGCCGAATACGAGGTTGCGGACAATGCCCGCATTGTGATCGTCGGCGACTGGGGCACAGGGCTGCCGCGCGCGCAAGAGGTGGCCAAGTTCATGGCGCAAGAGGTCTCTGGGGCACTGGCAGAAGGCCGCGAGGCCCACGTCATCCACCTCGGCGACATCTACTACTCGGGCCTGAAGGGAGAGGTACGCCGTCACGTGCTGGCACCCGGGATGTGGCCGGTGAGCAACGAACAGGCACGCGCCGGCGTCACCTCGTGGTCGCTCAACGGCAACCACGACATGTACGGCGGCGGCTTCGGCTACTTCGAGACGTTGCTGGGAGACGAGCGCTTCGCAAGGCAACGCTCGCCCGACGGCAAGGCCACGAGCTTCTTCAGGCTGCGCTCTCCCTCCTGGGATTTCGTGGCGCTCGACACCTCCTGGGACCGCGACGTGCTCTCCAGCGGCTTCGTCGGCGTGTTGCAGGACCCTCAGGCCGAGTTCGCGCAGCGTGTGGCCGGCGAATCGACCCGCAAGTTGATGCTGCTCAGCCATCATCAGTTGCTGTCGGTCTACGACAAGGAGGACCTCGGCCCCACGCTTGAAGAAAAGCTTGCCCTGGTGCTCGACGGCGGCCGCGTAACCGCCTGGCTATGGGGCCACGAGCATCGCTGCATGGGCTTCAAAGAAGCCAAGAAGGTGAAGACCTCGCGTTGTATCGGCCATGGCGGCGTGCCGGTGCTGATGGAGCACAAGCCGGGCGACCTGATCCCATCCCCCGGGGAATGGGAGGAACGCGATTTCTCCGAGTACCGCGGGGACCATTGGGGGCGGATGGGATTCGCGATCCTCGACCTCGCCGGGCCACGGATCAAGATGCGCTACCGCAACGAACTGGGATTAACCTCGCGCGAAGAGATGATCGACTGACCCGATCGGCAAGCCGTCGAGCGCGCTACGGCTCAGCCGCTTTCGCAACCGACTCATCGAGGCTGGGTCCAAGGAACGCGTTACGGCTCGGCCACCTGCGCACCCGGCTCATCGCGCGCCGGGTCCCGCGGCGGCGCGAGCCACTCCTGGCTTTTGCCCAACCCGACGACACTCTCCATCCCTTCCGGAACAACACTCGGCGGCGTCGCGAAGGACAGAAACCAAGAGTCGATGTGATCGTCGAGGATGCCTTCTGTCGAGGGGAAATAGCCGCAGAACAGCGGGCGTGAGGAGATATCCAGCCGCTTGAGCGCCTGCACGCGCGGGTGCTCGCCGACCTGGAGGCGTGCTGAGCGCGTTAGCGGCAGATTCAAGCCGGCGCGTCCGCGAAAGGAGATGTTCGACTTCATCAGCATGCCGCGAAAAGCGCAGTAGTTGGAGGTGGCCAGCGACAGCGGCAGGGCCTCGAAGCGGGGACGGCCGACCTCGATGCGCACGCATAGCTGGCCGTCGAGGTCGTATTGACTTGAGACCTTGCGCGGAGCGATCACGAAATCGAGGTTGGCCTGGTGCTTCGGCATCCCCCAGATGCCCTTGCCGCCCTTGACCGAGACTTCACTTGAGACGGGCAGGTCGATCACGTACTGGCCAGTGCCATAGAGCCGCTGGGCAAACGGCAGCGCCGGCATAAAGGCTGGTGCGGCGCGCGCGCCGTGGGTACAGGCGATCGCAATCGAGAACTCGATGTAGCGACCGATGTTGGTGGAGCGGTAGTCGACCACCGAGATCAACAGCAGCGCGCGCTCGCCCCATAGGCGCAGCGGATGAACCTCATCGCCCGGCAACAGCTCTGCCGCCGCATGCGCGTCGATCGAGAAAGCCGCCATCAGGGCAGGGCTATCGTGCGAGGCGACCGGCAGCGTGAAGGGGATCCCGTCCACGAGCGCGTGGCGGCCGGACTCACGACGTAGGCGGCCACCGGACTCGCCCTGCAGACAGCCCGCGATGCTCATGTGCCCCCATCCAGCTCCGCGAGGATCGTCGGAAAGACATCCTGCGCGGCTTTGTCGCCCATGAACATGTCGAGGTGGCCATAGCCGTCGAAGATGTGCAGAGCCGTGCGCTCGGAAGCGTGGTCTGAGTACCAGGCATGCGAGAGACGCTGGCTCTCAGCCGTGAAGCAACGGTTGAGGGCACCGGCGATGAACGCGACACGAGCATCGGTTTGCGGCGCCTGGGCGGTGAAATCGTGCGGCAGCTCTGGATGGTCTTCGACGGCGAGCAGCCGGCGTGCCCGCACACAGCGCAGGATCTGGGAGAAGAAGGTGAGCGGCACCGCCGCGAACTCACCCCTGAGCCATTCGTGCGTGGACTCGTTGAGGTTCTCGTGACGCCACAAAGTGGGCTTGCCGGTGCCGTAGGTGTAGCTCGACCACTTGCACACGTCGTTGTCGCACTCGTGATGGTCGAGTTTGATCCACGCGTCCACAAGCTTTGGCACGATCCACGGCGCACCGACTCTCCCCCACTGCGGATCGAGATAGCCGAGCACCCTTGCCGTCGCGGGGATCATGCTGCGCAGCTTCAGGTTCGCAAGCGGCGGGACAACCGGGTGGACAGAGACGGCGTTGGAGACGATCGTGCGCACCTGCGGCACGAGCCCCGCGAGCGCGCTCATCATGAAGCTGGTGGAGCCCTGACAGTGGATCACCGCCTTGACTTCATCCGCGCCGGTTTGCGCGCAGACGGTCCGCACGGCGTGCGGGTGATCGTAGACGGCCGCCTGGTCGAGCGTCCAGTGATTGTGGGGAATTTCGATCGAGGCGCGCCAGTTCTCGAGCCACACGTCCCAGCCTTCGTCGACGAGCAGATCGACGAGGTTGCGCCCGCTCGGAGCGCGGAAGATGTTGGCGCGAACGCCCGCGCCGTGCACGAGCAGCACCGGGCCCTTCTCCGGCGCTTGCTCGCCGCGCACGTTGATCACGTTGCATCTCAGGCCGTCGCCGGCGATGAACTCGACCATCCGCTCGGTTCGCTCGCTCATCGAACGGTCTCGGGCGCGATCAGATCGCCGTGGTGAGGATCGCTCACGCCTTGCCCCCTGGCCCGTATACGCTCCATAGCTCGCCGGCGAACAGCTCGCCGAAGCGAGCGATCGCGTCCACACGGTGAGCGGGATCGGTGCGGAACGTCGTCAGCTGACGCGCGAAGTCGAGCGGATGGATGTGCAAGATGCCGCTTGCCACCAGCCGCGCTCCCGCGTCCTGCTCGGGCGCCACGTGGCCCTCGAGCACGTGCGTGAAGAGCGTCGTGGTCTCCGACCAGACGTCCAAGCCGTGGTCGTGGCGGACCTCCTTGAAGCCTGTCATCGTCAGCGGGTGCTGCTCGCCGTCGGCGAACCGTAGGCGGTAGAGCATGCGCCTGTACCCAGGGCTCTCCTCCACGAACAGGTTGAAGACGCCTTCGCCTACGGGCAGCTTGCCGCCGAAGGCCTCGGAGTCGATCCAGCCCTCGGCCCGCGCGGTATGACGCGGGTCGACGATGAAGCGGTCGATGTCCTCCGTTTCGATCGTCAGGTGAAACATGAAGGCCGTGCCCGTGTGCTTGCCGGCGCGATAGCCACGGTCGAAGTCGGACTCCCCAAAGCTCACGTAGCCCTTCATCTCCTCGGTAAAAGCGAGTGAGGTCATCTCAGCTGGTCCCCTTTCCTTCTTCGATGATCGCGTCGGCAAAGCGGTCGGCGAGCGCCGCGATCGTCAGCGATGGGTTGGCGCCAACAGGCCCCGGCATGACCGAGCCGTCGGCGATGTGCAGGCCGGGATGACCGAAGACACGACCAAACGGGTCCACGACCCCCTCCTGCGCGGAGTTACCCATGCGACAGCCGCCAAGCGAATGAACCGTGATCACGCGGTTCACATGCCAGATCGGGTTGTCCAGGAAGTCGGCGCCAAGCTCCTCGGCGACTTCGCGGGAGATATTGCGGACGCGATCGAAATAAGGGCCTGAGCGACCGTCCTTGGACCAGTCGAGCTCCAGGCGCTCGTCCTGAAGCATCATTTTCCCGCCGGGGACGTCGCGGCCCATGCCCAGTAGTGGCAATAGGCCTGAGGACAGGTCGCAGTTGCCAAGTAGCGCCGAGGCCAGATCGCCTACCTCGCTGTGGCGCTGCCCATGGATCAACGACCACACGTAGTGCGCGACCTTCGGCAGCGCCTTGGCGATCGCCTCCGGCTCCTCGAGCATCTCCAGCATCCAGCCGCCGAACTGGGGAAAGCCCGCGTCCTCCAGATAGAAGCCGCGACCTTCGCCGCCTTCCAGCTCGTCGGGCACGCGAATCGCGCTCGTGATCACAGGCCCTACGCCCGGTTCGATCTCGCGCGCAACCCGCTTTCCCTCAGCGTTCTCGCGCGTGGCGCGTACGGCGAAGGTGAGCAGATCGCCGTTGCCCGAGAAGCCGAGACCCAGCTGGTCGGAGAGCCCAGGCAAGGCGGCGCGGTTGCGTAGCATCAGCCAGCTGGTGCCGAGCGTGCCGGCAGAGAGGATCAGGTGCTTGCAGCTGAGCGTCTGCAGCCCCAACGTGGAAGTGTCGACAGCTTGGCCTTCGGATGCCGGGTCGTGGTGGACGTAATGAACCGTGTAGCCACCGCCCTCGACGGGCTCGAACGAGCGCACCTCGCAGAGCGTGCGAAGCTCGGCGCCTGCTCGCGCCGCATCGGTCAGGTAGTTGTAATCGAGCGTATTCTTCGCGCCATAGTTGCAGCCGATGTCACACTCCCCGCACATCTGGCAAGTGGTGCGTGTGCGTCCGTGCAGGTTGGGCTTAACCTCAAGGATCGGCTCACCTGGGACCGCGGGCGAGCCCTCGTTTGCGAACGTCACGGCAAGCGGCGCCAGTAACCAGTCGAGCCCCAAATCCTTGGCCGCTTCGCGGTAGGCAAGCACCTTTGGCGTCTTGTCATACGGCGATTGGTCGAGCGGAAAGCGCTGCACACCGATGCGTCGTTCGACCTCGTCATAGTGGGGATCCAGGTCGGCTCGGGTCACCGGCCAGTCCTCATAGCCGCCTCTGGCCAAGTCTTCTTTGACGAACCAGCGCTCGTCCTTGCGCAAGAAGACGTTGGCGTAGATCAACGACCCGCCGCCGAGCCCGCTGGCACAGAGTGCGTCGATCCCGCTGAAGGACCAGAAGTCGAACATGCCGTGCAGACCTTCACTCGGGTCCCAGAAGTTGCGCTTCATCGCGAGCGGACTGCGCGGAAAGCTCGTCGGCGGATAGGCCTTGCCGCGCTCGAGCACACATACGCTCCAACCCGCCTCGGCCAGGCGTGCGGCCGTCACCGAGCCACCGAACCCAGAGCCGACGACGATCGCGTCGAAATGCTCGGGAGCATCACCCACCGATGAGACCATATCGGAATAGTACGTGTTAATGGATTCCTACCGATCCCCCTCGCCGGGCTTCCGCGCGACTGGCTACTCTTCATCCCCGTGACTAAGACAATATTCATCACGCTGGCCTGCGCACTGGTGACGCTGGCTGGCGCATGCGTCGCACAAACCAGCATCGCGGCCACACCCTCAGGCGCCGCCACGCAGACGACGCCGGCCGGGTCGACGACGGCCACGCCCGGTCAGAGCGCGCCGGGCACGAGCACCGGCACAACCCCTACACCCACCGGCACACCCCCGGCTACGACTCCGCCCAAACCGGCCCCGCGCACGCGCCTGACCGGCCTACCCGTCAGGCGCGATCGCGGACGGGACCGCACAACTTGTGGTGCGCCTGTCGGCAGCCCCGGCACCGAACTCGCCCGCGCCACTGCTCAGCCCCAGCGTCGCCGGCACATGGAAGTCGGCTGGCGACTCCGAGACCTTCACGCCGAAGTCGACGCTCGAGCCTTGCGGTAACTACACGCTGACTGTCTGGGCCGGCACGGACGCACTCGGGCATCCTCCACTCGGCACAGCCCACAGGCAGACGCTGCACGTCGCATGCCCATCGCTGCGCGGACTCCAGCAGGCGCTTGCTCGCTTGCGCTACCTGCCCTACACGATCGACGCCGCTCATGGCCGCAACAGCGGCGCACGAGCCGAGAGCCGGGGCTAGCGCCGCCCACTATGCCTTCGACCCACCGGCGGCAAGGCTCGTCTCAAACGAGTCCTACGCGCCTGGGCTTGCCTACGGCTCGCTCGATACGACCACGCGCGGCGCGCTGATCGTCTACCAGTCAGATCACGGACTCCCCGCCACCGGCACGGCCGACAGCCCTACGTGGGCTTCGCTACTGGCGGCTGAGACGCTCGGCCACGCCGACCCGACGCCGTATACGTTCGTGACCGTCAGCGAGTCCAGTCCCGAGACGCTCGAGGTCCATCGCGGTGGGCGCGTGGTGATCTCCACGCCAGCGAACACCGGTGTGGCCGGGGCGGAAACCGAACGCGGGACCTTCCCGATCTATGCCCGCTACGTGTCTACGACGATGACCGGCACCAACCCGGACGGCTCGCACTACAGCGATCCGGGCGTGCCATGGGTCAACTACTTCAACGGCGGCGACGCCGTACACGGCTTCCCGCGCGCGTCATACGGCTTCCCGCAGTCAAATGGCTGCGTCGAGCTGCCGATCGGAACAGCGGGCCAGGTCTACCCGCTGCTGGCGATCGGCGATCTCGTAATCGTCAGTTAGCGGGTGCCGCTAACGGCCAGTGTCGCGGCGGCGCTGGGTAAGCAGGATCGAAGCGCCCATTGCCACCAGCAGCACGCCGCCGATCACGATCCAGGTCAGGTTGAGACCGGTAAAGGGCAGCGTTTTGGCTGCGGTGGTCGCGGTCGGTTCGGTGCTCGATTTGGCCGGTTCGGTTGTTTTAGTCGGTTCCACACCAGATTTTGCAGGTGTTTCTTTGGGAGTGCTCGACGTTTTCGTCGGCGCCGTTTCCTGTTTGGGGGTCGGCGCAGTCGTCGTTGTCGGCGCGGGCGTCGTCTGGCTGTAGCCGGACGTCGGTTCGGCTGCCAGCGCCGTCCCGGGCGCGATCAGCATCAGGGCGAGCGGAAGGGCCAGCAATCCGCGCACCGTGCGGCGCCTGCGCGAGCGTGCGCGGCCGATCGACGTCGCATTTGCCTGGCTGTGGCCCTTCGCCAGGCCGTCAAGTCGTTTCGCATGTTGCTATCTCCCGCGTCCGGTGGTTCGCTTGGGCCGCTCTGAGAGCAGGCCCCTCATTTCCTTTGAGAGCTTTGCCAATCGCTTGGCGATGCTGCGAGCGCATCAGTCTATCCGAGACCCTTTTTGCTCGGGCGTCCATTCTCCTGCATCTTTGCCCGCGATCCGGACGGGCCATGCGCCCAACGAGCGCCTCAGCGCCTCATCGCACACACGACCTCGTGAGTCGCAAAGCCCTCATGCGCCCAGCTTGACGCGCCCTTCGAGCGTTCCCGTCCTGCAAATGCGCGCGCAGCACCTTCTTGTCGAACTTGCCCACGCTCGTCTTTGGAACCTCGGCGATGAAGGCGAACTCGTCCGGCAGCCACCACTTCGCGACGCGGCCGCTAAGGTGCGCCTGCAGGTCCTCGGCGCTCACTTCCGCGCCCTCGCGTACGACCACACAGCACAGCGGTCGCTCGGCCCACTTCTCATCCGGCTTGGCGATCACCGCCGCCTCGATCACATCAGGGTGGGCCATCACCTCGTTCTCGAGCTCGACCGAGGAGATCCACTCGCCGCCGGACTTGATCACGTCCTTGGAGCGATCGGTGATCTGGATGAAGGCGTGAGAGTCGATCGAGGCGATGTCGCCGGTGCGCAGCCAGCCGTCGTGAAAGCGCTGCTCGCCGGAGTCGTCGTTGAAGTAGCGCGCGGCGATCCATGGTCCGCGCACCTCAAGCTCGCCGGTGGACTCGCCGTCCCAGGGGACCTCGGCGCCGTCGTCGTCGACGAGCCGTGCCTGCACCCATGGCAGCGGCTTGCCCTGCTTGGCGCGCATGTCCCAATAGGCGTCGTCGTGTCCGGCGCTCTCATCAGGGCGCGAATAGGAGGCGACGGGGCTCGTCTCGGTCATGCCCCATGCCTGGAAGACGCCCACGTCGTGGCGCTCCTCGTAGTCCTTCATCAGCTGCCGCGGTACCGCGGAGCCACCACAGGCGGCGTTCTTCAGCGAGGAGAGGTCCACGTCGTTAGTGTCGGCGTAGCGCAGCATGTCGGCGAAGATAGTGGGCACGCAGCCCATGATCGTGGGCCGCTCGGCTTCGATTAGCTTCGCCAAAGGCTCGGCTTGAAGAAAGCGGTCGGGCATGATCAGGTCCGCGCCGGCAAGCGCCGCGGCGTGCGGGATGCCCCAGGCGTTGGCATGAAACATCGGCACCACTACAAGCGCGCGGTCGCGTGTCGAGAGGCCGAGCGCATCGGTCATGAGCGAGGCCGAGGAGTGCAACGAGATCGAGCGGTGCGAGTAGAGCACGCCCTTGGGGTTGCCCGTGGTGCCGCTCGTGTAGCAGAGCGCCGCGGCCTGACGCTCATCGAGCTCGGGGTAGTCATAAGGAGCCTGCCCCGGCCTCCTCCAGAAGGTCCTCGTAGTGCAAAGCGTTCGGCAGTGAGCCGGCCCAGCCCCGCGAGCTGTGATCGGCGCCGTGGCGCTCGCCCATCACCACGTAGTGGCGCACACCTTCGAACGTGGGCGCAAGCTCTTGCAGGATCGGCACAACCGAGTCGTCGACAAAGATGACGCCGTCCTCGGCGTGGTTGACGATGTAGGTGAGCTGCTCGGCGAACAGGCGAATGTTGAGCGTGTGCAGGACCGCGCCGACACAGGGCACCGCCATGTAGAGCTCGAGATGGCGCTGATTGTTCCAGGCGAACGTGCCAACCCGATCGCCCTGTTTGACGCCAAGCCGATCGAGCACGCGGGCGAGGCGATCGACACGCTCCGCCACTTCCCCGTAGGTGGCTCGCACGGTGCCGCTGTCAGCGAGCGTAACCACCTCCGCCGCTGGGATGTACCGAGCGCATGCGATGCAGCGGGTGGTGCAATGTCAGCTGGAAGTCGTCCTGCATCAACCCTTCGAGCATCTCCCCTACTCCCTCTTGGTGGCTTCTCTGCGCGGTAGGACGTCACTGTAGATCGCGCGCGTGCGCTGCGCGACGTCGCTCCAGTCGAAGCTGAGCACGTGCTCTGTAGGCCTCGGTGACCAGGCGATCACGCAACTCGACGTCGACGAGCAGGCGCTCGATCATCACGCCCAGGTGCTCTGGGTCGCCGCCGTTGAAGCGCAGGCCGACGCGCTCGCCGGCAGGGACAACCTCGCGCAGGCCCCCTGTGTCGGCCACGATGCAAGGACAGCCCGAGGCCATCGCCTCGAGCGCCACGAGCCCGAACGGCTCGTACAGCGAGGGCACCACGCACAGGTCGGCGATGCGGTAGAGCGAGTGCAGGGCGTCGTCGCCGATCCAGCCGAGGAACACGCCGTGCTCTGAGAGGCCCAGGCGCTCGGCCTGGGCCTTGAGCTCGCCCTCGTGGGTGCCACTGCCCGCCACCAGGAAACGCACGCCCGCGACTTTCTCGATCACGCCCGGGAGCGCGTCGAGCGCCAGCTGGAAGCCCTTCTCATAGACCAGGCGCCCGACGAGCAGGACGAGCTTCTGCTCGGGCTGGGCGAACTGCAGGCGCAACGCGTTCAAGTCGTCGACGGGGCGCAGATCGCGCGGATCGATGCCATTGGGGATCACGGTTATGCGACGCTCGTCGATGTCATAGATGTCGGCGACATGACCGCGCATGTAGTGCGAACAGGTGATCACAGAGTCGGCGCGATGGGCCATCCAGCGCTCGATCGCATGGATGTCGGACTGCGGCGATTTGTCGACCCAGCCCTGGTGGCGGCCATGCTCGGTGGCGTGGATCGTCGTCACGTAAGGGATGTCAAGACGTTCGGACAGAGCGACGGAGGCGTGCGCGACAAGCCAGTCGTGGCCGTGCACGAGGTCGTAGGCGTGTTCCTCGGCCAACGCGCTGCCGGCGGCGAGCATGTCGTCGTTCATCCGCTGCCACCCACCCGAGGAAACGGTCGAGGTCGAGCGGGAAGCGGGGCTCGCTCACGCGATGGACGGTTACCCCGTGCTGCTGTTCGCACGCCGGCGACTCGTCGCGCCCGCGCGTGAGCACGTCGACGGCAACTCCCTGGCAGACAAGCTCCTCGGCCAGCTTGCGCACATGACGGGCAAGGCCGCCCTCGATCACCGGAGGGTACTCCCACGAGAGGATCAGGACGCGGTCGGCCACCGCCTAGACCCTAGCTCGCCGGCGTTTGCAGACCCTCGCGACATTCCTCTCTCGCAAGGCCGCCGCGCCCGCGCGGGGCACCGCTCAATTCGCGATCGCGGCCTTGGAGCCACCCAGCCGCGCGCGCATGACCTCGACAGCCTCCGGGTTGGAGTCGATCAGCACGTAGCGGCGGCCCAACCTGCGCCGCGACCGCGCCGAGCGTGCCGGAGCCGGCGAAGAAGTCAAGGCACCAGTCGCCTGGGCGGCTGGAGGCGAGGACCATGCGCCGCACGATGCCCTCGGGCTTCTGCGTCGGATAACCGGTCTTCTCGGCGCCGTTGGTGGGGACGATCGTGTGCCACCACACGTCGGTCGGCAGCTTGCCGCGCGCGGCCTTCTCGGGCGTGACCAGACCGGGCGCCATGTAGGGCTCGCGGTCGACCTCCTCGGCGTCGAAGTAGTAGGCGGCCGGGTCGCGCACGTAGACGAGGATCGTGTCGTGCTTGGACGGCCAGCGCCGGCGCGAGCGCGCACCGTAGTCGTAGGCCCAGATCAGCTCGTTGAGAAAGCACTCGCGACCGAAGATCTCGTCGAGTAGCAGCTTGCAGTAGTGAGCCTCGCGGTAGTCGATGTGGAAGTAGAGCGTGCCCTCGCGCGCGAGCAGGCGGTGTGCCTGCTCCAGGCGCGGAGCCAGGAACGCCAGGTAGTCGTCGAAGCTGTCGCGATAGGAGCTCTCGGCGAGCAGTCGCGTGGAATAGCGCCGTCCCTCGAAGCCGACCCGATCGCCGGCCTCGTCAGAGACTGTCTGCAGCGTCTTGCGTGTCTGCGCTGCGACCGGTGTTGAACGGCGGGTCGATGTAGATCAGCTGGAACGAGCCGTCGGCAAAGCGCGGCAAAAGCTCCAGGCAATCGCCGAGCAGGATCTGATCCTCCGAGGTTGGCTTCGGCGAGCCGCTCACGTCATGCCTGCCAGGGACAAGGACGATCGCCACGAGCGTCGCGGCGCCACCGTCGCCGGGCGCAAGATCCGCGCCAGGACGAGAGATCGTCAACGTGTGGCGTCCCGCGCCCAGGCGTCTACGGAGTGGGGTAAGGACGTTGACCACGAGCGAGTTGCCGTCGAGCTGCCCGCCGAGCGTACCGAGCTCGAGGCCGTCGATGCGAACAGTCAACGCACGCATGACGTCGCCCTTCAGCCACAGTTCCCACACGCCGCCATGGGGAAGAACGAACCGGGCACTCAGCGTTCCCGCGCCATTCATGACGATGCCCTTGCGCGAGAGCCTCCAGCCAGGCGGGCGAAACGTACGCGCAAGAGGCACCTTTACGAGCCGAGCAAGACGCGCTCCGCCAGACGGCCTTCCGCGCGAGGCACTCTGAACGCGACCCCACACCTGGTAGTAGACGCCCTGCCATAGCAGCCGGTATACGGACGGCGGGCGAGGAGCCGTCGGGTCGCGGCGGGTGACGATCAGCGGATAGGACAGCAGTGCCGCCGGAGCAATCTTGTTGAGACTCGACCGGGTCCCCGTAGCCGCCGGCGGCCGCGGCGAGCGCGGGCGGCGGATAGACGAAGTCGGGCCCGCCAACATCCATGTCGCGCAACTCGTACAGGGAGTATTCGTCGAAATCGGTGAAAAGCGTCGGCCCGCGTCCGGCGAAGCGCTTGTTCATGGACGCGAGCTCTTCATAGCGCGCGGTGGGCGCGAGGTTCGAGCTGTGGTAGAGCAGCACGTCGGAGCCGAGCACTCCGCCCACGAGCAAGAAGGCAGCAAGCGCAGCAGCGATGCGGATATGCGAGTCGCGCAATGCCGCGATCCCAGCCCAGGCCATCAGCATCACCGCGGGCGAGGTCAGCATCAGCGTCTTCGCGTTTGCCCAGGTGCTGGCAAGGCCCACGAGCGCTAGCCACACGATCACCATCCCAGCAAACCAACCGGCCAGCGCATACCGACGGGAACGAACAATATTCCCCACTCCCACCACCACAAGGACGAGCACGAGCGCGATCAACACGAGCGTAGGCGTGAGCGCTCCGCCGCTTGGCAACAGCTTGTAGCTACCGCCGAGCCACACACCGAAGAGTTGCGACGGGCGCAACGGCGAGTGCAAGTTGCCGGAGTTGGAGGTCGAGGCGATCGCCTGCGCTATTTTCAACGAGCCGGAGAGCTGGGCCCACGTCGGCCAGGCCGCAACGAGCAGCACCAGTAGGCCGATCGCGAACAGAGCAAGCAAGCCACGCGCGTCTGGGTTAGCCGAGGCATCGCCGACACTCGGCTCCTGGAGGCTCCTCTCACCCAGGCGAGGCACCCGACCACCGCGCAACTCGACGAGAGCCACACCCGCGAGCATCAGCGACGCGGCAAGCGCCCATGCACCGAACGCGATGCCCAGCGCCGCCACGCCGGCGGCAACCACGAGCGCGAATGGGATCGCCGGGCGCGCCCCATTCCACAGCCAGCGCCGGTGATCCACGACCAGCACGCCCATGCACAAGATCAATGCAAGCGCCGCGATCTCCTTGACCGAGCCGATCAGCTCATATGCGTAGACAAGCGCAGGCAGCGTGATCGTGAGCGTCGCGAGCGCCGCCCAGCCGCCGCGCAAGCCCACGCGCCGAACCAGCAACCAGGCTGGGCCCGCGGCGGTCGCCAGCATGAAGGCGACGAACGGCTGGAACGTCCAGATCAACGGCAGGCCGAGCAGGAACGAGCTACCGCCAAACAACGTGTCGGCACCCGAGGGATAGCTCGATCCGTAGTAGTTGTGAACGAAGAGCCCGTAGGAGTTGCGCAGGTCCAGGTGCGAGTAATCCTGTCCGTGGCGAATCAGATAATCCGCGCCGAGCATGTGCACGGCGGAGTCGGCAAGCGCCATGTAGGAGGAGAAAGTCGGACGTCCCGCCAGCAGCACCGGCGCGAGCGCCAGGACGTAGGCCAGCGGACACACGAGTAGCTGCCATCCGGACGTGCGCCAGGCGCACGCGAGCGTGCGCAGTCGCTGTCGTCCCAGCAGCAGCCCGGCAAGCGCGAGTGCCACAAGCAGGTAGGGAGTCGCGGGCGCGAGCGGCGTTAGGTAGGTGCTCAACTGTGAGAGCACGATCAATGCCGCCGCGCCAACCGCGGGAAACAGCATCGCCGGCAGGAACCCGCCGCTGGCCCGATCGACCAGCAGCGCCCCGCCGAGGCACAGCAGCGCGAGCACAACCGGATAGACCAGCGTCGTGAGCACGAACATCGGCGGCGGTCGATGCTACAGACGGCGCGTCGCAAGGGCGCTTGTAGCGGCAGACATGCAACCCAACGGTTGCATGGTGCTAGATACCTGCAAGCGCCGCGGCCGCGTCCGGCAGACGGTCGTCGCCCCAGAAGAGCTGTTCGCCGACAACAACCGTCGGCACGCCGAAAACCCCCAGCGCATTGGCAGTGTCGGTAGCAGTGCGCAATGCCAGCTTGATCTCAGGATCGCGCGTAGCCTCGTCGACCGCCTCACGGTCCAAGCCGGCCTGCTCGGCCGCCCACAGAACATTCTCCTCGAGCGCGAGATCTTGCCCGCGGGCGAAAGCCTGGCGAAACGCCTCGATCGTGAACTCGCGACCACGGCCGACCTGGAAGGCGTAGGTGGCCGCGCGCATCGCGTACAGGTAGTTGGTGGGCCAGGGCTCCGGCCAGTACACGCCCTCCAGGCCATAGTCGCGCGCACGTCGCTCGACCTCCGCGATCCCGCTGTGGCGGCTATCGCCCTCGCCGAGCGCCCATGAAGAGCGTCCGTTGGCCTTGAACAGACCACCGAGCGACACGGGCTGCCAGGTTGCCGGTTCGGGTAGGACATCGTCGATGCGCTCGGCGGTCAGATAGGCATATGGCGATCCGAGGTCGAAGTAGAAGGTGGCTTCGGGCATGGCCATGGCGATCCTCTTTCGTCGTGCTCGGGGTACGCGCGCTGAGTAGACCATCGTGAACTCGCGCGAGCAATCGAGCAACTTGCTCTGAGACTGGCCGACACTCTACGATCTCCCCAATGAGCACAGCAAGCTACGCGGCGGGCTTGACCCCAGCACGAACACAGACGCTGTTCGGCAGGGTGATGGGGCTTGTGGCGCTGACCACCGGCTTCGCGACGCTGGGCGTATACGTTGCCCGCGAAATGGGCGGTGCGGGTTGGTTCATCGCATGGCTGGTCGCGTTTGGTTGCCTGTTCGGCCTCAACGCCGCCAACGCGCGCGGCAATCACCGCCTCGCGCTGGTGTTGCTGTTCGCCTTCGGCCTGTTGCTCGGCGTGGGGGTTTCGAGCACCGTCAACTACTACTCAGCCACCGATCCAACCGCGGTCCGTCAGGCACTCGGTGCCACCGCGCTGTTCGTCGGCGGCCTCGGCGCCGGTGGCTATGCGATCCGGCGCGATCTGTCGTTCCTGTATCGCACCCTGTTCTGGCTGCTGCTCGGATTGATACTTGCCGGCATCGTGCTGATCTTCATTCGTATCCCGGCGCTCTACACGGTTTATGCGCTGCTCGGACTCGTGATCTTCGGCCTGTACACGGTGGTCGACTTCAACCGCCTGCGCCGGGCCGGAACAGACGAAGCGATCCCCTTGGCCGCGGGGATCTTCCTGGACGTCTTGAACGTCTTCCTTTTGTTCTTGCGGCTGTTCGCTCGGTCGTCTTAGACTGGCTAACTGGCTATCGACAGTCTCGGCTCGACCTGACTCTATTTGTCCGCCAGAGCGCTCGCGGGCCTGCGCTGATCGACGACCCACTCCTCCCCATCTGGGTACACGAGCACCACGGCTCGATCTTCACGCGCATTCCGCGCAAGTATTTCGCCAAGACCTGGAAGGTCGACGCCGACGAACGCAGCTCCGTTTGGATATCGAGCGGGACGTTCCGCGATACCGTCCTCTATCGCAGCGTCGAACCGCTGTGACGCAAGGATGCTGCCCGGTGTTCGAGTGTCTTTGCCAGAGATCCTCATGGCCGGACCGTCCCTGGCACGCCAGAAGGGAGGAAATCTTGCGTTGCGCGTGCCTCGTGTCGAATGGCATCACGACGCACACATCTGCGCTCGGCCTTCTTCAGAGCCGGCAGCTTCTGCGGCTTGCACAGCAAGCATCCAGCTCGCCGCTGCTTTGGCCGCCTTCGCCTGTGATTGGTCATGACTACAAGTTACAACATCAGCCATCGGGACTACCAGTCATCGGGGATGGTACAACGCGTTTCCCGCTGGACCGTGAAGCCCTCCACTTCCGCCACATATGCACGATCTCCCGAGACACGCGTCCAGATAGCTACGTATCAAAGCTATTCACATGGCACATTGGGCCTGTATCGGCCTACGGCGGGCAAGACCGTGCAGCCATCGCTCTCGCTCGGTACCCAACGGCGGCTCGGCCGAGCGAGTCTCGGGTACCAGCCCAGCCGTTTGGCTTACCTACAGGCTCCGTAAGCGCCCCCGGCAGGATTCGAACCTGCGACCCTCGGATTAGAAGAGGCGTATTAGAAGGTCGATTTGGCTTGGTTGAGCCAGATTGAGTCGGACTACATGCCCTGAAATGGCATTAGATTTGCCCACTTGGGGACATGTTTCGGGACACGGTTTGGGGGTGTCCGATTATCTCGAGAGCAGGCCGAGATGTACGCACACCGCACGCGCGTTGATTGCGGGCGGATCGAGGTTGGGATGATCCAGGAGGTCTTTGTCGCCCGTGACGATTAGGACGGCATCAGCTGCATCAGCCAGCGCAAGCAGATAGTCGTCCTCGGGGTCGCGCAAGATGGGCGGGGGCGCAACCGGGTCCGGCCTATGCAGCCCAATCCGAGCAAGGGCGCTGGGAAACTCCTCACGCTCCTCTTGTGTCAGGCGGTCGCGAAAGTAACGACTGTCGAGACCTCGCTCTACCTCGCCGAGCAACTGGTCGCACACGACCATTTCAACCGCCCCAGACTGCACAGCACCCATAAGTTGCGAGAGCGGCGTGTCGGGCGCAGCGACAGATGCCGACAACAGCACGCTCGCGTCGATTACAAGGCGCGTCAATGCGACGTGCGACGAGCCACGCGGGCCGCGTGGACACCCAGTTCGGTCGCCTCTGCTTCGCTTAGGGCGTTGCGCTCTTTCGCCTGGCGAAGCATCGAGAAGCCCAGGTCGATCTGGGCGATGTCCTCGATCATCTTGCGATCAGCCTTGCCCGGATGGCGGGCACGCAGACGCTGAAGCAGCGACGTGTCGATCTCAATTGCTGTTGTCGCGGTTGCAGGAGGCATGACGCCAGATTTTAGCCGCTAGACGACAAGAAGACTTCAATCCCGTCGAAACACTCGTGAACGCTCAAGGACTCTCTACGACGCCCAGACCCAAACCCCTTGGTGCTGCAGTTTCGTTCCGCATCGACAGTCAGGGACCATCGTCGACGCTGACATCACAAATGCGTCGGCACAGAGCCTGACACCCCAACCACAACCATCGCGCCACCACGACAATGGCAGGCAACACCAACCCCCTCACATCCCTCAACAAGGACTCATCTCGTCGGGGTTTGACCGTCGTGGACCATCCCAACAACCCCCCAACCACCACAAGCACACGCGGTCCGCGACGGTCAAACCCCGACCCAGCCCGAAGGGCTGGCGGGGTCATCCGCTCCAGCGGATTCTTAATCCGGGACGAAGTCCCGGCACGAATCCACACGTAGCCAGTGCTAACCGAGGGCAACTGCGAAAGATCGAGGGTCCTCTATGCCGTATCAGCGGCAACGTCCACGCCATCCACCCGGAACGCCTCGGCCACGAGCCGCGCATCCTCCTCACGCGGCGCATAGTGCAGATAGCGCATCGTCGTCTGGATATCGGCGTGGCCCATCCACTCCTGTACGCGCCTGATGTCGGCCTTGGCGATCATGCGTGTGCCGAACGTATGACGCAAGTCGTGAAATCGAAGCTGGCGCAATCCCGCGCGCTTCAATGCCGCTGCGTAGCGACGTCGGAGCGCGGACCCATCCAGGAAGTCACTAAGTTCGCCAGGAAAGACAAGATCGTCCTCCCCTGTAAGAAACTCGCGACGGGAGAGCTTCGCAAGCGCTTGTGCGACCTCGGGGGCAAGCGGCACCGAGCGTACCTTTCCCGACTTCGGGGCCGTGAGCGCGCCACCGGCAAAGCTCGCGCGAACGCGCAGCACCGAGCCGGTGAAGTCCGCATCGCGCCAGCGCAATGCGATCAGCTCGCCCCGCCGCAAGCCGGTGAACGCCGCCGTAAGAAAGATCGCGGCGTCTTGGTCAGAGACAGCGGCACGCACAAGCGCCCAAACCTCCTCTGGACTGAAAACGTCGATGTCTCCGGTCAGCCGCACCGGATGACGCTCAATGCCCGATGCCGGGTTGACCGGCAGTCCGAAGACCTTGCAGGCGCGCCTAAAAATTCCGTGCAGCGTCACCATGATCCGGTTCTTGGTGCTATTGGAGAGCGCTCGCGTCGATGCTGACGGATACCCGTTCCCTTTTGCGCGCTGACGATCGACACGTCGCGCCTCGCTGACGCTCTCGAGCTCCGAGCGCCACGCTTCGATATGGGCAGTCGTGATCTGCTCCAGCTGCCTGTCTCCAAACGCTGGCAGCAGATAGGCGTCAAGGATCGACTGGTAGCCATAGAGCGTGGATGGCTTTAGCGCCTTGTCGTGCTCGGCATATCGCATGAACTCTGCCGCGGCGTCGGCGAACGTGGCCCCAGTCACGACAAGACCGGGCAATGTGCCTCTACGTGCCTGGTCGAGCACATCGCGTAGCCAATCCTCCGCCAAACGCTTGGTGTAGTAACCAGCCGGAGGACGCCCACGCTCCGTCCACGCGGGTCCAAGTTTCTTCTGCAACTGCCGTCCGTCAGGCAGCCTGTACTTTGCGTACCAGACTGGGCCGCGTGCGCGATCAGCCCTGAAAACGTGCCCACTGGGCCGCCTCGCTGACGCACCTCGTGGCTGAACCATGCCCCAAGCCTAACAAGCTCCGGGGACATATTGGGGACATGGTTACTATTTGATAGTGGAGCGCGCTACTAAAAATGGCTTATTCATGCGGTTTTTGCAGCGCCCCCGGCAGGATTCGAACCTGCGACCCTCGGATTAGAAGTCCGACGCTCTATCCAGCTGAGCTACGGGGGCAAATGTCTCCGTCTACGGTACGCCAAGCGCAGGCCATGACGGCTCCCGCGGGACCGCCTAGGCAAGTCCTTAAGCAATCTTCAGGCAAAGTATGCAAAAGTTGCATCCATGACTCCAGCCGACTCAGATCTGACCCGCAAGGAGCGCCGCGAGCAGGCGCGCACCGAACGTAAGGCCCAAGAGGAAGCGCACGCGGCGCAAAGCGCCCAGCGCAAGCGCCTGATCCAGCTTGGCGGGGTCGCGGCCGTGGTTGTCGTGATCATCGCGATCATCCTGGTCGCGACCGGTAGCGGCGGCTCCAAAAACGCACCGGCACCGAAAAGCAAAGCGGCGCAGGCCGCTCAGACCGAAGTGATCTCGCTGCTGCAGGGCATCCCCCAGAGCACGATCACGCTCGGCAATCCGGGCGCGCCCGTGACGATCCAGTACTACGGCGACCTGGAGTGCCCGTTCTGCAAGCAGTTCACGCTCAGCGCGCTGCCGACGATCATCAAGAAGTACGTGCGCACCGGCAAGGTCAAGATCGAGTACCACTCGATGGAGACCGCCACGCGCGAAAAAGAAACCTTCCAGACCCAGCAGGTCGCCGCGCTCGCCGCCGGCAAGCAGAACCTGATGTGGCACTTCCTCGAGCTCTTCTACCACGAGCAGGGAGAAGAGGACACCGGCTATGTCACCGAAAAATATCTGCAGGGGCTGGCCGCCCAGATACCGGGCTTGAATCTCTCGCAATGGAGCGAAGACCGCAACAATCCCGCCTACCCCAGCCAGGTTCTTGCCGATGCGCAAGCAGCCAACCAGAATGGTTTTACGGGGACACCGTCCTTCATGATCGGCAAGACGGGCGAATCGCCGAAAAAGCTTGAAATCGCCGGATTCACCAACGCTGGCGAATTCGAAGCGGCGATCGAAAAGCTGTTGAAGGCCTGAGAGTGATCGGGCGATGGAGCAGATCGGCACCGCCCCAAGATGAGTCGGCGCACCCTGAGAATCGTGCTGATCGTGCTGACGGCGCTCGGCCTTGCGCTCGCTAGCTACCTGACCTACGTCCATTACGCCAACCTCAGGCCCGTCTGTACCTCGGGTGGCAGCTGCTTCAAGGTCCAGACCTCGACCTACTCGAAGCTCGCGGGCGTGCCCGTGGCCCTGATGGGCCTGCTCGGCTACATCGCGATCATGGCCTCGTTGCTCGCGCCGGAAAGCGAGAACACGCGCTTTGCGACGCTCGTGCTGACGATCGGCGGCTTCGGCTTCTCGGCCTATCTGACTTACCGCGAGCTGTTCTCGATCCACGCCGTCTGCGAGGAGTGCGCAACGAGTGCGGGACTGATGACGATCATGATGCTGCTGGCGATATGGCGTTTCCTGCGCGGAGAGCCCGAAGAGCACAGCTCCCAGCAGCTCACCGCCGGGGAAGGCCCTGAAGCAGCACACGTGAGCGCAAGCTAAGGAGATCCACCCCTTGAACAGACCCACCAAGCATTGGGTCTGTAGGCTCGCCGCACGATGGCGTCATCTCGCGCGTCGGCACAGGCGCCCATGACAGATACCGACGAGCAGAAGCGTGCGGCTGCCGAGGCTGCCGTCCTGCTCGTAAAGGACGGCGATCGTGTCGGCCTGGGCACAGGTTCCACCGTCGCCCACCTGCTGCCCGCATTGGTGGCGCGCGGCTTGAGCCTGCGCTGCGCGGCCACCTCCCCGGCGACCGAGCGCGCCGCGCGCGAGCTGGGACTGGTAGTCGAAGGCCTTGACGAGCTCGGCCGGCTGGACATCGCGATCGACGGGGCCGATCAGATCGATCCCGAGGGATGGCTCATCAAGGGGGGCGGCGCCGCGCACACGCACGAGAAGATCGTCGCCACGGCCAGCAAGCGCTTCGTGGTGATCGCCTCCGCCGAGAAGCTGGTCGCCGAGTTGCACCCGCCGGTGCCACTGGAGATCCTGCGTTTCGGCGCCCAAGCGACGCTAGCTCTGATCGGCGAGGCGAGGCTGCGCGACGTGCCCCCCAGCCCTGAGGGCAATCTGATCGCCGACTACTTCGGCCCGATCGAAGGCGTGCGGGCGCTGGCCGCACACTTGGCCGACACCCCCGGGGTCGTGGACCACGGCCTGTTCGCGGCGGGGATGGTCAGCGACATCCTGATCGCCGGACCCGAGGGTATCGAGCACCGCGAACTCGAGAAAGGCAAAAGCACATGACCAACCCGCATCCAAAAAGCCCAAGCGCACATCCCTTCGTGGCCGTGGTCACAGGCGCCTCCAGCGGGATCGGCGAGGCCACCGCCCAGCGGCTGGCAAGCGTCCCCAAAGCACAGCTGGTGCTCGTGGCGCGCCGCGAGGAGCGTCTGCGCGCGCTCGCCGGCTCGCTCGGTCCACAAGCGGACTTTCTCGCGCTGGACCTGCTCGACGAAGACGCTCCCGAGCGCGTGCGAGCCTACGTGAGCGAGCATCACGGGCGCCTGGACCTACTCGTCAACAACGCCGGCGCCGCTTGGCGCGCACGCTTTTCCGAGGGCGGCTACGCCAACGTCAAGCGCACGATGGACATCAACTTCGACGCTCAGCTGCGTCTGACCGAGGCGCTGCTGCCGCTGCTGCGCGAGAGCGCCCCGAGCGCGATCGTAAACGTGGCCAGCACCGCCGGGCGTGTCGCGCGCGCCGGCTCGGGCGCCTACAGCGCTTCGAAGTTCGCGCTTGCCGGCTGGTCTGACTCGCTATGGGCCGAGGAGCGCCCGCACGGCGTGCATGTCGGGCTCGTGCTGCCCGGCTTCATCTCCACCGAGGGCTTCCCGCAAGCCGAGCTGACCGACCGTGCGCTCACTCGTTGGATCGTCTCGACGCCCGGGAAGGCGGCCGAGGCGATCTACCAGGCGGGCGTGGAGCGGCGTCCCGAGCGCTACGTGCCGCGACCGTATGCGCTTGCAGCGGCCCTGCGCATCGTGGCACCGGGACTGGTGCGCAGGGTGCTTGGGGGTGGTGCGGCTCAGGTGATGACGACTACCACCGGCGCCGACATGGCAGAGCGCGATGACTCCTGAAATATCGGGAGGTTGCGTGAAAACACCTACCTCGGTGCGGGCTAACACGGTTACTGCTCGCCGAACCCCCGGATAGCCTCCCCTAACGTGAGCTCCGCCGCCAACCCTCCGGCTTCAGGTCCGCGGGCCAGTGCCTACGTTCCGCCCCCGAGCGCGGCTCACCCCCACCGCTGGCTGGTGCGCAGCCTGATCGGCGTGGCCACCGTACTCGGCATCGTGGCGATCTTTGCGGTCTGGGCCAACAGGCAACTACTCGACACCGGCTACTGGACGAGCACCAACACGAAGCTGATCGAGAGCCCACCGATCCGCGAAGCGGTGTCCGGCTACTTGACCGAACAGCTATACGCCAACGTCGACGTAGCCGGCGAACTGGGCAAGGAGCTGCCGAGCGAACTGAAGCCGCTGGCGGCCCCGGCCGCGGGCGCACTGAAAGACGTTGTGCAAAAGGGGATCAACCTGCTGCTCGAACGCCCGCGCGTTCAGGAACTGTGGAGCAAGGCCAATCAGGTCACACATGCCCAGTTCGTGCGCTTGATCGAGAACAAAGGCAGCGTCGTCAAGCTGCCCGGCGGCGGCGCGGTGGTCCTCGACCTGCGCCCGATGCTCGGCGAAGTGGCTGAAAAGGTGGGGGCTCCCGCGAGCATCTCCGAAAAGATCCCGGCGAATGTCGCGCAACTGAAGATCGTGACCTCCAAACAGCTCGGCACGATGCAGGACGCAGTCAACCTACTGCGCAGCCTGGCGCTGATCCTGCCGCTGCTGGTCGTGGCGATGTTCGCGCTGGCGGTCTATTTGGCGCGCGGACGACGGCGCCAGACCTTGACCGAGGTCGGCGCGGCGTTCGTCGGCGCTGGCTTGGCGGTTGTCGTGGTGCGCGGGATCGCCGGATCGAAGGTGGTCGACTCACTGGCAACCACCGAAGCGGTGAGGCCGGCCGCACAGGCGGCCTGGTCGATCGGGACGAGCGTGCTTGCCGATGTCGCGTGGTCGACCGTGTTCATCGGCGTGGTCGTGGTCCTCGCCGCGATGCTGGCCGGGCCCACGAGGATCGCCACGTCGCTGCGCCATCTGATGGCGCCCTACATGCGCGACCGCCCGGATGTCACCTTCGGCGCGCTCGCACTGCTGTTGCTGCTGCTGTTCGCGTGGGGGCCGATCGAGGCTACGAAATCGCTCCTGGGGATCCTCATCATCATCGTGCTGGCGGTATTCGGCACAGAGACGCTACGCCGCCAAACAGCGCTGGAGTTTCCCGACGCGCATCTTGCCTCGCACGTCCGGGGCGGACCTCACCCGCCGTCCGGCGCGCCCGCCGAGCATGCGCCACCCACCGGCACACCGCCAAAGCCCGCCCCACCTGCCGGCCAAGCGCCCCAGCCGACCCCCGGAGCGACCACCCCGGCTCCTCCACCCTCCGCGCCTAAGCACGATCCTGACGAGAGCCCAAGGAGCGGGACATGAGCGACGCCGAGACGGTCAAGCGACGCGAAGCCGAAGGCAAGGACGCGCGGGCACACACACCGCGCTCGAGCCACGCCGAATGGAAAGCGGCAAAGGACCGCGAGGACCCAGTTGCGATCCTCCAGGGTCAGGCCGAGAGTCGCGTGCCCGAGCTGGTGCCGATCCGCTACGGACGTATGCTCGTCTCGCCGTTCACCTTCTACCGGGGCGCAGCGGCGATCATGGCGGCTGACCTCGCCAAGACCCCCACCTCCGGTCTGCGGGCACAATTGTGTGGTGACGCCCACCTGTCGAACTTCGGCGTCTTCGCCTCCCCTGAGCGCGAGATGCTGTTCGACATCAACGACTTCGACGAGACCCTGCCTGGGCCCTGGGAGTGGGATGTCAAGCGGCTGGCCGTGAGCCTGTGCGTCGCAGGGCGCGATCTCAACTTGAGCAGGCAAGAGATCGCCGACGTCATCGTCTGGGCCGCTCAGGCTTACAGGCTGTCGATGCGAGGCTTTGCCCAGATGAGCAATCTGGACGTGTGGTACTCGAGCCTCAACGCCAAGGACATCATGGGCGTCGTGCGCGCCCAGCAGCTCGTCAAGGGCAAGCGCTTGCAACAGATGGAAAAGCGCCTGGGCAAGGCCCGCGCGAAGAACAGCACGCGCGCCGTCCTCAAGCTCACCGAAGCGGTCGATGGACAGTTGCGCTTCATCAGCGAACCGCCTCTGATCGTGCCGGCACGCGAGCTCTTGGGCCAAGCGGAGAACGACGAGCTGCACAAGCGTTTTGAGGCGATGCTCGCCGACTACCGCTCAAGCCTCAGCGACGAGTACAGCGTGCTGTTGGGCGACTACACGTTCCAGAGCATCGCGCGCAAGGTCGTGGGCGTGGGCAGTGTCGGCACGCGCGCATGGGTGCTGCTGTTCGTGGGACGCGACGAGCAGGACCCGCTCGTGCTGCAGGCCAAGGAAGCTCAAGCCTCTGTGCTCGAGCCCTTCGCCGGCGCCTCCCAGTACGCAAACCACGGCCAACGCGTGGTCGAGGGCCAGCGCCTGATGCAGGCCTCTGGCGACATCCTCTTGGGCTGGCTGCCGGCCACTGGGATCGACGACGTGAAGCGCGACTTCTATGTGCGCCAGCTGTGGGACGGCAAGCTGAGCGTCGAGATCGAGACAATGACCCATCCGATGCTGCGCGCCTACGGCGCCCTGTGCGCTTGGACGCTGGCGCGCGCACACGCGCGTACCGGGGACCGCATCGCGATCGCCTCCTATCTCGGCGCCGGCGGCGTCTTCGACCAGGCGATCGTGGACTTCTCAGAGGCATATGCCGACCAGAACGAACGCGATTACGACGCCCTTCTGCAAGCGGTAAAGTCGGGGCAGGTGCAGGCGGAGAACGCCTGAAGCTACGACCGAGGAGCTGCGCGAATGAGCGATGCGACCAAGATGATCACGCGTGTGGACTTCGTAGCAGTGCCAACCCGGGATCTGCCCAGGGCGGTGGAGTTCTACGGCGAGACACTCGGCCTGGAGCGTTCGGTCTACCTGGAAGAGCGCAACTACGCCGAGTTCGAGACCGGCAACCTGACGATCAGCGTGATCGACGCCGAGAAGATGGGTCTCGAACACGTGCCGATGCGCAGCGGGATCGCGCTACACGTGGACGACGTAGCGAGCGCGCGCGCGACGCTAGAAGAGCGTGGTGTCAGCTTTCCCCAAGACACCTTCGACACGAGCGTCTGCCACATGGCGATCTTCGACGATCCCGACGGCAACCTCCTGATCCTGCATCACCGCTATGCGCCGCCTCCGCCGCGGTCCTGACACGCACCAGCCGCCCTCCAACGCGCCCACCTGTGAGCCGCAGCCCCGCTCATCGCAAACCACGCCGTGCCGGACATCCCCACCCGGCCTGACTGAGCCAAACCCGGCGATCCGTCCGGAGCATGGCCGCAGGATGCCGGGCTCTTGTCTGGAGCCTCCGTCACATCCCTGCGCGCCTGGCAGCGCGACGCGCTCGAGCGACTGCACGGTTGGCAGAGACGGTCCCTTCCTGATCTCGGCGGCGCCCGGGGCCGGCAAGACGCGTCCAGCGCTCGAGCTGGCGCGCCGGATGCTCTCCGCGGCGAGATCAGCCGCGTGGCGGTGCTGTGCCCGACGACGCCGCTCACGCGCCAATGGGCCGCAGCCGGGGCGCAGTTGGGCGTGCAGTTGCAGCCCGACGCCCCAGGTCCGCTGCCGCCGCGCGACTTCCACGGAGTCGCCGTGACCTATGCGCGCGTGGCCTCCGACCCGAAGGCGTGGCGTGCGCGGGTCGCGCCGGACACGCTGGTGATCGTGGACGAGGCTCACCACCTCGGCGAGGAGCTGGCCTGGGGCACCGGCTTTCAGATGGCCTTCGCCGCGGCCCCCCGTTGGCTGCTGCTGTCAGGGACCCCGTTTCGCTCCGACGCGACGCCGATCCCCGGTGTCAGCTACGACGCCGAAGGGGTCGCCGAACCTGACGTGTCCTACACCTACGCCGAGGCGGTGGCCGAGGGCATCTGCCGGCCCGTGGCATTTGTCACCTTCGACGGCACGCTCTCCTGGCGCAGCGGCGACGATGTGATCGAGTCCTCGTTCGAGACCGTGCTCACCGCCCGCGAGGCCAGCCGCCGCTATCGCACCGCGATCTCGACAGAGCTGCCCGACGGGCTGCCGCGCATCCTGCGCGAGGCCGACACGAAGCTGAGCGAGTTGCGCGCCGAGGGCCATCGCGACGCCGGTGGCCTTGCCGTCGCGGCCGACGCGACGCACGCGCGCAAGATCGCGAAGCTGCTCGGCGACGCCACCGGTAAGGCGCCGGTGGTGGTGTTGCACACCGAGACACGCGCCGCCCAGAAGCTCGCCGCCTTCAGGGAGTCGCGCGAGCCGTGGATCGTGGCGGTCAACATGGTCTCCGAGGGCGTGGACATTCCCCGCCTGCGCGTCGGCGTGTACGCCACGGCAGCGAAGACGCCGATGATCTTCAGGCAGATCGTCGGCCGCTTCGTGCGCACGATTCCCGGCCGCCCGCCCGAGCCGAGCTGGGTCTATCTGCCCGCCGAGCCGGTGCTGCGCGCGCACGCGGCGCAGGTCGAGAGTGAGCTACGCCACGCCTTGCGCGAGCGCGAGCAGGAGGAGGGCCTGGACGAGCCGCGCGAGCGGCGCGCGAGCGAGTCCTCGCCTGCGCTCGAGTTCGTGCCGTCTGAGCGCCGAAGTCGCGCCACAGATGACGCTGTTCGGACCTGCGCCGGCCGCAGCGAAAGCCAAGACCGCCCTCTCATCTCCCAAGCCGGCGCCGGTAGCCGCGTTCGAGCGCAGGACCCAGCTGCGCGAGGAGCGCCGCCGCCTGGTGGCAGATCTCGCCGTGCGCAGCCGCAGCAGCCACCGCGAGATCAACGCCTGGATCAATCGCGAGGTCGGCGTGACCCGCGTCGAGTCGGCCAGCATCGAGCAGCTGCAGCGCTCGATCGACAAGCTCGTAAGCGCCTTGACGCGCCAGAGCCGCCGCGCCGCCTCGGGTTAGCCGCGCGATGTGGTAATAGTTAAGTGAGTGCTTAACCAACAAGAAGTCGTTCCGCTCGACCTCACGTTCCACGCGCTTTCCGATCCGACGCGCCGCGCGATGGTCGATCGCCTGACACTCGGCTCGGCCTCGGTCAGCGAGCTCGCTGAGCCGCTTGCGATGTCTCTACCAGCCGTCGTCCAGCATCTACACGTGCTGGAGGCCAGCGGGCTGGTCCGCTCTGAAAAGGTCGGGCGCGTGCGCACCTGCCACGTGGAGGCGAAGGCGCTGGGCGGGGCCGAGGATTGGATCGCACAGCGACGCAAGAGCTGGGAGCAGCGCCTGGACCGGCTCGGCGAGTACCTGGCCGAGCACCCCGAACAACCACAAAAAGGGAGCAAGCGATGAATACACAGCAAGAGCGATCTGTTCTCCATGCCACTTTCACGATCGAGCGCACATACGAGGCGAAACCGGCACACGTCTTCAAAGCGTGGGCCGAGCCCGCGGCCAAGGCAAGCTGGTTCGGACCCAAGAACCTTCCGCACGAGAGTCGCGAGTTCACCTTCGAGGTCGGCGGCCACGAGCGTTTCGCGATCGAGACACCCAACGGCTCGGTCTACCGCTTCGACAGCCGCTACCAGGACATCGTGCAGGACGAGCGGATCGTCTATGCGTATGACATGTATCTGGACGAGGCGCGCATCTCGGTCTCGCTCGCCACGATCGAGTTCGAGGCGGTCGGCGCCGCGACGAAACTGCGGTTCACCGAGCAGGGGGTATTTCTTGACGGTCTCGACACACCCGCCGAGCGTGAACATGGAACCAGCGGTCTTGCTCGATAGCCTGGGCGAGATACTGCAAAAGGAGAGCTTGTGACTATGGCCACACACGACGATATGACTACACACGACGAGCAAAGCAGCGACCACACGACCGAGCGCTCGCGCTGGATAGCGCTGTACGTGCTGTGTGTCGGCGTCCTGATGATCGTGCTCGACGTGACCGTCGTCAACGTCGCGCTGCCCTCGATCCAGGAAGAACTGCACTTCTCCACCTCGAGCCTCGCCTGGGTCGTCAACGCCTACCTGATCGCCTTCGGTGGCCTGCTGCTGCTGGCCGGACGCTTTGGCGACCTGTTGGGGCGCAGCCGCATCTTCCTGCTCGGCGTAGGCCTGTTCACGCTGGCCTCCCTCTGCTGCGGGCTGGCCTGGACGCAGACGTTGCTGGTCGCCGCTCGCTTCGTCCAGGGTATCGCCGGGGCGATGACTTCGGCCGTCGTGCTGGGCATGATCGTCACGATGTTCCCCAGTCCCCGCGACCAGGCGAAGGCGATCGGCGTATACGCCTTCGTCGCCTCTGCCGGAGGGTCCGTCGGGCTGCTGGCCGGCGGCGTGCTCACGCAAGCACTCGACTGGCACTGGATCTTCTTCGTGAACGTCCCGATCGGGATCGCGACGATCCTCTTCGCCCGACGCCTGCTCGACAAAGACGAGGGGATCGGCTTCGGCGAGGGCGCCGACATTCCCGGCGCGGTGTTGATCACAAGCGCTTTGATGCTCAGCGTCTACACGATCGTCTCGCCCGCCGCCGAAGACGGCTGGGGCGCCGGGACCACCCTGGCTCTGGGCGCGCTCTCGCTCGTGCTACTCGCGGCCTTCGTCGCACGTGAGGCCACAGCAAGCAACCCGCTTGTGCCACTGCGCATCTTCCGCTCGCGCAATGTCAGCGGCGCGAACCTGATCCAGGTGTTCTCCGTCGCGGGGATGTTCGGCATGTTCTTCATGGGCGCCCTGTACATGCGCAAGGTGCTCGGCTACGACGCGCTTGAGATCGGGCTGGCGTTCCTGCCGGTGACGATCACGATGGGCTCGATGTCGATCCGCTTCTCAGAGCCCCTGATCACACGCTTCGGCGCGCGCAGCGCTGCTGCCTCCGGGCTTGGCCATGATCGCGGTGGCACTCGCGTTGCTCGCCATCACCCCCATCCACGCGAGCTACGTGACTGGCCTGTTGCCCTCGATGCTGCTGCTCGGCACAGGCGCGGGCGTGTGCTTCCCGGCGCTGATGGGCGTCGCGATGTCCGGCGCCACACCCAGCGATGCCGGGCTTGCCTCTGGGCTCGTCAACACGACCGCCCAGGTCGGCGGCGCGCTGGGGCTCGCGGTGCTGGCCACGCTCTCGACATCGCACACGAACAAGCTGCTCGCCCAGGGACAGTCCCAGGCGGCGGCGCTGACCGGCGGCTATCAGCTCGCGTTCTGGATCGCTACGGGTCTTGTGCTGGTCGGTATCGGCGTGGCCATGGCCGTATTGCGCCCGCAGCCGGCGAGCGCCGCCCAACACGAGAGCGCCGGCGAGCGTGCCGAGGACGAGACGGCGTTCTCAGAGGCCGCATAGCGATGCTATATAGTGGCTTGATCCAAGCGGGGTAACTAATCCCGAACAACCGCAGTGTCAGCGCTCGTAGCCTTTGCTCATAGCAATCTCCGCGTTCGCAGCACGCGAAAACACGGAGGAAAAGCAACATGGCTACAGGAACCGTCAAGTGGTTCAGCGACGACAAGGGCTTTGGCTTCATCACGCCCGACGATCAGTCCAAGGACCTGTTCGTCCATCACTCAGGGATCGCCGGCGACGGCTACCGCTCCCTGGCCGAGGGCGCGAAGGTCACCTATGACGCCGAGGCCGGCGACAAGGGGCCTAAGGCAGTAAACGTCCAGCTGGCCTAAGGGTCATCTGCAGCTGAGCTTGGGCTGGAGCCGCGGTTCACGCCGGCAGGCTCTCAGCCCAGGCCAGCATCGCTCCACCCGCCGCCCGGCTGTCCACCGACCGCCCGCTGTCCACCGGCCACCCGACGGCTCTCACCGGCGTTCACCCTTCGAGACAGTTCGGGCGCCTCACAAATCCGCGGCAAGCAGCTCCATCAACAGCCCGTCGCGCCATTCTTCAGCTCCGACGCGACGCTCGTAGCTGCGCATCACTCCCACAGGCCTGAAGCCGGCCTTTTCATAGGAGCGGATCGCCGCCTTGTTGTCCTTGCCCGGATCGATCGTGATGCGGTGATGACCGCGCTCATCGATCAGCAGACGCACGACGCGCCTCACCGCCTCGGTGCCGAGACCTTGCCCGTGCAAAGCGGGGTCAAGAAACAGATCGATCGAGGCGTGCCTGTATTTCGGCGTCTGCTCCTCGTTGAACTGGATCATCCCGGCGACGGAGCCGTCCACTTCGATCGTCAAGCGCGTCGACTCGGGCTCATCGCTCCAAGGGAAGCCAGCGTCGGGCACGTCCCACCAGAACACCACCTCCGGAGTGCTGTGAATGCGCAACAGCTCGGCCTCGTCACCCTTGGCGAGCGGGCGCAAGACCATGCGCGACTCCTCGACCATGCGCGACTCAGACAGCGACCAGCTCCGGCCTCTCGACTTTGCTTCCCGTATTGGAGAACTCCATCACGCCGTCGGCGACCGAGCCGAAGCGCAGGTTGAGGATGTCCAGCGGGTAATTCTGGTGCAACTTCCACGGCGCCTTGGAGCCCTGCTTGGGGAACTGGTCAATCGAGCGCAGCACGTAGCCGGAGGAGAAATCGATGAACGGGCGCTCGGACACACGCGGGTCGCGGTTGTGGGGCGTGCACTGACGCAAGCCGGCCTCGTCCATATGGTTGAGCAGACGGCAGACGTACTCGCAGGTGAGATCGCACTTCAGCGTCCACGAAGCGTTCGTGTAGCCCACCGAGAAAGCCATGTTGGGCACACCGCTGAGCATCATGCCCTTGTAGCTCATCGTGTCGGCGAGCGTCACATCTTGACCGTCGACGGAGAACTCCATGCCGCCCAACGCGACCAGATTCAAGCCCGTGGCAGTGACAACCACGTCGGCCTCCAGCTCGGCGCCGGAGACAAGCTTGATACCTGTCTCTGTGAACCTCTCGATGCGATCGGTAACCACTGACGCGCGACCGGCGCTGATCGACTCGAACAAGTCACCGTTCGGCACCAGGCACAGGCGCTGGTCCCAAGGGTTGTAGCTCGGGTTGAAGTGAGTGTCGATGTCATAGCCCGCGGGCAACTGCCGCTCCAGGCCCTTGCGCAGGAGCGCCTTCATCGCCTGCGGACGGCGTCGCGATAGCTGGAAGCTCGCCATCGTCATCAGAACGTTCTTCCAACGCATGATCGGATAGGAGACCTTGGCCGGCAGGAAGCGACGCAGCAGCTTGGCGACCGGGTCTTCGGCGGGCAGGGAGACGATGTAAGTGGGCGAGCGCTGCAGCATCGTCACGTGCGCGGCACTCTCGGCCATAGCGGGCACAAGCGTCACGGCGGTCGCGCCGCTGCCGATCACGACGACGCGCTTACCCGCGTAGTCGATGTCCTCGTCCCAATGCTGCGGGTGCACGATCTGTCCAGTGAATTGCTCGCTGCCGCGGAAATCCGGGGTGTAGCCTTCGTCGTAGCGGTAGTAGCCGCTGCACAGGAAGAGGAAGTTGCAGCTGATGCGCACCGGCTCCCCCTGCTCGCCGTGCTCGGCCTCCACCGTCCAGCGCGCGTCCGCACTCGACCACTCTGCGCGCAGCACGCGGTGGTTGAAGCGGATCTTCTCCTCCACGCCGTTGATCGGCGGCGGTCTGGCGTACGTAGTCGAGGATCGAGGAGCCGTCGGCGATCGACTTGGCCTGCGTCCACGGCCGGAAGGAGTAGCCGAGCGTGTACATGTCGGAGTCAGAGCGGATACCGGGGTATTTGAAGAGGTCCCATGTGCCGCCGCTGCGCTCACGCCCCTCGAGGATCGCGTAGCTCTTACCTGGACAATTGGCTTGCAAATGACAGGCGGCACCGATTCCGGAAAGGCCGGCGCCGATGATCAGAACGTCTACATGTTCCAGCGAGTTCATTGAAGAAGGCATCCGTCGAGCTTACAGGGCTTGGATGTGCTGTTCCTATCGGCGCATGCGCCGATAGGCATCGCGCCGCATGCGGCGCGATGTCCAGACAGTGCATGCACTGTCTGGCCGGCCGCGCATGCGCGGCCGGGACCATGGCGCATGCGCCATGGTCAACCACAATTGGATGATTGTCGAGAACCAACCACTGGATCTTGGGCGCAAGTCCATACGCGCGGAAACCGCCTACAGCCACACTGAAAGCCCATCCCCGCAGTGTGCGCAAAAGCGAGAACGAGCGATGCGAACCCGGACCCCCCAGATCGTGGCCCTTGGCGGCGGCGGCTTCTCGATGGAGAAAGACAGCACCCTGCTGGACGATTACATCCTCGCATTGACCAAAGCCCGCAGACCGAGGGTGTGCTTCCTGCCGACCGCATCCGGGGACGCCGACCACTACGTCGTGCGCTTCTACCGGCGCTTCTCGGCGCTGTGCGAGGCCAGCCACATCTCGATGTTCCGTCGCGACCAGGGTGGGCGCGGGGTCGAGGACGACCTCGCCTCGCACCTGCTCGCCCAGGATCTGATCTACGTCGGCGGCGGTAACGTCGTGAGCATGCTCGGGGTATGGCGCGCGCACGGCCTGGACGCGGTTTTGCGCGAAGCGTGGCAGCGCGGGATCGTGCTGTGCGGGCCCTCGGCGGGCTCGCTGTGCTGGTTCGCCGAGGCGCTCAGCGCCTTTCACGGACCGCCGCGACGCGTCGGCGGCCTGGGGCTGTTGCCTTACTCCAACTGCGTCCACTACGACGCCGAGCCAGCACGCCGTGCCGAGTACCACGCGCTCGTGGGCGAGGGCATGCGCGCCGGGTACGCGGCGGACGACGGCGTCGCGCTTCACTTCAAGGGGACAAAGCTGGATCGTGTGGTTAGCTCGCGCGAGCGCGGCGGCGCCTTTCATGTGCGCCGTAGCGGTGGCCGGGTGCGAGAGACGGCACTCGAGGTCTCCTACCTCGGCGAGCGCGGCGGCCCAACCAAGCGCGGTGGCGCCAAGGCAAGCCGCGCGAGCAAGCAACCGGAGCGGTCCGCGGTCCTGTCCGCATCGAGGACAGCGGTGCTCGCGTGAGCGCCGCCAAGCAGCCCGGCAAGATCGCCGCCGAGACGGTCGCATGCCCATGAATACCGCCAAACGACACAACCAGATCGCCGCCGAGACGGTCGCACCCGCGTGAGCGCCGTACCCGATGACGAGCAGCGACTGATCTTCGCGATGGGCGGTGGCGGCTTCACGATGGAGCCCGCCAATCCGCTGCTCGACGACTGCGTGCTCACGCTTACCCAGGCCAAGCAGCCGCGCGTCCTCTTCCTGCCAACCGCCTCGGGCGACACGACCACGCAGATCAACGCTTTCTACGCACGCTTCGGTGGGCGAGCGTGCCTGCCCACCCATGTCTCGCTGTTCCGGCTCGGCGACCTCGAGCGGCCCTTGGCGGAGATCGTGCTCGAACAGGACATCGTCTATGTCGGCGGCGGCTCGATGCGCAACCTGCTGGCGATCTGGAGCGCACACGGGCTCGACGAGCTGCTGATCCGGGCGTGGCGCAAAGGTACTGTGCTGGCGGGCATCAGCGCTGGAGCGATGTGCTGGTTTGAAGGCGGCGTGACCAGCTCCAGCGGCACACCCGAGCCGATGGCGGGCCTCGGACTCTTGGAGGGTTCCTTGACCGTCCACGCCGACGGCGAGCCAGAACGGCTGCCGGTATGGCTGAAGAGTGTGCGCGTCGGCGCGCTGCCAGGAGGTTGGGCGGCTGACGACGGCGTGGGCCTGCTATTTCGCGGGCGGAACCTGGAGCGCGTGGTCAGCTCGCGCCCGGGCGCCGCCGCGCAACGTGTGGACGCGATCGCCGGCGAGCTGGTGCGCCATCGTCTAGAGCCGGAGCTGCTCGGTAGCGACGAGCCGGCCATCCAGCCACTACTCGACGACGATGTGCGCGAACTGCGCCAGGTGCAGCGCCTGCGTCGCGAGATGACCGGCGACGCGCAACGCTTCGACGACGCGTAGTCCCACCGCGAGGTTTCCGGGCTCCGCCGTCGAAGTCACAGCGATGGCCGGCGAAGACGCAAGCGCCGCGAAACCGGCGCCCGCACACGATAAGGGTCTGCCGCCCGTGCTGCTGGCGCTCACGCTCACCACGGGCCTGATCGACGCCGCCAGCTATCTCGGCCTCGGCCACGTGTTCACGGCCAACATGACCGGCAACGTCGTGCTGCTGGGCTTCGGCTTGGCAAACGCCGGCGGTCTGCCGGTCCTCGCCCCTCTGATCTCACTCGGCGCCTTCCTGCTCGGCGCGGCGATCGGTGGGCGGCTTAGTATTGGCATAGCCGAGAAGCACAAGCGCGTTCTCTTGATCGGAGTCGCAAGCGAGGCTGCGCTGTTGACGCTCGCGGCGGTCGTCGCCTACGCGATACACATCCGGGTCGGCTCGGCCGGCGCCTACGCGATCATCGCGCTGGTCGCGCTGGCGATGGGCGTGCGCAACGCGATCGTGCGCAAGTTGGCGGTACCCGATATGACCACCACCGTGCTCACGATGACCCTGACCGGCCTGGCCGCCGACGCGGCCGCGACACCATCGAGAATCGGTATGTCGCCCCGACGACTGTCAGTTGTCGCGGCGATGCTGATCGGAGCCACGATCGGCGGTCTGCTCGAGAAGCAGAGCCTCGGCTTGCCGCTGGCAGTGGCAGCCGCGGTGGGGGCCACGAGCTTTGGAACCTACTTGTTGAGCCGTGCCCGTCAAGCAACCGAGCCCTCAACCTAGGCAAGGCGAGCATCTGCATCTGGGTTCGACGCGGTCCTACCAGTGAGACATCCGGATCAAGGCCGCTGACCAGCCAACTCCACGCACAGCCGCTCCAGCAGCTCGTGCACCTCGGGCACCTGTTGCGTCGCCGTATCGGCCAGCATCGCGCGCAGCTCATCGCGACGAGCGCTCAGCAACTGGTCGGACATCGCCAGACCTGCCGTTGTCAGCCTCGCGCCGTCATCGGACTCGACTACGAGTCCCCGTTCGCGCAGCTCCTGTTCGACCGCGAGCACGCGCTCGTCCTCGACCGCCTGCTCTTGGGCCATATCGCGCGTCCCGTCGATTCCATAGCTGTCGAATCGAGCGAGCGCCCAGATCGCGCCTGAGCTGAGATCGACGCTGGCACGAGCCCCCACCCGCTCGTTGAACGCGCGTCTGTCCTCGCGACTCACGAGCACACCGAGCGCACGATCAATCTCGGCAAGCGAGCTGGGACTCTTCGGCGCCGCGAGCGCGTCGTCTATCCCCTGACTGGTGGAGGCGGTTGCGCGCAGCGGCCGCTCGCGCAAGCGCAGGCTCAACACGAACCCGAGCGCACCTACCCCTGCCGCGACCAGGAACACCGGCCGTAGCGCATGCACATAGGCGTTCTCATAGGCGAGCCTGGCGGCCGCTGGCAGGCTCGCGACCTGCGCGCCGGTCAGACGTGCACCACCGGCAACCTGCGCGCCGAGCGCACCGCTGATCACGTCGTGCAGCTCCGAGCGCAGACGGCTGGAGAAGATCGTGCCGAACACTGCCGCTCCGATCGAGCCCCCTATACCCCGCGCAAGCGTGACGCCAGAGGTGGCGGCGCCAAGCACCGAATAATCGACGGCGTTCTGCACAGCAAGCACCAGCACCTGCATGACCATCCCCAGGCCCAGCCCCAGGACGAGCAGATACAGGTCGGCCGCCGCCGAGCTCGTGCCCACGTCCAGGCGCGAGAGCAGCAGCAGGCCGACGGTCATGATCGCCGTGCCGGCAATCGGGAATAGCCGGTAGTGACCGGTGCGCGAAATCACACGCCCGGAGACGACGGAAGTAAGCACCAGCCCGCCCATCAGCGGGATCAGTCGCAGACCGGCTCCTGTGGGGCTCGAGTGAAACACGGTCTGGAAGAACAGCGGCAGGAACGTGACCGAGCCGAACAGCGCGAAGCCGACGATCAGCGACAGCAGGCCGGCGATGCGAAACACCTCGTCGCGCAGTACGGGAATCGGCAGCACCGGCTCGCGCGCGCGACGCTCGACCGTCAGGAACACGCCGAGCAGCAGAACTCCCACGATCGCGACGAGCACCGTCTGCCCCGAGCCCCACGCCCAAGTCGTGCCGCCGAGGCTCGCGACCAGCACGATCGCACTCAATGCGCCCGCGAGCAGCCCGGCGCCGAGGTAGTCGATCGCGGGCCGTGTGCGCACGCTCGTGGCCGGCAGCGTCGTGGCGATCACCACCAACGCGATCAAGCCGATCGGCAGGTTCACATAGAAGATCCAGCGCCACGACAGGTGCTCGACGATCACGCCTCCCAGCAGCGGCCCCGCGACGCTCGCGAAGCCGAAGACCGCTCCGAAGAGTCCCTGATAGCGCCCACGCTCGCGCGGCGAGACGACGTCCCCGACCGTCGCCTGTACGAGCACGATCAAGCCGCCGGCGCCAAGCCCCTGCACCGCGCGGAAGGCGATCAGCTCGGTCATCGATTGCGCCAGCCCGCACAAGCCCGAGCCCACCAGGAACAACACCACCGCGCTCTGCAATACGCGCTTGCGCCCGAGCTGATCGCCAAGCTTGCCGTATAGCGGCGTGACCGCCGTCTGCGCAAGCAGATAGGCGCTTGTCACCCATGAAAGCCGCTCCAGGCCGCCCAGATCCCCAACGATCGTCGGCAGCGCGGTCGCGACGATCGTCGAGTCCAGCGCCGCCAGCAGCATCACCAGCATCAGCCCGCTGAAGATGACTCCGAGGCGATGTTGCGCCGCTGGGCGAGGAACAGCTGAAGTGGATGCCACCGTGTTCACTTGCAGTGCTCGCTCCCGATTGCCGGCAAAACCCGCAATGGGCATCCTAGCGCCGAGGATCGACGCATTTCGAATGAGCAGCCCGTGCGGTGACGCTTGAGTTGAGCCTCGCTGTGCCGCGACGGTTGCTTGCTCACCGTGCCGCGACGCTTCAAGTTGTGCGCTAAGACGGAGGTATAGTCGGCGCGGCGACCGGGCAAAGGTAAGAAGCGTTGGCGCCCATTCGAGAAAGGAGCAGAGCATGAGGACTCGCAAGCTTGGAAGCCAAGGTCTGCAGGTGTCGGAGGAGGGGCTCGGCTGCATGGGCATGTCCGAGTTCTACGGTCGCACCGACGAGGACGAGGCGATCGCCACGATCCATCGCGCACTAGAGCTCGGGGTGACGTTCCTGGATACCGCCGATATGTACGGCCCGTTCACCAACGAGAAGCTCCTTAGCCGCGCGATCGCCGACCGCCGCGAGCAGGTCGTGCTGGCCACCAAGTTCGGCAACGAGCGCAACGAGGACGGCAGCTGGGTGGGGATCAACGGCAAGCCCGAGTACGTGCGCAGCGCCTGCGAAGCGTCGCTGAAGCGCCTGGGCGTCGATCACATCGACCTCTACTACCAGCACCGCGTCGACAAGGGCGTGCCGATCGAGGACACCGTCGGAGCCATGGCCGAGCTTGTGAGCGAGGGCAAGGTCCGCTATCTCGGCCTCTCAGAGGCCTCGCCGCAAACGATCCGTCGCGCGCACGCCGTGCACCCGATCTCAGCGCTGCAGACCGAGTACTCGCTGTGGTCGCGCGACCCCGAGGAGGCGATCCTGCCGACCGTGCGCGAGCTGGGCATCGGCTTCGTGGCCTACTCCCCACTCGGGCGCGGCTTCCTCTCCGGCAAGTACAAGAAACCAGAGGACCTGCCCGAGGACGACTTCCGCCGCCACCATCCCCGCTTTCAGGGAGAGAACTTCCAGAAGAACCTGGAACTGGTGGCGCGCATTGAGGAGATCGCGCGTGAGAAGCAGGTCACGGCGGGGCAGTTGGCGCTCGCTTGGGTGCTGAGCCGTGGCGAGGACATCGTGCCGATTCCAGGCACCAAGCGCCGCTCCTATCTGGAGGAGAACGTCGCGGCCGCTGAGATCGAGCTGTCAGAGGGAGATCTCGCGCGTATCGACGAGGCCGCGCCGCTCGGCGTCACCGCCGGCGATCGCTACGCGAGCATGGCGACGATTGACAGCTGAACGGCGAGCGCTCCCGTGCCGCATCGGATCAGATGCATGCGGAACCCACAGAGTCCGACGCGGCACACGCCGCGCCGGACTCGCCTGACGCTTGGCTCAGCGGCCGCTCACAGACTCAGCGACCACCTCGATGGCCGCGGTCTTTCCTACGTCCAGGACGGTGATCTTTTCCGGAGTATTTCAGACTGCCGTGACCACCTTTCGGGCTGCCGTGACCGCCCCTGGAGCCTTTCGACCCCGAGCCCGAGCCCCGACCACCGCCAGGACCTTTGACGCCCTGGCCTCCTCCGGGGCCTTTCGGGCCACCCTGCCCTGAGCCTGGTGGATTCCAGGGCAGCAGGTAAGCACGGTATGTGTTCACCCCCGTCGGAAACTCAGCGTTGAAGATGAGCTTGCCGGAAGGGTCGAACTCCGAGATGTACGGGAGGATTCCCCAACCGACGAAGAGATTCCCATCGCCGGTCGTCTGCGCGTTGCCCTGCGAGGCAGCGGAGAGCCCCTCGGGCTGGTTCTCAGAGGACACGAGCGTGGCGACTTTGCTCCACGGGTCCAACTTCACCGTGACCGCGCGGCTGTAGGGGAGCAGCGCCGTACCCGAGGACTCGTTGTCGAAGAACGTGTACTCGTGGTTGCCGATCGGCTCCGGATCGTGCTGCCACGAGAAGATCTCGTTGGCGCTGTCCAGTGTCTGTCCCGGAGCTGCCTGCAAGGTGAAGTCGCTGTCCTTGCCTCCCAGCTGCCAGACGATGTTTCCGCTGGTCAGGCTCACCTTGTAGGTGCTCCACGTGTCGCGGGCGTCGATCAGCAAGTTGCCGTCTGTGTCCAGCTTCACAGCGTTGATGTGGAACCAGTCCCACGGGTCGCTCGCCGATGCGGGAAGTGGCTGCTCACTCTGGCCGTAGGGGACGTGGTCGGCGCTGTTCCATTGGAAGAGCACCTTGCCGGTGGCGATATCGACCTCCTGGACGACACCGTCGATCACCGTCTGATCGGCGGGGCCGCCGATCGATGTCAGGTCGGCGGTAGCCGTCGTGTAGGAGAGGATCAGCGCCGTGTTCCACGGGGTGATGAGGAACTCGTGTCCGTCCGCGCTGAGCCCATTGCCGGCGTTGACCGCGGCGATCTGCTGGTAGTGGTCGTTGTAGATGTAGTCGGTGCCACTGGAGAGACCACCGAGGCCCGTGCCCTGCCAGAAGGTGAGGACCGGCTGGCCGAGGTAGGTCTGCGTGCGGAAGTCGGCTGCCTCCTCTCCTGCCGGCGCGGGCTGGAACCAAACCACGTTGCCTTGGCTATCGAGGATCTCCGGGCCATTGGCGTAGGTGCTCGAATCGCCGAACGGCGAGACGAAGATGTCGCCCTGGCCGATGTTCGGCTGCGAGCTGAGGATCGTCACCGGCGGCGGTGCCGTCGGTGCGGCCTGTGCAGCGCCAGCGATCGCGCCAGGCAGGACGCCAAGCAGCATCGCAACAGCGCCGAGCGCGAGTTGGCGCGTTCGGCGCCTGCCTTTATGAGCGGTGGGTGAGGCGTGGGTATGGGACATCTGGCCTTCTCCTGTTGGGTTGTTCGATGAGCTGGGGATGGGAATCACAAGGGAGCGCGTCTCATGAGCGGCACTCTCCCTCATAATTATCATAATCTTTATCAGATTAGTGAGGATTATGTTATCGAGCCGATCTCCCCACGCCCTCATCGTCTACCAAGCTGGCCTATCGCACCAGGAAAGCCGGCAACTGCGCTGCCATGTCAAGCCCTTCTATGTCAAGCCCTTTTGCAACCCGTCGGCGATCAAGCGACCGCCAACGCATCGGCAAGGACCAGGGCATGATCGAAGGCAAGCTCGGGCAGATCGTCCGCACCAAACCAGCGTGCGTCGCTGGCGTCGTCGGCGCCGACGACTGCTGCCTCACCTGGCACACGAGCGAGATAGACGACCGACACCGTCCAGCCACGAGGGTCACGCCCCGGCGTATCATAGACGCCCAGTAGCCGCAGATCGCCAACCCGCAGACCGGTCTCCTCGGCAAGCTCCCGCGGCGCGGCCTCAACCACCTGCTCGCCCTCCTCGACAAAGCCGCCCGGCAACGCCCAGCTGCCGCGAAACGGCGGGTTGCCGCGTTGGATGAGCAAGACGCGCAGGCTCGTCTCGGCACCGGCGAGCACCACGACGTCGACCGTCAGCATTGGACGGGGATAAGCGCCGCTGTCACCGCTGTCCGCCACCCAACCACCCTACCCGGCAACCGGCGCCCGTGACCGGCACTCGTTACCGGCACTCGTACCTGCTTGGAGCTTTGCGAAAACGGGAATTCCCGCAAAGGCTGGCGATCGTCTCGTTACTATCGCCACATGGCTCAAGCTGTGGTCTCTGTACCGATCGTCTTGCTGGCTTGCTCGGTACTGCTGCTCGCCGGCAACCTCGTGGCTTTGTCTCGAGTGAAAGATTTCGCTTGGGGGAGCTTCTTCGAAATAGCCCGCTGGGCGCTGCTTGCCTACATCGTGATCGCCGGGATGATCGAGTACGCGTTCTTGCGCGACCAGGTGAGCGGCGGCGCGCTGGTGGTCCTCAGCTTGTCGTTGGTTGTGTTTGCGGTGCACGTGCCGGTACTGATCGGCTTCACGGTGGCGCGTTATGACACATCCACCGATCAGTCGCCCGACGGCGTTCCTGCCTGAACGACACGCGCAGTCTCGAAGGACCAGCCTTACCCAGGGCTCTAGTCATCAGCCAGCAGCTCCGCCAAAGTCCGGCCGCTGAGGACCGAGCTTGACTGCTCTGAAGCGATGTCAGAGCCCGGGACTGCCTGCTCGTCGCGGCGCTTGATCAGCAACCACTGCGACTTGGAGTCCGGCCGTGTGCGCTGCAGCGCAAATCCGCCACGAAGCTTCTCGCCATGCAGGACGAACACGGCGTGACCACGCTCGAGCGCCTCGGGCCATGGGACTCTGCCCCCCTGCTCGTAGTAGCCGCGATCCCACACGATCACGGCTCCGCCGTCGGTTCGTCCCTCGAAAGCGTTGTAGTCGATCCTGTGATCTGGCACTTGGATCGCCATACGCTTGACGGACGGGTCCAGCGACGGACCCTTGGGGACTGCCCACGAGCGCATCACACCTTCGACCTCCAGGCGCAGGTCGAAGTGGCGGGCGGTGGCGGCGTGCTCTTGCACGACGAACACACCCGCGCTGACGCCGCGGATCGCGAACTGCTCGTGGCCCTCGACTTTGACTTCCTCGATATTCACGGCTTGCACGCCCGCACCCGGCGGACCATCGCGCAGGAATGCAGCGAGTGCGTCAATCGTGGCGGCCGGACCCTCCGCATGGACGGCCACCGTGCCGTCGTCTTCGTTTCGCACCCAGCCCGTCACGCTGAGCTTGCGTGCTCGACTTCGGACGGCTGCACGGAAGCCGACGCCCTGGACAGCCCCGGCCACCACCGCGCGGATCGCACGAGAGCCGGAGGGGGCATTGGTCACGCAGCTCAGGGTATCGATTCGGAGTAGCCTGAAAGCGTGGGTGAGATCTCTCCTGCGCTTTACCGCGCCGGTTCTGGCGAGCCGTTGGTGTATCGATTCGGAGTAGCCTGAAAGCGTGGGTGAGATCTCTCCTGCGCTTTACCGCGCCGGTTCTGGCGAGCCGTTGGTGTTGGTGCATGGGTTCACTGGAACCTGGCATCACTGGCGTCCCGTGCTGGGCGAGCTTGCCGCTCGCTACGAGGTGATCGCCCCGACGCTCGCCGGGCACTATGGCGGGCCCCCGTTTGATGTCAGCGGCCCGTTGACGTTTGCGTCGAGCGCCGATCATCTTGAAAGCCATCTCGACGAACTCGGAATTGGTAGCGCACATTTCGTAGGCAATTCACTGGGTGGCGCCCTCACGCTCGAGCTCGCCAAGCGTGGTCGAGCCCGGTCGGTCGTCGCACTTGCGCCTGCCGGTGGCTGGAGCGAAGGCGACGGCGAGGCCAAGCGGCTCGCCCGCTTCTTCGCACGCCAACTACGTCTTACGCGCCTCAGCTCGCGATACATCGGCACTGTTATGAAGCGGCCTGGGAGCAGGCGTCTGGCAATGCGCGACGTGATGCGCCACGGGGAGCTGGTCGCCCCTGCCGACGCCATCGATCTCGCGCTTACCTCGGTGCGCTGCCCAGTGGCCGGCAAGGCGATCCAGGCGGCGCGTGCCGACAAAGGATTGTCGCTGCAGGACCTCGACCGCATCGCCTGTCCCGTGCTGCTCGCCTCGCCCGAGCTCGATCGCATCCTGCCGGCTGAGCGTCACGCGCCCCGCTTCAGGCGTGAGATACCGGGTGTCGAGTCGCGCATGCTCCCCGGTTGCGGCCACATGCCGATGTGGGATGACACGCGACTTATTGTGGAGACGATCGGCGAGTTCGTGGATCGCCACATCGCACTGGCAAGGAACTCTCGCGGTGCCTCGGCTACTGCGTCCGCCGACCTCCTCGGCGTCTAGCAAAGTCCGGGCACGAACTTCTATCCCTATTCGCCGAGCAGGTAAATCGTTGGCGCAACTTGTTCTGACTCGGCTAGATTTGCTCTTGATATGAACAAGGCTCATGCTGTCCTCTGCTCATCGGGCTGGTGGGCGCGCACCGTGGAGCGCGAGCTGCTCCCCTGGGGCCTCCCCGGCTTGGACTTGGGCGACAACGTGCTCGAGATCGGGCCAGGATTCGGCGCCACGACGCGCGTGCTTGCGCGACGTGGCTGCTCGCTGACTGCCGTCGAGCTCTCAGAGGGCTATTGCAAGCGGCTCACGCAAACACTGGGTGACGAGGTCGAGATCGTGCAGGCCGACGCGACCGATATGCCCTTTGCCGACGGATGCTTCTCAGGGGTGGTGTGCTTCACAATGCTCCACCATGTGCCCTCACGCGAGCTGCAGGACCGACTTCTAGGCGAGGCCTCACGAGTGCTACGCCCTGGAGGCGTGTTCGCCGGGACCGACAGCCTTGGCACCGGAAGAGCCTTCAAGCTGCTGCACATCCACGACACGCTGGTTCCCGTCAGCCCGGAAGAGCTGCCGGCGCGCTTGGAGCGCGCCGGCCTGGTCGAGCCGAATGTCGAGACTGGAGGCAGCTCGTTTCGCTTTCAGGCACGCAAGCCACTGGCGGATACGACGACGTCACGGCCAAGCGGGACCGTCGCGATAGTCAGTTAGCGGCACCGCCAAAGCAAGTAGAGCTACTCGCTTGCCGTCTCAACGCCGGCCGACGCCCCAGCGTCGGAGCATCTATCCCCGGGAAATATTGCGGCGCCTCCTCGCGCTGATGCATACCGTAATCGCGGATGACACGGACATGGCGATGTCGTGCGCGCGTGGGCTGGCGTTCTATCCACGCGCCGGCCGCCTCGTCGCTGAGCCAGGAAGCGAGCGTCAGACGCTTTCCGGTGACAGTGATCCCGCTATAGGCAATTTGCGGTCTACCTCGGATCGATCGACGCCGATTTCGAGGTGCTCGACCCACCCGAGCTTGCTGTGGAGATACGCCGCCTCGCCGAGCGCTTCGCGCGCGCTGTCGACGGATCGCTCGACGGTGCATCTCAGCGGCCGAGCTGATTGGGATCCTCCTCGGCCAGCGTCGACTCGACGTCAGCCGGAGGACTACCGCGATCGGCTGGCACAAAACGTCCTGCCGTTGCCACGAAGCTCATCACGCGACCTGCGTAATGGCGTGACATCCAGCGACGCGTCAGCTTTTGGGTGAGTGGAAGCAGGAGTAGGGCACCGAGCACATCTGTGACGAATCCCGGAATCAGGAGCAGTATGCCTCCGAGAAATCCGAGCGCCGCATCGATCGCGGCATGGCCAGGCCCACGACGCTCAGACAGCGCCAGCGAGACACGCTGGATCGCCAAGCGGCCCTGAACGAACAGCATCCGCGCACCGAACACGGAAGTCCCCAGCAACAGGACGACTGCCACAAGCCAGCCAACCGCACGTCCGACCTCTATGAAGGCGAACACCTCGACGACAGCTACCCCGATCAGAACGAGCACGAACATCTCACAGTCAGCCTAGTAGGACATCCGTCGATTACCGCTTAGCGTGGCGCAGCAGCGGGCCACAGTTGTCGAAGTATCGCTAATGCCCTATCAGCGCCACGCCTATGCACGCGCGGGAACGGCAACGATTCGATGAGGACGAGCCTCGCGACGAAGAAACACGCAGGAGTAACCCACTCGCGCGCCGGTCGCGATGAGCAGCAGAGGCGGGCCAAGGAGCACGAGAAGCATCACGAGAAGCACAGCTCGCGATCCAAACACCACAAGCGTCGGCGCAAGCGCCACAAGCCACCTGTTCACCGTCGTGTGGCGGCGCCGCACGGAACGATCGGGGTCGCACTGGCGCTCCCACCAGTCTCACCCCCCGCTCCGTCTTCCGCTCCACCTCCCACGCTGGGCTCCCCGCCGATAACTCTCAAGCAAGCCAACCGCCTGCTGTGGCGCGCGGGCTTTGGGCCGACTCCCGGACAGGCCGAGGCGCTCGTGGGTCAGCCCTTGCAACAGGTTGTCTTCAGCCTCACCCGCCCGTCGGGGTCGGCGACGCTCGCCGGCCCCGAACCTGTCGATGAAGAGGGCGAACCGCTCGATCCCGCCAACGCCTGGGGCCAGGACCACTGTTGGTGGCTCGACCGCATGGTCCGCTCCGACCAGCAGCTCGTCGAGCGGATGACCTTCATCTTCCACGATTGGTTTGCCAACTCCAACGAGAAGGTGAACAACCAGCGGATGATGCTCGAACAGAACGAGCTCTTTCGCACCATGGCGCTCGGCAGCTTCCACGACCTGTTTCTGGCCGTCACCTCGAACCCATCGATGCTCGTGTTCCTCGACGGGATCTACAACGAGAAGAGCGAACCGAACGAGAACTACGCCCGCGAGATGATGGAGCTGTTCTCCTTGGGCGCCGACCGCGGCGCATACACCGAGGACGACGTGCGCGAAATGGCCCGTGCGCTGACGGGCTGGACGGCTGAATGGTCATCCGAGGAAGGACTGCACGAATTCGAATTCGACACCGCTCGCCACGACAAACACGAAAAGACCGTTTTCGGGCAGACAGGTAATTGGGCCTGGGAAGACGCCGTGCGCCTGTGCGTCGAACATCCACTGCACGCCTCTTTCTTCGTCACCAAGCTGTGGGGCTACTTCGTGGCCAGTCAACCCTCCGAAGCCACCCTCGCCTCGCTGCAGGGCCTATATATGAGCTCGGGCTACAGTATCCAAGCGGTTGTCGAGGCGATCCTCCAGCATCCTGACTTCTACGAAGGTCCCGAGCTGGTCACGCCCCCCGTGGTCTACAACGCCGGCCTGCTGCGCTCGATCTCGCGCCCGATCGACACAACAGCCTGGACGTGGCTTTCCGCGAACGCCGGCCAGCAACTGTTCTACCCACCCAACGTCTCCGGCTGGGACTTCACTCGCTGGCTCGACACCTCGACCGCCAAGGCACGTTGGGAAATGGCCAGCTATGTCACGTCGAAGACCTACCCCAACCCGTGGCCGGCGAAAGGTGACCCCGAATACAGCGCGACCGAGGATCCCCTCACAGCCCTCTCGAACGCGCTCGCATACTGGGCCAACCCACTGATCTCACCTGAATCCGAGAAATGCATCGCAGCCTTCGCGCAATCCTGCATCAAAGAGCCACTCGCGACCTGGGAGCAGAGCCCCTACCGCGCCATGCGCCAGAACGCCCTGCGGATGCTGATAGCCACCTCGCCTGACATGCAGGTGAGTTGACATGCCCACTTTGACATCGACACACGATGGGATCTGATCGTGGCCAACAGTTGCTCGTGTAACGACTTCACCCGCTCCCAGTTGCTTCGGCGCGGCGCGGCAGTCGCCGGCAAGGGACTACCAAAGATCGAGCCGGGGATGCCTCTGCCGGCCGGCACCGGCCTTGACAGACGCACGTTCCTGCTGCGCTCGGCTGGTGCAGCTCTATCGGTGTACGGCGCCTCGATGCTCAGCCCGCGTCACTTCGAAGAGGGCATCGCCCAGGCTTTGGCTGCCGCATCCCCCAATCAGCCAGTGCTCGTCTCGATCTTCATGGAAGGCGGCTGGGACGCGCTGTCGGTGCTCGCGCCCGTTGGAGAAGCTAGATACAAAGAACTCCGTCCCACGCTGGGTCTTGCTGAAGGTTCGGGCAAGGTCTTCGGCGAGGACAAGAGCCTGATGTGGCATCCGGCCGCAAGCGGCCTGGCCGAACTCCATGAAGAAGGCAAGGTCACGACCTTCCCGGCGATCGGCTATCAGCCCGCCGATGAGAGTCACTTCACCAGCCGCCACTACTGGGAGGTGGGACAGCTCGACGCCAACGCGCGCACCGGTTGGATGGGGCGCTACCTCGATCTGACCGGCGAACCTGACAACCCGCTACAGGGTCTCTCGCTTGACTATTCTTTGGCACCGGCTCTGGCCACGGCGACGATGCCAGTTGCGGCGGTCTCCTCGCCGGCCGACTACACGATGTGGGCCTACGGCCTGGGCCAGCCCATCGCCGAACCGGCACTCGAAACATTCGGTACGCTGGGAACTCTCCCGGCACCATCGCCCGCTTATGCCCAAGCCCGCAATGCCTCCTACGACACGGGCCTTGTCCTCGACAAGATGGCCAGTTTCGTACAGTCCGAGAAAGAGTCGGGCGATACCTCACCAGTTACCTATCCGACGGGGGAATTCGCTGAGAGGCTCGCCGTGCTTGCGGCGATGCTCCACACGGAAATGCCGATCAAGTGCGCTTCGCTGAATGCTGTCGGCTCCTATGACACGCATTCGGATGAGGCAAACACCCTGAGCACCAATCTCGGCGAGACCGTCGCCGCGGTGGTCGCTTTCCAGCGTGACTTGGAAGCGCGCAAACTGGACCAGCGAGTGCTGATCCAGTTGTGGTCGGAGTTTGGCCGCCGGCCACAGGAAAACGGCTCGGGGACCGACCACGGAGCCGGCGGTGTCGCGTTCCTGATCGGTAGTAGGGCCTCGGGGGAAATGGTTGGCGAATTTCCAGGGCTCACCAAACTGGACGTCAACGAAAACCTCCTCAACACATCGGACTTCCGCGCGATGTACTGCTCGCTGCTGGAACAGTGGTTCCAGACCGAAGCAGGCTTGGTGATCCCTGAAGCGGCGTCCTTCCAACGACCCGTCTTGGTGAAGTGACGATGCCCCGCGTGGCAAGATCGCTATTCCTGTTCAGCACGTTGTGCCTTATGTGCGGGGCGTTCGTCGCAATCGCGATCGCCGCACCCGGACACACTTCGCGCCACCGCCCCTCCCACGCCATACGGGGTTGCCACCGCGTGAGGCATCGCCATTGTCAGCTGACTCGCGCCGAGAAGCGATCCCGCCACAAGCACAAGCCACACACGAGCTCAAAGCCGGCCACTCCGAGCTCAAGTGGACCTGGCTCGAGCGCACCTTGGTCGACGGTCCCCCCTTCTGTTACCCCAGGATCCTCACCCACGGCATCCAATTCTGGCCAGACTCCCGGGACTCCAGTTGGAAAAGACCCACCGGCCAAATCCCCGGCGGCTCCCGCCCCCGCGGCAACCCCGCGTGTCGAGGTAACCGCTGAAGACACCGAAGCGTTTCGCTTCGTACTCTCGCGTCCAACCGTGCCCGCCGGAAAGGTGATCATAGAATTCGTCAACCACGGTCAGGACGAACACAACCTGAACGCGGTGGAAGAAAGCGAAAGGGCGGTAGCTGGCTCGCTTCCAAACACCCCGTCGAACGGACATCTGAGCCTGACGGTCGATCTGCGTCCCGGCGACTACACCTTGTTCTGCTCACTGCCCGGCCACGAGGCGAAGGGCATGAAGGCGACGCTCGTGGTGGAATGAGTGTGGATCTAAGAGTGAAGCCGACTTGACCATCAGCGGGAACACACGGCCCGGTCGGCCCGACTCGCCATACAAGCTGCGCGAGGGCTCGCACATCGACCCTGACGGAACCTGATCTGCTTCAGATCACCGCTTCGGATCACCGGTAGAGCCAGCTCGTCGGCGAACATCCCTATTGGGTGAGGCTCTCCAGGGCTCGCTCCAGCACCTCCGCCCGGCTGCGCCCGCCGTGATCGGCGCTGACGAAGTGGCTGCCGACGAACAGCGAGAAGGCCAGCAGGCAGCGAGCCTCGACGTCGCCGTCGTCCTCGCAGATGACTCCGAACAGGGAGCGCATGTAGTTCATTCGCCTGTTGTCGACCTGCCGCAATCGCTCGGCAACCGACTTGTCACGCCGGGCCCAGTCGCGGATTGCCAGCTCGACCTTCAACAGCTCGCCGCCTGAGGCGGCGGCCAACGCGAACAGTCGCCTCAATCTCGACCTTGCGTCCTCTTCTCCGGCCTCTACGGCCTCGATCACCTCGTCGACCATCGTGCGCTCCCATGCGTCCAGCATCTCCTCGAGCAGCGACTGCCGGTCGCTGAAGTGCCAGTAGAAGCCGCCCTTGCTGATGCCCAGCGCGCGCGCAAGCGGCTCGATCCGCACGGCCTCCGGCCCACCGGACCCGAGCGCACGCAGGCCCTCCTCGATCCAGCTACTGCGCGGTGTCCGTGTGAGTGCCATCGCCGATCAATCTCCGGGGGAGCGCACGAGTGTACATCCATACGCTACCGTATAGTTTTAGTTAGGATGAGATCGAAACCGAGACAGATGCCGCTTCCACACGCCGACCACCTCAGCCGCCCTTGGCGGATCCACGAGATCGTCCCTGACTTTCGGCTGGAGGATGTCTGGGCACTGCCGACGCCCGGTCAAGCCGAGGAGTTCCCGACCCTCGTCGAGGGGTTCGCATCGGCCGACCCGGCGCAGACCCTGTCCGGCGCGGCGCGGGCGCTGTGGTCGCTGCGGTGGAAGCTCGGCGACCTGTTCGGCTTGGATGACGCGGGCTCGGGACTCGGGTCGAGGGTGACGACGCTTCGCGAGCGACTACCCGATGACCTGCGCGGGGCACCCGGACCGGAATTCGAGACTCTCCCATTCACCTCGCTGTACCTGACCGACGACGAGTTCGCCGCCGAGATCGCAAACCAAACGATGCACGGCATCCTGCACCTCGGCTGGGTCGCCGACGGGAACGGCGCCTACCGGGGCCAGATGGCGGTCTATGTGAGGCCGAACGGCTTGTTGGGGAACGCCTACATGGCCGCGATCAAGCCGTTCCGGTACCTGATCGTCTACCCAAAGATGCTCCGGGCGATGGAGGGGCGCTGGCATGAACGGCCGGATCGTGAATCGCCCGCCTGAAGGCGGAGGAGGACCTGCGTGCCGTGCTGCACATGGAGAATCCAGGTACGACTCAGTATGTCATCGGTGACAAGCCCCGTTATCAGCTGCATGCCATGAGTTGCAGTTGCCCCCCTGTGACCGTGGTGCGAGGTGGTTTTGGCGCTCAGTGCTGCTTCTGCACGTAGACAAGCTGCCCGTTTGACAGACGGTAGACGGTGCCGACTGCCTGGCCGTGGCCGCTGGCGGCAGGCTCGCTAGAGGATGGCGTGGGCAGCGTCCGGGTGTGTTGCGTGGTAGATGTGCGCGCTTGCAGACGGTGGGTGTTCTGGTCGAGTGTCAGGCCGAGCCCGGCGATCAGGAACGCAACGGCGAGGACGATGCCGATGTCGAACAGGTTGACCAGACCGTCGAGTGGGTCTCCGGCGGCGTCTTCGATGCGGCCGTAGCGGCCAAGTCCTGTCCGACGATTCATCTACCCGTCTCCGGGTGGCGGCGTTGGGACCGGAGACTCGCTGTTAACAGGAACCGTGATGATTCGCCGTGGCGGTGGCCCTATTGCTAGTGCTTGCCCCCCGTCGGCAGATACTGATGCCCCGCACACTGGCATGGGCGCATGAGCGGGCGAGTGCGGCGCTTGCATCGGCTGCGGCGTCTTCACCTCGATCGAGTCGGTGGCTCGCTCCAGTGCGGTGAGGTCTTCTGTGTACATGCGGGTGCGGGTGAGTGTCAGCGCGAACGCGACGGTACCGACCAAGAGCCCGACCGTGGTCGCGGCGAAAGCGGTGCGCAGGTCTGTGGCGAGGGTATTCACTTCGCCGTGGCCGAGGGCGGCTAGTCCTGGTGCGAGTGGAATCAGGGTGCCCATCAGGCCGAGTGCTGGCCCGGCGCGGACCAGGATGCGGGTGTGGTCTAGGCGCCGTTGGACCGCGAGCTCGTAGTCGGCGAGCGCGTGCTCGATGCCGGCCTGCTCGCCCGCAAGGATTGTTCTGGCTATCTCTAGGAGTGCATCTCTTGCGAACGAGCTTGGTGCGCGGGCCGCGAGCGCGGCGGCTTGGCGTGGGTTGGCGACGACCTGGCGAGCGAGGTTTCTTAGCGAGCTGCGTCCGGCGCGCGTGCGAGTCCACAGCTCGATCGCGAAGCGGCCGACCTCGATCGCGCAGACGAGTAGCACCAGCAGCGCAAGGATCAGGACCGGGATGCGTAGCGACGATGCGATCCGTGCGAGCGCTTCGGCAAGACCGTCCGTGGCTGCGAGCGTGTTCACAGGGTCGCCTGGGGTCGCCGCAGCTCGATCTGGGTGCCGATGAGGACGGACAGGAGTAGCGCGCCCTCGATACCAATCGCGAGCCACCGCGTTTGGTTGGTGCCCACACCAGCCCCACGCAGGCCCGGAGCACCGGGTTCCAGTGCGTCAGCGGGTGCTCCGATCAGAAGTCCTTTGACCTCACGGCCGCTGCTCTGCCCTCCGCCGCCGGTACCGGTACCGGTAAGCGCAACTCCGCCGGTGCCTTTGTGGCTGGCCTGGCTGTGTTTCTTGGGATGGTGCTTGGCGTGGTGCACGCTGGCGGTATTGGCTGTCGGGACGGGTGTTTTGCGGGCAGGGCCTGGATTCAGCTTGTGTGCGCGCGGGCTGTCGTGCTTTCGCGATCTCAGCTGGCGAGCACCACCGGGCGTGTGGCCCTTGCTCCCGGGCTGGGGACGGCTGAACAATTTGGCGCCGTGCCCGCCACCACCCGAGATCACACCGCCGCCCGTTTTCGTGGATACCCCACCGTCGCCGGCGCCCGCCGGTTCTTCGGGAGGGAGCGCTGGGAGTTCTTCGTAGGGCACCGCAGGGATCGGCAGTGGGTTGCCGGTGAATGCCGGGGTGACATAGGCGGTCATCCACATGCCGTTGAGTTCTTCGCGTGTCCGGTAGCGGATGTGTCCGTCTTCCTGCTGCAGCGAAGCGAGATAACCAAGCGGTTCTTCAGTGGCCAGACCCAAGTGCGTGAGCCATTCTTCCGGGTTGATCCCCGCGGACCACATCGCCTGTACAACCCAGGCCGTTGAAGCGACGTTTGGTTCGCTTTCGCCGAGGAACTCCACGAAACCGCCGTTTGGGGTCTGGCCTTCACGCAAGTATTCAAACGCCCTCTTCTGCCCTTCCGGATCTGCATGTTCGACGGCGTTCAGCGCCTCGATCGCGGCACCGGTCATGTCGACTTCGCCCCCTTCTTCACCCGACAACAGCCGCCTTTCACTTGGGTTGCAAGGGTGGGTCCTGGGCTCATAGCTCCAGTTCCAGCTGCCGTCGCACTTCTGCTGCGCTTCCAACCATCGCGTGGCACGGGCAATTGCTTCTTCGACAGCTGGTTCGTGGATCGGGCTAAGCGAGAGGATCGCGAAGATAGTGTCGTTGACCCCTGGTGTCCGGGGATCATCCGCTTCGTGCGGGAAGGCGCCCGCGTTACTGCCACTGGTGATCTGGCGTTTGAGGATTTCGCCGGCCAGGTCGACCCCGCCGAAATCGTGTGATGAGGTGCCGGCGGCATCGACGACCAACAGTTCGCGCTCGAAGTCCGTCGTAAGCGTTGCATCGTGGGCGTGTTCGGCCAGGTAGATGTATGCACTGTGGCCGCCAACCCAGTGCTGCTTGGCGGTCGTCTGATCGCGCGGGTTGATCCCGGCGGCCGCGAGCGCCAGCGTGACCCAGGCGGTGAAGTCCGAACCGGGTTCGGTGCCTGGTTCGGCAAAGCCCCCGTTTTCGCGCTGGGAGCTCTGCAGGTATCTCACGGTCGCTTCCAAGTTGTGCTGGAACTTGGGATCGCGCGCGCTCGCTGCGTGAGCGGGACACGCCCCGGTCAGGGCCACCACCGCGACCATCGCGCTCAGTGCCGCCAGCGTTCCACGAGCAGCCGTGGCCGTCTTACCGTTCGACCGCGACAGCATCGAGTTCCAGCTTGCCCGGGAGTGAATGGGAGCTCATTGTCGTCTGCTGGGCACGGTCAGGGTCTTGACAACAGTCTTGGCACCGGCGAGGCTGATGCTCACACGGTAGCTGCCCGCTGTGAGCCGCGGTAGCTTGACTTCGAGCGCTCCGGCCTTCGTGGCGCGCACGGTGAGCCGCTGGATGAGCAGCCAGTGGCGATCGTGTCCCCGACCCGATTGGCGTGCTATCTGGATGGTGGCCCTGCCGGCGGCGATGAAGTCGAGCTTCAGCTGCCTGCGGTTGATGCTGACCCGGGCGAGAGTTTTCTTTTGGGCAGCCGGATGGCCTACCGGGGGCTGGGTTGCGGGCGTGTTCGAGACGGTGGGCGCCGGAGGGTTGTCCGTGGGCGGCCCGGGCAGTGGTTCATGGAGCGGTTCTTCGCCTTTGTGCAGATAGCGTGACGGAGTGCGGATGAGATCTTCGGCAGGAGGTTCACCACAACCCGTTTGGCCTGCCGCCGGGACGCACACGTCCAGGCGGTTGGAGCGGATCGCGTCTTCTTCTGGGATCGCTCCTTCTTCTTGTTCTTCTATGGTCGGTTCTCGCAGTGGAGTGCCGGCCATGATGCGGTGCCATCCAGGCGTCGTGAAAGTGATGCTCGCGTTGCCTTCGCCGTCGGTGAGAACCTCCTCAGCGCTTTCGCGCTGCACGGTCTCAAACCCCTTCGCGGAGGTCTGGACAGGGGCCACCTCGGCGCCTTCGTAGGGAGTCGTGTCCGCTGGTGGGCGTTCAGGTGTCGTGGGAGGCTGACCTTCGCCGTGATCGTCATAGGCGTCCACTTCGACCTCGAACGGCCGGTCGAGCTCGGCGGTCGCGGTCAGCGGTCGCGCGCCGGAGCTGTAGTGCTCGCCCGCGGCGAACAGGCCGAGGATCGGCCTGCTCCGGAAGGCGTTGTAGATCCACAGCACTTCGTCGCCATCGTGCAACTGGTACTGACAGCCGCCGACGTCGGTGTAGACATTGTTGACGAGGATCCCCCACGACTTGCTTTCGCGTTCACCATTTTCTTCTTCTGAGCCCCACTGCTTGATGAAGTAGTCGTTGAACCCGGGGTACCACTGTCCGTCCATCGCTTCGGTTTCACCGATCAGTTCCATCGCGTCGACCGAGGCAGCGGTGGGTGTCGGCCCTGGTTCGAGGTTTTGCGGGTCGAGCTGGTTGATCCCGTCGCAGGGCTGTTCCGCAACGTCTTCGGCGGCGTTGCCGCCGTCGGGTTCCGCGGAGTGCACGTCGTGGCCTTCGGTCCAGATCGGGCCCTCGAACAACGTCTTGGTCTTCCCCACGATCCGCACGTTCACCCGAGTGAGGTGTTCGCCGGCTGGATTTTCGGGTTCGTGTTCGCTGGGGGTTTCGCTCGGGCCTTCCGGTTCGGTACCGGTCGAGGATGCGCCCGGCGTGACGAGCCGGATGCGATTGTTGTCGGTATCGGCGATCAGCAGGTCGCCAGCGCTGTCGAAGCCCAAACCGCCTACGCCGTCGAGGTACGCCGCGGTGGCCGGTCCGCCGTCGCCGCTGAAGCCACTGGGCGCCGAGCTCACACCCGCGACCGTGTAGATGTCACCTTTGACAGTGGCAGGCAGCCCGTATGCACAGCCGCCCGAGCACTTCGCGGCGCTCACCATGCGAACAACGCTGCGTGAGCCCGAGCCTTCGTCTTCGCCTTCGCCGATCAGCACGTCGCCGGCGCCATCGACGGCGATCGCTTGCGGGACCTGCATCGGAGCGGCGAGCGCACTCCCTCCGTCGCCATCGGTTTCTCCCTCGGGATAGAAAGGCGCGCCGTCGCCGGCCAGCGCATAGACATCTCCGGCCGTGGTGCTCTTTTGTCCGTAGGCGCAGTCGCTCGCGCAGGAGTGGGCCGCGAGGAACCTCACCTGAAAGTTGCCCGTGTCGGCGATCAACAGGTTGCCTTCACCGTCCACGGTGACGTCGGCGGGTTTGGAGAGCTGCGCGCCCGCAGCTGGCTTACCATTACCTTTGTCGCCGTTTTGGCCGGTACCGGCGACAGTGTAGATGTCACCCTTGGTCACCGCCAGGCTGTACGGGCATTCGGCTGCGCACGAGCTATCCGCAAGCAGCCTGACACGGTTGTTGGACGTGTCGGCGATCAGCAGATCGCCACGGGAGTCGACCGCCATGCCCCTGGCACCGTCACCGAGCTGCGCACCGATCGCGAGACCGCCGTCGCCGCCATCGCCGTAGCCTCCTTCCCCGGCAATCGTGTAGATGTCGCCCCCAACCATCGCGTGCAGACCGTAGGGACAGCTCGTCGTGCAATCAAAGGCCGCGATCAACCGCACCAGCCGCCGGCCGTCGCTGACGATCACATCGCCGGCGGCGTCGACTGTCATCGAGGTCGGCGTATCGCCGGGTTCCAACTGGCCGTCCAGTTGCACTCCGAACAACGAGGCGCTGCGCGCCTGCACGCTGTCTTCAACACTGCTGCCCCCGCCGGCGATCGTGTACATTTCGCCCCACACGGTCGAGGGCAAGCCATACGCGCAGCCCGAATCGCATTTCGTCGCGGCGATCATCCGCACACGCCCGTTGCGAGCATCCAGCACCAGCACATCGCCCACAGCGTCGGAAGTGACGGCGCGCGGCCATCCGAGCTCCAGACTCCTCGGCGGTCCGCTTTCACCCGAGAACGCCACGGTGCCGTTACCGGCTACTGTGTAGAGGTCGTTCGCGACCGTCGTTCCCAATGCGAACGGACAGCCGCTGAAGCAGTCGCTCGAGGACAGCAGCCGGACATGCTGATCGCTGACCAGCAGCAACCCGATACCCGGGGCGACCGTGACATCCCACGGGTTGATCAGGGATGCCTGGAGCCCCGGCGTGCCGTCACCGGTATCGGTCCCGCCGCCGATGATCGGGTAGACGTGGCCCTCGGTCGTTGCGGTCAGTCCGTACGGACAGCCGCTGGAACACGACTCGGCCGAGACGATCTCAGCCTGGCCTTCTTCGCCACCGCCGGCGAGCACTATGTTCCCTTCGCCGTCGAGGGCCATCGTCGAAGCATCTATGCGCGCAGCGGTTGCGAGCCCATCGTTCTGCGGGGCTTCGCTGCCGCCACCGGCGATCGCGTAGATGTCGCCCGCGACCATCGCCGGCAGGCCGTACGGGCACGCCGACGCGCAATTGGTGGCCGCGACCAACTGCACCTGACTTTCCTGGTAGACGTCGAGAATAACCAGGTCGCCCTCGCCGTCGACCGACACCACCCGGGGGTACATGCCGGCGCTCCTGGCCGGCCCGCCATCGCCGGTGAGCGGTACGTGATAGGGCAGGCCGGCCGCTCGATAGATGTCACCCTTGGTCATCGCCGACAGGCCGTACGGGCAGTCGCCGGAGCAACTTTGCTCGGCGAGGACGTCCACCGTTTCATACGTAGCGATCAGCAGGTCTCCGTCGGGTCCGACCGCCAACGACTCGGGTCTGCCCAGTCCCGAGTCGACGGCCGGACCTTCTACGAGGCCCTCGTTGGGCCCGACCCCGGCGATCGTATAGATGTCGCCCTTGGTCATGGACGGCAGGCCATACGGGCAGTCTGAGTCGCAGTCCGCCGCGGCAAGCAGGCGCACCCGGCCGTTGTCCTGGTCGGCAATCAGCAGATCGCCCTGCGAGTCGATCGCGAGCGCGTCCGGTCGGTCCAGCTCAGCTGCGCTCGCCGGTCCTCCGTCGCCGCCGAAGCCGGCGGCGCTGGTCCCGACGATCACACTCTCCATGTCCGTCCCGACGTCCACCGCGCGGATCACGTCCGCTTCGCTGTCGGCGATGTACAGCGTCTGACCGGACACGGCCATCGCCGAGACGTCTTGCCCGAACGTCGTGGCCATGCCTTCGATCGACGGGTCGCCCGCCAGCGTGGAGATGCTGCCGGGCGCGGCCGCCGCCGGGAGGGCGGGCAGCGATACAGGGGGGACGGCGGCGGCCACACCTGTCACAGCCCGCGCGAGCGCCAGCAGCAGGCAGCTACACACGAACACGCGGGCTGTGCGGCGAGGGGTCATCCGTTCAGGTAGATCACGGCGCCGAGTCCGACTTTGGTAGTGAGTTCAGCCGTGGCTTCGGTTTCGCCACCGTTGAAGCTCACCTTCCACGTCCCGCCAGTTCCGTTGATGCTCGTGATCGCACCACTGCCGCTTTCCGGTTTGAATTCGCTCACGCAGCCAGAGGGCTTGACTCCTGTGCCCGCCTTGGCCGCTTCGAGAACCTTCAGCAGGCCGATCGACGATTCTTCGGCTGCCGTTGCCGCCTTCACCGGCACCGAGCAGACCTTCAGCGAGCTGCCGTTATTGAGGATCAGAGCGAGATGACTCGTCGCCGTACTGCTGAACTTTTCTGCGTGGTTCCACCGTTCCTGCCCCAACCTCGTCGGCGTCGGCGGTTCAGCGGTGAAACCGGCTCCGGCAAGCGCCCGTACGGCGTCCTGGCTCGAGTAGTTGTTCAGCGTGCCACTGGGTTTGTAGAGGAAGCCGCCTTCATTTTCACCCGATTTGATCTGCAGCGTTTCCAGGAACTTGACCGGCGATTCGGCGCCCACTTCTTCCTTCTTGAATTCCGAGGCGTTGATCCCGCACATGTTCAGACCGCCGACCGCCCAGGCGTTGGAGTCGGCGTTGACGCCTTCTATGTATTTGAAGGCACCGCTTTTTTCCAGGATCGACTTCAGGTATTCCTTACCTTTCGTGACCGCTCTTTCCTCGGCTTCGTTTTTGACGCCCGAGGTGCACAGCGCCGCCATCGCCGCACCGGTGGTATCGGGTTCCGCGGCCGATTTCAAGCCTGTTTCTTCGCCTTCGACCTTGTTGTAATTCCAGCCACCGCTCGGTGTGCTGGTTTTTCTCGATCACTTCGACCGATTGCTTGAGCAGCACCGCTGGGATGCGTTTTTCGCCGGTGGTCGACTTTGTATCGGCGAAAGCGAGCACGGCGAAGATCGTGCCCTCGAGCCTACTCGGCAGCAGGCCGAAGTAACCGACGGGCATCGTCATAGTCGCATATTGGTATTCGGAGATCAGGTCTGCGAGCAGGTTCCGTTCGACAGACTCCCGAGCCGGGTCGATTCCAGCCGCATAGGCGACCAGCACGACCTTCTCATATTCAGTCGCCGGATTTGCGAATTTTTCGGTTTCTTCCAGCCAAGATTCCGAGTTGATGTAGCTTTCGTACCATTCGCGAGCGTACACCGAGCCGCTGCCACGATGCACATCCGCTGCCGCTTTGCCACCCGCAGCCAGCGAAGTCAACGCCCAGTCGCCCCCAAATTTGGGCACGCCGGTCGCACTTTCACTTTTTTGCACCTTTTCCAAATATTTCACACCCAATTCCACCGGGGTACTCGCAGCCGCGACAGCCGGCACCGACAATACGGTGACGATGGCGGCGCCAAGCGCGAGCCTGCAAACGATGCTTCTCATCAATCTGCCTCCTTCGGATCGCGATTTGTTTAGGGGACGAGGACAGCGACCGCGAGACCGCGGCCGTCGTAGCGGTAACGCAGCGTGTACCGGCCTGCTGCTAGGCGTCCGTGCACGGAACGCAGCGAAGCGACCGTGCCACGCGCGTAGGTGCGCCCACCACGGGTCAGGCTCGCCGACGAGGAGGCACTGGACTTGACAGCGCCGAGAGTGCATTTGATCCGCGGCGCCTTGCGGCCGCGCAGCACCTTGCAGGTCGCGTCACGGCCAGGCGGGCCCGTGAGGCCTCGTGGGCCCGGTGCGCCGGCCGGCCCCTGCACCCCCGGCTGTCCCTGTGAGCCTGTCTGTCCCGGCGTGCCCGAGCTCCCCGGCAGACCGGCTTCGCCGCGGGACGCCTGGGGTGCCCGCCGGGCCGCTCGGCAGACCCGTCCCGCTGCCGCTCAGCGGCACTTCGAGCGTTCCGATGCCAGCCGTGCTGGAGACCACGAGCATGGCGCTGCGAGCGCCTTCCTGGAAGGGCGCGAAACGCACACCGACCGTGCAAGTCGCTTGCGTCCCGCTGTCGGCCGTCACGGTCGTGCAGCCATCGGAGCTGATCAGAAAGTCCTGCGCGTCGGGCCCCGCCACTCGCACATCGCCGATCTGTGCACCACCGCTAACCGCGGATACGACGATCGACTGGGGAGCACCGATCGTGTCCAGCGCCTGCGAGGCGAATTGGCCGCCTGCGGCAGAGAGCTCGCTCGCTTGCCCGATGACCTGCACGCTCACGGGCACCGAGAGCGCAGAGTTGCCGTCGGCGGTCGGCAGCTTCAGCATGGGGCTCAAGCCGGCGCGCGCGACGAGTTCCGCTCCACCGACATCGGCCGCCGTCGCAGTCAGCGTCGCTTCGCCATTGGGGTTGGTCTGCTCCGGTATCCCGCCGTTGAGCGAGACGCTGTAGCCACCACCGCTCGTACGCAGCGTTCCTGTGCCGTTCTGCCCCCATTCGACGATCGGTTCAAAAGCAGCGACCGTGACCGTGAAATGCTGCCCCACGACCACGCTCGTGGGCGCCCCTTCGACCTGGATGTGCGGCGTGTCGGTGACGAAAGGTTCACCAGGGCCGAGGAGATCGCTGGCCTGCAGCACCACCGTTTCACCTTCCTGCACCGAGCCGCACAGGCCAAGCACCGGAGCGGCACCTAGGTTGAAATAGTGTTCGCCCACCCACAGCTGCCAGCCTGCATCGGGAATGCCCGGTTCCGGCGTCCTAAAGCTGGTCGACTCCATCGGCAGCTTCAGGCCTTCGAATTCCAATTCGCCGCTGCCTTCAAGTTCCGTGACGCTGAAGGGGACATTCAAATCCAGCAGCGCCGCAGCAACGCTGTCGGCGGGCAGTTCACCGGCCCCAAGACCCGGACCCGGGCATTTGATCTCCGACAGTTCGCCATTAGCGCTCCCCGTTATTTTGATCGGCGGCGCACCCGGTTCGCCAAGCGCCACCGTGGCGCCCGCAAGTTTTTCTTTAGCCGAATTGACCTGCACCGCCACACGCGGGCCGGTAGCTGCCTCCGCCGAGGATGAGCCGATCCCGGAGGACCCGAGCAGACAAGTGAGCAGGACAGCTCCGCAGAGCGCCGTTCTCAGTGGCGTGCGGAAACGGGACGGTAGATCCATGTGATGCTCCTATCTCGACAGGAACACCACGCACGCCGTCGGCGCGCGCCGACGGCCCTGTCCGCGAAGACGGTTGACGTAAGCTCGCAAGCCGGATATTCGGGCTCGGGATCGACCTCACGGATCTCCTTCCCAAGCCTTCTTTTCACTCGGCTCAGTGGACCTACAATCCGTTCGTCACCCACACCGCTGCGCGTCAGCCCCGGAATCCCACCGGAGTTCCCCGCACTCGTAAGCACCGCGACGCTACCACAAGCCACCACGGCTCGCCTCTCGCACGCCGTCCGACCAGCTCCTCACGCTCGCATCCGCCAGGCGAAGTGGGAGCGCTTGTCTCGCAGCGCCTCAGACTCGGACCTCGTTCAAGTGCAGTCATGTCCGCCGCCTTAGTCGTGACACTCGCTCGGTCGGCAAGCGCTAGCGCTCTGAGGTGGTTCTGTCCTGGGCGCAGAGCTACCCGTAAAGTGGGCGTGTCCGTATCGCACACGACCGGCGCATCAAAGGCTCTTTTGTACGGTCGACTGGCCTAGCTGTGCTGTGATTGTGGTGGGTGCAAGGAATGTCGGCGCCACGCGCTGAGTCTGGTGGGCGAACCGCTACCAATGAATCGACGTTAGATGCGACGACGACGTCCGGGTCTGACGGCCGCGGCTACGACTGCGGTTCTCGCGACTGGGGCCGGGCCGGGCGTGACGGCTTTTGCCACGATCGCGGTCTTCGCTATTGGGGCGCGGATCACGCCGACCCTTCCTCTGCGTGCTGGCCTGAGGGGCATCGTCAAACTCCTTCGGTCGTAAGGGGTTCATCGGCCTCGATTGAGGCGATGATCGCTTGAATTGGAATCCGTCCGTTCGCGATCAGCTGGCCACCCGAGCGCCGTGCTGCCGATGCGAACGGTGCTGCCCACAGGTTCTCCCAGATCAGCACGCCAGCGGTGCTTCCCGGCTCCATCGCGGCGGCGAGCTGCTCCACGTCCTCCTCGGCCAGCAGCTCCGCGAGCTGGGCCTCGAGTGCTTGCAGCTCTCCGAGCTCGCCGACATCGGAAAGCTCCATTGCCTCGACGGCGCCCTGCTCGTCCTTGGTGAGGATCAGTACGTCGATCACGCGGATCGTTCCGGAGTCGACCAGCGTGAGTAGCTCTGCCGCCATCTCGCCCGTGAAGTTGCTGGCGCCTGGCGGAAACTCGACCACGACATAGTCAACTGGTCCGAGTTCATCTAGGGATTGCTCTGTCATCGGTTCTTTCCTTTAGTGCAGCGCTATGGGCGATCTGGAACCGCACGGCTGCAGTTATTTGAAGTGGACGGGTTGTTTTTGGTGGCCTCAGCGATGCAAGTGCTGTGCGATTTGGTTGGCTAGCGGCGAGCCGAGCCCCGATGCCAGGTCGAACCCGGGGGTCGCTGTGCAACACGACACTCCGCCGAAGACCGCGTTGCTCCCGGTGGTGATGTCCAGGAAGGATCCGGGTGCATGCTGGGCGATCGAGTACAGCAGCGGAGGGACGAACCCAGGGTTGGGGAGGCCGGACTGCTTGGCCTGCTGGTCCCACAGTGCGATCATCCCCGCGACAAGCGGCGTGGCCGCGCTCGTGCCGCCGACGAACGAGATCGTCTGACCGGGCGAGGGACCGCAGCCCTGTACTTCGTGTGAGCAGATGATCGCGTAGCCGGGGCTCGGGTCGGCGAATGCGGCGACGTCGGGAACCATTCTGAAGGTGCTTTGGCCTGGGATCGCGGGTTGCCACCATGGTCGCTTTTCGAACGTGCTGACGCCGCCCCCGCCCGCCACGGCCTGCTCGTAGGGGGAGGGGTACTCGGTGTCGTTCCACACACCTGAGGATTCGATCGCGTTGGCGGGCGTGAGCGTGAGGTTCGTGCCGCCGACGGCGAGCACCCATGGCGATGTAGCTGGCCAGGACGCCGACTTCTGTTCGTCAAAGCTGGTGAGCTGTGAGGGCTGCACGCCGTGCGCACACGAAGAGGAGCCGCTGTCACCGGCTGCGACGACGATCGTGATACCCAGCGCGGCCGTCGCGGCTGCTTGGCGGTTGAACAGCGTGCGGGCTGCGGTGTACGGCGCGACAGTCGCCTCGCACACACCGTAGGAGATCGAGATCACGTTCGGGAGCGGGATGCCATTGTTCGTCGCCTGTAGCGGTTCGGCCAGCAACTTGAGGGCGCCCTGAGGGTCCGCCTGTCCGAGCGCCTTCACCCACAAATCCAGTCGCGAGAGCTTTGGGGCGACCATCGCAACCGTCATCGCGTCGAGTGAGCTCTCGAGGATCGGCGCGATGTTCGAGGCGCCATGGATCTGCAGCGCAGTCCCCGGAAACCCGAAACAGCTGCGATACGCGTTGACGTCGCCTACCGGCGTCGGCGCTTCGCCGAGGATCGCAAGGCGCGCGCCCTGGCCCTGCAAGCCGCCGGCCTGCAGCTGGGCCATACCGTAAGCGCTCAGGATCTGGTTCGGAAACAGTCCCGCGGTCGAGAGCGCGGCTGCTGGGTAGGTCGTGTTCGCGCAGCCCGGGCTGATCGTTCCAGTGCGGGTAGGTGTCCCGCCCGCAACGGCAATCAGGCCATGGGCACCGGGCGTGACGGCACTGGCGGAAGCATGTTGGGTGACGTACAGGCCAAGGCCCGCCACGGTGTCGACGTTCCCGTTCAGGCCTGAGACCAGCTTGGGGGTGTTGACCGGCAGCGCGACCGCCTGGTTCGGCTGGCCGGTCGCATACAGATCCCACTTCTCTCCGAACAGCTTCTGCGCATTCCTGATGCTGATCGTCGCGCCTACGCGCAGATGCGTTACATCTACGGTCGCCGAGACGCCATAGGGCTTGAATGCGCCGACGACAGCGTTGCGCCGCGAGGAGGAGGCGCCGTACTTCTTCTGTAGCGCCGATAGCGAGAGATACTGGCCATAGGTCGACGAGGAGGGATTGCTTGCCGCCTTCACGGCGTTCGCTATGCCCTGCTGGTTGGCGATCATCCCCAGCTCGAGCGACAGCTTCAGCCCCGTCGAGGCGGGTCCCAGGTTCTTCAGGCCCTTGTGGGAGATATCACCGAAATCGACCTTGGTTGACGAGGCCAGAGCCGAGCCGGCGATGACGTTCAGCGCAAAGACCACGACGATCACCGAAGCGAGACGAGCAACTGAACGAAACACGCCACGACACTACCACCGCCACTGTGCCCGCATTTTTGGCCAACCAATTGCCTACCCGCCTCCACGCCTCGACCAGCCTGCGTAGGATCGGTCGATGTCCTCGGTCGATACCGAGCTCGTGCTCGTGGGGCTCGCCGCAATGCTCTCGCCCGTGACGCTGTTTCTGTCGGTGCTGGCGTTGGTGGTGGGCGAGCGCCCGATGCGCACCGGCCTGTGGTTCTATCTCGGCGCGTTCGGCGTGACACTCGTCGTTGGTGTCATCGCGGCGTTCGTGCTTGGGAGCTCCGCGGCCTCCCCGAAGTCCAATACTCCAAAGACTTGGGTCGCCATCGTCGATGTTGCCGCCGGGGTATTGGTGCTGCTCGTCGTCGTTCGTTTTCTGCGGCGGCCTCGCGACCCCAAACGAGTGGCGAGCATGATCGACCAAATGAGCAAGGTGGCCTCCTCACCGGTGATCGCGATCATTGCCGCGGGAGCCACGCTGGCCAACCCCGGCGCGTTGATCCCGCTGGCCCTGAAGGACATCTCAGAGACGAACCCGAGCACCGGTCAGTACATCGCCGAGTGGGTCGGGTTTGCGCTCGTGTCGTTGCTGCCCCTCTCGGTTGCCCTGGTGGCGCTTGCGGTCGCGCGCGAGCCAACGCAGCGACTGCTCACGCACGCCCGGGAGTGGCTTGAGCGCAATGCCAGGACGATTGCCGCGGTAATCCTCCTGCTGCTGGCCGCAGTGCTGCTGCGCAACGGCATCGCCGGGCTCACCAGCTGACTACGGATCGGAGCGGGTGGCCGCGAGACTTGGATTTCGCTTTTTGGTAAAGGTTCTTGGTCTCGTGTGCAGGGGTTGGTCGTGCCTGAAGAGCATGTGATGGAGGAGGAGGCTCCCGGTCCACGACTCGGTCCCCCGTCGAGTCTGCGGTCTCGCCGCAGGGCTGCTCACCCGGCGACGCGTGACCGCAGAAGCACCCGTGCGCCGCGCGCCGGGATCATGGTGACATTACGATGGTGCGCGTGCTCGGGCTCGGGCCGGTCGGGCTCCAGGTCTAGGCGGCGGACCATGGCCTCGAGCACCACGCGCTGCTCGGCCATCGCCAGCGCCGCACCGAGGCAGCGACGGGTGCCACCGCCGAAGGGCAGCCACTCATATGTGCCAGGACTGTGATCCAGCCAGCGCTCGGGGCGATAGGCGAATGGGTCGGGGTATAGGTCCTCGCGATGGTGAACAAGCAGGATGCTGATGCTCACGCCCTGTCCCGCGGGCACCACGTACTCCCCGAGCCGCCAAGGCACCGCGACTCGGCGTCCGATGATCGGGATCACCGGACGTGAACGCATACCCTCGATGATTGCCGCCTCCACATGCTCCGCAGCTTGAGTGTCTGAGCGCACCGCGTCGCGCAAACGCTCGTACGCTGCCGGGGTTCGGACCAGGCGCTCCCAGGTCCAGGCCAGCGAATTAGCAGTCGTCTCAAAGCCGGCCAATACGAGCGTGAGCAGCTCGTCGCGCAGCTCGTGGTCGGTCATCCGCTCGCCGTCCTCGCTCGTGGCGCGCAACAGCAGCGAAAGGATGTCTCCCCGCTCATCCAGGTCGGCCGCGCGACGACGCTCCTCGATCACGGGATAGGTCGCGCGATCCAACAGAGCCACCGCACCCCGCGTAAGACCCACGGGCTTCTCCCGTCCCAGATTCGAGAGTTCACCAAACAGCGCCAGCGGAGAGGTCGAGGCAGCCGCCAGCCGCTTGATCGTGACCTTCAGCCGATGCTCGGTGGTCCCCTGTGCGGGAGCGCCCTCAATGCCGAAGATGCCCGACATGATCACATCGAGAGTGATGGCCTGCATCTTCGGGGCAAGGGCGAACGGGCGGCCAACGGGCCAGCGGTCCAGTTCTCGTTCGGTGACATCGCGAATCATCTGCGTGTAACCCTCGATCGCCTCGCCGTGGAATGCAGGCAGCAGCAGCTTGCGCTGACGCAGATGACCTGGCCCGTTCGCGGTCAACACCGAGTTTGGCCCCACGATCGGGCGCAGCGGCGACTCGGCGGTCAGCGAGGGCACCAGCTCAGGCTTGGCGGTAAACAGGGAGCGAACATGGTCGGGGTGACTGGTCAGGACGACCCCGCCGGGGATCACCACGAAGCGAACCTCGAACACGTCACCGAGCTCGCGTCGCGCAGCGAACACAAACTGGATCTGTCGCTTGGTGAAGCGCAGAGTCTGCACCGCCCGCGGTAGCCGAACACCTGGCGGTGCGCGCAACGGCTCCATGTCGTCTACTGGGCCGGCCGGTGAGGCTGGCGCTTGCCCGATGTAGGAGGATCGTCCAGGCGGCGCGCCGACTGGACGATCTACAACTGAAGAGGACTCCATCACAAATACGCTAGCGCACTGATGCCGTGCGGCTCAGCGCGAACAGCCACGAGTACAAGCGAAGGCTGCTCTGCAAGACTCAGCATTTCGGGAATTTTCGCCCTTATTCACTCGTGCTCGCGCTTCTTGAACCTGATCGAGGAGATAGGTCGATTTGGCTTTTCTATGCTGCTTTCGCGCCCACCGCGGTCTTTTGCGGTCCTGATTCAGCGTGTATGCCATTGAGTGCGCTGCAGGTCGTGCCTGTAGTGGGCCAATATCATCTGTCGCCCGCTGCGTCTAGGTCTAGCGCATTCTGCGAGCTACAATAGTCGCCAATGGCGTCATCTATGCTTCCAGGCCGCTCCAATCCCTTCGTGCACGCGCGCGCGCTCTCGCGCCCGAGGAAAGCATGCAGCGCCCCGAGGACGAGCGGCTGATAGCCCTGGCCGCTGGTGGGCACAACGCAGCGACCGCTCAGCACGGAACTCGGGCACGCCCTACCTCAGCTGGCGGTCACAGTGGTAGAAGCGGCGTAAGGGCCTTCGGGTAGAGCGAGCACCGCGCCTGCAAACGTCATGCAAACGTGTCGGGCTGCTGCTGCAAACATCCTGCAAACCCCCGACCGCCGAACCCCGCGAGCGGACGAAAACGACGCCGATCCCGCGCCCCTTCGAGGCACTTCGCCCCCCTCGCCAGCCTTCGCAGACAACTAGAGCGCATTGAGCACAAGGTCCGGCACCACGCTGTTACCACGAAGACGCATAAGAGCGGAGTGGGCAGCGGCACTAAACTCCCCGCTAGCGCTTACGAGCTTGCACAGGCGCTCTATAGTCCGCTCGAACGCTTGATCGGCCGTACGCTCACCAACTTCGACCTTGGCCCAGTATAGGTTAGCCTCCTCTACTAGCTCGTTGACTTTCGTACTCAATTCGAGCCTCGCATCTCGCAAGCGCGCCTCATTCAGGTTGTAGATCTCGATCGATAAATTGGCTCGCGTACCTGGCACGCTATCAGCGGCCACTTTAGGATTGGAAACGGCGGCACCGTCAGGGTCGAACCACAGCAAGGCCGTATCGGACCGCACGGCAGGATCAAGCAAGCACGCAAACTCCTCTTCGAGATCGCCATCAGGATCGGTAACGCGAGCTGTTGGATCGACGAGAGGAAAATGTGTGCGCTTTCCCCCTGCAATGCTGCGACTCCTTGAGGACCCATAGGTATTACAAAACTCGCACGCAAAGCGTAGATTCGCCAAGTCGAAAGCTAGCCACCAGTACCCACCGTGGTGCGGATCCTCGTACAAGGCCGACTTAGGCCGAAAATGATCGACGCTATTCGATGAGCGGCGCTCATTCGACTCGCAGTACCAACACTTGCCGTTCGAAAGCGCAGCGAGGTCGGCCTTTAGGCTAGTCCAAACCGTCGCTTTTGCCGTTATCGCGTCAGCTCTCTCTTTGTCATCCTTAATACCCTTGATTTCACTCAGAGCCCCCGCAGCGCGCCGCTGCCATCCTGCGGGAAGCCGTGATGCGAGATCTTTGGTGTCGATGTATCTCACTGTGCATCTTTTCCGGCATGCATTGCTTCGATAATCTCCTCCGCGGCCTTCGCCTGGCGACGGGTCTGCTCGGGAGTCAAGACAACGGTCTCAATTCCTTCGGTACGCCTCCACGCAACAAGGGCCGAAAGAAATTGCTCGTAATCTGGGTCTCGCACGGCGGTGGTAAAGCCAAGAAACCGTAGCTCCTCATTAAGATCGCTTAGTTTCTGCTTAGAGTCGGCATCCAACTCGTCACGTGCAGATAGCTCCCGTTGCTGTTCTATCAGTCCGAGGGTATGAAGGTCCAGCTGGGATCGCAGTCCATACACCTCCGACGTTAGGAGACCGGCCACTCCCATACCTCGCGGATCATCTCGTGGCTGCTCTGCCAGCACACGCCCGCTCGCACCATCTCGAGAGAGGATCTTAACCTGCTCCTTAGTCAAACCAGCGACAACTAGCGGATCATGGGTGGCCATGACGACATGGCTAGAGCCGCCCATTCCGCCAACCTCACGCAGCAGACCTATGTATCGCTGGCTCCACGCCGGGTTCAGGTGCGTGTCGGGCTCGTCAAGCAGAAAGAGCGCCTCTTCCTCACGCGTAAAGCGCAACAAGCCGAGAACCATCAGCAACTGCTGCTCACCCTCGCTCAGCTCCCGGAACGTAATAGCCCCATTCATGTGACGGGTCCTTACTCGTATACGCACCTCGCTCAACAGCTCGGAAATATAGGTACTCTCCAGAGCCTTGAAAAACTCCCGCTCATCATCGTAGGATCCGGCAAGCTCGCTCAGGCTTGATGGGTTACCGAGATAGAGGTACAGATGCTCAAGGTTTGAGCCGCTCCCGAATTCAGCCTGCACATGCTCTGAGCGCCTCATGGGCGCAACCGCCAACTCATACAGGTTGGACAAGAGGTCTCGGACCGCTCCGCGCGCGCGCCAGAATCGCTCGTCTCCCTCGTGACTATGCCAGCTTGGCTCCCTCATGACGAACAGGACTGACTCCAAGTCTTCAATGGATAGCTCTGAGTTTAGGAACTCAAGCATCTCGTCATTGCGATGAAGGAAGAAAGCGAGCAACGCAAACTGACTGTGAACAGGGCGCGCATAAAAGAGGCGTCTCATTGCAGAGCCGTCGCCGGCACGCAGCGCCCGGGAAAAGCTCCGCTGATGCAGCCGGAAATGCTCTTCGAGCCGGGCCGTAGGCCCAGAGTAGTATCCGAACACAAAACTAGGAAGAAGCGGCCGGTCTTGACTATCATCTGTGAGTCTCTTAGCAGGCACGATGACACCGTCCACTTCTACACGCTTCCTACGCGTGGCACGAGTGGGATCAGCATCTATGCTTATGGACTGGCCGCGGCAGCGATAGGTGATCGTATAGGGGAAATCCGATATTAGATTCAGGTCGAGATCTCTGAAAATAATGGTCAGAGCCTCCAGTACGTTGGACTTGCCAGCGCCATTACGTCCGACGATTACAGATATATCCTCGTTCTCTGCGAAGTCGAGCGTCAAATCGCGAAGGTTCTTGAATTCGGGGATATGGAGTCGGTCTAGCCTCATGCGTCAGGTGCGCTCCAGGAACACTGAGGTAGTCTCGGGGCGTGCTTCCACGATGTCACCGCGTTCAATGGCCGCCGAGATTACGCGGTAGAATCGATCAACATCCTCGCCTGGAAGCTCGCTGAGCTGCAAGAGCTCGTCGGGCCGCAGAGGCCGTTTCTCCCGCTCAAATACACTAAGTACTGACGTCAAATCATCCATGGGTTTGCTCTGCATCACTTTGACCTTCCTGGGACGCTTTGGCTGTAGCGCTGCAATTTGACGCCGCTCCGTCGCTTCCTCCTGCGATATAGTGATCAACTCGGCAGTCGCTGCAGCGCTGTCCTCGGAGCTCTCGTCTACGAGCTCACCCCCAAACGCTCGGTCTAGCAGCACACGATGTGCGGCGTCGGCTTGAGTACTTGCAGCAAGAACTTCCATCTTAACTTGAGCTAGCCGATCGAGATGTTGTTGTACTTCGGCGCCCACAGACGCCTGGTTCGCGCGCGACGGGACCGGGACATAAACCTGGGAGAGCTCGCGGAGACTGATGCCTTGTTGCGCAACCCCACGGACCCGCTCAGTTAGGGCTGCTTGTCCCACTGGACTCGCTAGGTACAGTGCGAGATATGACGCGTCCATATCCTCGCTCACCCTGATGACCGCTATCTCTCGACTTACATTTGTGTCGCGAAGCTCCGGGCTCGCGACACCCACAAGGCCTACCGTTCCTCGGATCGACAGCAGGACCTCGCCGCCTCGTAGTCGCGTCTTTTCGTACTTGCTCTCAATTGTCTTCGCCACCCGCTTCAACGTGTCGACTCGCGGACTGCCCGTGGCACGCAGATCACCAGCGCGGACCGTAGGAATACCATCAGTCACGTCCTCGCCCGTTTGCACTATCCCGTAGTGAATCGGGCTAGAGACAAGTTCTGCCAGTGTTCGTTTCGGATCCGCGTCAGAATCGACAAATGCGTGGTCTAGCAGCGCTTCTCTCATTGGAAGCTCATTTTGCATCACGATGTCGAGAGCGTCAACTATGGAGCGACGCTTTGACTCAAGCGCATTCAACCGCCCTACGATAAGTTCCTGGACAGCTCGGGGCGCAACGCGCAGCGGAACTTGCTCCGACAGGAATGAAAGCGAAACACTGGCTTGGTTCACGTGTTGTCGCGAATGGGATTCAAAGTAACCACGCACGCAAAGAAGATGAAGCTGTCGAGCAAAAAATGGCGCGTACAATGCGTCGGGCAGACGTATTCTCGTCATATGATTGGAGAAGCCTGCGGGAGGCCCTTCCCAGAGCGCAGTCTTACCGATCCAGCGGGGACTGTTGGTGTTATTGAAGACAATATCGCCAGCCTCCAGACGTACATCGCTCCGCATATCTCGGATGTAACGCGAGTTATCAAGATCAATGTCCCCTAGGGGAGAAATGTTCATCGGTCGGACATGTAGCGTACCTTCTCCCGAGCTGTTGTGACGCCCGCTGGCGAATCCCTGACGGAGTTCGGCCCCGATGTCGTGCAACGAGGTTTCTATCCAACCCGAGGGCAATGGAGACGTCAATGCTGCAATTCGGACTGGTTCACCTGAGCCACTCAAGACGCCAGGTCCGCTTCCAGCGCAGCCAGCGCGTCAGTCGCAGTTTGTAGCGCGGCGCTGATTTCGGTGGTAATCCGGTGTACGTCAAGTGGGCTCCGCTTCGTAATAAGCCAGCTGATGTCAAGGTTGAGAGCATTCCTGCGGAGATCCTCAAGCGAAAACGCGCGGAAGCGACCAGAACCACCTTGATCCAGTCGCGGCGAGCGGCCATAAGGATCGTCACCGAACGCTTGCTCAAATTCGGCGAAGGCTATTCGTGTGAGCGGCTGACGCTTTCCAAATAGAGGCATGTCTGCGCGTGCATCGTAAACCCAGACAGCCTCACCATCTGAAGGGCCACAACCATCTCGCCTGCGCGTCAAGAACAGCACGTTTGTCTTCACCCCGGCCGCGTAGAAGATTCCCGAAGGGAGTCTCAACAGCGTATGGAGATTACACTTTTCGATCATTTGTGTACGTACCGCCTCCCCTACACCATGTTCGAAAAGGACATTGTCAGGTACGACCACCGCAGCGCGGCCCCCGGGCTTCAGCTGATGGATGATCAGCTGCAAGAAGGCGAGCTGCTTGTTGCGCGTTCGAATGGGAACGCGATCGATAAGTCGCATCTCTGACGATCCACGCGTGCCAAAGGGAGGATTTGTGAGGATTAGGTCGGCCGCGGGCAAATTGAGGCCAGAGTCGTACAAGCTGTCTCCGACCAGCACGTCACCGTTGAGCTCATGGACTGCAAAGTTCATGAGCGCCAGACGAGCTACGTCTCGGACTAGCTCGACCCCAATGAACTTCACGCGGTTGGGAGACTGCTTCCCCGTCGGCACGGCTGCATTTGCAGCAACGAGAAATCCACCCGTGCCGCAGGCTGGATCAAGGACGATCTCCTTCTTGTCTGGCTTCATTACGGCAATGATCGAGTCCACGAGCGGACGCGGCGTGAAGTACTGCCCAGCTCCACTCTTTCGCTCCGCAACGGCGCGCTCGAGTAGCCCCTCATATGCATCGCCGAGACCCTCACGGCGATGGTCGTGCCAGCGGTGGCGATTCAGCCGCTCGACTACATGCCGGAGCGACGCCGCGCTGCGAATGCCCGTTGTCGAATCCTGGTAAATGGCGAGAACGCGCCCATCTGTCTTCGAGCCCAAGTCCTTGAGCATCTCTCGATACCGGGTCAGGACGTCTTCTTCGGGACACGAGACAAGGGCACCCCAGCGGCAGCCAGCGGGCAAGAGTGCCTCCTGGCCGACCTCATCAAGGAGCTTTAGGAAGAGGAGGTAGGTCAGCTCTCGAACGTAATCGTGGGAACTCAGACCATCGTCACGCAACACATGGCAGGCTGCCCACAGCTCGCCGACGATGTTTGCCGTTTCCTGATCCGCAACACCTTCGTCGATGTGCGCTGCCGCGGAGAAGGAAGTGGCTATAAGCGTGTCAGCCATAACTGGAGGCTACAAGCAGCGGCAGGCGAACCTCGCTTTGGGATCCAGTAAGGCCGAATAGAACACGAACAGACTTACGACATAGCACCGCCAGTGCTCTGGATCCCCAAAATACGCTATTTTCCAGGGATTTTCTAAATCGGGGAGAACGGTTCAAGTTGGCTTTCCGATGCGGTTTTTAGGCTTGCTGCAAACATCTTGCAAACGTCATACCGCCGCCAGACCAGCGCTGCGCCCGCTTCCGACCCAATGTATGCCATGCCTAACATGCGTATGTTGGCCCGCGACACAGCACGGACAGCGTGGGGCGCTGGCGCCACGGGCGTTCAATCCGCGCTGAGGCCTTCGGCACGTCGAAAGAGCGCCCCGAGTTCGACGCCAAGCGCACGAGCCAGCCAAACCATCCGCTCGTAGGTCAGGGCTTTGTACTCGCCGGCCTCGATCGCGCGTATGCCTTTGAGCGATATGCCGCGTAGCGAGTCGGCAAGCTCGCGGTCGGTTAGACCGCGTTCTTCGCGCAGATCGCGGACTACTCGGCCAAGTTTGGCCTCGTCCTGCGCATAGCGGCGTTGCGTGTCGTCGTCGTCCATCGCGGGCTCCTTTGCTCTGGGGGCGCGCGATCAGAGCAGAACCCTCCGTCGATCTCAAGAGGCGAGTAGGGGTCGAGCGCCCGGCGCGCGCAACCTCGTGTCAAGGCCGGTTGAAATTTGACCCTGTGGTGCCGGTTGAAAACTGACCCCTCTTCGTGGTGGGTTGGGGCTGGTTCAGTCGGCCGTGTGGTCGGTGGGGCGGGGTCCGAGGTCGTGGTTCTTGAGGCGGTAGCTGTCGCCCTTGAGGGAGAGGATCTCGGCGTGGTGGACGAGTCTGTCGATCATGGCTGCGGCGGTGGCGTCGTCGCCGAAGATCTCGCCCCAGGCGCTGAAGGGCTTGTTGCTGGTGACGATGAGGCTGGCGCGCTCGTAGCGGCGGGAGACGAGCATGAACATGAGGTTCGCGGCTTGGGGGTCGAATGGGATGTAGCCGACCTCGTCGCAGACAAGGAGCGGGTAGCGCTCCAGGCGGCGTAGTTCGTCCTCGAGGTGGCCTTGGCGTTGGGCGTCTGCGAGCAGCGCGACCCACTCGGTGGCGGTGCGGAACAGGACTCGTTGGCTGGCCAGACAGGCTCTGATGGAGAGCGCGATCGCGAGGTGGGTCTTGCCGGTGCCGGGTGGTCCGAGGAGGATCACGTTCTCCTTGGCGTGCAGGAAGTCGAGTTGGCCGAGATGCTCGATCACCTGCTTCTTCACGGATCGTTGGAAGGTGAAGTCGAACTCCTCGAGCGTCTTTCGTGCTGGGAAACGCGCGGCTCGGATGCGGCTCTCGCCGCCGTGGGCCTCGCGTGCTGAGGTCTCGGTGGATAGGAGTGCTTGGGCGAACCGCTCGTAGCTCCATTGCTCTGAGCGTGCGCGCTCGGCGAGCTTCGGCAGCGCCTTGGCTGCCGCTGGCGACTTCATAGTCCTGAAAAGGTGTGCGAGCTCTGAGGTGGCGTTGCTCATGCGATCAACTGGTCGTAAACGGTCAATGCGCGCTGCTGAACAAAGGATCCGGGCTCGGGCTCGGCATGGTCCCCGCGGCGCTCTCTGAGCGTCCTGGCGTGCTCCAGCGCGGTGATCGTGCGGTGCTTAGCGAAGCTCCGCTCGTGAGAGCACGCAATCTCGCCGGTGTCCAACGCGGTGGCTGTGATCTCGCGTTGAGTGGCGGTGATTTCGACGCGCCGACCAACAAGGTCGGGATCGAGTGAGTAGTCGTTGGTGTCGAAACGCAAATACGGGTCGGGCGCCACCCGCAGCACCCAATGCCGGTCGACATCGGGCGGCTTCTCAGGCAGGCCGCGCATCGCCCCGTGCTCCTCGGCGAGCCGGTCGATCGGACGGGCTTTGAGCGCCCGGTGCGTCCGCGCGTTCGCCTTCTCAAACCACGCATCGAGCTGCAACTGGAAGTCCAGATGGTTCGCAAAACGTCGTCCGGGCTCGAAGTTCGTCTCCAAATATCCCTGCAGCCGCTCGACGACGCCCTTGGCCTGCGGGTCTTTGGCTTCACAGAAATACCAGTCGAGCAACAACTGCCCGCAGAAACCGGCATAAGCATCGGTGGGACGCCCGCCGCCGGCGTGAAGGCACCCCTCGCGATCCCAGACCATCAATTTCGCGAGCGCCCCAAGCGACCACAAACAGCGGCTCATCCCCCAAAGCACGTCCGGTGCTTCCTTGCTGAAGATCAGCGCTCCAGCCCCGACACGGGAATACCCCAAACAAGCGATCACGACCCACGCGCGGCGGGTCTGACCATGACCAACGGGAACATGCTCCGAGGTCTCCCAGAGATCCCACTGGCAGATCTCCCCCGGCCGATAAACCGTCCGCTGATGCGTCCGCGTACGCGCGAACAACGGGCGCACCTCCCGCAAATAATCATCGACGATCGTCTTGCCGCCATCGAACCCCAGCGGCTCAATCATCTCCCTGACCCTCACCCCGGGCAGCTTCGGGTCCCCGCGCAACAGATCGTGGATCTCCTCCTTGAACGGGTCGAGCTTCGACGGCGCCCGCGAACGCTCATAGGCCGGTGGCGCCTCTGAGCGCAACGCAGCCCTGATCGTGTTACGCGCCAAACCAGTGCGGCGCTGAAGCTCCTTAATCGACACCCCACGAACGAAATGCTCCCGACGCAACTCAGCCCAACGCTCCACGTCCAACACGACCCTTCTCCCGGTCTCGACAACAACGATCGAGCCAGGCTCCACGCGACCCCGGACGCCTCCGCCACCATCCAAAAGGGGTCAAATCTCAACCGGCGAAGAGGGGTCAGTTTTCGAGGTTGTCCCGTTCGCCGTGGAAGTTGGTGGCGGCGGTTCCGGTGTGATGGTTACACGGTGACTGGGATGCGGGTGTCCTCCTTGCTTGTGGTGTGAATCTTCGTGCGGTGGGCGGCGAGGTCGCGTTCGACGGCGAGGGCGAGCTTGGCGAGGTCGCTGTAGCCGATGATCTTGCGGAACTGGGCCTCGGCCTCGAGCATCCCCGCGGCGGTCCAGCGCAGGCACATATCGCCCGACTGCCAGCGCTTGACGTTGCGGCTCGTTTGCCGGACGGTGCCGATCATCGACTCGATCGGGTTCGTGCTCTGGAGCGTCGTCTTGAGCTTGCCGCGAACCCCGAGGCGGGTCAGGGTCAGCGTCTCCTCCAGGCCCTCCCGCAGCGAGCTGGCTGCGCCGGGGTGAGAACGCTCGAGCTCGCCGGCGAGGAGTTCGAGCCCTTCGAGCGCGAACTGGTGGTTCTCCGAGGCCCATGCCTTTCTGAGCCGTGCCTTCACGAGCGGCCGGTCGCGTTCGGGGAGATGGTCGAGCACGTTTCGTTCCTTGTGGCGAACACAGCGCTGCACCGGGACCGGCCCGAACACCTCGTTGACGGCGGCTCTGAGGGCCTTGCCACCGTCAAGGACGACCAGGACGCCCTGCTCGACGTCAAGGCCACGCTCGACCAGGTCGGCGAGCAGGTGCACCGTGACGGTCTTGTTCTCCGTGGATCCATCCCAGAGCCCGAGCGGGATCTTGACTCCCTCGGTGCTGACACCCAGCGCCACGACGCAGCAGCGGCCCTTCAGCTCGATCCCGTCGAGCATCAACGCCGCCAGGCGGACGTCGTAGAGCGGACGGGCCATCAGCGCCGCGAGGTGCTCGCCGGTCCGCGAGACAAACTCGCGGCTGACCGTCGACTTCGACGTGGAGCGCTCCGCGCCGGCCACGGCCTCGCCGACGGGCTCGAGGGTCCTCGCGAAGCGGCGCGTGGAAACACCAGCGAGCATCTGCTCCAACACGACCTTCGTCAGCGGGTCGCGATCGGCGAAATACGCATACGTCGCCAGCGGCACCTCGTGCTCCCCGTCGGGCGTGCGGGCACGAGGATGCTTCACGCCAACCCGCCGGCCACCGAGCGTCACCGCGCCGTCCTCGTGGCCGTGACGGACAGCCGTGCGGTCCTTCGCGGTCGCGTGCTTGGGCCCCACGACCTCCTCGAGCTCGGCCTCCATCATCTCGCTCAGCACGCCCAGCCCGACACCCACGCTCAAAGCGAGCAGGCCCTCCTTCGCGGCCCCGACGAGCTCCCCGAGCGCCTCCTGCACCCGCAGCGGCAGACTCTCCGCACGGCTGTCCTGCTCCTGCATTACGGTCTTCATGGCGGTTCCCTTCGTCTTCGGATTGATTTCGCACTCGCCACGGTCCCAGCGGGACCGGACAAGGCGAAAGGAACCGCCACCTACAAACTTCTACGAGCTACGGGACAACCTCCAGTTTTCCACCGGCACCGACACCTCGCTGGCCGGGCCCGTCGGCGCATCGTCGGACGGCGATGGCAGCACTGAGCAAGCACGATCCTCCATGCTCTACAAACGTCACTTCGAGCGGCTTACGGTACGTGCCGCGAAGGGTTGCGAACGGCCGCGAAAGTTTCCGCCGTGGGCTCTGCTCTGATCGCCAGCAACCCATAAACAAGCGGTCGGGACGGGTGTTACTAGCACCCGCCCCGACCTTTTAGCACCGAAGATGCAGCCTTCGATGCCGCGCCTAACCGTAGCTCCTACGGCTAGTGCGTTCTGCATGGCTTAGTGCGCGTTTTCGGTGTCCGACCGAAAGGAAGCTCGCATGAGCGCAACGTCTGTCGAGCCCGTCAGAGCACGGGGAGACCTACACGAGGAACCTGCCCCGTCAGCCCACTCGCTTGACGGCCGGGGTCAGCTACTCCTCTACGGCGAGGAGTACGTCAACCTGGCGCTAGCCGACGAGCTGGCGCTCGATGGCTACGAGGTCCACCGTGCCAGCGACCCCTCGCAGCTATGTGCCGCGTGCGACGCCTGCGATGTCGAACTCGTCATCTTCGGGCGAGCAACACGCCGAGGTGCAGGACTCGACGTGCTTCGCCAACTACGCGCGGGCGCGTTCGCCCCCGAGGCCAAGCCGGACCTGCGCACGCTTTGGATGAGCCCAAATGGCGAGTTGGGGGACGTGCTTCGCGGATTCGAGGCAGGAGCAGACGACGTGCTCCGCGCTCCTTTCGCCTACACCGAGCTTCGAGCCCGCGCACAAGCCCTTATGCGCCGCGACCTCATGCAAATGCCCGGCGTCATCGAGTACGGATCCCTTCGGATCGACACGGCGGCACACGAGGTTACGGTCGGAGCCACACCCATAAGTCTGCGCCGTCTGGAATACGCGCTGCTGGTGCATCTTGCGCGAGACCCTGAGCGCGTCTACACCAAGGACGAACTAATGCGGGATGTATGGGGCTTTCGGTCTGCTGGCAAGACGAGGACCGTGGACTCTCACGCCTCGCGGCTGCGCAGCGCGCTTGCTCGTGCGGGTGCCGAAGGATGGGTGCGCGTGACACGCGGCGTCGGCTACCGCCTCGCCCCGGACTCGTTCCGCCCAGCGACGAGCGTTGCGTGATCGTGGCCTCCTTGTGCCTGCTTCGTCTAGCGCGTCCACGGAGCGCAAAACACGCCGTATAGCTGGACACCGTTCTATACATTTTGGCCCCGGCGCAGGGTTGCAGCCCCGCCCGAGGCCGTGACACAGGAGACGAAACCTCCCATGCTCGACCAACGTAGCTCAGTTGAATCCGAAGCGCACGCCCACCTTGACCAGGCGGTCCTCGGGCTTCTGCTCGACAGCGATAAACAGCGGCCGTGGTCCGAAACCGAGATCGCCCGCGAAATCAGTACCCCCGGCCACGTTCCCGCCAGCCTCAAACGCCTCCGGCATAGCTGGCCTAATCCACCGCTGGAACGATCTCGTGACTGCCTCTCGCTCTGCTGTGCGCTTTCACGAAATCACACAAAGCGACGACCCAGCCTCCGCGCGACGAGCGCCAGCGCGACAAAGCCGTCCTCGAATCCCTCCTAGTGCGCAGCAGCGACGGTCAGGGACCGCTCTCGGAGCAGGAGATTTGTGAGGCGTTCGGTGCCAAAAAGCGCAAGCAACGGCTCGCAATCACCGACGCGCTCAACCGCCTGGACGGAGCGGGCCTTATCGAACGCCGTGGCGGGCGAGCAATCGCCTCAGAAGTAGCCACGCACTTCGATCAAATAATGACGCTCTGACGTGCCGCGAAGCCATGCGCGTCACCGAGCTCGACCTGAGCCCGGCTGCTCTCGCCTGCTTGGAAGGAGCCGGCATCCACGAGGTTGACCGGCTCCTTGAGCATGAAAGCGGGGAGCTTATCCAGCGTCCCGAGTTCAGTAGAGGCGTGGAGTTGTACGAGATCGTCTGTGCGCTGCACCGCCACGGCCTCACGTTCTCTCGCTACGGAGGCCACATTCAGACCGAGCGGGAGCGCGAGATATTCCGCCTCCGAGCGGTCGAGGGCCTGACCTTGGACGAGATCGCGGAGCGAATGGGCCTACACAAGTCGCGTGTTGACCAACTTCTACGCCTGCACTTTCGTCTACGAGGAGTGCCGCCAGCCGCGAAAGCACGCAAACGTCGAGTACCCTCTAGGCGCAGCCGACCGCGATAGAGGAACGCAGCGTCATCGCGCGGAGTCTCCTTGCCCCACGCCGAGCGCCTGTCTAGCTCCGGGCAGGCTGCTCAAGCGAGCCGTCGGTGCTGGTCTGCTCTGTTGAAGGCTTGATCGGGGTTCACCCCGGCGAAGTCTCGGGCAGCCCGATCGCCTGGTCGGCTCGCGAGCGCGCGACGGCGACCGAAAGCGCGCGCACGTAGGCCCGCGCGGCGGCGTCAATGATGTCTGTGGACACGCCCTGCCCGGCCCCGGTGAACCCTTCGATCTCGAGCACCACGGAGACCTCGCCGAGCGCATCTTGACCCTCGGTGACGGCGCCGATCGTGAACTCGCTGAGCTTGGCGGCGACGCCCGTAGCGGAATTGATGGCTTGGAACACGGCGTCGATCGGTCCGTCCCCGATGAACGAGCCCGCCGCCGATGCCGCCTTCGGGCAGCGTGACCGAGACCTTGGCGTGCGCTGGACGCAGCGACGAAGCCTCGACCTCGAACCAGTCCAGCACGTAGCCGGCGATGTCCTCGCTGCGCAGCTCGTCGGTGACGAGCGCCTCCAAGTCCATCGCCGTGACCTGCTTCTTGCGGTCGGCGATCTCCTTGAAGCGCTTGAACGCCGTGTTCAGCGCCTGACCGTCGATCTCAAAGCCCATCTCCTTCAGCGCCTCGCTGAGTGCGTGGCGGCCGGAGTGCTTGCCGAGAACGATCGAGTTGCTGGTCAGGCCGACAGTCCTCGCGTCCATGATCTCGTAGGTGGTCCGCTCCTTCAGCACGCCGTCCTGGTGGATACCCGCCTCGTGCGCGAAAGCGTTGCGCCCGACGATCGCCTTGTTCGGCTGCACCGGGTAGCCGGTCAGGCGCGAGACGAGGCGGCTCGTGCGGGCGATCTCAGTCGTCTCGATGCCCGTCCACAGGCCGAGGCTCGGCTCGCGCGTGTGCAGCAGCATCGCGATCTCCTCGAGCGAAGCGTTGCCGGCGCGCTCGCCGATCCCGTTGATCGCGCACTCCACCTGTTGGCAGCCCGCTTCCAGCCCGGCCAGCGAGTTAGCGACCGCCATGCCCAGGTCATCATGGCAATGCACCGAGAGGACGACATCGCGCAGACCGGGAACCAGCCGGAACAGCTCCTCGAACATCGCGGCGAACTCGCGCGGCATCGTGTAGCCCACGGTGTCGGCCACGTTGATCGTGCTGGCGCCCTCATCGAGCGCGATCTGGATTACCTCGGCCAGGAACTGCACGTCCGAGCGCGACCCGTCCTCGGTAGAGAACTCAACGTCCTCGGTGTATTCGCGCGCCTGTGCCACCGCCGCGCGCACCTGTCCCTTGACGTCCTCGCGCGTAGTTTGCAGCTTGTGCTTGATGTGGATGTCGCTGGTCGCGATAACCATGTGAATACGCGGGCGCTGAGCGTCACGCACAGCGTTCCACACAGCCTCGATGTCCTGACTGACCGTGCGCGCCAGCCCGCAGATCACCGGCCCTTCGACCTCGCGCGCAATCGCCTGCACCGACTCGAAATCGCCCGGCGAGGTGATCGGAAAACCGGCCTCGATCACGTCGACGCCGAGGCGCGCGAGCTGGTGGGCGATCTCCAGCTTCTCGGTCTTGTTGAGGGAGATCCCCGGCGACTGCTCGCCGTCGCGCAGCGTCGTGTCGAAGATCAGTATGCGGTCGGACTCGCTGCGCCCGCGTGAGATGCTGCCCGCCGAAGCGTCCATCATGTCGTGCTCCTTCTCTCGCTTTGTCGTTTCCTCTCTGCTGGGTATGCGGCTACGCGGCCGCCACGCGCTATTCCCCCCGAGGGGGGAGCAGGAGAAGCGAGAGAAGCGAGTTCTGCAACGACATCTGCGACGGAGCGTAGCACCGGCCGCCACGCCCGCAAAACGCGCTCAGGGGACTATCACGACCTCGCCGACGCTACGCCGCTCAATGAGAATCGTCCGCACCGACACCCACCCAGCCCCACAGAACCCGTATTAGGCTGGAGGCGTCGGCCGTCATCGAACGGCGGCCTCGCGGATCAGCCGTTCCCAATCGTCGCGCAGCGACTTGGCTCCAAGCTCGGTGATCGCCAGCGCCACGACTCGCTCAAGGCCGACCGGGCCGGTGGGCAGGTGGACCTTTCCGAGCCAGCGATCACCGACCTGGATGTCGGCGGCGACGTGCATGTGCGGCCAGGTGATCGGGCTGTGGCCGCTGGGATGCCAGTGGTAGGAGACGAGCTCGCGGCCCTCGTATCCGATGGCGTAGAGGTAGCCGCGAACCTCGACGCGCCAACCGTCGGCGTCTTGGCGTACCTCGTATTCCTCAGCGACATCGATCGAGAGAGGACCACCGCGCATCTTCGCCGTGTCGGCAAGTTCGAGCTCGTGCGGCTTGTCCGAGAGGTGGTAGGCGCGGGCGACGACATGGACACTCGTCACGCAGGACAGCAACCGCACGGTCCTGCCGCGGTAGTGCTCGACGGCCTCGGCAGGTGTCTTACTTGTGCGTGGCATGGAGCGGGAGCATCATCGCAACGCGCGTCACGTCGGGGCTATCGTCAATGTCGATCTCGCCCGCGCTCAGACGCCGCTCGAACTCCTCGCCGCTCATGCCCAGGCGCTTGCGTGCCTGTTCATCTACTCGCTGGTCCCACTCCTCGGGGCTCAGCTCGCGGATCTCGTTGTCAGTTCGGGTAGCCATTGCAAACGCTCCTTGGAAGGAATCGACCGTGTGGGCCAGCTCCTTGACCTTTCATAGTAGGGGAGTACGCGGGTGGCGTCCATCGTTCGATTGCGGCAGGCCCGGCGGCGTCTGACGCCCGCCGGGCCATACCCTTTCACGCGGCTGCGACGAGTTGCAGCGCGCGGGTCTTCTCGGGTCCATCGTCGAGGGCGCGGGCGAAGCGCTGGCCGCTCGAGCGCAACGGGCGCAGCCAGTCGCCGTACTCCACGATGGCGTTCACGGCGGCCCACTTGGAGCCGGGCGCGTTGCCCTGCGTCTCGCCGCGCATGAACAGCTCGGCGATGCGGTCCTTCGTCTGCTGCCGCGACTTGCGGGTGCGACCGCTCACCGAATCGCTCGTGCCACTCGGGTAGAGCTCGTCGAGGACCGCGCGGAGCTGGCGTTCGGTGCAGCGCTCTGAGGCGAGCTGGTCGCCGAGGCGCTTGAACTGCTCGTAGTAGTTGATGGACAGATCGAGGACTCGCCGAGCCTCGTGAACGCGCTGCGTGACAGCTTCGGTGTGGCGGATCGAGAACTTCTGCCGTGCGTCCAGAAGACCCCAGTTGAGCGTGTTCTGGCAGACGACGCGGATCGGTGTGGTCGCGGCGATCACGGCCGTCGAGCCGTCGTGGCTGTTCATCAGCAGGACGTAGGGGCGCACGTCGTCGCCCCCGACCTCAACGTGATCGGGCAACGTCGCGAGCACCATACCCGGCGACCCCCGTGCAGGCTGCCGGCCGTCTCGAAGTGGATCGAGCTGCCGAGAAGCTGGTCGATGAAGTCGAACGCCTCGTGGTTCTGCACGATGCGATAGCGCTCGCCGACGATCCCAAGCACCTCGCGCGTGTCCTGACGGACCGTGGCGAAGAAGCCAGGATCTCCTCGCAGCGGGGCACCCACCACTCATTGGTCGGTTTGTCGCCGCGGTCGACGGCGATCGGCTCCTTGGCGACGCTCCAGCCGAGTCCCGACGCCTCGATGGCCTCCGCGACCGTTGCCGGCGGTTGCTCGAGCACGGCTCCCAAGCCGTGCCAGGGGGTCTCGCGTACCGAGAACATGGTGTCCGAGTCAGTGAGTCCAGCGGACATTTGTGCCTCCTTCAGGTGGGGCCTCGCCGGGTGCGGGGCCGGTCGCAGCCCCGGCCGCATCCCCAAAAGGGGATGCGACAATGGCCGGGCAAGCTGGCTCCCGCACCCGGCGCCACGATCTGCGTAGATGAGGTTCGGCGCATGATCGGCGTCAGAACACTTGACTACGGACGGGATTCGAGATGACGGCGAGACAGCTACGACGACTGCACGAGCTAGTCCATCAGGCACAGGCCATCGCTACCCGACCCTTCGATGAGGGTGAGACTTCACGCCCAATAGAGTTCTTCACGCATCATCTTCCAGATGAGGGCTGGCGCTTGGGGTGGGTGCTAGTGGGTGCAATTAGAGCCAAGCATCCAGAGCTCTTTGGCTTCTACGACGAGCAACGTCTCCATCAAACGGCGCTCGATTTTCTCCTCGCCGCGACGTCGCCTCCATCTCTGAGCAAAGTTGCTGCTGCCGTTCAAGCGGAGGCAGAAAGCGAGAACGGAGATTGGCTGGTTTCGATCCCGATAGTCAATGCGTCACTCGATCGGCCTTGGGCGCCCGCGGGCCCCACGGCGGCCCTTCGGCGAACACACGGCTGGCGGCGCCATCCCACTAAGAAGCAGCAGGAGGGCGACGCAAGCGAGGCTATCTCTGCAGAGTTCGAGGTCTTTGATCATTTGGGGGACCGTCTGACGCCGACCGTGCGTGCTATCCGCTTCGGTGACACAACCGAGGTCGATACAAAACGCCTCGTCAGCCTCTTTGTTGTCGAGCAGGGGTCACGACAGATGGCGGTACAGCAGGCGAGAGCGAAGGCTCACTACGCGGTTGCTACATGGTCGGTGCTTGCCCCTCCGGAGCGTTGGCACCTATTGCCGGATGCTTCAGGCTGGTTTCCTCAGCCATACATACATCAGCAGCTTGAGCACAAGCTCCTTGAGCCTAAGTGGATTGGCAATGAGCGGCGCCGCGGTGGGGAGATCCGTGAATGGGCGCCATATGAGCTGCCCGATGACTTGCTCTTGGCCGCTCCGTTCGAGGCGTTCGCCAAACTCGACCGACGTTCTGCTCAAGCCCTTCTGACCGCTACCTCAGCGCTGTACGCCGCAGGTCGTGGGTCTCGATCACAGCTTTCCGCGCAGGTTCGAGAAGTGCGGAGGTCGATCGAGTGCCTATGTGAGCCGGCGGCAGGCACGAAAACTGGGTCTGCGCGGAAGCGCTGGGAGCGGCTCTCACGGCGGCTCGATATCTGGAAGCGTGTGGCCGAAGCTCGCGCGTACACACCGCAGACCATCGCCGAACTACAGCGTCGGCTGATCAATGCGCGCAACATCGGAACTCATGGCGCTGACGCAGCCCTTCTTGACCTTGGATGGAGCGGAGGCGATCGCCCACTTCTCGGCGGACACATCGCCGAAGACACTGATCTGTCTCTGGCGGCTCTAAACCGGGATCTCAGCCCGACGCTTTTCGCGGTGGGCGAGGCCCTTCGGGGAGCGTGGGGCGCCATGCGTGCGGCTGACTTCGATGAAGCGGCGTTCGAGAAGCTGTTTGCGCCCTAGTGCACAGGTTCCGACAGCCTGACGGACTCATAATGGAGCAGACCTAACCGCGGGGAGGCGTGTACGACCGACGCTCAGCGTAAAACGAGGGCGTGCAGATCAGGCGCCTAAAGATCAAGAACTTTCGCGGGATCAAGGAGCTTGTGTGGTGCCCTGGCCCTGGGCTTAACTGCTTGACGGGGCCTGGTGACGCGGGGAAGTCGACGATCCTCGAAGCGATCAGCATGGTTCTGTCGCCGGCGCCTGCCCGTGTCGCCTCGGAGTACGACTACTTCCAGGGGGCAATCGCCGAGGGCTTTTCGGTCGAGGCGCTCATCGGCAAGCTCGACGATGATCTGCTCAGCGCTTGGCCCGTGGCTCCGCTCTACACCTGGATGGCGGAGAAAAAGAAGGTCCAGGCCGATCCAGACCCGACCGGCGAGAGTGTACTTTGCATCCGCGTGCAGGGGACTGAGGATCTGGAGCTTGAGCACGCCGTAGTCGACCCGAGCGAGGGGACGATGCCGCTGTCGCCGTCCAAGCGCCAACTATTCGGACTGTCGACGATGGGACCGGCGACCATCGCATTTCGGGAGCTGAGAATGTCGCGTGGATCACTGCTGGAGCGCAACGTCGACCGCGAACAGTTGCGTGGCCTGATCACCGAGGCGATGCAGACCACTCGGCGCGGCTTCAAGCCGCCGGAGGACGTCAGGAAGCGGCTGGAAGCATTGTCGGAGTCGCGGGCGGTGATCGCGCCGGGGACGGGTGACTTGAGTCTTGCGATGCTCTCGCCGCGCGGGCAGAACCTACTCGGGATGCTCGGTCTGTTCTCGACAGCCGGCGACGTTACGGTGCCGCTGTTCAACGCCGGCCTGGGAACGCAACAGCTAACTCTGTTCACATTGGCGAGTTCACTAATCGTTGGAACGCCACTGTTCGTCGTAGACGAGCTAGAGAGTGGGCTGGAGCCCTTCCGCCAGCGCGACCTTGTTGCGCGGATTCGTTCAGCGATCGGTGACGACGGGCAGGCGTTCTTGACGTCGCACTCGCCGGCCGCGGTTGGCGCGATCGCGATCTCCGAGATGCACCGCGTTGATGTCAAGGATGCGACCGTCCATACGGTAGTGGCGTATCCGGCGAGCCTGGCTGGCATTAAGGAGGCAGACCCGGAGGCGTTGCTATGTCGTTTGCCGGTACTGGTCGAGGGGCTCACGGAGCTCGGCCTGCTTGAGTGCCTGCTCGGTGCGCTCCTTGAGAAGAAGAAGCTGACACCCGACGCGCTCGGTATGCGGTTGGTCGACGGAGGAGGCCAGCCGCATGTGTTCCCGGCACTCGAGGCCCTCCGCCAGATGAAACTGCGCTGTGGTGCGTTCTTGGACTCGGAGCATTCGCAAGCAGGAAAGCGACAGGAGCTCGCAGACGACCCAGATGTCGCCTTCGGCACCTACACCGGCGCCCGCTGCCTAGAGGAGGCACTAGCAGCCTCGCTGCCACTCCAAGCTCTGGATGAGCTGATCGGACTGCGCGGCCCGAATGGACGAGACCGGACTGAGGCGCGCTACCAGCAGATGACCGCGCTGGCGGGTAAACAGTCACGCACGCGATTGGTCGATCTCGTGGCCGATATGGAGGAGTCCAAGTGCCGCGAATTGTTCGCGAAGGCGGCGAACCAGTGCGAATGGTTCAAGGGCCGGGAAGGCGGCGCGGCGATCGGACGCTACTTGCTTGAGCAACATCCGGAATCGCCGATCGTAGCCGACGTTCAGCGCTTCCTGACGGCCATCGAGCAGCTTCCTGCCGAGCCGGCGAAGCCACCAGCGGAGCAATGACCACAACTGACCTTGAGGCCGTTCAGGCTCGGATCGCGGGCGATGAGCCGATACTGCTGATCGAGGCGCCGGCGGGATACGGTAAGACCCAAGAGGCTGTCGTCGCTGCTCACCGTGTAGCGCAGGAGCTGTCCTCGGGCTTCGAGGTGCTGTTCCTAACGCACACCAATGGCGCCCGAGAGACCTTCAACCGGCGGCTGGGCCGAAGTGCGGCGGTGATGAAGACGATCCATTCGCTCGCCGCCGACGTAGTCGAGTTGTATGCGGCACCACTCGGCCTGCCGCGGCCTCTCCAGCCGTTCCACGCCAAGCCGACTTTCGACGCGATGGTTCGCCATGCAGTCGATCTGCTCACGCGCCGGCCGGAGATAGCGCGAGGGCTAGCTATCCGCCATCCGTTGATTCTGGTCGACGAGTACCAGGACTGCTCGCGCGACCAACACGAGCTGATTCAGCTAATTGCGGCAGCCGGGCCTACTCGTCTTCGCCTGTTCGGCGACGGCCTACAGGGAATCTTCGAGTTCACCGGGATGCAGATCGGCTGGGAGGATCTCGGTGCACTGCATCCCACGGTGAGCCTCACAACACCCTGGCGATGGAAAGACAATCCGGGCATGGCGAGCTTCCTGGTTGATGCGCGCGCCGCGCTGCTTGCTGGCGAACCGATCGACCTACGCTCTCCACCATCCTGCGTGACGGTGCGCCGATGGAGCGGGCCGGTGCCCGGCCCTAACCAGGAGGGCCATGCGCCGGCCTGCCTGCAGTCCCTGAAGGGATGCTGCGACGAGGTGACGGTGGTGATCACCCATCACAATGCCCACGCGCTCGGCTTGCGCCGCAAGCTCCCAGGGTTCGGCAGTTACCACGAGGGAGCTGACCACGAGCCAGCGAGGACGATTCTCGAGAAGGTCACGGCTGCTAGTGGGAACGCGCCGGCGCTCGCAGCGCTGCTCGTGAAGGCCATGCGCGACTGGGGCACCGGGATGACCAAGACCTACCGAGATCAGGTGAGCGAAATCTGCCAGCCGGACGGGGTGGTCACAGGAGCGAAGACTAAGATCCTGCCGCTGGCGCGGCTGTGCGAACGGCTGTACCAAAGTCCCGACACGGCGGAGTGGCTGCGTTGCTTGCGCAGGGTGCTCGACGGCGAGCATGGCGTCGAGTCGTGGCGGGTGTTGCGCGGCGACCCGATCTATCTGCTCGCCAGGCTCCATCCGGGCGATGAAGATGACCCTGTGGCGCTGCTCCACCGGGAGGCGCGCGCCCGCGACGCAGCACGGAAGGCGCCGAGGAAGGGGTTTATGACGATCCACAAGGCGAAGGGCCTGGAGTTCGAGAGAGTCGCTGTACCGTACTGTGCCGGTTCGTTGTTCGGCAATGACGCGCCGTCGCGGTGCCGGATGTACGTGGCGATCTCTCGGGCACAGTCACATCTACATCTACTCATCCCGGACGAAGATCCCACGCCTCTGCTGCGGGTCTAGCCGCGGACTCCGCTAGCACTCTCCCCAAACTCTCCCCACCCGAGCGTTTTTTGGGGGCACCTGAGAGCACTTGAGGTCGCCGAAAACCGCTTAGGTAAGCGGAGAACAGCGTCCTGAGACGCACTGCAAAGCCGTCTACACCGGTTCGATTTCGGTCGTCGCCTCTTTGGGGTATCGCATCCCCTGCGTTCGGCACACACGCACGGAGAAGTAGCGGGGCGGGGCGGCCGGCGCCCTCGGCGATGGCACTTCAGCGAGACCTCACGTGCGAGGCGGCTTCAAGTCCTTCGCGCCGTTGTTGGCCCAGTCGCGCGCCATCTTCTTGTTGTTCGCCTCCACGAGCTTCGCGAAGACCTCCACGAGCAGGTCCACGACTTCTTCGCTTTCTTCCGACTCCCAGTAGAAGCTCGTGGATGCGTCATGGCGACGCAATTCTTTCTCCAGGAATCGGCGCGCTTCATTCTCCGAGAAACCGTAGTCCCGCATCAGTCGGGCTCGTGCTCGTACTTGTCCGCGATGCGCTTCATCGCGGCGTCCAGCTCCGCGATCGCCGCTAGGATCGCGTCGTTCAGCGCCTTCTCCGCAGCGACCGATGCCTCGGTAGCGCCGCGCACGGCGGCGTCGGCTTCCCACAGCCTCAAGAACTCGTCTTGGTCCGGGGTCAGCGTGTGCGGCGGCTCCGCGCCCGGCCCGTCCGCGAACGGATTGGAGAACGCTCCGCTTGAGCGCAAACCATGACGGATCAGAGCCTGAAACTCGCTTTCGTACCAGTTCGTTACCGCTGGCGAGAATCCCGACTGCTCCGCGATCGCTTCGCCACGCTCCTTGAACGTGCCGCGCGCCACGGTCATTGCGTCGTTCAACGAGTCGGCGGCAGCGTCCACGCCGTCCAGAGCCGCAGTCACCCTCGCGCTTGCCGTCGTGTTGGCGCGGCCGTCCTCCACGAACTCGCGCCAAATCACGAGCACCGGCGCTGGAACCATCGTCTGGTACTCGGGACGCTCGCGGAGGATGCCGCGGTAGCCGGCGTGGCGCCCCTCCCCGATCGCCCGCTGCAAGCTGACCAGCTCCGCGCGAATCGGCGTGTACACCTTCGCCTTCCGCCTGATTTCGGCGAGGGCCTTCCGGCGGCGACCTTCAAGACCCACACTCGCGTAGTACGTGCCCGCAGCGCCGGCGAAGCTCCCGAGCAGCGCCGCACCGACGGCGACGGCCGCCGTGACCCACCACTTGTCGGCGGAGACGTGAACGTTGACGGGCCGTTCGGCCGCGGCGAGCATGAATGGTCGGAACACGCCCCAATTGTCGCGGGGCGACTAGACGGCATCGGCACGCCCGGCCGGCTTACGTGTGAGAACCGCGACGGGCGATCCGGGCAGCGCCAGAACTCATCCGGCTCCGGCGGCTCCTCCGCCCCGCGCGCCGGGAGCCACCAGCGATTTGAGTGCTCCTCGTCAACATTGGACCCCAAATTGGACCCCAAAGCTTGCTCGTGACGCGCCATAAACATGCAAAAGGCCCGTTAAAACGGGCCTTTTGCTCATCGGGGAGACAGGATTTGAACCTGCGACCGCCCGGCCCCCAGCCGGGTGCGCTACCAGACTGCGCCACTCCCCGTGGTGCCTTTCGATTCTACGGACAAAGGCCGCCGGGCACCTCCCCCACGAGATCAAGCCCTCGCAGGCAGCTTGGCGCGTAGTTTGGGCAGATGCACCCCCAGCAGCCCGCGCAACAGAGCCCTATTGAAGTTGAGGAAGTCAAAGTAGTCACGCCACAACACGATCTGCCCGTCGCGAACGTCAAAGCGTCCGCAGACCCAGAGCTCGATGTGGAGCTTGCGAAACGTCAGGAAGTCGGTGCGCTCGGTGAGGACCGACGGTCCGTCCGCGCAGATCGTGTGGATCACGACATCGAAACCGGCTCCATCGTCGTATGCCCTGCCGAACAAGCGCCGAACGCGCTCGCGTCCGTGGACTGTTGGCAGACCGACGTTCTCATAACGCACGTCCACCGCCAGGAGCGCCACTGCCTCATCGAGCTCCCCGCGGCGTAGGAACTCCATGAAGCGCTCGACGACGAGCACAGGCGAATCGGCCCCTGGCTGGTCCGCCGCGATCTCTGGTTTACCTGCCGGCTCGACCACGCGGCTCATCCCCCGCCGATCTCTGCCGCACGCCGCAACATCTCGTCCTCGGCGACGTCCTCGACGTGCGTGGCCACGTTCCAGCGGTGGCCGTAGGGATCCTCGAACTGCCCGGAGCGATCCCCATAGAACTGGTCCTCGACGGCCCGCAGCGGCTTGGCCCCTGATTGGACCGCACGCTCGAAGGTGCCATCGGCGTCCTCGACGTAGACGTGGATCGTCACGGGCGTGCCTCCGATGGATCGGGGACCTTCGATGTTCATCCCCGGGTTCTCGTCGGCAAGCATGATCACGGCGTCGCCGATTTCAAGCTCGGCGTGGCCGATCTTGCCATCGGGTCCCTCAATGCGCATGCGCTCGGTGGCGCCAAAAACGCCTTGGTAGAACTTGATCGCCTCGCCAGCCCCGTCGACGATCAGATAGGGCATCACCTGCGGGTAGTTGTCCGGTATCGGCTTGGCCATCGCACTGCCTCCTTAGACCATTTTGTCTGAACCTCTGCCTGAAGCGGGCGACGGGAATCGAACCCGCCCTAAAAGCTTGGAAGGCTTTTGTGCAACCACAACACTTCGCCCGCTAGAGCGCCAACTATCGTACCGTCACGCGCGACCACTAAGGTATACCCCGTGCGTCCAAGGGCCTTGGCTTTCCTGCTCGTGCTCACGGTGGCCGACTACCTGCTGTGGAACTGGTCGATCGCCGGCGGTCATGACGTCGTCTCGCTCGTGGCGGGCCTCACGCTGCTGCCGTTGGGAACCGTCAGCATCGCGCAGCTCGCGCTGGCGACAGCCCGACTGATGGGTTTGCTGCTTGGCCGTCCCTCGCACAGCGCTCGCGCCAGGCGGACAGCACGGGAAGTTGCCGCGGCCGAACACGCACGACAGGCCTCAGAGGTGGAGTCCGATCCGCCGTCGAGCAGACTCGCAGCCTAAGGGCGGACCCCAGCTTTGACGGCTGACCGATGAGTGGCAAGCGACGCTTCCGTCTGCTCCCGAGCTCCACCGGGGCCAGACTGGCGACAGTGGCCGTGGCGCTGCTGGTGCTGGCAGGGGTAGTACTCGCGGGCTATCTCTACGAGAAACACCGCACCGGCAACATCTACCACCCGCAAGCGCGGTTCGTGCCGCAACCGACCCCGACGCTACCCAAGGTCAAAGGCCAGGACCGCTTCGCCTGGCCCTTGTACGGCTACACCAAGAACCACACTCGCTTCTTCCCGGCGTCCCCGACGATGAGACCCCCGTTCAGGACGGTGTGGACACGCGGTGGCAGCGCCCTGCTCGAGTTCCCGCCGGTGATGGCGGGCAACCGGATCTTCCAGCTCGGCGACGACGCCACGCTGGGCGCAATCGACAAGTACACCGGGCAGACCCTCTGGAGCCGGCGCCTCGGCGCCCTCTCGGCCTCCACCCCTGCAGTCGCCGGCGACACCGTCTACGCGACCGTGCTCTCGCGCTCGGCTGGCTCTCAAGCCGGACGGGTTGTCGCCCTGAACACTCTCAACGGCCACTACCGCTGGACCCGCAACCTGCCCAGCCGCGCCGAGTCCTCCCCCCTGCTCGACAAAGGCAAGTTGTTCTTCGGATCCCAGAACGGAACCGTATACGCGCTCAACGCAAGCAACGGCAACGTCCTGTGGACCTACCACGCGGCCGGCGCCGTCAAGGCCAGCCCGAGCCTCTCAGGCGGTGTGCTCTATTTCGGCGACTACTCGGGCGAGCTGCAGGCCGTCGGCGAGCAGCACGGGCATTTGCTGTGGCGCAGCGGCTCCGGCGGCGCCCTGCTCGGCAGCGGCACCTTCTACTCGACCCCAGCCGTCATGTACGGCAGGGTGTTCCTCGGCAACACCGATGGACGCGTATACGCATACGACGCCTCCTCGGGCGCACTCGACTGGGCGGTTCAAACGGGTGCCTACGTGTACGCGTCGCCCGCCGTCACAAACGCCCCGGGCCTCGGCCCGACCATCTACCTGGGCTCCTACGACGGCACGTTCTACGCCCTCAACGCCCGCTCGGGTCACATCGAGTGGGAGTACCACGCAGGCGGCAAGATCTCCGGCTCTGCCACGATCATCGGCAACATCGTGTATTTCGCGGACCTCGGCACGCACCGCACGATCGGCCTCGGCATCTCCACCGGCAAAGTCGTGTTCTCGATGAGCACAGGCTCCTTCGACCCGGTCATCAGCGACAACCACTACCTCTACCTGTCGGGCATCACCGGCCTGTACGCGCTCGCCCCTCTAGACGTCAGCCACACTTCCCGGCCAGCCCAAGCCCACGCTCGAGCGAAAAGCTCGCCCGCACACGCACGACACCGGGGTACTTGACGCTCACCTCAGTCCAACCGCCGGGAGCAGGCGCGACGCAGCCGTGGCCCTGCACGAACGTCCAATAGCGCGTGTAATGAAGCCGTACAAGCGAAGTCCCAGACGCGGCAAAGCGCAGCGTGAACGAGTCGTGATCCAGCCCCGTCAGCACGGCCGGCGCCGAGGCGATCGGCGTGGGATCGAGCACCTTGAACACGCGCCAGTGCTTGCTCGAGAACACTTCGCGCAGGTAGGGAGTGCCTTTGCGGATCAGCGCCGCCTCTTCGTCGCTCGATCCATCCAGGCGCACATCGGGCAGGGCGACGTAGCTGACAGCCAGATTCTTCAGCCAAGCACGGTAGGCAGCAGCTGTGAGCGTGCCGCCGAAGAACAGCGGGTCGTACTTGGTGTCGAGCTGGCGCTCCCAGCCGCGCGCCAAAGAAAAGCGCTGCGCGAGAAAGGCCGCCTCCCAGTGGGAGTGGGTAAAGGGCACCTCCACTCGCACAAGCGAGCCACCGTGGGCGTCGAGGAAACGTTCAAGCGGAACGTAATAGGCGGCGCTCGTCGAAGGGTCGCCGATCACCTCGGCGCTCTCGCGCACCGGCCCCCAGGCAGTCCAAACGACGATCACCCCGACCGCAAGCACAACGCTCGCAAGCGGACGACCGGGACGGCTGAAGCCATCGCGCCCCAACACGCACAGCGCAAGCGGCCCAGCCAAGATCACCGCATAGCGAGCGATGTTGCTGCCCATCGGCGTCGGCGCGATCGAGAGAAAGGTCACGCCCAAATAGATCAGCGCGCCGATCCGCAACAGCCGCTCCTCCCACGGCACGGCGTAAAGGAACGCCAAAGTCACCGCGACCGTCGCAATTATCGAGCTGGCGGCAAAGGGCTCCCAACCACCCTCGGGAAACAGAGCCTCGAGCGGCAAGACGACGACAAGCACGGGCAGCACCAGCGTCAGCCCGGCAAGCGCACGGCGACTGACGAACACGTGTGTAGCGCCAGCCAGCGCAAGCAGCAACCCAGCGACGGGGCTCGTGGCACTGCACAGCACCGTGAGCACGATCGCGAGCCAGGGCCGCTCGCGCACAAGCGCGAGCACGGCGAGCACGGCGAACGTAACGCCAAGCGCGAACGTCACACGGCCGATCCACAGATCTCCGGCTGCCGCCAGCGCAAAGCATGCAGCCCCCCAGCGAGCACGCGGCCCGTAGATGCCAAGCGCGATCCGCTCGAACGCAACCGTCGAGACGAGCACCGCCAGCGCACCGGCAAGGCGGATCCCGAGCAGCAAAGCAAGCCAAGGGAACACCAGGCTGTAGCCGGGAAGATGGTGCCCGCCGTACCAGTTGTTGTCCCAAACCGTGAAGCCAAAGCGTTCGAACAGCGTCGCTCGATAGGTCTGAGCCGCGAAGTCCGGCGAGCGCGGCGCGAGGATCAGCCATGTGCCGACAAGCACGATCGCGGTCGCGAGCGCCGGCGAGATGCGCAGGTCCGCGAGCGACCTGTGTGACGAGCCCAGCCGTGGCTCTTCGCCGGCGAGTACTTGGCTATCCGCGGAACCCAAGCGGCTCAGTATGGCGAGCCCAACCCCGGCGCGGGACGGCCGTCGGCTCACAGGCGACCCGGGAAATGACCACAGCGCCTGTGTACCGGGTGGGCAGCTGCTGTACATCGCCACGCGAGCCGATAAGTTGGCTGAGGCTCGGCGTGCTACCCCGCCGAGCCTCAGCACGCACGCGAGTCGGATCTCAAGATGGACGAGTCGCGCGCTTGTACCTGTATGAACAGACGAGAGCGTTAGAAGTCGCGTTGCGCATCGCAAACGCCGGTAGCCGATAATCAGCGCCGATGATCGCTCCTACATTGCGCGCCCGCCGGGGGCTGGCGCTCGCGCTGCTTGCCGTCGTGGCATTCACATCAGGCTGTGGCACCGTCCATCCACCGCCGCTCAGCGGCGCGGCTCTGGCCGAAGCGCAAACGTTCCCCTACTTCAAGCTCTACTGGGCGGGCCCCAGCTTCGCCGGCCACCCGCTGGCCGCAACCGACGGCCTGAAGAGCTACAGCGCGGGAATCGGCGACAGCGTCTACTACGGCGACTGTGTCAGCGGCAAGGGCTTGCTGGGCGGAGGCGGCAGTTGCCTGCTCCCGTTGCAGGTCACGACCGTGATCTACTCGCTTCACTCCAACGCACCGCTGGGCCCACAGCACAACATGCTGATCAGGGGCGTGCCGGCGACCGTCTACAACGAAGAACGCTCGATCGAGCTCTACAGCGGACGCGTGACGATCGACGTCTACTCGGACACGCTCGCCCACGCGCTGCTCGCGGCCAGACAGCTACAGCCGCTGAACGCGCCCGGATCGCCCGGTAAGCTGCCGCCGCCCGTCTACTGTCCAGGACTCTCAGGCCCCGTCTCGCCCCAACTGGCCGCAGTCATGAACGCACTCCCAGGCCATCCATGCCAGAAGGCGCGGGCCGCGCTCGCCGCCAGTCAGCGTCTGTCGGAATCGCCCTAGCGCTGGCTAGTTGTGAGCGGCACCTCGGATGCTGCCGCCACCACCGGCTCGCCAATCTCATGGCGCAGGCCGAAAAAGGCTGCCGAGCCGATCAGCGCGGGCAGCCACAGCGAGATCGCCCGGTAGGTAACAACCGCCGCCACGACTACTGAGACCGGCCGCACGTGAAACAGCACAAGCATCCCGATCAGCCCCCCTTCGACAGCCACAAGCCCCGCCGGTATCGGGATCGAGTTCGCCAGCTGGCCGACGAGATAGGCCATCGCCACGACCCAGAACGCAGGCGTTTGACCGTAGGCAAGCAGGCAAGCGTAGAGCACGAGCGTGTCGAACAGCCAGTAGCCAACCGCGCCGAGCAGACGCCAATCGTGGCGGGCGATCACCCGCAGCGCACCGCGCACGCCGTCGCTGACCGCGACAAGCGCGACGTGCAAGCGTCCGCTGCTCAGTCGTTTGCGCGTCGCAAGCCTCCCCGCGAGCCCGGCGATCGCGAGCGTCCCGGCGATCGTCGCGATCGCAAGCCCGGCCGGCAACAGCGTGAGCAGCGGATCTTCCGAGCCAGGCAGCAACCCAAGCCACATCGGAATGCCGATCAATGCTGTTGCACCGACGTTGACGGCACTGGTCAACACAAAGATCAGCACCGAGCGCCTCGCGATTCGGTCGACCGCCACACCCTTCGTGCGCAGCACCCACGCTCCGAGCGCGATCCCGCCGATGCCGCCCGCGGAGACGACCGAGTTGACCCCGAGCTCTGACAGCGCCAGCCGACGGCTGAAGCCACGGTCCATCTTGAAGACGAGCTCGAACAGGACCACGTAGCCGGCGCAGGAGAGCAGCTCGAAGCCGATGCCCGCCGCAACCCAAGGAATATCGGCGTCGGTGATCAGCTCGCCGGCCGATCGCAGCCCCGGCACGGCAAACAGCAGAGCCGCGACTAGCGCAAAGAAGATGGCGAGGCTGATCAGCCCGTTGCGCAGCCGCCGCGACTGGTTTGACATGTCCCCGGCGGCATCCTCGTCGACGATTCTTCGCATCCTCTTCGGCCTCGCCATTAGCTTTGTAGCGCTACCGTCACCATAGCCCGAGCGCCCGGTACCAATTGCCCTGGCGTGTGAGAGCGAAACAGACATGGCAGAGCCCGCGCGCATACTGGTCGTTGACGACGAGCCCGCAGTCCAGCACGCGCTATCGCGGGCGCTGACGCTCGAGCGCTACGAGGTCTCGCTCTCCGGCGACGGCGGCGATGCGCTGGAGCGCCTCTCAGACGACTCCTACGACGCGGTCATCCTTGACGTCTCGATGCCCGTGCTCGACGGCCTGGAAGTGTGCCGGCGCGTGCGCGAGGGCGGCGACCGCACGCCGGTGCTGATGCTGACCGCGCGCGAGCAGGTCGACGACCGCGTCGCCGGACTGGACGCCGGCGCCGACGACTACCTCGTCAAGCCGTTTGCGCTGCGCGAGCTGATGGCACGCGTGCGCGCCCTGCTCAGGCGAGCGGACGAGATCGACCAGGAGGAGACGCTGCGCTTCGAGGACCTGCGCCTGGACCGTCTCGCCCATGAGGCATGGCGCGGAGAGCGTTCGCTGAACCTGACCCGCACGGAGTTCCTGCTGCTCGAGCTGTTCCTGCGCCACCCAAAGCAGGTGTTGACCCGCTCGATCATCTTCGAGCACGTCTGGGGTTACGATTTCGGCTCGAGCTCGAACTCGCTGGGCGTCTACATGGGTTATCTGCGCCGCAAGACCGAGTCCGACGGCGAGCCGCGCCTGTTGCACACGGTTCGTGGCGTGGGCTACGTCCTAAAGGCCTGATGAGACTGCCGACAGCGATCCGACGCCAAGGCCGGCAGCTGCCATGAGCTTCCGCCGACGCATCACGCTCGTCTCGGCCGCCGCGGTAGCTATCGCCGTCGTACTGGCCTCGGCTCTCACCTATCTACTCTCCGCACGCGAGCTCTACGGCCAAGTCGACAGCCAGCTGCGCGATCGTGCGCAACCGCTGATGAGCCGCTTCGAACATGGACCGACACCCTTCGCTCGACGGGGAGCGCATCACAACGCCTTTCCGGGGATACCGCCGGGACCCGACCAGGTACGCGGCTACCAGCAGCTGATCGACTCCAACGGAACAATCCTGTTCGCCTCCTCGCCGAACGTGAAATTGCCGATCGGCGCCAAGACGCTCAGCGCTCGCCGCGCACGGCGGGAAATCGTTCTTCGAGGACTCAAGCGCCGATGGCGTCCACCTGCGCGTCCTCACCGAGGCCATATCTCATGGCTATGCCGCGCAGCTTGCCCAGCCCCTGACCGATGTGGACAGCGCGCTCGCACGCCTGCGCCTGATCCTCGTGCTGCTCGACATCGGCGGGGTCGCGCTGGCAGCGCTGCTCGGGCGGCTAGTCGCCGGCGCGGCGGTGGCGCCGATCAAGCGCCTGACCCAGGCCACCGAGCACGTCACGCGCACACAGGATCTCTCAAACCGGATCCAGCCCGCAGGTGTTGATGAGATCGGGCGCCTGGCCGAGAGCTTCAACGCGATGCTCGACGCGTTGGAGAGCTCGATGAGCGCGCTCGACGCCTCCGTGCACGCCCAGCGCCAGCTCGTCGCCGACGCCTCGCACGAGCTGCGCACGCCCGTCACCAGCCTGCGCACGAACATCGAAATTCTCAAGCAGGAGTCGAACATGCCGGTCGAGGAACGCCAGCGCATCCTCGACGACGTGGTCGAGCAGATCGAGGAGCTGACGCTGCTGATGAACGACCTGATCGAGCTCGGCCGCGGCGAGCAACCGCGCGTCGGCAGCGAGGACGTGCGCCTGGATCTGATCGTCGAGGAGGCGGTCGAGCGCGCGCGCCGCCATTCACCGGACACCCCCTTCGATGTCGAGCTGGGCCAGGTCGTCCTGACCGGCGAGCCGGGAAGGCTGGCCCGCGCGATCAACAACCTGCTCGACAACGCCGTCAACTACAGCCCACCGGGCAGCCCGGTCGAGATCGCCGTGCATGACCAAGAGCTCACCGTACGCGACCACGGCCCAGGCATCTCAGCCACCGATCTCCCCCATGTCTTCGACCGCTTCTATCGCGGCGCCGAGGCGCGCGGACGCCCGGGTTCGGGTCTCGGCCTTGCGATCGTGCGCCAAGTCGCCGAACAGCACGGCGGCCGCGTCAGCGCCCAGAGCGCACCCGGAGGTGGCACGCTGATGTTTCTGCGCCTGCCGGGAGCGGGACCGATCGAGTCGCTATCGGCGCTCGACAGCGAGTTGCACGCGGCGCGTTAGACGCGGCAGAGCGCTCGTCAGACTGCACCGAGACGTGAGGCGGGTCGCTCTTGGCTCGTGCGTAGACGCGGCCCTCCGCCCGGAAAGCAGCGGGCGTCAAGCCGTAGCGCCCACGAAACGCCTTCGCGAAATGGGGCGCCTGGCGAAAGCCGACCAGTCTGGCGACGTCGCGTACGGAGATCGCCGGCTGCTCGATCAACAGTTGGGCGGCGACGTTCAGTCGACGGGTGAGCAGATCCTCGCGAAATGTCGTCTCGCCAAATTGTGCGTAGGCGCGAGATACCTGGCGCGGCGAGCTGGCAAGCGCCCGGGCAACCTCGTCAAGCGTTAGTGGTCGCCGGTAGTGGCGAGCGATGACCACGCGCGCGAGCATGTACAGGCGGCGGCGCTGCTCGATCGTGGCGGGGCGCATGCCCCCTTATCCGACACGCGTCGCTCAGCGGGACACTCGCCGATGAGCGACAGATGTTGCCAGACACACAAACAGGACTCGCATCTACGCGCGGTACCTCGAAAGGCACGCCCATCCAATCCCAAAAACAACCCGCGAGCTAATCCCGACGGACAGATCCCCCGAGGCGGACTGCTACTCATCCCCGATCTCGAGCACCGCCAGGAAAGCCTCCTGCGGCACCTCCACGCGCCCGACCTGCTTCATGCGCTTCTTGCCCTCCTTCTGCTTTCCCAAGAGCTTCTTCTTGCGGCTGATGTCGCCGCCGTAGCACTTGGCGATCACGTCCTTGCGGAAAGCCTTGACGGTCTCGCGGGCGATGATGTGCGAGCCGATCGCCGCTTGGATCGGCACGTCGTACTGCTGGCGCGGGAATGCGCTTGCGCAGCTTTTCGGTGAGCGTGCGGCCCATGTCGTAGGCCTTCTCGCGGTGCACGACCATCGACAGCGCGTCCACGGTGTCGCCGGCAAGCAGCACGTCGAGCTTGACGAGGTTGGCGGGCTTCATGTCGCTCAGCTCGTAGTCCAGCGAGGCATAGCCGCGTGTGCGCGACTTGAGCTGGTCGAAGAAGTCGAGCACGATTTCCGCGAGCGGCAGGTCATAGCTCATCTGCACGCGCTCGGGCGAGAGATAGTGCATGCCCGCCGGCTCGCCGCGGCGTTCCTGGCACAGCTCCATCACCGCGCCGACGAACTCGCGCGGGGCGATCACCTGCGCCTTTATGAAAGGCTCGCGGATCTCGGCGATCGTGCCGGGGTCGGGCATGTCGGAGGGGTTGTGCACCTCCAGCTCCTCACCGTTGGTCAAGGTGACGTCGAACTCGACCGAGGGCATCGTCGCCAGCAGCTCCAGGTCGTACTCGCGCTCCAGGCGCTCGCGCACGATATCCATGTGCAGCAGCCCGAGAAACCCGCAACGGAAGCCGAAGCCAAGCGCATCGGAGGTCTCAGGCTCCCAGGAGAGCGCGGCGTCGTTGAGCGTCAGCTTCTCCAAGGCGTCGCGAAGATCCGGGTAGCGGTCGGAGTCGATCGGGAACAGGCCGCAGAAGACCATCGGCTTGACCTCCCTATAGCCTGGCAGCGGCTCGGAGGTGCGCTTCTCACCGTGCACCGTCGTTGTCAGCGTGTCGCCCACACGCAGGTGCGTCACGTCCTTGATGCCCGTGATCAGATAGCCCACCTCGCCCGCCGCGAGTTGCTTGACCGGCGTCATCGTCGGCGAGAAGAAGCCGATGTCGTCGATCTCCGCGTGCGTCCCGGCCGCCATCGCCCGGATCGCCTCGCCCTTTCTGAATACCCCATCGACCACTCTGATGTAGGCGATCACGCCCCGGTACTGGTCGAACTCCGAGTCGAAGATCAGCGCACGCGGCGGCGCATCCGGGTCGCCCGAAGGCGGTGGCACGCGCTTGACCAGCTCGTCGAGCACCTCCCCCACGCCCGCGCCCGTCTTGCCGCTGATCTCAAGGATCGCCTCCTCTGGCTCGCCGATCAGCTCCGCGACTTCGCCCGCCACGCGCTCGGGCTCGGCGCCGGGCAGGTCGATCTTGTTCAGGCACGGGATCAGCTCCAGCCCCGCCTCTACGGCCAGGTAGGTGTTCGCGACCGTCTGCGCCTCCACGCCCTGGGAGGCGTCCACGACCAGCAGCGCTCCCTCACAGGCCGCGAGCGAGCGCGACACCTCGTATGTGAAGTCCACGTGGCCGGGCGTGTCGATCAGATGCAGCTGGTAGGTCTCCCCGTCGGAGGCCGTCGAAGGCCACCTTCACCGCCTGCGCCTTGATCGTGATCCCCCGCTCACGCTCCAGGTCCATCGAGTCGAGCACCTGCGCGCGCATCGCCCGCTCCTCCACGGCGTGCGTCAGCTCGAGAATGCGGTCGGCCAGCGTCGACTTGCCGTGGTCGATGTGGGCGATGATCGAGAAGTTGCGTATGCGCGATTGGTCCATGGGGGTCCAAACTGTAGAGGCGATAGCCTTATAGGTCCGGCGGATCGCCAACTCAACCGGAGCCTTGGGCTCAACCGGGCCACGCACCACCTTGTGTTGATGGCCAGTCCCGGTGGTTGGGAGTGTCATAGCCGCCCAGGCATAGACACGTATTAAGTCCTGGGACGTAGTAGTAACCCGGTGATCTATGTCCGGACCAGGGCCGGGAGGGCGAAAGCCTTCTCGGCCCTTCTCTGGCGTCAAGCCCGGCCCAGCTGGGCCATGATCAGTCGGTGCACCTGGTGGGCCTCGGGGACGCTCATGAGGAGCACCGCACGCGAGTAGACCCACAGCCCCGCCAGCGCGGCGGCGCCGACACTGACGATCTGCGCCGGCAGCGACACGCCCAGCAGCGTGTCCAGCAAGTACCACACGAGGTAGGACACGCCCGCCAGCAAAGCCGAGGCCGTGCAGACGCGCACCGTGATCATCGTCGTGCGCGCTCCGTCGAGACGCCCGTTGAAGCCAGTGCGCACACGCGTCGCCAGCAGCACGGTCATCACGATGTTGGCCACCAACGTCCCGATCACTAGCCCCGCGATCCCCAATGGCTTGTAAAGGCTGAGGCTGACGATGATGTCCACGATGATATTGATCCCGGCCAGGCGTGTCGGAATCCAGGGTCGTTGGACGGCGAAGAAGGTGCGCGTCAAAAGCAGGTTCAGCCCACCGAAGGGCAGGCTGAAGGCAAACCAGAACAACGCGGTCGAGACCAGGTGCGTCGACTGCGCGTCGAATTCTCCGCGCTGAAATAGCAAGCGCACGATCGGGGTCGCCAGCACCGCCATGAACGCCGCCGCCGGGATCAGCAGCAGGTTGATCTGGCGCATCCCCGAGGCAACGGTGCTGCGCATCGACGCCGTGTCGCGACGAGACGCCATGCGACTCATCGTCGGAAACAGCACGGTCGCGACCGCCACGCTGAACATGCCCTGCGGCAGCATGTAGACGCGAAAGGCGTTTTCGATCGCGCGCGGCGCTTCGGCGGAGACGAGCGTGCCGAAGGCCGAGTTGATCAGCTGGTCGAGGTTGACGATGCCCAGGCCGATCGTCACGGGCAGCATCAGCAGGAACACACGGCTCACGCGCGGATCGTGCCAGTCGATCGTCATCTGCAAGCGGAAGTCGATCCGCGCGAGCGCCCCCAGCGCCATCAGCATCTGCACGCCCGTGGCCACCAGCACGCCGATCGCAAACGCGTAGATGCTCGCTTCGCCATGGAAGTGCGGATGCAGCACGACGAGGAACACGATGATGATCACGTTCCAGATCGCCGGGGAGATCGCCTGCAGGGTGAAACGGTCGTAGGACTGCAGGATGCCGAGCAGCAAGCCCAGTGAGGCCGAGCAGCAACACGACCGGGAACAGCACCTGCGAAAGCCCCACGGTGAGCGACACGGTTGAGGGAAGGAACTTCGGCCCGGTGAACAGCGGCATGATCGTGCCGGCGGCGAGGATGAAGAAGGCCGTGACCACGCTCAGCGCGATCAGCAGGATCCAGAACAGGGTCGAGGCCAAGCGGAAGGCCTCGAGCTTCTTGCCCTTCTGCAACAGGTCGGTGAAGACGGGCACGAACGCGGCCGACAGCGCCGCGTTGGCGAACAACTGCGCGACGAAGTTGGGGACCAGAAAGGCGATCGTGTAGGCCGACGCGGCCGGCGCTGGTGCCGAAGTAGCTGGCGAACGCGATCTCGCGCAACAGCCCCACAATCCGCGAGAAGCCCGTCACGATCGAGAACATCGCGGTGTTGCGCGCGATGCTGTGCGGAGGCTTGGGCCCCGCCGATCCTTCTCCCGTCTCAGAGCTCACAGCCACGGGGCGCTATAGTACGGCGCTGCGCGGCGCGCTCGGGCAGTCTGTCCAGGCCGCAGCGTCCTTTTCATATGGCCAACATCGCATCCCAAAAGAAGCGCATCCTCCGCTCCGAGCGCGAGCGTCATCGAGAACCGCCAATACACCTCGGCGATCAAGACCTACTTCCGTCGCCTGGAGGCTCTCGCCAAGGAGAGCGACAGCGAGGCCACCGAGGCCGAGCACCGTCGCCTCGTGCGCACGATCGACAAGGCCGTCAAGCGCGGCGCGTTGCATCGCAACACCGGCGCGCGTAAGAAGTCCCGCGCGGCACGTGTTGCCGCCGGCAAGTCCTAGACGACTCAGCCCGGTGACACCTCTCGCGATAGGATTGCCCGCAACGCAAGCGTGTCCTCATCGAGCGAGGACAGCGGCGTGCGCGACTCGCTCAACGGCGCTCCCCCGCGCGTGTCGAGTTCCAGATCGGCGATCCGGCAGAGCGCGGCGCGCAGCCGCTCGGGCTCGGTGCGGGCCACGTCGGCGATGAAGCGATCGGCCGCGCGTGGCGGCATCCGCAGCGTGCGCTTGATCGCGGCGGGCGCCTCGCCGGCCTGAATTCGCACCGAGACGCCCTCAGCGTCGCGCAGCCGCTGGGCCATCAGGTACACCAGCCCCGACAGGCGCTCGCCCTGGGTTCGCAGGCGCAGATAGGAGCGCATCGCCTCGGCCGCATCGCCGCCGACAAGCGCGTCGGCGAACGTGAAGGCGCGGTAGGCGGTGGAGTGGGCCGACTGCTGCTCGATGTCGTCGGCGCTGACCTTGACGGGAGCATCGTCGTCGCTCTGCTCGGCGGCGAGCTTGAGCTTCTCTAGCTCCCGCAGCAGCCGCTGCTGGCGCTCGCCGACCTGCGCCACAAGCGTCTTGGCGGCAAACGCGTCGAGCGAGAGACCGAGCCGCGTGGCCTGCTCGCGCACCCAGCCGGCAAGCTCCCAGGGCTTGATCGTCGCCTCTTGCGCGATCTGGCCCTTGGCGCCCTTCACCGCCGCGTGCAATGCCGCCGGCGCCTTCGTCTTGCCTTCCTCGCGCGCGAAGAAGGCGATCGTCGTGTCCGGAGGCATCGCGGCCATCGCGGGCCCGATGTGCTCTGTGACCTCGGCCTCCTTGAAGCGCTCGGCCCCGTCGACCACGATCACGCGCCTGCCGATCGCGAAGGTCATCGTCGAGAGCACGAGCGAGACGGCTTCAGGCGTTCCGTTGTCGCCAGAGAGGACCTCGACGCTGCCGGCGTCGCCGTCGGATTCGGCGAGCGCCTTCAGGCGAGACCGGCGCTCGGCGATCGCGCCGTGGTCGTCGCCGTGGATTAGATAGGCGGGCTTTAGGGCGGGCATCCAGGCGAGTCTAGTCCCGCTGCGGACGGTCCATAGACGCTTCTATCAATCATCCAATCGAACGACGGCATCGCGCTCGCGGCAAACGCCTACTTCACTACAAGGTTCACAAGCCGCCCCGGCACCACGATCTCCTTGACGATCTCGCGACCCTCGATGTGCGTGAGCACGTTAGGCGCGGCCAGGCACAGCGCCTTGAGCTCATCCATACTGGCGTCGCTCGGCGCTTGCACACGGTCACGCAGCTTGCCGTTGACCTGACAGACCAGCTCGTACGCCTCGCGTTCGAGCATCTCGGGGTCGGCTTGCGGCCACGGCTGCTCCCATACTCGCTCGCCGGTGAGCATGTCGTAGATGTCCGAGGAGAGGTGGGGAGCGAACGGAAACAGCAGCGAGGCCGCTGTGGCTAGGCCGAAGCGCAGCGTGTCCACCTGCAGCTCCTCACGCATGCGCGAGCAGTCGTTGAGCAACTCCATCACCGCGGCGATGCATGTGTTGAAGCCGAAACGACGCATGTCTTCGGAGACCTTCTCGATGGCCCAATGGGCCTTGCGCACAAGCTCCAGGTCATCGCCTACCGGCGAGCCGTTGTCCGAGCCGAATGCCTCGAGCGACGGCAGCGGACCCTTCTCTCCACGCTCAGCCGTGTCGGCAGCCAGACGCCACAGTCGCGCCAGGAAGCGGTGCACGCCCTCCACACCCTCGTCAGACCAGTCCGCGTCCTGGTCCGGCGGGCCGACGAACAGGATGTAGCAACGCGCGGTGTCGGCGCCGTAGCGCTCGACAATCGAGGACGGGGAGACCACGTTGCCCTTGGACTTGCTCATCTTGGCGCCGTCCTTGGTGACCATCCCCTGCGTGAACAGCGCCTTGAAGGGCTCCTGGAAGTCGAGCTTGCCCAGGTCTGCCAGGGCCTTGGTGAAGAAGCGCGCGTACATCAGGTGCAAGATCGCGTGCTCGACACCGCCGATGTACTGGTCGACCGGCATCCACTGTCGCAATGCGGCCGGATCCCATGCCGCCTCTTCGTTGCGGGCATCGCAGTAGCGCAGGAAGTACCAACTCGAATCGACGAACGTGTCCATCGTGTCGGTCTCTCGCCGAGCCGGGCCACCGCACGACGGGCACTCGGTAGCGACCCAATCCTCGGCGCCCGCCAGCGGCGAGCGGCCGTGCGGCGCGTAGTCCTCGACGTCGGGCAGGATCACCGGCAGCTGCTCGACGGGAACGGGCTGCATGCCGCAGTCCTCGCAGTAGACGATCGGGATCGGGCAGCCCCAGTAGCGCTGGCGCGAGACCAGCCAGTCGCGCAGGCGGTAGTTGACCGAAGCGTGGCCCTTGCCTTCGCGGTCGAGCCACGCGACGATCGCGGTGAGCGCATCGCGGTTGTGCATGCCGTCGAAATCGGGGTGGGAGCTAACCAGCGGACCGTCGCCTGTGTAAGGCAGCTCCCCCTCCCAAGCATGCGTATCTCCTCCGTCGTCCGCGACCTCCTCGATCACGCGGCGGATCGGCAGGTCATACGCGCGCGCGAAAGCATAGTCGCGTTCGTCGTGGCCCGGGACCGCCATGATCGCGCCGGTGCCGTACTCCATCAGCACGTAGTCGGCGACGTACATCGGGATCGCCTCGCCGTTGACGGGGTTGATAACGCTGCGTCCCAGCGCCACCCCGGTCTTTGTCTTCTCGATCGAGCCGCGTTCCTCGCCGGACTCGGTGAGCACCTGGTTGATGTAGTCGCGCACCGCCTGCTCCTGCGGCGTGCCCTGCACCAAGCGCAGCACGTCCGGGTGCTCGGGGGCCATCACGAAGAAAGTGGCGCCGAACAGCGTGTCCGGGCGCGTCGTGAAGACCGGGTAGTCGATGCCGAGCTCCTCGCAGCGGAAGGTGACCTCCGCGCCCTCGGAGCGACCGATCCAGTTGCGCTGCATCGTCTTCACGTGCTCGGGCCAGTCGATGCCGTCGAGGTCGCCCAGCAGGCGCTCGGCGTAGTCGGTGATACGGAAGAACCACTGCTCCAGCTGCTTGACTTCGACCACCGCGCCGCAGCGCTCGCAGCAGCCGTCGACGACCTGCTCGTTGGCGAGCACCGTCTGGTCGTTCGGGCACCACTTGACGGCGGCGTCGCGCCGGTAGGCCAGGCCTGCCTCGAACAGCTGCAGGAAGATCCATTGCGTCCAGCGGTAGTAGGAAGGTTCGTGCGTACCTAGCTCGCGCGACCAGTCGATCGAGATTCCCCACGAGCGGAACTGGCGCTGAAAGGAGGCGATCGACTCGGCTGTGGAGTCGCGCGGATGAACTCCCGTCTTGATCGCGTGGTTCTCGGCGGGCAGGCCGAAGGCGTCATAGCCCATCGGGTGCAGCACACGGTGGCCGGTGCGTCTGTGGAAGTGCGCGATCGCGTCGCCGACAGCGTATTTCTTGAGGTGGCCGATGTGAGGCTCGCCGCTCGGGTAGGGGAGCATCTCGAGCACATAGGAGGTTGCGTCCTCGGCCTCCCCGAGGACGGCCTCGTTCGAGACCTCCCAGGTGTGCTCATCGGCCCACACCTTCTGCCAGCGGGGCTCGATCTCCTGCGGGTGGTAGCGGCGCTCTGCCATTGGACAGCGCAGGTTAGCGGTCGGCCCCGGACGGTTCTCTGAAAACGCGATGCCCCCCGCGCGCGCAGGGGGCATCCAAAGATCGGAAGCACCCCGCGCGGGCGTCGCTCAGCCGACTTGTTCGAAGCGGGAGTGAGCCCGCACAGCCTCCACGATCTCGGCAGGCGCCTTTGCGGGCGAGCCCGCGTCGAACGGCGGCTGAGGGTCGTACTCGATCCCCAGCTGGATCGCCTGCGCCAGCTGGTCGCCGCCGATGCGGGCTGCGAGCTGCGAGCGCCATGTCGATGCCGGCGGTAACGCCGGCGGAGGTGACGATCTTGCCGTCGAAGACGACGCGCTCCTCCTCCACGGCGTCGGCGCCGAGTGCACGTAGCTGCTCGATGGCCTGCCAGTTGCTCGTGGCGCGCTTGCCGTCGAGCAGGCCAGCGGCGGCGAGGACGAGCGAGCCTGTGCAGACCGAGGCCGTCCAGGTGGAGGTCTCGTGCGCCGCGCGCAGCCACTCGTGGACCGGTCCGTCCTCCATGAGAGCCGTCTGGCCTGGTCCACCGGGGACGAGCACGATGTCCGGGCGCGGCAGCTGCTCGATCGTGGCGTCGGCGAGTATCGCGAGCTGCGTCGTGTCGGTGCGCTGCGGCGCAGCCTGCTCGGCGACGAACGTGACCTTGGCGCCGGGGATACGACTGAGCACTTCATACGGACCTACCGCGTCCAGGGCGGCGAACCTGGGGTAGATGAGTATCGCGATCTCCATCTTTTGCCTGCTCTCTTTTGGGTTTGGATTTAGGGGCGTGCCTTTAGCGGGAACGCGGCAGAGCGTTCATGCCGCCACCGTCTCGTCGGAGGGCGATCCGCGTCGGATGGAAGCGGCGGCGGTACTCAGCCGGGCCGACACCAAGAGCGCGCAGGAACGAGCGGCGCATCGTCTCGGGCGTGCCGAAGCCGCATGTGAGCGCGACTGCCGCGACCGGCTGGTCGCTGTCCTCCAAGACGCGGCGGGCCGCCTTCGAAGCGAACGCTCTCGACATAGCGCGCCGGGGTGACGCCGGTCTCGGCGCGAAACAGGCGAGCGAAGTGTCGAGGACTCATATGCGCACGCCGCGCAAGCGCCTCGACCGAGAGGTCTGTGGCGGGATTCTCGACGATGTGACGGCGGAGCTCGCGCAGCGGCTCGTGTTCGGGCTCTTGGGCGGCCAGCGTCGCGCTGAACTGCGACTGGTTGCCGGGGCGGCGCAGGAACAGGACAAGTTGGCGGGCGATCGCAAGCGCGGCGTCGCGGTCGAGATCTTCTTCGACCAGCGCCAACGCCAGGTCCATTCCTGCCGTGACACCAGCCGACGTCCAGATTGGGCCGTCGCGCAGGAAGATCGGCTCGGGGTCGACTTGCACCTTCGGGTAGCGCTTGGCAAGCTCTTTGGCAGCCGACCAGTGGGTGGTGGCACGCCGGCCGTCGAGCAGTCCCGCGGCGGCCAGCAGGAAGGCACCGGTGCAGACGGAGGCGGTGCGCCGGGCACGCTTGGATGCGCTCACGATCCACTGGAGCGTGGCTGGATCCTTGCTCGCCGCGTGTGAGCCGTAGCCACCGGCCACTATCAGCGTGTCGAGCCGTGGCGAGGCTTCGGAGAAGCTGCCGTGCGGGGTGACCTGGAGCCCGCTGGACGTGCGCAAAGGTGCGCCGTCGTGACTGAGGATCGCGACCTCATATCCACGATCGTCTCGACCGACGGCTTCGATCAGAGTCTGCGCCCCGGCGAACACCTCGAGCGGCCCGGTGACGTCCAGGCTTTGTACATCGGGGAAGGCGAGGATCGCGATTTGGCGAGGCGTATGACGCTTGGGCATCGCTCGATCATGCCTGAGCAAGCAGCTGTCCGCAAGGACAGATTTCCCACTCTTTCTGCCATGCCTCAGCAGGTATCGGCCCTGCCAAAACTCAGGGGCTGACGGTGGCCGAAGTGCTCAGCACCTGACCCTGCGCCCCGAGCGCCTGCACCGCAAGGTAGTGCGGGGCGCTCGGGCTTGTGATCGTCGTCTCGAAACCGCCGCGCGGAGCAACCGCCATTGGTGAGAGCGCGTGCGGACTTGCCCCGCCCAATAGAGCCCACTGCGTCACGGCCGTGGCTCCGTTCCAACTGGCATAGGCGACGACGCCTCCGTGCGAGCCTGCGCGCACGACGAGCCGTGGCGGCTGCGTCGGTTCGCCTGCCCAAGGGAACTTGAGCACCGTATAGGACTGGTAGGGCACAGGAAGGTGTGCGTCGAACAGCAATTTGCCTTCGGGAGCGAATTCCGAGAAGTACGGTTCCTGGCCCCAGCCGACGAACCAACTGCCGTCGGCCTGCGGTTGAAAGTCGCCTTGGCTCGGTGCCGACAGCGGCGGTGAGTGAGTGAAGCTCGAGACGAGCGTGGCCGTCATTTTCTGGCGGTTGAGCGAGAGCACGATCACCCGCGATTGCGTGCGCACCTTTGGGGTGCCGCCGTTGTCGAAGAAGGAGATCGTGCCGTCGGGCTCTTCGCGCACGTCATGTTGGTATGCCGGGGCCGCTCCGGGGCCCATCGCGAAGCTCGATTGCTTGCCTCCCAGACGCCAGGCCACCTGGCCTCCGTTCGCTTGCACCTCGTATGCGGCCCATGTGTTGCGCGAATCCACGAGTAGATTCGAGCCATGTTCTGAGACGGCGTTGATGTGAAACCAGTCCCATGGCGAGAGTGGCGTGCCACCGCCGCCGATCGGCATGTAGGAGTTGGTGACGGGGACGTGATCGAGCGCGTGCCACTCGAAGCGAACGAGACCTGTGCGCAGGTCTATCTCTTGGAAGAGGGTGTCCGCGACGGCGCCGTTGGCCGATCCCCCGTAGGAGCTCAGGTTGCAGCGGATCGCGTCGTAGACCGTGAACAGGGCTGTGTCGCGTGGCGAGATCGCAAACGCGTGCAGATCCGGCTGGTAGCCGTTGCCGGCTCGTACGATCGCGATGTTTTTGTAGGAGCTGTTGGCGATCACTATCCCGGCGTCGCGCTGTCCTGCCGACACAAGCGGGTCCTGCCACCATGTGAGCACCGGGTGGCCTTCGTATTCCTGCACGCGCAGGTCCGCGGCCCGCTCTCCGCTCGGTATGGGCTTGAACCAAACGAGCTTGCCCGAGCCGTCGAGGATCATCGGTCCGTACTGGCCCGGTCCCGCGTAAGGCGCCAGGAAGATGTCTCCGGGGGCCTGAGAGCCCGTGTTCGAGGTCACATCGACATTGGGCGGTTGTAGATCAGGACGCGAGACGAAGTGCTGGAGTTCGCTTGGCTTCGGCGGGGGCGGCGGTGGCGGCGGCGTCTCCAGCGAACGGCTGACGCTGTCCACTTCGGCGACGGTGAAGCGCCAGGCGATGGGCGTGCTGGAGCTAAGACCGCGTAGAACGGCGTGAACCGTGACGACCTCGCCTTGCGCGAAGGGCTTGGTCGGCACGAAGCTCGCCCCGTCGCCTTGAGAATAGGACAGCAAGTGGCCGCTGTGTGCGCCGCTGCGCGAGCCGGAGACTTTGACGTCCACGATGTCGGCTGACGGCGGGCCAAGAAAGCTGATCTGGGTCAGATAGGAGGCGTCGAGCGTGTCGGGCGCTGGCGTGACCGTGACGGCGCCATTTGCCAGCGCGGCCGACTCGTTGAGCGTCGACGGCACGCAGCTGGGCGCTGTCGTGGCGGCGCGACTTTCGGCTGCGGCAAGGCCAGGTGCGACCACGGCGAGGAAGGCGGCTGCGACGCTCGCATGGAGGACTCTGACGCGGAATGGCAAGCGCGAGAGCATACGCGGGGCCGAGACGATGAAGCGCCGGCAAGAAAGTCTTACCATGGGGCAATGGAGTTGGGTGAGACACCACAGCGCGTCCAAGGCATCGTCGACGCCGCCGAGCGCGCGGCACGCGAGTTGCGCGAGCAGGCCGAGGCGCGCGCGGCCGAGCGGATCGCCGAGGCCGACCGCGCGGGCGCCAACCGCGTGCAGGCGGCCGAGGCCGAGGCGCAGGAGATCCTCGCGCAGGCAAGGGCACAAGCCGAGCAGACGCGCAACGAGGCGGTTGCGGCCGTGGGAGGGATCCACGCCGAAGCGGGGCAGGTGCTGGCGACTGCACAGTCGGAGGCCGAGCGGGAACTGGCAAGTGCGCGCGAACGAGCTGGTAGCGAGCTGGCCGAAGCACAGCGAGAGGTGGCTCGCCTGCTGGAGGTTGCTCAGGCGCAGTCCGAGGCTACGTTGACCGGCGCAAAGGATGAGACGAAACGGATAATCGCAAGCGCGCGGGAGCAGGTCGAGCAGAGGCTCGCCGGGGGCGAGGAACAGCTGGCACGGAGACTTGCCGAGGGCGAGAAGCAGCTAGCCGTCCAACGCGCGGCCGCAGAGGAGCAGGCCGGCGAGATCCGCGCCCGCGCACGAGCGGACGCACGCGAGATCGTCGGCGAGGCAAACGAGATCGCGCGGGAAGTGCTCGACGACGGCACCGAGGTATCGCGCAACCTGCACGACCTGTCGGTCTCGATGCGCAACAACGCAGAGCGACTTTTGCGCGACGTGAGGCTGACCCACGGCAGCATGACCGCCCGCCTGGATCAGGTTGCGCCGGGAGCCTCGCCAACAGAGAGATCACGCCGCGACCGCCCCATTCCCCGCTCCCGGCATGCCTCATACGACGACCCGAACAACGATCTGGACGTGCCAGAGTTCATTCCTCGGGGGTGAGCGCTGTCCGGAAGCCAAGCGTTATACGATTGATCGAAGATACGGGGCTATAGCTCAGTTGGAAGAGCGTCTGGCTGGCAGCCAGAAGGTCGTCGGTTCGAGCCCGACTAGCTCCATGAACTGTTCGGCGCAGAAACAGGGGTGGCAGACGCGTGTTCAACCGTGCTTCCTGGCTTCGGAACTGGTTCGGCGCATGCTACGAGACATTCTGAGCAACGATCCTCGAGCCCAGCCCGAGCCAACCAAAGCGTCAGGTTCGGGGAACTCACCGGCGCTCACCGGCCTAGGACATCGTACTTCGCCTCTGTTGCGCCCTTCTGGGGTCGCCACCACCAGTCGTTGTCGCGGTACCACTCGATTGTGGCCTCGAGTCCAGCGCCGATCTCAGCGTACTGAGGCTGCCAGCCGAGCTCGCCGCGAATCTTGCTCGAGTCGTTGGAGTAGCGCAGATCGTGACCTGGACGGTCGGGTACCAGGTCGAATGCGTCGGGCTCCTCGCCCATGAGCTCGAGCACGTGGCGCAGGATTTCAGCGTTGCTGCACTCGTAACCGGAGCCGATCAAGTACGTCTCGCCGATGTGACCCTTGTCGAGGATGAGGTGGACCGCGTCGTTGTGGTCATCGACGTGGGTCCACTCGCGTACGTTCTCCCCCGCGCCGTAAAGCTTGGGGCGCTGACCCACCAGCACGTTGGTGATCTGGCGGGGGACGAACTTCTCGACGTGTTGGTAGGGGCCGTAGTTGTTGGCGCAGTTCGAGAGAGTCGCCTTCGTGCCGAAGGAGCGTACCCAGGCGCGCACCAACATGTCCGAGCTGGCCTTGGTCGCCGAGTAAGGACTCGATGGGTCATAGGGCGTCTCCTCGGTGAACTTGTCCACCGCGTCCAGTGGCAGGTCCCCGAACACCTCGTCGGTGGAGATGTGATGCAGGCGCCGCTCGTGGCGGCGGACTGCTTCCAGGATCGTGTAGGTACCGATGACGTTTGTACGGATGAACGGGTCGGGGTCGTGCAGCGAGTTGTCGACGTGCGACTCGGCCGCGAAGTGGACCACCACGTCATGTTCGGCGATCAGACGATCGACGAGCTCGGCGTCGCAGACGTCGCCGTGTACGAAGCGGACGGCATCGCCGACCGAGGCGAGGCTCTCGCGATTGCCGGCATAGGTCAGCGCGTCGAGCACGGTGACCTCGTACTCGGGACGGCCGCTAACGGTGCGGTGCACAAAGTTCGCACCGATGAACCCGGCTCCGCCGGTGACGAGCATCTTCACGGGTGAGCATTCTATATAGCTGGCGACGCGGCATCGAGATCGTCGAGTCGCGCACTCGACAGCACTACACGCTCACCGCGAAACGGAACTGACTCGGCTTCAAGCAGGCGCCGCTGGCGGGCGCCCTTTGCGAGCGAGCCGTCGGCGCGGACGACTCGGTGCCATGGCACCTCATGCGCATCGGCGATACTCAGCACATAGCCCGCCATGCGCGGTGCTCCGGGCGACACGTCTCCGTAGGTACGGACAAAGCCCGGGGGGATCGCCCGCACCCTCCGCAAAATCGCAGCTGGACTATCGGCCCCTGCCTTTCGTTCCACCCGACGAATGGTGCCACAGTCCCAGCACCAGCCGAAGAGTCGCTTCATATTCGCCGGGCGGGGTCTCTCACGGACCGCACCGAGTCCTCAGAGCGGATTCGTAGATATAGGATGGGCAAAATGAAGCCGAACCGTTCGATCCCGAAAGCGACCGTCATCCCCGTTCTGATCTATCCGGACGTGCGCGCGGCGGTTGACTGGCTGGGCGCGGCGTTCGGCTTCGTCGAGCGCGTGCAGATCGGCGAGGACCACCGCGCGCAGCTGAGCTTTGGCGATGGCGCTGTGATCCTCGGCGATGTGCGCAACGACCGGCACCCGCCGCAACCGGGCGATGTCACGCACTCGGTGATGGTGCGTGTGGACGACGCGCACGCGCACTGTGAGCGCGCCCGCAAGCAAGGTGCTCGCATCCTCGAGGAGCCGACCGACTTTCCCTATGGAGAGCGACAGTACAGCGCTGAGGACCTCGCCGGCCATCAGTGGACGTTCTCGCAGACGATCACCGACGTCGCCCCAGAGGACTGGGGTGGCATATCAGTCGCATCTGATTGACGCTACGGAGCCGTGCACGGATTCCACTGACCGCGAGCGGCAGGTCCCGCCGCGGCGCAGTCAGGCGCACTGTACCTCCACGCTCTTCTCAGAACATGTGCCGCAAGCGCCAACCGAGCGATGGGCCCCCGACTGAGCTTGTCGCGAGTGCGCTCGTGCTTGCGACGACGCTCGCGCCGGCAACTGTCACTCTCGCCATCTGCTCGCCGGCCTTCAGCCGCGTCATCGCCGGGAGCACGCTCACGCGCACGGGCACCCTCTCCCCTCCCCAACCGATCTGCCTCAAAGCGCTCGCCGTGACCGCTGTGGTCCTCCGACCATCCACCGAACCAGCACTCAGCACGGCCGTGCCAGCCAGCAGGGCCGTCCTGGGACGAAGGCTTGCCGCCACCGAGTCGCCGAGCTGACGAGCACTGGCCAAGGCGGCTTCGATCAGCGACCCGCCTCGCTGACTCAGCACCACGCCAAGCACAGCCAAGGCACGCCCATCAATCAAAACTCTCTTGGCGAAGACCAAGCACCCGCCGGCGGCTCTGTCCGAGCCCGTCTTGACCCCCACATATCCGTCTTCGCCTACGAGTCCGTTGTAGTTGGCCACGCGCCCGACCACCGGCAACACGACCGAGGACTCGTCGACGATTTCCGCGAACGCCGGGATGCGCATCGCCGCGCGCGCGAGCTTCAGTTGATCGCCCGCGGTGGAGACCGTTTCGTCGTTGAAGCCGCTTGGGTCGGTGTACGTGCTCGAGGCCATACCAAGCGTTCGCGCGGTGGCGTTCATGCGCGCCACGAACGGCGCGATCCCACCCGCGTCGTAGCGTGCCAGCAGCGCCGCGATGTTGTTCGCCGAGGGCAACAGCAGCGCCTGCAGCGCCTGGCGCTCGCCGAGCCGCTCGCCGGACCGCACGTCCAGCGTGGACTCGCCCAGGGCCTCTCGCTGCTTCTCTTCCCGCGCATCCGCGGCCGTGATCGTCATGGAGAACCCAGGCTCGCCGGCTATCAACGGGTGCTCTCTCAGCGTGAGATAGGCGGTCATCACCTTCGCCACGCTTGCGATCGGTACCGGCGTAGAGCCTCCAGAGATACCGAGGCTGCCCAACCCCTCGACTTCGACCGCCGCCTGGCCTTCCTCGGGCCAGGCAAGCACGGGTGCGCTTCCAGGTAGGCGCGCATATGCCGGCAGAGTGCGATGGACGAGCAGCAGTGGCGTGCCCTCCGTCGTGATCCGGCGCAACCCAACCAGCAACAGCAATACCACCACGAGCGCGCCAACCACCGGCCATCGCCGGTGGGCGGGGCTTGCGCTCACCACCCGTCGCTGCACCCTCGTCGCCACAGCCTGAAAACGCTAGCGCACGGAGTGGAGGGACTCGCCAGCTCGGCAGAGCGGGTGCGCGAGCCAGCACGAGGTCTCGGGCTGGTCTCTGCCTGTGCTCCCACACACGGAGCAAGCGAGCAGCGGGCGTTTTGAGGAGGGGAGGCTACCCTTTGACCATGCTTCAGCGGCTCGCGATCATGTGGGTGTTCAACACCATCGCCCTGTTTGTGGCGACGTGGCTGCTATCCGGGCTCAGCTACGGAAACGATTGGTGGGCGTTGCTCATCTCAGGGCTCGTGTTCACGTTGGTCAACTTCTTCTTGAAGCCGGTGCTGGCAATCCTCTCGATCCCGTTCATCGTCGTCACACTCGGGATCTTCTATTTCTTGATCAACGTCCTCATGCTGTACCTGACGCATTGGATCGTCCCCCAGTTCACGATCGCAAGCTTCTGGTGGGCGGCGCTCGCGGCGATCATCATCAGCGTGGTGAACTGGGTCCTGCGCAAACTGGTCGAACCCGATCGAGAAGACCTATCGGCGGCTCGTGTATAGGCGCTCGACGTTTGCGTAGCCCTCACCTGTTTCGAGCGACGACAGAGCCCTAGCCCAAAGCCTTGAACGCCTCCTGCGCCTGGGAGCTTGACTCGGTCGCACGGATCAGCACCGACAGCGTGATACCAAGCAGATCGTCCGGGACCGCGTCAGGATCTGTCAACTTCAGCATCGAGAGGCCGACACCCAAGCCGAGCATCACGTTGGCAAACTGCTCGGGCACCCCCGGTGGCGGCTCAAGGCCGGCGTCGCGCGAGCTCTCCGAGGCGAAGCGCGCGAACGTGGCACGCAGCGCCGCCAGCCCGTCGGCAAGTCGCCGCGCAAGGTGTTCGTCTCGCTGGGCATAAGCCCACAGCTCTACGAATAGGCGAAAGCGGTCTGGGTTCTCCTCCAGACGATCCATCCAACGATGGCTGCCGGCCAACGGACGCTCCCAAGTCGCGCGGTCGCGGTCGAACAGCGCCATCTGTTCGGTGACCTGCCCGGCCAGGTACTCCTCGACAAGCGCAAGAAGAAGGTTCTCCTTGCTGCCGAAGTGCCCGTACACGGCCCCCTTGGTGAAACCAGCCTCGGCGGCAACTTCATCGAGCGTCGCGCCGGCGAAGCCGCGGCGCGCGTAGACCTGAGCGGCCGCGCTCAGCAGCCGCGCGCGCGTCTGGGCCCGACGCTCGGAGCGGTCGAAATGTCCACGCGGCATCAAGCAATTCTCCTCATCGGACCGGCGGGCAGTTCGAACACACGCTTGCATTATACCTCTGAGTAGATATACTCATTCGTATTAATATTCTAGCGTGAGGAGCAGAGACATGAGAGACCGGCTACCACCAGGCCCCCGCATGCCTACCGTTCTGCAGACGCTCGGCTTCTGGAGCCGTCCGAGCGGCTTCGTCGAGCGCGCCCGCGCACGCTACGGGCATCGCTTCACAGTGCGCGTGATCGGCCAGCCGCCCTTTGTCGTGCTGTCCGATCCGCAGGAGATCAAGGAAGTCTTCACGGCGGCGCCCGACGTGCTGCACCCCGGCGAGGGAGCGCGGATCCTCGAACCACTGGTCGGCAAACACTCGGTAATCCTGCTCGACGAGCAGCCGCATCTGGAGCAGCGCAAGCTTCTGCTACCGGCCTTTCACGGCGAGCGCATGCAGCGTCTGTCGGGCTTGATGGAAGAGCTGGCCGAGGAGGAGCTTGCTTCATGGCCATGCGGACAGGCCATCGAACTTCACCCTCGACTTCAACGCCTGACACTCGAGATCATCCTGCGCGCAGTCTTCGGACTGGAGCGAGGCGTTCAGCTCGAGCGACTGCGCGACCTGTTGGGCGAGGCGCTCGCGTTCTCCCAGAACCCTTTGTCGATGTTGCCCCGTCCGCCGCGATGGCTGACGATGCGCGGCCCGATCGCCCGTCAAGACCGACTGTTGGCCGCCGCCGACGAGATGATCTTCGAGCTGATCGCCGAGCGCCGCCGGGAAGGCGGAGAAGGCGAGGACGTGCTCGCGCTGCTCTTGAACGCCAAGCACGAGGACGGCTCGCCCATGAGCGAGGCGGAGTTGCGTGACGAGCTGATGACCGCGCTCGTCGCAGGGCACGAGACGACGGCTTCGCAACTGGCCTGGGGCTTCGAGCGACTCGCGCGCGAGCCGGCCGTGTGCGAGCGCCTGTACGAGGAGCTCGACGACCCCGACGACGCCTACCTGACGGCCACCGTTCAGGAGATTCTGCGCCACCGGCCCGTCCTCCCACACGCCGAGCCTCGGCTGACCAAGCGCCCTGTGGAGATCGGTGGCTTTCGCTACCCGCCCGGAGTGATGCTGGTCGCCTACGCGCACCTCGTGCACCACGACCCCGCCATCTACCCCGAACCGCAGGCCTTCCGCCCCGAGCGCTTCCTCGAGCAGGCGCCAGGCACCTACACGTGGCTGCCGTTCGGCGGTGGGCGCCGACGCTGCCTGGGCGCAAGCTTCGCGCTACTGGAGATGAAGCTCGTGATCCGCACGATGCTGCAGCGTTTCGAGCTAGAGCCTCCGCAGGCACGCGGCGAGAAAACACGCAGGCGCAACATCACCGTCAGCCCCGCCCGCGGCTGCCGGTTGATCCTGCGCGAGCGCACCCGTGATGCACACCCGATGCGCGTTTCGTTGATCGTCGCATAAGCCGGCACCCGTGGCTGGCAAGCTTTATGGATGATCGACGACGAGCAGGTCCTCAGCGTGCCCGACATCGCCGCGTGGCACGCATGGCTGACCGAGCATCACGAACATTCGACGGGCATCTGGCTGCGCTTGGCCAAGAAGGGCACAAGCGAGCCGACGCGTCTCAGCTACGCCGAGGCGCTCGACGAGGCGCTGTGCCATGGCTGGATCGACGGGCAGGTGCGACGCCTGGACGAGCTGACCTTCCGTCAACGCTTCACGCCGCGACGCAGCCGTAGCGCCTGGTCAAAGCGCAACGTCGGCCATGTCGCGCGACTGGAAGACGAAGGCAGGATGCAGCCCGCCGGCTTGGCCGCGGTGGAGCGTGCCAAGGCCGACGGGCGCTGGGAGGCTGCCTACGAGGGCCAGGCGACGATGGAGATGCCAGCCGACTTGGCGAGTGCGCTTGCGGCCGAACCTCGAGCGCAGGCCATGTTCGAGATCCTCTCCAGTCAGAATCGATACGCGGTGCTGTTTCGGACCCACAACGCCAAGCGCGCCGACACGCGAGCACGACGGATCGAGCAGTTCGTTGCGATGCTGGCCCGAGGCGAGACGCCGCATCCGCAGAAGCGCCGACTTCCCGACTGATCGGCAAGCGCGACTACCACCTAACCTAACCGTCCGCCGGCTGGCTGGGAGCGCCTCCGATCGCGTTCATCAGCCGGCGCCGGCGTGCCCGCACGCGCCTGAAGCGCGCCTGCGAGCGGGCCATGCGACGCCCATCCGGCGAGTAGCGTCGACGCGCCCAGGGCGAGGATGGTGCCGCAAGGCGTACTGTCCCGGCGATCGAGGCGAGCGGGATGAACACGCCGATCAAGCCGAGCATCGGCTTGCCCTTGAGGATCGCTATCGCCGAGAAGAACAGGTCGATCACAACAACCGCCACGAGCGAGCCGATCGGGGATGCGCTGTCGGAGGCATCAAACGGCGCGATGCCCAGCACGACCAGTCCACCGAGCAGCGTTGCGACGATCACCGCGTCGATCGAGGCGCGGCCCTCCTTGGACCAGTAGACGTCTTCGAGGTGTATCCACAGCGCGAACTCGTCCAGCGTGAGGCCGGCGCCGATGCCGAACGCACCGGCGAATATCTCCAGCCACGGGCTCGGCGGAACCAGCACGAAGTTGAGGAATCCCGACACCAGGATCAGCACGATCCCCCACACGAGATGGTGCAGGTGCAGACCGCCTTTGGTGGTCACGCTCCCCGGCCACCAGGTCACTTTGGGGTCGCGTATGAGACGCGCGCTCGTGCGAATGAACAGGAACGAGGCCAGAAAGCCCCCCAACAGGATGAAGCCGGCACGCTGCCCGCGCTCGTCGAGGAAGTGATGCGAGGTCGCGAAGTTGAGGGTCAGCGTCGCCACGAAAAGGATGGTGACAGTCCTCGTTTATAGGTGCCGCTTTGATGCACTCCCGGATAGACTAAAGCCCGTGCGAGTTTACCTCTGCGGGGTTCGGGGCTCGACCCCCGCGCCCGGTGCCGACTTTCTGCGCTATGGCGGGCATACCTCTTGCGTAGCGATCGCCCACGACGACGCGCCGTCCCCCACTTTGATCCTCGACGCCGGCACTGGCATACGCTCGGCGACGGGGCTGCTTGGCGAGCAGGCGTTCAACGGCACGATCCTGCTGACACATCTGCACTGGGATCATGTGCAGGGGCTGCCGTTTTTCCACGCGGGCGACCACGACGATGCTCGCGTGCGCCTGTTGCTACCCGAGCAGGAAGACGGCGCCGGGGCGAGCTCGGTGCTGGCGCGTTCGATGTCACCGCCCCATTTTCCGATGGAACCGAACCAGCTGCGCGGTACGTGGAGCTTTGCGACACTCGCACCCGGCGAGCAAGAATTCGATGGCTTCACCGTCCTGGCGCGCGAGATCCCGCACAAGGGCGGGCGCACGTTCGGCTATCGCGTCGGCGACGGGCGCTCGACTTTCACCTATATGCCCGACCACTGCCCCACCTCTTTCGGTGCCGGGCCGGACGGCTGTGGCGAGTACCATCCGGCCGCACTCGAGCTTGCCGCGGAGAGCGACGCCCTACTGCACGACTCGCAACTGCTGACGCCGGCCGAGTTGGCCGCCGAAGGGCGCTTCGGACACGCCGCCGCCGACTATGCGGTCGAGCTTGGATGCCATGCGAAGGCGCGCAGAGTGCTACTTGCCCACCATCGACCCGACCGCACCGACGATGCGCTGGATGGGCTGAAAGAGCGCTTCGCCAACACTTCCGGTGTTGAGGTGGTCGTCGCCGCGCAGGACTCCGTGCTGCAGTTGTGAGCATGCCACGGGATCTCGACCCGCAACGAGCGGGCAGACCCAACTCAAGCCGATGAGTGCCAGTAGCAAGCCGACGGGCACGCCAGACGCGATCGTCGTCGGCTCCGGCCCAAATGGTCTCGCCGCCGCCCTCACGCTTGCGCGTGCCGGACTCGCCGTGCACGTGTACGAGGGGGCGAACACGCCCGGCGGCGGCTGCCGCACCGAGGAGCTGACGCTTCCCGGCTTTGCTCACGATGTCTGCTCAACGGTTCATCCGCTGCTTGCCGCCTCTCCCTTCTTTACAGAGCCGCTTGCCGGGCTTTCGCTCAAGACCCCGGAGGTCGCTTTCGCCCATCCGCTCGACGGCGGGCGGGCCGCCTTCGTCTCAGGTTCGGTCGAGCAGACCGCCGCAAGCCTGGGCGCCGACGCACGCGCCTATCGCCGACTTCTCGCTCGGCTCGTCAAGGACGCCGACGCGATCGTTCCCTCGGTACTCGCACCACTGCTATCGCCTCCCGCTCACCCTCTGGCGATGGCTCGCTTCGGCTTGCTGGGGCTGTGGCCGACGACGGTGCTTGCTCGTCGCTTCAAGACCGACCGAGGGCGTGCGCTGCTGGCTGGACTGGGCGCCCATTCAATGCGGCCGCTCGGGGCTCCGGGTACCGGTGCATTCGCGCTGCTGCTTGGCCTGCTCGCGCATGCGGTGGGGTGGCCAGTCGTGGAAGGAGGCAGCTCGCGCATCGTAGGCGCGATAATTGCCGAGCTTGAGAGCCTCGGCGGACAGGTGCACGGCGGACACTGGATCGCCGATTTGCGTGAGCTTCCCCGCGCGCGCAGCACACTGCTGGACGTCGCGCCCCGCAACCTGCTCGAGCTCGCCGGGCCGCGCCTACCGGAGCGCTACGCCAAAGCGATGCGCCGCTTCAAATATGGGCCTGGCATCTTCAAGATGGACTGGGCGCTCGACGGGCCCGTGCCCTGGCAAGCAGACGTTTGCCGCAGCGCACCGACGCTTCACATCGGCGGTACCTTCGAGGAGATCGCGCGCAGCGAGGCCGATGTCGCGACCGGGCGCCATACAGAGCGTCCCTTCTGCATCGCGGTGCAGCCCTGTGTTGTGGATCCCACACGTGCGCCCGAGGGAAAGCACACCTTCTACGCCTACTGCCACGTGCCCTCGGGCTCGACGCTTGACATGAGCGAGCGGATCGAAGCGCAGATCGAGCGCTTCGCGCCCGGCTTTCGCGAACGCGTGCTTGCTCGCCACAGCATGAATGCCGCGGAAACCGAGCGCCACAACCCCAACTATGTCGGCGGCGACATCAACACCGGTGCTGCCACTTTGCGCCAGACCGTGTTCCGCCCCACCCCGAGCCTGCATCCTTACCGCACACCGATCCGGGGCGTCTACCTGTGCTCCTCCTCCACGCCGCCCGGCGGCGGCGTGCACGGCATGTGCGGCCTGGGTGCGGCGCGCGCCGCGCTAGGCGAGCTGGGCCTGTAAGTCGAGCTTGGCTTGAACGCCGGCACCGGGCCGGCGTGTGGCCTCGTGCTCCAGCAGCCACACCTTGCGGTCGAGTCCTCCCCCGTAGCCCGTGAGGCTGCCGTCGGCGCCAATCACGCGGTGGCACGGCACGACGATCGCGACCGGGTTGCGGCCGTTGGCCAGGCCGACGGCGCGCGAGGCTTTGGGGTTGCCCACCCAGCGCGCCAGCTCGCCGTAGCTGATCGTCTTGCCGTATGGGATCTCACACAAGGCCGCCCATACCCGGCGCTGGAACTCCGTGCCCTGCATCTGAAGCGGCAAGTCGAAATCGGTCAGCTCGCCGGCGAAATACGCCTGCAGCTGCGCGACCACAGGTGCCAGTCTGCCGTCGTCTCGTTGTGCCTCGGCTGGGATTTCTTTGAGGTGACGCTGTTCGTGCATTTGGATGCCAGTCAGCTTCTCCCCGTCAGAGGCAATGGTCAGCTCTCCTATCGGGCTGTCAATCGTCGTGGTGACGATCTTGGGCAGGCTCGTGCTTGTGAGTGTCATGCTGCCTCCTGTGCCAGCGTCCCTGTGGACGCTGGATCGACGCTTTCGCCGCTCACAAGCGACGGCCAATGGTTGATCGGGTGGGGTGTGGCCGACCATAGGTACTGCACCGCATAGGCCCGCCACGGTCGCCAGCGCTCGGCGCGAGCACTCAGGGCGCCCGGGGAAGTCGGCAGGCCGAGCGCGTCCGCGGCGCGACGCACGCCGAGGTCCGCCACTGGGAAGGCGTCGGGATCGCCGAGCGCGCGCATCGCGATCACCTGCATGGTCCAGGGGCCGAAGCCGGGAAGCTCAGAGAGGGTGGCGAGCGCCTCGGCGCGATCGCAGCCCGGGTCGAGCGACAGGCGCTTGCTGCGCAATGCCTCGACCAGCGCGACGAGCGTGCGCGTGCGCGCCGCGGGCATCGCGAGCTGGACCTGCTCCAATGCCTCTGACTCCGGGAAGAGGTGCGTGAGCCCCCCATGCTCGTCATCTACCGGTTCACCGTGGCAGGCGACGATGCGGGCGGCGTGCGTACGCGCGGCGGCTGTTGAGACCTGTTGGCCCAGGACGGCGCGGATAGCCAGCTCCGCTCCGTCGACGCAGCGCGGCACCCGCCGTCCTGGCGCGCTTGCCACCACTGGCGCCAGCTGTGGGTCGCCGCGAAACAGCTCATCGATAGCCACAGGGTCGGCGTCGAGGTCGAGCAACCAGCGGCAGCGCGCTATGGCAGTCGTAAGGTCGCGCAGGTCTGTGAGTCGTGCACGACACACGACATGCTCTGGTGTGGGCTTCAGCTCGACTATGCCTGGGCCGTGAGGCAGGCGCAGGGTGCGCCGGTAGGCGCCATCGCGCACCTCCTCGACGCCGGGGATCGCCGTGGCGGCGAGGTGACCGAAGAGGTTGTCGGGGCATAGTGGCTTACGGAATGGGAGCCGCAGCAGGATCGCGCCCTGTGCGCCCGTGCTGGAGAGCGAGACGTCCTTGACATGGCGTCCGCGACGAGCAGCCCCGCCGGCGTCCCGGCGCCTGCTCGCGCGACGGCGCAACTCCGTCGGGGCGGTCGCGAACACCGTGCGGATTGTGTCGTTGAATTGGCGCACGCTCGAGAAGCCGGCCGCGAATGTGATCTCGACCATGCTCAGCGTGGTCGTCTCGATCAGAACGCGTGCGGTCTGCGCGCGCTGGGCGCGAACGATCGCGATCGGCCCTGCTCCCAGCTCGGCAAGCAGCATCCGCTGCAACTGGCGCACGCTGTAGCCGAGCCTCGTTGCCAGACCCGGCACGCCCTCACGATCCACAACACCATCGCCAATCAGCCGCATCGCCCGCGCCACCGCATCCGCGCGCCCATCCCACTCCGGCGAGCCTGGAGCCGCGTCGGGACGGCAGCGCTTGCAGGCGCGAAAGCCTGCCTGTTGCGCAGCGGCGGCCGTCGGGTAGAAGCGCACGTTCTCGCGCTTTGGCGTCATAGCGGGACAGCTCGGCCGACAGTAGATGCCGGTCGAGGTCACAGCCGTGATAAACCACCCGTCAAAGCGCGGGTCACGCGATTGAGCGGCCTGGTAGCAGCGGTCAAAATCCTCGATCACAGCTCCCAGTCTGACCTACCGACAGGCGAATGTCTGGCGGTATTGCGACATGATGGTTTCGAGCCCTCGCCTGGGCTGTTCGGTCAAGTGGAAGGCTGAAGGCTGACTTAGGACGCTTGGCGTCGCCGCGCGATCACCCTCGCGCCCCTTGAGGGCACGAGCACGATAGCTCGCCGGCTTGTGCGCTCGGGCCGGCGCTTGACTGGACGGAGGGTGAGCGCCTTGGTCAACTCCTCCAGCACGATTTTCGCCTCGAACTGCGCGAAGGATGCTCCAATACAGCGGCGTACGGAGCCGCCGAACGGAAACCAGCCGCCGGCCGGTGGGCGAGTGTCCAAGAAGCGTGTCGGCCTGAACGTCCAAGGGTCCGGATAGACGTCGGCGCGACGATGCACAAGCAGCGTGATCGGCAATACATCGGTGCCGGCCGGCAACTCATAGCCTCCGATTGTGAGCGGACCACGCAGACGGCGAACGATCCCGCCGGTAGGCGGGTGCAACCGCAGCGTCTCGGTGACCACCGCATCGCAGAATGCGCCGCCCTCGCTTGCGAGGCGATCCTGACTCTCCCGGTCACGGGCGAGATCGTGGATCGCCCAGGCAAGCAGCGTCGCCGTGGTCTCATGGCCCGCGATCAACAGCGTCATCAGTTCGTCGCGCAACTCTTCGTCGCCGAGATGCTCACCATTCTCGTCGGTAGCCTGAACTAGCATCGAGAGGATGTCCTCGCGCTCGCCGAGATCCGTCAACGCCCGCCTGCGTGAAATCTCCGCAAGGAGCTCCCTGTCAACACGGCGAAGCTGGCGACGAAAGGCGGGCACGCTGTTCAGGCGCTCCGGGCCCACCAAGAAGAAGAACAGCACACGCCGCATGTCGGTGACCCACGAAATCATGCTTTGCAACGCCTTCCCCAGATCCCCCATGCGCTCGCCTTCCTCCACACCGAACACGCATCTCATGATCACCGCGAAGGTGAGTGCCTGCATGCGTGGTAGCGTCGCCACCGGCTCGCCGAGTGGCCACCGTTGGATCTGCGCACCGATCGCCGTGCGGATCGTCTCTTCGTAGGTGCGCATGCGCTCTCCATGAAACGGCGGCAGCACGATGCGGCGACGGCGCAGGTGCTCCGCACCGTCGAGCAGCAACAGGTTACGCGTTCCCAGCACAGGACTGAGTGCCTGGTTTGCCTCGCCGGAGTCGACCTCCTCTGGACCAAGCGAAAGCACTTCCTTGACCGCGTCGGGATGAGCGATCGCGACCCATTGCTGTCCCAGGACCCGTAGCGTGAACATGTCGCCGTAGCGACGATGTGCAGCCGCGAAGTAGCCGTCGGGGTCAAGCGTGAAGCGCAAAGTGTGCAGCAGCACAGAGCCACGCGTGACCGGCGGTGTCTTCGCCGCGGATCCGCTCCGTGCGAGTTGAGTTTCGACCGTGTCCAACTCCAGGGCCTTGGTCATGCGAACCGCCTCCATTCTATGCATGGGAACCAATCGCTTGTTTCCCGATGGCAGCGGCACCCTTCCTGCACAGAGGATCTTCCCACAAATCCGACCGGCCTAAGAAACGGCCTATGCCGCGGCGTCTGCCAGACGCCGCCTGCGCAGCGCGCGCCTGGTGATCAAAGCGCCCCAATCGGCGTCGTCCATTTCGCACGGCTCGCTGTCATTCAGGAACTCACGTAGTACGGCGACCAAGGCCTCGGGATCTTCCAAGTGCGGGAAGTGCGCGGCTCGCGGGAGCGTGCGAAAGCGGCTGTTGGGGATAGCTTCGTGCGCGCTGCGTCCGTGTTCGATCGGGATCGTGTTGTCGCGCTCGCCCCACACGATCATCGTCGGCATCGACTCGAGCAGGTACAGGCGATCGGTGGCGCTGACACGCTGGCCACGCACGTCGATCACCGCACGCAAAGTCTGGAGGAATGCCTCGCGCGCTTGCGGACGCTCAAGCGGACGCAGCGCACGCGCGACTGCTTGCACGTAGGCGCCCTGGCGCACGCCGGCGCGGCGCAGACGAGTGCCTGCGCCCCATACAGCGCCGAGCAACTCGGGGTGAGCCGCGAGCGACAGCGCGGCAGACATTCCCGGCAACGCCGCCGTGCGCAACATCGGGCTGACCTCGTGCCCGAGGCCACCGCTCGAGACGAGCACCAGGCGCTGCACGCGTGCGGGGAACTGGTAGAAGAACTGCATCGCGACACCACCGCCGAGCGAATGCCCGACGATCGTCGCGCGCTCGATGCCAAGGGCGGTAAGCAGGTCGCGGATGCTCGCCGCGTGCGCGCCCAGCGAGTAGTCGCCGCGCGGCGCCGCCGAATCTCCGTGGCCGATCAGGTCGGGCGCGATGACAGTGTGCCCATCGGCCAGGTCGAGTGCAACCGCCTGCCAATGGCTCGAGGAGTTGAGCATCCCGTGCACGAGCACCACCGGCGGGCCCTCACCCGCAATTCGGTAGACCGCGCGGCGTCCATGCAACTCAATCTGCCACTCGTCAAACCTTGGCACCTGGCGGTACCTAGACACTCTCGGCTCGGCGCGCCGGGACCTCTCCCCACAGCTGCTCCAAGCGATAGAACTCGCGCGTGGCGGGGGTGAAGATGTGGACGACCACGTCCAGGTAGTCCATCAGGATCCAGTCGCCGCTGCTGAGCCCCTCCACACGCCGCGGAATCAAATCGTGCTCGTGCTTGAGGCCCTCGATGATGCCATCGTGGATCGCCTTGACCTGGCGCTCGGTGCCGCCCGAGCAGATCACAAACCAGTCGGTGTAGCCAAGCACCTCGCGCAAGTCGAGCGTGACCAGCTCAGCCGCCTTCTTGTCCTCGGCGTAGCGGCAGACCTCGCCGAGCAGCTCCTGCGAGTTCATCGCGGCCCTCCCGCTTGTCCGGCGGGCTGGCGACCATAGAGCTCGTGCTCGGCGATGTAGGCAGCCACCTCGGCACCCACCAACGCGTCGATCGGCTCACCCGCGGTCAGACGTCTGCGAACCAGCGAGGAGGAGACGTCGAGTCGCGGCATCGCCACGAACTCGATGCGCGCGTCCCCCTCCAACGGAGTGAGTGCGTCGAGCACATCGCTACGGCTCGTGTCCTCGCGCTCTGCCACGGCGAGCCGCGCCAGCTTCAGGATTTCACGCGGCTCACGCCAAGAGGCGAGCGTCTGGGCCATGTCGGCACCGACGATCAGGGTCAGCTCTGCGTCGGGATCGCTTGCATGGATACTCCTCAGGGTATCGACCGTGTAGGACGGGCCGGGCCGCTCGAGCTCGAGCGTGCATACGCCCAGGCGCGGATCGGCGTCTATCGCCAAGCGGCACATCCTCAGGCGGTGCTCGGCGCCCGGATCCCACTTGGCGGGCTTGTGCGGCGGGATCAGCACAGGCGTCAGCAGCACCTTCCGCAAATCCAATCCGCTCGCCGCCGCCCGCGCGAGCGCGAGATGGCCGACGTGTGGCGGATTGAACATGCCGCCGAGGATGCCGATGCGCTCCTTGGCCGCGGAGGGCCGATCGATATCGCCAGATCCCGAGGAGTCCACCAAGTCACGCGCGGACGTGGCCGGCGCCTTCGACGAGATACTTGGACGTGCACAGCTCTCTGAGCCCGATCGGACCGCGCGCGTGGAGCTTCTGTGTCGAGTTGCCGATCTCGGCCCCCATCCCGAACTCGGCCCCGTCGGTGAAACGCGTCGAGGCGTTGACGTACACGCAGGCGGCATCGACGCCGAGCTGGAATTCGCGGGCGCTGAGCATGTCTTTCGTGAGGATCGCCTCGGAGTGCCCGGAGCCATGACGAGCGATGTGCTCGATGGCCTCTCCGACCGAGTCGACGACCGCGACCGCGAGCGTCAGCGCCAGATACTCGGTGTCCCAGTCCTCCTCGCTTGCAGGCGTCGTGAGCGCGGCGGCTTCGCCGGCATGCTCCGCGGCACGCTCATCGACGCGCAACTCCACGCCGGCGTCGCTCAATGCGGCCAACGCCCGCGGCAGGAACACAGGCGCGACATCGGCGTGGACGAGCAGCGTCTCGGCGGCGTTGCACACGCCCGGGCGTTGCGTCTTGGCGTTCAGCACGATCGCAAGCGCGTCGTCGAGGTCGGCGGACGCGTCCACGTAGACGTGGCAGTTGCCCGACGCGGCATAGATGACGGGCACGCTTGCCACTTCCTTGAGGGCGGCCTTCAGGCCCTCGCCGCCGCGCGGGATCAGCAGGTCGATCAACCCGTCCTGGGTTGCAAGCTCGGCCAGCTCGCCGCGCCCGCCGCCGGCGACTAGGCCGATGCAGCCCGTCGGGCAGTCCCGCGCCGACGGCGGCCTCGGCAGCGATCGAGGACAGCACGGCGTTTGAGTGCTCGGCGCTGGAGGAGCCGCGCAGCACGATCGCGTTGCCCGACTTCAGGCACAGTGCCGCGGCGTCGATCGTGACGTTCGGACGTGCCTCGTAGACGACCGCGATCACGCCCAGCGGGACGCGCACCTTGCGCACGTCCAGGCCGTTTGGGAGGCGGTGGCCGTCGATCACCTCCCCCACCGGATCGGGCAGCTGGGCGACCGCTTCGACCGCTTGTGCGATTCCCTCGATTCGCTCTACGTCGAGGCGCAGGCGATCGAGCAGCGCCGCGCCGATGTCGCCTCGCGACCGGCCACCAGATCGCGCTCGTTGGCGCCGAGGATCTCCTCGGCGCGCTCCCGCAGCGCGGCCGCGATCGCTGCGAGCGCGGCGTTCTTCGTGGCGGTGTCGATGCGGGCCAGAACCCGCGACGCCTCGCGTGCGCGCTCGCATGTGCTCTGCTACCGATGAGACAGTGATCGCCGCCATCAGGTAAGGGTACGACCTTACGCCAGCACCATGTAATCGCGGTGCACCGCCTCCTCGCTGGCACGCGGCAGGATCTCCTGAACTGCCTTTGACTTCAGGCCCATCACACGCTTGAGCTCCTCGGCCGAATAGCTGCAGATGCCCTTCGCCAGGACCGTGCTCCCGTCCCGTGCCGCGCCGTCTCCGCGCTCGGCGATCTCTACGGCATCGCCCGCATCGAAGCTGCCGAGCACATCGACGATCCCGACCGGCAGCAGGCTTGTGCCCTCCTCGCGCAATGCCCTCGCGGCGCCCGCGTCGACGACCAGCGTTCCGTGGCTGGGCTTGGCGTAGCGCAACCACAGCTTGAATGAGGAGTGGCGCGCTACGCGCGGGGGGAAATTGGTGCCCTCCATTTGCCCGGCAAGCACCGCGTGCAAGGCGCCCGCTCGCACTCCGTTGCAGATGACGGCGCGAATACCCGCCGCCGTGGCCATGTCGGCGGCGACGACCTTGGAGCGCATTCCGCCGGAGCCCAATGGCGAAGTCGTGTGGCCGACCTCGACGCCCTCGAGCGTCTCGAAATCCGTGACCTCGCGGACCAGGCGGGCGTCCGGGATCGTGCCTTGGGTCAGCGGTGTGCAGGCCGTCGATGTCGGTCAGCAGCACGAGCAGGTCGGCGCTCGTCAGGATCGCCACCTGCGCCGCCAGGAAGTCGTTGTCGCCAAAGGAGATCTCATCGGTTGCCGTCGTGTCGTTCTCGTTGATAACCGGCACAACCCGCCAATCGAGCAGCTTGCGCAAGGTTTGGCGCGCGTTGAGGTAGTGAGTGCGGGCGCTCATGTCCATGAACGTCAGCAGCACCTGGGCGGAGATCAGCTCGCGCTCGCGCAGCAGCTCGTCATAGGCGCGGTAGAGCTTGCCCTGGCCGACGGCGCTTGCGGCCTGCAGCTCATCGACGCTGCCCGGACGCGAAGGCAGGCCCATGATGCGTACCCCGCGCGCGATCGCGCCCGAGGAGACGATCACGACCTCCTTGCCCTCGCGGTGCAAAGAGGCGACCTCGTCGCAGATACGCGCGAGCACGTCCCCGCGCAACTCGCCTTGGTCGTCGGCGACGATGCTCGAGCCCAGCTTTATGACCACACGCTTCATCGAGGGCAGCCTAGATGGTGCTGGCGCTAGTCGCGTGTGACGCAGTGATTTTTGGGCTGAGCGGGCCGACGCGACGGGACGTGCGCACGGGTGGAGCTGAAGCGCGGCCGAACGCCGCGACGGACGCCGCTTATGTCGCGTCGTCCGGGTCGAGCTCGAAGACCACTCCAGCTATCTCGAGGTCGTCGCCGGGCTGAAAGCCCTCCGACCTCTAGCGCTCGCAGCACTCCGATCTTGCGCAGGCGTCCCTCCAAGTAGGCCATCGCGTCCTCGTTCTCGACGTCGTAGCGCGCCACCAAGCGCTCGATTCCCCGGCCCTTGACGGCAAAGGACTCAGGGCCGGTGCGCTCGACCACGAAAGCCGGTGGAGGCCGTCGGGCGGAACACCATGTGCTCGGCGAGCTCAGGCTCGCCCGAGCTGGATGGCTGGGTGCTCACCAGGACGCCAGCGCTATGGTCGGCCTGCGCCGCGGAGCCCATGGCAGACCCGAAGCCAATGCCACGCCCCGCGCCCTGTCCAGCTTGCTCGATGGCCGGCACGAGTCGCAATAGCTCGACAGCCAGCTCTCCCAGCCCGGCACCCGTGGCGCTGGAGGTGGCGATTACCGGCACATTCCCGCCGAGGCGCTCTGACCAGCGCGAGACCTCTTCGCCGACGCGCTGCGACGGCACGAGATCGGCCTTGGAGAGCGCAAGCACACGCGGCAGGCGCGCCAAACGCTCGTCGTGTGAGGCTAGCTCGTGCTCGATCGTGGCGTGATTGGCCAGCGCGTCTGCCTGCTCCTCGCCGCTGAGCTCCGGAGCGATGTCGAGCACATGCACCAGCAAGCGCGTGCGCTCGACGTGGGCGAGGAAGTCGTGGCCCAAGCCGGCGCCTTCGCTTGCGCCCTCGATCAATCCCGGGATGTCGGCGATCACCAGCTGGCGCTCGTCTGCTTCGAGTACGCCGAGCGCCGGCGAGAGCGTTGTGAACGGGTAGCTCGCGACCTTGGGCGTTGCTCTCGTGAGGCGTGCCAGCAACGAGGACTTGCCGGCGTTCGGCAGGCCCACGAGGCCGACATCGGCCAGCAGCTTGAGCTGTAGCTGTAGCCAGCCCTCCTCGCCGATCAGGCCGCGCTCGGCAAAGCGCGGCGCTTGGCGCGTTGGCGTGGCAAAGCGCTTGTTGCCTCTCCCCCCCGAGCCGCCCTTGGCCACTAGCGCGCGCTGTCCCGCGACAAGCAGATCCCAGCGCCGTCCCGCGACGTCGCCCTCTACTCCTTCTATCTGCGTGCCCGGCGGCACCCTTACGAGCAGCGTCTGGCCGTCGGCGCCGTGACGCTGAGAGCCCTCTCCATGGCCGCCACGACCAGCTCGGTAATGGGGGGTGCGCCGAAAGCTCTGCAGGTCGCGCAGCGAGTCGTCGCAGACGAGCACCACATCGCCGCCGCGACCGCCGTCGCCGCCGTCGGGGCCGCCGCGCGGGACGTGCGCTTCGCGGCGGAAGCCCGCCGAACCGTCGCCGCCGGCGCCTGCCCTCACTTCAATTCGTGCGCGATCGTCCAGCATCTAGTTGATTCGGGACACCAGCCAAGCCTTCCCGCCCGCGCCCACGGGCGGGCCGCTTCAGCTGTTCTCGGAGAGCACGTTCACAACCCTGCCACGGCGGCCGGTCGTGAACTGCAGCGGTGCCGGCCGCGCGCGCGTAGAGCGTGTCGTCTTTGCCGATGCCTACGCCCGTGCCCGGCTTGAAGCGGGTGCCGCGCTGGCGCACGATGATCTCTCCGCCGGTGACGGTCTGCCCGGCGAACGTCTTGACGCCAAGTCGCTGGGAGTTGGAGTCGCGGCCGTTGCGGCTCGACCCGAGTCCCTTCTTATGAGCCATCTGCGGCCCTCTCCTCGCCGCCGCTGGGGCGGTGGCTGGGATGGAGGCCTTGCGCGGCGCTCGAGGCTCGGCTGGTGCTCGGATTTCTCGGCTTGCGCGCGCCTTGCGGACGTGGCCTTGGCTGCGTCGGCCTCTCTGCTCGCTGGCTTGCTGCGGCCGCGGCGCCCATCGAGATGTTCGTGACCTCGATCCGGGTGAGCTCCTGACGGTGGCCGGTGCGGCGCTTGTAGCCGCGCTTTGGCTTGAACTTGAACACGCGCAGCTTCTCGCCACGCTCGTGCGCGAGGACCTTCGCCGTGACCTTGACCTTCTTCAGCGACGCGGCGTCGAATACAGCGTCCTCGGAGCGATACAGGATCGGCTCGAGCGCCACGCTCGCGCCCTCCTCGGCGGGGAGGCGCTCCACGAGCAGGGTCTGACCCCGCTCGACGCGGTACTGCTTGCCGCCTGTCTTGACGATCGCGTACATGTGCTCCACTACTCCGAGGTTGCCTGTGCCTTAGCAGCCGAACGGCGCCGTCCGCCTCTTCGGCCGCGGCGCCGTGGCTTTGATTGTAGGTCATCCTCGCTGCTCTCGTCCGCCGACTCGCCCTCACTCGTCTGCGAGCCGCCGGCCACCGGCTCTGGCGCCGGCTCGCGCGAAGACTCTTCTGAGGACTCGCGACGGCGCGGCCTCGTCGGCCAAGTCAGCCTGCTCTTGCTCGCTCGTTTGCGCCTCGCCGGCGCCGGTTCGCACGGCGGACTTCGAGCGTCTGCGCGGGCGTTTGGCCGCGGGGCGCGCGGCCGGACGCGGCGCCGGACGTATTACCTCGCCGGACTCGTCGAGCAGCAGCGCGCTGGCCGCCGTGCGGCCAACCGTCTCGATCCGCACCATGCGCTTCTCGCCGACGTTGCGTGCGGCACCGGCGATCGAGATGATGTAGCCGTCGAGCTTGGCGACGGCATCGTCCACGTCGTACATGTGCGGCTCGACGATGTCCACGAGCACCTCATCGCCCTCGCGGAACGGCAGCGCGCGTTCTTCGACCTCCTCGCGCGTACCCTGGAAGGTGATCGCGAAGTGGTCGAGCGCAAGCCCTTCGGAGCCCTCGAAGTGGAAAGAGCGTCCCGTCTGGGCCTCCAGCGCGTGCAGCACGCGCGAGCCCTGGCCGGTGAACTGGGCGGTGACGCGCGGGTTGATCTGTACGAGGAACGCCTCCGCGTCGGGGTGCTCGACCACGAGGTCGCGTAGCTTGCGCTCGAATTCGATCGCGATCGTCTCCTCCGAGCGGATCACGCCCTCTCCCTCGCAGGTGGGGCAGGGGCGACTCATGATCTCGCGCACCCCCTCGGTGACGTTCTGGCGGGTCATCTCCACCAGCCCCAAGCGCGATATCTCGGCGGTGAACGTCTTCGTGCGGTCCTCGTCGAGCGTTTTGCGCAGCGTCTTCATCACGGCGTCGCGGTTGCGCGCGCGCGCCATGTCGATGAAGTCGATCACGATGATCCCGCCGATGTCGCGCAGGCGCAGCTGGTTGACGACCTCCTCGGCCGCCTCGAGGTTGGTCTTGGTGATCGTGTCCTCGAGGCTCGCGCCCTTGCCTCGCCCGATGAAGCTGCCCGAGTTGACGTCGATCACGGTCAGCGCCTCGGCATAATCGATCATCAGGTAGCCGCCGCTCGGAAGATCCACGCGCCGCGACAGGACCCCGTCGATCGCCTCGGTGACTTTGTAGGCGTCGAGCAGCGGCTCCGGCTCCTCCCACAGCTCGACGCGCTCGACCAGCTCGGGGGCGGTGCGCGCGAAGAACGAGACGAGCCGGCGATGCTGCTGCTCGTTGTCGACGATCGCACGCTCGAAGTGCTCGGAGAAGATGTCGCGCACCACCCGTACCGAGAGGTCTGCCTCCTGAAAGACCATCTCCGGCGCCTGAATGTCCTCTACGCGCTTCATCAACACCTCGTGCAGCTTGTGCAGGTAGAGCAGCTCGCGCTCGAAGTCCGCCCGCTGCGCGCCGTGGGCGGCGGTGCGGATGATGACTCCCCCCTGGCCGATCTCGAGCTTGGCCGTCTGGCGGCGCAGGCGCTCGCGCTCTTTGTCCTCCAAGCGACGTGACACGCCGACGCCCTCGCCGGTGGGCGCGTACACCATGTAGCGCCCCGCGATGGTGACCTCCATCGACAGACGCGCGCCCTTGGTTTTCAGCGGGTCCTTGACGACCTGCACGACGATCTCCTGCCCTGGCTGGAGCAGCTCTGAGATCTTGCGCCCGCCGCCGCGCCCGCGCTTGGGCGCCTCGACTCCCGGGAGCACTATCTCGTCGACGTGCAGGAAGCCGTTCTTCTCGAGGCCGATGTCGACGAACGCGGCCTCCAGGCCAGGCAGCACGTTGTCCACCTTGCCCTTGTAGATGTTGCCGACGATCGAGCGCCCGCCACGGCGCTCGATGTAGAGCTCAGCTATCCGGTAGCCGGCACCGGGGCGTGCGCTCGAGCGCTTGGAGGGCGCCCGCGGGACGTGATGCCCCGTTCGGGGCACGTAGGGCGCCGGGCGTTCCGGCAGCCTCCAAAAGCGCCACGCGCGTCTCCGCGCGATCGACGCTGACAAGCACTTGCTTTCTCAATTTGATCCAGTCTTTCGAGATCTGTAATGGGTGGGACGAGCGGGTTTTCGAATCCCTGCGGCCCGTGGTATCGCCGAATCCCGTGCAAGCGGGCGCCGGACCTTTGCGGTCTCCGGCGCCGCCTCGGCTGGTTGGTGGGGAGTCTCGGCTGACATCTTCTCTAGTGGCGGACAACGCGGCCCTTCAGCGCCTGGGAGGCGCGTCCCTGGACGTAGATCGATTGCAGTAGACCCACTGCCAGAAGGGTTGTGATGACCGACGATCCGCCATAGCTCATTAGAGGCAACGTGACGCCGGTGATCGGCATTATCCCTACTGCCATGCCAACGTTCACGAAGACCTGGAACATCAGCATAGCCAGGACTCCGGCGGCGACCAGCGAGCCGAACAGGTCCTTGGACATCGTGAGGATCCGCAACGTGCGCCAGATCAGCAGCGCATACAGCGAGAGCACCAGCGCCGCTCCGACGAATCCGTACTGCTCGCCGACCGCGGCGAAGACGAAATCGGTTTCGTCCTCGGGCACGTATTTGCCTTCGATCTGGGTCGATTCGCCGCCGCGGCCCGTCTTCTGGCCGGAGCCGATCGCGACCTTCGACTGCAACTGCTGGTAGGCCCCTTCGCCGGTGCTGCCCGAGGGATTCAAAAAGACGGTCAGGCGTTCCTCCTGGTAGGGCTTGAGCACATGCACGCCGGCCGCGGGCGCCGCCACCAGCACGATCGCGGCCGAGACGAGGACCAGCGCGACTAGCCCCGCCAGCTGCTTCCAGGAGGTGCCCGCCACGAACAGCAGCATGAACGCGATCGCCATGTATACGAGCCCCGAACCGAGGTCGGGCTGGAGGATCACGAGCATCGCCGGCACCAGCGCCACGAGCAGCACGCGCGCGGTCGTATCGAGCTCGCGCAGCCGCCGCGAGCGGCCCACCACGAACGCCGACAGCGCGACGATCAGCAGCACCTTGCCGAGCTCTGATGCCTGAAAGGAGAACAGCGGGAAATTGATCGCGCGCGTCGAGTGCACCGAGCCCTTGATTTCACGACCGAGCGCGAGCACCGCGAGGATGCTCAAGATCAGTGCGCCGTAGATTGGGTACATCAGTTGGCGCAGGCGCGCATAGTCGAAGCGCGAGAGCGCCACCATCAGCGACGAAGCCCGACAGCAGGTAGATCGCCTGGCGCTTGACGTAGTAGTGGGGTCGCCTGGGATAAGGTCACGGGTGGCGACCCGCAGCGTCAGGATCGAGCAGACTCCCAGGCCGATCGACGGCCAGCGTCAGCAGTGGGTCGAGCGGCAGGCGCGACCGTGCCCGCGGAGCCGCGGGCAGGCGTTCGGCGACGGCTGCTATCGGGCTGAGCGAGGACGCGGACATGGATCGTGGTCAGTGATCTGGGTTGGAGCCGGAGACAGCGTCAAGGGCTTGTGGAACCACTTCGAGGCGATCAGGCGCGCGATCGGCGCGGCCGCTTCGTCGCCGAAGCCGCCCTGTTCGACGGTCGCCGCGATCACGAGCGGACGCTTGGGGTCGGGCAGGAAGCACATGTACCACGCCTGTTCGACCTGGCCGGCGCGTTCGGCGGTGCCTGTCTTGCCGTATACCGGGTGTTCTGACTGGTTCCAGCCCGCCCACACGTCGGCCGAGGTGCCGCCCGGCGCGAACGTGGCGTCGTGGATGCCTTCCATCACATCGATTCAGGTCGGAGTAGTCGAGGTGCACATGACGGAGCGGCGGCAGCGGCAGCGCCTGCACCAGACCGCCGTTCGAGTTGTCGATCTCCAGGCCCAGGTGGGGGCGCACGACCGTGCCGTTGCCTCCGTTCATGTAGGCGTTGGCGAGCGTCGAATAGGCGACCGCCATCTGCAGCGGCGAGGTCAGCAGTTCGCCCTGGCCCGACCGCCAGGTGCATGTCGTCTCCGACGGTCCACGGCGCCGATTTCCGAGACGATGTGGCAGACGCTCGCGGCTGTCTTGCGGATGGTCGTGTTCGCAGCTGTTCCTGTAGCTCGTTCTGCTGCGCGACGCCAGGCTGCGTCGGGCACGGTCCCTTCGATCTCGTTCGGCAGATCGATGTGCGTTTCTTTGCCGATCCCAAGCTCGCTGGGCCATGTTCTGGATCGACGCCGCCGTGGCTGTTGGCGTACTCGCCGACGGTGAAGAAATAGGTGTCGGAGGAGACCGTCAGCGCTTGCGACCAGAGGCAATGCGCCGTAGTCGGTTTTGCCGGAGTTGCAGAACTGCTCGGCGCCGGCGGTGATGCACGAGCCGCCCCCGAGCGCCTCGCTGGGGTTGATCACGCCCGCTTCGAGCGCGCCCATCGCCGTGATCGGCTTGAAAGTCGAGCCGGTCGGATACTGGCCTTCGACGGCGCGGTTGAGCAGCGGTGCGCGCGGGTCGGGGCCTTCGTTTTGCCGCTGCCGTTGAGCTGGTCGAATTCGCGCTGGGTCATCGGTTTGGCGAAACGGTTGGGGTCATAGCTCGGGTAGGAGCCCATCGCATAGATTTCGCCGTTGAGCGGGTCCATCGCCACGAACGCCGCCGCCGAGCCGCGGGTTGCCTTTCCCCTGGGCGAGCGCCACCCCTTCGCGCAGCGCCTTTTCGCCCTCCTGCTGGAGCCCCAGGTCGATCGTCAGCTTGAGGTCGTGACCGGCCGTTGGCTCGACGATCGGCAGCTTGCGTCGGCTCCGGCTCGACCTTCCGCGTTGACCTGCACGAGCCGCTCTCCCGGCTTGCCGCGCAGATAGCGGTCGTAGTAGTACTCGAGACCCGACTGCCCGACGACGGTGCCCTGCTGGCACGCCCTTGAAGGCCGGCAGCTTCGAGCTCTTCTTCGCTATCGGGCCGACGTGACCGAGCACCTGGGCAGCCAATTCGCCATAGCGGATAGCTCCTGATCGAGACCGGTTCCTGCTTCACGCCGGGGAAGTCGTTCTGGCGCTCGGCGAGCACCGTGCAGCGCGGCCAGTCCCGCGTCGGTCTTGATCGTGACGGGCGCATAGGGAAGCTGTGTGATGCCCGCGATCACGCGTTCGTCGATCAACCTCGGGCTGAGGCCGATCACCGGCGCCAGCCGCCGAAAAAGCTCACGCAGTCTTGTCGGCCGAGGCCGGCAGCGCGGGAATCGGGACCTTGCGCAGATGGTCCGCGCGGGCGAGTGCGTGCAGCTCGGCCAACTGTGCCCGGTTGGCGTGTCGGCGACCGTGGCGTGCCACCGCTCTCGTAGTCGTTGAGGTTGTCCTCATAGGCCCTCAGTCGTTCACCTGCCGCGACGTATTCCTTGTCCGCTTCAGCCAGATGTGCTTGATATTCGGCCGCCTCCTTCCTTGACAGACTCGGGCAGCGAGCTCGGCAGGATCTGGACGGCGTTGCTGACCTGACTCGTCACGATCGGCTGGCCTTCGCGGGCGAGGATCTCCCCGCGTGGGGCTGGTATCGACAGTTCACGCTGGTCGTTGGCCTGCGCCTGCTGTACGTACTGTTCGCCGCTGAGCACCTGCAGGTACCACAGGCGAAAGAAGATGATCCCGAACATGACAAGCGCGATGCTGCCGAGGATCGCCACGCGCAATGCAAGCGAGGGCGATGAAGGCCCACCCACCCCGCGCTGATCGCTCGGTCGCAGCTGCTCGATCGCGCTCACCTGGCGCCCCAGCTCTGCGTTAGCAGGCTAAAACCACCCCACGGGTGCTCGTCGCGACTGCTCGATCGTGCTCACCGCGCCCTCCCCTGCCCTGTGAGAGCGGGCTGAGACCGCCGGTCGTGTAGGCGCGGCGGCGGCGACGACGCGGGTCGTCGGGCAGGGCGCCAACCAGGCAGCGGCGTACCAGCGCCCACATCGGCAGCGCCACGACCGTGTCGAGCAGGACGCCGACGACGATCTCACGCAGCAACTCGAGGCTCACAGGGGCGTCCACGCCGAGCAGGAACTCGATCACCGAGTAGCCGACCATCGCGCGCGCTCGCGGCGGCCGCTCCGACGAACAGCGGCGTGAGCGCCGCCTGCGGGTCGCGCAGCTCGCGCAGGCGACCGGCCCAGTAGCCGATGATCGTGAACGTGAGTGAAGTCACGCCGAGCGTCTGCATCAACGCCAGGTCGACCAACAGCCCGACACAGAAGCCGGCGACCGCGCCGAGCGTGGAGCCACACAGCAGCCCGACAAACGCCACCAGCAGCGGCGTCAGGTCAACGCTCACACCGAACACCGGGATCTCGGAGACGACGCTGATCTGGACGAACACGACGACGACCGACAGCACCGCCACGCGCCACACCAACGAGCCCGGCAGCCAGGCCGTGCCGCTGTCGCGCCCGCGCGCCGAGTGGTCGCGATCGATGTGGCTCTCCGCCTGCCGGCCGGCGGCGCGCTCATCAGCCGCCTCCTCCCGTTTGCGCTACCTGGCCGCTTTGGGATTCTTCTTCTGGACCCAGCTGATGGGTTGGCGTCAGGTTGGCGGCGACGTTGCTGAGCGAGGCCGCCCGCGAGCCGGATGAATAGGTCAGCACCTGCACGAATTCAAGGCTGCGCAGGTCGGCGAGCGGGCTCACGTCTACCGACTTGAAGCCACCCTGTTCGTTGACCGAGGTGACCTGGCCGATCGGGATCCCCTTCGGATAGAGCGAGACGCCGGGGCTCGCGACGGTGCCCGAGGTCACTACATAGTCGCCTGGCACCGGCGTGGCGGTCGAGGACTTATAGATCTGCATCAGCAGGCGACCGGGTTCGCCGACCTCGAGGCTGCACGAGGCCCACTGCTCCGGTTGCGCTGATCTTGGCCGTCACTTCAACGGCGCTGTCGGTGATCAAGCTCACCTGGGCGCCATCCGGGACGACCTCGGTTACCTTGCCGACAAGCGCTTCGTCGGCGATCACCGGGTCGTTGACACGCACTCCCGAGGAGGAGCCTCGATCGATCGTGATGATCGAGTGCCAGATGTTGGGCGATTGATAGACGACGGTCGCACTGACCGGGTTGTAGTCGGCGATGCTGAGCTCGTGGTCGAGGTGGAAGAGCTTGAGCAGTTCCACGCGCGAATGTTCATTTTCCTGATTAGCCGTGTATTGGCTGCGTAGCTTGTCGAGCTGCTTGCGCAGTTCGGCGTTCTGGCTCTTGGCTTTCAGGGTGCTGCCAAACCAGCCGAACAGGTCTCGAACGGGCTTCAGAGCCTTGTTGGCGCCATCCTGGATCGGCGAGACGACGGTCAGGAAGCCGCGCTGCACAGAGTGCAGACCACCGCTTGGAGCCTCGCCGAAGTAGGCGGTCAGCAGTATCAGGGAGAGCACGACGAGCAGTGCGAGCACCGCACGTCTGCGTCGAACCGTCTTCTCATACACGAATTGGGACCTTCCGAAGCGTTCACAGGAAAGAGTACCCGCGTGCCGTGCGAGCAGCGGCAGACATACGGCGCCGACGGAGCCGATCGAAGCCGTCGAGCAACACGCCACGGACGGCGAGCCGCGGGCAGCCGGAGAGCTCGCTCATCGACGACGGCGACTGCGCGAATTGCGGTTGGAGCGGTGGATCGCCTCGAACTCCTCGAGCGAGCGCCCCGACCCGACCGCCACGCACGTCAGCGGGGACTCCGCCAGATGCGCGGGCATCTGCGTCTCCTCACGCAAGCGCTGATCGAGTCCCTGTAGCAGCGCGCCGCCACCCGCAAGCATGATCCCACGATCCATGATGTCCGAGGCGAGCTCGGGCGGGGTGCGGTCGAGTGTCTCCTTGACCGCCTCGATGATCTGCGAAAGCGGCTCCTCGAGCGCTTGGCGGATCTCCTCGCTGGTGAGCACGACCGTCTTGGGTAGGCCAGCCACCATGTCGCGGCCGCGAATCTCGGCCTGCAGCTCCTCCTCCATCGCACAGGCGGAGCCGATCTCGAGCTTGAGCTCCTCGGCGGTCTGCTGGCCGATCAGCAGCTTGTACTCCTTCTTTGCGTAGTTGATGATCGCCTCATCCATCTCGTCCCCGCCAACCCTGATGGACTGCGAGACGACGATCCCTCCGAGCGAGATGACCGCCACCTCGGAGGTTCCTCCGCCGATGTCGACGACCATCGAGCCGGTCGGCTCGCCGACCGGCAGGCCGGCGCCGATCGCGGCGGCCATCGGCTCCTCGATCAGGTAGGCGGTACGCGCGCCGGCCGACAGGCACGCCTCCTCGACAGCGCGCTTCTCCACGCCTGTCACACCGGAGGGCACGCACACGACGACGCGTGGATGGGCCCAGCGGTTCTGGTGGACCTTCTGGATGAAGTGACGCAGCATCTCCTCGGTCACGTCGAAGTCGGCGATCACCCCGTCCTTGAGTGGGCGGATCGCTTGGATCGTGCCGGGGGTGCGGCCGAGCATGCGCTTGGCCTCGATGCCCACCGCGTGCACCTCGCCGGTGCGCGAGTCGATCGCCACCACGCTCGGCTCGGACAGCACGATCCCGCGCCCACGTACATATACGAGCGTGTTGGCGGTTCCGAGGTCGACCGCCATGTCGCGGCCACCGAACCCTGTGAGGTAGGTGAGGATGCTCATCGTTGCGGTAAGGAGCACGCCCGGATTCGGCTTCGCCTGGCCGGTCGGCTGGCATCCCGGCGCTCCGGGGCGTACCCGGCGGGGAGTCTAGCGGACCGCGTCGCCCGGCTTGCAACCTTGACAGCGTATTTGCAGCGGGAAAGCGGTTCAGGGCCCGTCGTGAGCTGGCACGGGAGCAGCTCAGAACCCGCCATGAGCTTGCACAGAGAGAAGCTCAGGGGCCATGTCCAACAGCTTGGCCACAGGCAAGCCGACGACGTTCTCGTAGTCGCCTCGAATCTCACGCACCAACACTGCTCCAATTCCCTGGATCGCATAGCCACCGGCCCGCCCGCGCCACTCGCCGCTGGCCACATACCAGTCGATCATCTCCGTAGAGCACGGCCTGAAGACGACCTCCGTCCGCGCGATCCCCACCTGCTCACGATCTCCGCGTAGCAGCGCGAGGCCACTGAAGACGGTGTGCGTCTCTGCGCTGAGCGCCGCGAGCGTCTCACACGCCGCACGCTCGTCCGCCGGCTTACCGTAGATGCGAGTACCGAGCGCCACCAGCGTATCGACGCCGAGCACCGTCTCACGCGCACCGGCTGTGTGAGCCGCTCGCGCCTTCAGTAGCGCATTCTCGGCCGCCACCTGCTCTGGCTCGCCCTGCTCTATCTCCTCGACGCCGGTCACGCGAACCGTAAAGGGCACCCCAAGGCGTTCGAGAGTTGCCCGACGCTGCGGCGAGGCCGAGGCGAGCACGAGTGGATCGAGCCCGAACGGATCGAGCCGGCTCATGAGCTGCCCGCCACACAAGTGCCGGTTACACAAGTGCCCGCCACACAAGTGCCCGCCACACAAGTGCCCGCCACACAAGTGCCCGCCACACAAGTGCCCGCCACACATGTGCCCGCCGCTACGGAGGTCCTCATCGCCGCCTTAGCCGCGGCCTCTGCCTGCTCAGGCCGAGAGCTCGGGAAAGAACAATGCCGCCTCACGGGCCGCCGACTCGGCCGAGTCCGAGCCATGGACCATGTTCTGGCCCATCTCGATGGCGAAGTCGCCACGGATCGAGCCAGGGGCGGCATCGAGCGGATTGGTGGCGCCGATCGTCTGCCGAGCCGCCTTGACGGCATCGAGACCCTCGAGCACCATGGCCACGATCGGCCCGGAGGTGATGAACGCCACCAACTCGCCGAAGAACGGCTTCTCGGCATGCTCGGCGTAGTGGCGCTCTGCCAGCTCGCGCGTCACGGTCATGTGTCGCAGCGCAACGATGCGCAGGCCCTTGCGCTCGAAGCGAGCGATGATCTCGCCCGTGAGCGAGCGGGCGAAGGCGTCCGGCTTTACGAGGATCAACGTGCGGTCCATGTGTTCCTTTGGTTCGGAGGAGATAGTCGCGGCCTGAGGCCGGCTGGTCTTGAGAAGAATGCTCGAGGACGCTCAGGAGGTTGGGCGCGGACGACGCGAGCGCGGACGCGAGCTCGGCTTGACGGTGGCTTCATGCTCCGCATCCTCACGCCCGGTCTCAGGCTCCTCGATAGTAGAGCTCGACTCCGAGGCGAACGAGACCTCGCCGACGAAAGTGGTCGGCTCAGGTGCCCTCACGGCAGCACGCTTGGCTGCACGCGCCCGGGCCGGGGACACCGCCTCCACATCGAGCGCAGCCACCTCCAGCTCGTCATCGACACCGGCGCGCGTACGAGCCGTGGCCGAAGCGCTCGCACGCTCTGAGCGAGCCGTCCGTCGCGTTGCCTTGGCCGTCGCGGGTACGTCGGTCTCGCAATACGGGCAGATAGTCCAAGCACGATCGAGTGGTCGCGAGCAGCTGACGCAACGCTCCTTCAGCTTGCGCAGGCAGCTCGGGCAACGAATGAAGTCGTGCTCGATGCGGTAGTCGCAGTGCGGGCACAGGCTGTAGTCGAGCCCGTGCAGCCGCGCTTCGGCCGCCTGCAACTCCAGTTCGCGCTCACGCACGTCCTCCAGGTACTCGGGCGGGCGCAGGATCATGTAGACGATCGTCCCCACGAACGGGAACAGCGACGCGACCGTGGCGCAGCCGACCAGCATCGGATCGGCGATGCGACGGCGAGCGTCCGCGTAGGTCCAGTACAGCAACGAGAAGTACAGGACAACGACGAACAGGATCAACAAGTCGATGACCAGGCTCAAGCTTTTGCTTTCGATTCCGAAGTAGGCGATTGGTGGTGGCATCGATGACCCTATACGGCTCCGCCGAGGGATTTCCCTGCAAGCACGCGTGAAACGGGGCGCTCCGATCCGTGATGGCGCATCGGGCGGCCGAGTTTAGAGGCTATCGGGCAAAAGATGCGCGATCAAGCTTTGGGAGGGTGTCTTCTTGCAGGCCTCAACCCTCACAGGAACAACCGGCCGAAGCCGTAGCCGGCAGCAAAGAACACGAGGATCACGAGCGCCACGATCAAGGCGACGGCGCCGATCATCGTCAGTACCGATGGGCCGTCATCGTCCACGGCGATCCCCTTCCCGCGGTTGCTCTCGTTGCTCGTCGCGCTCCCCAAGCCCCATCGCAGCCGTATCTAGACCAAGCTCGCCCGCGTGGGCGAGCAGATCTCCGACCAGATAGACAGATCCGGTTGCCAGAACAGCGGCGCCGCGCTCGCGCGCCCAGTCGCGCGCCGCCGCCAGCGCTTTGGCCGGCTGAGGCTCGCAGGCGCACCGCTCGAAGCCGAGCTGGCCCGACAGCGATTGCAGCGTTGCGGGCGAAAGCGCCCTTTGACTAGGGGGTGCGGTGAACCAGGCCCGCTCGCACAACGGCAGCAGCGCACGAAGCATGCTGGCGGCATCCTTGTCCTCGAGCACGCCGAGCACCAACGCGAGCGGGCGTCCGTCAAGCAACTCGGGCAAGGACTCCACCAGCGCGGTGATCGCGGCTGGATTGTGCGCGCCGTCCACCACCGTGAGCGGGTCGTCCCCGAGGATTTGCATACGGCCCGCAACCAGCGTCGAGATCGCGGCGTCGCGCACGGCCTGCTCGCTCAAAGCGATCCCGGCCTGCCGCAGATAGGACTCAGCCACAAGCCGCGCGAGCGCAAAGTTCTCACGCTGGAACGAGCCGCGCGCTCCCATCTGTAGGTCCTCGGGAGATGCGTCGGCGATCAAGAGCTCGGCGCCACGTTCGGCCGCGACGCCACGCGCGAGCGCAAGCACCTCCGGCTGCAGCTGGGAACCAACTGCCAGCACCGAATGCTCGCCGAGGACCGCGAGCTTCTCGGTGGCGATGTCGATCAGCGTGGGGCCAAGCCAGCGCGTGTGCTCGAGGCCCACGTTGGTGAGGGCCGCGACCTTCGAGTCGATCACATTCGTCGCGTCATAGCGCCCGCCAAGGCCGGCCTCGACGACTACCACCTGGGCGTCACGTCGCGAGAGCTCCCAGAAGGCGGCGGCCGTCAACAGCTCGAACTGGGTCACGTGGTCGTCCTCGGCGAGGGTGCGGTTGACCCGCTCGGCCGCCCAGGCAGCGCGCGCGATCGCCGCCGCGAAGGCGTGGGTCTCGACGTCGCGCTCGCCGATCTGGACGCGCTCGGAATAGGAGAGGAGGTGCGGCGAGAGGTAGCAGCCGCTATGCAGCCCGTGGCGCTCGAGAATCGCCGCGATCATGCGCGTAGTCGAGCTCTTTCCGTTCGTGCCCACCACGTGGATCGAGTCAAAGCTGCGCTCGGGCGATCCGAGCACCGTCATCATGCGATGCATCCGGTCCAGTCCGAAGCGCATCCCAAACAGCTCCAGTGAGCGCAGATGACGCTCGGCGTGCTCGGGACTCCAATCTTGGCTCATAGGACCTCCAGCCCGGCGTGCTCGGGGCGGCTCATAGGACGTCCAACTCGGCGCGCAGGCGCCCAAGACGCTCACGCTCGCCCTCGACGACGGCCGCCGGCGCCTTCTCCACGAAGCCCGGGCGCTCGAGCTTGCCCTGCACGCGTTCGATCTCCGCGAGTAGCTTCTGTTTGGCCACCTCGCGTCGCCGCTCGGCGGCGCCGAGATCCAGACCCTCCCCCGAGAGCACCTCGACGGTGCCGCCTGGGATTGGGACGGAGGCAACCGCGGTGGGCTTGGCCGGAGGCTCTCCCCTTCCCGCCTGCATCTCCTGACTGGAAGCTCCCCGTGAGGAGGTGCCGGGGGCATCCCAGTTCGCCGTGCCCGCGTCCGCGCCGTCGAGGGCCTGAGACCGCTCGTCCTCGCGGGAGAAACCGCAAACGCGCCAAGCCGGCGAGCAGTGGGCTTGTCTGTTCGTAGCCATCCGCGCAGAGACGCGCGGCCACGAACTGACCGGCCCGAGCGCCGACCGAGTCTCGCCAGCCGCGCACCAGCGTTACCGCCTCGATCGTGCGCGCCAGCTCGGCCTCGGCCTGTAGGTCGATCAAGTCCTCTCGAGCGCGTGGATAGGCACAGCCGGCGAGCAACTCGCCGGTGTCATCGAGATATCGCCACAGCTCCTCGGTGACGAACGGAATCAGCGGATGGGCCATGGCGACCGTCTCGCGCAGCACATAGAGCAACGTCGCGGCCAGCTCCTGCCTACCGTCATCCTCGCTGCCTGCCTCAGCTAGATCGGGCAGGCGCTGCTTGACGATCTCCAGATACCAGTCACACAGCTCCCCATAGACGAAGTCATAGAGGCCGAGCGCGGCATGAGAGAAATCGTACTGCTCGATGCGCGCGGCGGTGTCTGCCAGGACCCGCGTGAGCCGTGAGAGGATCCAGCGATCCTCGACCGCGCGCGGCAACGGCTGCGGCTCAACAGCTTCTGCGCGCTCCGATCCAAGGCTCGCGTCGATACGCACCAGCGCGAAGCGCGCCGCGTTGAACAGCTTGTTGGCAAGCGCCTGACCCTGCTGGACCTTCTCCGCGGAGTAGCGAACATCCTGCGTAGAGGACATCGCAAGCAGGCCAAAGCGCACCGCGTCGGCGCCGTGGCGGTCGATCTCCCGCAATGGGTCGATGCCGGTCCCCAGCGACTTGGACATGCGCCGCCCGTCGGGCGCCTGGATCACCGAGTGGATATAGACGTCGGAGAACGGCACATCGCCGGTCAGCTCGATCCCCATCATGATCATGCGTGCGACCCACAGGAACAGGATGTCCCTGGCGGTGGAGAGCACCTTCGTTGGGTAGAACGCTTTCAGCTCGGGGGTGTCCTCAGGCCAACCAAGCGTCGCGAAGGGCCACAGCGCGGAGGAGAACCACGTGTCCAGCACGTCCTCCTCTTGGCGGAGATGCCCTCCGCACTCCGCGCAAGCGTCTGGTGCGCTGAGCGCCACGTTGACGTGCCCGCAGGTCTCGCAGTAGTAGACGGGCAGGCGGTGACCCCACCAGAGCTGGCGTGAGATGCACCAGGGACGGATGTTCTCCATCCAGTCCAGGTAGACGCGCCGGTGGTTATTGGGCACGATCCGCACGCGTCCCTCGCGCACGGCGGCGAGCGCCGGGCGCGCCAGCTCGTCCATGCTCATGAACCATTGCAGCGAGATCAGCGGCTCGATGCGCTGACCGGAGCGGTGCGAATAGGGCACCTCGTGCTCGTAGTCCTCGCGCGCGACGATCCGACCTTCGCGCTCGAGCTCGGCCACCACGGCCTCGCGCGCCTCCATCACCGTGAGACCGGCGAAGCGCTCGCCCGCCTCGGCGGTCATGCGTCCGTCCTCGCCGATCACCGACACCTGATCGAGCTCGTGGCGGGCGCCTATCTCGAAGTCGTTGGGGTCGTGGGCCGGGGTGACCTTCAACTGGCCCGTGCCGAAGTCCATCTTCACGTAGTCGTCGGCGATGATCGGCAGATGTCGCCCGACAAGCGGCAGGATCGCCTTGCGCCCGACAAGCGCCTGGTAGCGCTCGTCCTCCGGATGAACAGCCACCGCGGTGTCGCCGAGCATCGTCTCGGGCCGAACGGTGGCGATCGTGACGCTGCCACCTCCCTCGACGTCGTAGCGAATCGAGTAGAGCGTGTCTGTCTCGCGGCGCTCCTCGACCTCTAGGTCGGAGATCGCCGAGCGACTGCCGGGGTCCCAGTTGACGATATAGCGATCGCGGTAGATCCAGCCCTTCTCGTAGAGCTTGACGAAGACCTGCATGACCGCGCGGGCGTAGCCATCGTCGAGCGTAAAGCGCTCTTCGGAGTAATCGCACGAGGCGCCAAGCCGCTTGAACTGCTCGACGATCGTGCCGCCATAGTGCGCTCGCCACTCCCACACGCGCTGCACGAACGCCTCTCGCCCCAACTCGTGGCGGTTGACGCCCTCGGCGAGCAGCGCCTTCTCGACCTGCGCCTGCGTGGCGATCCCAGCGTGGTCGGTGCCGAGGATCCACTTCGTGCGTCGGGCGGGGAACTTCATCCTGTGGTAGCGAATCAAGGTGTCTTGCACCGAGCCGTTGAGCGCGTGCCCCATGTGCAACGAGCCGGTTACGTTCGGCGGCGGTATCGCGATCGAGTAGTTCTCGCTCGCCTCTCCGTCGGGCTCGGGGTGAAATAGACCTGAAGCGAGCCAGCGCTCGGCGATCTGCGGCTCGACCTGTGCGGGCTCGAACCGGGTGCGATCTTCAAGCTCCTTGATGCGCTCGCTCATGGAGCGTGAGTGTACGCAGCGGAGCTGTTGCTACTGCGCCAGACCGCCAAACAGCGCAAACGGGCGTGCCGGTCCGTTGACTGCTACCCAGGCGTCCCAGGCGGCACCCTCCACCTCAAGGGTCGAGCCCTGTGGAGCCTCAGAGCGCAAGCGCTCCGCTAGCGCACGAGCGTCGTCCTCATCCTCGGCCCCAAGCGTGAGATGGCGCCAATGGCGCTGCACCGGGACCCCCTCGGCGGCAAGGCGCTCAGCAAACGCATGTGCGTCGTGATGGGTCGGCAGTGTTACACGCACTTCCCATCCGGCGTGACCGGCGTGCTCGGACTCCTCGGTCTCCAGTTCCTCCAGGTGCTCATGCTCGGCTGCGTGCTCGGCTGGCGTACTAGGCAATGCCAGCGACGCGTCCTCCCAGCGCTCCTCCTCAGGGTGCCAACGCGCCGAGCTGACCTGCGCGACGATGCCCTTCTCGGAGAGGACCGCTTCCAGGGCCGCTTGCGCTTGCGCGGCCTCCTTGGCGGAGTCCGCGTACAGAAACACATGCCCGTCCTCGTGGCTGACGGCTACGTGCTCGGGACTTGAAAGGCCTGCGCTACCGTCACGTTCATGCGCCTCGAGAGCGCGCAACAGCTTGTGCGCCTGGTCGCTGGGCACATCCACGCGGATACGAAAGTCATCGTGCACCGTTCAGCGCCCTTTCTGCTCGTCCATGGGGTGTGGATGCTAGCCGAGCGGCGACAGCCGGACTGCGACTACGCCGACTCCTCGCGCAAGGAGCGCTCGGCCGGCTCCTCTGGCGCGGCTTCGGTGACCAGCGTAGGCGTCGTGCCTTTCTCGACCGTGTCGCGCGTGACGACGCACTTCTTGACGTCGCGACGGGAGGGCAGCTCGAACTGGACCTCGAGCAGAATCTCCTCGATGATCGAGCGCAAGCCACGCGCACCGGTTTCTCGCTCGAGCCCCTTCTCCGCGACCGCCAACAGCGAGTCCTCGGCGAACACGAGCTCGATGCCATCGAAGGAGAAGAAGCGCTGGAACTGCTTGACGAGCGCGTTGCGCGGCTCGGTCAGGATCGAGACAAGGTCCTCGCAGGTGAGCTGATGTACGGCTGACATGACCGGCAGACGTCCGATGAACTCGGGGATCAGGCCGTACTCGATCAAATCCTCGGGCAGGCAGTGCTCGAATATTTCGCCGGTGTCGCGCTCCAGTTTGGTTTCGATAGCCGAGGCAAAGCCGATGCCGTTGTGACCGATGCGCCGCTCGATCACCTTGTCGAGGTGCGCGAACGCGCCTCCGCAGATGAACAGGATGTTGGTCGTGTCAATCGTCAGGAACTCCTGGTGTGGGTGCTTGCGTCCCCCTTGCGGCGGCACCGACGCCTGTGTGCCCTCGAGGATCTTCAACAGCGCCTGCTGGACACCCTCGCCGGAGACGTCGCGCGTGATCGACGGGTTGTCGGCCTTGCGGGCGATCTTGTCGACCTCGTCGATGTAGATGATCCCGGTCTCGGCCTTCTTGACGTCGTAGTCGGCCGCTTGGATCAGCTTGAGCAGGATGTTCTCGACATCCTCGCCGACGTAGCCCGCCTCGGTAAGCGCAGTCGCATCGGCAATCGCGAACGGCACGTTCAGGATGCGTGCGAGAGTCTGAGCCAAAAGCGTCTTGCCGCAGCCGGTGGGGCCGAGTAGCAGGATGTTGGACTTCTGCAGCTCGATGTCCGAGTCCTCGGACTGCATCATCTGCACGCGCTTGTAGTGGTTGTAGACGGCAACCGATAGCGTGCGCTTGGAGGCCTCCTGGCCTACGACATACTCGTCGAGCACGTCGTAGATGGCGCGCGGCTTGGGCAGGTTCTCGAGGTCGAACGCGGGTGGCGCAGCCAGCTCCTCGTCGATGATCTCGTTGCAGAGATCGATGCACTCGTCGCAGATGTACACGCCGGGGCCTGCGATCAGCTTCTTGACCTGCCGCTGAGACTTGCCGCAGAAACTGCAGAGGAGCTGCTCGTTGGAATCGGTTGGTCTGGCCATATTGAGTCTCTCCTCCTACAACGCGACCGTCATCTCAGAACTAGTGCTCTGAGATGACGCGGTCGATGATGCCGTACTCCTTGGCCTCCTCGGAGCTCATGAAGTAGTCGCGCTCCGTGTCCTTGCTTACTTGATCGAGCTTCTTGCCGGTGTGTTTGGCGATGATCTCATCCAAGCGTTTGCGTACGTCGATGATCTCCCTCGCGTGGATCTCGATGTCGGTCGCCTGCCCCTGGAAGCTCGATGAGACCTGGTGGATCAGAATCTTCGCGTTGGGCAGCGCCATACGCTTGCCCTTGGCCCCTCCGGCCAACAGCAGTGCCCCCATCGACATCGCGATACCGACACAGATCGTCTGCACATCTGGCTTGATGAACTGCATCGTGTCGTAAATCGCAAGGCCGGCGTACACCGACCCCCCCGGCGAGTTGATGTAGATCGAGACATCCTTGGTGGGGTCCTCGGACTCCAGGTGCAGCAGCTGGGCGACGACCAGGTTGGCGATCTGGTCATCGACAGGCGTGCCGAGAAAGATGATCCGCTCGTTGAGCAGACGGCTGTAGATGTCGAACGCGCGCTCGCCTCGCGAGGTCTGCTCAACCACCATTGGTACAAGTGGGCTCATGATCCTCGCTTCAGTTTCGCTTTACAGGCCGGATTCCTTCTGAACATATCCCGAGCGGGGTGATGACTAGGCTAGCGCTCCGGCGTCCAAAGTCTCGCTGCAGCCGCGTCGCCGGCACTGTCGCCCTGCTTCTCCTCGGACTCCGGCGTCCACAACTTCTCGCGTGCCTGGGCCTGCTCGAGCGGAATCGGCGTGGCCTCGGAGGCGATCAGCTCGACTGCTTGGCGGGCAGCAAGATCCTCGCGGATGTCATCCAGGCGCCCGGAGTCGCGCAGCTCCTCGAGCAGCTTCTGCGGCTCGACTCCCTCGCGCTCTGCTGTGGGAGTCAGCACCTCGAGCAGGTCCTCCTCGCTCGGCACGATCTTCTCGGTCGCGACAACCGCGGCGATCACCGCCTCGCGACGAAGCGACTGGCCGGCGTCTGGCACCAGCTCGGCGATCAGGTCATCCTCCTCGCGTCCGGTGATCTTCAGATACACCTCGCGGGTGATGCCGCGATGGGAGAGAGAGTGCAGCATGCGATCCCACATCTCACGGGCCTTTGCCTGAACGAGCGCCTCGGGGATCTCAACGTGGGCTTCGGCCGCTGCTACGTCGAGCGCAGCCTCGCGAAACTCGGCATCGATGCGCTTGGCGTCGGCGTCTGCCAGGCGCGTGCGAATGTCCTCGGTGAGCTCTGCAACCGAGTCAAAGCCCATGTCCACGGCGAAATCCTCGTTTACCTCTGGGAGCAGCTTGTGCTTTACCTCCTTGACCGTGACCTCGAAAGAAGCCTCAGCTCCCGCCAGCTGCTCGCTTTGATAATCGGCCGGAAAAGAAACCTCGATCGTCCGCGTCTCCCCTGCCCCAGCGCCCTCCAAGCCCTCCTCGAAGCCGGGGATCAAGTTGCCCGAGCCAAGCTCTATGAGCTGATCGCGTCCCTCGCCGCCCTCAAATGGCTCGCCAGCGGTGGAGCCGAGGTAGTCGACTACGACGAAATCTCCCGAGGCGGCGGAACGCTCGACGGTCTCAAGTCGCGCCAAGCGATCGCGGAGCCCGTCGATCTCCTGCTGGATCGCCTCATCCTCGACGAGAACCTCGCGACGACCGACCTCGAGACCCTTGTAGTTGCCGAGCTGCGCGGTCGGCAGCACGCCTATCTCGATCGAGAACTCCAGTGCCGCGCCCTGCCCAGGGAGATCGGCGAGATCCAACTGTGGATCTCCTACCGGCACGATGCCGGCCGTCTCGATCGCATCCGAATACCAACTGCCCAAGGTGTCGCGGACCGCTTCCTCCAAGACGACCTCACGTCCCACGCGCTGGATCACCAGCGGCGCCGGGACCTTGCCGCGGCGAAAACCGGGAAGCTTCATTTCGCGGCCCAACTGGCGGGCCTTGCGCGCGAGGCGATCCTCGATCTCGCTCGAGGGGACTTCCACCTGCACGCGTACACGCGACTCGGGCAGCTCGGTGACTGTCGTCTTCAGGGCCGTTGACATGGCTGCCACGATACCGTGCGAGCCGATGCTGGTTCGCGCTCGTGGCATACGCCGTCTGGAGGCCTGGCTTTGGACAGGCCCTGTCGGGCACCTGATCGGTGGCTCGCTGGACTTCTCAGAAGCGCTCCTCAACTATGTGCGCGCCAGACGTGCAACTAAACGCTGAACCGAACGCTCAAAGAACAGTCATTCCGCATGCGCAGGGGCGCTACATTTTCGCCCAAGCACGAGCCAAAGAACACGAACGGCCGCGCGGTGAGACAAAACCGCGCGGCCGGCTTCATGCGAACTGCTACGCACGAATTGCTATGCAGCCGCGACCACGTGACCGTCGAACGCCAGTGCCTTGCCGCGCGGGACGACGAGCACCGGGCAACCGGCATTCTCGATCAGGTTCTCGCTGGCGGCGCTGAGCGAGACACGACCCTCCTCGGCCTCCGGGCGTGAGCCGACCACGATCAGGCCGGCCTCCCGCTCTGCCGCCACGAGCTGTGCTCCAAACGCTCGTGCAAGCGCCTCGGCGGTCGCCCGGGCGCCCTCATCGCCGGCCACCGCGATACCACGCGTCAGCTGCGAATCGCCGTTCTGGGCATATCCGGCCGGAGCGATCGCGACGGCGACGGTGCCACCGTTCAGCAGACGCTGCGCGGAGTTGCCGACCGTGACGCTGCCCTTGGCGGTGTGCGAGTCCGAGCAGAACACGATCATGTCTGCCTCGGTCTGCGCGGCCAGCTTGCTCAGACCCCCGGGGGTCGAGGGGTCGGTGATGACGTGGCGCGAAACATCGCTGTCGCCGAGCAGCTCTGTGCCCTTGCGCAGCAGCTCTTCGGCCTCGTGCTGGGCGAGGATCTCGCGGCTGGTCTCCTCCTCGGAAGCGTGGCGCACGTATGCGAGCGACACTGTGGCGCCGGCGCTTGCGAACAGCCGGCCGAGCGCAACCGCGTCGTCCTCGTTGTTGGTTCCGTCGTAGGAGACGATGATGTTGGCGGACATTTTTGACTCTTTTCTCTTGTGCCGTTTCGCCTGGCTTCGTTTTGTTGCCTGGCGCCTGTTGCCGTCTTGTGGCGATCGTCCTGTGGCACGATCCAAACTGAACTTCCATTACATGGTGCCCATTCCCTGCCATCAGTTCCAGTGAACCTCGTAATCTGAGCTATAAGGACAGCTAATGCTCAACGTTGCTCGATTGCGAGTCCTCATAGAGGTCGCCAGGCGCGGCTCGTTCTCGGGCGCGGCCGAGGCGCTCTCCTACACCCAGTCGGCCGTGTCCCAGCAAGTGGCGACGCTGGAGGCCGAAACTGGCATGACGCTGCTCGAGCGCCACGCGCGCGGCGTGCGCGTGACCGCTGCCGGACAGGCGCTCGTGGAGCACGCCGAAGGCATACTCGCGCGCCTGGAGGCCGCCGAAGACGAGCTGTCCGCAATCGCTGGCTTGCGGGCCGGGAGGTTGCGCATGGCCTCTTTTCCGACTGCGGGCGCGACTTTGATGCCACTTGCGATCGCAACGTTCCGCTCGCACTACCCAGATCTGGAGTTGACGCTCGCCGAGGGAGAGCCCGAGGAGATCGCCCCTCGCCTGCAGGCCGGCGAGTTCGACCTGGCCCTGTTGTTCGAGTTCGACGAGCCTGCAAGCGTCGAGGGCCTGACGCGCGTAGAGTTGCTCGAGGATCCGATGTACTTGGCGCTACCTCGCGAGCACATGCTCGTCCAGAAGAACGATCTGCGCCTGGAGGACCTGCACGGCGAGGCGTGGGTGCAAACCTCTCGCTCCAGTCCCTGCGCTCGCCATGTCGTGCGCTCTTGTCACGCCGCCGGCTTTGAGCCGAACGTCGCATTTGAGAGCGACGACTATCAGACAGTTCAGGGACTTGTGGCTGCCGGCGTCGGCGTCGCGCTGATTCCCGAGCTGGCGCTGTCGGTCGTGCGCGAGGACATCGCGATCCGCACGCTTGCTCCACAACCACCGCTGCGCCAGGTGATCGCTGCCGCGCCAACCGACGCGCGCCTCAGTCCGGCGACACCGGCAATGCTTGAGATCCTCGCGCACGCAGCCGAGCGCTATGAGTCGCTTCGAGCGCCGCGTACCGATTGAGTGAACATCATTCTGTACGGGGGCGCGCATGCGCGCCCCCGCGGGGCGGCACATGTGCCGCCCCGGACCGCGGCGCATGCGCCGCGGTCAACTACATCAAGAGTCCCGCGGTGATCAATCCCGCCAAGGAAAACGCACCGCTCCGAGCGTTTGCACCTCGGGCTCCAGCTCCACGCCAAAGCGCTCGATCACACAACGGCGCCCCTCCGCCATCAACGCGATCACCTCAGCCGTTGTGGCAGCGCCCGTGTTCTCTATGAAATTGGCGTGCTTAGGCGCAAAACGCGCACCACCGACGCCCAGGCCGTTGCATCCAGCCTCGGACAGCAGCAGCCCGGCGCTGCGTCCCTCGGCCATCGGGTCCTCCTGCGGGTTCTTGAACGTAGAGCCGAACGTCTTGATTCCCTGAGGCTGAGCCTCGTGGCGACGTGCACGCATCTGCGCGAGCGTCGCCTTGACCGTGTCCACGCTGGCCGGGGCGAGCAGGAACGAGGCTCGCGCGACGACTTCACCGCTGCGCAGATTGGAGTGGCGATAGCCGAAGCCCAGTTGCGCCGCCGCACGCCGGTCAATTCCCTCCGCGGTGACGATCTCCGCCCACTCGAGCGTGTCTGCCAGCTGGCCGCCATAGGCGTTTGCGTTCATCCGCAAGGCGCCGCCAACGCTACCGGGAATGTTGACTCCGAACTCGATGCCCGACAACCCCGCCTGAGCCGCACGGGCGGCGACGGAAGGTAGACGGGCTCCTCCCCCGCATACGAGGCGCTGCCCTTCGTGCTGGACCTGAGCCAACTTGCGATCGAGCTTGATGACCAAGCCAGGGACACCCTCGTCGGCGATCAGCAGATTCGAGCCCGACCCCACCACGGAGATCGGAGTCTCGATCGCCGTTGCCCAGCTGAGCAGCTCGCGTAGTTGAGCATTGCTCCCAGCGCGAGCGAAATAGTCGGCGTCCCCGCCGGTCCGGATCGTCGCCAAACGGGCGAGCGGAAAATCGCGTTGCACGATCGACGGCGCGGTCTTCGGCGAATCTCTAGAGGCCATCGTCATCTGCCAATCCTCGTCCCAATTCATCCACCAACCCTCGTCCCAGCACGTCCACGTCGCCTGCTCCCATCACCACACACAGGTCGCCACCTTCAAGCAGCTCGTCGAGCGCCTCCCGCGCTTCTTCGAAACTCGCCCGCCACAGCACCTCACGCCCCTGGGCATGCGCGACGGTCGCGCGCACAAGCGTCTCTCCGCTGATCCCAGGGTGATCCTCGGCGCGCTCGCGTGCTGGATAGACGTCGAGCATCACGACCACATCGGCAATGGCAAGGGCTACGCCGAACTCGTCCGCAAGCAGCGCAGTGCGCGAATACAGATGTGGTTGGAAGACCGCAACGAGTCGCTTTGCGCCAAGTGTGCGGGCTGCGTTCAAGCTGGCCGCCACCTCGGTTGGGTGGTGGGCGTAGTCGTCGATCACGATTGCTCCGCTCGCGGTCACTCCGAGACGCTGGAAGCGCCGCGCTGCACCGCTGAAGCCGGCGATCGCCGTGCGGGCGCTATCGGGGAGCCCCACCAGGCGTGCAACCTCGAGCGCGCCCGCCGCGTTGCGAGCATTGTGAGTACCGGGGACCGTGACGCGCACATCCGTCCCTCGCCAACGAAAACGCGAGCCGCCGGGTTCCAGTTCCGGCGCCGCCACGTCGTAGGCGACGACCTCAACGTTTCCGGCGCCTCCCACGCGCGCGTAGGTGGCAAGCGGGTCCTGGACTGCGTCCACATCCGAACCGCTCACGTGGATCGCGCCGGAAGCGGCGGCGGGCGAAAGCAGAGCCAGCAAATCAGGCCTGTCCCAAATGACAACTGCCAGCCGCGCCAGAGCAAGAAATTCACGGAAGGCCTCGCGTAGCTCCTCCAGCGAGCCGAATGTGGCGTGGTGGTCAAGCTCGACGTTCGTCAGCAGCGCGATCTCGACTTCGAGGCTCAGCATCGAGCGATCGGACTCATCGGCCTCGACGACGAGCCATTCGCCCTCGCTCCAGTGTGAGTTGGCAAGGCCCGAACCAACCGAGCTGCCGACAAGCCAGCCGGGGTCGGCTCCGCCCTCGCGCAGCAGGTGCACGATCATCGAGGCGGTGGTCGTCTTGCCGTGAGCGCCGGCAACGGCAATCGTGCGGCGCAGCGCGCTTAGCTCGGCCAGCAGCTCTGCTCTGGGACGATCGGAGAGTCCTCGTTCGCGCGCGGCAAGACGCTCGGGGTTATCGGCCGGGACGGCACTGGAGTAGACGATCTCGACGCCCTCGCCGGCAGGCACATTGGCGGCCTCATGGCCGATGCGCGCATCGAGTACGCCTTCCTCGCGCAAACGCTCCAGATATGGGCTCCCCGCGCGGTCCGAGCCGCTGACAGTGGCGCCGAGTGCATGGGCCGCGCGCGCGTAGCCGCTCATTCCAGCGCCCCCGACTCCGACAAAGTGCAGGCGACGCCCATGCCACGGCCGCTCGGGCGTACTCATTGTGCACGCCTTGAGAGAGGTATGCGCGGAATCTCGCGCCCGGGTCCTCTGCCGGCCCAGCACGCGGCATCGTCGAGTCCTCCGATGGGCCACCAGTCGAGGCCCGTCATCGCTCGCTTGCCTCCAGCAGCTCGGCGGCGATCTCCCGCGCCGCATCCGGGCGCGCGAGCCGTCGCGAGGCGCTTGCCATCGCGCTCAGGCGGGCCGGGTTGGCCAGCAGTTGGGCCACCTCGCGCGCCAGCCTGGAAGCACTGAGCTCAGCGTCCCGCACGACGATTGCCGCACCAGCCTCTGACATCCAGCGGGCGTTGGTGCTCTGATGGTCGGCCGAGGCATGCGGATAGGGCACGAGAATCGCCGGCAGGCCGTGTGCGGCGATCTCGAACAGCGAGCCGCCGGCACGCGCCACGACCAGGTCACTGGCAGCCAGAGCGGCCGTGAACTCCTCGATGTCGAGATACTCGCGTAGGTCATAGCCAGCGGAAAGCGACTGGGCCGATAGCTCGGGGTAATCGCGCCGCCCACACACGTGCAAAACGTGAAATGTGGCTGAGGCAAACGCACCGAGCGCCGCCTGGTTGAGCGTGCGCGCTCCGAGCGAGCCACCGAAGACGAGCACACAGGTCTCATCGGCCGCGATCCCGAGCTGCTCGCGTGCGCCTGCGCGCTCGACCTGCAGCGCGGGGATCGGGCGCCCGGTGAGCCGGTAGCGCGCTCCTTCGCGGCCGGCGATCGGGAATGCCAGGCACACGCGTCTGGCAAAGCGAGCCAGCACGCGATTGGTGAGCCCGAGATGGCTGTCGGCCTCGCTCAACACGAGCGGGATGCGGCGTGTGAGCGCCGCCACGCCGACCGGTCCGGCGACATAGCCACCACCCCCCATCACGACATCCGGTCGGAGCTCTGCCAAAAGCGCACGCGCACGCAACGTCGCACGGGCAGCACGCAGCAGCGCACGCGCGGCGTGCAGCGGGCTCGAGCGACTGAGGCCTTCCACCGAGATCGCCCTGAACGGGTAGCCGGCCGCCGGCACCAGCTGTGCCTCCGCCCGCCCTCCACCGATGAAAGTGACCGCGGCGCCCTCAGCCCGCAGCGCGTCCGCCACCGCGAGCGCCGGAACTACGTGCCCGGCCGTTCCGCCGGCGGCTATCACGATCCTCTTTCGCGCTGTGCTCACGGCCCCATCGTGCCGGTTCGCGCGGCGAGGCGTCGGCCACAGCTCGTCGGGAGCTCCGCGCGGCGCTCCTTGAGTCGTCCAGCTCAGCGGAGACCGCGCGCGGGCGCTTCCCTCGCGACAAGCTCACCGCACGCACATGCGCGCTACCGCCGGCTGCGACGTTCAGCAGCAGCCCCATGGCGACAAGCGTCACGATCAGACTGCTCGCGCCATAGGAGACCAGCGGCAACGGCACGCCCGTGAGCGGCGCCAAGCCGAGCACGGCAAAGGCGTTGAGCAAGGCCTGGGAGACGACCAGCGATGTCATGCCGACGGCTATGAGCGCGCTGTGCAGGCTGCGGGCCGCCTTGGCGACGCGCAGGCCGGCGTAGGCGATCATGCCGTAGAGGAACAGCAGCGCAAACACGCCGACGACGCCGAGCTCCTCGCCGATCACGGCGAGGATGAAGTCGGTCTGTGCCTCTGGCAGGTAGAAGATCTTCTGCACCGACTGCCCCGGGCCGACGCCGAACAGTCCGCCTGAGCCGATCGCGATCTGCCCTTGAACCGCCTGAAAGCCGCTGCCGGAGGCGTGCGCCCACGGATCGATGAATGAGGTCAGACGAGCTCGCTCATAGGGACGCGCGATCGCGATCAGGGCGACAATCGCAATCACTGCACCGCCAATGATCGCCAGATTGCGGGCGGGGATGCCAGCGGCTACCAGCAGCGCGCAGGTTGTAAAGGCGATCACCATCGCGGTGCCGAGGTCGGGCTGGGTGACTACCAGCAAGCAGGCGGCACCGACGACCGCCAATAGCGGTTTGCACAGCTCGCGCAGATCGTGCACGCGTTGGGGTCGGCTCGCAAGCAGTGTCGCCGAGTAGAGCACGAGCGCGAGCTTGAGCAGCTCCGAGGGCTGGAACTGAAGTGGCCCACTGCCGATCCAGCGGCGCGCACCGTTGATGCTGACGCCGATGTGAGGGATGTGTACGGCCAGCACGAGTACGAACGAGACGGCAAGCAGCGGTGCGACGATGCCCTGGACGCGCGCGATGCCATCGCGCGCAAGGACCCGCATCAAGAACAGCCCGACAGCCCCGTAGAAGACGAACCTGACTAGCTCCCCGGTACCGCTGCCGCCGCCCTGCAAAAGGCTGCTTGCCGAGGAAGCGCTGTAGACCATGACGGCCCCGAAGGCGAGCAGACAGAGGGTGGCTGTCAGCAGGATGTTGTACTCGAGCGACTGCGCATGCCTGGCCTTGGTAGACGCCGCGCGCGGTGCGCGCTTGGCCCGCGACTTCGGAGTCGTGGCAGAGTTTGAGCGCCGTCCGGCTGCAGACATCAGAGCCCTCTTCGACGCCGGAGCCGGGAAGCCTCCACAGCCACTTGGGCTCGCGCCCCGCGGCCTCTGGGGGTCGCTCGACCTCGACTCGCTACAGGCGCCCGACGAGCTCGCGGAAGCGCTCTCCGCGGGCTTCGAAGTCAGCGAACTGGTCGAAGCTGGCGCAGCCGGGCGAGAGCAGCACCACCTCGCCAGGGACGGCCGTGGCAGCGGCGAGCAAGAGCGCATGGTCGAGATCGCCGCACACGTGCACCTCCGATCGATCCTCGCCTATCGCCTGCTTGATAAGGGTCGCGTCTTCGCCGATGAGATAGACAGAGCGACAGCCGCCGCTAACGGGGCCACGCAGCGCGGTGAAGTCCTGTGCCTTGCCTTGGCCGCCAAGGATCAGGTGCGCCGGCAAATGCTCGGCTGCCATCGCCTCCAGCGCGACAAGCGTGCTCGCCACGTTTGTCGCCTTGGAATCGTTGACGAACAGGACGCCGTCCCTGTTTGCCACCTGCTCCAAGCGGTGGGGCACGCCGGGGAAGCCGCGCAGTGCGGCTCGCACAGCTCCGGTATCCAGCCCGCGTGCCAGGCACACCGCGGCGGCGGCCATCGCGTTCTCCAAGTTGTGACGGCCCCGCAGCGACAGCTCGCCCGATGCCAGTAGAGCTTGCTCTTGCCAGTAGAGCGTCCCCTCGCGCACCGAGAGCTGTGCCTCTGGATCGCTGCCGAAGTTGATCCGTCGTGCCGCGCCCGGCAAACCCTCGGGCTGAAATTCAGCCGGCACTACCGCCACATCCTCAACGTCCTGCCGCGCGAAGATCTCGAGCTTGGCGGCCCTGTAGGCATCGAGCGTTCCGTGACGATCGAGGTGATCTTCCGCCAGGTTGAGCAGCACGGCTGCCTCAGGAGCGAACGCAAGCGTGTCTTCCAACTGAAACGAGGAGGCCTCGCACACGACTATGACGCGCTCGTCGATATGACCGTCGAGCCCGCTGAGTGCCGTTCCGACGTTGCCCGCGACGACCACCGCGAGGCCCGCTTCGCGATGGATGTGGCCGATCAGCTCGACCGTCGTGGTCTTGCCGTTCGTGCCCGTGACCGCGATGAACTCGTTGGGCAAAAGCCGCCATGCCAGCTCGAGCTCGCCGACCACCGGCATCCCGCGCGAGCGCGCCTGGGCGATCGCCGGCGCCTGCGCCGGCACGCCTGGACTCTTGACAACGGTCCGCACACGCTCGAGCAACGTGACTCCCTGCTCGCGCAGGTGAAGCTCGACACCTGCCTGCACGAGCACATCGAGGCCACCTGGAGCGCCGGCGTCGACCCCGAGCACCTCCTCTCCCCTAGCGCGCAGCGCAAGTGCCGCGGCAACGCCCGATCGGGCAAGACCAACGATCAGGTAAGGACCTGGCGGTAGATCGGGCCGAGGCTTCACGACGGTGTCGATCTCACTCGGTCAGTCCCGCGCCGGTGCTGGCGGTGCTCATAAACCGTCCTGCACGGGTGCGCATCAACCGTGCAGGCTCTGGCGGTAAAGCGTGAAGCCGATCGCACAGCAGATCGCCGCGACGATCCAAAAGCGCAGGATGATCTTCGTCTCAGACCAGCCCTTGAGCTCGAAGTGGTGATGTATCGGCGCCATCAAGAACACCCGCTTTCGCGTCATCTGAAAGGAGATCACCTGTATTACCACCGATAGTGCCTCGATCACGAAGATGCCACCGATCAAGATCAGCAGCGTCTCGGTCTTGGTCATCACAGCAAGACCGGCGATTGCGCCGCCAATGCCGAGCGAACCCGTATCCCCCATGAAGATCGTGGCCGGGAACGCGTTGAACCAGAGAAAACCAATACAGGCGCCGACTAGCACGCCCGCGAGCATCGCCAGGTCGGAGTCTTCGGCTATGAACGTGATGCCGATGTAGGTCAGCAGCACAATCGCGCCACAGCCGGCGGCAAGCCCGTCAAGGCCGTCGGCCAAGTTGACCGCGTTGGTGGTGCCGGCGACCACAAAATAGATGAGCACCGGATAGAAGACGCCAAGATCGACGGTGTAGTCGACGAAACGCAGACGCAGGGTCGGCGCGAGGTCGGCCTCATGCCTTGCTATGTACCAAAGGCCAAAGGAGATGGCGATCGTAATCGCCAGCTTGGTGCGACCACGCAGACCGAGCGAGCGGCGCTTGACGAGCTTTGTGTAGTCGTCGGCGAAACCGAGCAACGCACAGGCGATCGCGGTCCCGAATACGCCAACGGAGCGCCATTCGAAATTCGTGAGAATCAGATACGGGATGGAGACCGCGAAGAAGATGATGATCCCACCCATCGTCGGCGTGCCGGCCTTCTCGTGGTGGCCCTGAGGGCCATCCTCGCGAATCTGCTGGCCGAACTCGCGGCGACGCAAGAACTCGATGAACTTCGGGCTCAGGAAGATGCAGATGAGCAGGGCCGCGGTGCCCCCGATGAGGATGCGACCCATCTAGCGCTCACCGCCTTTCAGAAACTTCATGCCGCGACCCCGCTGTGAAACCCGCGCGCGGCGAGCGCTTCGCGGGCAACCGTGACGTCGTCGAACGGCACCTTCACGCCCTCGGCCAGCTCCTGGCCCTGCTCGTGGCCCTTGCCGGCGATCACGAGCACGTCGCCATCCCGCGCGAGCGACACGGCCCGCTCGATCGCGGTGCGCCGATCGCCCTCGCAGGCCACCGCCGGAGCCCCGGAGGGACGCTCTGCGTGGACCACGCCCTGCATGATCTCGGCGATGATCGCCTGCGGATCCTCTGAGCGCGGATTGTCGGAGGTGACCAGCAGCACGTCGGCCAGAGAAGCACCGATCGCACCCATCAGCGGACGCTTGCCACGGTCGCGATCGCCGCCGGCACCGAATACGCAGATCACCCTGCCACGACCGACTTCATGGGCGGTGTTCAATACGTTCTGCAGCGAGTCGGGGGTGTGCGCGTAGTCGATGAGCACCGCGAAATCCTGCCCGGCATCGACCGGCTCCAGACGTCCAGGCACGCGTACGCCGTGCTCGAGCGCCTCGAGCAGCGTGTCGAGATCGCCGCCAAGCGCGTGTGCGGCGGCCAGCGCGCCAAGGGCGTTTGAGACGTTGAAGCGGCCGGGTAGCCCAAGTGAGAGAGAGTGACTACCCGCCGGCGTGTCCAGCCGTAGACGCGTCCGGCCCAGCTCGATCCGCACCTCGCGCGCGCGGTAGTCGGCTTCGCTGTCGATCGCGAACGTCACCGCTTCGTCCAGCTCACCGGCCAGGCGTCGCCCGTAGGGATCGTCGAGGTTGACGATTGCAACATCCGGCTTGGCCTGTGGCACGGACGGGACGAACAGCCGCCGCTTGGCTTGGAAGTAATCCTCCATCGTCTCGTGAAAGTCAAGGTGGTCTTGGGTCAGATTCGTGAAGATCGCCGCGGCAAAGCGCACGCAGTCGGTGCGCCCCAGCGCGAGCGCATGTGAGGAGACCTCCATCGCACAGCTCCTCTGGCCACCGTCGAGCATCGCGCGGAAATCGGCCTGCAGGTCGATCGCCTCGGGAGTCGTGCGGCTCGCCGCCCGCCGCTCGCCGGCGACACGCGATTCCACGGTGCCAAGCAGCCCGCAGCGCTCGCCTGCGGCCTCCAGCAGCGCACACACGAGGTGGACGCTGGTCGTCTTGCCGTTGGTACCCGTGACGCCGACGACGCGTAGGCGCGATGTCGGCTCACCGTAGAAACGCGCCGCGAGCGGACCCATCGCCGCTCGCGTCGAGCTCACCAGCAGTTCGGGTACGGCCAAACCAAGCGGGCGCTCGACCACCAGCGCCGCCGCCCCCGCCGCCACTGCCTGCGTGGCGAAATCGTGGCCGTCGCGCTTGTATCCCGGCACGCAGAAGAACAGCGTGCCGGCCTGTACACGGCGACTGTCATAGGCCAGCCCGCCTATCTCGAGCGAACCAGGCAGCGGCGATGGCACCCGCAGTCCGGGCACCTCCGCGGCCGCCAACTCTTCCAACCTCATGGCTTTGCGCCGTCTGAGCTCAAGGAGCGAGAGTCTAGGGCTAGCGCCAGAAGGGATGGCCTGATCGGTGTCGGCCCGAGCCTCAGCTCGGAGGGATCCCCAGGTATGGCAGCGCGAATTCCATGATCTGGCCGAACGCCGGAGCGGCGACGACTCCACCGTAGATCGAATCGGCCTGCGGTTCGTCGACGATCACCGCACACAGCAGCTTTGGGTCCGAGGCGGGAGCAAAGCCGACAAACGAGGCGACATACGCGCTTTTGGAGTATTCGCCCGTTTCAGGATCGATCTTGCTGGCCGTTCCGGTCTTGCCGGCGAGCTGATAGCCGGGTATCGATACCTCGCTCGCCGTGCCGCCTGGCGCAAGCACGCCCTTGAGCATTTCGCGAACCTCGGCCGCGACGCTTGGCGAGATGACCCGCCGCCCGGCCGGCTCCGCGACCGTGTGGCCGCCGACCGCCCCGACAATGTGCGGCGGGCGCAGGATGCCACCGTTGGCGATCGCCGAATAGAGCGTGGCCATCTGAATCGGTGTCACCAGCTCGCCCTGGCCGATCGGCAAGTTGCCCATCGAGGAGCCCGAGTATTTGTCGAGCGGCAGCGTAGCCCCGCCTTCTTCGCCGGGAATGCTCGCACCCGTCGGCGCGCCAAAGCCGAAGTTGTGCACCCAGGAGTTGAACTTTTCAGGACCCAACAGGCTGGCTATCTTGATCGCGCCGACGTTGCTCGACTGGGCCAGGATCTGTGAGGCGGTCAACGACTCGGTTTCGTGTTCGGTGTCGTCGTGGATAGTGCGTCCGCCGAGTTCGATCTGATCGGGGATTTCAAAGCCGCTGCTCGGGGTGATCCGCCCTTCCTGCAGGGCCCCGGAGACGGTCACGACCTTGAACGTCGATCCAGGTTCGTAGTTGAAGCTGACCGCCCGGTTCTCGAACGCTTCTTCTGGCTTTGCGGGCGGGTCGTTGCTGTTGACAAGCGGCCAGTTGGCCATCGCGAGGATCGCGCCGGTGCGCGGGTCCATCACGATCGCGGTGGAGTCCTTGGGATGAAAGACGCGACCGACGGCGCTGAGCACGTCTTCGGCACGCTGTTGGATGTTGGCGTCGAGTGTGAGCGCTATCGAGGAGCCTGTTCGCTCGTGGCGGGTTTCGGCGATCGAGATCGGCTGACCGATCGCGTCGCTCACGACGCTGCGCCGACCGGCACGCCCCGCGAGCGTGGAGTTCTCCGAATACTCAAGCCCCATGAGCCCGGCCCCTTCGTGTTCGGTGCCGACGATCCCGAGCACCTGCGCGGCAAGCGTCGAGCGCGGATAGACGCGACGCATCGCCGAGGTGCCGTGCAACCCGGGAATCTTGACCATCGTGCCGTGCGGGCCCGGGATCTTCAGGGCCAGCGCCCGCTGCGCGGTGTCGTAGGGGAGCGCCCGCGACAGGTACACGAAGCCACTGTGCTCGCTCAGCTTGGCGAGCACCTGCGCCTGGGTGAGGCCGAGCAGCGGCGCCAGCTGGCGAGCGGCGTCAAGTGGGTCTTCGACCAGGTACGGGTCGGCGGTGAGTTCCTGCGCCGGTTCGGAGATCGCCAGCGCGATCCCGTTGCGATCGGTGATCGCCCCGCGCTGGGCGGGCACCACCTCGTCGGTCAGCTGCTGCGTCTGCGCGGCCCTGCGCAGCACGCCGCTGTGGGGACCACCGAGATAGAGAGCGCGCGCCCCGGCGACCAGCAGCAGCACGACAAACAGCGCGAACAGCACCCCTACACGACGTTGGACAGCCGCCATCGGCTATTCGCCCGTGCCGGCCTGAGTGCCGCCGGCGGGAGCGCTTGCCGCAGCGCCGCTGGAGCTCGAAGACGACGCCGGCGCTTCGGAGGCTTGGGCGCCCGCGACCGATGGAGCGCTGTCGGCCGGCGCGGAGGAGCCGGTGCTTGACGGCGAGGTACTCGACGGCGAGCTCGTCGACTGGGTTTCTCCCGATCCCGCGGCACTTTCGTCCGTCGAGCCGGCGGTGGAGGAGCTGGAGTCTTCCCCTGAGCTGGATGCTTGCGCTCCACTACTTGTCTGGGAGGCGGCTTCACTGCCTGCGCTCCCGCTGGAGGATTCGCCACCGGCGGTGCTCGCCGCGGACGCCGCGCTCGCTGATGTCTGAGCGGCGGTGGAGAGCGCAGCCGCCGCGCGTGAGATGTCTGCCATGCTCGCCGTGACGAAGTGGACCGTCCCGGCCGGCGCAAGCGTCATACCGGCGGCCGTCGCCAGGGGCGCGACCCGGTTTTCGGATGAATACATCGAGTCTTCGATGTTCAGTTGGGCGTTTTCACGCTGCAGTGTCGCCACATGCCCGAGCGTGCGACCGATGCCCGTGTTGAGCTTGAGCACCAGCAGCTGCATGGCAACGATCCCAATCAAGGCAAACGCCAGCAGGCCGATCCACAGGCGTCCCCGAACCAGCCTGTCCAAGAAAGCGCTGCTGGAGATGCCATCCAGAGCCTGGACGCCACGCAGCGCAATGCCTGGAGTGGCTCCAGTCGAGGCGCGCCTCCTTGCGGGAGCCGAGCGCGAGGGTGAGCTTGGTCGCACTGGGCGCTCGCGCGGTAGCGCGACACCCGGCGCCGGGATCGCGACAGCGGCGGCGAGCGGACCCGAGCGAGCGGGAGCGCTCGGACCGGATATGCGTCTGGCGCGGCGCGGCGCGGCGCGGCGTTGGCCGGGCTTCGATCGGTCGGGCGCGGCGCGCTTGGGAAGCGAGCGGGCCGTGGCGGGCGGGGTCATGCTTGACCTCCTTGATCGGGTGATGGACCTGCAAGCTTTGCGCCCGCACGCAGACGCGCAGATGAAGCGCGCGGGTTGCGCGCCGTCTCCTCTGCCGAGGGCACGATCGAGCCGCGTGTGAGCAGCGCCGCCTCGGGCACACGCCCGCAACCGCAGACCGGCATGTCGGGCGGGCAGATGCAGCCGCGAGCGCGCTCGACGAGGAAGCGCTTCACGCGCCTGTCCTCGAGCGAGTGAAAAGAGATCGCGGCAAGCACGCCGCCCTCGCGCAACAGTCCCCAAGCAAGCGGCAACGCCTGATCGAGCTGTCCCAACTCATCGTTGACGGCGATTCGAAGAGCTTGAAACGTGCGCTTGGCTGGGTGGCCGGCGGCAAAGCGAGCCGGCGTGGGAATCGCGGCAGTGATGATCTCCACAAGCGCGAGCGTCGTCTCGATCGGAGACTGGGCGCGAGCGCGGACGATCGCACGGGCGATCTGAGCGGCGTGGCGCTCCTCTCCAAACTCGCGCAAGATCCCCGCCAGTCGACGCTCGTCCCAGGTGGCGACGATCTCTTGCGCGGTGAGCTCCTGACGCGGGTCCATACGCATGTCAAGCGGTGCGTCATAGGAGTAGGAGAAGCCGCGCTCGCGCGTGTCGATCTGCATCGAGGACATGCCCAGGTCGAAGTAGACGGCATCCGCGATCGTTCCAACCTCCGAGAGCATCTCCAGGCCCTCCGCATAGTCGCCGCGGATAAAGCGCGCCGAGCAGGGAATCTCCTGGGCGAGCTCGATGAAGCGCTCCTCTGCGAAGGGGTCTCGGTCGATGGCCACGAGTGTTCCCTGCGAGCCAAGGCGCTCGGCCAGGGCGCGTGCGTGCCCGCCACCGCCGAAGGTGCAGTCGACGACTGTCTGACCGGGCTGCGGGTCGAGCAGCTCGAGCAGCTCCTCGGCCAGCACCGGAATGTGAACGGTGGTCATGTCAAGCAGGATGGTCAACGCGCGCGGTGATCTCTGCGACGCTGCCGAGCAGCGCCGGTCGGTGTTCGTCCCAACTGGTGCGATCCCACAGCTCCAGGCGATCGCCGGCTCCCACCACGACGACCTCCTTGCTGAGCTTCGCGTGCTCGCCGAGGAAGCCGGGCACCATGATCCGCCCGGCGGCGTCCAGCTCCGCGTCGTGCGAGCTCCCGTAGAAGAAGCGCTCGAGCTCCGTAAGCCGCGAGGACAGCGGCGGCAGCTCGGCAAGCGAGCGCTCGGTGTAGCGCTCGTAGTCCTGCGGGCGCCACACGCCGACATAGGGCTTGAGATCCACCGGCATCGCGAGCACCACGCCCTCCGACAGCGCGGCGCGATAACGGGCCGGAACGGTGAGCCGGTTCTTCGCGTCGAGCGTGTGGTCGAAGGTGCCGCGGAAGGCCACTGGGGACTCCAATCAAGTTGATCGAGCCGCGGTGGAGGAGTGGGAGGAGCTCCTCCACCACGGCTCGCTGCCGCGAACTTACCCCACTTTCCCCCACAATGCAACCCTGGTTGCACATTTTCTCCCACAACGCACTCCCCAAGGCCCAAAAACGCACAAAAGAGCCTGCTCAGCTTGGGTTTTGCCGGTGGGAGGCATGCGCACAACCACGCTGGGCGCGTGCATGCACGCTTGCAGGGGCGGCGCGTGTAACGTTCGTTGCAGAGCTCCGACTAGAGTCAGCAAAAGAAAGGAACGTGTTGCCCTCCGCCACGACCGACCCGCACGATCGCCGCTGCTCGCCCGCCAAGTCCGCCCAGCACGATCGCTGGCGCAGGCGCGCGCGCGCAGCGCAGAAGGGCCGCACAAGCTGCATGGCCCTCGCGCTGATTTCACTGGTCGGCGCAAGCGCGCTTGCGGGATGCGGGTCCTCTGGTTCCAGCGGCGACCCGGCCAGCCTCGCGCCGGTGTCCGCGCCGCTCTATGCGAACGTGACCGTCAAGCCGAGCGGTGGATCAGGTGGCGATGCGTCGACGGCCGCCAAGGACCTCACGCACCTGGCCGAACCGTACGGCAGCCTCGCCCAAGCGCTGCTCTCAAGCGAAGGCAGCCATGTCGAATTCAAACGCGACATCGAGCCGTGGGTCGGACAGAGCGCCGGCATCTTCATCACCTCGCTGGACACGAGCAAGCTACCGGGGAGCGGGAGCTCCGCCCAGGCGCTACTCGAAGGTGGCTTGACTAGCGCCGCATCTTCGCTCGGCGCCGGTACGTTTGGCGCGAGTGGCGCTCAGGGGGCGATCGTCTTCGAGACCTCTGACGTCGGCAAGGCTCGCTCGTTCTTGGAAGGGCGCGCGCACGAGCAGCAAGCGCACACGACGAGCTACCGGGGAGTCACCTACCAGGTCTCAGCTGGCGGGGAGGCCGAGGGCATAGTCAAGGATTTCGCTGTGATCGGCAGCGAATCAGGCTTGAAGGAAGCTATCGACACCTCGCTCGGGGGCTCCTCCATCACCAGCGCGTCCGGCTACGTCAAGCCGCCAAGCGATGCGATTGCCAGTGCCTATGCCCAGCCCGAAGCGCTGCTCAAGGCGATTCACGGCTCAGGCGGCCTGGCGGGCCAGGGCGTTTCGCTGCTTGGCGAGCTGTTTGCCGACGCACAGACCGCTTCGCTGTCGGTGACGCCCACATCGAACACGATCTCGATTCAGGGTGAAATCCACTCGAGCAACGATTCCGCACCGCTGTTCGGCCAAGAAGGCGCCAAGCAGCTCGGCGAGCTGCCAGGAGGCGCCTGGCTCGCCGCCGGCGTCGGCAACGTCGGCGCCAACCTCCCCCGCGCCCTGGCGCTGCTGCACGGCGTTGCCTCGTTTGGTACCTCGACGATCTTCTCCTCGCTCGGTGGTCCCAGCATCGAAAAGCTGTTCACCGCGATCGACGCGCCGAGCGCCAAACTGCAACAGGACTTCGCCGGCTGGGCAGGTTCCGGCGGGATGTTCGTGAGCGGCACGGGCCTGTTCAACCTGCAGGCCGCGCTGGTGATCTCCTCGAACAACCCCAGTGCCTCGCGCGCCGCGGTCGGTCAGCTCGGCAGCTTGATGAAAAGCGCCGGTGCAGTCGTCAGCAATGCCTCGATCGCTGGCACCGACGCGGCCGTCAGCGTCAAGTTGCAGGGCTTCCCGGCCGTCATCTACATCGCCGACGGCGAAGGCAAGTTCGTGCTCGGGCTCGGGGAATCCTCAGTCCAGGGTGCGCTCCACCCGTCGAGCACGCTGTCCACCTCGCCTTCCTACACCAGCGCAACCTCCGCCTTGGGCGGGGGTATCGAACCGAGTCTGATCGTCGAATTCCCGACGCTGCTCGGCTTTCTCGAAGGAGTCGGACTAGCCCAGAGCCCAGGCGTCTCCAGCTTGGTGCCCTACTTCAAGTCGCTCGGCACGTTGACCGCGGGCGCCACGAGCCAGGGCGGCGTGCAGCACTTCCGCATGGTTCTCGGCCTTGCCTGAGCATCGCTACTGGGTGTTCAACCCGAGCGTCGCTGCTAGTCCAAACCCGAGCGTCGCTACCGGTTCAACCCGAGCGTCGCTGCTAGTCCAAACCCGAGGTCGCTACTGGTTCAGCCCGAGCGTTTCAAGCACGGTATTCCAATACCGCTGACCGGTACTGAATTCTAGTTCTTCAAACCTGGTCTCAAGGTGCTCCACTTTCGCGAAGAGCGCCCGGTCCGCCGGCTGCACATACGTGGCGACTACCTTCGGCGAGGGAACTTCGACTTCGATCGCTTCCACGTGCTGGTCGTATCGCAGCGTGCTCGATGGAATCGTCTGATAGCCGCTTGCCTTCCACGAACTCACGTCGGCACACAAGTTCGGCACCTTGAGGGAGGTCATTTCGCGCAGCCCTTTGATGAATTTGCGCGCGGTGCGGTCGATCGCGGGGTTACTCCATCGCAAGGGGTTTACCGCCTTGATAAACGCTTGGGAAAACTTCGAATCCTGGTGATAGGCGGTGGCCCATAGCGCGCCCGCAACCTCATAGCTCAGGTGCTGCTCGGCTTCGCTCTGGGGAGAGCCGGCAGCGATGTCGGGGCATTCAGCGGAGAATTTACGGTCGAGCCTTTGGAAACTTGATTCCAAGGCAGGCCAGGTGCGAATGACGGACTGCAGAGTCGAGTTAGCGGCGACAAGCACGGAGTGTGTCGAGGAAACGTCTCCCTGGGAGGCAGCGAGGGCTGAGCTGGGCATCAGCCCAACAGCAAGAATCCCCACAAGACCAATCAAGCTCCCCCGCATATCTGGTAACGATTGTAACGAGACGGCGACGCGTTGGGAAGCCTCGTGTCCAATCGAGTTGACCTGACCGTTTTCCTTGCCTCGCCGAGCACGCGAGAGACATAGACATACCGGCAGCACTGAGAGCGTGCTCGGTTACTCAGGCTGGAGCTCCACTGAGTGGCGCTCCCTCAGCGTGGCCGTGTGCCCGGGAAGGGCGGTTCTCAGTCTCGATGATCACCCGGCAGGGGCGCTTGCTGAGCAGGTAGGTGGCGGTCGGCCCGATCCGCTGCTCGCCCACAGGGGCGTGGATCGTGGACCAGTAGACGACGTCCGCGTCGACGCGCTTGGCCTCGTCGACCAGGGCCGCGCCAGGATTGCGTGTGCGAATCAACCCGGTGCGGATCTTGATGCCCGAGCGCCGTGCCTTGATACGCGCGCTCTCGAGCGCCGCGCGCCCCTCGGCCTCCTCGGCCTCAAGGCCCGACTCGAGCGAGAGCTGGCTGGGCACAGGCAGCACGAACACCGCATACACAACGCCCTCTTCGCCGATCAGCTTCGCCGCGCTCGACAGCGCGCTGGCGCTGACGTCGCCCCCGAAGATCGGCACGAGCGCGGTGCGGTAGCCGAGCGCCTCGAAGTCGGCAGGCCTCTCGGCGCGCTGGATGTGAGCGGTCTCGCGCAGGTCGAGTCCCTGGCTGCGTCGGTAGACGATGTAGCCGACCATCCCCAACACCATCCAGGGGATGCCGACGAGACGTGCCTCGGGGTGCGTGATGACAACCACCACCCAAACCGTGGCCGTGCCGATGCCTCCGATCACGGCGGTGAGCGGGATCGAAGAGCCACGAATGCGTACGTTCCACGGCAGCCGGTATGGCCTCTCCTGGTCGGGCAGCTTGACGCGCAGCGCGATCACCGAGATGTGCGCGATCGTGAAGGACAGCAGCGCACCAAACGAATAGAGGTTGCCCAGCACGTTGGTGTTGCCATAGAGCACGAGCAGTCCCGCCAACCCTGAGAAGAACAGGATCGTGAACCAGGGCGTGCGAAAGCGCGGGTGCAGCTGCGAGAAGATGCCGGGCAGCTGGCGGTGTTCGGAGAGCGACCACGACAGGCGTGAGATCCCGATCATGCCCGCGTTGGTGGCGATGAACAGGATCGTTGCGGCAAGCAGGCCAACGTAGTATTGAGCGACCGTGAGCACCGTTCCGTGCAAGCCCAGGCGCGAGACGATCCCCAGCACCGGGTCGTTCTGGTAGCCGCCGTGGCCTTCGACGCCGAGCAGCGTCTGATATTGATGCGGATGCCCTGCCACAGCAGTCACAGGCAGCGCCGAAAGTGCGATCAGCGAGATGCCCAGGTACACGCCGAGTACGGCGAGCACGACGAGATTCACGGCCTTGGGAACCTGCGTACCGGGATCGCGTGCCTCCTCGGCCATGTTCGAGACGGTCTCGATGCCCGTATAGGCGAGCATCGCCAGCGACAGCGCGAAGATCAGTTCGTGCCAAGTAGGCACCGTCCCCAGGTGGACCTGATGGATCAAAAGCGAAGGGTCCAGCACCAGCACCGCACCGACCGCCACGAGCATGACCTGCGTCGAGAGATCGACGATCGCAAGGATGAAGTTGAGCTTGGCCGACTCGCCCAGCCCGCGAATGTTCAGACCCGCGAGCGCCACGATCACGATCAGTCCACCGAAGATGTCACCGGGGTTGTGGTTCAGCCCCCCCAGACCCGGAAAGGTGCTCAGGTAGTGGGGCACGAAGAACGCGGAGATCGCGATCGTGAGGATGTAGTCGAGGCTCAGCGCCCAGCCCGCAAAGAAGGAAATGAGCTCGTTGAAGGCATGGCGCGCAAACGAAGAGGACCCTCCGGCCTCGGGGAACATCGCGGCGCCCTCCGCGTATGTCTTGGCCGTCAGCGCGAACAGACCGCCGGCGAAGACGAACACCAGTGGTGTGAGCCCAAGGGCATGCGCCGCCACCAGTCCCAGCGCGTAATAGATCGAGGAACCGACGTTTCCGTAGGCGGTCGCGAACAGGCCGGAGACTCCGACCGACCGACGTAGCCCGTGTTCTGTGAGGCGTGCCATCCATGGCGGAGCGTATAGCGGAGCGCTTTCCCGACGCTCCTCACCCGCCCGGCGTTCGTATCCGTTGAATGCAATATCGCGTGCAGACACAGCGGACGGGCAGGAGGCCAGCATATGATCTCGACGGCTTGCGGCCGATAAGGACTCTCAAGGCAACCACTCGTTACTCGCCCATATCCCCTTCCACGAAACCTATACCCATGGACAAGACACGTCGCGGCAACTACAACTCCGGTGAGGACTTCGTCCTCGAATACGGCGATCTGCGCTTCACCTTCAACGAACGCGACTTCAGTGAACGCTGCGAGCAGGCCGCCCTCAAGCTTGGCTTCGTCGGCGGACGCCTCGGCGATGACGAGCTCGAGGATCTTGTCAACCTGGCGGTCAACGGCGACATCCAGGACCCGGCCTCGGCGCTTGGCGAACACGTCAACGACTGCTGGCCGGAATTGGTCGGCCCGGCCGAGCGCTCGCTCGTGCACTGGCTGCGCCGGCTGGTGTTCCGCGGCGCCTGGCTTGACCAACGCGTCAACGAGGGCGAGCTAACATTTGCCTTCGTCGAGGACACCGGCAGCTTCGTCTACGTGCAGCACGATCGCTCCGGCGAGCCGATCGAGCTGGCGCCCGAGCCCTCGTGGGGCCGTGTCGCCTATAGGCGCTAGAGGGCCGCTGAGAGTCTTAGAAGGTCTTTCAAAATGACCTGCACGTATCGATACCCCTTGGTGTGGAGCTGGGGGGATTTATTTTGGTACCTAACCTTTACCTAGCCTTCGAAAAAGGGGGGTGTTAAGTGGATCATTCAAAAGACGAGCCATACGCGCCAGCTTGCACGACCATGAACGCCCCGCCGCGCAGCGCATTGAAAGACGTTCTTAGGCCTCCGCGGCAGTAGCGCGGGCGTGGGTGATCGCCTCGGCCCCGTCCTCGCCGACCAGCAGCTCCGGCTTCAGCGTGCCGCTGCTCACGAGGTCAAGCGCCGGCAGCTTGCCCGTGTTAGCGCGCACCGCGTCAAGCGCGATGACCGTCGTCTCGCCGCCGAGCGGCTCCACGGCAGTTGCGATCACTGTCAGCGAGCCTCCATCGGCGAGCTTACGCGCCGCCGCCAGCAGCTTACGCGCGCTGTGGGGCGGCAGTCCGTCGAGGCCATCGATCAACACGATCGCATCGCCGCCACGAGCGGCAACCCGCTTTGCCGTCTCTACCACCGGCTCGATTGCCTGCGCCCGAGCCTCTGGCGAGGCCGCGAAGGTGAGCGCCACAGCTGGCGTCACAGGTCCCTGCTGCCAATCGGCAAGCTCCTCTGGGCGTGCGCTGGCAAGTACAAGCGATAGCTCAAGGCCCTCGCGCCCCGCAAGCGCGCCAAGTACGCCGCGCAGCGTCTCGCTCTTACCCGAGCGCGCGCCACCGGCGATCACCGCACGCGAGCCGCGGCCGAGCGGGGTCAGCCATTCGATCGCCTTCAACGTTGGGTCCTCGGAGTCGAATGCAAGCCGCTCGCTTGGGTAGGAAACCGCAAGCTCGTCGTAGCGCGTGCCCTCCGCCACCGTGTCCGCCGGCTCGCCGTTAATCGGTGTCGATCCTGACGAGTGAGCAATAGCGCTCCGAGCGCCGCGGTGTGCGTACCGGCCCGCTCACGCGATCGCCCGAGACCAGCTCGCAGCGGCGCACCTGAGCGGCCGAGACGTAGACATCGCCGTCGGACGGCTCTGGCCCCACCACCCGCAAGAAGGCCGAGCCGTTGCCCATCACCTCGACCACTCCCTCGACAACGCGCTCGCCATCCTCGGACTTCTCACGCTCGCCGCGCGCGCGCCCGCTCTGGCCCCTTTGCGTGCCCGATGCCCTTTGGGCACCCGATGCCCTTTGGGTGCCCCGAGCGGTTGCGGGCTTCTCCGCGGCAGGCTGCTCATCCTCGCTCTCAGTAGCCTTCTTCGCCGAGCCCGCGCCCGCGCGGCGCGAACGCGAAGGACGACGCGTGCGGGGACGACGCCCAGGCGTCTCGCCGTCGCCTTCGTTGTCGCTCTCGCCTGCATCCGCGTCCTCGGCAGGCCCTTTCTCGCCCAGGATCGCATCGATCAGATCGGCCTTGCGCAGGCGCCTAAAGCCCTCTAGTCCGATCTGGTCGGCAATCAGGTGCAGATCGGCAAGCGGACTTGCCTGCAGCTCGGAACGGTCGAGCACTGTCATTTGAGTCTTCTCCTTGGCTAGTCGGTAAGGGCGGTTGGCGTCCGGGTCGCGTTGGACAGCGACCGGCACCCGTATGCAGCTCATACCCTAGCCGAGGCCGAGGATGCCCTCCGCGCTGGCCTCCTCCAGGAAACGCTCAACCTCTCTGGCAGCGCGCTGCTCGCTCCAGCCGAGCTCGTCTGCCAGCAATGCAGCCACGCGCCTGACAGATGACTCGGCCTCTGTGATATCGGCGAGCAATTCGCGCGCAGCGAGCAAGCCGAGTCGCGTCCGCCTGAGCAACACGTCGCCGACACTGCGTGCCTGCTCGCGACGGGCAGCGATCACGACCTCGGCCATGACGTCCGGGAGTCCGGCAACGATCGGCCGAGCAAGCTCTGGCCTGTCTGCGATCAGCGCGAGGACGTCGTGAGCCCCGAACCCGTAGCGTGCCGCGAGGGCTGCCTTGGCCACCTCGGGGAGTCCCTGCACCGGCGGAAGGTCCTCGACCGCGACGGCCTGCCCAAGCGGAATCTCTGCGGTGCGACACGGGGCGTCGCGTGCTTCGCGCTCCACGAGCCGATCGACGACCATCTTGGCCATCCGCCGCCACGTCGTGAGCTTGCCACCGGTGATCGTGATCATGCCGCTTGAGGTCTCATACAGCTCGGCCTTGCGCGAGATGTCGACCGATTTCTTCGTATCGCCGGTCGAGATCAGCGGGCGCACGCCGGCGTAGGCCCCGGTGAGGTTCTGGCTGGTGAGGTCAGTGGCAAAGAACTCGTTGACCGCTGCCAGAAGGTAATGAATGTCCTCCTCAGAAGGTCGTATGTGCGCGAGCTGACCCTCGTAGTCGTTGTCGGTGGTACCGATCAGAGTGCGCCCGAGCCACGGCAGCGCAAAGATCGTCCGGCCGGCGCCCGCCGGCACGATCGCACCTGCCACGAGCGGTAGATCCTCGTGATGCAGGGTGACGTGGGTTCCGCGACTCGGCCTGATCTGTGGCAGCTCGGCCTCGTCGTGCAGCTCTCGCGGTCGTAGCTCGTCGGCCCACACCCCAGTCGCGTTGACGACGTTCTCAGCCCGCACCTCAAAGCGCTCACCGCTCTCCTCGTCGCACAAGCACACGCCACGGGCACGTCCGTCATGCTCCAGCAGCGCGGTCGCGTTGACCCGATTCGCGCACAACGCCCCGAAGCGCTCTGCCTCGCCGAGGACGGTCAGGACCAGACGCGCGTCGTCTGTCTGGCAGTCATAGAAGAGATATCCGCTGGTTGGCTCACGTCCAGCCATCGCGGGCAACATCTCGAGCACTTCCTCGCCCGAGATGACGCGGTGACGCTCAGGGCTCCAGGACTCTCCCTGCTCGAGCACCGCTGTCCTGCTCGCGGCTCCACCTGCCTCCCCGACCACTTGCTCGCCTCGCGAGGACTGCTCGCCCCGGTTTCGACGCGAGCGGCGTGCACGTAGGCGCTCGCGATCGACTGACATCACGTCATACAGGTTTAGCCCAACCCCCATCAGCCGGTCAGGTCGAACGCCGTCGAAAGCCGGCACGACCAGCGGCAGTGGATGCACCAGATGCGGTGCCAAGGCGACCATCAGTTGGCGCTCCAAGAGCGCCTCGCGCACCAGGCCGAGGTCGAAGTGTTGCAGGTAGCGCAAGCCACCATGCACAAGCTTGCTGGAGCGGCTGGAGGTACCCGAGGCGTAGTCGGCGCGCTCCACGAGTGCGACGCTGTAGCCGCGAGCCGCGGCGTCGAGTGCGACTCCAGCCCCGGTGATCCCGCCACCGACGACCACAAGGTCGAACTCGTTCGTGCGTAGAGCGTCGATGGCCGCTTCCCGGGAGATCACACTCCCAGTGTTCCAGAGGAGGCGGAAAGGTTGCTGGTGGACGCTAGGGCAACGGTGCTTCTTACCGGCGATCGTGCTTCTTACGTCGCTTCTTCTTGTGCTTGGCCTGTGTTCCCACCGGCACCACGGCGTTGCCGACGCCCGAGCTCAAGAAGCGCATGATCTCAGGGCTTGAGATCCGTGTGTATACGCCGGCATAGCCCGGCTGAGCGCAACCGTTGCCAAAGTCGACGAGTCCCGCAAGCACGTAGTCCTGTGGTGGGCGCGCGGGCGTGTCCGCGTCGACGAGGAGTGGTCCGCCGCTATCCCCGTAGCAAGTGTCCATGTGAGCGCTACCCCCACCGGCACAGATCATGCTCGGTGTGATCGGCTGTTCTATCGTCGCGTACTGTTCTTCACAGGTCGATTCTGAGATGAGCGGCAGCCTCACCGCCTGCAGGCTCGTGGGATAGCTCATTGCGTGCCCAGGAGCCGGGTTGACATCGCCCCAGCCGCTCGCCGTGGCCGTGATCGCCGGGCTCTGGTTGGGATTTGCGTACCTCGACGAGGCACCGGTGTCGAGCGCCAGCGGCGCGATCGTGTTGACGCCGTTGACGCTCGGCGCAACCGAGCCTGACCACAGTGGATGGGCGAGCGTGAGCAGCGCGATGTCCTCGTTGCTGCTAAGCGGGTTATAGCCGGGGTCGACGGTGCTGGACTGAACCGGGTCGCGGACACTGCTCGCTGCTGGCTGGTCAAGCGAGGTGGATCCCGCGAGCACCTCGATACCGGCGGAGGGAGCCACCTGGTTGGCGCCGCCGGAGACGCAGTGAGCGGCTGTGATCACATGGGTGGCATCGACGATGACCCCACCGCAGAAGAAGCCGGCAGCCGGCGAGACCGTCTGGGGGTCGTACAGGGCGACCTGAAAGGGGAAGCTCGCTATCGAGGCGCCCTGCCCGCCGACGATGCTCGCCTTTGCGCGTGGGCCTGAGCCTGGGCGCTGCACGGTGGCGCGCACCAGAGCCGATGGCGAGACTGCCGCCGAAGTCTCGGCCTGGGCGCCCACGTACAAAACCGCCCAACAAAGGGACGTGGTACAGGCCAGCACGCCAAGAGTGAGCACGAGCCAAAATCGACCAAAACCTGTACCGCCATGTGCCGAGATGCCGGCCCCCTCCGAACGGTGTGTCTCTATTTCTCCTTAACTCAGCCTAATAGACTGGTACCTTCTTGACAATGTCTGTATTGTCTGCATGGCGTACCAATTTGGCCAAAGCGTGACCGCGCGCACAGCGGCCGTCAAAGCCGGCATTGCGCCCGCATGATGCCGCCACTGCACGCGAGAGCACAAAGGCTCGCCCATGTGCAAGAGCAACGGGGCGCTTCTTTACCGACTGGGCTTAGAGAGCCGACAGCTCGGCTGTGATCTCACTCACAGCCGACTTGGCATCGCCGAAGAGCATCGAGGTCTTCGGGTCGAAGTACAGCTCGTTCTCGATGCCGGCAAAACCGGGGTTCATCGAGCGCTTGATCACGATCACCGAGCTCGAGTCGGAGACTTCGAGGATCGGCATCCCATAGATCGGCGAGGACGGCGTGTTCTTGGCCGCAGGGTTGGTGACGTCGTTGGCGCCGATCACGAGCGACACGTCGGTGCGCTGGAACTCGGGGTTGGCGTCGTCCATCTCCTTGAGCTGGTCATAGGGCACGTCGGCCTCGGCCAGCAGCACGTTCATGTGTCCGGGCATGCGGCCCGCGACTGGATGGATCGCGTAGCTGACTTCCACGCCACGGGCCTCCAGCTCCTTGGTCAGCTCGCGCACGGCGTGCTGGGCCTGGGCGACGGCCATGCCGTAGCCGGGGACGACGACGACACGGTTGGCGTAGGCAAGCTGGATCGCCGCGTCGGAGGCGCTGGTGGAGCGCACGGTCCCCTGATGCTCACCGGCGCCTTCGGCTCCCTCGACGGCGCCGCCGCCGCCAAAGCCGCCGGCGACGATCGAGGGGATCGAACGGTTCATGGCGGTCGCCATCAGGTTGGTGAGGATCGAGCCCGAGGCACCCACGATCATGCCCGCCACGATCAGCGCGGGATTGTTGAGCGCCATGCCTGTGGCCGCCGCGGAGAGTCCCGTGAACGCGTTCAGCAGCGAGATCACGACCGGCATGTCCGCGCCGCCGATCGGCAGCACCACGGCGTTGCCGAGCAGCGCCGCCACGATCAGCATGCCGATGAACAGCAGTTCGGAGTGCGCCCCGGAGATCAGGTCGATGCCCGCCGCGAGCACGAGGGTCAAAAGCACGAGGTTGACGATCTGCTGTGCCGAGCCGAGCGAGATCGGGCGTCCGGGGATGATTTCCTGGAGCTTGCCAAAGGCGATGTTCGACCCCCAGAAGGAGACCGAGCCCACGATCGCGGCAAACACCGAGAAGATCGCCACATAGGTCGGTAGCGCGCCGGTGTGGACGATGGCGTGTTCGACGAACGGACCGGATTCGAATGTGCGCAGCGCCAGGTGCGAGCCGTAGGTGGAGCCGTGGTTGCGGAACTCGACCCACGCGATGATCGCCACCGCGCCGCCGCCGACACCGTTGAAGAGCGCGACCATCTGTGGCATCGCGGTCATCTTCACCTGGCGCGCCGCGGGCACCCCGACGGCGACGCCGAGCGCGATGCCGAGCGCGATCAGCCCCCAGTTGCCCTCGCCTGGGTTGAGCAGCGTCGCAACGACCGCGATGCCCATGCCGACCGCGGCGATGCGGTTGCCGCGCACGGCGCCGGTCGGGCCGGAGAGTCCGCGCAGCCCCTGGATGAACATCGAGAAGGCGATGATGTAGAGGACGTAGATGAAGCTTTCGCTCTGCAGGAAGCTTGTTGCAAGCGGCAAATTGGTCATGAGCCCGACTTCCCGTCCGTGTCGGGCTTGCCCTCGCCGGCCGAGTCCTTCTCGGACACCTTGGGCTTCGGGCGCGACTTGAACATGTCGAGCATCCGGTCGGTGACCAGGAAACCACCGACGATGTTGATCGTGCCGAAGGCGACCGCGATCACGAGCAAAGCCTTGCTGAACGAGTCCAGTTCGGCGAGGCCGAACAGCAACAGGCCGCCGAGCAGCACGATCCCGTGAATCGCGTTGGTGCCGCTCATTAGCGGCGTGTGCAGCGTGTTGGGCACCTTGGAGATGACGACAAAGCCGATAAAGCCGGCGAGCACGAGGATCGCGAGGTTGGTCGTCAGGACGCTTGCGAGGATCATGCGCTCGCCTCCATGGCCGCCTTGGCGCCGGGGTTGACGATCTCCCCGTCGCGCACGATGCACGCGCCGGCGACGATCTCATCCTCGAAGTCGAGTTTGAGCTCGACCTCGCCCTCGGTGCCGGGGTGGGCGGGCCCGTCTTCCTTCGGGGCAATCAGCAAATCGAGCAGCGCCTGCACGTTGCGGGCGAACAGCTGCGAGGAGTGCTCGGCCATGCTCGCCGGCAGGTTCAAGGGCGAGACGATCTTCACGTCGTGCTTGACAACGGTTTGGCCGGGCTCGGTCAGCTCACAGTTGCCGCCCGACTCCCCCGCCAGATCGACGATCACAGAACCTGGCTTCATGCCTTCCACGGCCTCGGCTGTAACCAGCTTCGGGGCTGGGCGGCCAGGTACCAGCGCGGTCGTGATCACGACGTCAAAGCCCTTGATCGCATCGGTGAGCGCCTGCTGTTGTTGAGCGCGCTCCTGATCGGTGAGCTCGCGCGCGTAGCCGCCCTCGCCGCTTGCCTCGAGACCGAGGTCGAGCCACTGCGCGCCGAGCGATTGCACCTGCTCGGCCACCTCCGGGCGCACGTCATACCCCGTCGTGCGCGCACCCAGGCGCTTGGCGGTGGCGAGCGCCTGCAGGCCCGCGACCCCGGCTCCCAGCACGAGCACCTTGGCGGGCGGGATCGTGCCGGCGGCGGTCATCAGCATCGGATAGAAACGTCCCATGTTCTCCGCGCCCAAAAGCGCTGCCTTGTAGCCGGCGATGTTGCTCTGCGATGAGAGCGCGTCCATCGACTGCGCACGCGAGATGCGCGGGATCGACTCCATCGCGAAGGCGGTCGCTTTGGCTGCCGCCAGCGCACGCGTCGTCTGCGGACTCGTGAGCGGCGCGAGAAAGCCGATCAGGATCGAGCCGGCCCCGAGACGCCCGATCTCAGCCTCGCTGGGCGGGGAGATCTTCACGACCACATCGGACTGCCACACCTGGGCTGCGTCTGCGGTCATCTGCGCACCCGCCTCGGCAAACGCGGCGTCAGGCAGCAGCGCGTCTGCGCCCGCGCCATTCTCGACCAGGACATCAATGCCCTTGGCCTTCAGCTTGCCTATGACCTCCGGCACGAGCGCAACTCTGTGCTCGCCCTCGGCGGTCTCCTTCGGAACACCTACCCGCATGAAGGCCGGGAAAGTATCCGATCTGCCCGACGCCGCGCAGTGCGACTCGTCACACGAGGCCCAAAAGACCATGCTCGAGCCAGTCGGGGCTGGCCTCAAGTGCTCCTTCTAGAAGGTCGTCAGAGCCGCTCATATGCCAAACTCGGAAGGGCATGACGGTCAACCTGACACGCATCTACACCAAGGGCGGGGACCGCGGCGAGACCCACCTCGGAGACATGAGCCGCGTGTCCAAGTGCCACCCGCGCGTGGAGGCCTATGGCACCGTCGACGAGCTCAACGCGACGCTCGGCGTGGCACTGCTCGCGCCCGGGCTGCCCGCCAGCTCTGCGCAGTGGCTGGCGCGCGTACAGAACGACCTGCTCGACGTGGGAGCCGACCTATCTGTGCCAGCTCCCGCCGAGGGGGCGCCCGACGCTACGCGCAAGGGGCATGAGCGCCTGCGTGTCACCGCCGAGTACGCGCAGTGGCTGGAGAAGGTCTGCGACCGGGTCAACGCGACGCTAGAGCCGCTGCGCTCGTTTGTGATCCCCGGCGGTACCCCGGCGGCGGCACAGCTACACGTCTGCCGCACCGTCTGTCGACGTGCCGAGCGGCGGGCGATCGCCGTCGGCGATGAGTGCAACCCCGAGGTGATCCGCTACTTGAACCGGCTGTCGGACATGCTGTTCATCCTCAGCCGAGCGGCCAACGACGATCCGACCGCGCCCAAGCTGGCGGACTCCGAGCTGCTCTGGGCCCCCGGCGAGCACGCGGGCTCAGCCGGCGGCGAGGAGTAAGCAGTAGGAGCACGGCCGCTCATTCGTAGGCCGAGCAGCGCCAGCGCGAACCATAGCGTGCCAAGCAGGTAGCCGCCGATCACGTCGCTCGGCATGTGCCAGGCGAGGATCAAAAGCGAGCAGCCGACGGCCGCAAGCAGCACGACGCCAACTAGCGCCAACGCACGCCGCCGACTGGATGGCGCGACGAGCAACACACACCAGAACAGCGCTGTGGCCGCGGTCGCATGGCCACTCGGCCACGAGGCGCCCTTGATGTAGAGCGGCACGACCTCGGCGTGCGGATGGGCAAGCAGCGGCTTGAGCAGCTCGGCACTGGCAGGCGCCAGTGAGAGGACCAGGGCCACGGAGAGCGCGACACGCCTGCGCCCATGCAAAAGCGCGATTGCCACGAGCGCGATGCCCCACACGATGAAGAACGCCGGTTCGAGCAGGTCGAGCAAAAGCCGCGCTGGGGCTTCGATGGCAGGCCGATCCAGGCGCGTGAAGTCATACAGGGCGATGGCGTCCTTGTCGTGCGTGAACGGCACCAGCGCCGCCAGCACCCAGATCAGAGCCAGGCCCACGATGCAGGCACCGGCAAGCAGCAGCGGGCCACCATAGCCGCGCGGGCCCTCTGCGGCGGCCCTGGGGATGCTCGCGGACATATCCCCCAAGGGTAGGAGAGTCGCTTAACCGCCGCTGAAGTCAGGTGCGATTGGAAACGGCTTGGCCGCGAGCGCAGTCAGCGCCTGCGCTGTGACCCATACCGGCGTCTGGGCGCTCGTGCGCGAGTAGTAGACGCTGCCGTTGGGCGCCATGAGGCTTTCCAGGTAGGCGAGCGGAGAGCGACTGTGGCTCGCGTTTGACGGCACCCACGTTTACGCCGGCGGCGTTCAAGCCCTGAACCGCCCAGGCGGTCGACTGAGCGTTGGATTCGCCGCCGGGCTGCTCTGGAAAACCGCCGTCGGGATTCTGCGCGCGGCGTAGATATGCCACCGCGCGCGCGACCGCGCCACCACGCTGGCCGTTCGCGGCGATCACGGCCTGCAGCGCCGCGGCCGTGTCGTCGACATCCTCGCCGCCGCCGCGCCCCGCGAAACCAAAGCCGCCGTCGCTGTCCTGCTGGGCCGCGATCCAGCGTCCGGCGTCGCCGACGATCGCGTTGTCCGCGGAACTACCGGCGACGCGTAGCGCAAAGACCGCAAACGCGGTGATGTTGACGAGATGACCGAAGGAGCCATCGCTCGAGCGTTCGTGCACCAGCTTGGCGAGAAGGCTCGTGCCTGGAAAATCAGATGCGGGCAGGCCGCATGCATGCAGGGCCAGGATCGTGCGCTCGTCGTCGCCGGCACCTTCGAGCGTCGCTGCTTCGTCGCGCAATGCGCTCAGTACCGAGTGACCGTCGCGCGTGAACGTCAGCGGATCGCGTCCCGCGGCGGCCAAGCCAAGCGCGGCCCAAGCTGAGTAGAGCTCGCTGCTGTGCTGTCCCGGTGCGCCACCGAAGCCGCCGTCGCCGTTCTGGGAGTGCGCCAAGAATGCGACGGCACGCGTGACCGCCGAAGGCTTGGCCGCCCAAGCGCGAGGCGGCGCTTGTGAGGACGCGGTCGATGTCCGCGAAGACGATGCCCCCCGAGCGCGGGGGGAGCGCCGCCGCGGCAATGCCGAGACACCCGAGTACGAGCAGCGCGAGCGGATATGGCGACGGGCAGGCGGGCAGGCGGGCTAGTGGGCGGGCGGGCGGGCTCCCATTCGACGGTCATACGCGCACGCATACGCCCAAGCAGGCGCGCGAGCTCGGGTCCAAAGGCAAACCCGAACAGGAAGCTCGCCACCGTGTCCGTGATGTCGTAGGGCAGGCCTTGACCGGCGATCAAGAGGAACGCCGCCGGCGTGTGGGCGGCAGCGAGCGTCCATGTGTAGACATTCATGATCTCCTTGGCTACCAGCGCCATCACGGCACAAGCCAACGCGAGGCCAAAGCGACCCATGTGCCTGCCACTCACGCGTCCGAGTAGCGCACCGGCCAGACCGACAAGGCCCCAGGCGGCCATCTGCCACGGCGTGTAAGGACCCTGGCCGAGCATCATGTTGGAGGCCAGCATCCCGATCGCGCCGACCGTGAAGCCGGGCAGCGGTCCGAGCGCGTAGCCGACGACAAGCGCGATCGCGGTAATCGGCTTGACGTCGGGCAGCGCCACGAACGCGTCACGGCCGAGCGCCGCCACGGCCGAAAGCGTGGCTACGACCGCGACCATGCGCGCGGAGGGGCGCGAGCGCTCATAGGCAAGCCAGCCGGCAAGCAGGATCCCGGCGACGATCGCGAAGGAGGCGAGCGGCCAGCTCACGTGTGTGCCTCCCCCGCCGCGCGGATCAACAGTTCGGGTGTTTCTTGGGATTGTTTGTTCGTACCCGGTCGGGGACCACGCGCCCCTTGCACGGCCCCCGCTGGATGAGCCCCTGGTCCGTCTGACAGCGATCCTGTCTCGCCCGTGCGTGCGCCGCGCAACAACTCCGCGCCGTCCTCGGGGCGCAGAGCGCCGCCGGCGCCGCCGAGGATGCGGGCGGTCTCGGTGGCAAAGTACCAGCCACCCGCCAGCAGGTCAGCCGCTGGGCCATCGGCGATCACACGCCCGTCGGCAAGCAGGATCGCACGCTGCGCGCAGCTTGCCGCGAACTCTGGGTCGTGTGTGGCGACGATCACCGCCTGCCCCTGCCCGGCACGACGGTGCAGCTCATCGGCCAGCTGCGCCTTGGCCTCACGGTCCATGCCGCGGGTGGGCTCGTCGAGCGCGACCACTACCGGGGTCTCGCCTCCGTCGGAGACAATCGCCAGCGCCAGCCGTTGGCGCTCGCCTCCTGATAGGTCACGCGGGTTGCGCTCGGCCAGCGCAACCAGGCCCGCGCGCCGTAGCGCCTCGCGCGAGAGCTCGTCGCGGACGCGCTCGTGCAGGAAATAGTCGTTGGGGTTTTGCAGCAGTAGCGCCACCCTGCCCGACCGCTCGATTTTTCCCCGCGTCGGGGCGACCAAGCCCGCCGCATGGCGCAGCAATGTGGACTTGCCGGCCCCGTTGCGACCCATCAGCGCGACACGTTCGCCTGGGGCGATCGTGAGGTCCACGCCGCGCAGGATCGCCGGCCCGCGCGGGATCTCACACCACACGCCGTGCAGCGCGAGTGCGGACGTGAGGGGGGACTCTCCCCTCCCCCGTCTCGTGAGCCGCCCGCGCACGCCTGCAGCGTGCTTCTGGGGAGCCGCGTCCCCCTTCGGGCCACTCGAAGACGACGCGCTATGCGGGCCTGGCTCGTCTGGCAACAGTCCTTCGCGGCGCAGAGAGGCACGCGCCTGCTTGACACCAACCGGCGGAGGGCCGATACCGGCGAGCGCGAACAGCTTCGCGCCCGGCGTTTGCAACGAGGGCTCGTGCTCAGCGGCGAAACGCAGGAACGAGCTTGGCGAGCCATCATGGACGACCGCGCCACCCTCCAGCGCGACCACGCGGTCTGCTGCCGACAGGCAGCGCTCCAAGCGATGCTCTGAGAGCAGAATCGTCGTGTCCCACTCCTGGTTGAGCCGGCGCAGCAGGCCGATCAGCTCGTCGCCGGCAACCGGGTCGAGTTGGGACGTTGGCTCGTCCAGCAATACCACGCGTGGACGACCGACTAGCGCCGCACCGAGTGCCACGCGCTGCTTCTCCCCACCGGAGAGGTCATGGGTGGAGCGCTCAAACAGATGGTCGATGCCGAGCGCGAGCGCAACCTCCTCGACGGCACGCGCGACAGCCGTGGCACCGTGGCCACGACTCTCCATCGCAAGCGCCAGCTCAGCACGCACCGAGCTCATCACCAACTGTGTCTCCGAATCGCCCTGCAACACACCGACGTGGGCGCCCAGCTGCGCCGGCGGATGCTCGCGCGTGTCCATGCCCGCGACGCTGACGCTGCCGGCGAACGTGCCGCCGTGGAAGTGCGGGACAAGACCGCAGGCGGCGCGCAGCAACGTCGACTTGCCCTGGCCGGAGCGACCGGCCAGCAGGCACAGCTCACCCTGATCCAGCTCCAGAGTCACCCCGCGCAAGGCTGCCTCGGGACTTTCGGGATAGGCGTAGGTCACGTTCGAGAACGCCACAACGGATCTCAAAACTCAATCCCCCTACGATCGGCGAATGGCAGCATGGCAGCCACAGGCAGCGCTAGACAAAGTGCGAAAGTCGCACCGGACACGGGCATCCTCAGCAGCGGGTAGGGGTCGAACGGGGCAGCTCCCGCCAGCCGGCCGAGCAGCGCAAGCGCGAACACGCACGCGGCGGAGAGGGCGAACGCGCGGTCGTGGCGCGAGAAGGGGCGATGTGGTGCTCGGCCGCCCGTGCGTGGGCCGGCGGCGAAGCCGCGCAGCTCGAGCGTGGCGGCCACGTCCATCGAGCGATCGAGCGACGAGCCGACGATCGCGCTCAACAGTCTGACGCGTGCGCGTGCGCCCGTGGCGCCGCCGCCCGGACGCGTGCGCTGCGCCTCGGCCAGTCGCTGCGAGTCGGCGGACAGCACGCCGATCATGCGCGTGGCGAGCGAAGCTGTGAGCGCCGAGCGAAACGAGTGGCGGCGAAACACAGCCAGCAGCTCGTCCGGGTCGATCGCAAGGCCCGCGAGCGTCGTGACGAGCATCAGCAGGCCGACCTTCAGCGCGATCACGGCACCGTAGACGAGCGCCTCGACCGTCAAATCGCCTTGACCGAAGGGGCCGAGATCTCCGAGGCGCGCGAACACGGTGAGACCTTCGTGGTAGACGAGCACGTTGACGAGCACGATCGGGATCGCCACGATCAGCACGGTGCGCAGCGTGCGCACTAGCTCGCGGCCCAGGCCGGCGCCGGCGCCCGCGCCGAGCACGCCGATCAGGAGTGCTGCCAGCACCATCGGGCTTTGGCTGAGCAGTGTCGCGGCGATCAGCGCACAGGCCCACGTGGCCGCCACCGTCGCGCGGGTCGCGTGCAGCGGACTCGCTAGGCGACGGTAGAAGAGCGTGGCGCCCATTGCCATGACTACTCCCGAGTGCTCAGGACCCCGCCAGCGGCACCGGCTGGGCCGTCCCCGACGGTTCGAGTGCGAGCGCGAAGACGTTGTGCAGCGTGCTTTCGCGCAGCGAGTTGGCGGCGTGGGTCACGCCGGCCGCATCGGTGCCTGTGATGAGCCACACGGGCGCCTCTTTGCCGTAGCGCGTCGCGGCAATCAGACCCGCTCCCGCGCCCAGTTTTCGCACGACGCTGCCGGCGGGATCGAGCAGGCTGAGCACGCTGCCGCCGTCTGAGAAGCGTGCATACACGCCGCTCGAGCGTGGGCCGGCACCCAGGTCGTGCACGCTGAGCGAGTTGCCCAAGGCAGAGTAGGGGCCGACCAGCACGCGCATCGTCAACTGCTCTTCTTCGTCTGAGACGGCCGCCCCGGCCACCGGCACGCCAAACCTACTGAGACGTGCGTGCACCGCCGCGCAAGCCGGGCTCGACGGTTCCGAGCATTCCACGCGCACGGGATAGCGCTTGCCTTCGATTCCCCCCACGAACGGCTCGGGGAAGGAGCCGACGACCGCGGGGATGTTGTCGGTCTGGCTCCAGTCGTGCAGATCCCACCAGATACGATCGCCAGATTCGACATTGGTATCGGCGGCTCCCTTTGGCGCCTCTACACCGTTGACGTAGTAGAACCAGTCGATCGGTTCCCCGGCTTGCGTGCCGCCGGCGTGCCCGTTGACGCTCTCCACGAAGCCGCCGCCGTAGCGGGTCTTGACTTCGTAATTGCGCTGTAGGAGGCTCATCACGGTCTCCTGGCCGCTCACGCGCGGCGTGCCGGCGTAGCCGACAGGGAGGGCGCCAAAGTCCTGTGTCACCGACAGGCTGATACCACCCGGTGTCGAACCTGGACCAAGCCCGCAGCCGGCAAGCGCCAGCAGTCCCGCCAGCGCCAGACCAGAGAGGCCGAGCAGCGCCCGACCGGGCGCGCGCCGAACGCGCGCGCCCAACGAGAGGGACCTACTTGACATAGAAGACGACGTGGCTCACACCTGGCACGAGCTTAGTCAGGTTGCCGGAATCATCGAGCGCCTCGATCTCATACACGTAGCGGCCTGGCGGCAGCGAGCTCGGGAGCAGGTAGCTGAACGACTCGCTGTCGCCCGCCGAGAAGAAGCGCGTCGTGTCGCAGCGCGCTCGCACGAAGGCCTCCTTGGTGCCGCTGAACACGCTGCAGCGCTTGCCCTCGCGGCGCTGAAGGCTTATCCGTACCTGCTTGAGCGTGCCACCGGCGGGCACTTGGACAACCCCCTGCAGGATATGCGGACCTTTGCGGCGAGAGTAGCGGTGCCCATTCTCGACGCCCTTGATGGTCACGATGTCGGCTCCTGGCTGGGGCGTGACAACCACCGGTCCGACGCAAGCTGGTACGGCGACTGACGCCGTCGCGCAGGTGTAGCAGGCAGGCACGGCAACTGACGGCGTCGCGCAGGCGTAGAAGATCGGTGTTGTGCCGCAGGTCCCGTCGTTGCCGTTGTGGACGCAAATCGTGAATGGGTCCGAAGCGACCGAGTTGGGGGCATGAGCCTGAAGCGTGTACAGGCCAGGGGCCGAAAAGGAGACATTCGTAACCCCGTCGGCGGCCGGTGCGAACGTCTGAGCGCCATCCGCGAGTAGATCCCCTTCTGGGAGCGAACTCTCCGGAAGAGCCGTTTCAGTGCTCAACGCACCGAGTGTGACCGAGACCTGCTGCCCGACATTGGCCGTGGCCACTGCAGGGACGGCGGTCAGGAAGTTATTGGGCGATGTCGCGCTCTGGCACATCGGACCTACCGCATAGCACTGTGGGAACAGCACGATGTGCTGGCCGCTTACGATCGACTGAGAACACATTCCCTGTTCGGCGTACTTGCCTTCCAGCCAGAAAGCCCAGTAGACACCAGATGGTTCTTTGGAGTTGAATTCCGGCAGGTCGAGGCCCTCTAGGCCCTGAAGTTCGACCCCTTCGGACTGGTTCTTGACCTTCCAAGCGCCGCCGGTGGCGTCGTAGACCGCACCGCCGGCGCTTGTTCCTTCGCAGGTGCCGCCTTCGATGGTGATCGGCGTCGCGCTGGTGGTGACCTGTGTCTGCTGAAGCAGGGTTTCGCCGCCAAGGCCCTGGATGCGGACGGTGACGGTGGCGGGATTACCCGTAGCCGAAGCTGACGAGATGGTCCAGGCGAACAGAAGCGATATAGCGACAATTGTGGCGCAAAGCGCCAGGGAGATACGACGAGATGTGAGCATGAGCCACCCCTTTCCACGAGGGCTTGTGGGCTTGTGGTCGGAGGCAGGTCTCCTGGCTCCCGGGCCCACCCTCCGCGCCTTCCCGATCCGCCGAACGGCCGATCAGTGGCTGCGCTTTCGCGCCGCGGCTGGCATCCCCGGTCACAGTGGCGGGTCCGCGCCGGATTCGCACCGACTTCCCTTCACCACCGACCGTTGTTTAGAAAGCCATCCTACAGGGTGGCGAGGTCTGCATCGAGGCTCTCGAGCTTTTGGCGCTGAGCCTCGTCAAGCAGCAGACGCTCCGCGATCAGCCGCCGCGCGGCGTCGAGATCGTCTGGACGACCGAAGGTGAGCGCGGCGACCACACGACCGTCCTTCAGATACCAGGTCGTGAAGTTTGCGCTCTCGTAGGAGCCACGCACGATCTCCTCATCCCACTCGTAGGCGGGGCCGACGTATTCCAGTTCGCCCCAGTCGGCAAGCACCGAATAGAAGTAGGGCACAACTTCGTGCGGGACGTCGCCGCCGAGCATGTTCGCGGCGGCGGTCTTGCCGTGGTTGAAGGCCACGTCCCAGTGCTCGATGCGCACGTGGGTACCGTGCAGGGGCGAGTCGTACTCGGCGATATCGCCTGCGGCGAACACACCTGCGGCTGACGTCTCCAGACGCGAGGAGCACAGCACTCCGCCACGCTCGCCGATCTCCAGGCCGGCGCGCTTGGCAAGCGCGATGTCCGGGGTGACCCCGGCGCCGATCACGACCGCGTCGGCCGCAATCTCCAAGCCGTTTGTCGTAACGACCTTGCCGACACGGCCGCTTGCCTGCTTGCCGTGCGTCCCCTGGGTGTGCCCTTCAGGGTGCGCCCCAGAGGGGGTGCCCGCGAGGCTATTTCCCTCGAAGCGCTCCAGGCCGTCGGCAGCGTGGACCGTGACGCCGTGGGATTCCAGCAAGCCCTGGAAGAAGCTCCCAGCCGCCTTGCCGAAGCCGCGCTCCAGCGTCACGTCCTCCAGCATCACGATCGTCGCCTGCTTGCCCATCATCGTCAACGAGGCTGCAACCTCGCAGCCGATGTAGGAACCCCCGATCAAAACCACCCGCTCCGCGTCGGCCACGCCCGTGCGAATGTGATCGGAGTTGCCGAGCGTGCGCAGATAGTGGATCTGCTCCAGCTCGCAGCCGGCCACGTTCAGGCGGCGCACATTCGCTCCGGTTGCGATCAGCGCCTTCTCGAAGTGGATCTCCTGCTTGTCCGAGAGCTTCGCTACGCGCGTATCGAGGTCCAGGGCGGTGACGCTCGTGCGCGTGAGCAGCTCCACTTTCTGCTCGGACCAGAACTGCTTCGGCTGTACCAGCGGCTCCTCGCGGCTCTCTTCGCCGCGCAAATAGCCCTTCGAGCACTCGGGGCGGTTGTAGGGCGGGTCCGGCTCGCGACCGACAAGCACGATCTCGCCGCCGGCGCCACCCTCACGCAGCGACTGGGCACATGTGGCGCAGGCAAGACCGCCCCCGATCAGCAGGTGTTCGACCTCGCGAGTGGCCACCGCCTCACTGTAGAGCACCCGGTGACCTCCGACCGCTTCGCCGGGTAGGCACTGTGTGCGTTGCTTCTTCGACTTGATCTCCCTGCAGCGCTCGACTTCCTTGGCGTACTCCTGCGCGCGTGTTTCACCTTCACCGCCCCTTTGGGTATGGGGTGGTTCACTGCCGGCGGGATGATGAGCGGCGTGAATCCGGGTGTCGTGAATTCGTGGCCGGTGTCGGCCACGGGCAGACCAACCTTGGTTGCGAGGGATGCGAATGCTCCCTCTATGGGCCTGAGCGGGGCTTCTGGGACGATCACCAGACGGAAGAAGATACGCTCATTTGGCGCGAGACCCGTCAAGTTAGCGATGACGGTCTGCCCACCCACGGCGAGGGGCTTTTCTTCGGTCGTATGGGGTTCGCCTGAGCCTTCCTGTACGTACTGGAAGTGGTAGCTCGCTGCCCCAGCGAACAAATTCGCGGTCGCGTTGAGTGTGGCTGCTTCGGTGGTTACGTTCGACGCCGTTTCGGTCGTTGCGGTAGCGACCGGAGGTGTGCTGAGCTTCGACCCAGTGCTTGATATCACGTGACCTTCGGATTCGACCACGAGATGGAAGGGGTAGTTGGTCCCTGGTTCGAGGCCTTCCAGTTCTGCGGAGACGGCCACTGGGGCGTTGCCGCTCCCGATTTCCGCGCCGGAGAGATTGCAGGTGTGCGTCTGGCCGGCGCCGTATTCGAAGAAGCACCCTGTGATCGTCATGCCTTCGGGGTTGACAGTGCCGTTGACCTTCGCAGTGGTCCGCTGTAGTTCGTCGGCGGCTTGGGCCGTGACTGTCGGCGCAGGGAACGTGACGTAGACTTCCACACTACTTCTGTTGGGAGCGAATATCGCGGTTTCGGTCGACGTGCTGTACACGGCTAGACGCCCGGCTCCTCCGCCAAGGGCATGTCCTTCCTCTCCCCCAAAGCTGGTGAGCTGCCTGCCAGAGGGTTCGTAGTCGGCGATAACGCCGTTTGCCTCGACAAAAACGTCACCCGCGGCAGGCCCACCCGCCGGCGCAACGGCCACACCAGTGGTGAATCCTTCGCCGAACGTCTGACCCTGGACGTACCTACCTCCGGAAAGATGGTACTGAATCACACCGTCTTCAGTCGCGAGATAGATTTCTTCTCCAGTGGAGTCGACGGCCATCGCCCGGACCCCTGTCGATGCTGTCGTGAGCGTGTTTTCAGAGGTTTCCACTCCGGTTGCATTCACCGGCTCCCCCGCCGAGTTGAACCTGCGTACCGCGCCCCCAAGCTGCGCGACATAGATGTTCCCATCGCCGTCCACGCCAACGCCAGTCGGCTCCGCGATCCCGGTGAGGGGTCTCGCCAATTCGACTTCTTCTCCGGTAACGGAAAGCTCGTACACCTTGCCGCCATTGACCGTCGGCACGAGTACGTTGTGTTCGCCGTCCGCCGCCGACTGGAAGGGAAGATCCAGTTCTGAGGTAGGCAATTGGCCCGGCAGGTGCGGTTCCCTCACGAAGCCTTCTCCGCCAAACGTTAAGTCAGGTTCAGCGCTCTTACCTGCGAGGCTCACGTTGAACTCCCACAGACTATTGCTCCCGAGGTCGGACACGTAGACATCGCCGTTGGACTGATTGACCGTCGCGGCCAGCGCATCAGCGAAGCCTGCTACAGGAGCGAAGGAGAAGGAACGCGCCGCGCCGGTCCCCGCATCGGCCACTGCCGCGCCTAGGACCATACTCCCTAGGACGGCCGCGCATGCAAAGACCAGCCCTCGCTTCATGAGCGGCGCCTTTGTCCCTTTTTGACGTTGCTTTGTCCCTTCTTGACGTTGCTGGGTTTACACCCTGATACCGAGATCGGCGTTGACTCGTGGATTACGGCACCGTTCTGCGCTACGAAGCTTGTGGGCATCACGAGTTTCACGGCAGTACTCTTGTGTAGGACCCGTATCTTGCCGTGCACGCGCTTGCGAACTGTCACTGTGCGGGGGCAAAAGCTGCCGTTGGCGGCAAGAGCGCTGTAGCGACCTTGTGGAAGCGTCAATTCAAAGCTTCCCACTGGGACATCAGGGATCGCCTTGAAGGTCGACGATGTTATTCCAGCGCTGCTTATGAAGGTTTCTCCATTCAAGTAGACGGTTACTCCATACCCCTGGAGAACCACCACCAATTCGGGAAACTTTTGGCCTCCATGACTGACGAAGTAAGCGGGGCCTTCTAGGGGGACGGGCACGATCGGGGTGATCGCCTTGGCGTGCCCCACGATCGACGCGGGCGGGCATCCTGCCGGGTTTGCTTCGAATTGTTCGTCCGTGCACGCCTGTTGCAGAGTGGTCAAGCGAGCCGGGAGCTGCTTGGGGAGGTCCACCTTGACCGACTTGATGTTCGCATACCTGCCGATCGCGCCAGCGGGGAAGGTGAGCTTCGCCGAGAGACTCGCTCCCTGGGTCCGCGATGTTTTGCCCGACACCGAGACCTTGAAGGCGGGTTTGAATGCGAGTGCCTGGCAGTTGGTGACCTGGAAGGGGTCTGAGACGCTCGCGGTAATATCGGCCGGGTTGGTGAAGGGGGCGGTCGAACCTGTCATCGTCGAGGTAAGGGTGAACGGATCGCAGTTCGTAGGGTTCAGCGTAAACTGGGGACGATCGATGTAGACGCGAATGTCGCGCAGGTGCAGCGGGATGCCATCGATGATGTGCGGGATCGGGTCAGAGCCCGTCGAGTCGATCGAGGCATCGGCTGTATGGGGGTCGATACGCAGCGCCGAGCGGACGATGACGACGCCGAGGTCAAACGGGCCAACGACGGCGGGGTCGATCGCGACGACCGAAAACGAGGAGCCGTGGTACGGGCCCGCGAGATACAGCTTGCCGGATGCGTAGGCGAGTGCCGAGCCGACACCGTAACCGGTGCTCGTGTGGCCGATTTCGCTTGCCGGGGGGCAGCTCGGGTGTTCCAACTCTTCGGCCCCGGTCTTGTGCCTTGCCGCTTCGATCGCCGCCTCGGGACAGAACACTACTCCTGAGAGGTTCGCGATCAGGCCGGGGGGCAACGCCGCCGAGTAGGACGTGATCTCCTGCTGGGAGTCTGTGCGCGAGAGACGCAGATAGAACGGTGAGTACGCACCGGCGACGGGGTTGAGCGTGCCGCCACGCGCGACCGGTTCGAAGGGAACCGCTCCCGCGGGGCAGGGGCTGCCGCCGATCCCCGTTTCGATCGTCGAGAATGCCTTGCGGTGGAATTCCCCGAGCGCACCGAGCCACGGTGTTAGCGAGGAGTAGGTGTAATAGGTGCCGCACGCAGACGGGGTGACCAACGGAGCGTGCTGGCCTTCGCGGAAATGGATCTTCAGGTTCGTGTAGGGGAACTGAGGAAGGCCTTCGAAGGTCGCGGTGAGCTGGCCGCTCTGCGGGTTGGGGAGGAGCTCGCCGGGAAGCTTGATGAGAATCCCGCGCTGCGGCGCCTTCGCCACGAGATAGACGGCCAGCTGCGTGTCGAAGGGGTTCTCCGCACCGGGTGTGCTTGTGGCGGCATTGTCGGGCTGGGCGAGATAGATCGCACCGCCGATTTCATTTTCATAGAGCGGACTTTCGACCGTGAATTCGCCGATCTTCGAATCGTTTGGGCAAGCCGCGCCCTGTGGGGAGAGGGCGGTCTCGGCCGCGTACTGCGCAGGCGTGCAGACGCCTAGACCAGCACCGAGCGAGGGATTGATCGTAACGCCTTCGGGCAACGTCACCACGGCGGTCTTCGTCTGCGATGGCGCACGCACGATGGGGCTGACGAGCCCTTCGTTGTTGTTGGTGAGGACGAACTCGAAACCGGTCGGCGAGGACGCGTGAGGAGCGGTTAGGGCGCCGACCGCTTGAGGATCGAAGGGAACCGTTTCACACGCTTGGAGCGCAGGAGCTTCATAGGCCGCGGAGACGCGCGCGGGGTCTTGCCAAGAGTCCGCATTAACCGTGGACAGCAAAGGCACGCCACAGTAAGTTGGCAAGCTGAGATAGGGCACGGCGTGAGCACTGGCGTTGCCGAGCGAGCAGTCCGCCCAGGGCAGGTAGGGTTCTATCTGGTTTAGGCAGTTGCCGCGTTCGCCGTCGTGGCTGACGGCCCAGGGGACTCCCCAGATCGTCATTTCAAGCGAGTAGAGGTCAAGCGACTGGTAGAGATTCTGCGCTTCCATGGTGAGCGTGTATTCGCCGGCGGCGTTGGGGCGCAGCTGTGAGGAGAAGATGACCGGCACCCCATAGGGCGCGAAACCGAACGTGGCAGCGACACCCGGCGGGGGCACCAGGTTGAACAGGCCGAACGAGCGTGTCTGCCCCCCAGCGTAGGAGGTGTGCACGGTCACGACCCCGATCTGGGACTGTTCAGGGCAACTCTCACCCGAGGCGCTCTGTTCGAAAGGCGAGACGCGCGGCTCCGAGAACTGCGCGGCACTGCACTTGAGCAGAGCATCGGGGTTTTCGATCAAGCCCCGGGGCAGTTCGATCCGCAGATCGCGCAGGTCACCTTCGCTGAAGATGCCGGGCTGAGTCGGTTCTTCAGCCGCCAGGTTGAAGGCGACCTTCATCTTCAACGCATAGGGATGCGTGCCGGCTGCGATATCCGGCGTGCCACCTTCAACGAGCGGAACGACCGAGAAGCCGCTGAATCCGAAACCCGCCTGGGCGGTCGTAGGCAACCAGGCCGCTACAGCCACCATGATCGCGACGATACTGACGCCTGCGGCGTGGCGAGAGCGCATCACCGGGCGCCCTTGTGGTTGTGGGTCCTACGTCGACTCGTGCGCTTGCGAGGACGCTTCTTCTTCTTTTGGCGGGGCTTGAGCACACAGCGGCCCTTCTGCAGGACGCGACCCTTCGCGCATTTGATGGGACTGGGCCGGCTGAGCGGTGGTGGCGTGGGCGGGTTGCCGAGACCTTGGCGCAGCGTTCCCGGTTCAGGGTCTTCTGGTTCAGCGGGAAGCGTCTGGCAGGCATCGGCCTGGCAAGGAATCAGGCTCGGTGGTTCGGGGAAACCGCCGCCTTCACGAGCGTCATAGAGGTCGACAGAGCCGGGGTCAGAGGGCACCAGCGAGCCTTCGGTGAGAAAGAACGCGTCCGACCCGTTTGCGGACGCATCGACGAACACCGCTCCGCCCGCGGACCGACCGCTCGATACGAGGTTGAGGCAACCGCCAAACAGCTGACAGGAGCCTTCCCCCTGAGCCTCCCACTCGTAGACGTCGGGAGCCTTATCGGTGTCCTGCAGCAGCAGCGCGTCGCGGGAATCGAAGAACAAACGTCGCCCGTTCGTGGAGAGGACACGAGGCTTATAGGAATCGGTCACGATCTCGCCCTGGGCGCCGGCCGCTTCTTTGCCGTTGGCGATCGCCCCGGGGATCGTCGAAGGGCCTTCCGGACGCTCACCGGTCTGGTTGCACGACAGGCAAGCCAGATCGTGCGAACCGGCGTCGTAGAGAAAGACCTCCTGGCACGGTTCGCTCTGAAACGCGCCGGCGACCTCCGCTCCACAATCGGCCGCTTCGGCCGGAGTGTTGTCATAGCCGCTGAGGCGAGCCTTCGAGAGGAATAGCAGATGCTGCCCATCGGCTGAGACCCTCGCGGTGCCGGTGGCGGGCGGCCAGTCGCTTTCCTGAGCCGCTTCGGTCCCAGGCGCGATCTGGGTAACCGTGCCTTCACTCCACTGCTCGAGGCCAGCAGCGTCCTGAAAATACACCGTGGAGTCATCTTCGGAGGCGCCAAGGACGCCCTTGACTTGGGTGGCGAGCGATTCGACCGTTCCACTTAGAGCCACGTAGCGATAGAGGTGTTCTTCAGAGGGATGTTCTTCGGTGGTGAAGAACACGACTGAACCGTTCGAGGTCGCGGTCTGGAACTTCCCGGCGGCCGCCAATAGCTTCGTGTCTTCCCCGGCGCACGGCACGCCGCAGCCGGCCGCTTCACCGGGAGCTTCGCGCAGATAGAGGTTGCCCTGATCGGTGAAATAGACGCGAGAGCCATCTTCTGAGACAGCGCCGCCCTGTGCGGCGAGCTTTGCGCCCGGGGTTCCCGTGGTTTTGCCTGGCAGCACGTTGGCGAGGTGCAATTGGCCCGCGCTCCACTCATACAGGTTGCTTTCGCCTGATTCGCAACCTTCGGGGCCGGCGAGTTCGCTCGCTTCACCGGTGAGCTTCGCGCAGGTCGAGAGGATCACGTGGCGCAGGTCGGGGGAGCTGCCCGCGAGAGCAAGGTTGAACCAGTCGGGGCTCTCTGTGAGCGAAGGGCTGTTCGCCTGGGTCACAAGCGCACCGAAAGCGCCGGTTTCGTCGTTGCGTAGATAGTAGTCCTGGTAGCCGGGCAGGGCTTCGGTTGCTCCTAGCGGCGGGTTCGCCACGGGGCAGCTGGTCGACTCCTGCTCGCGGCAGTGCTCACCGTTGACGACGATGCCAAGTCCCAAACCCTCGGAGAAGAGCTGGTAGGGAACGCCGTTGGGATGTTCACCGTAAGAACCAGAGACCATTGGCGTTGTGACGTTTTCGGTAAGCCAGCCGCCAGGGGTGCGGCGCGATATGTATTGGCTGGCAAGCGGTGCGCCCAGAGCGCCCGCGCCGAAAGAGGCAGATGAGGAATAGGTCGCGGCTTCACCGTCAGGAGAGACCTGCAGCACCCCGCCTCCATCGATTTCCCCAGGAGCCTGGACCTGGCCGCCGTTCTTTTCGATCGGGGAGACCATCTCCCACCCGCGACCGTCGGCGAGCAGCTGCCCCGAGCCGAGGCTCTGGGTCCTCAAAGCGTATGCAGAGCTTGTTTCTGTGCCCCCGCCATTGCTGGCCTGGACGCGGTAACGGTAGGCCGTTTCGGGCAAGAGGCCACTGATCGACTGAAAGACCGAGACGGTGACCGTGCCTTCGCCGATCGAGACCGCTCCTTTCGCCGGCGCCGCCAACGCGCCGGCGAAGCCTTCATGTCCGGCCGCCAAGTTGGCTTCATAAGTGGCCTGAGCGATGTACTCGAACTCGTAGCTGGTGGGCGAGCCCTCGGGGTTGATTTCGGCGCGCAGACGGGCGGAAGCGGCGACGACCTCGCTCGACCAGCCTGCGCTGATTTCAGGCTTGACCGTCGCCAGCGCCTTGGGCGCCCCCGGCCCGAGCGCCAATACAATCAGCGCAAGCGCGAGCAAACCCGCGACGCCATAAAGACGCTCGCGATGTTGCGGCTGTGAACTACGCACTTAATCCTCAGCCCCAGCTAGTGACGGCGCTCGGCGTCGCACTTGCCTGACCCTCTGCACTGTCTCCTGGTTTGTGCCATCGCTATTTCTTCCCCTTGCCGTGCCGAGCTTTGTTCGACTTCGGCTGCTTCTTCGACTTCGGCTGCTTCTTCTTGGCGCAACCCACGACGCCTATCTTCGTGTTCTGCGTCAGGACGGCGCCATTTTGCGCGGTCAACGTGGTCGGCATGACCAGCGGCGCGGTGACCGTAGTCTTGACCTTGCGCGTGACGGTCTTCTTGTGACCCTTGACGCGGACGGTCACCTTGCGCTTGACGAGGACCGTTTCCGTGGCCGCACAGAAGTTCCGGTTGGCGGAAAACACTGAATCGGTGCCCTCCGGCAGCGTCAGTTCAAAGCTCGTGATCGGCTGGTCGGGGACCGTGTGGAACGTCGAGCTCGTGATGCCGGCAGAGCTTATGAACGTTTCGCCGTGCAGGTCGATCGTGATGCCGTCGCCCTGGAGCACGACGACCAGTTCTGGGAACTTTTGACCTCCGTGACTCACAAAGTAAGCCGGGCCTTCCAGAGGAACGCCAAGCAGCGGAGTCATTGCCCGAGCAGATCCAACCTTTGCCAGAGCGGGACAATCCGAGGGATTCTGGTTGAACACCGAATCCACGCAAGCATGGTTCAAAGTGGACAAACGAGAAGGAAGGGCCTTCGGCAGTTCGACATGAACGCTCTTGATATTCGCCTGACTGCCCTGGGCGGTATTCGGATAAGTCAACGTCACATGCAGGCTGGCCCCATCTCGACGCGAGGTCTTCCCGGACGTCGAGACACTGAAGCGCGGCTTGAAGCCAAGCGCTTCGCAGCCACCAACCTGGAAGGGCGCACTGAGCGTCGGGACTCCTCCGAGGACCGAGAACGCTTCGCCACCAACCGACATTTTTTCACAGCTGGTTGGATTCAGGGTGAAGTCAGACCGGCCCGTCCTCACTACGATCGTCCGCACGTCCAGCGGGATGCCGTCGAGGATCGTTGGGATCGGATCGCTCTTCACCGTCACCTGAGCGGTTTCGGGATTCACAAACAGCGCTGCCCGCACGACAACGTTGCCAAGGTCATACGGTCCCGCCACCGCCGGCGTGATGATCGCAAGCGAGAACGGAGCTCCCTTATAAGCACCGGCGAGATACACACGACCCGTGGTGAAATACGGTGCGGGGCCGGCGCCGGCACCGACATTGACCGTACCGACTTCAGAGCCGACCGGACAGGACGGGCTTTCCTGCTCTTGCCTGCCCGTCTTGTGCTGGGCGGCTTCGATCGCCGAATTCGAGCATTCCGCGACTCCCGCCAGCTTCGCGGTGAGCCCGGGAGGTAGGACAGTGTTTATGCCCTTCAATTCCTGCGAGTCGTCCTTACGGCTCACAGACAGGACGAAAGGCGAGTAGGAGCCTGCGACCGGGGTTTCCGTGCCCGCGCTAAAGCTCGGGCTGTCGGGCTCCTCAGCTGCCTGCGTGGGGCACGGGGCACCACCCGGAGCAGAGCTGATCTGAAACGGATCCGACCACGTGACCGCGGGCCCCGATTCGGGCGCGGACCACGGCGTCAGCACCGAAGCGCTTTCATAAGTGCCACATGTCGGCGCGGTACGCAGTGCCGCGCGTGGCCCACCGAAGAATTCGAGCTTGAAGTCTTCGAAGGGCAACTGTGGAGTTTCTTCAAACGTCGTCGTCAGCTGGCCGGTCTCGGGGTTCGCTTCGATGTGACCCGCGAGCTTCACCACCACACCCGTTTCTGGATCGTCGACAGCCACATAGATAGCGAGCAGCGAATTGAAGGGGTTGTCATATGGCGTCGCGACATAGACCGAGCCGGGCAACGGGTGATCGATCAGCGGCGTGTCGACTTCGACCCGGCCGATCTTCGCGGCATCGGGGCATTGAGCCGGTTCGGGGCCGTGCAATTCGACTTGAGCCGGCGAGCAGGCAGCAAGACCGCTGGCTGAAGCCGGGTTGACGATCAGACCAGGAGGCAGCGTTACCTTGCTGTCCTTGAGGTCGGCGGTCACGAGACCCTTGGGGTCTTCGAAGCCTTCGCTGTCGAGATCCTGCGGCACGTGGAGGTCCACGTGCAGTCCCGACGGCGAGTCGGCGACGTTCGTCGTCGGCAGCGCTTCCAAGGTCGGCTTGAACTGCAGCTGGTTGCAGCCCGTATAACCCGGCATTTCAGCTGTCGCCTTAACGTACTTGCCCGGTTCGCCCCAGCTATCGGCCGTGGCAGTCACGGCCTGGGGGCCGGTGCCGCAGGTGGTGGGGTTCATCAGCAGCGGCTTGAGCGGCTGGTCGCTGGAGCATTGGTTGTAGCCTCCGTGGCCGGTTGGGCAGTCTCGCTCGACGTCGTGAGCGGGGTCGCCAGGGACTCCCCAGACACGGACGCGTATCTTCTCGAGCACGGCGAGAGCGGTGATGTCGATCGAGTCGGCGGTGACTCCGTAGTCGCCGCCCGTGCGGACATGGAAGGGGATCCAGGCGCCAACCTGACCCTGGACATAGGCGCCAAATTCAGCCGGATTGGAACCGGACGGCGCAAGGTTGTAAAGAGGTTCACTGTAACTAGGTGGCCCACTTTGCCCGCCTTCCCCGGCAAGGGACGGGTTGCTGTCTAGCCAGAGTTCGATCCTCCCGACCATGGTGTCACCGGGACATTCCTCCGCGTTCACGAGGAAGCGGCTGCACTTCGGCGTAGCGTTCGGATTACCGATCAGCCCGGGCGGCAGTTCGGTATGGATGTCCTTGGTGTCGACGCCGGTAAAGTTCGTGAGTTCGGTTTCCTTCTGCTGTTCAGGGCCGCCGAGCAGGTATTCCGACAGGACAGTCGTCTTGCTCAGTTCGATGGTCGTGACCAGTTCGTAGGGATGGGCACCGGCCTGCTGGGTTTCGGGTTCGCCGGGCGACCACTCACCGTTAGGCGCGATTTGCGAGCTTTTGAGCTCTTCGATCGAAAAGGCGTCGATGCCGTACGTCTCAAAGGTGGCACCAGGGGCGTCAGTGACGCCGGCTTTGTTAGTGGCCAAGAAGCGGTAGTGGTAAGTGGTTTCGCGAGCCAAGCCGGTGACCAGGAACCTGGTTCTGACGTCACCGAACCCCGAGCCGAGGTCTTCAGGCCGGCAGGGCTGGGTCGTGGCGTTTGCCCACTGCGACTGCTGGAAGGTCGCGTCAGCGACATACTGGACCTGGCAGGTGGTGTCCCCGCCCCAGGGATTGATCTTCGCCAGGAAGACGACCGACGTATTTCTACCTTCCGCGACCTGGTGATCGATGCTGGGCGGACCGCCCAGCGTCAGCGTCTCGTCTTCGCCCGTGCTTGAGACGCCGTTCGCGTTGGCCGCCTCGAGGCGGAAGTGGTAAGTGCTCGATGGCCGCAGGCCGGTGACGTCGGCGCTGACGTCTTCAGGGCTTGAGTACGAAGGCGCGGGCGAGCAGGGCGCCGTTTCCCCATATGCATTCGTAAGGCCATATTCGAACTGGCAGCTTGTCACTTCGCCGCCGCCGTGAGCCGCGTCTGGGTCAAGGTGGCCGTGCAGCGTGGCGCTCGTCTCTTCGACGCCTGTGGCGACGTGCGTGGTGACGGTCGGGACGACGAGATCCGGGCCATAGATCAAAACTTTAATGACAGCTGAGCTCACTCTGCTGATTTCCGCAGCGTAGATTTTGCCCGTCGGCCCTACGGCTAGGCCGAGATAGCCGGTCGCAAAGTCGTTGTCGGACGACGGAGCGAAGACATCTACCAGGGCGCCAGACGGTTCGTACTCGGCGATCTCTCGTTCCTGGACTCCTTCATTGTTGACGATGCCGGCGTAGACATGATTGTTCGTTGGGTCAACCGCGACGCCCGCCGGCGTGTTTCCTTCGTCGATGGCCGAGACGAAGTGACCGCTCGAATCGAACTTGACCACGTTTTCGAGGAGATTTGTGACGTAGAGGTTGCCGGTCGAGTCAAGAGCGATGCTGGCGACGTTGCCGAGATGGGAGTCCGTGATCTGTGTCTTGTATTCGCCGGAAGGACCAAAGATGTCGATCACTTGGTGGGCTCTGTCGGCGACGTATAGGTCGCCTGCGGAGTCAACGGCGAGGCCGGCCGGTTCAATCGATCCGTCCGGGGTGAGACTGCCGGCGGCACCGTTGCACTCGTGTGCTATTTCTTCGACAGAGACAGGCGTCTTGCCGGTGATCTGACATTCGAAGGCCCCCGAGTCGCCGAAGCGGTCAACGACGCCATTGCTGGTGTCCGAGACGTATAGATCCCCTTTGTGAGAGCCTGCAACCGTGTTATCGACGGCTATACCCGCATAGAGACCAATGAAGCCAAACGAGAATGCTCCCTGCGGGGTCCCTTCGCCAGCAATCTGTACGTTGGCGTATTCCCCTTTCGAGTTGAACTTGTCAACCACGTAGGCCTTGCCAGAGCCAACAAACTTCGATTCGGTAACCCAGACGTCACCACTTGACAGGTTGACAGCGACACTCGGGATGATATTTTCGAACGTTTCGAAAATCGGCCGTTCGGAGCCGTTGAAGCTGCCTTCGGACTCGTGGACGACCGTCGCGCCGGCCGGCGCGACGGCGAGTGCGAACAGTGCGACCAGGGAACACGCAAGAGCTAGCGCGGCACGAGTGGCGCTGCTGTGAAGCGACATGAAAGCGGGAGCGACGGGCGGCTCGAGGTTCATCGTGGTGGTCTCCTTGCTGCTCTCGCGATGGTTCATTTTGCGGCCCTCTGGATTGACTTCTTGGCCTTCTTAGACTTTTTCTTCTTAGCCTTTCGCTTGCGCTGCTTCACACATTTGCCCTTCTTCCTCACGAAGCTCTTCTTGCACTTCGGGGTGGAGGGAGGGCCGCTCTTGCCGGCAGGGTGAATGTTGCCCTTGCCTTCCAATGAGGCGCTACCTGGCGATGAGACGCCGGGAGCGCCCGGGTAGGCCGGACGGCAACCTTCTGTTTCACACTGGGGGATCAGTGGTTCGGCGAAGCCGCCGCCGACTCGGGCGTCATAGAGGTCGTAATCAGAGCGGACGTCGGAGCGAATGAGCGACTGTGCAGTGACGAAAAAGACATCACTGCCGTCCGGCGTAGCGTCGTCAAAGTAGGACGGCAGTTCGCTCTTGCCGCTCGAGATAAGGTGCAGCTGGGAGCTTGACCCTTCGCCGCCGGCATACTCGTAAACATCCCAGGTCTTATTTTCGTCGGCGGGCACCAGCTTCTCCATCGTGTCGAAGAAGACCTGGCCTGAGTCAGAGACGTTGTGGCTCAGTTGCATGACGTAATTATTGGCGATACCGGTTTTGTTCCACGCCATTTCGATAACCGACCAGGCGAATTCGGAGGCAGGTGGTGCCCCGGTCGGGTCGCAGGAGGCGCAGGTGAGCTCGCCAGACGCGCCGCCGGACGCTGCATAGCGGAAGGTCTCCATACACGGCGATTCCAACACTTCACCGTTCGACACTTTCATGAGCTGTTCGCAGGCCTCCGGACGAACTGGATGATTGTCGTACCCGGTGAGGCTGTCGATTGAGTCGAAGGCGATGAAGGCGCCGTTGGCTGAAACCCGCGCGGTGAGGCAGTATGCCGTCCAGTCGCATTCGTCGCCAGCGGCGGCGTCGAGGGTGGCGATGAAGGTGGTCGCGCCGGCATTGCGCAGATAGAGGTTGGCCTTACCCGCTTGTGCTTTGGCTCCGTGACTGTTTTCGTTTGCGGCAAGCGTGCCCTGTGCGACGAAATAGACATACGAACCGTCTTCAGAGGCTCCGCTGACACCGAGGACGTCGGCGGGTTCCCCCGCGTGGGCGGTCAAGTCGGTGAGCCGCTGTCCTCCGGGCTTTTCGAGGTCATATTCGTAGAGGTCGGGCTCACCGGCTCCAGCGGTTGAGTTGGAGGTGAGCTTTTCTTCATCTGTGAAGAAGATCTTCGAGGTTTCGGTGTTTGCCCACTGGAACTGGCCGCCGCCGGGCGAACCGGAGGCTCCAGACTCGGGGATGTCGATCTGAATCGTGCAGGCCTTGGCCGGTTCTGTGCATTCTTTGGCGCCGTTGAGCGCACTTTGATCCGCACCGGGATGCTCACGCAGGTAGAGACCACCGTGAGCCAGACTGGATGACGCAGGAGCAGAGAAGAGGATGCGTTCGCCGTCTGAGGAGATCGGATGGGTGAATCTAGAACTCTGCCGGCGTACTACCCCACAGCTACCCGGGAAACTGTAGGCGCCGGCGAGTGTGCCGCGAACTGTCGAGCCGTCGGGAAGGACGGTCAGCAGATGAAGCGCGCCCGCACTCGAGACATAGACATCGCCGAATTCCCCGCATTCTACGAATTCGGTGGATGGTGCATCAGGAGTCAGCAATGCCCTCGACTGGAAGACGACGTGGCTACCGTCGGCCGAGATGCCGTCGAACCACGGGTCGCGCTCCTTGGTTCCCGGCTGCGGCGCCGGGCTGAGGAGCTGGAAGGAGCGATTGGCGGTGTCGCGCAAGAACAGGTTGGCCGATTCTTCGGACTCGCCGGCGGCTAGGCGCGGTTCGTCGTGACCGCATTCTTCAAAATATCGTGGTTGGCCACCTTCGTTTTCGGTGTCTCCATCTCTAAAGACGATCTGTTCAAGATTTTCTGAGAAACCATTGTAACCAGTTGTCAGACACAGGAAGGCTTGGTTTGACTGAGGAGGCTCGATGTTTTCACCCACCCACCCGTTTGATTCCCGTCTTGAAAGGTTGGTGCTCTCACCGTCCGCCTGCGTGTTCGGTTCGCGCGAAGTGAACAGCGCGGCGTTGCCGTTCATGGCGATCGAGACCTGGCTCTGCGCGAATGGCATAACCGCTGGTACTGGAAGACCGGTTTTTTGCGCGGGCGGTAGGCCTTCACTGTACTGCCAATAATCGGGGCTGGGCATGTACGAGGGGCTGACCAGCTCGTAGGCGCGACAATCCGGCAACGCCCGCCCTGCGGCGCCCTGTTCTTCGCGGCGGGCTTCGTTGGAACAGCCTTCTGAGGCGGCGGCGGGGGCGACCGAGGTGAGCAGGAGGACGACCATCACGATCAGCGAGGCGGAAATCGTAAAAGCGAAGGCGAGGCGGGCACGGCCGGCTGCGGGCGCACCACTCCCATGAACATTGGTAGAGACACGGAGAGCACGGGCAACGCGCTCTCCGTCCCGGCCCGCACCGTGTTTGATTACGGACCCATTAACGGCACACGGACCCTCCAATACGTTATTCCCGAACGGAACCACGCAAACACCATCCCCCTCTAATTCGACCCGGTCCCTCTCCCAAGGTCCCCGTTCAAAAAGGTTGTCTGTCGACCACAGGGGTCAACCTGAAACCCGACCTTATGTTCCTCCGGACCCCAGTCGGACTCGAGCCCAGATGCTTCACACAGGATCTTTATACACGACCATGCCATGCGTGTCAAGTGGTCGGCAAGAAATAAAGTCCAACCTTATCGTTGTTTGGTCAGGCGAGGCCATGGTGCGTCAGCCAAATCATCGCCTGAGAACGACCCAGGCCCGAGTGGTCAATCGGCTACTGGAGGCGCTCTCCTAGAACCCCGGGGGGTGCCTCGCCGACCAATGCGCCCACCTCGGAATGTAGTCGAGGATGCGCCAGCGGGGGCCGCTTTCGTTGCGATTGGGACCCGCGTCCGTGCCGTTGTAGCTGGTGTCGAGGCGCAGGCCCGCGATGACGATGAAGACGTGGTCGGTTGGTTTTGTGGTCGCGTAGATCGTCACCCAGTGTCCCGGTCCCGGGTCGCCCCAGTCGACGTAGTCCTGGGCGAGCGGGTTCTCGCGCAAGATTTCTGAGAGCGGGCGGATACCGGAGCGGTAGAGCACGTAGTTGACCGTGCTCGAGCAATCCTCATCCGGCGCTCCGAGCGGATCGGGATGACCGTCCGGGCCGTATGGCAGGTCCTGCAGCTCGTTGCCGGCGATCACCATCGCCTGCACAACCACCGGGGCCTGCGCGGGCACAAGCGCGAGGTGACCGTTCCCCGGCGCGAGCACTGCGCGCGTTCCGGCGATCGTCGCAACCGCGCCGACGCCCGGCCATTCGACGTCAGTGCCTGAAAGGGCACTCCTAGAGTCCACGCCCGCTTGCGCCGGACCGCGATATAGCGAAGCCCAATGCTGCACCTCTTCGACATACCACCACGCATGGTTGTAGGCATAGATCGCCTTGCGGTAATTCCGCGGGGCGCCTGAGGCGCGCAAATAATTTGCCATCCCATAAATGGCATCGGCAGGATCCCAGCGGTCTGGCGGTCCCTTGCCGTCGGCGTCCACCCCGTACTCGGCCCAGGTCGAAGCAAGGAACTGAGCGGGACCACCGGCGCCCGCCGAGTTGACAGCGCCCTCCTCTGTGCACGAAGGATCGGGGTCACGTCCGTGGTTGCACTCGACCTTGCCGATACCGGCGAGGATCGCCCAGTCGAGGCCGTAGCGCCTGGCAGCCTGCTCGTAGAGGTTGAGGTAGAGCGGAGGGATTTCGGCCTCGGCCAGCGTGGAGACGCCAAAGCTCTCAGGCGCGCCACCGAGTGAGATGGTGCCGGCCCCCAGAAGCGAGGCGATCAACATCAGCGCGAACAGAGCCACGGCCGCCGCCGTGGCGATCAGCGCACCCGCCAGCTTCAGCGGGCGTCGCGGCGAGACGCCGGGATGCGCAAGCGTTTGTGTGCTCATGGCTCCAGCTCCTCCTCGGCGAGTGACTCGAGTCCAAGCTGGCGCTTTCGTCCTGCTGCGACTTCGCGGGCGTCGTCCATGATTTCGCGCGATGTCCGCATGCGCATGCTTTGCGAGCTGGGCGCCCCCGGGTCAGACGCCGTGCGTCTCAGAGGCGTCCCCGCGGACTCGGTCGCTGCTCGCGGAGGCGGCTGGCGCTGGTGGGTCGAAGCTTGCGACTGGCCCGGCGACCGCGCCGGCGCGGGTGGGCGGCGCGCGTTCGCGAGCCACGCGGCCTCGTCGGCCTCTGGGTCGCTTGCGTAAGCGGCCAACCGCGCGACGCGCTCCAGTCGAGGTGGCTTGTCGGCGTCAGCTCGATTTCGATGCGGGCTGTCTACGTCACCGGGTGCTTCAGAGCCGGCTTGGTCTAGAGGGACGGCGACCCGGGACTCTGCAGCTGTTGCCGCTTCCCCAGCCTGCGCCGTCTGGCCGCCGTCACGACCGAGCCGCTCGATCGCGTCCCCGCGTTCGGATTGCCCAGGCGGTTGCGTTTCGGGCTGCTCATCGGTACGGCTCACTGGTTTCAGACTTTGCCCTCTCGGCCGCTGTTTTCCACCGGCCTGCTGCTGCCCCGGATCCGTCAGCTCTGGCTCTCGTTTGCCAGGTCCAGGACGCTGGAGCCCCGGCCTCTCCAGTTCCTCATCCTCGGGCAACGGCGACAGCAGCTTGTCCTTGGCCCAGCGCATCGGGTGGGCAAGGTCTTGCTTTATCTGTCGCGCTCCCCGGATCCTCTGGCCGAGCGTCTTGTGAGTGGATACCGGCGCCCGTCCGCCGCTGCGCACGAATTCCAGCGCCTGGTTGCGCTTGAGGAACACGAACCACCAGAAGGTCGAGATCAACAACCATTGTGTCCACCAACCCAGCTGATGCAGCGAGGCGAGAATGCGCTGCATCGTGAGCAGTGCGCCCAGTAGGAAGGAGAAAATCAGCTTCGAGCAGACGGCGCCCAGTAGCCGCGTGAGCCAACCGCTGAACACAGCACGCCCCGTGTCTCCGAGCGCCGGGGCGAGCACGACGAACGGAGCCAGCAGCAGCATGAACAGGCTGAACAACGCCGAGACGAGCAGGTGCATGGCGATCAGCCCGAACAGCATCGCCATGCCGAGCACTCCAATAGCGATCAGGGCAATCCCGAGCATGCGCGGAAATGTGCCGCCGTCGGAGCGAAACTCCGCCTGTGTCGCCGTGGCACCTCCACATTTGCTGTCGTCTTCGCTCTGACATAGAACGTGCAAAAGCGAGTTGCTGTCTTTGCTGGAATTGCGTTCAGGGCCATTGGCCGGGAACGCCAGAAACAGAGCGCCGTTGGTGGCGGCCTCACGCACCAGCTCGCTCGTGCGCTGGAGCGCAGGTGCTGAGCTACTCGACGAGCGACACAGAGGATGAGTGAGACTGGGCTGACAGCTGAGCTTTGCCTGCTCAGAAGCGACGATTCTCGAGGCGGCCGTGCGCAGACGCGGTTCGATCATCGCCGGGTCGCTGCACCAGCGCACGTCGCCAAACTCCATGTAGCACCACGGCACTTCGATCGCGCCCGCAAACAACGCGCGCATGCTGTCGCCAAGTGTCCTTGAGGCATTGGCCGTCGTGCCCTGGGCAACCACGTCGAACGTTCCGAGACTGGCCTGATTGGCAAACCCACTGACGGCGCCGACGGTGCCGAGCGGGTCCGCGATCAGCCACAGTCCGACAGCCATCATCGCGATCGTCAGCAGTGCCTGGCCGAGCGTCTCGCCGATGCGGCGACGGATCAGGCCGTTGTATACGGCAAGCACAGACGCGACCGAGAGCACCAATGCCAGCCATGGCTCAGTGAAGCTCGCCTGCGCCTGGCCCAAAGAGCTCCTCAAGCCGCTCGTCATCGAGCCACCCAGCAGTTCGAGCGTGTAGCACCACTGGAGCATCACGACGAGCGCGTGCACGAGCCAAACAAGTCCCTCCCAGACCGGTGCGATGAACACGTCCTGGATCACCGACAGCAGCTGTCCGTGGCCGACCCCAAGCGTGCCGGCGTTGATGTTGACGTCCAGGTCGTAGTTGTTGGTCGGCGCGGGTGCGCCGACGAAAGCCGAGGTTTGACAGTTGCTCTGCGCCGCATTCGACAGCGCCGTAGCGTTGGCGCCATCGCAAAGCGGGCTCGCCAGGCCGTTTTCGACGAGCTGGTCACCTTCCAGCGAAGGCACCCCAGCACCCGTGTCTTCACTTCCACCCTCGCCAGTGGGAGAGGTGAGTGGCGGCCCACTTGGAGCGGTCTTTTCCTGGGAGTGGGCCTTGACTGCCGGGCCTCCGTTCGTAGATATACGGGACGCGCCGGGCGAGACAGAGGCCGCGTCGACCTTGCTCACCCCAAACGACAGGGCGAGCACCGTGCTCAAGACCAGCCCCACGCCCCCGTTGACAGTCACTGAGCCTGCGCCGGCGGGGTAGTGGAGAAGGCGCGCAGCAGCGACGGCGCCACCACGTCGACCTGGATCGCCTCCACGCGCCCGTTGTGGTCGCGCAGCAGACAGCGCCCGGCCTGCATCTCAAGCAGACGCTCGCGCGCGCGGCGATCTTCAGGATCGAGCCCGAGCAAGATCAGCGCCCTGGCAGCCTCCGCCTCGGAGCGCATGCCGAACACGAAGGTGGCGCCGAGCAGATTCTCAAGCGACTCGCGCTCGCCGACAAGCGCATCGGTCACAAGCTGCGTGCTGACGATCGGCACGGCCAGCTCTGAGCGACCCATGCGCTGCAGCGAGGCAAGCAGCGTGCGCCCAACGGGGTCACTGAGCAACCGCCACCCCTCATCGAAGCTGAAGATCTTCAGGCGCTCACGCTCACGCGACATCAGGTGCATCGCGAACATCGCGATCAGGCGCACGATCTGCACGCCGACGCGCTCGGCCTGCGTGTACTCCGAGCGGGGTGTGCCAGGCTCGGGCCCTGGGAGGTCGCGGATCGGGATGTAGGTGACCTGTTGGCGGCCAACCGGTGCCAGCTTCACCGAGGCATCGGCAAAGCCAAGCTGGGTGAGACCTGAGCGCGCATACACGGCAAGCGCCTCGCCGACCTGCGCCTCGCTGCCCTCGCCTTCGCACAAGGCCCGCACCACCTCAGTGCACGTCGGCTCGCTTGAGCGTCTCAGGACTACATCCACCGCACCGACGACAGCCGTCTCCCAGGCCGCCTCGGCGCGACCAGGGAGCAGGTCGCGCAGGAAGGAGACGGCGGCGTCCTGGCGCAGGTGCTCGGGCGCTACGCGCAGTGGATCGAGCATTCCGCGCAAGGCCGGATCCGGACGCAGCGCGATCGTCTCGGCATGCGGCGCGACCTCCTCGAGCAGGTGGAAACGGTGATCGCCCTTCGGGTCACAATCGATCACTCGCGCTCCTTGCAGGAAAGCCTCGTACTTGAGCTTCTGCGCAAGCGTCGTCTTGCCCGAGCCGAGCGCGCCGACGCTCAGAATCGCCGTATTGCGATCGTGCTCGGAGCCCTCGCGCAGATTGAAGCGCACAGGCTGACGCGAGCCCGACAACGTGTGCCCCAGGTAGAAGCCGGTGCGCGAGCCGACTGCATGCGTGGCATTCGGCACCATTGCGCCCACCTGCTCGGTCGTGAGTGTGTCGTCATAGCCGGCGACGCGCGTGCGCTGGCCGGGAAGCTGCTGGACGAAAAGCGCAAGCTGGTCGCCGAGCGGGCGGTGCAGGCGGATCTCGCCGTAGGCACGCCTGCACATCTCCACCCGCTCTGAGAGCTGGGTCTCCTCCTCGGCGCCGATCGCAAGCGCCAGCGTTGCTCGCAAGAGCGGTGGGCGGCTGGAGGCCTGTAGGTGCGCGAGCAGATCGCGTGCTTCCTGGGTGCGCTGGTAGCCGACGTCGGAGACACCTTGATCGCCGTCTGACTCGGCACGCAGAATCTGGTCGGCGTCCTGCACGCGCCGGCGCGCGATCCTCAGCGCCAGCTCGTTTGGCAGGAAGCGCGCGTTGAGCGACAGGTCCACCGGGAACGGCAGGCTCTCGACGGCCGCGAACATCAGCTCCACGCGCGCGCCCGGGAAAGCCGCTCGCTCGGGTAGTGCGCCGAGCACCAGCTGGGCCTGCCAGCTCACGCCAAGCTCGGATTCGATACGCAGGGCACGGCCTCGGTGCTCGACGTAGCCGTCGAGCCAACGCACCACGTCGCCTTCCAGTGGCGCGAGCAGCGCTTCTCCGTTGCGCTCGAAAGCCAGCGCTCGGGGCTCGTGCAAGCCCTCGACGAGCGGCTCGCCGAGGCCGCGGCAAAAGGCCCGGCGCACAAGCCATTGCAACTCGATACCGCGCGCGGGCCTGGCGTTCAGGAAGTCCGCGAGCCGCGCGTGAGCCTGATCAGCTCGTACACGTAGGTCCTCCAGCGCCGAAGCCTTCAACAGGCGGCGATCGCTCGTCGAGAGGGTGCGCACGATCGAGCGCAGCCACTCGCGCGGATGCTGTTCGACGGCCTGGGAGACGTAGAAGGCGACGTCGCGCTCGGGCTCGCGCAAGCTGACGAGCAGAAACAGCGACGGTCGCGCGCAGCCGACGTCGCTCAGCTGCTCGGCGTGCTCGCGCGCGTAGCGCTGGTTTGCCTGTATGTGCTTGCCTCGACCCGCCTGCTCCAGCTCGCCGAGGTAGCCCTCCAAATTCCAGCGGCGCCCGACGCGCAGGATCTGCACGTCGGCTTCGAGCGCTTCCAGCGCGCCCATCAGCGCAAGCATGCGCGAGTGCTTGGCCTCGTCTGAGAGCCATTCATATGACGTGCAGGGGATCGAGAACGCCGCCCACACGTCGTCAGTGCTCGCCCCGAACACAAGGTTGCCGTAGACAAAGGAGATCGGTGTTTTCAAGCTCTGACCTCCAGGCGGGCTCGATCAGTCAGCGCGATCACCTGGCCTTTTACCGGTCGTGGCCTTGCCGCCATCGCCGCGAGCCGCATGTCGGGCCGACGCATGAGACCTCGTACAAACCCCGGGTGCCAGCTGCTACGAACGTGCGCCGTGCTGACGAGCACTGCCCCTGGGCCGATGTAGCGCATGCGGCGCAAGCGCGAATCCGATCCGTCTACCAGTACGACCAGCTCATCCATGCGCCAGCGTCGATCGGCGCTGCCACGCGGCCGCAGCCCGGACAGCTCGTGCGGGCCCAGGCCATAGCGCACAAGCGCCAGTACCGCCAGGTGAAACGGTCTCCCCTCGACCTTGATCAGCGTCAACAGCGCGGCACAGGCGCCCGGTCCGCCGACGTCGCGCCAGTACCAGGGCAGCATTCGCGCCAGTAGGCCGACGAGCGGCAACGCCTCGACGACCAGCACCGTGCCAAGCAGCGCCAGAAAGTAGACGATCCCGCGCACCGGCACACCAGCTGGGTTGAGCCGCAACCGGTCGATGCGATAGAGGCGCCGCTCCAGGTCGAACACACACCTGTAGGAGCGAATCTCGCTTGACATCTCTCAGGACGCCCCAAACAGCGTGTTGACAGTGTCGTGCAGGACGTTGACCCCGGCCGGTGTGGCGAGCAGGATCGCAACGAGCCCGACCGCGAATATGCCCGCCGCCTCCTTGAAGTCGCGTCTGAAGGCAAGTACGACCGAGGCGATCGCGAAGCCAAGCGCGATCAAGCTCATCGCGACCTTGCGGCCGGTTTCACCCGCCTTGGTCGCAGCGGATTCGAGCGAGCCGGCCCCTTCGGTCGCGGCCATCAATGCATGGATCGTGTGCATTGTGTGCATCGGGATCTCCTTTGGTTCGATCGTCGCCATTGCAAGCGCTAGTTGTCTGGGTTGGTCTGGATCGCCGATATCTCCCAGCGTCCAGCGCTCAGCCGCACGCCGAGTTCGTAGGCGAGCGTGTATTGGGTGCCACGCTCGTCGCGAGCGCGCAGCGTCGCGAGTAGCGAGCGTCCGCCTGATGACCAGTCGAGACTGTCGAGCGACTGAAGCGCGAACATCTGCGCGGGAAGCGAGACGCGGGCGCCCGCGGCCAGGTCGGCGGCGAGCTCCGATTCCGCGCGCGCCAGGTAGTTGCGCAAGGCTCGAACCACGACGGTCTCAAGCGCCGGGTCTTCGACTTCATGCAGATGTGCCGGGGCCGCGGCACCGGTGGCGGCAGGCGCACCCACGAAGGCCGGATAACCGGCCAACGCCAACGCTCCATCGGCCTCGCGGACCACGCCGACGCTCAGGTACAGCAGGCCCGCCGTGTCGGTTTGCGCGGCGACGGTATACAGCTGCTTGCCCGCGGCCAGGACGCGCGTCTGCACGACCTGTGTCCACTGCACCTGCTGCTCGCCGCTTTCCGGTGGCTGCAGGCCGGCTTCCGGTTCCATCCAGGAGCCCACGAATGTAGCCAACGCAAGCCTGTGTGCTTCGGGATCACGCGCGTCCCAGCTCAGATAGCTGCGAGCGAACAGCGTGGCGAAGCCTTCCGCAGCCCGGTCGGTAGTGGCAAAACCAGATGTTGAGGTACGCGCAAGGACCGGTCGCGGTGGCGCAATCGCAAAGCGTGCACTCGCCAGCAGGCCCGCTACCGCCAGTGCCTGAAGCAGATAACGCGGCAGTTCACGCGCGAGCCGTATCCGCCAGATCGACTTTGGCGTGACGCTGACGAGCGTTTGTGAGCGGACGCGGGCCATCAGAGGGTCACTGCTCAAAGCCGAATTCGTCTTGCCCGGACGGCTCGACCGCGGCCTGCGCCGGCGGTTCGACCACAACCATCGCCGGCGCTCCCCTACCGGGCGCTTGCAACGCCGCCGACAACGCTCGCTCCGGGTATGGGGCGATATCTGATCGGCGACCTACAGGCTCGCGATGCTGGAGCGTCGACCCGGACACGCGTATGGGTCTCACAGGCCGGATAGAAGAGTGCGAAGCCTGAACCGGCCTGCTGTTCACACTGTGTGCAATCGCCTGCGCACGGCCGGGGCCGGTTGCACGCTTCACTCCCTGCTCGACCTTCGCCCCGATGCCCCGCCCGATCGGCTCAGGCACCGCTCCGCGCCGATGCGCCATGTTCAAGAAGACGAGTGCGAGCGTTGAGAGGCCGACGCCCACAAGCAGACCGACCCCGACCAGACGGCCGCCATGCGACCCGCCTGGGGGAACCGATGGACCATCGGCAGTACCTGCAGAGGCCAGAGGAACATCAGCAACAAAAGCAGCCCAAGACGCCGCGCCGCGGTTGTCGGGCTCGACAGCCGTTGAGTCTTCCTGCGTGGCGGTCTTCTCCTCTGGAGCCGTCTCCCCTTCCAGATACTGATCCTCCCCGTAAACGCGGTACACCTCGCGCGGAGCCCGACGCCAGAGACTCATGCGCACGGCGCTTCCAACTCAAGGCACGGCACGCATGCGACCGGGAGCGAGGAGGGGGAGCAGCCAAGCTCCCGGCCGCCTACGTGCGGATGGGAAGCACCGTTAGATCGTCTCGGCAACCGATCGTCGGCGTCCCAGAGGACGCGCCTATGTGTGGGGCGAGGAGGTCTCATAGGTGTGTCCCTGCTGACTAATCCGACGAACGCGTGCAAGCGGGACACACGCGTCTGCCTGTCCCCGCGCCGACTCGCCCGCGAGCAGCCGCAACAACCGTGCGCGCGCCCGCTGGGCGACCTTGCGGTACTTGTCCGTGCTCCAGCCATGCTTGCGACAGAACTCGACGCAACCCGGCTCGCCAGAGAGCTCGCTTGCCAGCACGAGCCGCTGATCGCTGGAGAGCTCGTGCGAGAGGCGGGCGATGCTGCGCAGGTCGTGGCGCAAGAAGGTCAGCCGCTCGACGTCTGCGCGCACATCGGCCACGTCCGCCCCACCACCGCCTGCACCGCCGATGAGGGGAAGCGAACTGGCCAGCGCCGCTTGGATCGGGCTACGCCCGCTCAGTGCACGGAGACGATCATGGATGCGCGAGAGAAATTTCTGCTCGAGTGCGTTTGCGATGTGGGCAGCACCGGCAAATTCTTCTCCGCGTCTAGCGCGAGTCAACAGCTCCAGCGTCGCCTGGCTGTAGCAATCCTCCAGGTCCTCGCGCCCAAGTCGGTGGCGATGGGAGGCAAACAGCAGCTCGCAACGCGAGCGAGCCACGAGCGCGACTGTTTCGTCGAGATCGAGCCGACCCAGGGCGTGTCTACCGAGCGGTCCTGTGCCCGCAAGAGATCGTTGCGAGCGCTGTTGTCGGGTGGACACGCAAGCATGTCGGTGCAAGTGCCCCGCAGACCCCCCTCCCAATTTCTCCGCGACGTTCTAAGCGCCGTGGACGGCTACCAGCAGCGAAAACGTCTGCTCGGCTTCGTAATCGCCGTCTTCAAGCGCTTCGACGACGACCAAGGCAACCAGATGGGAGCGCTGATCGCCTACTACGGCTTCTTCTCGCTGTTCCCGCTGCTGCTGGTGTTCGTGACGGTGCTCGGCTTCGTGCTCGAAGGCAGTCCCAGCACACAGGAGAGCGTGCTTCACTCGACCCTGAGCCAGTTCCCGATAATAGGCACACAGCTACAGGACAACGTGCACTCGCTGAAAGGCAGCGTCCCTGCACTCGCGATTGGGCTCGTGGGCGCGACGCTGGCCGGCCTTGGCATAACCGGAGCGGCGCAGAGCGCACTCAACAACGTCTGGCACATTCCCCGCAAACGTCAGCTCGGCTTCCTCGCCTGGCGCGTGCGCGGGGTTGGGTTGCTGGTCGTCTTCGGCCTGCTCACGATCGTCTCGACCGTGGCGGCCGGCTATGTGACGGCTCAAACGACCGGAATCGTCGAAGTGGTCGTGGGAATCGCGATCGCGCTGACGGCCAACTTGGTGCTGTTCTTTGCCGTGTTCCGGTTGCTCACCGCCGATGAGGTCGCCACCCGCGACCTGCTCGTCGGCGTGGTCGTGGCGGCCGTGCTTTGGCAGATCCTGCAGCACCTCGGCGGTTTCTACGTCGAGCACGTGGTGCGCCACGCAAAGGACACCTCGGGCCTGTTCGCGTTCGTACTCGGACTGCTCACCTGGCTGTATCTGGGCGGGCAGGTGACGCTAATCGCCGCCGAGGTGAACGTCGTGCGCGCCAAGCGGCTGTGGCCGCGCAAGCTGTTCGGGGAGGACTCGGACCGCCCGGACTCCTAACAACAGGCGAGCCCGACACTCAACCAACAGGCGAGCCCAACACCCTACGAAACAGGTGGCCAAACGCTCTACGAAACGGTCTCCGTCTGACACTTTGAGATCGCGGTCTTGGCGGTCTGCTCGGCACGTTCGACGGGGACGGATGGAGTCCTTGAAAACCATCGTGACGGCGCTATACTAACTATCAATTCGTAACCTTATATGGAGCGTATAGCGATGGCTTCAACTCCCTCATCCCCCTCACACAGTCCTCAGCCGCCCGAGCCACAGGCAAAGCCCGTGTTGCGCCTGATCCCACTCGACGACACCGTCGTGTTCCCCAGCATGGGGATCACGCTCACGATCGACGTCGGCGACGACGAGCGCGTCGTGCTCGTCCCGCGCCACGAGAACGAGTTCCTGGAGGTCGGCACGATCGCCGAAGTCTCGGAGCAGTTGCGCCTGCCCGGCGGCGGTCACGCCGTCGCTCTCTCCGGCGAGCACCGCGCATTGATCGGGGCAGCCCAAACAGGCCCCGAAGGAGAGCTGCGCGTCGAGGTCGACGAGCGCCCCGACGACGTGCCGGTGGACAAGCGCACACGCGAGCTGGAGCGCGAATACCGTGCCGTGGTCGAGGAGATCCTCGAGCTGCGCGGCGACGACGGGCGCATCGCGGCGTTCCTGCGCGCGATCGTCGAGCCCGGACCGCTGGCCGACTCCGCCGGCTACTCCCCCAATCTCACCTATGAGCAGAAGGTCGAGCTGCTGCGCACGCTCGGCGTGACAGACCGGCTGGAGCTGGCCGTCAAGCTGCAACGCGACAGCCTCGCCGAGCTGCAGGTGAGAAAGCGCATCCGCGAGGACGTGCAGGAGGGCGCCGACAAGCAGCAGCGCGAGTATTTCCTGCGCAAGCAGATGGAGTCGATCCGCAAGGAGCTCGACGAAGACGAGACGTCGATCGTCGAGGAGTACCGCGCCAAGATCGAGGCCGCCGGGATGCCCGAGGAGGTCCAGGAGCAGGCGCTGAAGGAGCTCGGGCGCCTGGAGCGGATGGGCGAGCAGACAGGCGAGTCGAGCATGATCCGCACCTACCTCGACTGGCTGATCGCGGTGCCGTGGAGCAAGCGCTCCGAGGAGCACCTCGATCCGGTGGCGGCGCGCGAAGTGCTCGACGCCGACCACGAGGGCTTGGAGGACGTCAAGGACCGCATCACCGAGTACCTGGCAGTGCGCAAGCTGCGCCAGGACCGCGGCATCGAGGCCGACCCGAAGTCGGGCGCGATCCTGACGCTGATCGGTCCTCCGGGTACTGGCAAGACCTCGATCGGCGAGTCGATAGCCCGCGCTACCGGTCGCGAGTTCGTGCGCATGTCGCTCGGCGGCGTGCGCGACGAGGCCGAGATCCGCGGACATAGGCGTACCTACATCGGCGCTCTGCCGGGACGGCTCGTGCGCGCGCTGCGCGATGCGGGCACGATGAACCCTGTAATCCTGCTGGACGAGGTCGACAAGGTCGGCGCCGACTGGCGCGGAGACCCCTCGGCCGCTCTACTCGAGGTACTCGACCCGGCCCAGAACCACTCGTTCCGCGACCACTACCTGGACGTGGAGCTGGACCTGAGCCAGGTGATGTTCATCGCGACCGCCAACGTGGCAGACACGATCCCCGGACCGCTGCTCGACCGCATGGAGGTGATCCGCTTCGACGGATACACCAGCGAGGAGAAGCTGGCGATCGCCAAGGGCTATCTGTGGCCGCGCCAACGCGACCGCAATGGTCTGCGCGAGGAGGAGGTGAACGTCTCAGACGACGTGCTGCGTACTGTGATAGCCGAGTACACCCGCGAGGCGGGCGTGCGCAACCTGGAGCGCGAGCTTGGCACGGTGCTGCGCAAGACCGCCACCCAGATCGCCGCCGGCAAGATGGAGCCGCCGGTGGAGATCGACCTGGAGCGCGTGCGCGATGCGCTTGGACGCCAGAAGTTCTTCCAGGAGTCAGCCGCGCGGACGGCCACACCAGGCGTGGCCACCGGCCTGGCGGTCACCGGCACCGGTGGAGACGTGCTGTTCGTCGAGGCGACCGCGATGAAGGGCAGCGGCTCTGCCGGCAACGGGCTCGTGCTCACCGGACAGCTTGGCGACGTGATGAAGGAGTCGGCGCGGATCGCCCTCTCCTACGTGCGTGGCCACGCCGAGGATCTCGACATCGACCCTTCGGCGTTCGAGAACAGCGAGTTCCACGTGCACGTTCCGGCGGGCGCGATCCCCAAGGACGGTCCCAGCGCCGGCGTGACGATGGTCACGGCACTGGCCTCGCTGCTCTCGGCGCGCCCGGTCAAGCACACGGTCGGGATGACCGGCGAGGTCACGCTGCAGGGCCGCGTGCTGCCGATCGGCGGACTCAAGCAGAAGGTGCTGGCCGCCCACGCGGCAGGGCTCACGGACGTGATCCTGCCGGAGCGCAATCGGGGCGACCTCGACGACATCCCCGAGGAGGTTCGCGCGCAGATGAGCTTCCACCCGGTGATGAGTGTGCAGGAAGTGCTCGACCTTGCGCTGGAGCCGGCGCCCAAGGTCGCACAGGTCTCCTGAGCGGGGTCTGTTCGATGTCTGCACGCAGCTCACGCCGATGTCAGCCAGTGCCCTTGGAGGTCCGCCAGGCGGCGGACCTCCTGGAGCGCCGCTGGCAGCTGTCGATCATCTATGCGGCCCTGACCGGAGCGTTGCGATTCAACGAATTCGCGGAGGCAGTCGCCGGCATCTCCCCACGGATGCTCTCCGAGCGCCTGCGCGACCTGGAGGGCGCCGGTCTGATCGAGCGGACCGTGCTGCCCACCAGCCCGCCGACCGTGGAGTACCGACTGACGCCGCGTGGGCGACGACTGGCGCCCGTGATCGAAGCGATGCGCGCCTACGCCGAGGGCATCGGCTGAGTGCAACTCGGGGGGCGTGCCCGCCGCAGCTCGAGCCCCAGCACTCGCTTCCACTACGGCTGATCGGCTGTGACCGTGGCTCCGGCCAGCGAGAGGTCTCCCTCATGACAGCCGGCGGCGTCCAGCGCGGCGCCGACGAGCGCTCCTCCCTCGCACTCCTCGGCGCTCACCACTCGCTGTGGATTGCGCACGCCGACAGCCCCCGCCAATCCTCCGGCGGCGACGAGTAGCGCCGCTATCCCGAGGCCGAGATGAAAGCTTTTCAGCGAGGCTTCATCGGCTGCCACGGTGATCGCATTCGCCTGGGCTCGTGGCAGACCGGCGGTGTCGGGACGACCAAGCGGCAGCTTCTTGGCTTCGGCGACCGCGGTCTTTGCCGGAGGTCCGAGCGGGCGACCGGCGAGATTGCTGTCCAGACCCGACACGAACGACCCGGCGACGACTGCGCCGACCGCCGCCGTGCCGAGCAGGCCCGCTACACGAGCAATGGCATTGTTGACGGCGGAGGCGATTCCCGCCTGAGAGGTATCGACACCCGCGAGCACCGCCGCCGTCAGCGGAGCGACGGTCATCGAGAGGCCAAGCGAGAAGACGAGAATCCCCGGTAGCACCTCCGTCACGTAGTCGACATGAATGCCGATGCGCTGAAAGAGCAGCAAGCCCACACGCCGCCACCAACGGTCCCGCCCCCATGAACAGGCGCGGGCCAAATCTGTCCGCCAGCCCGCCGAAGCGCTTTGAGAGCATGAACATAACGACGGTGGCGGGCAGCGTCGCAAGCCCGGCCTCAAGCGGCGTGTAACCGCCGATCTGCTGTAGGAAGATCGTCAGGAAGAAGAACAGGATCGCCAGGCCCGCATACATCGCCAGCGTCTCGACGTTGCCGGCCGAGAAGTTGCGCCGGCGAAACAGCGCAAGCGGCAGCATTGGATCGCGAGTCCTCGACTCGTGCGCCAAAAAACTGCCGAACAGCACCACGCCGGCAACCAGCGGAAAGATCACCCCTGGGCTCGACCACCCCAGGCGCGGCTGCTCGATCAGCGCGAACACCGGCCCGCCGAGACCCAGCGCGCAAAGCAGGCCGCCGAGGAAATCGATGCTGCGCCCCGTCTGCGCTCGTGGCTTGGGCGCAGGGATGACGGTCAGGATCAGCGTCATGCAGATCACGACGAACGGCAGGTTGATCAGGAAGATCCACCGCCATGAGGCGATGTGCAGCAACTCGCCTCCGGCCAGCGGTCCGAGCACCGTGGCTATTCCTCCCCACGCCGTCCAACTGCCGATTGCCGGACCACGCTCGGACTCGCGGAAGGTCGCGACGATCACGGCCAGTGCACTGGGCGTCAGTAGCGCACTTGCCACGCCCTGCAGCGCGCGCGCAGCAATCAGCGCTCCGATGGTCGGTGCGAGCGCGCAGAGCAGTGAAGCCACTCCAAACCCCCCAACACCAAGCGCGAAGATCCGTCGCTCGCCATACAGATCCCCCAGCGAGCCGCCGATCAGGATCAACGAGCCGAGCGTGAGCAAGTAGGCATTGACGACCCACTGCTGTGCTGCCAACCCCCCACCGAGATCGTGCTGGATCGTCGGCAGCGCGACGTTGACTACCGTGCTGTCAAGCAGCGCGATGCCAGAGCCGAGAATGCACGCCACCAAGGTCAGTCGCTTCCTGTAGGCGTCGCTGCGCAGCACTTCCAGGGCACCAGCCATCAGACCACGGTAGCCGTCCTTGAATGAGGTGCTCGCGCGGCCTCTGCAGGACCAAGACGCTTGGACCGAACACCGGTATAGCCAGCGCCACCGGTACCACCTCGCCGGGCCTCCTTTACGGCGATTGATCGGCGCGGTGCTCTACTTCTCACTGCGCCGTCTTCATGGAGAGCGACTGTCGCCGAGGCGTCTGGCGAGGCCCCGAGCGCATTCGGCTAGGCGGCAGCCGCTAACGCCCAGGCGGCCTTGCCTTCGCGCTCGGTCTTGACGACCGCCCCAGCGGAGACGAGCTTGCGCAGGTTGCCGTTGATGCTGGGCCCGCTCATCGCGGTTACTACAGCCAGCTCGCCAACGGTGTGCGAACCGTGCTCCAAGGCCGCGAGAATCGTCTCGCGCGCGACGTCTCGTGAGACACGCTCGGGCTTCGGATCCGCAACTTGTCGCGAAGGTCTCGCCACCGATCGTGGCTTTGCGTCGGGTCGTGTGGAGGAACCGCCGCCAGGTGACTGCTCTGCCGCCGGCGGCTCGAGCGCGTCAGTAGCCAGCCCCGCTGCCGCCAGCTTGATCGCTCCGGCGGCCGAGCCACGTCGAGCAGTGCCAACGCGTGCACGACGACTGCCGCCCTTGACTGCCGACGACGCACCGGACACGTCGAGCTCGCCCCCTGCCATCTCGAGCGCCGAAGCAGCGTCGAGCAAGCGCTCGTGCTCGTCCAGCAGCGGCCGCAGCTCGCTCAGACGCTCATCGATTTCGTAGCAAATCGTGCTCAACAAGTCAGGGGCCATGCTTGTCCTTCCGGGTTTTGGTCGTTCTCAGCCAGACGTATTCTTGCAGCGAGCAAGATCAAATGTGGCTCACGTAGATCCTCCCAAGTGAGCGTCGAGCCGCCGCACGCGTAAGCAACTCAGTCGCCCAGGGCAGCACGAACAACCTCAGCGCATCGCTTCGAGCTCAGGTTCCCGAGTTCCACCGCGGGTAACCAGTTCGGGCGATCGCGATACCGCCTTTGCACCTCGTCCCACTTGGGCGCGGTCTACGGACATGGAGATCGACACGCAAATCCATTCGTGCCGACAGATGCGCCGAGGGCCCGCACTAGGCGGGCCCTCGGTGTCACTCGTCGTTAGTTCGTGCTTACTTCTTGCTTTTACCCTTCTTGCCCTTCTTATTGCTCTTTTTGCCCTTCTTCTTGCTGTGCTTGGCCGCCTTGGCCTTGTGGACTTTGCTGCTCTTCACCCCTCCGTTAGCCACGTCACCCAGGCTAATCGTGCCCGGAATCGGCGTGACTAGCGGTGCCGAGGGGGCTCCGCTGGGTGTGACCGTGGTCGCCGATGCCAGCTTGACCAGTTTTTCTATTTCTTCTTTGTTTTTTAGGGCTTCAGCGGCTGCCTTTTCTTCGTTGGCCTTCTTTTCAGAAGCCGCTTTTTCTTCATTGGCCTTCTTTTCAGCGGCTGCTTTTTCTTCGTTGGCCTTCTTTTCAGCGGCCGCCTTTTCGTTCGCTTCTGTTTCTGTGATCTTTTTTTCAGCTACTTCGTTTTCGCGAGCCGTTTTGTTGGCTGCTTCTTCGTTTTCGCGAGCCGTTTTGTTGGCTGCTTCTTCGTTTTCGCGAGCCGTTTTGTTGGCCGCTTCTTCGTTTTCGCGAGCCGTTTTGTTGGCTGCTTCTTCTTCTTTGCTCTTCTTTTCGGCCGCGGCCTTTTCTTCGGCTTTCTTAGCTTCTTCTGCTTTCTTAGCTTCTTCTTCCTTCTTCTTTTCTTCGCCGGCCTTATTCGTCGAGAAGTCGATCGAATTGTCCCGCGTGATGCCCTCGTTGGCGTAGAACGTGGTCAGATCAACCGAGGGGAATGAGCTGTTCTGTAGCTCGATCCCTGCCAAGCCCTGTGAGTTTGTGGTCTCGCAGAACTCGCCCTCCGACGGAGTCGGCGAGGGCACCACCGAGGTGCCGCTCAGGCTGACCGTCGCGCCTTCGCCCTGTCCCAGAACACCTTTGGTGTCAACGACACTCCCGGTAAACTGCAGCACTCCACTTTCCTGCTGCGCGTGGAAGCACACCGTCTCGCCGACAAACGGCTGCCCATCGATGTCCTGAGCCTTAGCGACAACGATGCGTACATTCTGGTCGGCTGTAGTCGTACCCTTGGGGAACTCATAGATTTCCTTGAGCCACAAGGAGTTGACCTTCTTGACCAGCGGTTCTGAGGTGATCGGCGGGTAATCGACCGGCTCATACGGATACACAGCCCTGGCCGTGATCGAGGAGTGGCCGATTTCCTTGCCGAAGAGCGATTCGAGATCGCATCCGCCGTTGGCGTCTGTCGTGATCGACGGGATCTGGTTCAGATAGAACCCATCACCCGGCGTGTACGTCACATACGCCTCGCCGCGCTCATCGGTGTAGAACGTTTCGGTCCGCGGACCGCCCGGCGTCTGGTAGTCGTCTTCCGAGGTTGCTTCGGTTGACAGACCCGGCGCCCGTCGCAGGCATCCCGTCGAAGACGAGGACCTGTCGTTGGTGCTGCGAACCGAGGTCCAGAACGTGTACGGGCTTGGGTGCGCGTTCAAGAACCCGGGGAAGCTACCTCCGGGGCTCGGTCCTGTAACACCGGACGCCTCGCTCACGGGACGATCGGTGGCCGGGATGTACGCACCGTAATACGGGTTGTACAGGTTCCCTTCCTCTTCCGCGTTGCCTGTGAAGTCATGGCTGTAGATCTGGGCCTTGCTGGCACCCGAGATCTGGCCCACGCCACCCAGGTCGGTCCCGCCTTCGTTAGCGGCGATGCTCACGTCGACACGCATAGCCGGCATCGGGGCGTCGTCAGCGTTGATCCTGCCATCGCTGAGCAACGTCTCGTTGGCTGCCTGTGGGTCGAAGGGCCCGACGGTCGCCGTTTCTTCCGAGGTGAAGCTGGAGAACGCTGGACGGAAGAACAGGTCATGCAGCGGGTCGTTGGTCGCGGAGCCGGCGTTCGACGTCGTGGCTTCGCTTGGCGTGCCGTGGATGTCCCACAGCATTGGGTTGCTGCCAGGCGGTTCTGTTTCTTCTGAGCTGCTTGACAGCGTTTCGGCAAGAGTCGTCCAATCGCTTGGGAGCGTGTAGGACGAGTTGGGAAGGATGTTGGACAGCGGAGATTCCGCTACGACCGGGAAGCTGCCCGTGACCTTGATCTGGACCAGGCCCTTGTCTTCATTGGGCGCAGTCTCTGGATTGAATGGCGATGGGCTGAATTCGCCGTTGCCCGTCGGATCGCCCAGGAATTTTGACAGGTTGGACTGGCCGCTGCCATTCAGCTGCGACTGGAAGGTGCTGTCTCCAGTGCTGCCGTCGGCGTTGACGTTGTTGGAGAGACCGGCCTCGGCCAGCGTCGGCTTGTTGGCCGTCAGCCAGATCGCGAGGAACTGATGCGAGAACACGATGGCTCCCGTTCCCTCACTGCGGACATCCACCCTGATCCGGGTCAGGCCGGGATTCAGCGACTTGTAGTCGGTCGCCACACAGCCCTCTTGTTCGTCGCTCTCGCCGATTCGATGAGCAGCCTCAGAGGACCTGAAGAACGCAGCCGGACCTGGATCGAATATCTGGCCGATGCTGCTTCCCGAATCACCGTCGGGCGTCGGGGGCTGGAACTGGTAGCCAGACCAGTCCTCGACCTGATAGTTGGCGACCTGAGCTTCGTCGCCTGTGGTAATAGCAGGGTCGCACACCACTAGGCGCAGGTGCTCACCCACCCATGCAACATACGGAATGTTTGAGCTCTGCGGGCCGTCAGATCCCGGCCCCGGATTGGGAGCGGCAAAGGCACCTGTGGCAAGCAGACACAGAGCCAACACCGCCGCTCCTACCGCGGAAACTAGTCCAGCGATCATTTTTTTATTCTGCCGTGGTCGCATTTGTGTGCGGCCTCCTCCTTGAATGAGTGGACTAGAAGTCCGTTTCTATCGACATCACTGATGTCTCAATAAGCCCACGAGCGGGCATATCGGGGCGGCATATTATGCTTGTTGTCCGCCCTCCACAATCGTTATGTCGGGTAGTCTTAACTAGTGCGAACGGGTAGGCGAGGTCCCTACCCGAAATGCGACGGCGGACTACAATCGGCCGGCACCAAAGGGGAAAAGCTCCACGAAAGCATGAAGGCCCGAGCAGTTCACTGTCGACCGGAGTAGGAGCTTTTCTTCAGCTTCTATCGGATAGATTCGATGAACCACCACGATCCACCTGCATGTGACTCCCCACGCGTGTCGCCTCCACGCGGTTGTGCACGCCCAGCCTGGAGTAGATCATCCGCAGATGGAACTTGACTGTGTTAGATGAGATCACCAGATGTTTGGCTACTTCCTCGTTGCTCATTCCCGCCGTGACAAGGTCGAGGACTTCACGCTCACGCACGCTCAACTCGGCAGCAAGAATAGGGCCAGGTTCTGATTCGACCGAGGCTGCCTGCCAGCCAGCGGGCATGACCGCGCGTCCCGCCAACACATGCCGCAGGGCCAGGACCATGTCCTCGACGGTCTCTGACTTCAGGACTACGCCGTCGGCATGCTCCTCGATGGCACAGCGGACAACGGCTGGTGTCGCCACTTCACACAGCAGCAGGATCTTCAACTCGGGATATCCACATCTGATCTCCGCCACGGCCTCAAGCCCAACGGTTTGCTCGTCGGCGTCAATGATCGCCGCCTGCAATTCTTGCGGGCGGGCGCGCAATACCGAATCCAGCTCGCGGGCGGTCGAATAGACGCCGACCACATGGTTCCCGCTTTTCGTGATAATCCATGCGAGGGCCTCGGTTGCAAGCGCCCCAGCTACGCCGACGATCGCGATCCTGGGATCAGCTGCCGTCGCCGGTGATCTGCGCGTACTGATTGGCCGCCTGGACCCGATTGCGCACTTCCAATCGTAAATAGAGAGCCTGGATATGAAACTTGATCGTGTTCGGACTGAGCTCGAGCTCGCCCGCAATCTCCTCGTTGCGCATGCCCTGTGCGATGAGAGCGAGTATTTGACGGTGACGCGGACTCAGGCTAATCTTCGGCTCCGAAGGTGCGGCGACCACTCGCTGCCATCCTGCCGGCATGACCGTACGGCCGGTCGACATGTACCGCATGGCTGCCATCACGTCGTCGGTCGAGAAGCTCTTGAGGATGACGCCACCCACCCGATGCTCGATCGCGCAGCGAATGATTTCCTCGCACATCTCTCCGCAGAACATCACGATTGCGGACTTGGTGTGGGCGCTTAGCGTCCCGACGGCACTCTGGTAGCCACCGGAGGCGCCTCCATCGCAGTCGAGCAGTAGAACGCGCGGCTGTTCCTCCACGCAGGTAGCCAAGAAATCGGCTACGGACTCGAAGGCACAGGGCACAGCCATCCCATCTTGAGCGGCAAGATGACGTGCGATCGCATTGCGCAACAGGCACGGTCCACCTATTAGTCCGACTGTAATGATCGAACTAGGCCTAGCGAACGACGACTCCGAAAAGGGCCAGCCGCCCCACTCGCTAGGCATCTTTGCGGAGCTATGGCTCAATGAGCGAGCCGCGGGCACCACGGCAGAGCCGACCTGGCGCGACTTGTTTATCTCAGTCTCAGACAGCATCTCTTATTTTGGGACGCGTTGAACCACTCGAATGCGACTATTCATCAGTCGCTAGCCCACGGCACGCTTGCGGCATAGTAGTGAGCTTTAGCAACAAGTGCAAGTATGGCCATCTGTTCTAGTACTCCGAAATATCCGGCGAAGCAGTATTTAGGCGCATGGGCCGGGGCCTCGTTCTTCAAATAAGTTCTGCTTGATGGACAGTTTGTAAGGATTCGGGCCGCTACGCGGCGGCATGGCTATCGTCAGTCGCCGTGCCTGGGATGATCACATTGTTCGCAGCGCTTCGGTGGGCGAAAGGCGCGCGGCGCGCAGCGTCGGGAGCAGGCCGGCGACCGCTCCGATCAACAGCGTCGCGCCGAACCCTCCTCCCCAGGCGAGCGTGGAGATGACGTCGCCCAGCCCTTGGTCTGGGCGTAGATCGCGGTAGCAAGTGCGCCGGCGGCGACGCCGACTAGCGCGGGCAGGATCGCCTCGGAGAGGACTGGGTGCGGATCTGCCCGCGGGTGGCGCCGAGCGCGCGGCGCAGCCCGATCTCTGAGCGGCGTTCGAGTCAACCGAGAGACCCGACCGGCGAGGAATGGCTTAAGAACTCCGATCGGTGGAGCAAAAAACCACCTCGTAGTACCACGCAAGTACCACCGGCAGTATCAGAACCTGCAGATTTGCAGGTTCTTTGCTAGTGGGCGATACTGGGCTCGAAACGGTTGGTGGGGGCTGCGCTAGACACGGAATGGCTTGTTTGCTGGTGTTCGGTGTTCTGAAATTAGCTGGGATTTGCTCGGAATGGAACCCAGGGCAGAGCATCCGTAGGCGCATCATCCCCGAGAGTTTGTGGCGGCCGACACGGCCGACTCCTTGCATACAATACGCTACATGCCGATCTTCCCAGAAGCCGGTCCAACTTGGACTCTTGAGTTCTACGAAGAGAATAATCGTGAGCCGGTCCTGGACTTCCTGCGAGGCTTGGACGAAGTAAAGGAGCAGGCGCTGGCTGCGGCGCTGCGCAACGTCTTGGCGTACGAGGGGATCGAAGTTTGCGGGTCGTCCTGGGGCAAGTGGGTTCAAGGAGCGCCGGGCATCTTCGAGTTCCGTGTGCGCCACGACGCCGCCACCATCCTGCGTGAGCGTGGCCTACCTGTTCCGGCGAACCTGGACACTGCTCAAGCCAACATCCTGCTGCGCGTCTTCTGCCACGCTCACGGTCAGAAGATCGTCCTGCTGCTCGCTGCATACGACAAGGGCAAGGAATCGAGCGCCAAGCGCCAAAACGCAGAGATCCACCGGGCCAAGCAACGCCTGACGCGCTGGAAGGGCAGCCAGAGGACGAGCAAACGTCGCCGAGGCAAGTCCTGAAAATATACGGTATATTGCATAAGAGGTCCGCTGGTCAATCAGGAGTCTGTGATGTCCACCAAGTTCGATAACTACATACGCGAGGTCGAGGAGAAGGCCAAGGCCGGCGGCCCGGAGGCAGTCGCGCAGTGGGACGCCTTCAACGCCCACTTTGCCATGGCGCGCGAGGTCCGCGAGCTTCGCAGGGAGCGCCACCTAACGCAGAAGCAACTCGCCGTTGCCTCCGGTATCAACCAAGCGGAGATTTCGCGGATCGAGCGCGGTCAGACCAACCCAACCGCAAGCACCCTCGCTGCTCTGCTTGCACCGTTGGGAGCGCGCCTGGGGATCGTCAGGCGCGAGGGACGGGACCTCGCGCACGCATAGCCCTAGCGACGGGATAACCACCGTTTTGATCCGACCGCACTTTGGTCGAGAGACCAGGATCTTCGCGCCCTCGAGAATGAGCTGTTCCCGATGGCTGAGCTGCCCGACGAGTGGAAGCTCAGCGACGACGGCTCGCCGGGACCGAACTGGGTCGCGGCGCTGCATCGCTCTTGCCGCAACCACCCATTTCGCGTCGGGCGGGCCACCCCAAACGGAACCTCATTGAAACCTTGAGGCCCCCTCAGACGCGAGAAAGCCCCATGAAATGGGGCTTTCTACCAGTGGGCGATACTGGGCATAGTGCGAACCGGGCGGATGCCGTCGAATTTACGGGGTGGGCGCTGGACATCGGGGCATAGATCCGGCCCAGCGGAGCCACCTCGCCGAGCTGGTCGAGCGCGATGACTTTGCTCGGCCATCTAGAGTGCAGCGATGGCAGCCCACCACACAACGCGGGTCTGAGCCGACGCCGACGCTGTAGGGGATCGATCCCTCGTTGCGGTGGGGTGCCAGTCCGCCAGCAGGGCAGGAGCACGCACCGCGAGCGAGCGCTCGCGCGGTACGTGCGTCTTGCGCTGGTCCGTGGGACGCCGCGCACCGACAGAGCGGCCCGCCCCTTTTGCGCTCTCCTCGCCGCCGAGTGCTCTTACCGCAGGTGTCCCATTTACCTGCCCCCGTGCGCGCGCCCTCAGGCTTTCATAATCGTGAAGTGCAAATGCTCCGGCGCCGAGCGCTGGCCAGCCGCATTGGTGGCGGTGATGGTGAGTTCGTAGGCCGCAGGATTCAGCTTGTTGCGGTGCGAGATGCGACCGGCGAAGATCACGCTGTTCGTGCCATCGTGCCCGGTGAAGGAGAGCGTCCCCCCCGTGACGATCCTCTTGCAGCTCTTGTCCTGGCGAGTTCCGTGCGCCCTAGCAAAACAGCTGTGACCGCGCGTTCCCGGGAGCTGGACGAATCTGAAGCTCACGGTCGCCTGCTCGTTGAGCGAGAATGAGAAGGTCGTTCCGGTGGGTGTTTTGGCACGGCGGCTGATACGAGAGAGTTGCTTGCCCTCACGCCATCGCGTCGCGGACTCGCGCGCGTTCTGAACCAAAGGCGGTACCGAGCTTGGCACCGGCGGGAAGACGGTTTCGATCGGCGGCAGACCTTTGAGTATCGTCGTCGCTCCCGAGCTGGTGATCGAGGCGCTCAAGACCGGTAGCCTTTCAAACGTGGCCGTCACGGCTGCTTCGGAGCCCGTCGTCACTCGACAGGCGCCGATGCCCGAGCAACCTGGGCCTTCCCAGCCGGCGAACGTCGAGCCGGGCATCGGGGTGGCTGTCAATGTGACTTGCGTGTCGGGTTCGTAGGCGTAAGAGCAGGTTCCAGGGCACGCAATCCCTGACGGGGAACTCGTCACCGTGCCCGATCCCGAGCCGGCAAGCGAAACCGCCAACGACGGCAACCGCTGGAACGTCGCGGTGACCGCCATGTCCGAACTCATGAACATCTGGCACGAACCGGCCCCTGAGCACTCGCCGCCTTGCAAGCCAACAAACCGCGCGCCAGACGTTTTTTCCCAACCGACAAACCGCGAGCCAGACGCCGGGGTGGCTGTCAACGCGACCTGCGTGTTGGGTTCGTAGGCGTAAGAGCAGGTTCCAGGGCACGCGATCCCTGACGGGGAGCTCGTCACCGTGCCCGATCCAGAGCCGGCGAGCGAAACCGCCAACGTCAAGCCATGGATCGGATCTGCCGCGTTCCAGATAATCGACAACTCGCCGGCGGGCGTCACCTCCTCTGCCAGGTCGTTGCCCTGATCGGAGATGTACAGGTTCCCGCCGGAGTCGACGGCGGCCGCGTTCGGGAGGTCCAGCATCGAGTCGGTCGCGGGTCCAGGGGTAGGCTCGCCCGCCTGGCCGTTGCCGGCGATGATCGACAGCTGATCCGCCGTGTCTATCTTCTCGATCCTGTTCTCGCCGCTATCGGCCACGTACACATTGCCGGCGCTGTCGGTGGCTACGCCCTGGGGGGAGTAGATCTCGGCAAAGATCGACAGGATGCCTTCGGCGTTGACCTTCTCCACCACTCCATTGAGGGTGTCCGCGATGTATACGTTGTCGGCGCCATCGACCGCCACCCCCTGCGGGTAGCTGAGCTTCGAGTCGGTCGCGGTCCCGGGCGTCGGCGCTCCGCTTGCCGCAAGCTCTCCGGCGAAGATCGACAGCGTTCCCGAAGGCGTGACCTTCTCGATCACGTTGTTGGGCCCGTTCTCGGTGCCCTGGTCGGCGATGTACAGGTTTCCCTGGGAGTCAACGGCGACGCCGATCGGGGACGCGAGCATCGAACTGGTCGCCGGTCCCGGCGTCGGCGTGCCGCACTGGCGGACCTTGCCGGCCACAACCGAGAGCGTCCCCCCGGTGACCTTCTCGACGACGCAGTTGCCGGAGTCGACGATGTAGAGGTCGCCGGCCTGGGACACGGCCACTCCGATCGGGTAGTCGAGCGTCGATTCGGTCGCCGGGCCTGGTGTCGGCGGGCCGTACTGTTCGGGAATCCCGGCGACGATCGACACCCCCCGCGGCGTGATCTCATCAATGGTGTTGCGAGCCCAGTCGCTCACGTACACGTCACCCGAGCTATCGACGGCGATGCCCTGCGGTCCGGTCTCGACACCGCTCGCCCGGGCGAGCCCGGGCACGATCAGCGGTAGCGCGAGCAGCGCAGCAGCGGCGGCCAGCGCGGTCAGCGACGCGCGAGAAAACGTAAGCGCGCTCACGGTGGTCGGTAGGGGACGGCTAGATGTCCTGCTGTCACACATCTTCGCCTGCTTGACCGCAACGTGCAGTCCCATGCTCAGGACTATATCGCTGTCCGCACCGTCCTTGCGTTTGCTCACCGTGATAGCTGGTGGAGCGAGATGACCGCGAGGATCGTTCGATCCTCGCGGTCATCCAAGTACATACCTCTACGGGGTGATCTTTCCGATCTTGCCTGAACCGTAATCGGCAAACCACACATTGTCGTCGGAACCCACGGTGACCCCGATTGGTTCGCTACCCGAGGGTAGGGAGTATTCGGTGCTCGCACCCGCCGTCGTGATCTTGCCGATCTTGCTCGTGCCTCCGACGGCAAACCACAGATTGCCGTCCGGAACGGAGGCGATACCGAAAGGGCCGAAGTAGGGTGCCCCGTACTCGGTGATCACGCCCGCAGTCGTGATCTTGCCGATTTCGTTCCTACCGTAATCGGTGAACCACAGGTTGCCGTCCGGACCGGGGACGATATTCTCGGGCTCGCTGCCGGAGGGCAATGCGTATTCGGTGATCACGCCCGCGGTCGTGATCTTGTCGATCTTGCGCGTCCCGAGAACGATGAACCACACATTGCCGTCCGGACCGGAGGTGATACCGTAAGGGTAGCTTTCGCTGGACAACGCATATTCGGTGATCGTACCCGCAGTCGTGATCTTGCCGACTTTGTGCGTCAGATAATCGGTGAACCACAGATTGCCGTCCGGGCCGGAGGCGATGTCATGAGGTCCGCTGCCGGAGGGCAGCGCGTATTCGGTGATCGTACCCGAGGTCGTGATCTTGCCGATCTTGCTCGTACCGTAATCGGTGAACCACAGATTGCCGTCGGGGCCGGAGGCGATACCGGAGGGGTAGCTTTCGCTGGGCAGCGCGTATTCGGTGATCGTACCCGAGGTCGTGATCTTGCCGATCTTGCCCGTACCGTAATCGGTGAACCACACGTTGCCGTCCGGGCCGGAGGCGGTGCCCCAAGGCCTACTGCCCGAGGGCAGAGAGTATTCGGTGATTACCCCGATCGCCTGAACCTTACCCGTCGCTTTCGAGGACGCCGACGCTTCTCCTCCGCTGTTTTTCGCAGTTACCTTTGCCACGAGCGTATGCCCGACATCCGCTTCGACCGGTGTATATTTCGAGCTTGTCGCACCGGAGATGGCAGCGCATTCGCCACCGGCGGCGTTACAGCGTTCCCACTGATATGCGTAACTTGTGGGTTCGTTTTCCCATGCCCCCGTGGTCGTGGACTCGGGGACGGCCTGGTCAGGCGTCGTCGGCGAGGCGACGGGCGGTTCCCTGTTTTTAGGGGCGCCAGCCGTCGTGAATGTTCCATCTTCTCCGTCGGTCGTTCCGGTGCTGTTTTTTGCCACCAACCGGAAGTGGTATGTCGTGTTTGCCAGCAGGCCGCTCACAGCATGGCTTGCTGCCTGATTGTTGCTACTCGATCCCGCGCTCACTTCGGGGGTCGATGAGCCGTAGGACGTAGTTGTCCCGTATTCAAAATAGTATTTCGTTTCCAATCCCTCTGGATTGACCGTGCCGTTTAGTCTAGCTGTCGTACTTTTTACTTCCGACGCGGCTTCCGTAACCGTGTAGACATGAGGTGGTTTTTCGTCTGCCAGCGAACATGCGCTCTGGTGGTCGTCCCACAATCCTTGTACCCACGAGCCTGCCAGAGAGCCGCTTGTCACTTCTTCGGCCGCTCCTTCTGAGGCGCAAAGGTCGCCGATCTCCCATCCTGCTTTTGTAAACCAGCTATTGAGCCCGGCATCGGTAGCGCTCTCCGCGTACTCGTGCGAAGCCGCCATCGAGTCCACATTGTCGGCGTTTTCGTGTTTTGGATCGTAGAATTTGACGCACCCTGCCTTAAACGGTTCTTCGCCCAAGTAGGGAAGGAATGTGTAGCTCGATCCGGAGCTATCGACGTTGTGATAAGCGCAGAAACCTTCGTCGAAACCCGCTTCATAGGTCGAGCCCGGAGCGGGCATCACGATGAACTCGCTGCTGAATTCCCGTTTCCACGTTTTGTTCGCTTCCGCTTTGAGAGCGGTGGTGACCTCTTCCTTGAGCTTTGCGTCATTCACTGAGGTGGGGTGCGTCACGCTCGTGTCGATCCAGGGAGTGGCGACGCTCACCGTCGAAGAGACGCGCCCGGTCGAATCGAAGTACTGGGTGAGTATTCCCTGCCAGGTCGAGCCAGAGATACCTTTATACAACTTCATCAGTTGTGTCCTCAGGGCGGTGCCTGGTTCGACTTCCCAGTTTTTCCCCCAGAAGATCGGATATATGACCGGACCGTGCTGGACTCCCGAACCGCTGCTGTGATAGAGAAGCGGCTTATCGGTGCCGGGACGCCGTCCAAGATTGGGTTCCGCCAAACCACCGCCCATCAGACTTGAGCCGGTGGGCTGACCTGCCATGAAATGGACGCGCTGGCCCACGGCCCAAGACGGCACCACGGCCCCCGGCCCGAGTCCCTTGTTCGACCCTTCCGCTTCAGACGACGGGGTCAAGGGTTCATTGGCGGCTGCGGCCTGGGTCAGCACACATCCCAGCAGGGCAGCGACGAGAACCATCAGACAGGCCAAGCGGCTCGCACTACGATCGAATACCGAGACACTACTCCTCATGATTTCCTCTTCGTGATAGGCGCCGATAGGTTCGAACGACTCAGGCTGGCACCCAAACACACGTAAATGACAAAAGCAATACCTGTGGACAGGTGTTCGAGTGACTAGTAATCGTCAGATAGCTAGCTATTGCCAATCATCGTCTGGACATCCGGGGGATCGGGGGGCGCCGCGAACCGGCTGCGGTCAAGAAACTCCCGCCACAAGGACGCTATCCCCTATCCCCCGTAATCGCCGATAAACAGGGGTTGCGTGCCTGTCGGGGTGGGCGTAGATGTGGCCCGGTGGCACCTAATCGTAAAGCTCGCCGTTCTCCTCGTCGGCCGTGAGTGAGCGGTCTGTGAGTTGCCTGCGGCAGAAGCATCTCATGAGCGATACGCCACGCGCGGGTTTGACTGCAAGTGATTTGCCGGCTAGTTGCGTGTGCCGCGTGCAAGGAGTGGGTGGCGATGAACACACGCCACAACGAGAGTTTCTTGTTCGTTTGGCCTCGATCCCGTGTCGATCGCGATAAGGACCGCGAGAAGCCCTTGACATCCGGTGGGGATCGTGCTCTCGTTGGTGTGCTGGGTCCCTCCCGGAGCCCAGTGGTCTTCCGCCGGCACACAACTGCATGAAGAGATCGACTGATGATGTTCAACACCATCCACAACACCAGACCTCTCCCGTTCCGGGCGAGCGGCACGATCGCTCCAGGCGGCCCGCGAAGCGAGCGCGTTGCGCGAACGCTTCCGTAGCGCCAACCCACCATAGCCGCGGCGAGGCCGACCGAGGTGCCGAGCCGATGCTCGGCCGACCGCGGTTTGAGCCGCTGCTGGCCGGTGATGCCAAGCAGGCCGTCGACTTGCTCTCAAGGCTGATCGCCGCTGCCGCTCACGGGCGCAGCGATCACGGCGGGCGGCTCGCTGACAGTGGGCATGTCAGCGGCGGTCAGCGCGACAAAGATGCTGGCCGACGGCGCTCTCGTGTTGCCAATCGCTGCACATCCGATTGGCAAGGCCGGCAGCGCGAAAACGGCCATGCCGTCGGGGTTTCGGGTGGTTCGCCCGCGCCCGACTGTATTGGTAAATCTCGTTTTTCGGTGTCTTCGTGACCGCCACGGCGAGGCGGCGGCGCGTGCCTCATGGTCCGGCGGCGGTGGTGTCGCTGAGCGAGCTTGACCGGCGGATCATCGGGCTGGTGAGCGATCAGCGTGTCGTGACCTCGACTCAGCTTGAGCTTCTGCTTGCCGATGTGCCTGGTCGCACGCTTCGCTACCGCACCAATCATCTGCACCGTGCTGGCCTGCTCGGTCGCAGCCGCCCCTACCGTGAGCGTGGCTCCGCCCCGTACCACCTGTGGCCCTCGCGTCGTGCGGACACACTCGCGCGTGGAGCGCCCGTACCGCGCGGTGGCGAGCGTGCCGAGCCGAACCCGTTGTTCATGGCGCACGCGGCGGGCGTGAGCGAGCTGTACGCGCTGCTCGCCACGCAGACGCCGGGCGTTCGTCTTGCTCGCTTTGAGCGTGAGCCGCGCGAGCCGTTTACGGTGGAGGGGCGCTCGCGGACGCTGGCGCCGGACGCGCTGGTCGAACTGCACGACGGGCAGGGCCTTGGGCTGCTGGCGTTCGTGGAGCTTGATTTGGGGACGATGAGCCACGCGCGGCTGAAGGTCAAGGCCAGCGCCTACGCCGCCTACGCCGCGAAAGCCGCATGGACAGAGCGCTACGACTTCTGTCCCTGTCTGCTGTTCATCACGACAACCGAGGCGCGGGCCGTCGCGTTCCTGAAGACGCTCGCCGCGCTGCTACAGAGGGCCGGACGCGGGGGCTTCTACGACAACCGTGCCGTGAACGTCTCCTGGTTTGCGGCGGGTGCGTGCGCGATGGCACGCGAATCACATCGGGCGCTCAGCGAGCCGTGCTGGGATGATCTGACGCTATCGGGCGGCGGGCTGTGCCTGCTCGACTGCCTGCGTGCCGCCCGCGCCCCCTACGACACCGCACGAGCCGAGGATGACGCCACACGGCGCGCGAGCGAGGCCGAGCGGGAGCGGCTGCGCTCTGATCCCGACGCCTGGCGTGCGCTGCTACAGGAGCACCGTCTGTACGCCCGCAGCGGGCACTTCGAGCAGTTCGGGACGACAGCTATGTGCGCGCTTGAGCTGCTGATCGCGTCTACACGGCCGATGGGGCCGGTCGAGCGCTCGGCGTTTGCGGCCGTTGCTCGCCAGCTCGACCCTGACCCACTGGAGGGCAGGCTCGCACCGGAGCCAGTGCCCGCGACAGTCGAAGACCGAGAGGCGACTGCGCGGCTCGCGGACGCCTACCGGGCGCGCCAGCGCGAGCGCGTGGTACAGCTCGCTCACCGCTACGGCTCCGGGCCGAAGCTGCGCCGCCACCAGGAGCAGTTGTCGTCGGGCGGACTGGTCGACGTGTTCGCCTGCGAGCGCCTGGAGCAGGACGCCGCTCGTGACGAGCAGGCGCGCGCTGAGCAGGAGCAGTTGCGCATCGGCTACCTGGCCTGGCGTGAGCGTGAGGCCAAGCGACGGAAGCACGACATTCCGCTGCACGCGCGGCTCGCCCAGGGGCGCGCCGTGGTGCTCGCGCTCATCGACGGCGAGCAGCTGCGTGTCTGCCCGTCCTGCGGTGAGATCGCCTACCCGGCCGAGCCCGTCTCCGATCCCCGCCGCTACGTCGAGTGGCGGCCACGCCGAGAGCCGCCGCGCTGCCATTTCTGCGGCGCACACGACCTCGACGGTTGGGACGAGCGCCACATGTCCGGGCTGCTTTACGGCGGCGCCTACCGGCCCTCCGACTTGGACTTGCGATCCGCCGGCGGATCTGATCTCCTCGACGCAGGGCCGTTCGGCGACGAACAAGAAGAGCAATGGTCATGACGCGAGTCTGCCTGTACACCCGCATATCGACAGATGAAGATCACCAGCCGACCTCGCTCGGCACCCAGCGCGAGCGCTTGGAGCGCTACTGCCAGGCAATGGAGGACTGGCACATCGCCGCCTCCTTCGAGGACCAGGCGACCGGCACGACCCTGGAGCGCCCCGGCCTGCAGGCCGCGCTCGACCTCGCCCGGCAGGGCCGGATCGAGCTGCTGCTCGTCTATCGCGTCGATCGCCTCAGTCGCAAGGTGCGCCAGCTCGCCGCCTTCTGCGAAGAGCTCGACCAGCTCGGGGTCGTCTTGAAGTCCGCGACCGAGCCGTTTGACACCGGGTCACCCGCGGGGCGGATGATGCTGCAGATGCTCGGCGTGTTCGCCGAGTTCGAGCACGCCACGATCGTGGACCGCGTCACCGCAGGGCTTGAGCGGCGCGTGCGCGAGGGCCGCTGGATGGGCAGACGCATCCCCTACGGATACATGCGCGACCCCGACAGCAAAGCGCTCCTGCCGTGCCCGGTCAAGGCGCCTGTGCTCAGACACATCTTCGCCCTATACACGCAGGAAAGGCAGGGAACCACCTCGATCGCGCGCACCCTGGAGGCCGAGGGCGCCCCACCACCGCGACAGCATGGCTGGTCACCAAACGCTCTGCAGGTGATCCTCGCAAACCCCGCCTACCTCGGCCTGATCCGCTGGAACGGCAAGCTGTATGACGGCCAACACGAGCCATTGATCGAGAAGGACACCTTCGAGCAGGCCCAGCAGATCCTCGCCCGACGCTTCAAGGACGCCACACTGCGGCGCGGCAACCCCACCCCGTTCCTGCTCTCCGGGCTCGTGCGCTGCCAGCACTGCGGACGCGCCTACGTCGGCACCTCCGCCCACGGCCGCAACGCCCGCTACACCTACTACGCCTGCTCCACCCGCTACAAGTACGGCCGCGCCCGCTGCGACGGACAGCGGCTGTCGAAGGACCGCCTTGAGCGAGCCGTACTCGCCCAGCTCGCCACCATCTACCGCGACGGGCAACTCATCAACGACGCGCTCGCCCGAGCCGCCGAGCAGGCCAGCACGGACCGCCCCCAGCACGAGCAGCAACTCGCCGGCGTGCGCGTCGACATCCAAAACCTCGAACGCAAGATCGACCGCTACCTACAAGCGTTCGAGGACTCAAAGCTCGACCCCGACATCTGCCAGCAACGCATCGAACGCCACCACGCACGCCTACAAGCCCTGCGCGACCAAGAAGCCGACCTCGCCCAAACACTCGCCACACACGCCGACACACAGCCCGACACGGCAAGCCTGGCCGCGCTCGCCGACCAACTCGACCAGCTCATCGCCACCGCCAACCCCGAGCAAGCCAAGGAGCTGCTGCGCCTCCTCATCAAGGACATCCGCGTCCACGACCAGCACACGATCATCCCCACCTACCGCGTCCCGCCAGCGGTTCGCACAATGCACAGAACAGTGGGCGATATTGGGCTCGAACCAATGACCTCCGCCTTGTCGAGGCGGCGCTCTCCCAGCTGAGCTAATCGCCCTGGGAACCGCTCTAGCCTATCAACGGGCGCCGTTTGGGATCGTATCCAGGGTCTGCCCTAGCACCTCCCGATGCCCATTCCGGAAGCAGATTGTCCCATGGCCGAGTTCAAGCTTCTCGGCCACGGGCGTCTGGATCTCAAGCTTCCAACATCAAGGCACGATCATGACCTGGCCTTCGCGCCCTTCCCCGGCAGATTCCACGCCAGCGGATCCAGTCCCACTAGAGCCGACTTCGCCCGCCCCTTCAACGCCGGTACCACCACTCGATTCGTAGCCGTAGGGACTGGATTCGCGGCTTTCGCCTTCACGCCCCTGGGTCATTTCGGGTCCTTCCGTCTGATACGGAGATTCCGTCCCGTAGGGCGATGATTCGGTTCCAGAGCGCTGTACCCCCGATTCGCCTTCAGTCCCCTGGCTACTGCTCCCACCGCCAGACTCGATCGTCCTGACCACTTTAGAGACGGTGTTCGAGGAGATCGAGAAGCCCACACCTGTGCTGCCTGGCTGAGACCCTTCGGTGCGTGCCGCGTCGCTTGCGATCTGCGAGTTGACCCCGATCACGTCACCTTCCGAGTTGAGCAGCGGACCACCCGAGTTGCCTGGGTTCAGCGGAGCATCCGTTTGGATCACGTTCTTGATCGTGGCTCCATCGGGGGCTGAGATTTCGCGTTCGAGAGCCGACACGATGCCCTTCGTGAGCGTCTCAGTTAGGCCATAGGGGTTGCCGAGCGCATAGACGGAGTCGCCTACCTGCACAGAGCTCGAGCTGACCAGCTTCAAGGGGTGGAGTCCTAGGCCGGAGGGATTGATCTTGATCAGGGCAAGGTCGCTGTTGGGGTCCGTGCCGACCACGCTCGCGGTACGGGTAACGCTCGTGGACTTGCCGGGACTGACGGTGAGGCTCGTGCCTTCGGAGATCACGTGGTTGTTGGTGAGGATCAAACCTTCTTCGTTGAGCACGATCCCGGTTCCGCTATCCCCTCCCTCGGCGGTGGTGGCCTTGATCGAGACCACGCCCGAGGCGTCGCGCTGGTAGACCTGGGTCGCGGTCGGCGTCGTCGATGACACGTCCTTGGTGGCGCCACCCGTAGAGCGGGTCACCGGGACGGCGGCCGTCCGTGTCGGCGCGGTCCCACTAGACCCACGGGATGCGGCGAAGAACACGCTAGTAGCGACCGCACCGACAAGCGCTGCCAAGACTATGGGGAAAAAGAGACGCTTCACGAGACACCTCCGAGTTAGGGATCTCAGTGTGCGCGCTGGCCATGTACAAGCGCTAATGCCTCTCGAAAGCGATCCTAACGAGATCAGAAAAGCTTGATAACGGAGCTCGAAGCCCATGATAAGCAGCCAAACGCAAGGGTCTGACAGACCTCTGGGCAGATCACCGGATACGCTCGCGGCCGCTACGCTACACAGTGCCTTGGCGACGTGGCGGAGTGGCTACGCAGCGGCCTGCAAAGCCGTCTACACCGGTTCGATTCCGGTCGTCGCCTTCCAGAAAGCACTGCAAATAGGCACTTTCTTGGGTCTCCAAGTGTGCAGACATACGTCCGTCTACCCAGGACTCTCCCCAAAAGCCGTCTACAGCTCCTCAATTTTATCGTGATTTGCAGGGATTTTGTGCACGCGATCCGAAGTCTTTGAGGCTGGTTCTGGAAAGGCCGTTGACAGCAGGGCGAGACAACCAGTTCCTGTTGTGTCGCGATTTGCAGGAGTTTTACCGCCGGGTGCGTCGAACTCAGCGGTCTCCCCAAGAGAGCCGTTTGCCGATTTTTACAGAACATGATCTGAATTCACAGAACCTCACAGAGTTCTGTGATCGTCTGTGAGCTTTGCTATCTTTGCCGTGTGGCAAAGAATCCCTACAGCCCCGGAGTCGGCACGCGTCCCCCCTATCTCGCTGGTCGTGCTGGGGAGGTCCGACGCTTCGAACGACTGCTTGACGACTATCCGGAGAAGCGACGCAACGTGCGGATCACCGGTCTGCGCGGCGTCGGTAAGACGGTGCTGCTCAAGGAGTACGAGCGCATCGCACGACGGCGCGACTGGGTGGTCGTTCGCCGCGACTGGAGCGCGAGGCTGTGTAAGGAGAGCGACTTCGCGACGGCGCTCGCCGGCTACCTACAAGAAACGGTCGAGGCGCTCAGCCTCAAGGCCAAACTCAAGAAGGGTGCCAGCGCTGCGCTGCAGGCAATCGGACGGATTGAGCTTCAGATCGCCGAGGATGTGACGATCGCAATTCGTCCGGGGGCTTCGGAGCCGCCGAAGTCGGTGCTCGAGGACCGACTTCGCGTCGCGCTTGCGGAGGTGGGCAGTTTGGCGCGCGCGCAGGACCGCGGAGTCGCGCTTCTCTTTGACGAGGCGCACAGCGTCTACGACCGCCCGGCCAAGCACCAGTTCCCTCTCGGCGCCCTTCTATCTGCCATCGTCGCTGTGCAGGACCAGGATGAGCCCCCTCTGCCGGTCATGCTCGTGCTGTGCGGTCTGCCGCCTCTAACCGCCAACATCCACGCGGCACGAAGCAATGCGGAGCGATTGTTCCGCGCCGAGACGATCGAGAACCTGCCCCTGCAAGCCGTGCCGCCCGCGACGCTTAGCGCCGCAGCACAGGCGCTTGTGGAACCGCCCAGCGAGATCACCTACGACGAGGGCGTTGCCGAACGGGTGGCGCGTGATGTCGATGGCTACCCGTACTTCATCCAGTGGTTCGGGGAGGCCCTATGGGACGCAGCCGACCTCTACGGCGAGCACACGATCAGCGACGAGCTTTACACGCGCGAGCGACGCGCGATTCAGAGCAGTCTCGACGATGAGTTCTTCGAGCCCCGATATCGCGACGCGCGACAGGCCGATCAAGGAACGCTTCGTGTCGCCGCTTCGCTAGGCGGTGAGCGATTCACCAAGGCCGATCTGGATACTGCGACGGGTCGCTCAACGGGTGCGCTGGCACAAAGCCTGACGCGCTTGATCGCCGACAACCTGACCTACCGCGACGATCACGGTGTGTATGCCTACACGGCTCCAATGTTCGGAGAGTTTATGAGGCGGCGCCACCCTCGTCTGTCTGATGACGCTTAGCATTTCCCTAACAACCGTCGCGCGTACGCAGTGGAGAAGCACCGTGCTGGGAATGGCAGGGCGCTCCGTCGAGGTACGGGATTCGTTCCCGGATGACGACTGATAATGGGTCGTGTTGGCCAGCGAGGTTGTTTTCACGGCAGCGACCGGGCTATCTACGGCTGACGCTGAAACTGCCAGAACGTCCGAATCCACTCTATACGCGGGTCAGGACTTAGTGCCTGGCGATCCAGCGCACGAAGTCTCCGGTCGCAACTTTGGAGTCGTAGGCCTCGCCGGCGGTGGCCTTCTGGCCTTCGTGGACGATCCGGTTGCGCAGCAGGTAGCACTCAGCGTGCCAGCGTCCCGGGGGCGATGACTCGTCTTTGAGGTCAAGTCCCTCGTCAAGAAACTTGGGGAGAAGGTCCGTTAGCTGGTTCTTGAACCCGGCCGTTAGCACTCCGTTCAACTTTCCTGGGTCCCGCTCCAAACATGTCCAAAGCGCGCGAAAGAGCGTGTTGATGAACACCTCCGTCGCGGTGCACGCTGCGATCACCGACTGATCGTTCCGACCCGAGCCGAGGTGATGCTCCGACGCCTGGTACAGCTCGACAAACTGGAAGAACGGTGCGTTACCAGCGCGGGCTGCGTGGACAACGTCGATGGCGGCTGCGATTTCCTGTTCGGTCCGTTGCTCTGGCAGGTCATCTCGGAGCATCGTGTGGGCATCCATCGTCCCGCTTGAATCTGTCCAGCCCTCGCGCGCCGGCAGGATGCGCAGTTTCCACGGGGTGTCGCGTGGGAGATCAATCCGGGACAGCGATGAGATGTGCCACTCGTCGCGCATCCCCCCAAGGATCACGAGGTACTGGTTCAGGAACGACAAGGACTCGTCAAGCCTCCGTGACATCCATTCGGCGACCTCGTGATGAAACTGGTCGGTGTCAGCCTTGCCCCGACCTATGGGCGTTTCGTCAGCGAGGTCGTAGGTCGTGATCTGCACGACGCTTCGTAGTTCGCTCGGCCCGCGCGTGGTCGTTCCGCTTGGCCGCTCGGGGTGCTCGATCGTTCGCCACTCAGGAAACGCCTGCTCGGCGGCCAGCAGTGGAACCCAGCCGTCGACTCGTGTCTGCTTGATCTGGACGCGAAATCGCGGCTTTAGGTCGTCCTCGGGAACGGGTGCTGACATCCCGGTTTCGTGGCCGATCGCGTCGGGATTCCACCCGGGCCAACTCCCGCCCCGGTCGCTGACGAGAACACCACGTCGTTGATTCGCAGACAGTGCGGCAGTTCAAGCAGGAAGCTCAGGGCTGCGATTGGCTCCGCATCGTCGTCCGGCCGAATGCGGCTCGGGTCGAACTCTCGCGGTGTGATCGGTTCCATGTGCATCTGCTCCTGGCAAGGTTCTAGCGGGAGGCCGATTCTAGACCGGCGACTCGCCGCACCCCGCTGGCCTCCTGGGGACGTTCGCCCGCGGCAGCGACCGCGCATCTCGTGGGTATCGTCTTGCCGATGGCAGGACCAACATCAACGTCGACCCTCTCGGACTTGCTCGGCGCGCCGGTTGCCGAGGTAACTGCGGAGAACATCAAAGGGCTGGTCGACGGGCGGGTCAGGGAGACCGACGAGCTCGACTTCAAGGCGACGCTCTACGGCAAGGACGACGCAGCAAAGGCCGAGCTGTGCAAGGACATCGCCGGACTTCGCAATCACCGCGGCGGCGCCATCTTGCTCGGCATTGGCGAGAAGGATGCCGTTGCCAATGGCAGCCCGGAGGTCGACCTCAGTGATGCCGAGGAGCGGCGGATGCGCCAGGTCGTTGCCGCCGGCACCGCGCCGCACGCCGCGTTCGAGATCCGGGCCATCCCCGGCGGGAAGGCCGGGCGGGGCTTCTACCTGCTCTCGGCCGAGCCGAGCCCGCACCGCCCGCACGCTGTCGTCGTCGGTGACGGCCTCCGCTATCCGCGACGGGACGGCACCACCACTCGCTACCTCACCGAGGCGGAGGTCGCCGACATGTACCGCGACCGCTTCCGTGGTGAGAGACAGCAAGTCGAGCGACTTCACCGGATCGCTGAGGAAATGCTTCAGATGCTTGAAACCCCCGAGGATGTAGTTTGGCTGGTAGTTTCGCTGGTGCCCAACAGCCCCGGCGGCCTTCCGATCAGCTTTAGCGGACTGACAGAGATTGAGGCGTGGGCTCGCCCGGCACGCGGGGCCAACGAGATTCTCGACTCGTTCTTTGCGGAACTGCCGGCGATCGCTGGTGTCGGCGTTGAGCGCTACACCCTGACGTCGCCAGCCGACGAGCGAAAGCTCGCGAAGTACCCCTACGCGGTGTGCTTCACCGATGGCGCCGCGTCGACGGCGATGAGGGTCCGCCAGGGCGAGGGCGGCCCACAGGCAAGCGAGGAGAAGGTGATCCTCGCGGCGCACCTCGTCGTCTGCGCAGCCACTTCCCTGCGCCTCGCGGGGCGCCACGCCGAGCGCGCTGGCGCCCGCGGCGACGCTGTGGTGCATGCGCGCCTTTTCGGCCCGCACTCGCTGCTTGCCTTCAACCACACTGGGCTCACCGAGCCGTACTCAAACGCCTACAAAGTGAGAGAGGCGCGCTCCAGTGTCACTTTGCCGATCAGTGCGCTAACCGGCTCGCCGCAGGATGCGTTCGCCGCGACCCGACTGGTGCTCACCGACATTTTTAACGCTTATGGCTGCCCGGAGGTGCCGCAGATCGCGCCTGACGGAACGTTGCGGACGCTCTACTTTCCCCCGGGCTACGAGGTCGCCAAGTGGGCTGAGCGTCGCGAGGTGCCGACGACGGCGGAGGAAGTCACCTATCGCCGTTAGGGAGCCTCGTTGGCGTGACGCCGGGGCTAGCTAGTGATGTCGAGCCGGTGAAGGCGCTTCGCGAAAATGCTGCGGGGTCAAAGTCCGCGAACGCCGGTAGAAGCTCCGTGAGCAGATCGCTGGTGACGAGCCCACACTCATGCAGAGTACGCAGCGCTATGCCGAAGATGGCCGTGAGCCGGCCGAGCGCGCCGATCACGGGCTCGCCAGCGAGGTCATCGCGGTAGAGCGTTTCCCCACGCGCGTCTTTCCTATCGGCTGGTGGGGGCGGCAGCTCCGCCTTCCACTGCCACACCCACGATGCGATCCGGGCGGGCAGGTCTTGGTCCTCGTCGGCCAACGTCAACGCGTCGATCCAGTGGTGGTGAACGCGGTTCCGCACGAACCGCACGGCACGCACAGTTGATCCGTAGGGGATCGTCTCGTACCAACGCCCGGGCGCGGAGGGCTCCGTCGGCCATTGGGCTCGGATCAGATCGTCCAGCGAGACCGCCCAATTGAGGGCCTCAAAGAGCGGTACGAAGGAGCCGGGAACGGCGGCCGGCCCAAGCTCACTGATCGCCGGACCCAACGCAAGTCGCTCGCCGCTAGAGAGCGATCGGATGTCACGCTCCAATGAAATGTGGATCGGCTCCCCACCGCCCTGAAAACGCGAGAACGCCCCGGTCAGTCCCAGGTAGAAGATGCCGATGTCGATCGTGTTCACGACCTAGATGCTATGGCGGGCGCACGTGGCGCGTCTTCGCTCTGAAGCACTCTCCCCCAACTCTCCCCACACGAGCGTTTTTTGAGGGCATCGAAGAGCACTTGAGGTCGCCGAAAACCGCTTGGATCAGCCAGGAACACCCCTTTCCGACGCACTGCAAAGCCGTCTACACCGGTTCGATTCCGGTCGTCGCCTCTAATGAGAACAGCCTGCAAAACGGCACTTTCTTGGTATCCCGACGACTGTCTCGGAGCGCCCAAAAAGGGCTACTCCCCCCCAAACTCGCGCGTTTCCACTGATCCAGCAACTACAGCTCATCCTCCAAGCCGAGTGGGAACGCCAGGGAAACCCAGCACAAAGGCTCGTATGTCCCGGGCGCCGGCGAGGTAGGCCTCCTGACAGCAAGCTCGGCGTGAGCGCACTCTACGCTCGCGCCGACGATGCATGGGACGCAAAGGAACTCGCGCAGATACGACTGCACGAGTCGCGGCACACTGCCGCCAGTTGGATGCGCGCGGCTGGCATCGACCTGAAGACACGCAGCGTCCTCATTGGACACGCCAGCACCGCAAGCACCGACCAAGGGCATGGATCAATCACCGACGACCGCTACACCCACCTCCTACCAGGAGAAATCGAGGAAGCCGGCAAGCGATTCGCCAGCTACCTGACTGCCTCACAAATGAGCAGAGTTCCCAACCCGTAGGCCGCGAGGGCATCCTTGGCCGCCATCTTCCGCGCATTCGTAACTGCTACGCTGCGTAGCAACCATGGATAGCCGCACGATTCCCCAACGAGAGTTGCGCAACAACATCGCCGAAGTCCTTCGCGATGCAGAGTCCGGCACAGAGTTCACGATCACCGTACGGGGCCGCGCCGTCGCACACCTAGGTCCAGCCGATCGTTCCCGCGAGCGCAGAGTGGATGTTGATCGTGACACTTTCCGCGCGATCCTCGCCGACACCCCAGTGGATGACACCTTTGCGACGGACATCACCGTGCTGCGTGCAGACGAGGAATCAGTCGGCGATCCCTGGGATCACTCTTGAGCGGAGCGCTGCTCGACACCTCCGTCGTCATTGACGGTTATGCCTCACTCGACGTCGACGACATACCCGAGACAGTGGCAATCTCGGTAATCACCTTGGGCGAGCTGCGAGCAGGTGTGCGACTCGCCAGCGGTCCCTCAGTACGCGCCGCCCGTCAGAAGCGCTTCCTCGCGGTCCGCGACGCCTTCGAGCCGATCCCCGTCGACGAGACAGTCGCCGAGCACTATGGCGACGTGCTCGCTGCCGCACGCTCTGCCGGGCGCACCACAAAGGCGACCGACCTGCTGATCATCGCCACGGCCGCGGCGACCGGCCGCACCCTGCACACGCTGGATATACGCCAAGCGGCACTCGCGGAGGCCACGGGCATCGCCGCAAAGATACCTTGAGACGCGAAGATACGAGCACGTTCCCTTCGCCGAGCGTAAACAAGAGTGTGCCTACTGGCAAGGCTCTACGTTCGGAATTCGTCCACAGCGGTAGCATCGGCTGTCTACAGCGAGGCGCTCGCTCCGGTCGTTACGCGATAGCTGATGCATCCACTTCAGGTGATGGTGATCGCGTCCGAGCTCGTGTGCTCGTCCTTGCCTGCCCCGGTCGTCAACTTCAGCGTGTAGGTCCCCGCCCGCAGCCCCTTCGACGCGTGCAGCGTGAGCTTGTCGTCCTGCAGCGAGCCGCTCGCATCGACGTGGCCGGCACGCGAGATCGTTGCGCTCGCCGCGCTCGCTGTGAATTTCACCGGTGAGGAGGTCAACTTCGACGTGCACTTCTTCTGCGTGACGGTCTTCTTTGACTTCTTGACCTTCTTCTTCACAGTGGTACACGTCACCAGCTCGATCTCACCCGCCGGTCCCTGAGAGCCGTTTGTCCCGGCCGGGCCAGTGGCTCCGATCCCGCCGTTTGTGCCGGCTGGTCCCTGCGCTCCGTTCATGCCGGCGGGACCCGTGGTTCCGGTTTCACCGTTCGTGCCGTTTGTGCCATCCGCGCCTGCGGGGCCGATTGGGCCGACCGCGCCATCGGACACCGTCGAGCTCGGCACCCCGTTAGTGGCGTTCCCGAACACCGAGTTGTTGGCGCCGTAGGACGCGATCGTGCCACCACCTGTTGCTTCCAGTCCCGTTGCGTTCTGCGTGACCGTGTCGCCGGCGATCGCAACCGCGCCCGTATCGGCCAACACGCCATCGGCGACGTTGTCGGAAAGGATGCTGTTTGAAACGCTCACGGCGCCACTGGTGCCGTCGAAGCCGGTCCCGCCGTTGCCGGACAGCGTGCTGCCCGTGACGCTACCGGCCCCCAGGTCAAGGCCGTCGCCGCTGTTGCCGGAGAACGAGGTGTTCGTCACATTCGCCGACGCCAGCTGCGCGCCATAGCCGGTGTTGTCGTCGAAGTTGTCGTTGGTCAGGGTGGTGTTGGCGGTACTCCCGCCGTTCTCCATCCCGTCCATGGCGTTGTTGTCCACCTCGGTGTTGTCGATCACCAGCTGGGTCGGCGTGCCGGTGTAGAACAGCGTTCCCGTGGTGTTGTTGTCAATCGTGTCCGCATCAAGCGTGATGCTCTTGACGTACGTGTCCGCCTCGACGCCGACGGCGCCGCTCCCGACGTTGTTCTCAATCGCCGTGTTGTCGATCTCAAGCGTGCCGCCCTCATCACGTGTGAAAACCCCGGCTACCGACGCGCCCTCGACGATGTCGTTATCGAGGTTGACCTCGTCAGGCCCCGCTGGGTTTTGGGTAGGCGTCGTTCCGTTTTGGAAGGTACGGACGCCGAGCTCCCCGCCGTTGATCGTCGAGTTGTTGATTGTGATCGCGTTCGAGGCGGCAGTGGCACCCTCGTCGCCGTCACCAACCCCGATGTCTTCGAAGCCGTAGATGTTGCAGTTGTTGATGACCAAGCCGGCGGGCAGCGTCCCGGCTGTGCTGAGCGCGTAGAAGACGCCGTCGCTCCCCGTCCCGCCACCGTCGATGTCAAGCCCGTCCAGCACCACCGGTCCTGCCGCGGTGTCGGGAAGATCGATGTAGACACCCTCTCCGTCCCCGGCGAAGTCGACCGCAGCCGTTACCCCGCTCGCGTAGATCGTGATCGGCTCGGTGATCGTCATCGGCCCATAGCTGCCAGAGGTCAGGACGTCCACCTCGCCACCCGACGATGTCTGCGCGATCGCGTAGGCAAACGACGCGCACGGAGTAGTGACTGTGCACGTGCCCATGTCTTTACCAGTGCCGGAGATCCAGGTCTCCGCAGAAGTCGCGAACGCCGATGCCGGCAGCGCCAACGCAACTGCCAGCACCGCCGCGGCGAGGAGCCCCGCACGCATGCCTGTCTTCTCTAGGACACGGTTTGCCGCGACACCACGATGCCCGTCTATGCCGCCGCTCATCAGCTCCTCCGTCGTTGGGACGCCACCAAGCTCAGCAAGGCACCAGTGATCCCGGCCAGCCCTCACCCCCAGAGGACGGCACGCGGTCGGCCACCACCCAGTGTTAGAACAGGAAGTGGCCGGATGTCGTATCGCGATCCACAGCGTGGGACGGGTGCCTCTCGATGAGCTCTTGCAACCCGAGATGGGCTGCCGCCAGCGCACGGATGCGTCGGGTGCCGTCACCCGACCCTTGCGCCATTGGTTGGACGAGGATCTCGTTCAGCGTCCTTGACTACATACCGTCCGGTCGGTATACTCCTGGAGATGCCAGCCAAGCTCGATCACCGGCAGGCCGAGGTCAAGGCGAAGTCAGCACAGCTGGGCAGCTCGCGCGAGCAACTCCTCGCGGCGGCCTCCCGAGTGTTCGCGCGCAGCGGCTACCACGGCGCCTCGATGAGCGAGATCGCCGCCGAGGCTGGATTCTCCAAGGGCGCGCTCTACTGGAGCTTCGCGAGCAAGGACGAGCTGTTCTTCGCGCTGCTGGACGAGCTCGACGAGCAGCTGCGCGCGCTGATCACCGCCGCAGCGTCGGCGCCCGCGGACCGTGACATCAGCGGCGATCTGAGCCGCGACATCTCCGCCGTGCTCGAGCACGGACACGATGTCGTGCTGCTCTTTCACGAGTACTCCGCGCTCGCCGTACGCGACCCCAAGGTGGCCGCGCGCTACGCCGAGCGCAACGCGCGGCTGCGCGAGGAGCTGGCCGCGTCGATGCGCGTGCGGCACGAGGCAATCGGCGTTCCGATGGCGATTCCGGCAGAGCAGCTCGCTACCGCCGTGATCGCGCTCGTCGACGGACTTTCGATTCAGCAGCTCACCGAGCCCGACGCCGTGCCCGAGGACCTCTTCGGGCAGATCCTCTCGCTGATCGACGACGGCATGACCCTCCGAGCCAAGGAGCCCACATGAACACCGAAGCGGCCACAGTCACAGCCCCATCCACACCGACCACGGAGACGCCGGTAGCGGCCCGCCGTCAATCGCGCTGGCTCGACGTCCCGCCGCGCGAACCGCAGGCTCCTCCCGCTGACATCTCCCAAGCCCCGCCCGGCCCCCACGTCCCTCGGCTTTGAGCGCGTGCTGCGCACGCCCGAGGTCCATGCGCGCCTGCGCACTGCGGTCGCCGAGGACGACGATCGGTATCTGGACTGTCTGATCAAGGAGGGACTGCGCCTGCGCCCCGTCGTGCCGCTGGTGGCCCGCCAGGTAAATTCGCCGTTCGCCGTCGGCGACTACACGGTGCCGCCGGGCACGCTCCTGACATGCTCGATGATCCTCACGCACAGCCGGCCCGACCTCTACCCCGAACCGGACGCCTTCCGACCGGAGCGCTTCATGGAAGACGCCCCGGACACCTACACCTGGCTGCCCTTCGGCGGCGGCACGCGCCGTTGCATCGGCGCGGCCTTCGCGACACTCGAGATGAAGGTCATCCTGCGCCACGTCTTCGCCCAGTGCGAGCTGGAGGCGCCCGATGCGAAACCCGAGCGCCCGCGCCGGCGCTTTGTCACCTATCCGCCAAACCGCGGAGCGCAGGTCCTGCTGAGGAGCAGACACGGAGCCTGACACGACATGGCAACCTGGAAGGCCGCCTCGGCACGCCTCGAGAACGATCACCCAACGAAGCGCGCCCACGCGCGGGGGCAGATAGCGTCGTGAGGCATATGCCGAGCGGCCTCGCCGGAGACCGCTGCGACTACGACGACTCCTTCGAAGCCTCCGTCGCCGCGGCGAACGAGCGCACCCCCGAGCAGTGGGCGCGCGCCGTGTTCGAGGATGCGCCACGGTCTGTGCGCTGGTTTCTCCTCATCGGTTTCCGCTACGGACTCAACCTACGCTTGGCCCGCCGAACATCGCCCAAGCACGTCCTCGGCTGGGCGATCGTCGACCGGGAGCCCGACTCGCTCACGATCGAGTCACGCTCCTGGTACCTCACCTCGCGCCTGCTCTTCAAGACCGAACCGGCCCGCGTCACGCTGTCCACACACGTGCGCTACGACAAGCCGATCGCCAAAATCCTCTGGCCACCCGTATCGATTCTGCACCGCCAGATCCTCCCCCGCCTTCTGCGACACGCCGCCGCACACACCCCGGCAACACAACGACCCTCCAGCCAACCAACCCAAGAGCCGCAATAAGCGAACAACGCTCACAGCTGTTTTCCCCGATCCTGGTGCAAGCGAGCGCCGCGCCTAGTGAGCGATTCACGTCCGACTCCTTGAGAACTGCTTTACGATCTCTTGCTCGGGAGTCTTATTACGGGGGCCGTGGTGTCGGAGTCGGTTGAGCTTGCGACGATCCTGCTGACCGATCTGGTCGGCTCGACTCGGCTGGCGACTTCGGTGGGCCCGGTGCGGGCGGATGAGCTGCGCGAGGAGCATTTCGGGCTGTTGCGCCAGGCGATCGCCTCAACCGGCGGGCAGGAGGTCAAGAACACTGGGCGACGGGCTGATGGTCGCGTTCGGCTCGGCCTCTGGCGCGGTGAGCTGTGCGGTGGCGATGCAGCAGCTCTTCGAGCGCCGCTACGGTCAGGCCGAGCAGGGACTGCATGTGCGGATCGGGGTGGGCGCCGGCGAGTCGACCGTCAAGGACGGGGACTACTTCGGGATGCCCACCGATCGAGGCGGCGCGGCTGTGCGCGCAGGCCCCTGCCGATGGGATTCTGATCTCGGCACTCGTCAAGACGCTCGCCGGGCGCTGCGAGGGCGTCGAGTTCGCCTCGGCGGGTGAGCTCGAGCTGAAGGGCTTCCCCGAGCCGGTGGAGGCGTTCTCGGTTTCCTGGGCGCCGCTCGGCGAGGAGGCTGCGGGAGCTGGCGGCTGGCCCTTGCCAGCGGTGCTTCGCTCGGTTCCCCCGGTCTCTTACGTAGGTCGCGTCGAGGAGCGCGCCGCGATCGAGGAGGCGATGGTTCTTGCCCGCGACGGGGCACGCCAGGTGGTGCTGCTCTCCGGCGAGCCGGGGATCGGCAAGACGAGGCTTTCGAGCTACGGCGCCCACCGCGCCCACGCCGAGGGCTTCGCCGTCTGCTGGGGCGCTTGCTCTGAAGAGCTGGCGGTGCCGTATGAGCCGTGGATCGAGGTCTGCTCGCAGCTTGTCGAGCACGCGCCGGAAGAGGTGCTGAACCGCCTCGTAGAGCGGCACAAGGGCGAGCTCGGCCGACTGGCGCGAAACCTGGAGCGGCGCGTGGAGGACCTGCCATCGCCGCAGACCTCTGACCCCGAGACCGAGCGCTACCTGCTGTTCTCGGCCGTCGCGGGACTGCTCGAGGAGGTCGCTCAGAGCGTGCCGGTGTGCGTGGTGCTCGACGATCTGCACTGGGCCGACGGGCAGTCGGTGGCGCTGCTCAAGCACGTCGTGCGAACCGTCGAGCAGGGCGCGCTTCAGGTGATCGCCACCTACCGCGACTCAGACCTCGGCAAGGATCACCCGCTCGAGCGCGGTGCTCGCCGACCTGCGGTCCGTCGAGGGCGTGCAGCGCATCGCCCTGCATGGCCTCGGCGCCGACGAGGTGGCCCAGATCATGACCGTCGTGGCCGGGTACGAGCTCGACGAGGACATCCTTCAGCTGGCGGGGCAGATCGCCGCCGAGACCGATGGCAACCCGTTCTTCGTGGGGGAGATCCTGCGCGGCCTTTGGGAGTCCGGGGCACTGACCTTCGACGAGGCCAGTGGGCGCTGGAGCGTCGACCGCTCCGCGGCCATCGCGCTGCCCGAGAGCGTGCGCGAGGTGATCGAGCGGCGCGTCGAGCGCCTGGGCAACGAGGCGCTTGAGGTCCTGACCCAGGCGGCGGTGATCGGGCGCGTCTTTGATCTCGAGCTGCTCGAGTCGATGCTCGAGATCGAGGAAAGCCGGCTGCTGGACCATCTCGAGGCAGCCGTCGCCGCCTCGCTGCTGGACGAGTCCTCCGAGCGGGTCGGGCAGTTTCGCTTCGCCCATGCGCTCATCAACCAGACGCTGTATGAGGGCCTCGGCGCCACCCGCCGTGCGCGCATGCACCAGCGCGTTGCCCAAGCGCTCGAGGATCTCTACGGCGAGGACCCGGGCGAGCACCTGGCAGAGCTCGCGCTTCACTGGCGGCTCGCCGCCGTCTCGGTCGACAGGGCCAAGGCGGCCGACTACGCCCTCAGGGCCGGTCAGCGCGCGCTCGAGAGCCTCGCGCCGGCCGAGGCCGTGAAACTGTTCGCCGACGCCGTCGAGCTGATCGGCGAGCTCGACAGCGCCGAGCGTTGTCAGGCGCTGATCGGGCTCGGCGAGGCGCAGCTCCAGAGCGGGGAGGCCGCCTACCGTGAGACGCTGCTCGAGGCCTCGCGGATCGCCTCGGCCCTGGCGGACGCCGAGCTCGCCGCGAGAGCGGCGCTGGCGAACAACCGCGGAGGTGGTCTCAAGTGCGTTCGGTGAGATCGACGCAGAGCGGCTCGCGGCGATCGAGCGGGCGATCGAGCTCGATGACCCGCCGAATCGCGCGCGCCGCGCGCGACTGCTCGCGCTCAAGGCGCTGGAACTCGAGTGGGACCCGGACTTTGGCATGCGTCGCGCGCTCGCCGAGGAGGCGATCTCGCTGGCTCGTGCCACGGAGGACAGCGAGGACGCTTGCCGAAGTCCTCCGGAACGTCGACGAGGCGATCCGAGCACCGGATACGCTCGCCTGGCGAATCGGTCTTGCCGAGGAGCTCGTTGGCTGCGCCGCCGAGGTGGGTCGATCCTGCGCTCGGATCTCTCGGCGCACAACTTCCGACTTCCACACCTGCGTCGAGCGGGGGGACCTCGAACGCGCAAAGCTCGCGCTCGAGCGGCGCAGCTGCTCGCGCACGAGCTCGACCAGCCCACGTTGAAGTGGTTCGCCGCGTTCACGGCACGGCCGGTTGGGAGCTCATGCACGGCGATCTGGTCGCCGGCGAGCGCCTATTCGAGAGCGCGTTGCAGATCGGGCAGGAGGCCGGACAACCCGACGCCGTCTTTACCTACGCCGCCGCGCTCGCAGCAAGCGCGTATCTATCAAGGCCGCGCACAGGAGATCATCGAGATGATGGAGCAGAGCGTGAGCGCCTACCCGGCGATCGCCGCCTGGCGAGCCGGACTGGCATCGATCCTGTGCTATCTCGATCGAGGAGCCGAGGCCGCGAAGATCCTCGAGCAGGCTGCGAGTGACCGCTTCGAGCACATCGCGCCGAACTCGGCCACGTTGACCGCGCTGGCGCTGTATGCCGACGCCGCCGTGCTGACCGACAGCTCAGGCCCCGCCTCGATCCTGTACGAGCTGATCGAGCCGTGGGCCGACCAGGTCGTCTGGAACGGCGTCATCGGCTACGGACACGCCCGCATGTGGCTCGGCCTGCTCGCCGCCTGCATGGGAGACCACGAGCAGGCCGATCGAGCACTTGGCGTTCGCGTGCGATTTCCAGGAGACCAACGGCTTGCTTCTGTGGGCAGCCCGCGCCCATTTGGGCTGGGCGGAGGCGCTCGCCGGGCGAGGCGGCGATGCTGCTCGAGCACGCGAGCACGCCGCCCGCGCGCTCGAGCTGTCGCAGCGAGCACGGCTACGGCCTCTTTGAGGAGCGCGCAGCCGCCCTCGTCGAGGCGCAGTCAACCGCCTAGGATGCACTGTCTGCGATCACATCCGACCCACGCGGCGCGGACGGCTCGATTCTCGGCTCAGCCGTGATCGAGGCCGCTGGCCCCAGCCATTGGCCATAGCACCTGCAGACTACGAGTGCTGAGCTTCGTCCAACCAGCAGTCAGACCGAGCTACGCATGGACGAGTTCTTGGCTGGCTCCGCAGAGCGCCCCGGCTGGGCACAGCTCGGCGGCCACGGAGCGACGGGGATTGCGGATCCCGGCGAGCGCAATGAGACCCCCGCTCACGACGAGGATGGCTGCGATCGTGTCCGCTACGCGGAAGGCGTGCACCGCTGCATCGTCGAAGGTCGCCCTCAGAAGAAGGCGCTCTCCAGGGTGTACCCCCTCCAGGCTCGGCGCGCCGAGAGGCTGACGCTTGGCGAAGCCGATCGCCGCGCGGCCAGCGGGATCGATCGCGGCCCGTCGTAGCGTCGCGTCGACCCGACTCGCAAACGCGAGGGAGACGACGGCCCCCAGCACGGCGACCGCGAAAAGCTGCGCGACGCGTGAGAGCGTTGTATTCACCGCGGCTGCGACGCCTGCGTGATCCTCCGCCACTGCCCCAAGGACCGTGGCGGTCAACGGCGCGACAAGCATCGCGAGTCCCAACCCGAACACGAGCAGCGCCGGCAGGACCTCGCTGAGATAATCGGCGCGCCGATCGACACGCGCCAACAGCAAAAGGCCGCAGCCGGCAACCAACGCCCCGAGGCTTATCAGCACCCGCGACCCGATGCGGTCGGCAAGTGCGCCGAAGCGGCGGGAAAGCAGGATCGTCAGCGAGGTGACCGGCAGAAGCGCAAGGCCCGCCTGAATGGGGCTGTAGCCGCTGACCTCCTGCAGAAACACGGGCAGCAGGAAGATCACACCCCCTAGCCCAAGGTAGGAGGTCAATGTCGCCAGGTTTCCTACCGTGAAGTTGCGCTCGCGAAACAGGCTCAACGGGAGCATCGGCGTCCGGGCTCGCGCCTCACGGGCAACAAACGCCACGGCTCCCAGAATCCCTGCCGCGAGCGAGCCGATCACCAGGGTGTTCCATCCGCGCGCGGGCTCCTCGGTCACGGCGAACACCGAACCCGAGAGCGCAAGCGCCGCCAAGAGCGCTCCGGGGAAGTCCAGGCGCCCGGCGGTGCCGGCGCTCTCGCTCTGAGGCATGCCACGAGCAATCAGCGTCACGGTCACGAGTACGAGCGGCGCATTGAGCAGGAAGATCAGGCGCCACGAGCCGGCAGCGATCAACACTCCCCCAATGAACGGGCCGATAACCCCGACGATCGAGCTGAGCGCGGTCCATGTCCCGATCGCCCTGGCCCGCTCGTCTTCGGGAAACACGTGGATGATCACCGCCAATGCGGTAGGCGTCACCAGCGCCGCGCACACCCCTTGCATCGAACGAAACACGCACAGCTCCGTGATCGACGACGCGACCGCGCACAGAGTCGAAGTGAGTCCGAACCCGGCAACGCCGACCAAGAACACGCGCTTCTGACCCAATACGTCTCCAAGCGAGCCGCCGATCAACAACAGCGAGGAGAGTGCCAGCAGGTACGCGTTCGTCACCCACTGCTGGCCCGCCAGACCGCCACCGAGGTCGCCTCGAATCGCCGGCAACGCGACACTGGTTACGGTCGCGTCGAGGAACACCACGCTCGTGCCGAGCACGGCCGCGAGCAGGGTCAGCTGCTTCTCGCGCGGTGTGGCCATTTGTCGAATGTCCGGCACATGCGCAGATTGGCACGTCACGAGCGCCACTCGCCTCGCGACCGCACCTTGATCCCAGCTTGTTGCGCGGCGTGAGACGGCGTGACGGTAGCGATCCGCGCTCCAAGGCAGCGTCCAATGCCAGGGCACAGTGCGAATGAGCCCCAGCGCCCTTCTCTCAGCCCGCGACCCAACTCTTGGCGTCCTCCAACTGGTCGAGTCCATAGACCTTGACTTCGCCTGGGGTCATCCAGGCGAACATCCTGTAGGCCTTCCCTATCCAATCCACATCGGTGACGATCGCGGAGCGCTTCCATGCGGAGTGGTGTCCAATGCCCAGTCCGAGCCCTGTCTTGATGTCGTCGAACCAAGCCGCAGGCTCGAGCCCATCGAAGCTCGTGAGCATGAAAAGCATGCGGATCTCTCCGGACTCCACCGCTTTGCGCAAGGCCGGCTCCAGAACCTCGCGGTAGTCGTCACGGGTGAGCTTGCCGCCGGCTGTGAAGCCGATCGTCCCTGCCGGCATGTCCTCGATTCGCTCGATCATGATGTTTCCTTTCTTCAGTTCATTTCGCCCAGTCCGAACGCATCTCCTCCTTACGCGCGAACACAGGAGCGCAAACCTACTTACCGTCGCGGATTCTCCCGTACGCAGACTCACCAAGAGCTATCCCACACGGCGCATACAAGCTGCGCCTGAGGTCGACGGCCACAGCCTGAGGATCCCGGTGCGACTGTGATGTTGTTCCAGTCGGCGCATGCGCCGACTGGCATGGCCGCACATGTGCGGCCATGTTCCGGGTCGTGCATGCACGACCCGGCCGGACCGTACATGTACGGTCCGGGACCGCGCCGCATGCGGCGCGGTCTTCCCTAAGATCGTCAATAGGGGAAGGACAACCAACCGAAGGGTGCCGGCCATGGCCAAGGTTCTATGCGTGCTCTATGACGATCCGATCGACGGCTACCCGCCGAAGTACGCGCGCGACGGCATCCCCCTGATCGAGCGCTACCCGGATGGACAGAGCACACCGACGCCACAGGCGATCGATTTCACCCCGGGCGAGCTCTTGGGGAGTGTCTCGGGGGAGCTCGGGCTGCGGCGTTTCTTGGAGGAGCGCGGTCACGAGCTGGTTGTCACCTCCGACAAGGACGGCGAGAACTCGGTCTTCGAGCGCGAGCTGCCAGACGCCGAGATCGTGATCTCCCAGCCGTTCTGGCCGGCCTACCTGACGGCCGAGCGGATCGCGCGCGCACCACACTTGAAGCTGGCATTGACAGCTGGAATCGGATCCGATCATGTCGACCTGCAGGCCGCGATCGAGCGTCAGGTAACCGTCGCCGAGGTGACATATTGCAACAGCATCAGCGTCGCCGAGCACGTCGTGATGATGATTCTGGGGCTCGTGCGCAACTACCTCCCATCGCATCAGGTGGTCTTGGACGGGGGCTGGAACATCGCCGACTGCGCCGCCCGCGAGTACGACCTTGAGGGTATGCAGGTGGGCACGGTCGCGGCGGGACGCATCGGCTCGGCGGTACTGCGCCGGCTGAAGCCATTCGACGTCGGCCTGCACTACACCGACCGCCACCGCCTCCCACCGGAGACCGAGCAGGAGCTTGGCGTCACGTTTCACGAGAGCGTCGAGTCGCTAGTGCAAGCGTGCGATGTAGTGACGATCAACGCGCCGCTTCACCCAGAGACCGAAAACCTCTTCAACGCCGAGATGCTAAGCAAGATGAAACGCGGTGCCTACCTGATCAACACCGCGCGCGGCAAGATCTGCGATCGCGAGGCCGTGGCAAACGCATGCGAGAGCGGCCAACTAGCCGGCTACGCAGGAGATGTCTGGTTTCCACAGCCGGCACCGTCAGATCACCCATGGCGCACGATGCCAAATCAGGGCATGACCCCGCACACTTCAGGCACAAGCCTCTCCGCACAGGCCCGCTACGCGGCGGGTGTGCGCGAGATCCTCGAGTGTTACTTCGAGGACAGGCCGATCCGCGAGGAATACCTGATCGTCGACGGCGGCAAGCTGGCGGGCGCCGGAGCACACTCCTACAGCGCCGGCAACGCCACGGGCGGAGCGAGCTAGGCGTCCTCGACGGCGATTCCAAGCTCGTGCGCAAGCGTTCGCGCGAGCTCCATGAGCTGCAAGGGATCGATGATCGCCCCGCGCAGCCCAAGCACGGAACCCGCGAGCGCAAGCCCCGAGCCGCGCATGTCCACGCGCGCGAGCTCGGCCTTGGAGAAGTCCGCTTCCAGGAGCTGACAGCCGGAGAAGACCGTCTCTTTGATTTTGGCTCCCTGGAAGTCGGCTCCGGTGAGCACACAATCCTCGAAGGACACATGCTCGATCTCACTGTGGCGAAAATTGACGTAGTCGAGCTTGCAGAGCTTGAAGCGCACGTGCTCGATTCGCGCCTCGGCAAGGTCAAGGCCGGTCAGGCGCGCGTCGCTGAGGAATGTGCGCCGCAGCCTCGCACCGCCCCAATCGCCGTTGGCGGCGTCGAGCCGCTCGGCAATGACGTCGAGGAGCTCGACTCCGCGCAGCTTGGACTCGCCGAGATCGACGTCTAGGAGCTGCGCCCGCACCAAACGCCCAGAGCCGGCATCCAACTTGGGTGAGGAGGCAGAGCAAACCCGCACGTCTTCCAACTCAAACCGTGCGGCAAGCCCGTCGAGATCGATCGGCTCGAGCTCCTCGATGACCAGCTCAGGCGCCTGCGTGGCACCCATCAGATTCGGTTTCACTGACTGAGAGCCCGCTTCGGCGCCAGCCACTTGAGCGTCTCGTCGTCGGGGTCGCCATCGAGCCGCGCTGCGCCATCGCCGCGCAGCGCCTCGCGCACGCGTAGGAATTCCGCGACCCGTGCCACATCGTGCACGCGCACTATGTGCGCTCCGGCGCCAACCCCGTACTCGATCGCCGCCAGTGTCCCAGCCAGACGTTCGTCCGGCGGGGCGCCGGTCAGCATCCCAATGAAGTACTTGCGCGAGACGGCAAGCAGGATCGGGCGATCGAGCCGCCGTAGCTCGTCGAGACGACGCAGCGCCTCGATCGACTCCTGCGGCGTCTTTGCATAGTCGAGACCTGGATCGATGACGATCTGCTCGCGAGCGACGCCCCGGCTCAGGACCAGTTGCATGCGCTGCTCGAGAAAGGCAAGGATGTCGGCTGTCGCGTCCTCGTAGCCGGGAAAATGCTCCTGCTTCGGAGCAGCGCGCGTGTGCATCACGACAAGCCCCGCGCCCGTGGCGCCGACGACGTCGGCAAGTCGTTCGTCCACGAGCCCACCGACGTCGTTGATCAGCGCCGCTCCAGCCGCGATCGCCGCCTCGGCGACGCCGGCCCGCCAGGTGTCGACCGACACGACCAGCTCACGTTCGGCGAGCGCGTGCACCAGCGGCACCAACCGCTCGATCTCCTGCTCTTCCGGCAACACCGGCGTGTCGGTTCTGCCTGACTGGACGCCGACGTCGAGGACGTGCGCGCCGGCATCGCTTTGGCGCAACGCGAACTCCACTTGCGCCTCCAAGCCGTCGAGTGCGAGCGGATCGGCCACCGAGTCGCTGCCGATGTTCACTATCCCCATGATCAGCGGCTCCCCGGCACGGAGCTGAAGGGACCTGCCCTTGAGCTGCAGTCTCATAACAGGCGGCCTTTGACGCGGGAAAGCGAGAGCATGTTTGCGAGCATAGTCGCCTCCTCGACAACGTTCGCTTGCGGCATTCGCCCTCGCGCCTACCACTCAACACCCCCTTCTCGCAAACACCCCCTTCTCGCAAACACCCCCTTCTCGCAAACACCCCCTTCTCGCAAACACCCCCTTCTCGCAAACACCCCCTTCTTACAAACACCCCCTCGGCAACGCTCATCTCAAGAAGCTCTCTCTGCACCCAAATACATCAGCGAGCCCGGGGTATCGAGCGACTCGCCGGTCTCCAGCAGCGTCTTCAAGGTCGAGAGGATCATCGGCCAGCCGCCGTAGAGCTGTTCGTTGGCACCCTCGCGCAGCTGATCGTGGGTGACCGTCAGCCGGCACGAACTACCGACCGCTTCGATCTCATAGGTGACCCGTGAGGTCGCCTCGCGCTTGACGTCCTCGCCCCACAGGGCGTTGAAGCTCTGGACGAGCTTGCGCGGCGGGTCGACCTCCAGGTTCTCACCTTCCATGAGTAGGTCGGGCGCTTTCACACTGCCGGCAGAGTAAGTCGAGCCGGGTGTCCAGTCGGAGGTGACGCTGGCTCCAAACGTGTACTTCCCTCTCATCTCACCATCGGTGAGGGCCTGCCACAGACGCTCGGGTGTCGTCTTGATGTAGATCTCGAAAATCTTCTCCATGAGTTTCTCCTCGATGTCGTGCTTGAGCTCGCTCAACGTTGCGGCCCAGGGCTCTGAGTACTTGCTCACCCAGCGGTCGTGGACGAGCCGGATCGGAACGGGATTCAAGAAGTGCAACTTCTCGCGCCCGCGCTTGCGCGCGAGCACAAGACCGGCCTGTTCGAGCACCTTCAGGTGCTTCATCACACCGAAGCGCGTCATCGGCAAGCGCTGCTCGAGTGCACTCAGCGTCTGACCGTCTCGCCGAAACAGCTCGTCGAGCAGCTCGCGCCGCGTGGGATCGGCCAACGCCTTGAACACCTCGTCCATGCCAGCGAGTATAGGTGACCATTTGGTCACTTGTCAAGTCCTTTGAAGAGCCGCATTTGGTCTCGAGTAGTCATGACTGACCCCAAACGACCGCGAGTCGGGGTTAGGCGACCCTCCTGACGGGGAAATATCTCCCACCATGATCGAAGAAATCTCACCTGGACTGTTTCACTGGAGCGCTTTTCACGAAGGCATCGACCAGCCTGTGCACAGCAGCTTTGCCCTGGACTCAGGCACGCTGATCGACCCGATGGAGCCGCCGGAGGGCTTGGACGCGGTCGCCGAGCTCGGCACACCAGAGCGGATTGTGCTCAGCAATCGCCATCACTACCGCCACAGCGCGCTCTACGTCGAGCGTTTTGGCTGCCCTGTGCTTTGTCATAAGGCGGGACTCGCACATTTCTCTGAGGATCGTCCGGTCGAGGGCTTCGTTTTCGACGAGCAACTCGCCGAGGGCTTGCGCGCCCTGGAGCTTGGCTCGATCTGCGCCGAGGAGACCACGCTGCTGTTGGAAGCGGACGCCGGCGCGCTGTCCTTCGGCGATGGGCTCACGCGCGACCGCGACGGCGCGCTTGCCTTCATGCCCGACTCGCTGCTGGGCGAGGACCCGGGACGCGTTCGCGCGGGCCTGCTCAAGAGCTTGCGTCGGATGCTCGACGAGGAGTTCGACACGCTCCTGTTCGCCCACAGCGACCCCGTCATGGGAACGGGAAGAGACCTGTTGAGCGCCTTCCTCGCCCAGGAGCCGGCCGCTCAGCCTGGTTGATGGCCCCCAGCGGATTGGTCGATCGAGCGCGCGGGTAAAGCGCTCATACCGCCACGCTGGACCGCATTCCCGGATGGTCCGTGACCAAGGAGAGCAGGAAAAATGACCGCCGATGAGTCCTACGAGCAGCAAGAGGCAGAGCTGGCCGCCAGCGAAGCGGCACAGATAGGCGGTCACGCCGGCGACGAGGATCTCGACCCCGCCCAGCGCGCGGTCCTCGAGGCAGGCGGCGGCGAGGCAGAGGGCTTCGAGGATGCGGAGGCCGCACTGATCGACCACGCCTCCCACGGCGATCAGGAGCCGGCGCATGTGATCCTCCACGACCAGGGGCCAGACGAGGAGCAGAACCAGCGCCACGAGGACTCAGAAGCAGACCAGGAGCGCAGCAGCGAGCTTGACGAGGACCGCTAGTCAGCCTGCCGTAACCGCGATCCGCTCGACCCGCTCGGCACCCATCTCGGCGCCGGTGATCGGCTTGAGCCGAGCCGCGATCGGCAATCCCAGCAGCGATACCGCGGCCATCGCGACGAACGCCGCCATCGGGTGGTGCACCAGGATCTGTACCAGCAGGGCCACCACGAGCCCGCCCAAGTTACCCGCCATCCACACGATCGCACCGGCCGTGCCCGCGGCCGACCCGGCCAGGCGCTCGGTGGAGGTGAGGATCACCGGCAGCGCCGGCAGCAGCATCAACCCCATCGCCACGATCACCACCGCGCGGCCGGCAAGCGATGGGATCACTCCGAGCGCCACGCAGCCGACACAGCCGACGATCACCGCCGCGCGCATGAAATTGCGCTCGATACCGCGCCGCGCCACGAGCGGCGGTAGCACCGCACAACCGACGACACCGGCAACGACCATCGCAACGAGTAGCGCGCCCGCGGCGGTTTCCGAGACACCGGAGGGCTGCAGCAGCGTTTGCAGCCACGTGGCCAGCGCGACAAAGATGCCGAAGCCGACGAACACGAGGCCGCACAGCGTGCGCATGCTCGGCAGCGCCCACAACGCGCGCGCCGCGTTGCCGGCGATCGCGGCGTGCTCGCTGCTCTCGTGACCGGGACGCCGCAGTGTCACCGCCAGCGCCAACGCGGGCAACCCAGCCAGTACGGCCTCCACGACCAGCAGTCGCTCGATGTGCCCGTGCCCGCCCAGCGTGGGACCGAGCAGCAACGCTATGAGCATGCCGACGAAGCCGCCGGCCGAGCCCAGCGAGATCCCGGCCGCACGCTCCTCGACCGGCAGGTACTCGCCCGCAAGCTTGCTCACCGCGCTCAGGACGACAGGCTGGGCGACCGCGACCGTGACCTGACCCGCCATCGCCCAAGCGAACGTGTCGCCTCCCAGGCGCAGCAGTCCCCCGAGCGCAACCAGTAGCCCTCCGCCAGCCAGCACGGGACGAAACCAGCGGTCGAGCAGGATTCCCGAAGGGATCGCCAAGACGACGTAGAGCAATGGGAAGATCTCCGCCAGCCAACCCACCGCACCGACTGAGACGCCGTAGTGACGCGCCGTCTCGGTGGTGATCGCGGCGTAGGTCAGCCACAACACCTGCGTCGCCGCGCACACGAGCCCATAGGCGATGACCACACGCCAGCCGCTGGCCCGGCTCACCGTTCAGGCCCCCACATCACCGTTCAGGCCCCCACATCACCGTTCAGGCCCCCACACCCGGCTCACCGTTCAGGCCCCCACGCTCTCGAGCGCCTTGGTTAGCGTCTGCTGCGTCTGCGGGCCGCGCAACTGGGCGCGCAGGTGTCCGCTGCTGTCGATCACGAATGTGACCGGCGGTCCTCCGCTCATCCCATAGTCGCGTCCGACGTTGCCGTCGGGGTCGCGCAGGTTGGGAAACGTCCAGCCATAGGTACGAATGAACTTGCGTGCATTGGTGAGCGACAAATCCTCCCAGTTGACGCCGACCAGCGTGGCCCTACCGTGCAGGCCGCGCGCGAAGCGCTCGAGCACCGGCGCCTCGTGTTCGCACGGTTCGCACCAGCTGGCCCAGAAGCTGACGAGCACCGGGCGCCCGCGCAGAGAGGCGAGCGTGACCGTCGATCCGGAGAGGTGTTCCAGCGGCAGAGGCGGCGCTGGGCGCCCGTCGTTCGCTTTACTGCCGGCGAGTCCGAACACGATGAAGACCACAAGAGCTACAACGACGGCGGTGGCGATCAGCAGTGTGCGCGGGCGGGGCATCGTTTGGCGAAGTTATCACCCGCCAAGCACAGATCGACCCACACACGGGCGGGGCGATTAAAACCCACCCACACAGACCCCTGGCACAGATCGACCCGCGCGCAGCGGGATGATTTATAACCCACCCCACACAGGCCCCGACACAGATCGACCCGCGCACGGGCGGGCCGATCCGGGGAGGGATGAGGGAGGAACGATGCCCTCATGGTTGAGTTTTGCCTGAACGGCCAGATGTCAAACGCCGACTGCACGCGTGTCGCGTACGCGCATGGCGTTCTTGACGCTGTACAGGTCCGCGTCGGCGCGCGCGATGCACTCGCCCAGGCTTTCTCTCGGCAGCCACTCGCCGATCCCGACCGACCAAGTGACCGGCAGGCCCTTGTCGCGCAGACGATCCAGAACGGCACTCGCGCCCTCGGGAGTCGTGGCGGGCAGCAGCAGCACGAACTCGTCGCCGCCGTGGCGCGCGAGGATGTCGCCGGTGCGCAGACGCTCACGCCAGGACTGGCCGAGATCGGCCAGCACGCGGTCGCCGACGGTGTGGCCGTGCAGATCGTTGATCTGCTTGAAGCCGTCCAGGTCGAGCATCGCGAGCGTCAGCCGGTTGCCGCTGCGCTCCGGCGATCGCGTGCTCGCGGACAGCCGCCGCCATGAAGCCGTTGCGATTGAGCAAGCCGGTCAGCGGGTCGGTGTCGGCCTGGCGACGCAAGCTCTCGCTGAGGTGCCCGAGCACGATGCAGATCGACCAGATCGTGACGGTCACGATCATCCAGTAGATGCCGACATGCGGCAGCCCGCCCAGCAGCAAGGCGACGCCGAAGGCAATAGTGATCAGCGCGCCTTGCGCGATCACCACGCGACGCTCGAAGAAATGAGCCGAGTAGATCGCGATCCACGGATAGGAGAAGGCGGCGATCATCATGCCGCCGTGCGTGCTCGCGTGCGCGACCAGGACACTGCTCACGAGCGTGCCGCAAGCGGCCAACAGCTCGAAGCCGAGCACAGGGATGCGTCGCGCCGCCAGCCACACCAGGCAGGCGCCAACCACACCCAGAGCACCGGCGGCTGCGATCAAGCCCACCGGCTCGGTTGAGCTGACCGGGAACAGGATCGCCGCCAGACAGACGAACGCCTTGAACATGAACAGCAGCGCCAGCGACCAAGCCATCGCCGGGCGACGTGCCACGACGCGCCGCAGCGAGGAGCGCAGCGGCGCCGACCCGCTCCGCGACAGCGGCAAGTGGGTCTCTGCGGCTTGCGAGAGCGTCTGAGATGGGCTTGTCGACATCGCTTGCTCATCTTTTCGGTTTGGATGGGCGTGCCCTTGAGCACCCACTCCCACTGACAACAAACCTTGCCGGCCGGCGCGTAGCCGCGCTCGAGACAACCGCCAATCGCAGCAGCACCGGCCGGGAGGGCCGCCTGCGCGCTAGGCTGAACAGCAATGGATTCTGTTCAAATCACGGCATACGAGCATGGTCAGCGCGGACGATGCGCTTGCCCGGCCGTGAGCAGCCGTTGCGTGTCGCCGAGCGCCACATCGTGCTCGGCACGCCGCATGCAAGGGGCCGTTTCCAGCGGGCTGGAGCAGGCCGTGTTCGGCATGGGCTGCTTTTGGGGCGCCGAGCGCATCTTCTGGCAGGCACCGGGCGTGTACACGACCGCCGTGGGCTATGCCGGCGGGATCACGCCCAACCCCACCTACGAGGAGGTGTGCAGCGGGCGCACCGGTCACGCCGAGGTGGTGCTCGTCGCGTTCGACACGAGCCGCCACCAGCTACCAGGAGATGCTGAGGCTGTTCTGGGAGGGCCACGACCCGACGCAGGGCATGCGCCAGGGCAACGACGTCGGCAGCCAGTACCGCTCGCTAATCCTCTACGAGGACGAGACCCAGCATGAGGCCGCAGCTGGCCTCGCGCGAGGCATACCAGCGCATGCTCTCCGCAAGCGGCCACGGCCAGATCACTACCGAAATCGAGCCCGGCAGCGCCGCTCACCCCTTCTATTACGCCGAGGATCACCATCAGCAGTACCTGGAGAAGAACCCCGGTGGTTATTGCGGCCTGGGCGGCACCGGGCGTGGCCTGCCCCATAGGTCTGACGACCTCCTGACGGACCCTTAAGCAGCACGGCCCGCCGAAGCGGGCCGGTGTCACAGAAGGCTGATAACCGCTGCAAACGGTAGCAGACGGACGGGCGACAGAGCGCGACGGCGACTAACTCGCTCGGCTGGCATGATAATGGCTACCTGCTCCTGTCGCCCGACCAATTGGCGGAAGGTGTGGGAATCGAACCCATCCGAAGGATCTCTCCGGAAGTCTGGTTATCAGCCGACTGTGACGGCCACGTCACTGCACCTTCCTGCACTGCATTGTACTCAAACGACCGGACGGTTATGCCGCGCTGCCCGCCGGGGTCGGCTGGAAGGCCGGCGCGTGCGGTCCACCGAGCGTCGGCACGTCCGAGGGGTAGACCTCGTTGCCGTGGATCGCGTGATCGCCGATCTCCAGCTCCTCGTCGGAGAGTCGTAGCGGCAGGAATATGCCGACCAGCTTCAGCAGGATGAACGTCATCGTCCCGCTGAACAGGATCACCCACAGACCGGCCTCGGCCTGCCAGCGCAACAGCGTCCAGCTGCCGTTCACCAGCAGCCCCGAGACACCTGGCAGGTTGGAGGCACCGGTCTTCGTCACGCCGATGTACTCGACGATGTTCGAGTTGGCCAGCAGCCCAACCAGCAGGCCACCGCAGAGGCCGGCGATACCGTGGGTATAGATCACCCCCAGCGTGTCGTCCACGTGTCGGAACACGGGAGCACGCGAGAGGAAGCGAATCGACATCCACACGATCGTGGAGGCCACGACGCCGATGATGATCGCCCCGTAGCCGTTCACGAAGCCGGCCGCGGGCGTGATGCCCACCAGCCCCGTGATCATGCCGTTAACCGAGCCGAGCAGCGACGGCTTGTCGCGGAAGATGTAGTCCCACGCGATCCACACGAGCATCGCGACCGCGGTGCAGAGGTTCGTGTTGAGAACCGCCGCCGAGGCGTTGGCGCCCGCGTAGTAGGAGTCTCCACCGTTGAAGCCGTTCCAGCCCAGCCACAGCAGACCGGCGCCCGCGGCAACCATCAGCAGGTTGTTTGGAGCGTCGACCTCTCTGTCTCTTTGCAATCGCGGTCCGATGACCGCCGCCGCCACGAAGCCCGAGATTCCGGCCGCGAGGTGGATGACGTAACCGCCCGAGTAGTCGAGTGCGCCGTGGGCCGCGAAGTAGCCGCCGCCCCAGATCAGGAACGCGTTGACCGTGTAGACGAACGTGATCCACAGCAGCACGAACGGGATCCATGCCTTGAAGCTGATGCGGCCCAGCACCGAGCCGAGCATCAGGATCGGCGTGATCGCCGCGAACACGAACTGGAAGTACACGAGCGATGACTCGGGGAAGTGGAACGGCGGGCCCGTCGTTATCGACGGAATCAGCGCCTGCCCCTCCTCGGCGGCATGCCCGAGCACGCTGCCCGGTTCACCCCAGGCGGTGCCCAGGAAGCCTTTCGTGCCGAAGATGCCGCCTCCGCTATGGGCGATCGGGTTGTCAAAGCCCATCTTGAACGCCCACAGGCACCACGCCACCATTACGAGGCAGAACGCCACGAACGTGAGCATCATGCTGTTGACCGACCAGCGCTTCTGCATGACCCCGCCGTACAGGATGGCGAGACCGGGAAGGCTCATCAGCCCGACGAACGTCGCCGCGGTCATCTGCCATGCGTTGTCGCCGGGGTTGAGCCAGGATGGGTATGACAGCCATTCGGCTGTCGCCAAGATGGACAATATGCCTCCGTTTCCTACCGTTGTAGATACGGCAAGCCGCCGCCCGCACCCGCGGTGGCCGACTCGCCTCTTTAGCTGTCCTTATGAAACCGGGGCGGGCGCGACACGGCTAGGGACACGGTGGCCAACAGTTGAGCGGCGCGTTTCGACATTTGTATAGACGGCCCGCAACGGCGGGCTTTGTGGTCGTCTGCACGCCACTCGCCCGAGGAGCAAGACCTAAGAAAACCGAAGATGCCCACCGCGCGCGCGGGGGCATTGCGCTATTCAAATGGATAGCCGGCGCGGCGACAGGCCTGCTTCAGCGGCTGCGCGATCTCCTTCGAGGCGCTTGGAGCGGCGCAAAGGGTTCTGGCGCGCGCGCCGCAAGCGTGCATCTTTGCGGCGCCGAGGGTGCTGGCGAACGTTATGTCGACGCAGTCCTTCGGCTCCTGGCGCTGGAGCCGCTTGTCAGCGCAAAGGCGCCGAGCCCAATCACGACGATCGCTATGCAGCTGGCCAACACAGCAACCACAGTCTTCTCGCGTCGCCCCCAGCGCAGGGGCTCAGACAGCCGCTTGGAGCGGTTCTCCATGATCATCGCGCGCCCAGTCTAGTGTCAGTGGGAGGCCAAGCGCGAACGGCGGTTGCCGCACCGGCCAGGAAGCGGCAGCGCCGACGCTAGGTCTGTTTCTCGGACTCGGGCGCGAAGGAAAGCGCGGCCGAGTTGATGCAGTAGCGCTGGCCGGTGGGCCCGGGGCCATCATCGAAGACGTGGCCGAGGTGCCCGCCGCAGCGGCGGCACACCACCTCCGTGCGCTTCATGAACAAGCCGTTGTCCGGGCGCAGCTCGACCGTCTCGGCGACAGCCGGCTCGGTGAAGCTGGGCCAGCCCGTGCCGGACTCGAACTTCGTGTCGGAGCTGAACAGGTCGGCGCCACAGCCGGCGCAGCGGTACATGCCGGAGTCCTTGTTGTAGACGTACTCGCCGGTGAACGGCGCCTCGGTGCCCGCGCGGCGCAGCACCTCGTACTGCTCGGGCGTCAGCTCCTCGCGCCACTGCTCGCTCGGACTTGGCAACTCCCGAATCGCTCATACAAATGTTCTAGCAGCAAGGTGAGCCGCCCGCCACGTGCGAGGTGTACCCCGCGAGGTAGGAGTGTCGCTCGCTGTCACACCAAAGTCCGGGACGGCTATGGGGTCTGGGACGCGCGCGCCGCGGGCTCGCCCAAATCCTGCCCCTTTGGGCATCGACCGCGTCGCTGCTATCCTGATCCTTACGTTCACGTCAGCTTCGACATCCCGCTTCGGCGTCAGCGCCGACCACGAGCACTACAAGTGGTGGGCACTGTCCTGCACGAGCCTGGGCATGCTGCTGGCCGCGACCAACTCCGGCACGCTGATCATCGCGCTGCCGAGCCTCGAGCGCTCACTGCACGCGAGCCTGCTGGCGCTCGTGTGGGTGATCCTCGCCTACCTGATCGCCGCGACCGTGCTCGTGCTGACGGCGGGGCGGCTCAGCGACCTGTTCGGACGCAAGCGCGCCTACGTAGGCGGCTTTTTGCTGTTCGCCTTCGCCTCGCTCGGCGCTGGTTTCTCAGGCGGCGCCACCGAGTTGATCTGCTGGCGGGTTTTGCAGGGGATTGGCTCTGCGTTCCTGTTCGCCAACGCCGCCGCTCTTGTAACAGACGCCTTTCCCAAGGAGCAGCTCGGACTGGCTATGGGTGCCAACACGATGGTCGCCGCCATCGGCCTGGTACTCGGTCCGGTCTTGGGCGGCGCGCTCGTTGAGATCTCCTGGCACTGGGTCTTCTGGTTCAACGTGCCCCTGGCCCTGGCCGGCGCGGCTTGGGGTGCGCTGATCCTGCGCGAGCTGGCCAAGCCCGACAAGGTGCGCGGCTTCGACACCCTCGGCACCGTCACGTTCGTAGTAGGGCTTACAGGCCTCGTGCTTGGTGTCTCCAAGGGCGGCCTGACCGGATGGTCCGATCCGGTCGTGATCGGCGCTCTGGCGTGCGCTGTCGTACTCCTGCCGCTGTGGGTCCTGATCGAGCGACATACACGCGCGCCGATGCTTGACCTGTCGATCTTCAACAACCGCCTGTTCGCAGCAGCGTCGGCCGCCTCGTTCATCAACGGCCTGGCCCGCTTCGCGCTGATGTTCCTGTTCGTCTTCTATTACCAGGGCGCCCAATCGAACAGCCCGATCGAAGCCGGCATCAAGCTGATACCGCTGGCGCTCGGCATGCTCGTAGCCTCCCCCCTGGCCGGCATCTACGCCGACCGCCACGGCTCGCGCATGCTGGCCTCGCTCGGCATGCTCGTCAGCGCCGCCGGCCTTGCCGGTATGACGACGCTACAGGTGCACTCCCCCTACTGGCAGTCGATGATCTGGCTGGCGCTCGTCGGCATCGGCTCGGGCATGTTCAACAGCCCCAACACGGCCGCGATGATGGGCACCGTGCCGGCGCAGCGGCGTGGCATCGCCGCCGGCGCGCGCACGCTCTTGCAGAACACGGGCGCCGTACTGTCGATTGCGTTCGTGCTCGCGATCGTCACTTCGGCGGTGCCGAAGGCCACGCTGTTCGCCGTCTTCTCCGGTGTCACGCGCGGCCTCTCCGAGCAGAAGCTCGCCCCTTTCATCGCCAACATGCACGTCGCTCTATGGGTGCTGGTGGCGACGTCGCTGGTCGGCGCGGTCGTGTGTCTGCTGCGGCCCCGACACGTCGCGGTCGAGGCTTCTGCGGGTGTTGTCGAGGTCTCCAAAAACGGCATGCCCCCCGCGCGCGCGGGGGGCATCGGCCCTCAGAGCACAAACACACCGCCGCCAACCCCCGCCCCCGCTGGGCGTGCGCGCGAGGCAGAGGCAGGAGTAGGGCCGTGAGCACCCCTGAGGCGCCCTTGCGCATCGGCGACGTGGCCAAGCTGGCCGGCACGACCCCGCGCACGATCCGCTACTACGAGGAACTCGGCCTGCTCGCGGGCGCACCCGAGCGGCCTTCGGGTGGCCACCGTCTCTACACCCAGGCTGAGGTCGAGCGCCTGCGCGAGGTAATCCGCCTAAAGGAGCTGCTCGGCGTGACCCTTGACGAGCTCAAGGACCTGCTCACGGCCGAGGAGGCGCGCGCAGCCGTCAGGGCACAGCTGCGCCGCGACGACGTGCACCCCGAGCGCCGCCGCGAGCTGCTGAACGAGGCGCTGGGACATCTGGACCGCCAACTGGAGCTGGTCGAGCACCGCGCCTCGGAGCTTGCCAAGCTGCGCCGCGAGCTCTCGAACACGCGCAACACCGTGCTCAGCCGGCTAGAGGAGATCGCGTCCTACAGTGAGATGAGTTCAGCGTCCTCCTAACGCGAAGGGAGCCGGCCGTGGATCGCAAGTGGTGGACCTTGATCGCCGTCTCGGTGGCGATTTTCATGCTGTTGCTCGACATCACGGTCGTGAACGTCGCGCTGCCCTCGATCCAGTCGTCGCTGAAATCGTCGTTCTCAGATTTGCAGTGGGTCGTCAACGCCTACGCGCTCACGCTCGCCGCCTTCCTGCTGACGGCGGGCTCGGTCGCCGACCTGATCGGCCGCCGCCGCGTATTCACGCTCGGGCTGATCGTGTTCACCGCCTCCTCGGCCGTCTGCGGGCTGTCGACCACGCCGCTGATGCTGAACCTTGCGCGCGCCGTGCAAGGGGTCGGCGGGGCAATGATGTACGCCACCTCGCTCGCGCTGCTGGCCCAGGCCTTCCACGGCCGCGAGCGCGGCACCGCCTTCGGCGTGTTCGGCGCCGTCACAGGCGCCGCCGTCGCGATCGGCCCGGTCGTCGGCGGGATCATCACGTCCGGCATCGGCTGGGAATGGATCTTCTTCATCAACGTCCCGATCGGCATCGCGGCCGTCGCGATCACGCTGTCGCGCGTCGTGGAGTCGAGCGATCCGGGCGCACGCCGCGTCGACTGGATCGGGCTCGTCACGTTCTCCGGCGCGCTGTTCGCGCTCGTGTTCGCGCTGATCGAGGGCAACGGAGACGGCTGGGGCTCGACCAAGATCGTCTCGCTGCTGCTCGGAGCGCTGGTGCTGTTCGTCGCGTTCGTGGTCGCCGAGCTCAAGCAGTCGCGGCCGATGCTCGATCTGTCGCTGTTCCGCAAGCCCGCCTTTACCGGTGCAAGCATCGTCGCGTTCTCGGTCTCCGCCTCGATCTTCGCGATGTTTCTGTACCTGACGCTCTACATCCAGGACGTGCTCGGCTACACGGCGTTGCAGGCCGGCCTACGCTTCCTGCCGATCACGCTGCTGTCATTCGTCGCCGCCCCGATCGCAGGGCGCCTCAGCGTGCGTATGCCCGTGCGCTACCTGCTCGGTGGCGGCCTCTTGCTCGTCGGCGCCGGCCTGCTCGGGATGACCGCGATCGACGCGAGCACCAGCTGGACCACGCTGATCCCCGGCTTCGCGGTGACAGGCGTGGGCATCGGCCTGATCAACCCGCCGCTTGCCTCGACGGCGATCGGCGTCGTGCACTACTCGCGCAGCGGCATGGCCTCGGGCATCAACAGCACCTTTCGTCAGGTTGGTATTGCCACAGGTATTGCCGGCCTCGGCGCCGTGTTTCAACACGACGTGCTCAACACGACCACGAGCCGGCTCGGTGGGCAGCTACCGGCGGTGCAGGCAGCGGCGCACGGACACCTGAACACGCTGCTGCAGTCAGGCGAAGTCAAGCAGGTGTTCCACGCCCTCTCCCCCGGTGCCCAGTTGGCGTTGAAGCACTCCTACCGGGTTGGCTTCACCGAAGCCTTCGACAACATCCTGCTGATCGCTGCCGGCATTGCGTTCGTGGGGGCGGTGCTGGCGTTGGTGCTTGTGCGCCAAAAGGATTTCGTGGCCTCGCAGGGGCCGGCGACGGAGAAGCCCGCAGAGGGCGCTCCCGTCGGCGCTGAACCGCAGAGCGTTGGGGCACGCTGAGCAGTCTCGTTCCCGCCTGACACTCCAAAATCACTGAACTAATTTATTGCTGGATCCCTAAAGCTGCCGGACAGGGCCAAAGCCCCGCCCGGCAACGATCACACTTGGGTCAAACTAAGACCCTGCCATTACTGCTATGACACGCGCAGCGTTTCGCCGCTGCTCAGGTTGATCGTGTGGCTGGAAACGCCCATTTCAGCCCAGCCTTCCGCGCCGGGGGTCCCGGTGCAGTGAATGCCCACTTTGCCAAAGACCGCGAGCACGCCACGTTCTGTGCCGTTTTTCATGCCTATCGCCGGCACGGCTTCGCATTTCGCTTCGACTTTTTTCACACCTTTGGCTTCACATTTTATCGTGAAGCCCGGCGTGCCGCCACCGTCGGGGAACACCAGCTCTTCCGCCGCCTTTTCAAATCCGAAGTACAGATTTGTGCTCCACGGCAGGCCAGTCACTCCGAGCGCCTGTTCGCTTTTGCATTCCGATTCAGTCGGGCTAACGCAGCTCGAGAAGGTCATTTTTTCTATCGCTCCTGCACCTTCTAGGCCGACTTGCCCTGAGCCACTGTATTCACATGTGACACCGAGCGTGTAGAAGGCGTGATCGACCAGCGTCATCGTACCTTTGCTCCAGTTGGTCGCCATCGCTTTTTCGAGCGGTTTTGCTTTTTCCGTCGGTAGAGTGCTCTTTTCCCATAGCGGCCCGGCCCCTTCTGCGCTCAACAAGCCGCTTTTAGAGGTGACGCTCTGGCTGCCTTCGGCGAAGCCGGTGGGTTTACCTTCGCCGAGCGTGCAATTCAATATTTCGCCGTTGTTGAACGTGGCCGTGATGCCGCCGGTCGTATCGGTCGGCGTCAGGCTCAAATTCCCGCTGCACGTGGTGTATATTTTCAGTTTGAGGACCTGGCATTCCTCCTTGAAGCCGGGCGTCCCTTTGCCACCATTGACCAGCGCGTAGTGGGTTACGCCCCCAACCGTGACCAGTTCCGTGTGCCATGGAAGATTTTGCGGGATGATCGTTGTGAGTTCTTCAGTTTTTTGACAGGTCTTGACTCCGACACATTTAGATGTGGTGAGTTTTGTCACTTCGCCCGCACCCAGCGTGCTTGCGGTACCTTCTACTTTGTCAGTGCATTCGACAGACTGGCCTCCACCGGGGGCGCCTGAGTCCGTCACCTTCAAATTCCCACTCCATTCGATCGCGCCCGCTTCGCTCACCGGTTGACCGTTCAAACGCCACGCGACGCTGGCGCTTGCGATCGCCGGGACGGCAACGCACAACGCGAGCGCGCCGACTACCGCTATCACCATTTGACGTGCGAACCGCCCCCTTCGAGCAAGGTCCACCTTCGACCTCGAGCTGAGCCCATTGTCATTCATGTGCAATCTCCTTGTCTTGGAAACACGGCGCGAAACAGCCGCCGGCACACGCCATCATGCAAGCCTGATACTTAGCGCACAAGCCAAGGCTTAATACGTTCTAAGGCTTGTTAGATCAAATGCGCAGCGCTCGCTCCACGCGCTGTCCCGTCGCCGTCAACTTCCAGGAGTTGGGCTCACCCTTGACGGTGGCGGTTGCACCCCTGTTCTCGAGCAAACCGAGCTTGCACAGGCGCATCAACAACTTTGAGATCTGTCCCTGATCGCCGATGCCGGCGGCGTTGCCGATGACGCGGTTGGACGATCCCGGATAGGAGGCAACCGCGCTCAACACCCTCATCGTGCGATAGGTCAAACGCATCTCGAGCCCCAACAGCAGATCCTCGGGAGCGCGTTCGTCTTTGTCGTTGAGGCTGGTGTGTGGGAGCGATTGCTCCAGCTCCTTGCGCGCCGCCGCCGCTCCCAGGTAGGGCAGCACGATCATGCTCATCAGCGGGTTGGCCAACTCGATCAGCACGCCACCCGGCCGCGAGCGCGTCAGTCGCGCGTGCAGCACAGACGCGACAGCTCCGACAGTGCCCTCAGCGACGAGCTCGGGCACAACTGGAGCACTGGCGGTCCGTGCCACGCGGCCCTCGTCGACAGCGTTCTCGACCCGCTCCAGCACCTGTTGGCGGCGCCCGAGCACGCCTGGACCGGCCGCAAGCGACTCGACGATCGTCAAGTGCGCCACGTGAGGATGTTCGTCAAAGAAGACCAACAACGCCACGAGGCCGGCTCTGATCCGCACACGCCAAGCGCCTCGTGCCCCCTCGTAGGCCGGCAGCACGTGCGCACACGCACGTTCGAGGGCCTCCTCCAGCGCCGCCAGCACACAGTCTTCGCAATCGGCGAACAGCTCGTAGAAAGTGCGACGCGAGATACCGGCACGTTCCACGATGTTTGCCACCGTCACCTTCGCGACGCCCAACTCACACGTGGCCTGCACCGTCGCCGCCAATATACGAGCGCGCTGTACCTCCCGCATCTGCTCATGCGCGTAGCCGTTGCGCGCTGGGCTCAATCCGGCGGTCTGCACCGCGTTCGCCGTGGCCTCACCTGCTCTCGACATCTCATTTCTTCTTCGCGCGCCGATCGCGGGGCTTGCCAACCTTCTTCGTCTTCTTGGCCTGGTGCTTGGCACAGCCGCTGACGGCGATCGTCGTGGTCTGGCGGATCGTCGTGCCGTTCTGCGCGACGAGCGCCGTCGGCATCTTCAGACCACCCTTGACTGTGCACAGGTTGCCGTTGTTCGCCAGCGCCGAGTACGGACCCCGCGGCAGCGTCAGTTCGAAGCTCGTGACGGGCTGGTCGGGAACCGTGCGGAAGGTGCTGCTCGTAATGCCCTTTTTGGAGATGAACGTTTCGCCGTGCAGGTCGATCGTGAAGCCGTAGCCCTGCAGCACGACGATCAGTTCGGGGAACTTGGCGGCGCCGTGGCTGACGAAGTAGGCGGGACCTTCAAGCGGTACCGGCAGGATCGGCGTGATCGCCTTGGCGAACCCGACTTTCGAGTCCGCCGGGCACGCGGCCGGGTTGACGTCGAAGACCTTGTCGATACAGGCCTTCTGCAGCGTCGTCAAGCGCGACGGTAGCTGTCTTGGGAAGGTCGACCTTGACCGAGCGAATATTCGATGTGGCTTGTGTGCGTGCCGGGCATCGTCAACTTCACGCTCAGACTGGCGCCGTCGGAGCGCGATGTTTTGTTGGAAGTCGTTACCTTGAAACCCGGTTTGAAGGTGAGGCTGGAGCAGTCGGCCGCCTCGAATGGAGAGGTGACGTTGACGGTGTCCTGGTCGGCCGGGTTGGCGGGGTCCGCGCCGGCGCCGGTGATCGCATCGCTGATGTTCAGCGGGCCGCAATTGGTGGGGTCCAGGATGAAGTCAGGGCGGTCCATGTAGACGCGGATGTCACGCACGTGCACGACGATCCCGTCGATGATGTGCGGGATCGGGTCCGATCGTGCGCCGTCTGACTTCGACTTGGGCTGTGATCGGATTGATGTCCAGCGCAAAGCGGATCACAACGGTGCCGAGGTCGAACGGGCCGACCGTCGCCGAGGTGACCGACACGATCGACAGCGGCGCCCCGTGGTAGGGACCGGCCAAATACACTTTCCCAGGGGTCTGCGCCAATACCGTGCCGACGCCCGCACCGACGATCGAGTGCCCGATTTCGCTCGCGGCCGGGCAGGACGGCTGGGCCAGCTCCTGCGCGCCCGTGGCGCTCCTGGACGCTTCGATCTCGGCCTCCGAGCAGAACGGTATCCCGCTGAGGTTGCCCGTCAGGCCGGGCGGCAGGATCGTCGTGAATTTGGTGATCTCCTGTTCGCCGTCTTCGCGGACGATGCGCAGGTAGAACGGGCTGTAGGAGCCACCGGCGTTGTTCTGGGTACCGGAGATGACGCTCGGTTTGAACGGCGGCACGCCACCGGAGGGACAAGGTCCTTCGTGGACGCCCTGGGTGGTTTCGAACGAGCTCGACACAAAGCTCGGTTCCAGCGGCGCCGACCACGGCGTCAATTCCGCCTGCGTCGTATACGTACCACAGGTGGGCGGGCTCACCAGGGGAGCGGTGGCGCCCGGGCGAAACTTCAGCGTGAACTTGCTGAAAGGCTCCTGGGGATTGTTCAGGAAGGTCGTGACGAGCTGACCCGTGACGGGATTCGGTTCGATCTTGCCCGCGACTTTGACGAGCACCCCACGTTCCGGGTCCTTCGCGACGACATACAGCGCGAGCAGCGAACCGCCCGGATGGCCTGGTTCGCTGAAGGGATTGTCGTAGGGCTTCGCGAGATAGATCGCTCCGGGGATCTTTTCGTTCAGCAACGGCGTTTCGATTTCGATCGAGCCGAGCTTCGATTCGGGCGGGCAGCCTTCGCCCGGCAGCGACGCCGCCGTTTCGGATTCGTACTGCGTCGGCGTGCAGGCCCCGAGACCGGAGCCTGCGGAGGGATTGACGGTGAACCCCTCAGGCAGCGTGACCTTCGCGTCCTTGAGGTTCGCGGTGGAGATCGTGTCGGGGTTTTCCCACGCCTGCGGCACGACCAGCGAGACCGCCATCCCAGTCGGCGATTCCGCCGAGCGCGTGCTCGGGTTCGCTTCGATCGACGGTTCGAACGGCACCCGTTCGCATTCACCGATTGGACCGATCCCGTTATCGATGGCCTGTGAGAAGTTGAACGGTTCCTCCCACGAGTCGGCTTCCATGCTCGCCGTGAACGATCCACAGCTCGTCGGATTGGACAGGAACGGCTTGACGGGAATGTTCGCCGACTGCGGTTCGCTGAATTCATCCTCACACACGGGCGGATTTTCATCGTTGATACCGCATGTTTCACCGCGTTCGGCATCGTGTTCGGCGGCTGCCGGAATACCCCACACGGTCACCTTGATGTTATGGGGTTCGTCCGTCTTCGGAATGTTTGGCGTGGTGATCGTCAGGCCGAGGTCGCTCGGACGAGCCCTGACTACAAGCACGGTGGTGAGCACAATCGTCTTAAAGCCCAGCTCCGCCGCCACGCCCGGACTGCTCACCTGCATATTGTAGACGGGCACAGTTTCGTGCGTCGGCGGTCTGCCCGCGTCGATTTCCTGGAGTCCGATACTGATCTTGCCGACCTGACTCGCGACCGGACATTCGCCTATCCTGCCATGGAGGCCACCTTCGGCGAGCAGTTGGGAGGAAGTGCATGTGGGCACCGCCGTGTCGCTCGCGTCAAAGCCGGCGGGCAGGTTTACGATAACCGTACGAACGTCGCCGTAAGTGTGCCCGGAGGGTTCTTCGTGCGCGAAGTCAAACGAGGTGACCCAATTGTCGTGAGCCGCCGCCTGGTCGCCGGTCGGTGTGAACTGGAAGGAGCCGGGGATGATTTCAAATGGATGTTCGCTCGGCTCAGCCTCAGCTATACCCGACAGGAAACACGCAAAGACGGCGCACAATGCGACGACGAGACCGGCTTGGACCCTAAAGCTCATCACTTGCTCCTCCTCGACGACGCGGTTGTTTTTCCTCGCTGCCCAGAATCCTTCTTTCCCCTCGTCCTGGCCTTCTTGGGATGCTTCAGCTTCTTCTTCGACTTGGCTTTCTTTGGCTTGGCTTTCTTGGCTTTCGCCGCCGGTTTCGTCGACGCCGGCGCCGAGACATTGCCTGCGCCAGAGACAGTGAAGCTCGAGGGCGTCACGTCATTTGGCAGGTTGGCGGGCGTGGAACAGGCATCGCCTTCGCATTCAACCGGTCGCGGCGGCACCGGTGGCGCGCCACCGTCGATACGGGCATCGTAAACGTCGCCTGCCGCGTCATTGTCCGGCGGTGTCAGCTGTGAGTCCGTATAGAAGAAAACATCGCGGCCTGATTCGTCGGTACCGAGAAACAAGTTCAGGTAGCCGCCGCGTCCGTTCGTGATGAGCGCAAGACAGCCTTGAACATGCGTGCAACCGTCTATGCCGAACTTACGCCACTCGTATACGTCGCTCGAGCTCGAGAACGGCTGACTGAGGGCCTGTGGACGCGCTTCGCCGTCCACGTCTGCCGGGACCAACGCCGATGCAGTGTCGAAAAACACGTAGTCCCCATCAGCGGAAGCGAACTTAGCGCCCAGAGCGCCCGTCAGAGATTCGAGAATGCCACCAGTGCCCCCCGTTTCCCCAAAGGTCGCTACCTGCTTCGGCTCAGGGTCAAAGGACGATGCGCACGACATGCACTGGACCAACGATTCGGCGGCAGTCGTAGCGATAGGCCTGGGCTTGACCGCCATGTCTTTCTGCTTCGGACTGCCCCCCCGGGACACCTTCCACAGCTTCCGCCGTGAAATACAGGTAGAGCCCGTCCGGGCTTGCCTGGTGAAGCTCAATGTGATTCCCCGCCTCCACGAATATCAGCTTTTCAGCGGGCACGTCGTAACGGTAGATAGATTCGAAATTGCTGTTGCCAAGCGGCGCTTCAGGAGTTAGCTGTTCGGAAGATAGGAAATAGATCTCGATAGGTCTTCCGAGACCTTGAGCACCGTTTCACCAACGGTCGTAAACAACGACTTGAATGCCCCAGATTCGGTCTTGTAGAGAAGGATTTCACCAGCACCCCCGGTGAGCTTCCTAAGCAGCAGTTCGCTGCCTTCGGCGTTGGCGGCCACGAAGCTGTAGGCGCCGATGTCGACAGTGCTTTCGCCGCCCACGCGCATATATAGATTCTTGGCTTCCGTGCAATTGCTGCCCGGGACGGCTTCGAAGAATGCACGCGCGCCATCGCTCGACACGGCATGCACGCTACTCGTTTGGCCCGCTTCTTCATAGCCCTTGACCATCTTCGCCCCGCACGTGCCGATCGTGGCCCCAGAATCGTCAACGTTCACTTGACGCAGTTCACCGTCGAAGTATTCGTAGAGGTCTTCACCTTGTTTGGTATGGGTCGAAGAACCAAGCAGAGAATGATAATCAACCGCTAGAAACAACCGCGAGAGGTCGCGGGAAGCACCAACCAAACCAAGTTCCGTTGCACCTAGAACTACAGGGGCTTCCGCGAAAGTGTTGTAAGTCCCGCCGGGGTGACCGATCCTGTAGTCGGTTTCCTTCGAGCCTATTTCCGGCGCGGTGCGAAACGACGTCGAGAAGGCGAAACTGTCCAGGTCTGGGGTGAAAAGTGCGGGAAAGATGTGATTGATACCCGTTTCCGGTTGAATGGACGCAGCGGTCATGCGCCAGTCCCCGTCCGCCTCGCGAGAGAAGAAATAGGGACCCTGGCCAGCACCTGGTCCCGCGCCCCAATTCACAAATGGCGCTTGAACCATCACATGTTCGCCGTCTTCGCCGACCAACACGCCGTTGCCGCCAAAGGACCCACCGTAATTGAAGAGTTCCTGGGATCCTTCCTTGTTCACCGGGGTGAGCTGCTCATAACCGCGGCAGTCGGGCAGCCTCGCCGACGCACCCGTGCGCAATGCTTCGTTGGGACACACCGCCGAGGTATCCGTCGGCGCCACCGACGGGACCGTGAGGGTTCGTTCTTCGCCTGTCACCACGGGGTTGCCCGGATAATTGCTGGTCGCCACAATCCGGTAGCGATACGTTTCCCCGTGGGTCAGCGCGGGCAGATCGGCGGTCGCGAACTTCGCTTCTTCCCCTGAGCCGATATCTGTTTCCGGCGTCGAGGCGGCTTTTGCCCATTCGCCTTCGGTCTTGAACTGTTCTTCGCCGATATATTGGAAGTGATAGTGCGCGTCATAGCCCACTCCGCCCTGCTGATCGATCGTCACATCGACTGTACCGTGCGGTGTCAGTCCAGCCCCGTTCGCTTCGATCTCAGACTGAGCTTTTTCAGCAAGAAGGTTCGTAAAGTAAACGGTGTATGGACCGCCGTCAAGACCGCTCAAATTAAGGTGATCGTGTTCATGAGCTTGATCAAGCGTCGATAGTTCCCCAAGCGCACCTTCCACTTCCCTTGGAGACGCATCGTAAGGAAGCGGCGTAGTCGTCTGCCCTTCGAATGTAAGCGTGAACACGCCGCCCGTCGGAGCGCCTTCGATCGCTATCGTCTGTTCTGAGGAGGTCAGCTTGCTTTTTGGATCGACTGTGCCAATGAGGCGCACAGATTCACCATCGAGCGTGTGCGCCATGAGCGCACCGGCAACCGGAGGGGACGAGGTTTTGAAGCTTCCGTAGTGGTGTTCCTCCACGGAGATCGATTCACCAAAAGTATTCTCGCCTTCGCCGGCGGCGTTTTCGGCCCCTAGACGAACATAGTAAGAGCTCCCCGGAGTCAGGCCATTCAGTGTTACCCCCAGGATGGGGCCTGTACCTTCTGGAAAAGATTCAGCTTCGGTCTGCGAGATTACGCCCGCCCCTCCAGGCACCGAAGCCCACGGGCCGAGCACCGACGGCGCCGATTCGAACCGCCAGTGAGTTTCCTCCTTATGAGCCACAAGCACAGCAGTCGCATGCGCGGAACTCGCCGTGATATTTCGGAAAGTAGGTTCCAAGGTAATCGGCTTGGCGGTTGGGGTCGTGAAAGTACTTGGTTCTGCTTCGTTGTTGTTGTTAGCGTTCGTCTCTCGACCATTGTAAGTAGTCTGATCGAGCGTTCCCTTTTCGTTGGCAGCAATCAGGTGCGCGTAGTAAGTCGTTTCAGGACGAAGCCCAGTACAAAGAGCTTCGATTTCGCCAAAGTCTTTAGCCACACTGACCGAACCACTACCACAAGAGGTAACCGACCCGGAAGGTGATTCGGAATAGCCAAAACTGTATTTTGTCGCCGCACCGTTGCTCTCTAGGACCGCTGTCATTTTGACTTCGGTCGGACTGAATGCGACGATACCGAATTCAAGCGTATCCGCGTCTAGCGCTCTCCCGACTTCGGGCTTTGCCGTAGGAGGGGTAGTGAATTCCAAAGGAACCGTCGTCTTGCCTGCCGAGTTTTCGGCGACGAATTGAGCGTAATAATGTGTTCCTGGGATAAGATGATGAACCTCATTATATGTGCCACCGAGGATAGCCCCCGTCGGGACTCCGAAGTAGATGTTTTTTCCGCCTCCTTCGATGTTGCCTGCCTGTTCGCCGCTGCTGGTGACGATGCCAGACCCACTTTCGAGCGCGCTCTTGCTGGTTGAATATTCGGTGCGCCACTTCGTGTCGAGTTCGTTGACATAGACGTTGGACGCAGAATACAGACGGGTGGGATAGACGTAAACCTCCTTGTTACCGTATCCACCGTAGCCTTTGAGATTCGAGTTTTCGACGAGATTAAGTGTAGGAGGAGCGGACGCAAACGCCAGAGAGGCACCTGAGACAAGACTGACAAAGGTCATCACAGCCAGCAACAGAACGAGAGAACAATATCTGCGCGACATGTAAGACGACGCGATACCGGCCTGGTTGCCGGAGAGCCCACGGGGCACCACGAGGACACCAATTTTGGTAGGCGACTTCTCTGTTGTATTTCGGCGTGATTCACTTACATGCCTTTCTCGCTGACGACGTACCTGTCGTGAGATCGCGGGTGTGACTCTGATTTATCGCGTTGCGATTGAAGCCGGCTTCTCGGGGTGTTGCCGAGCCCCGAGAAGACCAAAGTTCCGTCAACGTGCAGGACTGGATGCGCAATTACCCTTCTTCGGTCACTGCCCAGGTTCCCCTGAGCAACATTGTTCCCGCTGATTCGGTGAGCGCTGTGAGGGTAAAGCCAGAGGTAGTCGATTCGACGGAAGCATAGCCACCGCCATCGGCTGCGTTGATTGCCTGGGTAACAAAAACACAAAGGTTGCCCGGCTTGGCAGCCGGTTTTGAGCGGTACCGGGGCATTCGGAGGGCGGTGTGGCGTTTTCCTCGATGAAATGCACGGAGCTCGACGCGAGTTCGGTTGAGAGCGAGAGGGAAGCTGACCGCGACCTCCGCGAAGCCAGTTCCCGATTCGGGGCTCCTTCTGAGCCATATCCACTGGCACCCCAGACACCCGTGAGCGTCTTGCCTTCGGGCAGCGTGCTGCCACCGAACGTGCCTTCTTTGCCCTTTTCGCCATTACAAGCGTACGTCGCGCCGCTGGCAGACTTCAGTTCGAAGCCGCCTTCCTTGCAGGGTCCGATCTGCCTTTGGATTCCGTGCTCGTGACGCTCGTACCGGCAGCTCCCCGGCACCTATTTCGCCTTTCGCGCCGACTGGCCCTGCCCACCACCATGCAGCGCACCGGTCCTCGACGCCGCCTGAACCTGGCTGGAACATGACGACGGAGCTGCTCCGTCATGAGCTGGTGAAGTGATGGCGGCATAGGCGCCGCCATCGCGAACACGAGCGCAACGGTCATCGCCACGTTGACGTACGTGATGCGTTTGCGTATTGCTGAGAACATCTATCCCCATCCCCTCGATTGCTTTCAACGATCCCAGCGGGTCTTGGTGCTGCAAGCGATCCCAGCCGGCATGGCCATAATGGGCGATCCGCCACTGGCTACACAAGCCAAGCCTTAAAACGTTCTAAGCCTTGTGATGTCGGGGGCTTTACGCGTTTCTAAAGGACAGTCTGGCACGCCTTGAGACTTGTGGCTCCCGTCAAGCAGGGGGATGGAATCCCTATTACAAGATCTATAACGTTCTAAGTCTTGTGAGGATTGGAGACTCGACTTCGTTCCTAAAGTCCATGACTATCTGGTGCTTTGACTTCCCTAGTAATCCACTTGTGAATCCGGTACGGTGGAGTTATGAAGGCGGGGAAGGCCTCTGGGGATGCAGCTGAGCGGCACGATGCGACGCCGATGCGCTCGCCCGTCAACTGGGCGCTGCTCGGCCTGGTCATCGAGCGCCCGAGCTACGCCTACGACCTCGCGCAGCGCTTCGAGCGCCGCTACGGCGAGGTGCTGCCGCTCAGCAACATCGGCCACATCTACACCGCGCTGGGCGTGCTCGACGGACGCGCGATGGTCGAGGAGATCCCCGGCACACGCGCCGGCCGCCAACCCAAGCCGCACTACTGCGCCACCCCTATGGGCATCCTGGAATACCGTGACTGGTTGATCGGCCAGGTGAGCGAGGACCGCCGCCGCAACCAGCTGTTCGTGCTCGCGCTGGGCGCTTTGACAAATGAGCCCGAGCATCTGCGTCGAGGTCATGACCGGCTACGAGCGGGCCTGCCTGTCGGAGGGCATGCACACCCCGATCGCCGGCGCGTCCGATGCGGCATCCTCCGACAGCGCACTGGCGCTGCTGGGCCGCCTGGGCGAGGAGGAGAACCGCCTTGCCGTCGGCGCCAAGCTCGAATGGGTCGAATACGCGCGTCAGGAGCTGAAGAAGCTGGACGGTCGGAGGCGCGGATGAGCCTGCTCGAGCTAGAAGCCGTCCACAAGCGCTATGACGAGGGGGCCGGAGGACGCACCGTGCTGCGCGACGTTTCGCTGCAGGCCAACGCCGGCGAGCTCGTGGTCGTTTGGGGCCTGCGCCGCTCGGGCCGCTCGACGCTGTTGCGGGTGACCGCCGGGATCGAGCCGCCGGACGCGGGCGTCGTGCGCTTCGACGGCCACGACCTGGCCGAGAGGGGCGAGCGCCTGCTCGGCAAAGGCATCGGCTACTGCCAGAGAACCCTGCGCTTCGCAGACGGACACAGCGCCCTCGATCACGCGATGGTGGGCCTGCTCTCGCGCTGGGTCCCGCCCGCCAAGGCACGCCTGCGTGCGCACGCCGCGCTCGAGCGCACCGGCGTCGCCCACTGCGCGCGCATGACGCAACGCGAGCTCTCGAGCGCCGAGGTCGTGCGTGTCGGCCTCGCCCGCACGCTGGCGCTGAAACCGCGCATGATCGTGATCGACGAGCCGGTCAAGGGCGTCGAGCTGAGCGAGCGCGACCCGATCCTCGCATTGTTGCGCTCGCTTGCCGACGAAGGCCTGGCGGTACTCGCCAGCACGGGCGAGTCCACCGGCCTCTCGCAGGCCGACCTCGGACTGGTGCTCGGCGACGGGCAGCTGCGCGGAGCGCCCGCGCGCGAGCTGGCGCCTGTGGTGGCACTGCACCGTGGGGTCGAGCACCGGGCGAGCGGGTGAAGAGGCGCGTGTACCCCATGCGGGGCACGAGCGGAGGGCACGCTACACACGAGCGCTATGAGCCTGCTGGAGCTGGAGGACGTCATAAAGCACTACGCCAGTGCTGGTAGGCGCTCGAGCGGCCACGACGCGGAGGGTCTGGCAGGCGAGGTGGTGCGCGCCGTCGATGGCGTGAGCCTGACTGTCGGCGAGGGCGAGATGGTTGCGATCCACGGGCCCAGCGGTTCGGGCAAGACGACCTTGTTGCTGCTGATCGCCACGCTGTTGGCCCCGATGCCGGCTCGATCCGCTACCGCGGTCGCACCCTGTCTCTCTCTCGGAGGCCGAGACGTCCGCCTATCTGCGCCACGACGTCGGCTTCGTCTACCAGAGCTTTCAGCTGATGCCGGGTGTCACAGCACTTGAGAACGCAACGCTGAAGCTACTGCTCGACGGGATAGGGCCACGCAAGGCCCGCGCGCAGGCGAGGCCGTGGCTCGAGCGCCTGGGCCTGGGCGAGCGCCTGGCGCACACGCCCGAGCAGCTATCCGGCGGCGAGCGCCAGCGCGTGGCGATCGCGCGCGCGCTGGTGGGCGAGCCGAAATTGATCCTGGCCGACGAGCCGACCGGCAACCTCGACAGCAAGCGCAGCCTGCAGACGGTGTCGCTGCTGCGCACGATCGCCCACGAACAGGGCGCGAGCGTCGTGCTCGTCACCCACGACCGCGAGGCGGCGGCGCTCGCGGACCGCGACTACATGCTGCGCGACGGCAGACTCTCGCCGGCACGCGGCCACGACGCGGACTCCGCCGCCGGCTCAGACGCGGACGCGGACACCGAGACGGACCCCGACGCGGGCGCCCGCCACCCCCTGCCGGTGAGCTGATGCGCCTCTCCGCGCTCTTGTTCATGTACAGGCGACGGCTGAAAGCCCACCACGCCCAAGAGCTGTTCGCCGCGATCGGCATCGCGACCGCCGTGGCGCTCGTGTTCGCCGCGATCGTCGCCGAGGGCAGCATCTCGAGCTCCGCCGGACGCGTCGTGCACACGGTGATCGGACCGGCCGACCTGCAGCTGCGCGCACGCGGCGACGAAGGCTTCCCCGAAGCGACGACCGCGCGCGTCAAGCGGCTGCCCGGCGTCAAGCAGGCCGCGCCGCTGCTGGAACAGACTGCCACGGTGACGGCCTCGGGCGGGCGCTCAATCTCAGTCGAGGTGGCCGGCACCGACCTGCGCCTGGCGGTGCTCGACGGGCTAGCGGAAACGCTGCCGATCGGCTCGCTCTCCAAAGCAGGAATCGCGCTCAGCCAGGCGAGCGCTCAGGCGCTGGGAATCGGACGGGTCGCCGCCAAAGGCGCCGACGTGACGCTGAAGCTGCGCGGGCGCGCGTACAGGCTCCCCGTCTCGGCCGTGCTCGGAGCCGAAGCCGCCGGCGCGCTCGCCGGCGCGCGCGTGGCCGTGATGCCTTTGAGCCATCTGCAGCAGCTTGCCGGCCTGCCCGGCAAAGTCACACGCATCTTCGTGCAGAGCAGCCCCGGGCAAAAAGCGGCGGTGCGCGCCGAGCTTGCGCGCTTGGCCCGCGGGCAGATGGAAGTGGCCGCGGCCGACGCGGACATCGCGCTGCTGGGTCAGGCGCTCGGCCCCAGCGACCTGGCCAGCGGGCTGTTTGCCTCGATCGGCGCGGTGCTCGGCTTCCTGCTGGCCTTCAACGCGATGCTCCTGACCGTGACCGAGCGGCGCCGCGCGATCGCCGACCTGCGCATCGCAGGCGCGCGGCGCGTGACGATCGCCGAGATGATCCTGTTCGAGGCGCTGTGCCTGGGGATACCCGCATCGCTGCTTGGTCTAGGCGCCGGCTATCTGCTCTCGACAGGGGTGTTCCATCAGTCCACCAATTACCTGGCCGAGGCCTTCACGCTGTCGGGCGGCACCGTCGTGAGCACGCGCGCGGTGGTCCTCTCCCTGACCGGAGGGATCCTGGCAACCTGCCTGGCCTCAGCGGTTCCGCTGCTCGACCTGCGGCGCGGACGCGCGCGCGACGCCATCTACGAGGAACGCGGAGTGCCGGGAAGCTCGTTGAACCGCCGGCTGCGCGCCCGTCTGGCGGCCGCGGCGCTGGGCCTGGTGGCGCTGGCAAGCGTGCTGTGGGTGCTGCTGCCTGCGGCTGCGATCCCGGCGACAGCCTTGTTGGCGCTGGCGACCGTGCTGGCGGTGCCGCTCGTCCTCGACACCGTGCTGCGCGGCGCCGCGATCCTCGGCGAGCGCTTCCAGCGCATCTCGATCCTGCCGCTGGCGCTCGCCTCCCTGCGCGCGACAACGTTGCGTTCGCTCGCGCTGGCAGCCACCGGCGCCGTCGCGCTGTTCGGCAGCGTCGCGCTCGGCGGCTCACGCGCAAACCTGCTGTCGGGAATCGACTCCTTCGCCCACAGCTATGTGGCCGACGCCGACGTCTGGGTCTCAACCCCTGCCGACAACCAGGCCGTCAACTCCTTTGCTCCCGGTGAGGGCGGTCGCGCGCATCGCGCGCCTGCCGGCGGTCGCCGCCGTGCACAGCTTCCAGGGCGGCTTCTCCCAACTCGGCAGCCGCCGCGTATGGGTGATCGCACGTCCAGCGGGCGCCGAGCGCCATGTGCTCGAAAGCCAGATCCGCGACGGCAGCGCCTCCGTCGCGCTGGCACGGCTCGCGCAGGGCGGCTGGATCGCCGTCTCGCAGCAGATCGCCACGGAACATCGTCTTGGAGTCGGGGGCACGCTGCTGCTGTCCACCCCCACCGGGCCAAAGCCCTTCCGCATCGCCGCCACGACCACCAACCTCGCCTGGCCGCCTGGCGTCGTCTTCATGAGCAGCGCCGACTACAGCCGCGCCTGGGCCACGTCAGCCACGACGGCGCTCGGCGTCCAGTTGCGCCCGGGCGCGAGCCCGCCCGCCGCACGCGCCGCGATCGAAGCCACGCTCGGGCAGACGAGCGGGCTGGAAGTGTCGCTCGCCGCCACGCGCGCCACGCGCATCGAGGCGCTGGCAAGCGAAGGGCTCGGCCAGCTGCGCGAGATCTCCACGATGCTGCTGGCGGCCGCGATCCTGGCAATGGTCGCCGCACTAGCTTCGAGCATCTGGCAACGCCGTTCCGGGCTGGCCGGTCTGCGCCTGTTCGGCGCCAGCTCCGCCAGCCTACAGGGCATCCTGCTGATCGAAGCGCTGCTGATGCTGAGCGCGGGCTGCCTGACCGGCGCGCTGGCAGGGATATATGGCCAGGTCGTGATCGACGCCTTCCTGCGCCACGTGACCGGCTTCCCGCTCGCGAGCCCTACGACCAGCGTGCGACCGCTGGAGGTGCTGCTGCTCGTGCTCGCCGTAGCGCTGACGCTCGGAGCGATCCCCGGCTGGCTTGCCACGCGTGTCCGTCCAGTACTGGCGTTGGCAGATGAGTAGCACCCGTCCGCATAGCGCTCGTGTGCTCGTGGCGTTTGTGCTAGCGAATGCGCGCTACTGGACGTGCGTGGCGGCACAGGCGCGTCGCGAGCTGCGCCACTGGGAAGCTCGCGCGCAGGCGATCGAGGACACCGAGTTGCGCGTGCTGGCGCTGGAGAAGCTGCGCGCGGAGGGATTCAACGCGGAGGCGGCGGCGATGGCCGCGACGATCGCGCCGCGCGCTACCCGCAAGCACGCGGTACGCGCGATCGTCGCCCTGGAGCTGTTGTTCGACTGCCTCGACGGACTGAGCGAGCGCCCGCACGCCGACCCCCTGGGCGAGGGCGAGCGACTGTACGCGACTTTCATCGATGCACTCAGTCCATCCGCCGGTTCACCGATAGAGCCACATGTGAGCAACCAACGCGTGGCAACCTCCGCAAGAAAGCCGGGTGCTCTGGATGCGGACGGCTACCTGCAAGAGCTCGGCGAGGCCGTGCGCAGTGCGCTGGCACAGCTGCCGGCACGCGAGGCGATCGCACCATTCGCGCAACGCTGCGCCGCGCGCGGCGCGCAAGCACAGACCCGCATGCACGCCACGCCGCTGCTCGGAGTCGAGCAGCTCGGCGATTGGGCGCGATCGGAAGCGATCGGGAGTGTGTTGCAATGGCGCGAATTCGCCGCGGGAGCCGCGTGCTCGGTGCTTGCGCTGCACGCCCTGATCGCCGCCGCGGCCGATCCGCGCACCACGCCAGCGGAAGCGCACGCGATCGACGCCGCCTACCTGTTCGCGGGGGCGATGGTGACCCTGCTCGACGGCCTCGTCGACCAGGAGCGCGACGTGCTCGCCGGCGAGTTGAGCTACGCGGGCCTGTACGAGGACCCGGCGCTGCTCGCCCAAGCGCTGGTGCAAACTGCGCGCGAAGCTTCGCGCCGCTCTACCGAGCTTCGCAACGGTGCTCACCATCTGATGACGCTCGCCGGCGCTGTCGCCTACTGGTGTTCTGCCCCGGGAGCTCGCGGCGCGAGCGCTCGGCCCGCGCTGGCAACGCTGCGGCAAGAGCTGCGCGGGCTGTTGTTCATGCCCCTGCTGGTGATGCGGGTCTGGCGAGCTTCGCGCAGAGCCTCGCTCGCGATCCGGCCGCGCGCGGGAGCACTGGCTGGTCCAGGCACACAAGCATTGACTGCTGAGGCACAGGAGGCACAGTCATGAGAGCGCTGCTGAGATACGCCCTTGCGGCAGTCGCGCTGAGCCTCGCTATACAGCCGGCAGCGGCCCTTGCCGCGCACACGATCGGCGTGCGCGACGAAGGCAGCCTGCACTTCCTCAACGACGAAGCCACGCTGATCGTCGACGAAGGTTCCCTGTCCGGGACGCTGCCCGGCAGCGGCCGCGTGTATTTCACCTACAACGGCAGCCCGTATGTGACGGCCCGCTTCACGATCCACGCCCACGGCGGCAACGTCTACGGCACCGCGAAATGCCGCTTGAACAACCCCAACAGCCCCACCCCCAGCTTCCGTGGGGCGCTTGTAATCGTGGGCGGCAGCGGTCGTTACGCCCGCGCACGCGGCAACGGCGAACTGTTCGGTGTCTTCCACCGCCGCGGCTACGGGCTGGTCGTGCAGGCAATCGGAAAGCTGAGCTATTGAATGTCAGACGGTATCTGGTGGCAGCCACGGCGCTGTGCGCGCTGGCGACACCCGCGGGCGCCTCGGCCACGCAGCTGACGAGCATCAGCGCCGGCTTCTCCCCCCTGCGCCTCGGCTCCCCCACCGCGCTGTCGCTCGGCTTCGACGTGCGCACCCCCGACGGCAGCCTGCCCTCGGCCCTGACCGGCATCTCTTTTCACTATCCAGCCGACCTGGGCATCGGCACAAGCGGCCTCGGGCTCGCGACCTGCGCTCCCGCCAAGCTCAGCTTCGCCGGACCGCAAGCGTGCCCGGCGAACTCGATCATGGGGCGCGGCAGCGCTCTGGCCAAGTTCCAGGTGAGCCCCGAAGTCTCCGAAGAGACGGCCAGCATCGCGCTCGTGGCCGGACCCGCCCAGCACGGGTACCTGAAACTGCTGATCAGCGCCACCGGCACCTACCCGGTCCAGGCGCGGATCGTGATGTCCACATTGCTACTGCCCGGACAGCTGCAAATCAGCGTGCCGCTCGTCGCGGGCCTTCCCGAAGGGCCCGACGTGGCGGTCGTGCGCGTACAGGCCACGATCGGCGGCAACCTCACCTACTACGAACGCTCGCACGGAAAACGCGTGGCCTATCGCCCGCAAGGAATCCTGCTGCCCAAGCGCTGCCCGGCGGGTGGCTTCCGCTTCCGCGCCGATTTCTCGTTCCTCGACGGCACTCGCTCGCAAGCGCAGACCGTCGTCAGGTGCCCACACGGATAGCGCACATCCGGAACCCGTACTCGGCCGGCTCAAATCGGCTAGGCAGGGCGACCGGCTACAGACCTCGATCGGGCGCCACCGCGCGGCCCCTTCGGCGGTATCGCCAGCATGGGTGCAACACGGTGCTACACTTGACCCATGCCGACCACTCGCCCACGCCACACGATCACCGAGACCCCCCCTGTGCAGGAGGCGCTCGACGAGCTGCGCGCAAAGCTCGGCAAGGGAGAAACGATCGACTTCGCCGAACTGGTGACACTTGGGGCGCGCGTGAAGGCACGACGAATAAACGACGACGACGCGGAGGCTCGTGCGGCGCGTGAGCGACTGGCCGAGATGATCCGCACTCGATCTTTTCCCTATGAAGTGGACGTCGCGGCCGCGGAAGAGGTCAAGTACCTCGGGCTGATCGCCAAATACGAGTAGCCGTGCTGCTACTCGACAACTCGGCGTGGTCCCATATCGTGGGTGGCTCACTGGAGGACGAGCGGTCCGCGACAGTCGCCTTGTGGGCCGAGCAACGCCAGCTCGCCACGTGCCTGCCTTTTCTGTTGGAGGCCGGCTACTCCGCCCAGTCGGCCGCATACCATAGGGCGATGATGGCCGACCTCGACCGGCTGCCACAGGTTCCGGTCACCCCCACCGTGGAAGAGCGCGCCCGCCAAGCTCAACGTGAACTGGTAGCGATCGGCCATCACCGCCTCGCGCCGCTCGACATCATTATCGCCTCCTGCGCCCACGAGGCCGAAGCCGGCGTGCTCCACTACGACCGCGACTACGACATTCTCGCTACACGCACCACCTTGGAGTTCACAAGCGAATGGGTCGCTCCGGCTGGAAGCCTTTGAGCGCCTACGGCGTACACCGTCCGCGGGTCGTTCAGCAATCGCTAAAGGGATTATTTACCCGCACGCCGCCGTAGTCCTGGCCGTCGCCGAGATCCTCGGAGAGCACGACCTCGCAGCCGAGTGTGCGGGCCGCCTCGACGATGGCGGCGTCCCAATAGGAGATCTGAAAGCGCTGCTTTGTCTGCATCGCGCCCCGCGCGAGGGCAACCGTGGTCTCCTGGGTGGGGAACAGTCGCAGCGACTCGACGACCCCCACGGCCTGTGCATGAGTCAGGCGATTCTGCCGGCTCTCGCGGGTCGCCTGAAAGTAGAACTCCTGGAGGACCTGGACAGATAGAGCAACCTCCCGACCGTCGAGGATCTCGTTCGCCCGCCGTGCCTTCTCACGCTCGTCCGGCTCACCCGATACCGCGTAGAGCAGGACGTTCGTGTCAACGAAGCGCACGGTTGTGAACTTCGTCGCGGCTGAGGCGATCGCCGGCGCTAAAGCTCTCTATTCCCTCGATGATGCGCTTGCGCTGCGCCTCGAGCTCATCGAAATCGGCCTCCCGCTGCGACAGCGAGCCCAGGTATTCCGTTACCAGGGCGCTCACTGAGCTGCCGCGCTCAGCCGCGCGGATCCGCGCCGCGCGGTAGACATCCTCGGGAACTGAGACGGTGACGTTGGGCACTGTGATTCACAGTATCACAGATACACGGGACAGCCTAGAACTTACCCCAGAACCATAAGCAGCCTCGCCCCTCCTTGCTCGTGTACGAGCCGCAGGGCGCTCACCTCTCCACAGACTCATACCCCGCACAGCGCATGACCGGCAGCCGCGGGTAGCGCGGATAAGCTGGGTCTGTTCGTGATCGCTCGCACAACGAGAAGACCGAGCCGCGCGTGTTGGGCACGAGGCGGCGGTGCCGGCAGGTCTCGCACAGGCCCGCGTCGGGGCCTGGCACGCGGGAGATCGAAGGGTCCTGAGCGAACATGGAGCAGAGCGTAGTCACACGACCAGGCACGCACCGCCGTCCACTGCGGGTTGTGGGACGTGGGACGGCCGAGTCCAACCGACAAGCACGAACAGCTATCCCCTGTAATAATAGTTGACTAAGCAACTATGGCTATCTTCTACCGACTACTCGGCTTTCTGCGTCCTTACAAGCGCGGCGTAGTCGTCTCCTGGATTCTCGCCAGCTTCGCGATGGCGATGAGCGTGCTGCTGCCGGTCCTCACAGGCCATGCGGTGGAAACGATCAACACCGGCGCCCGGCGTTCGCACAGGCACGAACCTGTCTCGCACGACCGTCACACGCTGCTGATGTACGCGCTGGCGATCATCGGCGTCGTGCTCGCGCGCTGGGGTTTCACCTACTGGCGGCGGATGATCGCCGGGCGCGTCTCGCTTGGCGTCGAGTACGACCTGCGCGAGCGCCTCTACCGCCAGCTGCAGCGCCTGGAGCTCGGCTTCTTCGACCACCAGCAGACCGGCCAGCTGATGAGCCGGGCCACCGTCGACCTGCCGGCCGTGCGCTTCTTCCTCGGCTACGGCCTCGTGTTCATCTTGCAGTTCGTGCTCACGATCGTGCTCGCGGGCATCGTGATGATCGTGATCAACCCGTGGCTGGGCTTGATCTCGCTCGCCCCGGCGCCGTTCGTGGTGGTGATCTCCTACCGCTACGGCCGCCGCGCGCGCCCGGCGATCCAGGAGACCCAGCAGCGCATCGCCGAACTGACCGCCGACGCCGAGGAGAACATCTCCGGCGTGCGCATCGTCAAGTCCTTCGCGCGCGAGCCGCGCCAGCTGGAGCGCTTCCGCCGCAGCGTCGGGCGTACGTTCGAGCAGGCGATGGTGGCGACGCGCCTTGAAGCCACCTACAACCCGGCGATCGGCTTCCTGCCACAGCTCGGCATCGCCGCCGTCCTGCTGCTCGGCGGCAACGCCGTCATCCACGCCCACCTGACGCTCGGCCAGTTCACGACCTTCTACCTGCTGCTGAACATGCTCGTCGGCCCGCTGCGCTCGCTCGGCGTGACCTTGAACCTGGCCCAGCGCGCCACGGCTTCTGGCGCGCGCATCTTCCAGATCCTCGACCGCGAGCCCAAGCTGGCCGACCCGCCGGGCGCGCCGGCGCTGCCGGCGGGCAGCGGACACGTCCAGTTCCGGGGGGTCAGCCTGCGCTACAGCGACCCGCACGACGAGTTGAACGTCGGAACCTACGAGCCCGACGAGCACGCGCGGGCCGATACCAGGGAGGAAACGGGGGAAGCGGTGTGTCGAAAAACGGGGTCCCCCCGCGCGCGCGGGGTGCATGGCCAAGGGAACACCCCCGGACACGGCGCCAGCCAGGCGCACCGTGCTACACGACCTCGACCTGGACGTGCCCGCGGGGCGCACAATCGCGCTGGTGGGCGCCACCGGCTCGGGCAAGACCAGCCTCGTCGCGTTGATCTCGCGGCTTTACGACCCAGTCGAGGGCGAGGTACTGCTCGACGGCACCAATGTGCGCGATGTCGGCCTGCAATCGCTGCGCTCGGCCGTGGCGGTCGTCAGCGACGACCCCTTCCTCTTCTCCGCGAGCGTTGCCGAGAACATCGCCTATGCCCGGCCGGACGCATCGACCGAGGAGATCGAAGACGCCGCCCGCCGCGCCCAGGCGCACGATTTCGTGTTGCGCCTGCCCGATGGCTATGACACGCAGATCGGAGAGCGCGGCCTGTCGCTCTCGGGCGGACAGCGCCAGCGCCTGGCGATCGCGCGCGCGCTGCTTGCCAACCCGCGCGTCTTGATCCTGGACGATGCGACGTCTTCGGTGGACGCCTCGACCGAGCGGTCCATCAAGCTCGCACTCGCCGAGGCGATGACGGGACGCACTACGTTCGTAATCGCCCACCGCCTCTCGACGATCGCCCTGGCCGATGAGATCGTCGTACTCGACCACGGGCGCATCGTCGCCCACGGCGATCACGAGGCGCTACTTGAGGAATCCGAGCTGTACCGAGAGATCGTCGAACGCGGCCTGCCAGAGCAGGTCTTCCTCACAACCGAGACACGCGAGCGCGAGGTGAGCGGCATATGAGCGCCCACGGCGGTCGCGGCGGGATGGGCGCCGGTGGCGGGCGCGGTGGAGGCGGCGGCGGGCGGGCGCTGGGGCCCGGCATGGGCCGTGGCGGGGCCCAGTGGGACGGCTCGCGCGCAAGTCGCGAGAGCCGCGGGCGCAACCTGCGCGGGCTGTTGGCGCTGCTGAGGCCCTATCGCCTGCGCGTGATTGGGATGCTGAGCGCACTGGTACTGGGAACGGCGGCTTCGCTGGCGCCGCCCCTGCTGGCCAGAGCCGCGATCGACGAAGGCATCGACCGCAACGACTTCAAAACGCTCGTGCTCGTCGTGATCGCCTTCCTTGCAGCCGCGCTGCTGGTGTGGCTGATGACCTATATACAGACCTATCTCGTCGGCTGGGTCGGCCAGCGCACGCTTGCCGACCTGCGCATCCGCCTGTTCACTCACCTGCAGAGCCAGCCGATCGGCTTCTACGAGAGCCGGCCTGCCGGTGTGCTGATCTCGCGCATCACCAACGACGTCGAGGCTTTGGAAAGCCTCGTGACCGACTCGGTTGTGACCTTGTTCCAGTCCGGGCTGACGCTGGTCGGAGCGGTCGCGGTGTTGCTCTATCTCGACGTCAAACTGGCGCTGTTGACGTTCTGCATCCTGCCGCTGATAGCCGCCGGCAGCTTCTGGTTTCGGCTGACCTCCGCCGGCGCCTTCCGGCGCACGCGTGAGACGATCGGCTCGATCACCGCCTACTTGCAGGAGACGCTGTCGGGCATCCGCGTGGTGCGCAGCTTCGGCCAGGAGCCCCGCCACCTGGCGCGCTTCGCCGAGCTCAACGAGGACAACCGCGAGGCCAACATGGTCACAGTACGCCTCAACGCCGCCTACTTCCCAGCGGTGGAAATGCTCTCCGGAATCGCCGTTGCGCTGATCGTGCTCTACGGCGGCTACCAGGCGATCTCCGGCAACGTCACCGCCGGCACTGTCGTCGCGTTCGTCGCCACTCTGTCCTACCTCATCGAACCTATCCAGCAACTCTCCCAGCTGTACACGACCTATCAGTCTGGAATGGCGGCCTTGGAGAAGATCTTCCAGCTGCTCGATGTGGAGCCGGAACTGACCGACAAGCCGGGGGCACCGGCGCTGGATCGGATTCGCGGCGAGCTCTGCTTCGAGGATGTCACCTTCGCCTACAAACCACGGCGCGCGCGCAAGAACGTGGACAAGTCGGTCAGCGCGCCCCTGGAGGCGGGGCTACCCGCACCGGTGGAAGCGGAGGAGGTACTGGCGCTCGAGCACATCGACCTGCAGATCCCGCCGGGTCAGACGGTCGCGCTGGTAGGCGCGACAGGCGCCGGCAAGTCCACTATGGCCAAGCTTGTGGCGCGCTTCTACGACCCCACCGAAGGACGCGTGCTCGTCGACGGCCACGACCTGCGCGATGTCTCCAGCACATCCTTGCGCTCACAGATGGGGATCGTCCCGCAGGAGGCCTTCCTGTTCTCCGGCACGATTGCGGAGAACATAGCTTTTGGACGACCGGGAGCCGAGCAAGAGCAGATTCTCCAAGCCGCGGCTGCCGTGGGCGCCGAGGAGTTCATCGCAGAGCTGCCTCAGGGCTATGACACCGAGGTCGGTGAGCGTGGAGCCCAGCTGTCTGCGGGCCAACGCCAGCTGATCGCCTTCGCGCGCGCATTGATCGCCGACCCGCGCATCCTGATCCTCGACGAGGCAACGTCCAACGTCGATCTGCACACCGAGGCTCGCATCGAGCAGGGTCTGCGCCGGCTGCTGGCGGGGCGCACGTCGATCGTGATCGCGCACCGGCTGTCCACAATTCGCGGCGCCGGGCGGATCGTGGTTCTAGAGCACGGCCGCATCGCCGAGCAGGGCACCCACGACGAGCTGATCGCGGCAGAGGGCCGGTATTACGACCTGTATCGCGACTGGGCGATCCACGCGGCGGCGTAGGAACTCCGGGACAGGGACTCGAACCCCAAACTCATGCTCCAGAGGCATGCGTGTTGCCAATTACACCATCCCGGAACGGCAACGCAAGGATAGTCAACGAGGGCGTCAGGCCCCGGCGCGACTCCCGCTCGAAGCGAAGAACGCCGTAATAGCCTCCTCCAGCCCGGGTCCAACACCAGCAAGACCTCATCCCCCGCTTCGATCACCGTGTCCGCCTTAGGCACGAAGCCGCCGCCCGCGCGCAGCACCGAGATGATCAGGCTGCCTTCCGGCAAGGCGATGTCCGAGACGCGCTCGCCTACTACCGGGGCGCCGGTGCTGACCTCCAGCTCGATGATCTCCAGGCGCTCCTCTTCCAGTGCGAGCAGGTGCACCAAGCCATAGCGCGGCACCTCGTGCTCGATCAGGCGCAGGATCAGGTCGGTCGCGGAGACCGCCGGCTGGATGCCCAGCAACTTGAAATGGTCGTAGTTGCGCGGGTTGTTGACGCGGGCGATGATGCGCTCGCACAGGTACTTCTCCTTTGCCACCTGGCAGACGAGCATGTTGTCCTCGTCGTCGCCGGTGACGGCGATCACCAGGTCGGCGCGCTGGATGCCCGCCCGCTCCAGGACCCACAGCTCCGTGGCGTCGCCGTACTGGACGGCGTGCTCGTACTCTTCCTCGATCAGCAGGTAGCGCGGGCGCGAGGACTCGATGATCGTGACCTCGTTGCCCTTGAGGATCAGCTCGCGCGCGAGGTTGCGGCCCACCTTGCCTGCGCCGACGATGATCACGTACATGGCTTGACCTACGCCGACTCGGCCGCAAGCGCGCTCTCGAACATTTCGATCGCGTGCTTGGTCGGGGAGATCGTGTGCAGGCCCTGTTCGCCGTACCAACCCGCGCGGGCCGGGTCCATCACGCGCACGAGCACCTTCTGTACGCCGAAGCGGCGCTGGGCGATCTGGGCGATGATCAGGTTCGTGTTGTCGCCGTCGGTCGAGGCGATGAACACGTCGGCACGCTCGATTCCTGCCTGCACGAGTGCTTCGGTCTCAAGCGCTGTGCCCACCGTGAACTGGCCGTCGGATTCCTCCCAGCTGCCGCTCTGACCCGCGTCGAGGCGCTCGTGGGAGAGCGGGTCCTCGTCTAGCACCGAGACTTCGTGCCCGGCCGCCAGCGCCGACTTGGCCACGGCTGAGCCGACACGGCCCGCTCCGACGATCAGCACGAACATGGGATGGGGTGCATCAAGGTAGACGACCGGGTCGATTGCGCTGGCGTCGAGTTCGCCGTCAACGTGGATGGAGAGATGGCAAGCACGGCGTGTGAGATTAGACGATGGGTCCGCCGCTCGGCCCGGCGAGTGGCGCGGCCGGAGCTGTCTTCGCGGCCGCATCCTGAACAGGCGAATCCGGACCCACCTCCACGCCGGCTAGGACTTTCGCATAGTCGCGCTCGGACGGCGCCGTCACGATCACGCGACATGCCGCCTTTTTCACCACGTACTTGGTGACGTCGCCGACAAAGTTCTCGAGCGGGCCACCGCGTCCACCCAGGCGCGAGCCACCGCGAATCCGAGACGGCTCCTCGGCGCCGAGCACGATCGCCTCCACGCCACGTCGGCGTGCCTCCTCGAGGATCGCGTGACCGACACGGCGGGCCCTGATCGTTGCGGTCGCGACCTGCACTCCCGCGTACTCCTCCCCCACCGCCTTGGCTCGCGCCAGCGCTTGGCGTGCGTGCTTGACCTGGGCGTCCGGCAGGCGCGCGTCCAGCGGCAAGGACATCGGCATCTCGAAGATCCACACCGCCTCGATCGTCGAGGCGTCGATCGCGGCGTCGTCGGTCGGCTTGCCCGCGACCAGCAGCGCGGCGGTCTGGATGATGTCCTCGTCCAGACGCGTGCCGCACAGCGGGACCAGGATCGAGCCGTACTCGCGCTGTGGCAGGTGTTCCGCGCGCAATGCCTCGGCGGAGACGGTCACGCGCCGCAACAGCGAGGTTTCATCGGCGCGCCGGTAGATGACGTACAGCAGGATCCCGGCGGCCATCCAGCCGAGGCCAACATAGCGGGCCGTGTGATGGACGGCGATCGTCGCGATCCAGCCCAACGAGCACACGACCGTGCCGATCACGGCCAGCAGCGGCAGCTCGCCTCCGCGCACACGCACCGAGAACGGCATGCGGTACAGGCGCTTGCGGTCGGGCTCGCTGTAGCGCATCTTGACGACCGAGGCGTGGGCGATCGTAAACGCCAGCATCGCCCCGAACGCGTAGGTGCCGACCAGGAACGTGAGGCTCTCGGGGACCACCAGGCCGGCGGCGATCACGCCGGCGAGCAGGATCAGCACGTAGGGAGTCGAGCGCTGGGCGTGCAGGCGCCCCAGCCCGCTCGGGATCTGCCGGTTCACCGACAGCGAATAGGCCAGCCGGGAGAGGCCGAGCATCGCCGAGTCGGCGGCCGCCACCAAGGTAAGCCCAGCGGTAGCGCCGATCGCATAGGTCATCGCTTGCGAGAGCCAGTGCGGATGCAGCTGTTCCATGATGTCGAGCACGGGGGCGTCGGAGAAATGGTGTCCCGGCACGCCGCCAGCTGCCAGCGGGAACGCCAGGACCGCGACGATCGCCACGCCCACGTAGGTGACGACCACAGTCACCGTTCCGCTCCCGATCAGCCGCCGCAACGCGCTCCGCCCGACCCTTACCTCGCCCGCCAGTCCGGACGCCGACTCCACACAGGTGAAGGCGATAGTGGTGATCGTGAGCGCGAACACGAGACCCGCCCACGTCGGCGCGCTGCCGAGATGGACTTGGTCGATCAGCCGCTGGGGGTCGAGAAACTCGACGAGTCCGATCGCGATCATGATCAGCTCGAGCAGTAGCGCCACGAGCACGATCACGCCAATGCGATATTCGCGCCGCCAGTGAAAGCCGCGCACGTTGGTGAACACCACGAACGCGATGATCGCCAAGGCCAACAGCAGGGACTCGGTGTAGTGGCCGAGCGGCGCCCAGAACACGCGCAGATACTGGGTCGCCGCAAACGCGGTGACGGCGATCAGGATGACGTAGTCGAGCAGCATCGCCCAGCCCGCGATGAAGCTGACAAGCTCGTTGAAGGCGTAACGCGCGAAGACGGTCGAGCCACCCGGCTCCTGGTGTAGCGACGCGCCCTCCACGTAGGTCATCGCCGTCAGCCCGAACATGATCGCGGCGATCAGAAACACGACCGGGGTCAGGCCGGCCGCGTGGTCGGTTACGACCCCGAGCGAGAAGAACACCGCGCTTGCCAGCGAGGTGTATACGATCGCGAACAGGATCGGCGAGCCGAGGCCGTGGCGCAGCGTGCGTGCGTGCGCCCGCGCCCAGTTCGACGGCGCGCATGTGCGCCGCATGGCGCTGTGAGGCCCGCGCACCCTCGGACAGGGGCGAACCGTCGGCTAGCGCCCCATTCGTCGGTTCAGGCGCGCCGGGCTTAGACCGGCCAGGCTCGTCGTTCGCCTGGGTTCCGTCCCTCAGGCGTGCTCATGCTCTGCGACCTCGTCTGACATCGACGTACATGCGGCCCGAGCCGGCGACGACGAACAAGAGCCCGAGCAGCATGCGAATGCTGAGAGCGCCTTCGTTGACGATCGCCTCGACTATGAGCGCGATGCCGATCGCGACCATCGCCAGTGACAGCACGGTAGTGCCGGCGCGATGTAGCTGCCTGCCCGTCATCTCATCTCTCTCGTGAGCTTAGGACCATTGGCGGCAGGGAAGTGCTGCCGCGGAGCATTTGAGCGTGCAAGCGTCGCTCACGGCCCCGCGGCAGTACTCCAGGAATCTCAGGTTATGAGCGGGATGATGAGGATTGCGACGATGTTCGCGACCTTGATCATCGGGTTGATCGCCGGTCCCGCCGTGTCCTTGAACGGGTCGCCGACCGTGTCGCCCGTGATCGAGGCCGCGTGCGCCTCGGAGCCCTTGCCGCCGAAGGCGCCGTCCTCGATCAGCTTCTTGGCGTTGTCCCAGGCGCCACCGCCCGCGGTCATCATGACCGCGAAGAAGAAGCCCACGACGATCACGCCGATCAACAGGCCGCCGAGCGCCTTCTGGTCGATCAGGCCCACGATCACCGGCAGCGCGATCGGCAGCATCGCCGGCAGGATCATCTCGCGCTGGGCGGTGCGCGTGACGATGTCCACGCAAGTGGCGTAGTCGGGCTCTTCGGTGCCCTCCATGATCCCCGGGTGCTCGCGGAACTGGCGGCGGACCTCCTCGACCACGGCGCCGCCGGCACGACCTACCGCCTCCATCGAGAGCGAGGCGAACAGGCACACCATCATGCCGCCGAGCAACAGGCCGATCAGCACCGGCGGTTCGTTGATGCCGAAGGTGATGAAGTTGCCATTCGACTTGTCCGCGAGCTCCTGCTGGAAGCCGGCAAACAGGACGATCGCGGCAAGCACGGCCGAGCCGATCGCGTAACCCTTGGTGACCGCCTTCGTGGTGTTGCCGACCGCATCCAGCGGATCGGTCACGTTACGCACCTCCTCGGGCAGCTCGGCCATCTCGGCGATACCACCGGCGTTGTCGGTGATCGGGCCGAACGCGTCGAGCGCCACGATCAGGCCGGTCAGCGACAGCTGTCCCATGACCGCCACGCCGATGCCGTAGATGCCCGTGGTGCCACCACCGGCGAGCTTCCACGCGCCGAGGATGCCGAGCACCAGCACGATCGCCGGCAGGGCTGTCGCCTGCAGGCCGGAGCCGAAGCCCTGGATGATGTTGGTCGCGTGTCCGGTGACCGACGCCTTTGCCGTCTTCTTGACCGGCGAGAAGCGCGTCGAGGTGTAGTAGTCGGTGATGAAGAACAGCAGCGCGGTCACGCCGATGCCGATCAGCGCGCACAGGTAGAACTTGCCCCAGGAAGGCGGGTTGACGACGTTGCCGACCTGGCTGAAGGTGAGGTCGTTCATCAGCCAGTAGGTGATCGGCGCGAACGCCGCCGCGGCGATGATGCCCGAGACGACCAGGCCCTGGTAGAGGGCGCGCTCGACGTTGCCGGCCTTCGAGCGCACGGCGAACGTGCCGATGATCGAGGCGATGATCGCGACACCGCCGAGGACCAGCGGGTACATGACCACGCGCGTGGCCTCGTGGAAGGTGAGCACGCCCAGCAGCATCACTGCCACTGCCGTTACGGCGTAGGTCTCGAACAGGTCGGCGGCCATGCCGGCGCAGTCGCCGACGTTGTCGCCGACGTTGTCGGCGATCACGGCCGGGTTGCGCGGGTCGTCCTCGGGGATGCCGGCCTCGATCTTGCCGACGATGTCGGCGCCGACGTCAGCAGCCTTGGTGAAGATGCCGCCGCCTAGCCTGGCGAACACGGAGATCAACGAGCCACCGAAGCCGAGCCCGATCAGCGCGTCCACGGCTGTCTTCTGGCTGTCGTTGAAGACCGCCGTGAGCAGGCCGTAGTAGCCGGCTAGACCCATCAGCGCGAGACCCGCCACGAGCATGCCCGTGATGGCGCCGCCCTGGAAGGCGACACGCAGCGCGGGCGATACTCCGCCGCGAGCGGCCTCGGCGACGCGCGCGTTGGCGCGCACCGACACGTTCATGCCGATGTAGCCGGCCGAGCCGGAGAGGATTCCGCCGATCGCGAAGCCACAGGCGACAGCGATGTTCTGGATGAAGATCAGCGCCACGAAAATCACCACGCCGACAATCGCGATCGTGGTGTACTGGCGGTTCAGGTAGGCACGGGCGCCCTGCTGGACCGCGAGTGAGATGCTTTGCATCCGCTCGTTGCCCGGCGAGAGCGCGAGCAGAGCGCGGGTGGTCACGAGGCCGTACGCCACAGCACAGGCGGCGCACACAAGGGCAACGACGACCCCATGGTTCGTCAGAAAGCTACTCAACAGAAATCCTCCGCGGTCTGGTTAGGTGCCGCGCGAGGAAGTTCGCGCGCACGTTGATCGCACGGGCCACTCCCTAGGAGCGCACGACCCGGCGTAAAGGCGGGCGCAGTCTATCGTTTGCGCCAGCGGAAGGCGGTCAAGGTCCGTGGAGACGGCTGGGCGACCCAAAGCATGCCCCCGGCGCGCGCGGGGGGCATCGGCCTTTGCTTAGTACACCAACGCCGGCTCCAGGCGGCTCGGACGGCCTCGCCTGCGCGACCCAGCGCTCAGCTGCCAGGCACCCACAGCCTGCCGCTCGACTGGGCCGGCCCCGGGCCAGGCTGCTGACCGTCCTCGGCGGGCTTCTCGGGATCCTTGGCGGCCTCGGCCTGCGACGCGGACGACGTAGGCGTGCTCGTGGGCGTAGACGGCGTGCTCGCGCTCGCGGCACCCTGCGCCTCGCGCGCATAGGCGACCTGCAGCTGGGCGATCGCGTCGCGCAACGGGGCCAGCTCGCCTGGCATGCGCCGCTCGAGGATCGGCATCAGCGCACTGGCGCCGTCGATCGCGTCGCGCACCTGCTCCAGGTCGCGTTCGCCCTCCTGGCGTTGCGGACGGGTCACCCCCGGGCAGTGGCCAGCCCGAGACGGCGACCGGCGATGTTGATCAGCGAGACCGTCGTCTGGATGATCATCTCGGCGCTCGAGATGCGGTTCAGCTCGGCTTCGTAGGCCGCGCGCAGCTCGTCCTCGCTTGGCTGCGCCTGGCTCGTCGGCTCGCCCGGTCCCTGCACATCCCTCGCGCTCGGTTGGGGCTGTTGCTCGCTGCTCACACCGTCACCTCCTGGGAATAGGTCTGTCTTGTCTCTCGCTACCGAGGTCGCGAATACCTCCTCGCGGCTTGCTCCCGCCTCGATCATCGCTCGCTGTCGTTGCGCCCCGTTGCGCTCGGGGAACGCGAGCTCTACACCCAGCTCGGCGCGCACCGGCTCGGTCCAGGCAGCCAAGCGCTCGACGATCTCTGTGGCCGGGTACTCCTCGGCGCGCTCGAGGTCGACCATTCTCCCGTCAAGGCCAAAGCGGATGGCGCGCCACATGTTCTCCTCGATCAGGCGTGGCGGCGGGTCTGCGAACGGCACGCCCTCGTCAAGATCCCGGGCCGCCTGGGCCACGCACGCCACGATCAAAGCTGCCAGCGCCTCGGACTCGCCTGCCGTGCTCTGCGCGTCGCAGATTCGCACCTCCACCGTTCCGAACTCGAAGTGCGGGCGCACCGACCACCACACCTGCGTGAACTCCACGATCGAGTTTGTCCGCAGCAAGAACTCGATGTACTGGCGATACGGCCCCCAGCCGCCGAACGCGTCGGGGATGCCGCAGCGCGGGAAATTGCGCGTGAAGCTTTGCGTGCGCGCCGAGTGCAGGCCCGAGTCGCGGCCATCGAGGTAGGGCGAGTTGGCCGAGACGGCCAACAGCAGCGGCAGCACCGGTCGCAACCGGTCGCAGATCCGCACGGCACGATCGATGTCGTTGATGCCGACGTGCACGTGCAGGCTGAAGGTGTTGTTGCGCCAGGCGACGTACTTCAGAGCCCTGCTCGACGCGGCGATAGTGCTCGGTGTCGATGATCGGCTGCTCGCGGTAGTCGGCCCACGGATGGGTTCCCGTCGCTCCCAGCGCGGCGCTCTCTTCGCCGGCCAGGGCGAACAGCCGTCGGCGGCGCTCGCGCTGGCGGCTCAGCGCGTCGGCAAGGTTCTCGCCGCGGCCGGAGACGATCTCGATCTCAGAGGAGATCAGCTCACCCGTGATCGCCTCCGCCAGCAGCGGATCGCGCTCGCCGGCACGGGCGCGCAGCTGCTCGAAGCGCGGTACCAGATCCAGCGTGGCCGGCTCGAGGATCGCGAACTCCTCCTCGATGCCGACCGTGAGGTCTGGTCGACTGCGCGAACGTGTCAACTGCTTTGTCGAGGTCTTTACTGGTCATTCTGGTGGGGCCTGCGGAGATTGCTCGTATAGGAGGGGGAAAAATTAGTGTTTGGTGCAGACGCGGCGCAAGCAAGGTCAGGCAGGCTTGACTCCTCCGAGGAGGGGAATCAGGTCAAGTAGAAGTAGAGCGCGTAGAGCAGGTCGACCGCTGGACTTGAAGTGTGGACGGTTACCTCGGGCGGAACCGCCAAGAGCGACTCGGAATAGTTGAAGATGATCTTCACGCCGGCATCGACCAGCTCGTCCGCCAAACCCTGAGCGGCGCGCGTGGGGACGGCGAGCACGCCCACCACGATTTCCTCGTCTTCCACGACCTGGTGCAGCTCGCTTGTGTGGCGAACCGTTTGGCTGCCGAGCTTGCTGCCGACCTTCGTGTCGTCCACGTCGAAGATCGCCACGACCCTGAAGCCGTGGTCGGCGAAGATGTCCGAGGAGGCGATCGCCTTGCCGAGATGGCCGGCGCCGAGCAGTGCGATGTTGTGCTGCCCTGCCGTGCGCAGGATCTTGCGAATTTGCGAGACGAGCGACTCGACGTTGTAGCCGACTCCCCGCTTGCCGAACTTTCCGAATCCCGACAGGTCGCGGCGGATCTGGGTGGAGTTGACGTGGGTGTAGTCGGAGAGTTCTTGCGAGGAGATCGTCTCCTTGCCCATCTTCTTTGCCTGAGTCAGCACCTGCAGGTAGCGCGACAGCCGTGCGGCGACGCCGAGCGAGAGCCGCTCGCCGGCGAGCGGCTCGCCGTCGTGGATCGTGCTCACTGGAGTGCTCAACTCGTTGTAAGCCATCGTTCTCTGACTCTAGAGGATGGTCTGGAGCCGCTGCCGCAGCGCGTCCTCGTCGACGAAATATTCGAACAGCTCCTCATCGTCCAACGTCGACGACCGGGATTCGCTCGAAATACGCCCGATGCAGGGCCTCATCGGTGGTTATGTCAACCTCCGACAGCTCGAATCCCAGCTCTGAGCGCAGCATTCCGCAAGACATCTTGCGCCTCCACACAGAGATGGCAATCCGGCTTGGAGTAGAGCGTGACGACCTTCATCAAAACCCCGATGCCCCCCGCGCGCGCGGGGGGCATGACGCTTTTTTCAGCACCCACGACTCGCTATAGCCCCAGAATCTCAACCCCCGCGCGCGGCCTGACGCCTTTTCCGACACACCCGACTCGCTCACGCCCAATAGCCATGACCCCACGTGCCAGCTCGATCCGTCGCCGCTCACCACGGGCGCTCTCCCGTCGCATAGGCGTCCAGGCCCAGATAATCGGGGTATGCCAGCGCCGGCGCGAAGCGTGCGGCGCTGGCGATCATCGCGGCGTTGTCGGTGCACAGGACAGGCGGCGGCACGTGCACGCTCACCCCCAGCTCTCGCAAGCGTCGGCGCAGCTCGCCGTTGGCCGCGACGCCGCCGCCGACGGCCAAGCGATCCAGGCCCGTCAGCTCCAGCGCTTCCTCGGTGCGCACGATCAGGTGCTCGACGATCGCGGCCTGGTAGGAGGCGGCGAGGTCGGCCTCGCTGTTCGCGACGCTGGGCGTCCTCCAGTTCGCGCAGCTTGTAGAGCAGCGACGTCTTCAGGCCCGCGAAGGAGAAGTCGAGACTGCGTCCGAAGGCGCGCGTGGCGCCGCGTCCTCCGCGTGCGCGCGAGCCGGAGGTCGGGAACTCGAACGCCTGCGGATCGCCATCGGCCGCCAGGCGCTGCAGCGCGGGGCCTCCAGGAAAGCCTAGGCCCAGCATCCTTGCGCCCTTGTCGAACGCCTCGCCTGCCGCGTCGTCGAGCGTGCGGCCGAGCGTCTGGAAGCCCTCGTGCTCTTGCACGTGAGCCAGCAGCGTGTGGCCACCGCTGGCGATCAGGCAGAGGAAAGGTGGCTCGAACGCTTCTCCCCCACTCACCTCTCCACCGCTCGCGCTTGCTCCGTTTGCGTCTACCCCGCTTGCTTTTCCCCCGCCGTCGGCCGCGGACAAAAGGAAGTTGGCCGACACGTGGCCTTGCAGATGGTCGATCGCGGCGAACGGCAGACGGCGGGCCGCCGCCAGTGCCTTGGCGCTCGAGAAGCCGACGAGCAGCGCTCCGATCAGGCCTGGGCCCTGCGTCGCGGCCACCAGCTCCACCTCGTCCATCGTCGTGCCTGCCTCTGCCAGCGAACGCTCGACGACGAGGTCGATCAGCTCCAGGTGGTGTCGCGAGGCGATCTCGGGTACGACGCCGCCGAAGCGCTCGTGCGCTTGCTGTGAGGAGATCACGTTCGAGCGGATCGTCCCGTCCCGGTCGACGACGGCCGCACAGGTGTCGTCGCAACTGGTCTCCAGGGCGAGGATCGTCATCGCTCGCGCCCGTCCCGAATAGCGCGTCTGACGCAGGCGACGCCCGTGCCCGCAATGACGGCGACGGCGGTGTACGCGTCTACGAAGGTTGCCCTTGCCATCTGCCTCAAACCGGGCCCGGGTTCGGCACGTCGTCGAACGAGCCGGCCAGCGTGGCCGGCGTACGCCACATCACCAGGGCGTCCTCGCCGTTGTCCTGGTAGTAGCGCCGGCGCAAGCCCGCGGCGCGGAAGCCTTCGCGTTCGTAGAGATGAATCGCCACGTCGTTGGAGCGGCGAACCTCCAGCGTGAAACGGGCGTCGTCGTCTTGCACCCGCTCGTACAGCTCGCCGAGCAAGGCCGAGGCGACGCCCTTGTGCTGGTGCTCGACGTCGACCGCCACGTTCATCACGTGCCACACGGTGTCGTAGCGCGAGCAGATCAGATAGCCCACAAGCCGCTCCTCGTGCACTGCCGCCAGACAGACGCCCGAGGACTTGGACAGCTCGAGCACGAACATCGCCAGCGACCACGGCGTCGGGAAGGCGCGACGCTCGATCGCGATGACACGCGGCAGGTCGGCGTAGGTGAGACCGCGTATGTCCACCGAGAACGAGCCCTCGGTCGTGGGGCCGGCCAGCGAAGCGCACATCAGGGTCGTGCTCCTTCGACCTTGGCGATAGCGACACACACCTGCACTGCCTCGGCAATCGACGGGCACGGCCGTAGCGCGATCGCCATTGACGATGCTGCCATCACGCTCGCGCCCCCTCGAGCGCGATCTCCGCGTCCGGACGACGGCGGTAGTCGGGCAGGACCGGCTCTCCACTCGCGGACGCCTGCTCGCCCAACTCGCAGATCGCGTGTGCCTGGATTCGGTGCTGCTCAGAGCGATCCTCGGCGACGCGCACCCCGGCTCGCTCGAAGGCTTCGCGGTAGAGGATGGCGCCGTCGCCCAGCGCTAGCCATGCTCGGCATGCGCGTCTATTGCCGCGCTTTCCAGCAGCTCAGCCACCCCATCCGGAGAGACGGCCTGTGGCGCGATCAACTCCTGACCATCTTCATAGGCCGCGAGGAAGACCTCGCGGCGACGTGCATCGATTACAGCCAGGACGCGCTGTGCCTGATCGCTCGCGCCATGGGCAAGTGCGCGCAGACTCGACACGCCGACCAGCTCCACGCCAAGCGACTGCGCCAAGCCTCGCGCCGTGGCGATCCCGATGCGCAGGCCGGTGAACGTCCCGGGACCGACACCGACCGCGATCCGCTCCAACTCGTGCCAGTCGATATTCGCCTCGGCAAGCAGGTCGTTCGCGAGCGGCAGCAGCCGAGTGGCATGGCCCGGGCGCTGCTGCGCTTCTGGATCGTCGCGCGCCTGCAGCGTACGCCCGTCCGCGAGCCTCAAGCCGACGACCGTCGCCGGCGTGGCGGTATCGAGGCCGAGCACGATCACTTGCGACCTCGGACACCGCGCTCGTCTGTGCTTCGCCGACCAGCGCCTCGCTGGCCTGCCCTATCTGGTCATCGTCGCGTGACCCCACAGACGTATCGCCGGTGCACTCGCCCAGTTCTTGCACTTCGATACGCCTGCGATCGGCCCCCTCGTGGGTCAACGTCACCAGCAGACACGCGTCACGCAGCTCTGGAACCGTCTCCTCAGGCCACTCCACGAACGCGATCGAGTCGGAGGCCAGGTAGTCATCGAGCAGATCTGGCTCCTCCTGCGCGAGGCCCGCCAGGCGATAGAGATCCAGGTGCGAGACGGTCACGTCCGAGCCCTGATAGCGATGGCCGATCGAGAAGGTTGGGCTCGTGACCTGCTCGCCAACCCCCAGGGCTTTCGCCGCGCCGCGCACGAGCGTGGTCTTGCCCGCCCCCAGCTCGCCGCGCACGAGCACGATGTCGCCCGGCTTCAGGGCAGCCGCAAGCTCGGCGCCCAGCGCCTCGGTTTGGCGCGAATCCGAGGTCTCGACGATACGTGTCGCCACGAGAGAAGACTAGTCCAACCAATGCCGGCATCCGCGAACGCGAACCAGCTGACGTTCGCACCAGCTAGCGCTGACAAAAAAACGGCCGGCTCGCGGGAGAGGAGAATCGCGAGCCGGCCGTGGTGCTTGGGAGGATGGATGTACTCGGTATCGGCAGACCGTCCTGCCTGCTTGAACGGCCGCACGAGCCCTTTCACATCCCCTATACGAATGCCGCGCCGATTTGGATGCCATGCTGCCGCCCAAAAGCCACCCAATTTGGGAGCTTCGGTCCCGCTCAGAGGAATGCTAGAAGAGACCGAGCTGATCCACGGTTCCGGCTGACTCCTCTCCCTTGGCCGACTTCCCGTCCGCCAATCTCCCCCCGGCCGACTCCCGAGCCGGCGATGTCGCATCTGCCAACGCCGCATCTGGCGACTTGGCGGTACCAGCCTCCGATTGCTCTCTCGCGGCTGCCGCCTGCGCAAGCGCCTCAGCCTCTCCCTCCATCGGCTGCGGCGGCTCGGGTTGCGCCAGCAGCTCCGGCAGGCGCGCGAAGTCCTCGCGCAGCGTCTCGAGCATGCGTGGGGTGTACAAAGCCGCGGCAGGGTGGAAGATCGGGTAGAGCCGCACCGTGCGCCTACCGAGCGTCAGCTCCTGCGGCTTGCCGTGCAGGCGCGTGATCCCAGTCGGGTCGTCTCTGAGTAGCTTCGTGGAGAAGTTGCCCAGCGAGCAGATCACGCGCGGCTGGATCAGCTCGACCTGCCGGTAGAGGTACTCGCGACAGTTCTCGATCTCAAGCGGCAGCGGATCGCGGTTGCCCGGCGGGCGGCACTTGAGCACGTTGGCGATAAAGACGTCCTTGCGCTCCAGGCCGATCTCTTTGAGCAGCGTCTCCAGCAGCTTGCCGGCGCGACCGACGAACGGCAGCCCCTGCTCGTCCTCGCTGGCGCCCGGCGCCTCACCCACGAACATCAGATCGGCGTTTGCGTTGCCGGCCCCGAAGACGACGCTCTTGCGCGTGGTGGCCAGCTCCTGGCAGCGCGTGCACACGCTTGCCTGGGCGAAAACCTGCTTGAGGGCCTCGCGTCGCTGATCGATCTCCGCGGAAGACACAGCTGCGGATGGTAGCCACCGGCGCGCTTGCGCGGTATGATTGAGCCAGTCGCGACCGGTATCCCCCTGGGAACTGGACCGAGCCAGATGAACTTTTCGATCTCCACATCGATTGGACCAGCGCTAGAGATGGCTTGCGGGCCTCGTATGGGCATTGGGCCCGTGATGGGCGTGCGGCCTGTGATGTGCGCCGAGCCTGCATCCGAGTTCGCATGGGAATTGGGCCCAATGTCATGAGGGTCCTGCGCACCGTGAACGAGGTGCGGGCGGCGCTTGAGCCGGCGCGCCGAGCAGCCCATACGATCGGCCTGGTGCCGACGATGGGGGCCCTGCACGAGGGCCACCTCTCGTTGATCGACCGCGCACGTGCCGATTGCGACGTTGTTGTCGTGTCGCTGTTCGTGAACCCCGCGCAGTTCAACGAGCACGCCGACCTCGACCGCTATCCGCGCCAGGAGCAGCGTGACCGCGAGCTGGCCGACGCTGCTGGTGCAGACATACTGTTTGCGCCCGCCGCCGAGGAGGTCTACCCGGCCGGCTTCTCCACCTCGGTCGAGGTGCATCGGCCTGACCGATCGCTTGGAGGGGGCCGTGCGCGGGGCGGGCCATTTTCGCGGCGTCACGACTGTCGTCACGAAGCTTTTGAACATCGTCTCGCCCGACGTCGCCTATTTCGGCCAGAAGGACGCTCAGCAGGCGATCGTGATCCGACGCATGGTCGAGGACCTGAACATGAACGTGCGCATCGAGGCATGTCCCACCGTGCGCGAAGCCGACGGGCTTGCGATGTCCAGTCGCAACGCGCACTTGAACCCCGAAGAGCGAGCTCAGGCGCTGGCCATGCCCCGCGCGCTTGCGGCCGCCGCTGCGGCCGTCAAAGACGGCGAGCGCTCTGCCGATGTGCTGATGGCAACGGCACGCGCGGCGATGAGCGCGTTCGACGTCGAGCCCGAGTACATCGCGCTCGTGCAGCCGGACACGCTCGATCCGGTCGTGCGGTTGGAGCAGCCGGCGCTGCTCGCTATCGCCGCACGCATCGGTTCGACACGGCTGATCGACAACGTGACCTTGACTCCCTCACAGCCCAACAACCTGCAGCCGCCAGACCCCGCCGGACCCGCCGGCACGCAACATTCCCACCCCTTAACAGACCTCGATCCACAACGACCGTACCCCGCAGTCCCGACCGACACCCAACAAGCGACCCCAAGAGAGGCCACCATCGCATGCAGCGCGTGATGCTCAAGTCAAAGATCCATCGGGCCACCGTGACCGACTGCGACCTCCATTACGTCGGCTCGATCACGATCGACCCCGACCTGCTCGAGGCCGCCGACATCCTCGAGCACGAGCAGGTTCACGTCGTCGACGTCGACAACGGGGCCCGCTTCGAGACATACACGATCGCCGGGCAGCGCGGCTCGGGCGACATCAAGGTCAACGGTGCCGCCGCGCGCCTCGTGCACCGCGGCGACACCGTCATCGTCATCTCCTACGGGCAGTACGACCGTGCGGAGATGGAGCACTACGAGCCTCGCGTCGTGCACGTCGAGGCGCAAACCAATCGCATCATCACCGTCGACGACGCGGTGGCGACCCTGCTGAGCTCCCCGCCAGCCTCCTTGGAGGCCGGTACCAGGGGCTGAGCAAGGCGTCAACCAGCGCCAGAGAGGACTCACCATGTCAAGCCATCCCAGCAATCCGAGCAATCCCAGCCAGGACACCAGGGCAAGATGATGCCGGGTCAACCTGGCCTCGGCGTTCCCTCCGACCCTGGCCGACTTCCAATGACCCTGCCGCTGCTCGCCGAGAAGAAGCGGCTTGGCGAGCCGATCGTGATGGTCACGGCCTACGACTACCCGAGCGCGCGTGCCGCCGAGGCCGGCGGCGTCGACCTCGTGCTCGTCGGCGACTCGGCCGCCACGACAATCCTCGGCTACAACTCGACCACGCCGGTCGATCTCGACGACATGCTGGTGCTCGCCAGGGCGGTGCGGCGTGGGCTGAACACACCCCTGATGATCGGCGACCTGCCGTTCGGCTCGTATGAGATCAGCGACGAGCAGGCCGTTACCAGTGCTGTGCGCATGGTCAAGGAGGCCGGTTGCGACGCCGTCAAGCTCGAGGGTGGCGGTCCCGCTTCCGCGAGCCGGGCGCGCGCGATCATCGGCGCCGGCATTCCCGTGATGGGGCATGTAGGGCTCACCCCGCAGAGCTCGACCGCGCTCGGCGGCTGGAAGGCCCAGGGCCGCACCGCCGCGGCGGCGGCGCGCATCGCCTCGGAGGCGCTTGCACTACAGGGCAGCGGCTGCTTTGCGATCGTGTTCGAGGCGATCCCGAGTGCTGTCACCAAGGAGTTGATGCCCCACCTCGAGGTGCCGGTTATCGGCATCGGCGCCGGGCCGGACACCGACGGCCAGGTACTCGTCTTCCACGACCTGCTCGGCATCCGCGACGGGCTTGGGCCGCGCTTCGTCAAGCGCTACGCCAACATCCAGCAGGAGATGGACGCGGGCGTCAGCGCCTACGCCGAGGACGTGCGCTCAGGCCGCTACCCGGGGCCGGAGCACGGCTATTCGATCGACGCGGGTGAGCTGGCGGAGCTGCACACGCTGCTCGCCTGATCTGCCCAACGAGCCGCCGGTCGCCATCGCGCGCCCGGCGGTGCACACCGTAGCGAGACACATCGTGGCGGCCCACACCGTCATTCCAACGTCGTCAGCTCGAGGCTGAAAGCTCGCCGTACTCGATTTTGCGCAGCACTCGCGCCGGCGCGCCGGCGACGATCGAGAATGGCTCAACGTCTTTGGTGACAACGCTGTTGGCGCCGATCACGCAGCGCTCGCCGATGCTGACGCCGCTCGTCACCACAACGTTGGCGCCGAGCCAGCAGTTGTCGCCGATCCTGGTCGGGCCCTTGCTCTCGAAGCCCTGCCATGTGATCGGCTTCTCGGGATCGTCGTAGCGGTGGCTGGAGTCACTCACGAAGCAGCCGTTGGCAAGCATGCAGTGATCGCCGATCTCAACAAGCTGCTCCGCGGCGACCATCACGCCCATGTTCAGGAACGTGCCGCTGCCGATGCGCACACGCGCGCTGCCGGGCATCGTGATCCACACGCCGGGCTCGAGCAGCGCGTGCGCGCCGATCTCCAGACGTCCCTCACGCAGCGCCGCTAGAACATCGCCATGCAGCGGCCAACGCGCGAAGGCTTCGCGGCGCATGAGCTCGCGATGGATCGCCAGGCGATTCCAGGGCAAGGTAGTTGCGCTCATACCAGCGCCATCTGACAGCCCACAGCCGGGCCTTGCGGCCCAAATCGCTCACTCGCGCGCCGCCGACTTCGCCTTGCGCTTCGCGGCGGATGCGCCATTGGACGAAGCCCCGTTCGTGCTCGCCTTCTTGGCCTTGACGGTACGCGCGCGCGGCTTGGCCTTCGGCTTTGCCACGAGCAAGTCGCGCAGGAACTCGCCCGTGTGCGAGGCGCGCTCCGCCGCGACCTCCTCCGGGGTACCGGCGGCGATCACCATGCCGCCCTCCTCTCCCCCCTCCGGGCCCATGTCGATCAGGCGGTCGGCGCACTTGATCACGTCGAGGTTGTGCTCGATCACGACCACGCTGTTGCCGGCGTCGACTAGTCGCTGCAATACCTCCAGTAGACGTTGCACGTCGGCGAAGTGCAAGCCCGTCGTGGGCTCGTCGAGGATGTACAGCGTGCGCCCTGTGGCGACCTTTGAGAGCTCGGTCGCGAGCTTCACGCGCTGCGCCTCTCCGCCTGACAACGTCGTCGCCGGCTGGCCGAGGCGGATGTAGCCGAGGCCGACCGCGTCGAGCGTCTCCAGGCGACGGCGGATCTTGGGGATGTGCTCGAAGAAGTGAAGCGCCTCCTCGACCGGCATCGCCAAGACCTCGGCGATGCTCTTGCCCTTGAACTTGACCTCCAGCGTCTCGCGGTTGTAGCGACGCCCATCGCACTGCTCGCAGGGGACATAAACGTCTGGCAGGAAGTGCATCTCGATCTTGATCTGGCCGTCGCCGCGGCACACCTCGCAGCGCCCGCCCTTGACGTTGAAGGAGAAGCGCCCCGGCTTGTACCCGCGTGCGCGTGCCTCCTGCGTCTTTGAGAAGAGGTCGCGGATCACGTCGAACAGGCCCGTATATGTGGCCGGGTTCGAGCGCGGCGTGCGCCCGATCGGCGACTGGTCGACGGCGATGATCTTGTCGAGCTGGTCGAGGCCGTGGATCGCACGGTGCGCACCCGGGCGCTGGCGGGCACGGTGCAAGCGGTTGGCCACCGCCTTGTAGAGCACTTCGTTGACGAGCGTCGACTTACCCGAGCCGGAGACGCCGGTGACGCAAGTGAGCGTGCCGAGCGGGATGTGCACGTCGACGTCACGCAGGTTGTGCTGGCTTGCGCCGAGAATCTCGACGTAGCCGATCGGAGTGCGCCGCTTCTCCGGCAACTCGATCGTGCGCGTACCTGCCAGGAACTGACCGGTCAACGACTGCTTGACCTTCTGCACCTGCGCAGCCGTTCCCTGCGCCACGATCCAGCCGCCATGTTCGCCGGCGCCAGGCCCAAGATCAACGAGATGGTCGGCGCAGCGCATCGTCTGCTCGTCGTGCTCGACCACGATCACCGTGTTGCCAAGGTCGCGCAGGCGCTGGAGCGTCGCGATCAGCTTCTCGTTGTCGCGCTGGTGCAGTCCGATCGAAGGCTCGTCGAGGATGTAGAGCACGCCCACCAGCGACGAGCCGATCTGCGTGGCCAGGCGGATCCGCTGCGCCTCGCCGCCCGACAGCGTCGAGGCAGCACGATCCATCGAGAGGTAGCCGATGCCCACGTTCTCAAGGAACTGAAGGCGCTCTGAGATCTCGCGCAAGATCAGGCGAGCCACATGCTTGTCGGTCTCCGAGAGCTCGACCTCTTCGAGCCAGGCCAGTGCCCGCCGCGCTGAGAGCGCACAGAAGTCCTCGATACGCGTGCCCGCGACGAGCACCGCGCGCGACTCGGGCCGCAGGCGCGCACCGCCGCACTCCGGGCAGGCGCGCAGCGACATGAACTCCTCGATCTTCTCGCGCGTCCACTCCGAGTCGGTCTCGCGATAGCGCCTTTGTAGATTGGCGAGCACCCCCTCGAAGCGCGTGCCGTAGGAGCGCGTGCGCCCGAAACGGTTGCGGTAGGTGATCTGTAGCGGCTCGCCGTTCGTTCCCGACAGAAACAGGTCGCGATGCTCCTGCGACAACTCTTCCCACGGCGTACCCAGGTCGACCTTGTAGCGCTTGGCGATCGCCTCGGTCACCTGCTCGTAGTAGTTAGAGGCGCTGTTGGCCCACGGCGCGATCGCGCCCTCGCCGACCGAGAGGGTCGGATCGGGCACGACCAGATCGGGGTCGATCACCATTTGCGAGCCGAGTCCCGTGCAGCGCTCGCAGGCTCCATGGGGGGAGTTGAAAGAGAAGATGCGCGGCTCCAGCTCGACCAGCGACGGTCCGTGCTCGGGGCAGGCGAACTTCTCGGAGAAGGTGAACAGCGTTCCGGGCTCGGGCTTTGCGCCCGGCACGATCTGGGCGTTCGCCGCCTTTACACCGAGGGCCCCGGATGAATGGGCCTGGCCGTCTCCCGCTGCGAGCACGCCATTTCCATCCCCATCATCAGCCGCGCGCGAAGACCCGACGATCTCGATCTCAACGAGGCCGTCCGCGAGCCCGACCGCTGTCTCGATCGAGTCCGCCAGACGCTTGCGGATATCGTGGCGCATCGCCAGGCGATCCACGACGACGGAGACGTCGTGCTTGTAGCGCTTGTCGAGCACGATCGACTCCTCGAGCATGCGGATGCGCCCATCGATCTTCACGCGCGCGAAGCCGTCTGCGCGCAACTCCTCAAGGAGCTTGCCGTACTCGCCCTTGCGACCCCTGACAACCGGAGCCAGGACCATGAAGCGCGTGCCCTCGGCCAAGCCCATCGCCTGGTCGATGATCTGCTCGGCGGACTGGCCGACGATCGGCCGCCCGCAGATCGGGCAGTGCGGCTTGCCCACGCGCGCCCACAGCAGACGCAGGTAGTCGTAGATCTCGGTCACCGTCCCGACCGTCGAGCGCGGGTTGCGCGAGGTCGTCTTCTGGTCGATCGAGATCGCAGGCGAGAGCCCCTCGATCGAGTCGACATCCGGCTTGTCCATCTGGCCGAGGAACTGGCGCGCGTACGCGGAAAGCGACTCGACATAGCGACGCTGACCCTCGGCGTAGATCGTGTCGAAGGCAAGACTCGACTTGCCCGAGCCGGACAGGCCGGTGATCACCACGAGAGCGTCCCGCGGCAGCTCCAGGGAGATGTCCTTCAGGTTGTGCTCGCGCGCGCCGCTGACGACGATCTTGTTGCTTTGGGCCATTCAGCCGTCATTGTATTGATGCGAACAGACGTTCGCAGTCGATTTGGATGGATATGGTCCGCTGGGCTTGGTTACGATCGTTCTGTGGAGATTCCGTTTTGTCCTTTGCTAGCTCATGTTGGTGGGGTCCGCTAGATCCGCGACAATGCGTCCATGACCATCCTCGACGAGCACGCTCGCGTGTCCCCCCTCGACGAGGGAACGCTGCAACGACTCGCCCGCACACTTGACCGCGAGGGGGTCGTGGCCGCCTCGCTGATCGGCTCGCGAGCGCGCGACACCCACGGTCCGCTCTCCGACGTGGACATCGGCGTCTGGCACGACCCAACGCTTGACTCCCCTTCACGCCTGCAGCTGCGGCTCGCCCTGGCGCAGGGGGCCACTCAGGCGCTTGGGACCGACGAGGTCGACGTGGTCATGCTCAACGACACGACCCCGCTGATGCGCCACCGCGCGACGCGCGACGGCCAACGTCTCGTCGAGCGCGACCGCAAGACACGCGTGGCACTAGAGGCCAGGGGCTTGCTCGACTACCTCGACACCGCTCCGCTACGCGCCGAGCTGGCGCGGGGCCTGCGACACCGCATCGAGGAGGGACGCTTTGGTCGACGCCGAGAGTGTTAGCAGCCGGCTCAACCACCTCGACGAGTTGCTTGTCGAGCTCGACACGATCAGAGCGGCAGGTCGCGACGCCTACGCGGCCGAGTGGCGCACCCGACTCGCGACCGAGCACGCCCTCCAGCTCGCGATCCAAGCATGCATCGATGTCGGCGCCCACCTCGTCTCAGAGCTGGGACTCAAAGCCCCGGCGGACTACCGCGGCGTGTTCGAGGCCCTGTGCCCCGCTGGCCTCGACCCCCATTTGGCCGAGCGCCTCGCCGTCGCCACAGGCATGCGCAACATCCTTGTCCACGGCTACCTCGACGTCGACGACGACACCGTGTGGAGCGCCCTCGCCAAGCTCGACGATCTGCGCAACTTCGCCGCCACCGCACAGCGGATTGTCGACGCTGGTGGACGCCCACCCACGGCATGAGACCGAAGTACGTCGTCGACTCCGCCACTGACACGGACCTGGTCCGCGCAGGCCGGACAGCACTCGGCCGATATGCTGCACTGCTGTGGATGGCCCTGGACTACCGATCTCCTATGAGGTGCTGGACCCCGGCACCCCGGTGTACAGCAGCGACGGCGAGAAGGTCGGCGAGGTCACGCATGTGCTCAGCGTCCCCGAGGAGGACGTCTTCGACGGGATCGTGATCGACGAGCACGAGGGCCACGGAGACCACCGCTTCGCCGACGCCGACGACATCGACTCGATCCACGAGCGCGCTGTAACGCTCAAGCTCGATACCGACGCCTGCCGCGCGCTACCGGCGCCGACCGAGAATCCAGGGGTCATGAAGGACGACCCGGCCGAGGGCGCCCCAGGCTTCTCCGACAAGCTGCACCGCGCCTGGAACCTGATCTCCGGCAAGTACTAAAGCCGCGCAAGACAGCGCGTGCCCAAACTCACCCTTCGATAGCCGCGTAAACCTCGTCGAGCAGGCGCTCGCGGTCGGGGACCGCGAAGTTCTCTTCCAAGTAGCGCGCGGTGTCCTCGCGTGAGTCGCCGTTGAGCGCCATGTTGAGCGCGACCAGGCGGGCCCCGTCGAGGTCGCCGTTGACCGGCGCGGGCTCGCTCACGGCCGCCGGCTCTGAGAAGAGCGGCTGCTCGTCAAACGCGGGCTCGCTCAGCGCCGCCGCGGGTACCGCGGGCGCCTCGAAGTGCTCATCGGCGTAGGCCCTGGCGTCCGGGGCTTCGGTGTAGGGGTCACCCTGCATACCGGCATGCGACTCCGCGAGCGTCTCCACGAAAGGCTCGTTGTGGGCTTCGGGAGCCGCAGCGGGGATCGGGTGATCCGCGTCGCCATACGCCGCGGTAGCCGGCGCCCCCCCCAACGACTGCGTGGCCGCGCGCCCGGAGGCCGCGTCGTAGAGCGCCTCCATCTCGCCCTCGACGGCCGACAGGTCATTGGCCAAGCGCCCGGCGCCGCTGCGCAAGCTGTCGACCAAGGCCCGTGTCTCGCCGTCGAGCGAGCCGACATGCCCGAGCAACCCCTCGGTGGCCTGCGACACGGCCGCGACGTGCTCGCGCGCCCGCGCAACCGCCTCCTCGCGTGTACGCCTTGCGTCCGCGTCGGCGGACTCGCGCACCTGATGCGCCTGCTCGGCCGCCTGATGCTCGATCGCCTCGGCCGTCGCCTGGGCAGCCTCGAGGATTCCCTGAACCTGTGTAGCGGCGCTCGCGGCAAGCGACTCTCCGCCGCGACTCGACGCTTCGCGCTGTAGCTCATCTATCTCGGCGGCAAGCGCTCGTAGGTGAGCGTCCACGCTAGCCGGGTCATAGCCGCGGCGCACGATCGGAAAGTCGCGCCGCTCGATCCCCTGACGGTCCAGTTCCACAGCGCTCATCCTATGCCACCTCGCCCGCGGGAGTCTCGCTTGCATCGCTTGCCTTGCTTACCTCGCGTGCATCGCTTGCAGCGTCCTGCTCAGTGGCAGGCTCGTTTCCAGCGCCCTGCTCCGCCGGTGCCTCGCCGACCTGCACGTCCTTCAGCTCGCGCCGCAGCTCCCTGATCTCATCGCGCAGCTGTGCCGCGTACTCGAAGCGCAGGTCCTCAGCGGCGGCGATCATCTCCTCCTCGAGCTCGACGACCATCCGCTCGAGCTCGTGCTGTGGCATCTCTTTCGCCTTGGCCCTGGTGGCGTTCTTGCGCCGGCGCCCCTTCGGCACCTTCGACTCGGCCTGCAGGAACTCGGCGATGTCGGAGATGCCCTTGACGATGCTCGACGCGGTGATCCCGTGCTCCTCGTTGTAGGCAACCTGGATCTCGCGTCTGCGGTCGGTCTCCTCGATCGCCGCCTTCATCGCCTTGGTCTCCCTGTCGGCGTACATCAGCACCTTGCCCTTGACGTTGCGCGCCGCCCGGCCGATTGTCTGGATCAGCGAGGTCTCACCGCGCAGGAAACCCTCCTTGTCGGCGTCGAGAATCGCCACCAGCGACACCTCCGGCAGGTCGAGCCCCTCGCGCAGCAGATTCACGCCCACCAGCACGTCGTACTCGCCCAAACGCAGGTCGCGAATGATCTGGATGCGCTCGAGCGTGTCGATCTCCGAGTGCAGATAGCGCACCTTGAAGCCCATCTCGATCAGATACTGCGAGAGGTCCTCGCTCATCTTCTTCGTGAGCGTGGTCACGAGCACGCGCTCGTTCACATCCACCCGCTTGCGGATTTCGTTCATCAGGTCGTCGATCTGGTTGCGGGTCTCGCGCACGTCTATCTCCGGGTCCACGACCCCGGTGGGCCTCACGATCTGCTCCACGATCCGCTGTGAGCGGGTGCGCTCGTATTCGCCGGGCGTGGCTGACAGGAACACGAGCTGCGGCGTGATCGAGAGGAACTCGTCGAACGTCTGCGGGCGGTTGTCCATCGCACTGGGCAACCTGAAGCCGTAGTCCACGAGCGTGCTCTTGCGCGAGCGGTCGCCCTCGAACATGCCGCCGATCTGCGGCACCGTCTGGTGTGACTCGTCGATGAAGCAGACGAAGTCCTCGGGGAAGTAGTCGATCAGGCAGTAGGGTCGCTCGCCCGGCTTGCGCCCGTCGAGTATGCGCGAGTAGTTCTCGATCCCCGAGCAGAAGCCCATCTCGCGCAACATCTCCATGTCGTACTGGGTGCGCTGGCGCAAGCGGTGGGACTCGAGCTGCTTGCCGTCGGCCTCGAGCTGTTCGCAACGCTCGTTCAATTCCCTGCCGATCGCCGCGACACCGTCCTCGATCGTGCCCTCCTTGACGTTGTAGTGCGTGGCCGGCCAGATCGCCACGTGCTCGAGGTCGTCGGCGATCATCTCCCCGGTCAGCGGGTCGAAGTGCTGCAGCCGTTCCACTTCGTCGCCGAACAGGGTCGCCCTGAAGGCCGTCTCGGCGTAGGCCGGAAACACCTCCAGCGTCTCGCCCTTGACCCTGAATGTGCCGCGCGAGAGCACCGCGTCGTTGCGCGTGTACTGAATCGAGACGAGCTTGCGCAGCAGCTTGTCGCGGTCGATGTCTTCGCCGCGGCGCAGGATCTGCATATTCATCTCGTACGTCTCCGGCGAGCCGAGGCCGTAGATGCAGGACACCGAGGCCACCACGATCACGTCGCGCCGTGCGAACACCGCCGCCGTCGCGGCATGCCTGAGGCGATCCACCTCCTGGTTGATGGCCGAGTCCTTCTCGATGTACAGGTCGCGACTGGGGACGTAGGCCTCGGGCTGGTAGTAGTCGTAGTAGGAGACGAAGTACTCGACCGCGTTCTCGGGGAAGAAGGTGCGGAACTCGTTGCACAGCTGCGCGGCAAGCGTCTTGTTGTGGGCGATTACAAGCGCGGGCTTCTGCACCTCCTGGATCACGCCGGCCATCGTCATCGTCTTGCCGGTTCCCGTAGCCCCGAGCAGCGTCTGGAAGCGCTCGCCCTCGCGCACGCCCTCGGACAGCGATTCGATCGCCTTCGGCTGGTCGGCCGTCGGCGTGAACACGGGGTCTAGCTTGAACTCGGGCACAGGCCCCTACGTTAGAGCTTGCATCAAGGCAGGCCGTGCGAGAAGTCGGATGTCCGCGAGCAAACTCAAAGTCCGAGCTGGCGAGGATAGACGGCCCGATATTCCGCCTGAGCACGCATCACCTTCTGTACGTATGCCTGCGTCTCGGGAAAAGGTATTTCGGAGACGCTGAGCGTCTTGCCGGCTTTACGCGCCTTTGCCACCCACAAATCGACGTTGGCCAGGCCGCCGTTGTACGCGGCCACCGCAAGCATCTCGTTGCCTTCGTAGTGATCGAGCAGGTAGCGCAGATACCAGCTGCCATAGGCCACGTTGATCTTCGGCGTAGCCAGATCGCCGGTCGTGAAGGCGGTACCTCCGGAGAGGTGGGCGATGTACTGGGCGGTTGATGGCAGGATCTGCATCAAGCCGAGCGCGCCAGCGGAGGAAGGGCGCGGGTCGAACTTCGTCTCGGCATAGATCACGCCGGCGATCAGCGCCGGGTCGAGGTGCTTTTCGGACGCCTGTTCGCGGATAACGGTCGCATCGCTCAGCGGCAGCCCCTCGTTGCCTGGCATGTGCTCGACGCGCGAGACGATCACGATTCCGAGCGCCGCGAGCACCGCGAACGCGAGCAGCATCCGCACGAACGCGCGAACCGGATGCAATGGCCGCGGAGACCCACGCTGTGTGCGCACGCGGGAGGCATACCCCGTTCGGGTGTAGCTCATCGAGATAGCTTGGCAAGTACGTCGGCCAGTTCGCGCCGCAGGTCGGCCTCACTGCCGTCGTTGTGGACCACGAAGCTCGCGCGCTCGGCCTTTTCCTCCTGAGGAAGCTGCCTGCCGGCACGCTCCTCCGCAAGCGCGTGCCCACGCGTGGCAGCCCGCTCGCGCCGCGTGTCCTCCTGCGCGATCACGGCGATCGTCGCGTCGAAGCCGCTCTCCATCCCGGCCTCGAACAGCAATGGCACCTCGACCACCGCGGCCTTGGGGGCTGGTCGCAACGCGCGGGCATGCTCGAGCCACGCACCCATGCGAGCGCCGACGAGCGGCCATAGCAGGCCCTCCAGCCACTTGCGCTCGTGTTCCCCGCTGGCGAACGCCTTGGCGGCGACGGCGGCACGATCGACGACTCCCCCAGGTGCCACCTCGGCACCCCAGCGCTCGACGACGGCATCCTTGACCTGGCTCTCGCCATACAGCTCGTGGACCACGGCATCGGTCGAGAGCACCTGCGCGCCAAGCTCTTCGAGCGCCTTCAGCGCGGTCGACTTACCGGCGCCCATGCCGCCGGTAAGTCCGACGAACGGCACCACCGGCTGCACGGCTCGAACTCGTCAGTCTTGGGCCGGCTCGCCGGCAGGCTGCTCGGCGTCGGTCACGGCAACCGGCTCCTCGGAGGCCACCTCCGCGGCGGGGGCCTCTACGACCGGCTCCTCCACGGCAACCTCAGCGACAGCGGCCTCCGGTGTGGGCTCCTCCTCCACCGCAGCCTCAGCAACCGGCTCCTCCGTGGTAGGCGCCTCAGCAGTAGGCTCCTCGGCAACCGGCTCGGCCGTCTGCTCTTGAGCAGCCGGCTCCTCCACGAGCGCCTCAGCAGCGGACTCCTCCGCTGCAGGGGCCTCCTCAGCCGGCGTGTCGACGACAGCCTCGGCTATGGGCTCAGCGACAGCCTCCGACGCCGAGGCCTCGACAGACGCCTGTTCGGCCGCGGCCTGATCGGCTGCCAGCTCACCGGCGTCCTCTCCCACGGCCACGTCAAGCGAGTCCTCGAGCACGACCTGCTCGTCGGCCACGGCCTCGGGCTCGGCCGGCGAGGCTGCCGGCGCATCCGGCCGCGACAGCGGCAGGATCTGATCCTCGACCCGCTTGGCCGACAGCGAAAGCCGTCTGCGCTCGGAGTCGATCTCGAGGATCTTCACGCGGATCTCATCGCCCGGATGCACGATCTCGCGCGGACTCTCGACATGGTGGCCGGCGAGCTCAGAGATGTGCACGAGGCCCTCGACGCCGTCGAGCACCTCGACGAACGCGCCAAACGTGACGACCTTGGTGACCTTGCCGGCCAGCTCGTCGTTGACGTTGTAGGTGTCGACGATCCGCTGCCACGGGTCTTCCTGGGTCTGCTTGAGGCCAAGGGAGATGCGCTGGCGGTCGCGGTCGATGTCGAGCACCTTGACCTGCACGGTGTCGCCGATGTTGAGGATCTCACTCGGGTGGTTCACGTGCGACCAGGAAAGCTCTGAGATGTGGATCAGGCCGTCGATCCCGTCGAGGTCGACGAATGCGCCGAAGTCGACGATGTTGGAGATCTGACCCTCCACGACAAGGCCGGGCTGCAGGCGATCGAGGATCTGCTGGCGCACCTCCTTGCGCTCCTCCTCGAGCACCGCACGACGCGAGAGCACGACGTTGTTGCGCGAGCGGTTGAGCTCGATCACCTTCGTCTCGATCTGCGTGCCGAGGTACTCGTCCAGGTTGGGCACACGGCGGATGTCGACGAGCGAGGCGGGCAGGAAGCCGCGTACGCCCAGGTCGATGATCAAGCCGCCCTTGACGACCTCGATGACCGAGCCCATCACCGGCTCGCCCGACTCGGCGGCGGCCTCGATACGGCGCCATGCCTTCTCGAAGCGGGCGCGCTTCTTGGACATGATCAGGCGTCCGTCCTGGTCCTCCTTGGTGAGGACCATCGCGTCGACCTCCTCGCCGAGCGACACCTCCTCACGCGGATCCACCGACTTGCGGATCGAAAGCTCGTTGGCGGGGATGACGCCCTCGGACTTGTAACCGATGTCGACGAGAACCTCGTCCTTGTCGATGCGTACGACATTGCCTGTGACGACCTCGCCCTCCTCGAAGGGCTGCATCGTGGCGTCGTAGTTGGGGACTATCTGCCCGTCGATTTCAAGCAGGAGTCCGTTGGACCCCTCGACCACCAGGGCCTGGGGATTCTCTATAAGTGTTTGCACCGGTCGAAGCCTAGCGCAGGGACGCGGCCCAGGGCTGAGACCCCCGCGCCGGACGGCGCGGGGTCATTGGAATTGATGGGGTAGCCCGAGGCAGAGACCCCACGCATGGCGATATGGGTTCATGAGAATCGGTTGGGTACATATCATTGGCTGCCGTATGCCAGTGAGAGCGACGAAGCGCGGGGAGCTGCGCACTCCCCTCAAGCGCGATTGCGACGTACTCGTCTGCGGTGCCTCCTTCGCCGGGCTGGCCATTGCGCGTGAGCTTGCCGACACGGGGGCGCGCGTGCTCGTGATCGACCGCTACGAGATCGGCGAGCGCCAGACCTCGGCTTGCGGAATCCCCACCGGCTGGCTGGAGGCGATGTCACTTACGGGCTCGCTACGCCAGACCTTCGATGAGCTTGTCGTGCACACGCCTTGGACGACGGCACGCTGGCAGCTGCCGTGGACGTTCTCCACCTTCGACTACCGCGAGCTGTGCGCGCTGCTGTGGGGGCAGGCCCATCCTGGCGACGCCGAGTTCGAGACGGCCACGGTCAGCGGCCGCGACGGCAACACCGTTCACACCGATCGCGGGGATTTGATGGCGCCGCTGATCGTCGACGCGCTTGGCTGGCGTCGCGTGCTTTCCAACAGCGCACCGATCCAGCCCCCGAACGCGCGTCTTTCGCGTGGGCTCGAGGTTCATCCGCACGGGGCCGGCGAGGAGCTGGAGCTGTGGATCGACCAGAAGTACATCCGAGCCGGCTACGCCTGGAGCTTCCCGGCGCGCGACGAGCTGCGCGTAGGCGTCGGCTCGTTCTGGCCTGCCCACCATGTCAAGGAGCCGACCGTGCGTCTTGCCGACGAGCTTGGGCTGCCGCCCGACGGCTACCAGGGCAATTGGATTCCCCACCAGCTGCGGCCCGCGGTCGAGGACGGTGTCTTCTTCGTCGGCGACTCGGCCGGGCACTGCCTGCCGCTCACGGCCGAGGGGATTCGCACTGCCCTCTACTTCGGCCTTGCCTGTGCGCGCGAGCTGGCGCCCGTGCTCGCCGGCCACGCCACGCGCGAGCAGGCGCTTGAGCGCTACGGTGCCTTCTCGGATGCGCACGAGCGCAAGTACCGCTGGCTGCTGAACACACAGCGCGCGGTCGGGCAGCTCACTCCCACTCGCGCGATCACGCTGCTGGCACGCACACTCGCCTCAGAGCGTGTTTGCGCGTGGTCTTTCAACCATTACCTGGAGATCGCCCCACCGTCTTTTGTGGGTGGCGATCCAGGGCAAGGCGTCCGCTCGGCCCGAGCGCCCGTTACTGCCGCAGCCTAAGGTTCGGCCCTTACGAAAATGCGCATGCCCCCCGCGCGCGCGGGGGGGCATCGCCGAATTTTGGAATGAACCTTCGCGACTTCTCACAGCAAGCCACAGAGGGGGCGACCTTGCACAGCCATAGGCATGCACAACCCGGGAAATGCCTATTTACGCGACCTTACGCAGCTGCGGGCGAGTCGTACTGAGTGCCTGCAGCGCCAGACGGCTCGCCTCGACCGCACTGGCCCATGAGACCTCGGCCAGCATTCCCTCGGCGGCGACCATGTCCCCAGCCAGGAACACGCCATCGCCACGATCTACCGTGGGGCGGTCGCGCCAGCTGGAGCCCGGCATGTCGAGCGCGCCTGAGCGCCCGTCCATGACCTGGCGCCTGCGCCAGGTCTCGCGCCCGCGCCAATCCTCGATGCTCACGTCGAGGAAGCGCTCCAAGCGCATTGCGGCCATGTCCACGCTCTCTCCAGGGCGAATCGGCATCTGCGCCTGGATCAGCTCCTCGCCCTCAGGGGCGATCGTCGGGTTGGCGCCGGAATAGCGGCCGATCCAGCCCGATTCGTCCAGGTCTGAGACGATCGTCGGGTCTCCGCGGCGGTGGCGCACGCCGAGGTCCAGGCAGACGGTACGGCCGCTCTGCCAGCGCAGGCTGTCGTCGCCGAGCAGCTCGCGCGCCTGATCGAGCTCGGTCGCCAGAATCGTCGGTGTGGCCGGCAGCTCCTCCATGCGCGTACCCGTATCGACGATCACGCCCAGCTCGTGCACCCGCTTCTCCAGCGCCGCTACCAATGTGCTCCAGCCCGCGACCGGGTAGGTCACGATCGAGGGCACGGTCAGTAGCAGGCGCGCCATGCGCGGCCATACGAACGCCGCAGAGAGCTCGCCTGGGTCGTGATGAAAGGTGAAGACCCCGGCGGCTGAGGCGGCCAGCGCGGCGGTGTCCTCGTCGGTGTGACTCGCCGCCCACGTCCTGAAATCCGTTGCCACCGGCGCTTCACGGCCGCGCAGACGCAGGATCGCTGGCAGTGTGCCCAGCGGCGGGGTGCGTCGCAGCGTCCCTCCTAGTCGCAATCTGACGCCCGATAGCCGAGCCTTGCGATAAGCGGGCAGGATGTCGCGCTCGCGCATCCACCTCCAGAAAGCGCCGTCGTTGTACATCGCGTGTGGACCGAGATTGGCCTTGTAGGGGCCATCTGTGCTGCGGGCCCGGCCGCCGAGCCGCTCGTGGGCCTCGACGAGGCGTACCTTCGTGCCCTCCTCGGCACAGGCGATCGCCGCTACGAGTCCCGCGATTCCGCCTCCGACGATCGTGATCTGCGGCTTGCCGGCGCTGTCGTTGATCGGGCTCATGGTGATTGCCTCCTTGAAAGAAGATTGGCACTTGTTCCAGGCGCCGTGCGACGACGGAGGATGGAACTGGAAATCGGGATGAGGGTTTTGGCTCGGCGGGCTTTGGGTTGGGAGTGATCTGGGTGGAGCGAATATCGCTCTGACGATCAAAGTTACGCCGATACTGGTCTCTATTACAGTTCCAGTAGTGACAAACAAAAGAGGGCCAGTTGGAGGGCCGGAACTGCTTGTCGAGCTGGACCGCGACGGCGAGCTGCCGCTGCACGAGCAGATCGAGCGTGCGTTGCGCGACCAGATCCGCTCCGGCGTCTTGGCCGCCGAGACACGCTTGCCCTCGACACGAGGGCTTGCCCGGGAGCTTGGGGTCTCGCGCGGCGTGGTAACCGAGGCATACGAACAGCTTGCCGTGGAGGGCTATCTCACCACCAGCCAAGGCGCGCCAGTGCGCGTGGCCAAGGCAGTGCGTGCCGCAAGCCAACGGCCACTTGCTCGCTCACTGCTCGAGAGCTACTCCTACAACTTCCACCCCGGGCTTCCCGACCTGCTCGACTTTCCCCGCGAGGCATGGCTACGCTCACTGCGCTCGGCTCTACGCGACTCGCCGCTGGATTCGCTTGCCTACGGCGACCCCCGCGGACTGCCCGCCTTGCGCGAAGCGCTGGGCGCCTACCTCGGACGGGTACGCGGAACCGACGCCGATCCCGAGCACATGCTCGTGTGCACCGGCTTCATGCAAGGGTTCTCCATGCTGTGCCGCGCTCTGCGCAAGCGCGGCGTGGATCAGATAGCGCTCGAGGACCCCGGCTGGCACCCGCACCGCTTGATCGTCGAGGAGGCTGGCCTCCAAGTAGTGCCGATCCCGGTTGACGAGGCTGGGCTACGCGTGGACGTGCTCGCCACTACAGACGCCGCGGCCGTGCTGCTAACGCCCGCGCACCAGTTTCCGACTGGTGCCGTATTGGCCCCGGAGCGACGAGCCGCGTTGATCGAGTGGGTCGAGGACGAGCGGCTGATCATCGAGGACGACTACGACTCCGAGTTTCGCTACGACCGCGTGGCGGTCGGCGCGCTGCAAGGGCTGGCCCCGGAGCAGATCGTCTACATCGGCTCCGCCAGCAAGCGGCTGGCGCCCGCGATGCGGCTCGGCTGGATGCTGTTGCCTTCCTGGCTGACGTGGGAGCTGACCGCCGCGAAGACGATCGAGGATTGCGGCTCGGAGGTCATCGGTCAACTGGCCCTACGCGACTTCATCGCTCGCGGCGAGCTAGACCGCCATGTGCGCCGCATGCGCCTGCGCTATCAGCGCCGCCGCGAGGTGCTGATAGGGGCAGTGAGGCGATGGCTGCCCGATGCGCTCCTCTGCGGCGCCGACGCCGGACTATTCGAGCTTGTGATGCTGCCCGAGGAGATCGACGAGTCGCTGCTACTTCGCGCCGCCGGCAAGCGTGGCGTGGGTGCCGAGGGGCTGGCGTTGCATCGCTTCACGGCCGACGGACCGCCAGGCTTGCTGCTCGGCTACGGCAACCTCTCCGAGCCGGCCATCGAGCAAGGTGTGCGGCTGCTCGGCGAGGCTTACAGCCAGACCGCCGGCTAGCGGCGCACGACCAACACCACCCCGGCGACAAGCAACACGAAGCCGAGCACGCGCGTAGCGCCGATCGGCTGCTTGGCGATTCCCAGCAGGCCAAGGCGATCGATCAGGATCGCCGCGGCGAGCTGGCCGGATATGACGATCGCCGTGAGACTCGATACGCCCAGAGTACGGACCGTGAGGATCGCCACAGTCACGAAGACGGCGCCCAAGATGCCCCCGAAAAACGCCCACCAAGGCGCTTTGCCGACGTTGCCCAGACTGCCAAAGCCTTCGCTTGTGAGCGAAGTGACCAGTATCAGCACGACCGTCCCGACCAGGAAGGAGACCGCCGCCGCCGGTACCGATCCGACCGCCTGGCCCAAGCGCGCGTTGACAGCCGGCTGCATTCCCACGAGCACACCGGCGATGGCCACCAGCACGATCGCCAGCGGCCGGCTCACTTCGCCTCCAGCCAGTTCTGCCCGACGCCGATATCCACCGCCATCGGCGGGGAGTGCTCCCACACGCCGCACATCTCCTCCTCGATCAGCAGGCAGGCCGCCTCGCGCTCGTCGGGTGGGCCTTCGAACAGCAGCTCGTCGTGAATCGTGAGGATCTGCTTGGTGGCGAGGCCCGTGTCCCGCAGCGAGTTGTGACAGCGCACCATCGCCAGCTTGATGATGTCGGCCGCCGTGCCCTGGATGACAGTGTTGACTGCCAAGCGCTCGCCAAGCGAGCGCACCTGGTAGTTGCGCGCCTGTAGCTCGGGGATCTGGCGGCGCCGGCCCCACAGCGTCTTGACGTGACCCTCCTGCTTGGCCCGCTCGATCGTCTCCTCGATGAACTGGGCGACACGCGAGAAGCGCGCTAGATATGCGTCGATGAAAACTTTGGCCTCCTCGCGCGGGATGTTCAGCCGATCGGCCAAGCCGAAATCCGACAGGCCGTAGACGATCCCGTAGTTGATCATCTTGGCCTTCGAGCGCATCCCGGGGTCGATCTGCTCGGCGGTGACGCCGAACACCTCGGAGGCGGTGGCCGTGTGAACGTCTTCGCCGCGCTCGAAGATCTCCACGAGCACCGGCTCCTCAGCCGCATGCGCAAGCACGCGCAGCTCGATCTGGGAGTAGTCGGCTGAGATCAGCACGCGGCCCTCCTCCGCCTCGAAGCAGCCGCGGATCTCACGGCCCAATGGAGTGCGAATCGGGACGTTCTGCATGTTCGGGTTGGTGGACGCGAGGCGTCCAGTCTGCGCTCCTGCCTGCAGGAAGGTGGTGTGGATGCGCGAGCGCTCGTCCACCATCTGGGGGAGCACGTCCAGGTAGGTCTTTATCAGGGTTGAAAGCTCGCGCCAGCGCTCGATGCACGGGACGATCTCGTGCTCCTCGCGGATTGCCTGCAACACACGCGCATCGGTCGAAAAACCCGTCTTGCCGCGACGCTTGCGCGAAAGGCCAAGCTTTACGAACAGGATCTCGCCCAGCTGCTGGGGCGAGCCAATCGTGAACTCCTCCTCGGCCAGCGCGAAGATGCGGGCTTCGAGCGCCGCTATCTCCTCGTAGACGCGCTCCGTAATCTCTCGCAAGCGCTCCACGTTCAAGCGCACGCCGAGCAGCTCCATCTCGCGCAGCACCGACACCAACGGCAGCTCGATGTCTCCCATTACCGCCTGCAGCTCGCGCTCGACGATCTGCTCGCGCTGCCAGGTCGCGAGCGCGCTCAGCAGCAGCGCCTGAGCGGCGACCGGGTCCTCGACGTCGGCCGCGAAGCCGCGCTCTTCGCACAGCTCCTCGAACGGGTAGCCACGACGAGCCGGCTCGAGCAGGTAGGCGCCGAGCAGCGTGTCGTGCACGAGGCCGGGCGGGACGATGCCGAGCGCCTTCGCGTCGTGCGCCACGACCGATCGCTCGGCGCACGCAGCCACTACCTCCTCTGGACCAGCGCAATCGCCGACGAGCACAATCCCGCGCTTGGTCCTGCCGGCGGACTGTTGCTTGACGGAATGAGCCCCACCGGGCGCGGGCTCGCCAACTGTGGACTCGTTGGCCGTGGGCTCGCCTCCCGATGACGGCTGTCCATCCGCCGGCGATCGACCCTTCAGGGAGTCCATGTTCGGTGGCTGCTGCGCATAAACGGCAAAGCGCCACTGAGCGCCTTCGGCAAACAGCTCCCCCTCGGGCGCCTCGCTCTCATGCACCACCACACACAACTCCTGCGACGCATCGCCTGCCGAGGCGAGCTTGGCGATGTCGGCCACCGTGCAATGCCGCACGTGCGCTGTGAGCTTGACCTCCTCCGAGGAGGTCGTCTTGGCCAGCTCCTCCCCACCAAGCGCCTCCTCCAGGCGGCGCAGCGGGTCGCGCAGCTCGTAACGGCGGAAGACCTCGCGCAGGCGTGAGCGATCGGGCTCGTGCGCGGCCTCGCCGCTCGGGTCGAAGTCGAGCACCAGATCGCGCTGCACGGTGGCAAGGCTCATCGACATACGGGCATCATCTGCGTGCTCGAGCAGGTTCTGTTTGCGCTTGGGGCCGCTGATCTCATCCACGTGCGCCAAGACCTGCTCCAGGCCGCCGAAGCGCTGGATCAGCTCGCTGGCGGTCTTCTCGCCGATGCCGGGAATGCCGGGGATGTTGTCGGAGGTATCGCCCTTCAGGCCATAGAAGTCGGGGATCAGCTCGGGCGGCAGGCCGTAGCGATCGATCACCGCCTGGCGGTCGTACAGCTTGGTCTCGGTGATGCCGCGTGCCGTGGCCATCACCTGCACGAGGCCCTGCTCGTCGATCAGCTGGAAGACGTCTCTGTCGCTGGTCAGGATCGTCACGGGCACGCCGGCGCCGCGCGCCTGCTCGGCAAGCGTCGCGATCACGTCGTCGGCCTCGTAGCCCTCGAGCCTGATGTTGCGATAGCCGAACGCCTCGACCAGCGGTTCCATCGCCGGCCACTGCGCCTTGAGCAGATCCGGGCGCGAGCGCCGGCCCGCCTTGTAGTCGGCGAACAGCTCCGTGCGCCCCGAGCTGCCCGCGTCCCAGGCGACTACCGTGGGCTGCACGCCGTAGTCGGCGATGATCTTCACGAGCATCGAGGCGAACCCGAAGATCGCGTTGGTGGGCTCGCCCGTGGAGGTCGCGATCGACTCCGGCAACGCGTAGAAGGCCCGGTAGACGAGGCTGGGACCGTCGATCAGGAATACGCGGCGCTCCACGTCGGGCACTCTATTAGGCGCTCTCCTCATCGCCGGCGCCGGTCCCGCGGCAAGCCCGCCACGCGGGGGGATAGGCACATTCCAAAAGAGCGATGCCCCCCGCGCGCGCGGGGAGCATCGTCAAAATGGCACCACCGGCAGCTCAGGTAGGGGTGGAGCGCTCCGAGCAAATAACATGCCGGACCGTCCGGCCACCGTGCCAGACCGCCGGTCACCACGCCGGCTGTTCCCAATGAGGAGTCCCGTCCCAGTGAGCGTCACCCCCAGCGCGCAGTACCGCCTCACCATCCGCGTCAAGATCGACGAGCAGCAGGGCATGCTCGGCCAGGTCACCGACATGATCGGCGAGCAGGGCGGAATGGTCGTCGCCGTCGACCTCGTCGAGGCAGGCGCCGGGCACAGCGTGCGCGACATCCTCGTCGACGCCGGCAGTCGCGAGCACTGGAACCGCATCCTCTCGGCACTCGCCTCGCTCGCCGGCGCCGAGGTGATCGACACGACCGACCGCACCTTCCTGCTGCACGTCGGCGGCAAGATCGAACAGCACAACAAGCATCCCCTGAAGACGCGCGACGACCTGTCGATGGCCTACACGCCCGGCGTGGCCCGAGTCTGCACGGCGATCAAGGACGATCCCGACAAGGCCTTCCAGTACACGATCAAGCGCAACACGGTGGCCGTCGTCTCCGACGGCACCGCGGTGCTCGGTCTCGGCGACATCGGGCCCGCGGCGGCGATGCCGGTGATGGAGGGCAAGGCGTGTCTGTTCAAGGAGTTCGCCGGCGTCGACGCCTTCCCGATCTGCCTCGACACGAAGGACACCGATGAGATCGTGCGCGCCGTCACGCTGATCGCGCCCGCCTTCGGCGGCATCAACCTCGAGGACATCTCCGCGCCACGCTGCTTCGAGGTCGAGGAGCGGCTCAAGAACGACCTTCACATTCCCGTCTTCCACGACGACCAGCACGGCACCGCCGTGGTCGTGCTGGCGGCGCTGCTGAATGCCGTCAAGTTGACCGGCCGCAGCCTCGCCGAGCTGAAAGTGCTCGTGATCGGGCTCGGGGCGGCGGGCGTCGCCGTCACCAAGATCCTGCTGGAGGCCGGTGTGCGCGACATCGTCGGCGCCGACTCGCGCGGCGCGCTCTCGACTTTGCGCGAGGACTACCTCGACGGCACGATGAGCTCCGTCAAGCGCTGGTATGCCGAGTCGACCAACGGCGAGCAGCGCACCGGCAGCCCGGCCGACGTGATCGACGGCGCCGACCTGCTCGTCGGCCTCTCCGGTGCAAGGGCCCTGCCGGTCGAGGCGCTGGCGAAGATGAACAAGGACGCGATGGTCTTCGCGATGGCCAACCCCAACCCGGAGGTGATTCCCGAGGAGGCCGCTCCCTACGTGCGCATCATGGCTACCGGACGCTCGGATTACCCCAACCAGATCAACAACGTGCTCTGCTTCCCCGGCATCTTCCGCGGCGCGCTCGACGTGCGCGCACGCTCGATCACCGAGCAGATGAAGATGGTCGCCGCGACGGCGATAGCCGAGATCGTCGACGACAGCGAGCTGCGCGACGACTACATCATCCCCTCCGTCTTCAACCGCGACGTGGCCCCCGCCGTGGCGGCCGCCGTGGCCGAGCAGGCGCGCGCCAGCGGCGAGGCGCTCGCCGGGCAGGAGGTCGGCTACGCGCAGGGCGATACCCTGACCGGCATGGGCGAGCAGCGCGTTCACAGCAACGGCTGAGGCACGAGCGACCGGCCACGCCGGCGCCGGCCACGCAACAACCGGACGGAGCGAGAGGGCCATGCGGATAGCGATCACCGGAGCGACGGGTCTGATCGGTAGGCGCGTCGTGACGGCGCTCAGGGAGCGCGGCGACGACGTAACGGTGCTCTCGCGCGATCCCAGGCAGGCAAGCGAGCAGTTGGAGAAGTCGACGCGATCGACCGGCGAGTCCAGCCAGACAACTGGCGAGCCTGGCAAGACGACGGGTGCGCTCGACGACACGAGGGGTGCGCTCGACGCGCAAGGCTGGGAGCCCCCGCGCGAACCCGCGCCCGCCCAGGCACTCGCCGGTCGCGACGCAATCGTGCACCTCGCCGGCGAGAACATCGCACAGCGTTGGAGCGCCGCGGCCAAGCAAGCCATTCGCGACAGCCGCGTGATGGGCACGCGGCAGCTCGTGCGTGGAATCGGCGAGCTGGCCGAGGCCGAGCGGCCCAAGGTGCTGGTGAGCGGCTCGGCGATTGGCTACTACGGCGCGCACGGCGACGAGCCGATCGACGAGGACGTCCCCGCGGGTAGCGACTTCCTCGCACAGACATGTCAGGCCTGGGAGGCGGAGGCCGAAGCGGCCGAGGAGTACGGGTTGCGCGTGGCGAAGGTGCGCACCGGCGTAGTGCTCGATCGCGACGGTGGCGCGCTTGCCAAGATGCTGCCTGCCTTCAAGCTGGGCATAGGCGGGCCGGTCGCCGGTGGGCGCCAGTACATCTCCTGGATCCACCCGGACGACCTGGTGGGGATCGTGCTCTCCTCGATCGACGAGCAGCAGTGGCAAGGGGCGATCAACGCGACCGCCCCGGAGCCGCAGCGCAACGGCGACTTCTCCAAGGCGCTCGGACGCGCGCTGAACCGGCCCTCGTTTCTTCCAGTGCCTGGGGCCGCCCTTGGGCTTCTGTACGGAGAGATGGCCGAGATCGTCACGACCGGCGCGCGCGTGCTGCCCGCCAAGGCGCTGGTGCTCGGCTACCAGTTCCGCTACCCCAAGCTCGACGAGGCGCTACGCGCCGCGCTCGGCGGTGGCTGACTGCGTGATGCTCGTGGATCGTAAACGCCGGGATGTATGGCTCGCTTTCGAATGATCTCCCAACACCCCCTTCTTGCGAACACACAGATAAAGGTTAGGTACCTAAATAAAGCACTCGGGCCCAAACAAAGGGGTATCGAACGTGCAGGTCATTTCGAAAGAGATGTTCTAACTGGCTCAGCTGGCAGTGTCGAACGCGTGCCAGAACACGGAAGCGCCGTTCACCACGCGGTCGATGGCGTAGGTGGAGAGAGTCGTTTCGCCGTTCGCCCGTACCGAGTACACGCCGAGCACCGAATCGCGTTCGTGCGTGGCGAAGAACTTTTCGATCACCGCTTGGCGGTCGTCGCCGTTGTCGGCGGCGGTCCGGATCGAGGCGAGCACCACGCTCATCGCCTCGTAGCCGTACAGCGCATACGCTTCGCCCGCCGTGGCGAAATGGCGACTGTATTCGCTCAACACACGCCGCGCCGAGAGCGGATAGAGAGAGATGGGCAGCAGCGGCGAGCCAACGAACGTCGCGCCTTCGGCCGCCTGGAGGTGCGCGGTGAACACGCTGTGGTTCATCGTCGCCGAGGCAAGCAGCGCCAAGCGCGGCTCGGCGCCGTGCAGCTCGCGCCAGAGCTCCGCCGCTTCCTCGGTAGCGGTCGCGCTGACGAACACGGCCTGTGCGCCGCTTTCTGAGATCTTCTTCACCTCGCCGGTGAAGCTCGAGCCGGGAGCGATCGTGATCGTGTCGTTGCCCACCACCTTGATCCCGGCGTGTTCGGCATCGCCCTCGACGATCGCCGTCAGCGGTGTGTCGAACGGGTCCTGATCCGCAACCAGGTACAGCTTGCGCACCCCGAGCCGGCGCAGCAGCGCCACCTGTGCGGCAGCCTGAACCGTGTCGCCGGGCGCGATCCGCCCGAACGTGCGCTTGCCGCTGAGATAGAAGCGTTCCGGCTCGCCCTGGTTGGCGTCAAACGAGGACGTCAGCCCGACATAGGGACTTGCCGGGCTGACCTGCAGGATGCCGGCGGCGTTGGTGAGCGGTAGCGACACGGCCGTCGCACCGGAGTTGAAATCGCCGAGATAGGCGATCGTCGTGGGATCCTGCGCCGCCGCCTTCGCATTGGAGGCGGTGACCCCCGGATCCCACTCTCCCGTCGTGGGACTGGAATCGTCGAGCGATGCGTAGCTGACCGTGAAGCGGCCGACGTGCCCCTGCGCATCGGACAGCGCAAGCTTCTCGCCGCCGACGATCTGCTGTGAGATCGCGCCCTCTGGACCTTGCAGCGGCAAGCTCGAGTAGATCGTCAGCTGACTGCCAACGTTCTCCGCGGCGGTCGAGCTGCTTACGCCGCCACAACCGGCCAGCGCCGGCACGAGGGCGAGAGCGACAAGCAGCCCGGTGCCCAGCCAGCGCGCACGCACGCGATGACTAGTGTCCAGAGTCGCGACGACCCGGAAGATAGCCGGAGAGGATCTTCAGCGAGGCGCCCACGATGGTGACCAGCGTCGCGAGCATGAAGGAGTCAAAGCCCTTCGCGCCCAGCGCCCACAGCACGATCCAGATGACCAGCCCGGCGGTTACGGTGAGTACCAGTCCCATTGCGGGCGAATCCTATAACAGCCTGCGCGAGTAGGACGCCGCATAGGTCGCGTAGGCGGCCTGCGGCTCGACCACGGGTCGCCCGGGCGAGCCGCAGGCGCGCGGACGTGAGCGTCCGGAACCTACGCCGCGAGGGCCGCGGCAAGCTCGCCGACGACTTCCCCGACGGCCCCGGCGGGATCTTCGGACTCGGCCGCGGCCCGCACCAGGCGCGTGCCGACGATCACGCCGTCGGCCCCGGCTCGCGCCGCTTGCAAGCGCATGCTCGGGGGTCGAGATCCCGAAGCCAAGCGCCACCGGCGCGGCAGTGCTCGCCTTTGCGCGACTCACAACCTCGGCGAAGCGATCGGATAGCGCGGCCCGCTCGCCGGTCGTGCCGACGACCGACACCGTGTAGAGGAAGCCGCGGGCCCGCTCCCCGATCCTGGCAAGGCGCTCCGGCGGCGTCGTGGGCGCGACCAACGGCACCAGCGCAAGGCCGTGGGCGTCGCAAGCGCCAAGCACCTGTGACGCCTCCTCAAGCGGCAGGTCCGGCACGATCATCCCGCTGGCTCCGCTCTGTGCGAGACGCTCGACGAACGCCTCTGCCCCGGGCGCAAAGACCATGTTGGCGTAGCACATGAGTACCACCGGCACCTTTGGCGCAAGCATGCGCGCGACCTCGAGCACGCCCGTGAGGCTCGCGCCCGCGGCAAGCGCACGCGTGCCGGCCTCGTGGATCACCGGACCGTCGGCAAGCGGGTCGGAGTAGGGCACGCCCAGCTCCAGCAGATCGGCGCCAGCGCTAACGCAAGCCTGGCCGATCTTCGCCGACTGCTCGAGCGTTGGAAAGCCGCCCATCAGATACGGCATCAGCGCGGCCCGCTTGCCGCTGCCGGCGAAGGCAGCAGCGATCCTGTCGATGCCGGTGGCCTGTCCCCCGTCATGGGGGGTCGCGGTAGCGCTCACAGCCCCCATCCCAAGACAAAAAGAGCCGGCTGACCCCTACGACACAGCGCGACCGGCCACACGGGAAGTCTCAGGGGGACAAGCGAATCTTGTCTCCCAAAAAAATCCTCAGCCGGCATCGAGCACCTCGGCCAAGTCCTTGTCTCCGCGCCCTGACAGACACACGAGGTCCAGCTCGCCATCTGGCTGCGCGAGCGTCCAGGCGAGCGCGTGGGCGGTCTCAAGCGCCGGGATGATCCCCTCCAGGCGCGCCACCTCGCGGAACGCGGCGAGCGCCTGACGGTCTGCGATCGCCTCGTAGCGCGCCCTGCCGCTATCGCGCAGGTGCGCGTGCTGGGGTCCGGTGCCGGGATAGTCCAGGCCGGCCGAGATCGAGTGCGCCTCGACGATCTGGCCCTCCTCGTCCTGCATCACCGCCGACAGCGCCCCGTGCAGTACGCCGGCCCGGCCGGCGACGGTCAGCGGCGCGCCGTGGCGCTCGGTCTCGATCCCGTCGCCCCCGGCCTCGACGCCAACCAGCTCGACGCCCTCGTCGTCGAGGAAGGCCGTGAAGATGCCAAGGGCGTTGGAGCCCCCGCCGACGCATGCGATCACGCGCGCGGGCAGACGCCCCTCGCGCTCCAGCAGCTGCGCGCGCGCCTCGTCGCCGATCACACGCTGCAGATCGCGCACCAGGGCAGGGTATGGCGCCGGACCGACGACCGAGCCGATTATGTAATGGGTGTCGCCGACGTTCGTCACCCAGTCGCGGATCGCCGCGGAGGTCGCCTCCTTGAGCGTGCGCGCGCCGGCGTCGACGGCATGCACGCGCGCTCCGAGCAGTTCCATGCGCTGCACGTTCGGCGCCTGGCGGCGCGTGTCCTCGGTGCCCATGTAGATCACGCACTCGAGGTCGAGCAGCGCACAAACGGTGGCGGTGGCGACGCCGTGCTGGCCGGCGCCGGTCTCGGCGATGATGCGGTGCTTGCCCATGCGCTTGGCCAACAGCGCCTGCCCAAGCGCGTTGTTGAGCTTGTGCGAGCCGGTGTGGTTGAGATCCTCGCGCTTGAGGTAGACAGGCCGGCCGAGCCGCTCGGAGATGCGCTCGGCGAGATACAGCGGCGTCGGGCGCCCGGCGAAGTCGCGCAGCAGAAGGTCGAGCTCGGCTCTGTAGGCGGGATCCTCGCGCGCCTGCGAGCCAGGCTTGCTCCAGCTCGGCCAGCGCCGGCATCAGCGTCTCGGGAACGTACTGCCCCCCGTAGGGCCCAAAGCGGTGCTCGACTGCGCTCACGTGGGCGAGCCTACCGACGGCGTCGCCTCCTGGGAGGACTCGTTGAGCGACACCGTCTCGGTGAGACTCAGGCTCGTGGGGAGCGGCTGACGCAGACTCGTGGGGAACGGCCGGATCCTCGGGGCACCGAGGCTGCAGCGCAGGCGAAGCGAAGGCGGCACGATCCACGGCGGCAAAGAAGTCGCGCAGCTTCACCGGATCCTTGATCCCCGGCGCGCTCTCGGTTCCGCTGGCGGTGTCGACGGCGAACGGACGCACACGCTCGATCGCCTCCCCCACGTTGCCGGGATTCAGGCCACCGCTCAAGATCAACGGCACTTTCGAGCGCCGCCCGGCCAGCAACGCCCAGTCGAAGGTCTCCCCGGTGCCGCCGCGCAACTGCTCGTGTCCAGGCTCCGTCGAGCGTGCATCGAGCAAATGAAAGTCGGTGTGGAAGCGAGCCGCGTCCTGGATGTCGGCCATGCCGGATACCTGCAGCGCCTTGATTATGCGTGCGCCGGTGCGGCGTGCGGCCTCCCCGCAGAAGGCGGGCCCCTCGTCGCCGTGCAGCTGCAGCAGCGTCAAACCGAGTTGCTCGCTGACGTCGACGATCTCCTCCATCTGCGCGTTGACGAACACCCCACACAGCTCCACCTTGCGGCGCAAGCTCGTTGCGATGCGCTGCCCTTCGGCAAGCGAGCAGGCGCGCGGAGCTGCGTCGAAGAAGACCATGCCCACCGCCCAAGCTCCGAGCTCGACGGCCAGCTCGGCGTCCTGTGAGGCGGGTGATCCCGCAGATCTTTACCTGTGTGTCGCGCTCGGACATGAGCCCCAACGGTAGCGGGCCTAGGAGTGCGTGTCGGGCATGCCCGGAAATACCCCTTGCGGGAGGTGCGCTACATCTACCCGGGGCACGCGCACCCGAGGATAGGCGGCCCCTTAGCCTTCGGGCGTGTTGGGGTTCTTGATCGAGTTCGGCCGCGCCGTGAGCGTCACTTTGATCGTCTTCTTTTCATAGGTGCCGCTTGCCGGTGGCGCGCATCACTTCGACCGAGATCGTGTCGCCCGGCTTCTTGGACCCGATCAGGGATCGAAAGATCTTCGGCGCTACTGATCGCCTTGCCATCGACACCGACGATGATGTCGCCGCCGACAGCCACCTTCCCGCCGCCCAGCTGCGCTTCGAGGTTGCCACCGCGTAGACCAGCCTTGGCGGCGGGCGTGCCAGCTTCGACCGTCTCGACCATCGCGCCGCTCTTCACCGGCAAGTTCAGTGCCGAGAGCGAGCCGTCGACGCTGATCGTGCTGACGCCGAGATAGGCGCCGCTAACAGTCCCGCCCTTCTCGAGCTGCGGAAGCTCGGACTTGGCGGTGTTGATCGGGATCGAGAAGCCGATCCCCACGCTGCCGTCGCCGCTGCCGCCGGTCTCGATCTGGGAGTTGATGCCGATCACTTCGCCCCGCTCGTTGAGCAGCGGCCCACCGGAGTTGCCGGGGTTGATCGGCGCATCGGTCTGCAGGACGTTGTCGATCGAGAAGCCGTTGGGCGAGGTGATCTGACGCTGCAGCGCCGAGATCGACTCCAGTCGTGAGCGTGCGGTCATAGCCGAAGGGATTGCCGATCGCAAGCACCGGATCGCCGACCTGCGCCTTGCTGGAGTCCCCAGCGTCAGCACGTGCATCGTCAGACCTTCGGTCGGGATGCGCAGCACGGCAAGATCGTTGGAGGGATCCTTGCCGATCACTTTCGCTTCGACGGTCTTGCCGTGTTCGAAGCTGACCTCGACCTTGACGGCGTTCTCGACCACGTGGTAGTTGGTCAGGATCGTGCCGTCGCTGTTGATCACAAAGCCCGAGCCGGTGGCCGTGCCCTGCTCGCTTTCGCCGCCGAGGCTGAAGGGCGATTCGGTCTGGCGCACGATCGTCGAGGTGACGAGCGCGACGCCCGGCGCGTCCTTCTCGTAGATCTGGTGGGGCGTCAGACCAGTGCTCTGCTGCGAAGCGTTCGAAGGCGCGATCGGTGTAGAGGCCTGCTGCACGATCGTGACCGTCTTCTGCGAGGAGCCGAGATCGCCGGCGGCCGCAACCACGGCGACGACGAGCCCGCCGCCGATCAGGGCCGAGAGGAGCGGAATGAGGAACGTGCGCTTCATTGGCAGTCAGGATGAGGGATAGCGATCAACGAGAACTAAAGAGGACCATGCGAAATTTATAAAAGATCGGAACGCAGGGCGCCGAGCAGCCTTTCAGTAGAGCTGCAAGCGCCTGCTCGGGCTCAGGCGCCCGCATCAACGACTCGCCGACGAGCACCGCCGCCACCCCCGCGCGCTCCAGCTGCTCCAGCTGCTCCGGCTTGGAGATCCCAGACTCCGACACCACCGTCGTCCCCGCGGGCATCTCCGCTAGCAGCCGCTCGGTGCGTCCGACATCCACGCTGAAGTCGCGCAGGTCGCGATTGTTCACGCCGATCAGCCGCGCCCCGACCTGCTTCGCGCGCGCGAGCTCGTCGCGGTCGTGCACCTCCACGAGCACATCCAAGCCAAGCCCGAGCGCGCGATCGTGCAGCGATGCAAGCTCTTCTTGTCCGAGCGCGGCCACGATCAGCAGCACCGCGTCGGCGCCCGGCAGCCACAGCCTCATACAGCTGGTAGGGGTCGACCACGAAGTCCTTGCGCAAGATCGGCAGCCCACATGCGTCGCGCGCGGCATCGATGTCGGCCAGCGACCCGTCGAAGTTGGGTCCCTCGGTCAGCACCGACAAAGCGCTCGCCCCGCCACGCTCGTAGGCGCTGACGATCTCTGCGACGTCGGGCTCCGACTCGCGCAGCTTGCCCGCCGAGGGCGAGCGACGCTTGAACTCCGCGATCACACCGATGCCGGGACGCTCGAGCGCCCGGCGAAAGCGCCCCCCCTCGGCTGTCTGACTATATGTCCGCGCCCCCGCCTGTGCTTCCAACTGTTGCAGCGACACGCTGCGCTTGCGACCTTCAAGCTCCGCGCGCGTTTCGCTCAGGATCCACTCGAGCACGGTGGCTCTGCCCGAAGTTGCCGCACCGGCGGCCCGACCCGCGCTCATCCCGCCACCTGCTCGGGCGCGTGGCGGCGACTGGCCTGCACATAACGCTCGAGCGCAGCGGACGCGTCCCCGGATGCGATCGCCGCGCGAGCAGCCTCGACGCCGCTCGCGATCGAATCGACAGCACCGGCCGCGTAGATCGCGGCGCCCGCATTGATCAGCACCAGATCGGCGCGCACGCTCTGCTCACCGTCGAACACCGCGCGCGTGACCGCGGCGTTCTCGGCGGGAGAGCCACCGCCAAGCAGCGGGTCAGACGGGTCCGCAAGCTCGATGCCGACATCCTGGGGCGTGAGCACATAGCGCTTCAGCTGATCGCCGTTGACCTCGACGACGTGGGTAGCCGCCGAGGTGGAAACCTCGTCGAGCCCGTCCTCACCGGCGACGACGAGCGCGCGCTGCACGCCAAGGCGGGCCAGGGCGCCGGCGATCGTCTCCAGGAAGCTCGCATCGGCGACGCCCACCAGCTGCTGGTTGGCGCCGGCGGGGTTGGTCAGCGGTCCTAGGAAGTTGAAGATCGTGCGCACCGCCAGCTCGCTTCTGACCGGCACCACGAAACGAGTGGCCTGGTGGTGGGCGGGCGCGAACATGAAGCCGAAGCCGGCCTCCTCGATGCACTGCGCCACGGCCTCAGGACCGAGGTCGATGCGCGCGCCAAGCGCCTCCAAGAGGTCTGCCGAGCCGGACGAGCTGGTCGCCGAGCGGTTGCCATGCTTGGCCACCGCACAACCGGCGCCCGCCGCCACCAGGGCGGCCGTGGTGGAGACGTTGAAGGTACGCCGTCCGCCGCCCGTGCCGGCCGTGTCGAGCAGGTCGTGGCGCTCGGTGGGCACGTGCGCCGCCAGCTCGCGCATCGTGCCGGCCAGCCCAGCCAGCTCGTCGACCGTCTCCCCCTTCGTGCGCAGCGCGATCAGAAAGGCGGCGATCTGGGTCTCCGAGACGTCGCCGTGCATGATCTCGGCGAGCACCTCGGCGGCCTCCTGCTGGCTCAGGTCGCGCCGCGAGGCGACCGCGTCGATCGCCCGTGTGAGGATGGGATTGGGCATCAGTCGCGGGTGTGCGACGAGCTACGTGCGAGAGCTGGCAGTGAATGGTAGGTCTTGGACAGGAAGTCCGAGAGCAGCTTGCCCTCGTCGGTGAGCACCGACTCAGGGTGGAACTGGACGCCCTCGGCCGGCAGCTCGCGATGGCGCAATCCCATCAGCACCCCGCCGCCGTGCGCGGTCGCTTCCAGGCAGTCGGGCAGCTCGCTCGTCGACGACGAGCGAGTGATAGCGCCCTACCTTCAGCGGCGAGGTGAGCCCCTTGAAGATCGTGCGCCCGTCGTGCTCGATCGTGGTCGCCTTGCCGTGCACGGGCTCGTGCAGCTTGACGACGCCGCCGAACGCCTGGGCCATCGACTGGTGGCCGAGGCAGACACCGAGCGTGGGGATGGCGGCTTCCGGCATCCGCCGCGCCACCTCCAGCGAGATGCCGGCCTCGTTGGGCGTGCACGGGCCCGGCGAGATCACACAGCGCTCGAGGAGTCGTCGAGCAGCTGCTCGACGGTGGCAGCGTCGTTGCGCACGGCGCAGACTTCAGCCCCAAGCTCGCCCAGGTACTGGACGAGGTTGTAGGTGAAGGAGTCGTAGTTGTCGATGACCAACACGCGCATCGCTAGACCCGCCTCCCTGACGCATGCGCTACGACGCGCTGAAGCGCCTGCTCAAACGGCACTCGTGTACGCCCGGTAGCCGCACATACTCAAGCCCAATCCGGCTGTTCGCAGGCTAGCTCGACGGCGCGCAGCACCGCCTTGCTCTTGTTGACCGACTCCTCGTACTCGTACTCGGGCTTGGCGTCGGCCACGGTTCCGCCACCGGCCTGCACGTGCGCGACCCCGTCCTTGACGACGACGGTGCGGATGTGGATCGCGGTGTCGAGGTCGCCCGTGTAGCTGAGGTAGCCGATCGCGCCGCCGTAGCCGCCGCGCTTGGTGGACTCCAGCTCGTCGATGATCTGCATCGCGCGCACCTTCGGCGCACCGGAGAGCGTGCCCAGGGGCAGCACCGAGCGCAGCGCGTCCATCGCGCCCACGTCCTCGCGCAACGTGCCAGACACCGAGGAGACGATGTGGATCACGTGGCTGTAGGTCTCGATCTCCATCAGCTCGTCGACCGCGACGCTGCCGTACTCGCACACGCGTCCCAGGTCGTTGCGCCCGAGGTCGACGAGCATCACGTGCTCGGCGCGCTCCTTCTCGTCTTCGAGCAGCTCGTCGGCGATGACGCCGATCCTGCTCGGGGCTCGAGCCGCGCGGGCGCGTGCCGGCGATCGGGCGCGTGGAGACGTGGCGTGCCGAGACGGTGAGCAGCGGCTCAGGGCTTGCGCCGGCGATCTGGAAATCGCCGAAGTCCAAGAAATACATGTAGGGACTTGGGTTGACGGTGCGCAGGCCTCTGTATATGGAGAACCCCTCGACGGGCACCTCCGCCGAGAAGCGCTGCGAAGGCACGACCTGGAAAGCGTCGCCCGCATAGATGTACTCGATGATCCGCGCCACCATCGCTTCAAAGTGCTCGCGCGTCATGTTCGACTCAAAGCGCGGCGCCGCGCGCGCGCCAGCTTTCGCACCGGGCGGCACAGGGCCGGCCAGGCATGCCCGCACTTCGGCGATCGTGCGTGCCGCTGCCTCGTGGGCCCGCTCAGGGTCCGGCTCGGCGTCGAGGTCGGCGTTGGCCACGATCGTGATCGTGTGCTTGAGATGATCGAACGCGACGAGCGCATCGGTGAGCATCAAGCGCCATGTCCGGCAGGCCGAGCGTCATCCGTAGCCCGGCTCGCCCAACGGCTCGACCGTACGCACGAGGTCATAGCCAAAGAAACCTACGGCGCCTCCCATGAACGGAAACCCACCCACCCCGTCGGGCAGCGGCGCCTGGCGAGCAACCAGCTACCGCGGCGGCCGCCAACGCATATGGATCGCCGGCATCGCCAAGCGACCAGCGCAACACCGAGCGCGGACGGAAGCCGATGAACGAGTAGCGGCCCATGCGCTGACCCTGCTCGGCCGACTCCAGCAGGAAGGCAGGCTCACCAGGCGCCAGCTCACGCAGCTTCAGAGAACGCCGACACGGGCGTCTCGCAGTCGGCGATGAAAGTCTCGTACAGGGGGATCAGGTTGTAAGCACTCGCTGTCTGCGACGGGGTTGCACTACCGGCGGCGCTCATCGCACGTCCCCCTGTAGGCACGCGAGCCCGAAAATGCGTGCCGCGTCTCGACAGACGCTAACGACGACGTTCATCGAGCACGCGCTCCGCATCGGAGAGGACACGCCCGCGGCTGTGCAACAGCACAAGCAGGTGGTAGAGCAGGTCGGCGGCCTCTTCGTCCACGCGCTCGTCGGTCTCCTCGCGCGCGGCGCGGGAGACCTCCTCCGCCTCCTCCATCACCTTCTCGCCGATGCGCCTTGGGATCGTCGAGCAACTCCACGGTGTAGGAGCCCGCGGGACGTTCGCCTGCGCGCGCCAGCAACGTGCGCTCAAGCCCGGCAACGTCTCGTGCGGAGCGGGCGGCTCCAGCTCGCCGCGATAGAAACAGCTGCGCTCGCCCGTGTGACACGCGGGCCCAGCCGGTTCGACCAGTGCGAGGATGGCGTCGCCGTCGCAGTCGACGCGCAACGCGCGCACGGCCTGGGTGTTGCCGCTCGTGGCGCCCTTGTGCCACAGCTCCTGGCGCGAGCGACTCCAAAGGTGAAGCTCGCCGGTGGCGCGCGTACGCTCCAGCGCAAGCTCGTTCATGTAGGCAAGCGTCAGCACCTCGCCGCTGCTCCAGTCCTGCACCACGCACGGCACGAGACCGCGCTCGTCATAGACGAGGAGTCGCTGCACTTCTCCGGCTGCCGCTGCGCTCATCCGCCGAATTGTAGGTTGCAGGGGACATGGCCTCGTTGCTGAAGAGAAAGCTGATCGTCGTGACCGGCAAGGGCGGCGTCGGCAAGAGCACGGTTGCGTGCGCCCTGGGGCTCGCCGCGGTGCGCCAAGGGCTGCGCACGATCGTGGTCGAGCTGGGCGCCCAGCACCATCTGCCCGACCTCTTCGCGACCGAGGAGATGAGTCCAGATGGTCCTGACCGGGCCATGGCCGACGGCAACGAGCAGACCCGTCGCGGACGTCAGGCCGATCGCCGTCACGGCGAGGAGCTGGAGCTGCGGGAGGGCCTTTGGAGCACTTCGATAGACCCGGACCAAGCGCTTGGCGAATGGCTGCAGACGCTCACGGGCCGCATCTCGGCGCGCTTGCTTGCTTCGAGTGGCACCTTCCAGTACTTCGCCGCCGCGGCCCCCGGTGCGAAGGAGCTGGTGAGCATGGTCAAGTTGCGCGAGCTGTGCGAAGGGCGCGATGCGACCAACAGCGGATCGAGCGATTCGCGTCGTGAGGGACGGGGCCGACCGGCCTACGACCTCGTCGTGCTCGACGCGCCCGCCAGCGGCCACGCGCTTGCGATGCTGCGCTCGCCGCAGACGTTCTCCGCAATCGTGCGCGTCGGACCGCTGGCCGAGCAGGCACAGGCGTTGCGCGAGCTGCTCGAAGACACAAAGCGATCGGCGTATGTCGCAGTGACCCACGCGAGCGAGATGGCCGTCACGGAGACGCTCGAGCTGGAGGAAGGCTTGCGCCGCGAACTGGACAGAGACCTCGACGCGGTGATCGTCAATGGCACCATGCCAAGACGCTTCAGCCGGCAGGATTTGGAGCGAATCGCGCTGGCGGCTGGGGACGGCGGCGACGGCGGCGACGCCGATGTCGCAAGCAACGCCGTGCGCATGGCGCGAACCGTCAACGATCGTGCCCGCGTCCAGCTGGCGCAAATAGCCCGCCTGCGCCGGCAAAGGTTTGCCGAGGGCTCACCGCCGGCCGTGCTGACTGTGCCTTTCGCGTTCGTTCAGGTTTTGGATCTCGATGCGGTGGGCCGAATAGGCGACCGGCTTGCCGGCAAGATCTGACAGCTGAGACCGCTACGCCTCGTCGTCCGGTCCTGAGAAGGTCTTTAAATCACCTGTACGTCTCAATACCCCTTTGTATGGAGCCGGGAGATTTATTTTGGTACCTAACCTTTACCTAAGCCTTCACAAAAGGGGGGTGTTGGGCAGATCATTCAAAAGATGAGCCATACACCCAGCTTTCGCGATCCATGAACGCCCCGGCGCAGAGCTCATTCTCAAAGATGTTCTAAGTAATCCCCAGCCGATCCAGCAAGCCCTCGTCCCCGCGCCAGTCGCGTCGCACCCGCACCGACAGGTCCAGGTGCACGTGACAGTCCAGCTCGCGCTCGATCTCCCTGCGCGCGGCGGAGCCGATCGCCTTGATCATGCGCCCGCCCGCGCCGACGACGATCCCCTTCTGGGACTCGGTCTCGACCCACAGCAGCGCGCGCACCCGCACCAAGTCCTCACGCGGGTGTTCGATCTCTTCGACGATCGCCTCCACGGCGTGGGGCAGCTCCTGGAAGGTACGCCTGATCGCCGCCTCGCGCACCAGCTCCGCCAGCAGCACCGACAGCGGCTGGTCGGAGATCGCCTGCGGGGAGAACATGAACGGACCCTGCGGCATCAGCTCGGCGAGGTGCTCGCACAAGCTCGCCCACACCCTTGCCGGTACGGGCGGAGATCGGGAATATCTCGCCATCGAGGTCAAGCTCGGCGGCAGCTGCCAGTACCGCCACAGTCGCGGCACGGTCGAGCCGATCGACCTTGTTGATCGCGATCGTCACCGGCACATCCACCTCGGCCAGCGCCTGCGCGATGTAGCGGTCGCCGGCGCCCACCCCCTGCTCCCCGTTGAGCACCAGCAGCGCCGCATCGGAGCCCTCGAGCTCCAGCCGCACCCGTCCAGCCATGCGCTCGGTCAGCATGTCGCGGGGACGCTGCACGCCGGGCAGGTCGACGAGCACGATCTGCCACTGCCGCTCGCTGCGCACGCCGCGAATCGCCCGGCGCGTGGTCTGCGGACGATCGGAGACGATCGCGACCTTGCCACCGACGATCGCGTTGACGAGCGTCGACTTGCCGACGTTGGGGCGACCCGCTAGCGCGACGAAGCCGCTGCGCGTGACTGCCGTGTCCGGCTCCGCGGCTGGGTCGCTCACGAGTCTCCCCAGCGCATGATCTCGGCTTGCAGCGCAAGCATCTCGCCTTCGTCCGTCTCGTGGTCCATGCCCACGAGGTGCAGCGTCCCGTGCACGATCGCCTCGCTCACGTCGCTCGTGAAGGCGGGACAGATCACGACGTCGCCAAGCTCGCGTGGAACGCCCGCTCCGGGCGCATGCGGATCGGCTCCGTCGACGGGGAAGGAGAGCACGTCCGTAGGTCCATCTTTGCGGCGGTGCTCGCCGTTCAGCTCGGCCATACGCTCGGCACCCACGAACTCGACGGCCAGATGCCCCGCCTCGACGCCGGCCGATGCGAGCGCAAGCGCGCACAGTCGCTCGACCCACCACTGAGGAAGCGGCCCCGCGAGCAGCTGTGCGCCGAAGACCTCGACCTCGAGCATCGCCGCGAGCGGCTCAGGCCCGACGCTCGGCCAAACGCTGGACCACGACCTGCTCGCCGGCATCGTCGACTTCGCCTACGCCGCCCGGTCCGGGTCGCGCTGAAGCAGCGGACCGCTCAGGAGCCGCCTGACGCCCACGCACGTCGTCGGTCGTGCGCCTGCCGTGCTCGTCGTATGCCTCGACGATCCGCTGCACGAGCTTGTGGCGCACGACGTCCTCGCCGCCGAAGCGCACGAACTCGATGCCCTCGATCGCATCGAGCACCTCACCCACCACGACGAGCCCCGAGCGCTGCTCGCGCGGCAGGTCGACTTGGGTGATGTCGCCTGTTACGACCATCCTGGAGCCAAAGCCAAGACGGGTGAGGAACATCTTCATCTGCTCGGGCGTCGTGTTCTGAGCCTCGTCGAGGATCACGAACGAGTCGTTGAGCGTACGGCCGCGCATGAAGGCCAGCGGCGCGATCTCGATCACGCCACGCTCCAGATGCTGGGAGACCTTCTCCGGATCGAGCATGTCGTGCAGCGCGTCGAACAGCGGGCGCAGATAGGGATCCACCTTCGCCATCAAGTCGCCGGGCAGGAAGCCCAACCGCTCGCCGGCCTCGACGGCCGGGCGCGTGAGGATGATCCGGTTGACTTCATGGCGCGAGAGCGCGGCGGCGGCCATCGCGACGGCAAGAAACGTCTTGCCGGTGCCGGCCGGACCGACGCCGAAGGTAACGGTGCTGGAGCGGATCGAGTCGACGTAGCGCTTCTGGTTGACCGTCTTGGGGGCGACGCTCAGGCTGCGGTGGCGCCAGACGACATCCTCCAACACACGCGCCGGCGATTCGTGTGCATCCAGCGCGCCCGTCACCGCCGCGATCGTGCCGGGCGCTACCTGATGGCCACGGCCGATCAGCTCGGCGAGCTCATGTATGACCCGCTCACCCATGCGCGTATCCTCCTCGGAGCCCTCGAGCGTGAGCAGGTTGCCGCGCAGGAATACCTTGCAACGCAGATGTCCCTCCAGCGCACGCAGCACCGCGTCCTGGGTGCCCGCCAGCTCGGCGGCGACCTCGCCCGGCAGCTCGATCTGCTTCCTCATCCTCCGAGCGCCGCCCTAACCAGGCCAGAGACCCGCTTGCCATCGGCGCGCCCGTCGACGGCCGCCATCACGCCCTTCATCGCTTGACCCATGTCCTTGGGCGACTGCGCGCCGCTCTCGGCCAGGGCCCGCTCGACGATCGCCTGCAGCTCAGCGTCTGAGAGCTCGGCCGGCAGGTAGGAGCCGATCAGCTCCCCCTCGGCCTCCTCGCCGCTGGCAAGGTCCTCGCGTCCGCCGTCGCGGAACGCCTTGGCGGCCTCCAGCCGCCGCTTGCGCTCACGCCGCAGCACGGCCAGCTCGTCGCCCGGAGCCATCCTTTTCCGCCTTCTGCAGCTCGGAGAGGACCATGCGCAGCGCACCGACGCGCTGCTTCTCACCGGCACGCATCGCACTCGTCAGGTCTTGCTTGACATCGTCCAGAATCGTCATCCTCGACTCAGGATACGCCGAGCAGGCGAGACTTTTGTGTCGATTCATTGCTTTCGCCCGATTGCGTCGGCTCACCGGCCGGCATGCCGGGCGTCGTCGAGGCCGTGCAATCGGCAGAATGGGTGGCGATGAGCGCATCCATATACCGCGAGGCACTCGCTCCGTTCCTGCGGACGGCGAGCGGCTGCGGCCGGCGGGAGCGGAAGTGTTCGACGCGCACACCCATCTCGGCCTGGACGAGGACGGTCGTTCGCTCGACCTGGAGACGCTGCTCTCCCAGCTCGACGCCGCCAACGCGCGCAGAGCCTGCGTGTTCCCCCTGCACGACCCCGAGCGCAAGCCTTCCTACAGCCTGCCCAACGACCGCGTGCTTGCAGTGGGCCGGCGAAAGCGAGGGACGCCTGATCCCGTTCTGCCGGCTCGATCCCGCCGAAGCGCCGGTCGCCGAGGGAGAGCGCTGCATCGCCAAGGGCGCCCGCGGCATCAAGCTGCACCCACGCGCGCAGGCCTTTGCCTTCGACAGCCCCGAGATGGAGGCGATCTTCAAGCTTGGCAAGCGAAGCGAGCGTGCCGATCCTGATCCACGCGGGGCGCGGCATGCCGCCGATCGCCGACGGGCTGGCCGACCTTGCCTTGCGCTATCCCGACGCCGTGCTGATCCTCGCCCACGGCGCGATCTGCGACCAGGGCATCCTCACCTCGCGCCTGGCCGACCATCCGGGCGTTCTCTATGACACGTCGTGCTTCTTTCCGATGGACCTGATCGAGCTGTTCGCGCGCGTGCCGGCCGAGCGGATCGTGTTCGCCTCCGACCCGCCCTACGGGCTCACCTCCAGCGGCCTGTACCTCGCGCTGCGCGTCGCCGCCCACGCGGGACTCGACGAGCAGGCGATCGGCGCTGTGATCGGCGGGACGATGGCCGGGCTCGTCGACGGTCGCGGCCTGCCACCTGTCTCCGCGCCACGCGGCGAGCATCAGATCACGATGCAAGGTCGGCTTGCGCGCGCCTACGGGTACGCGAGCCTCGCCGGGCCGGCGATGTTCGCGGGAGCGGTCGAGCAGGCGCAGGGCATGCTCGACCTGGCGATCGCGGTGTGCCGCGACCCCGACCCGGGAGGAGTCGGTGAGGCGCTCGACGAGATCGGCGCCGGGCTGATCGCGGCGCGAGCTCTGCTCGAGAGCGAGGAAAGCCTGCGGCCGGCGCTTGACCTGCTGTTCAGGTCGGTGGCGCCGCACGGCGGCTGACGGACTGCCCGTCCGAGCGCGAGTCAGCCACAGCGCCGACCACTCCCCTTGCTCGAGACGGGCTCGCTCGCTCAGGCCAAGGCGTTTAGCGAACACCTCGGCCACCTCGTCGGCCTGCTCGCGCAGCAGCCCGCTTGCGATCAGGTCGAGGCGCTCGGGCGGGACGGGAACGCCTGGCTCGGCCATCTTCTCTGCCAAGTCGATCAGCAGTGGCCTCAGAAGGTTTGCGAGCACCACTTCGCCCATTTGCGGGTCCGCCGCGATCGGTTTTGGGCGCGGCGCTCGAGCACTCACCGGCACGCCCTTCAAATCCCCATCCCCAACAAGCCAGGGCAACGACTCGCGGCGCAGGTCAAAACAGCGAGCCTCCAACTCCGACGTCGTTGACGGCCGCGTTGGCGAGAATCGCGCGCACGCTCTCGCGGTCGTTGTCGAGCGCCAGCACCGTGCCGTATCCGAGCTTCAGCGCCGCGATCGCCAGCACGCCCGAGCCGGAGCCGACGTCGAGCACGGGATCGCGGGTGCCGCTCGGTGGCGGCGAGCTCCAGCAGCAGCTCCAGGCACATGCGAGTGGTCGCGTGCGCGCCGGTGCCGAAGGCCTGCGCGGGGTCGATCACGATCTCAAGCGCATCGGCGCGATCGCTCGGCGCCTCCCATGGGCGGTCTTACGAAAGGACAATGCCCCCCGCGCGCGCGGGGGGCATCCGCCGCCCGAGCTTCGATCAGCACCGGCTGATGAAACTGCTTCCAGCGCTCAGACCAATCGTCGGCGACCTCGCTGGTCGAGATCTCGACCAGCGCACCCCCCGCGGCGGCCTGCACATCCGGCAACAGCGGCAACTCGCCCGGAGCGCCATAGACGGCGTATTCGACCATTCCTTCTCCCCCGTCATCTGCCGGCAGCTCGATCTCCTCGACGCCGCTGGGCGCAAGCTCGAGCAGGTCGGCAAGCACGAGCTCTGCGTCGCTGCGCCGAACGCGTAGAGCCAGCCGGATCACGCGCCCGGCCTGCGATGTCGCCGAGCCGCTCACGCCGCCTGGTGGCGCAAAACGCGGCGTAGCTTCCCGAGCATCGACTCCTCGGAGCGCAGGTTCTCCTCGGTGAGCGTGTCGCTCAGACTGCCCGAGCAGCTCGCGCTGGGTCTCGCTGAGACGACGCGGGATGAGGACGTTGACCACGACGCGCAGGTTGCCGCGACGCCCGCCGCGCAACGAGGGCATCCCCTGTCCGCGCAACGTGAGGATCTCACCGGGTTGGGTGCCGGCGGCAACCTCGATCGGAGCGGACACCGTCGAGTATGGGCACCTCCAGCGTCGCCCCAAGCGCAGCCAGCGGAGCGGCGACGTCGAGCGCCGTGATCAGGTCGTCGCCTTCGCGGACGAAGCGCTCGTCGGCACGCACCCGCACAAGCACATAGAGGTCGCCGGCGGGAGCCCCGTGCTCGCCGGCGTGCCCGCGGCCGCTCACGCGGATCCGCTGGCCGTCGTCGATCCCCGCGGGGACCGCGACCTGCTCGCTGCGCTTGACCGCCAGCTGTCCGCGACCGCGGCAGGTCGCCACAAGGCTTGGTCGGCACGCGTCCGTCGCCGTGGCAGACGTCGCAGAGCGCTGGTGCGCATCATCTGACCGAAGGGAGTGCGCATAACGCTCTGCACCTGGCCGGCGCCCTCGCAGCGCGAGCAGCGCTCGATCGGGGTGCCGGGCTCGGCGCCGTTGCCGTGGCAGTGATCGCAGCGGTCGATCGCCTCGTAGGAGACATCGAGCTTGTGCGCCGACCGAGGCTTCGAGCAGCGTCATCTCCACGGCCACGGCGATGTCGCCACCGAGCGCCGGCCCTGCGACTCGCCGAACGCGCCACCGCCGAAGAAGGCGTTGAACAGGTCGCTGATCGAGCCGAAGGACTCGAAGTTGGGTGCGTAGCCGCACGAGAGCGCAGGCCCTCGTGTCCGTAGCGGTCGTAGGTGGCACGGCGCTCGGGGTCGGAGAGGATCTCGTTTGCCTCCGCTGCCTCCGGAACTTCTCTTCGGCCTGAGGATCGTGGGCATTGACGTCGGGGTGCAGTTCGCGCGCGAGCTTGCGAAACGCCTTCTTGACCTCCTGCTCGCCGGCGTCGCGAGCTACGCCGAGCACCTCGTAGGGATCGCGGGGAGTGGTTGCGCTCATCGACTGGGCATCGCTTCCTCAACGCTCGGCGTAGGCGTCTTCGACGAAGCGCGAGAGCTCATGCGCGGCCTCGCGTACAGTTGCGATCGCGCCGGCGTAGTCCATGTGCACCGGCCCGATCACCGACACGGCCCCGAGCTTGCGGCGCGCGACGCCATAGCCGGCAGCGACGAGCGCCAGCGAGCGCATCGCGGGGATCTCGTTCTCACGGCCGATGCGCACATACACGTCGGACTCGCCAAGCGCGGCGCGCAGCACGCGCAGCAGGGCCGCGCGCCGCTCGAGCATGCTCATCAGCTCGTTCATCTCGGTGAGATCGCCGATCGCGCGGCTGGAGAGCAGGTGCGCGGTGCCATCGACGTACAGCGTGTCCTCGGTCTCGGATTTGATGCTGCCAAAGGCGGGCGCGAGCCGATCGACGAACGCACGCTCGCTGATGCCAAGGCTTGGGTCATCCAGGCGCTTGGAGAGCATCCGTGCACCGAGCCCGAAGCCGACAAGCCGCTCGTTGAGGTATTCGCCGGCCCAGCTCACAAGCCCCTGGTCGACGGGCCCGTCGAAGCTGGTGAGCAGCTTGGAGACGCCGCCGGTCGAGGTGATGACGACGACCATCACGACCTGGGGTTGCAGCGCGAGCACCTCGATGTGGCGGATCGTGGCGGTGTCGAGTGACGGCGCCGAGACGACGGCCAGCAGGCTCGTCACCTGCGAGATCGCGGCGCTCGTCAGGCGCATCGCCTCCTCGACCTCGCTGCGAGTCAGCGACAGGGCCAGCGGGCGCACCGGCGCAAGGCTTTGACCGGCACCGAGCATCCTGTCCACCACGTAGCGGTGCCCGGCGTCGGTGGGCACGCGCCCCGCGGAGGTGTGCGGATGGGCGAGCAGGTCGTGCTCCTCAAGCAGCGCAAGCTCGTTGCGCACGGTGGAGGGCCCGCAGTCGAGGCCGGGGTCGGCGGCGATCGTCTTGGAGGCCACCGGTTGGCCGCTGTGCAGGTAGTCCTCTACCACCTTGCACAGGATCAGCTCCTGTCGGGGTGTGAGCATGGCGAGTGATTCTAGGGTCTGCGCCTCAGCGCGCTCCTCGTAAGCCCGCGACGCCCGAGAACGGACAGGCGCCTCGGTAGATGCCGCTCGCTGGCCGCACGTTTGGGCGAGCCGAGCGCCCGTGTCATCGCCACACGCTCAGTCGAACGCGAGCGCCGCCCGGTCGCCCAGACGCGATCTCAGACCTGCAGCTCGGCCTCGGCGTTGCGGATGATCTGGTTGCCGGCCTGCTCGGCGACGGTGTCCACGATCACGTGGCCGTCTGAGACCTCACGCACGGTGCCGGTGACGACGACCTCCTGCTCGGGCACGCCCATGCCGCGAAACTGAACCGACAGGCGCTTGAGCGTCGCCGGGCCGCCCGCCGCCTCGGTCTGGGCTCGCGCAACCTGTGCCATCGACCACAGACCATGCAGGATGCGCCCGGGTAGCCCGACGGCTTTGGCGAACTCCTCGTCGATGTGGATCGGGTTGAAGTCGCCCGATGCGCCGGCGTAGCGGTTGGTCAGGTACTTGTCAGGGGTGACGCGCACCTCAGGGATCTGCGCCCCAACTGAAAGATCGGCCATGACTCAAACTCCTCGGACGATGTTGGTCCAGGTTCCACGGCAGACCTGCTCGCCGCGCTGGTTGACGGAGACGGACTCGAACACGTAATAGCCGCGACCATCGCGTTCTGAGATGTCCTTGACACTTGCCGTGGTGGTGATCTCATCGCCCGCGACGACCAGTGGCCCCCACTCGAACTCCTGGCCACCGTGGACCATCATCGCGAAGTTCATTTCCACCTCGGGGTCGAACAGCGACGGCGCAACCGAGGGAGAGCTGTAGACGACCGCGAACATCGGCGGAGCTACGACATCGGTGTAGCCGGCATCGCGCGCGGCTTTCTCGTCGAGGTGCAGCGGATTGGTCTCGCCGACCGCACGCGCGTACTCCTTGATCTTCTCGCGGCCCACGGCATATGTGGTGGGCTCGTATTTCTTTCCGATCGCTTTGGCGTTGACTGGCACCGGGGAGGGCTCCTTGTCGCTTTATCAGTGTCGCCGCATACTCAGGGCTCCCTGTAAAAACACAAAAGGCGCCCCGGGGCGCCTTGTCGCTTGTAGAGCTCTCGCGTTCAGTCAGGCTAGAAGACAAGATCGTCCTCGATGCCAGAGCCTACGCCGACGAGCTCGCGCTCGTCGGCGTTCGAGTCGCCGTCGATGGAGTCCTCGAGCGAGCCCTCGTCATCGGAGGATCCGCTGGAGCCACCTTGGTCGCCGCGACCATCGAGAAACTGAACGCTCTCGGCGACGATCTTGACGGCTTGCCGCTTGCCACCCTCAGTGGTTTCCCACTCGTGCCAATCCAGGCGCCCGTCGATAGCCACGCGGCGACCTCGGCTCATATAGCGGTGAACCGACTCGCCGGCAAGGCCGTAGACGCTTACGTTGAAGAAGTTGGGCTTCTCCGCGTAGTCGCCCTCGGCGGTCTTGCGAGTGGTGTTGCAGGCAACGCGCAGCTCACAGACATTGCTGCCCGACGGTAGCGCCCGCAGCTCGGGATCGCTTGTGAGACGGCCGACGAGCACGACGCGATTGATGTTCGAGTAGGACATGGTGTTCTCCTTTGCTGTTGGCTCGCCCTGTAAACAAAGGTACGCGGCACTTGGGACGGTTCTTTGCGCAGCAAGTCCAAAACGGCGTTTCAGCCCGACCTGACGGGCTAAATTGGTCTTGCGCCATCGCCGATCGGACGGCCTTTCTCGTCAATCGACCACCCAGCCGACCTTCGGCTAGCGGGCTAGCTGGGTGTCTTTGCCCAGCAGCGAGTCGAGCGGCACGATCACCACCTGCTCGAAGGCACGTACCTTCACGCACGGCTCGCCAGAGCGCTCGCCGAACGTCCTCAGGCGCGAAATAGATCACCCCGGCAATCGTGCGACAACGCGCCCAGGCTCGGCATATCTCGACAAGTCGCTCTTGGGACTTGATCGTCAGCTCGACCTCGACGGCAATCGGCAGACCATCGTCGGGGTCGTGCGGGCATAGAACGAGGTCTGGGCAATGGAGACGATTCTGCACCCTATGCGACGCGGCGAGCTTCGCGCTGGCGAGCGGGTGTCCCTGTTCGCGCTCGTCGCGGCGCAACTCACGCTCGCCTATGAGGCGATGGTGCGGGTAGTGGCGTTCTAGCACCGCTGCCGTCGCGGCGCACATGATCAGATGGTTTGCGTTGGACGAGCTCACCGCACACATATCAATGCCGCGTGTCTGGCAAGCTCGCAGACCGGCCCTCGTGGTCGTGAACAACATTGGCCGTCCGGAGAGCGGGCGCACGCTCGCCAGCAGCTTGCGCCGCCGCGCGGCGACCAGCTTGGCGCGTGCCGAGGCGACGCTCACGCCAGTTCGCTGGGCGAGAGCCTCCGCGGTGACTGCTCCAAGCGAGGCCGTCCAACGCGCGATCTCGATTTGCTCGGGAGTTGGTGGTCGATCTTGTTGTCTCATGGGATCCTCCTGTGTTGTCTCTGGGATGACTCTCTCTAGGGATGGGTCTCTCTAGGGATGGACGAACCGTTCCGGGAGCGGTGAGGCGTCTAACGCTCCCGGCGATTCACTGGGCGATGGGTGGGTGGTCTCGAGGGATGGGCCGCGCTATCGCGCTATCTGACGAGCAGATGTCGGCTGGTCATTCGACCGAGGAGAAGACCTCGACAAAGCGCGCCGAGGTATGGCCGCCGAGCTCGATCACGGCGGCCCAACCCGGCGACAGGCCGCGCATGTCCTCAGATGCCAGTAGAGGCTTAGTCGTACGCGCACGCGTCCAGCGCCCGTCGCTTGTGTGCGTGGCACGCCACACACCACGACTACCGCCGAGCTGGCCGATCAGCTCAGCCGACTCGGGCACGACCTGGCGGTGGGCCACGATCGTCGAGAGGTTGCCCAGGACCTGCTCCAACAACTGCCTGCGTCCCTCCAGACGCAGGTCAGAGAGCTCCTGGGTTCCCAGCAACAGGTTTAGACCGGCCGATCTTGCCCTGCCGAACAGATGCACGACCTGCTCGGCCGCGATCGCGGCGAACTCGTCGATCACCACCACCGTGGGGATCGGGGACGCCTGCAGTGCGGCCATCGTCGTTTGCAGGTCTTGCACGATCGCCACGCCGAGCATGTGTGCCAGCAGTGGCAGCGCGTCTGCTTTCAGGTTGAAATACACGACCGCTCGCTCGTTGACGGCACCGAGCAGATCGAATGTCTGCGCGTCGATCGTTTCTGGGTCGAGCCAGGGTGCGACGTCTGACTCGGCCATGATCGCCAACCTGTCGCGCACGCCGCCGAGATCGGTTCGCTGGCGCGCGGTCAGCGACTCCAGGTAATCGAGGGTGGCATCTGCCTGCGCTTCGGGCAGCGTCCTTGCCAGCACTTCCAGCTGCGCCGGGTCGAGCTGCTTGACGAGCGCCGGCAGGCTCACGGTGGTGCCGGCGGCGCGCAACGCACGCACCGCGTAGCCGAGATAGCGCTGCGCTTGGCGTTGATAATGAGGCTCGGTGAAGCGCTCGCCCGCAAGCGCCTTGTCGACTATCTCGCTTGCGCCGCCGTGACCGAACGGGTTGTAGACCGATGGACCGGTGGGCGTCCACTCTATGAACTCACGTTCGGCAAAGTGAGCCGCCTTGGCCAGAAGTCCGCGCATGCGGGCATCTCCCTTGGGATCGATCACGATCGCGCCGAGGCCTGCCTCGATTGCTCGGGTCGCAAGCCACGTCTCGGTAACCGTCTTACCCGAACCGGTGGCGCCCACGATCAGGGTGTGCTTACCACCACTGTCGCTGCCAAGCGGGATCGAGACCGTCTCGCCGTTCTCGGCGCGTCCAACCGGGACGCGCCCATCGCGCAGGGCAGTCCAAGCGGTGAGATGGACGATGCGCTCGAAGAGTCGCCGCGCAAGCACACGTAGCGCGTCACTTGGACCGCGGCGCTTGCAGGCGATCTCGGCCAGATCGCCGCCGGCCATGAGGTCTTCCGCGTGCCAGTGGCGACCGCGTGCGCCAGCACAGACGGCGGCCGTAGCGAGCGTGCTCGCCCAGCCGGCAAACAGCGAGTGGGCCAACAGGGCGACAGGAAGCGCGCAGGCTGCCCATGTCCATCTCAGGTGCCGGCGGCGCATGACGCGTACGACAAACAAACCGAGCGCCACTCCGATCGCGATGTGGAGCGTTGTCGAGCAAAGCCATCCGACCAGTTCGCTCAGAGGTTGCAACGGATTGACTGGGGCTTCGTTGGTGTATTGAGGGGCGGGCATGAGCCGCTCCTTTCTTGGACCGGCTCTCGCCGGCCGTTGTGGTTAACGAGAAAGCGGCGAGCCAAATGGCCCGCCGCGGTGCTGCGTTGCATGCGGGCTTTACGGGCCCGTCAAGATGTGTTCAGAAGGTCTGAAAAACGCTTCCTAGACGAGGCGGTAGCCCACGCCCCATACGTTCACGACAAAGCCATCGGCACCGGCCGCATCAAGCTTGCGACGCAGACGGCTGGCGTGACTGTCAAGCGTGCGCGCACCCTTGTCGGCGCGATGGTTCCAGATCGCGCGCAACAGCTCGCGCTTGGAGCAGACGGTCGTCGGCTTGCGAGCCAGATGCACAAGCAGCTCGTATTCGAGACGGCACAATTCGACCGCGACTCCGCCGAAGCTAACGGTGTGCGCCGCGGTGTCGATCACGAGCGAGCCGACCGATACGATCGGAGTGGCGGCTGCATCCTCGACACGTCGCAGCAGCGCCCGCAGGCGAGCACGTAGCTCCAAGTAGGAGGCCGGCGCGGCGATGAAGTCATCGGCACCGGCATCGAAGGCACGCAACAGCTCGAGTTGACCGGCGCCTGAACCGATCACGATCACCGCCAAGCACGCGTCCCAGTGCGGCCCGGTGCCAGTCACCTCGCTGGCGCGACGAATCTCCTCCAGTAGATCGAGCGCGCCGCGCGGCGGTTCGAGCGCGCCAAGGACGACCGCACGGACATGGTGCATCCGAGCGAGCGTGCGCGCATGCTCGGCGCCGCTGGCGAGTACCGCCTGGAAGCGGTCGGCGCGCAGCTGCTCGACGAGCTCGTGGGCAAGCGACGGATCGGATTCGACAAACAGGATCGCGGCCTCCCGTGAACCGTCGTCAACCTCGATGGACGGGTCCGATCGAGCATCCTTGACGCTCATTGGAGTTCAACCTCGCGTGGACTGACGCGCAGGCCCTTTCGCGCGATCGAGCCCAGCACTTCGCTGTGGATCCATGGCGTTATAGCCTTCTCGCCACCTTCAGGCATGATCCCGATCCTCCGTGCAAGCCAACTCGTCTCGCCGCTGAGTTTGCCGCGCCGATCGCGCTTGACCACACCACATCGCAATGCGATCTCGCTCATGCTCGTGCCGCCGCGATCGACCGCGTCGAGAACGGCTTCGCGCAAGCGACGGTTGAGCACCACGGGGCTGGCGTCGAGACGTTCTAGTTCGGAGCGCAGACGAGTCACCGAAACGCTGCGGTCCTCTTCTTGCAGTGCGATCGCCTGCTCTGTAATCGTGCGCGTCGGCTCGTAACTTTCGACGGCGCCGATGACACCGCGCAAACTAATCTGCTGCCAGTACCGATCATGGCTCTCGGCAGCACCTCGGCACCAACGCATCTGCGGGATACAGCGCTCGCCCTGGACCGGCGAAAGGCGATAAGGGCTACGATCGCGCCCCGCTATCAGCGCGTCCTGGCCGTCGGGGTCGTGCGACACGCGACGCGCTTCGCAGGCAAGCGGAGGGATCTTCAGATCCTCGGGGCGCATGCGCCGACACCAACCCCTCCCTGCGTCTTTCAGATAGTGATCGCAGACGAGCCCTGCATTCTCCTCCGGCTCGTCGGCGGCAAGGTGGGCAACGAGCCTGCGATCGCAGAGCGTTGTGGCATCGCGATCGAGCACGAGCACGCTGCCCCCATGGCCAGGGAGTGCAAGCAGCTCCCGAGCACGACCCTGCTCGTCGCGATAGCTGGCAAGCCGGGTGCTTGCCGGGACCGACTCATGGTGGGCTCGACGAGGCGAAGGCAACGGACGCGACCGTGCGTGAGGATCGCGTTGCGAGAAAGACTCGTGCTCGATGGGCGCCGCGTATGAGATGACAGACGACATGGAGGGCTCCTGACTGTCTGGGCCGCGCCATGTTGGCGTGGCGAGATTGCTTTGATGCACCCGCCTTGTAGGCGTGCTCTAGCCCCACGTCAAGCGCTGGAGACGACACGAGCGGGGCGCGGAGAAGAAGTCCGAGGCCCCCTTAAGGGGTCCTCGGAGCCGGCGATCGCTGTCGCAAGTCGGTCACAAAGTTGGCCGAGAATCGCTCAGCTCTGGAGCCCGCGAGAGTGATGCACAACGAGATCACCAACTCCCGAGAGGAGCGGGTTGTCTCTGACTCTCTTCAAAACGAAAACAAAGTCGGCGGCGTATGCCGGAATGCTCATGGAGGCAGGGGAAAGAAGAACATGCAACTTAGCGCCTGCCGGCAAACACCTATCACGGCGGTAGGCGCTGACCGAGCCATTTTCGCCATCGAGGGCGACTGCGTAGCGTCAAAGGCCGCCGGCTCGACCAATATCTGCGCGTGTGCGCAGTTGCCCAGACGCTCGACATCCGGGTGACTGCACGGATCTCACGCACCCACGTTGGGCGACTGCAACCAGGGGTAGCGGGACTGCAGTGGAGGCACGGCGGGTTCGTGAGCGTTCAGACGCCACGTTTCGATCGACCTTGCTCCTGACAAGAACTAGACGCAGTAGTGAGCAGTTCGCATGAATCGGCCAGGGTAGTCACAATGTTGGTTAGTGGACAAGAGCGAGGGACGCAAAGCGAATTCTCCAACGGCTGGCCGAGCACCGATCCGCAGGCCTCGCAAGGGCGCCCGAGCCGTGACTGACCCCCGTGCGCGGATGATCGAGGCGATGCTCACTAGCATCGGCGAGCAAGGCTACGCCGCGACTGTCGTGGCCGACGTGATCGCCAAGGCCGTCGCTTCTCGCAAGACTTTCTACGAGCACTTCGAGGACAAGCACGCTTGCTTCTTTGCGATGAGCGAAGAGATCGTCGACCAGTGGGTGGCACGTGTGGAGCGTCCAGAGGACACCTCAGGCGATGGACGCGAAGCGATTGCTCTGCTGGTAGAGGCGCTCTTCGCCCTGGCGCTCGAGAGTCCAGCTTCGTTGAGGGTAATTGCGGTCGAGCTGACAGCGGCCGGCCCGGCCGGCATAGAGCGTCGCGAGCGGGCGCTAGACAGGCTCGCGACGCCCCTGCGCGAGGCGCTTGGCGAGGAGTCGGATGACATCGACTTGCTTGCGAGGACAATCGTCGGTGCGATCCTACGCATCCTCTACGCACGAGCCCGACGTGGAGCAGGCGTGCGCCGTCCACGTCGAGCCGCCTTGCTGGCACTCCTACCGGAGGTATCGACTTGGGCCAGCTCCTATATCTCGCGCGGCGTCCCGCTGGCTGCAACCTCTACCGCAGAGCAGGGCTCTACGGTGCCGGTGGGCGGGCGCGCTCCGGGTACGTTGTCGCTCGGCTCACGCGCAATCGAGCGCCGCGGGCTATCGCGAGGCGAGGGCAACGTGTCGCGCAGTTTCGTCGTGCACAACCAGCGCGAGCGGATTCTGGACGCACTCGCCAACTTGGCAGCGGCGAAGGGCTTTGGAGCGACGACGATTCCAGAGATCGTCCAGGAGGCAGCTGTGTCCGTGCAAGCATTCTATGAGCATTTCTCGGGCAAGGAGGATGCTTTCTTGGTGGCCTATGAGCTTGGTCATCGCAAGGCGCTTGCGATTGTCGAGCGCGCCTATGAGACACAGGAGGACTGGCCCGCGGCGGTGTGTGTCGGGGTTGCGACCTTGCTCGAGTTCCTTGCGGCTGAGCCTGCCTACGCACATCTGGCTCTGATTGACGCGTTGACGGCCAGCCCGAAGGCGGCGGCCGTGGCATACGACGGAATGAATGCATATGCCTGGATGCTCGAGCCTGGGCTGGAGTCCAACCTCAACGACAGTCCTTCCGCGGCCGTTGTAGTCGAGGCGACTGCCGGGGCACTACTCGAGCTCTGCTTCGTCTATGTGGCCTCTGAACAAACGCGAGAGCTGCCCAGCCTGAGTAAGTTTGCCGCGGAGACCGCTCTACGCCCGTTTGCGGGCTTGAATGTGCGCTGAAACACATCGCACTGCGTGGCCAAATCCCTGGTTGTGGTGTTTATTCAGTGGCTCTTTTGTAATCACACCTGAATGATGCGGACATGGTTGAAGCTGAGAAGACCGAGATCGACGAGCAGATTGTGGTGTTTGGCGAGAATCTGCGCCGCGCCCGCAGGCGTGCTCGGCTCACACAGGTAGAGCTCTCAATGGCAGCGCCGCTCGATCGTGCCGCGATCAGCCGGCTGGAGTGTGGCGAGCGTGCTCCCGACTTGCCAACCCTGCTGCGAATATGTGCGGCGCTTGGGGTCGAGCCGAAGGATCTGTTGCGCGGCATCGGTCCGAAGGTCTCTCCCCGTGGCATACCCAAGGGAGCACAAGCACAGGCGAGCGCAAACGGGCACAGTTGGCGATTTGGAGCGAACCTCAAGTGGGCTCGCGCCCGTGCGGGCATCTCACAAGAGAGACTTGCGCTCGAGGCCAAAGTCGATCGCGCGGCGATCAGCGTTTATGAGAACGGCGGGCGCGAACCGAATTTGCGCACGGTCCTGAAGCTTGCGCTCGAGCTCGAGGTTCGCCCCGCTCTACTGCTCGACGGAATCAATCCCTAAGCATAAATTTTAGGGGTCCCGCGCGACGCCACGGCTCAGGTCAGGCCATGTCGTCACGCGAGACCAGTGCTCGGGCGCGAGGAGAGGAACGCCGCGCCAGAGTTGTTCGGGGCCACGGCGGGGGTTACCACGGCCACCTGAACCCTCTTCCCTTGTCCGCCCATTCGGTTCCGGGAAGTTCGTACTCCTCCACCCTCGATGAGATCAATGCTCCACAGTAACTACTACTGCCCGATTTCACGATAACGAATCTACCGAGTGGACCAAAGAATCGTTCCGTATCTCCGATCAAACGTGATAGTCGCACAACGCTCGATGGGTGTCAAGACGCCTTCGCTGGGAATCCTTGCATGCCCTCCACGAGGGCCGGCCGGGTCTGCAATTGCGGCCGGGGAGGCCTCCCCGGCTCTCGCAGTCGCGCCCCGGCCGGCCCTCCGTGAGGGTTGGTCGGCCGCTGGGACGCTAGTCCGCAAGACGCCCCGGGCAAACCATGCCGCCGCGCGCTGACGACGCCTCAAGCATGCTTCATCGAGTGACCGTTGTCAAACCCTTAGAGGTAGTCGCATTCTGCTGTTTCCTACTCGATGACAGGACGTAGCGCATGGAGCAAAGCTTCATTTGCGCAAACTCGGATACTTCAAATGCCGCCCTGGAATGGATACCAGGAGGACCGACTGGAGGGCGGACCAATCCGGGAGCATTCCGCCGGTGGCACACCACGCCAGCCGGCCCTCCAGGGGTGGTTGGCCCAGTGCCGGGACACCCGGTTCTCAGGTCAGAGAAGTTCCCGACTCCGTGTCGTTCAGACCCGTCAGACGGGTCCGGACGGCATTGTTGGGCACCCGGATGGGGGTGTCAAGAGAAGTATCTAAGTCCTCACAAATTGTTTCCGATGATGGCGACACAAATCCCATAAGCTAACAAAATCCCGATAGTCCTGTTTTAGGAATGCCGCCCATCGGGGATTGCCGTTTAGAACGTGTTTCAAAATAGGTGGTGCGTCTCAGGTGTTCATGGACCAAGCTGGTCGTCGCGGGGCGTCGCAGCGCGTACTGGTGGTATGCGCAAGACGTCACGTGGCGATCCAGCGCCGCGTCCAGGGACGCACCGGACGTGCCGATCTTTTTGAAACACGTTCTTAGTCGCACTGGCTCTTGACCCGGCCGTCAAAGTCATATAGCTCAATCGACGGGCCTCGCCCACGCGGATCGCCACCCATCGCCGCGATCCGTACCTCTGGAGGCAAAGCTGAAACACCCCAGCCTTGCAGCAAGTCCTCGTGGGCATCGCGCTCAGATGCGAACAAGACATGGCTGCGTCCTGGATACTCCCAGTCCTGAGGATACTCGCCCGCGTAGGCCTGACATGCTCTCAGCACCTTGTCGGCCCGCCTAGCGCACTCGCGGGCGCGGGAGCCATCGCGGCACACGAACACCACGATCGGCAACTCGCCGCCCACACGCGAATAACGCCCGAGATTGGCCGACCAGCCCGCGAGAAAATGGTCGTAGCGCTCGAGCTTTGCCGCGGCGGCGCCCTCGGGCAGGCGATCGTCGAACTCGACGATCAGCTCTGGACCCCTCTTGCGAAACAGCGTCACATCGGGCCTAACGCTTTGGAAGTGCTCGACCTCGACTCTGCTGCCATCTTCCAGAGTGCGCATGAAGTCGTGGGGAGTGCGCCCACCCGGAAGGCAGAGATCGCAGAGTGCCAACATCGGACCATCGCCTGACTTCAAGCGCTTCCGTGGAGTAATTGCGGAATCCTCGGGGCCTCTAAGCTCGAGCGGACGTTCAGACAGTGCTCGCTCCACGGCGAACGTCCAGCCTGCGACGCGAACGTCGTGGCGTACCTGTTGTAGCAATTGGTCGTCTGTCTGGCGTTTCGATGAGGATGTAATTGGGTCGTTCCGGTCGGACACGCCTCCGCGGAGAAACCGGCCGGTGCTCGAGTGGCCGTGGGTAGTCAACAGCTCGCGTCCCACTGGCGTGATCGAGTAGCACATGGGTATTCCCCCACCGTCGCGACGGTGAAGCTGGAAGCGTGCGACGAGACCTGCGTCTGAGAGGCGCTTCAAGCGACGCTGAGTGGTCGTAGCGGCACGCCCCGGATTGAAACGGCGGTGGATCTGGCTACTGAGCACGTGTCTCAGCGAGGCCAGGAGTGCAAGTACCTCGATGTCCAGTGGCTCGAGATCGAGCGCGATGGTTACGACCGGCGGCTTTGCCCAGCGCACACGATGGGCGGCGCTTACGTCGGCCAACTCGCTGTAGCTATCCGCCGGCCTCGACGCCACCTGACTGGAGCCACTGCCGTCGACAGACCCAGAGGTCGGGGTCGCGACCGGAGTCGAGACACGTGCTCCCGTAGACGGAGATGCGGTCGCCGCAGAGTCCGATGCTGAAGCTTGGGAGGAGGCGGAAGCAGGCGGAGAGGCCGGAATCAAAGCCGAGCCTGACGTCCGAGCCGGGGACAGGGCTGGGGCAGGAGCACCGGTGGAGGCGACCGTCACCGCGGAGACACCTCTCGCCGGGCGATCCTGCGAGGCCCTTTGCTTGGCCCGCTCGCGCCCAGTGCGCTCCCAGTGCGGCTGACTGAGGTCTCGCAGGTAGCGCCCTCCCCGCTCTGCCTGCCTTGCCGCATGAAACGCCAAGCGTTGCTCGTCGACGCGCAGCGGGAGCGTTTGCGCCACGAAGGGAGCTTGACGGCCCTCCGCCGTGACCCAGCTTGCGATCGCGGAGTGTCGGGGAAGATGCAGGCGCACGTCGGGGCGCCCCAGCGTCGATAGGTTGCGAATCCCTGGACGGACGGTGTCTGAGAACTCAGCCATCATCAAACTTGCGGCGTCGCGCGAGTCCTCGACGGACGCAGTGGCGAAGTAAACGCGGTGAGCAAACAACGCATCGAGTTGAGAGCGCATGTCGCGATCGATCCATTGTGCATCGGTCTGCCAGCAGGCGACCGTCTCCAGGCCCGCCGAGCGCTTCAGCGCCATCGTCTCGGCAAAGCCTCTGTTGAGGACGAGCGGCGCCTCGTCGACCTTCAGGGCCACGGCGACACGCTGCTCGGCCGCGAAGCCATCTTGGCGGCGCGCGAGCGCGGCATCGAGCATCCCCGTGAGCAGTTGCATGAGCACACTGGTATTGCCGGCGCCCATGACTCCAAGCGCACCCTTCACGACCAGCACCTCTTCCTTCGCTATCACCTCGTCGAAGCTGACCCGCAGCGAGTCGTTGAGCAGCACCCGCTTGATCGAGGGCGAGTTGAGTAGCCTCGCCAGCTTGTTCACCGGCGCATCCAGCTTGGCTGTAGTGGTGCCACGTGCGTCCGCTAGCTGCGCCGAGAGCTCACCCGTGAATACGAACCGTCGGTAGCATCCACGATAATGGGCCGCACGGACGGGTCCCTGACCGACTTGGCCCCTATCGTGTTATCGGGTTTCGCCCTCGATGTAGGCGCTTCAATTTCTCAATGAGCGCGTCATAGTGGAGGCCTTCGCCGCCGTCGCTGTCACGCTCGCCGAACCACCGATGCCGAGGCGATCCTGCGAGATGCAGCGGATGATTACCTCGTTGCATTGGCACGTGAATCCAACGCGGAGGCAATCGTCACCGGCGACAGCGACCTGCTTGACCACACTGGCCTGAGCCCCCAAGCGATCAACGCTCGGTCTGCTTGCGACCGCGTTGGGCTGGGCGAGTCGCGATGATTCGGTCGGGTCGCAGCATCCGCCGCGATTGCCCGTCGAAGATGTTCGATTCCTAAAGAATCAGCTCCCGAACTCCCCGACGAGCATCTGCTTTATTGGTTTGTGAGCCAGTTTTCGAGCATGGTTTGGGTGAAGCGGATGTGTCGTCCGATGCGTAGGCATGGGAGGCGTTCTGTGCGGACTGCGTCGTAGATCCAGCTGGGCTTGACGGCGAGTAGTTCGGCTGCTTGCTCGGGTCGGAGTAGTGGTCCGTCGAGTCGTTGTGGCCTGTTTTGGGTTTGTGTTGTTGGGATCATTGGTATGCCTCGCTTGTGCTGGGGTCGATTTCCTCGTCGTCCTCCTCCTCGTTGTCTTCGTCGTTTGTGGGGTCTGGTGGTTGGTAGTGGTCCTCGGCGGCGTATTGCTCGTTTGCGAGCGTCGGGATGTCGTCGAGGTCGAGTACTCGTATGCGGTCGGCGGTGTTGGTTGTGTGGATGGCGCGTGTGACGGCGCGTGCTGGTCCGGGGGTGGCGAGGTAGTAGACGGTGTTGATGTGGCGTGCTCTGGCCCAGCCGCGGCAGATCGCGGCGAGCCTAGAGGCGGACTTGGTCGATAGCTCGACCTCGATCGGTATGACGAGTCCTCTCTTGCAGGTCAGGACAAGGTCGGGACGGTGAAGCTTCGTGCGTGTTGTGGCCTTACCGACTTGTATTGAGGCGAGGAGTTTGCCGTATTCGTTCTCGGCCGATCTGAGTTGGCGCTCGCTCATCACGTCCCAGTCGGGCATCGCCCTTCCGAGCCCGACAGCGGTCTGCGCGACTTGCCAGGCGTGCTCAAAGCCACCGGGTCGCACGCTGAAAGTCCCGAGACGGCCGATGCCTTTCCAGCGCAGGCCGGCAAGCGTCGCAATGTACATTCCGGGACGTCCGTAGAGCACCGTGTGATGCTCGAGCAGCCCGTCGCGTGTCAGCGAGTTCAATCTTTGGTAGGCGATGCTGCGACTCATCCCGAATTCGCTCATCACGTGTTCGGCTCCGGCCGCGCCGAGCCCGCCGATCCAGGAGACGATTTCCGAATCCCTTTCTGTCTGCATAACACGACCTCCGTGCCGTTAGAAAACGCGTACATATGCTTAATCCGTCCAACCACAGCGAACAGGACAAGCAACGAGCCGAAAGAGCACTCCAGGGTCACGCACACGTCTGCGCGACCAGGACGCTCGACCCCTTAGTGCTGCAGTTTCGTCCCGAAAAGAGCGATCAGGGACCTCGTCGACGTCGAGACTGCCAATGCGCCGGCGTTCAGGGCCTGACACCCCAACCAGAACGATCGCGTCGACCAGAGCGGTAGCGGGCACCACCAACCCCGTCCCGTCCCTCCACCAGCTCTCAGCGGGATAGGGTTTTGACCGTCGTGGACCACCACCACAACCCCCCATCAATCAACACCTCTCACGGTCCGCGACGGTCAAAACCCTACCCAGCCCGTCAGGGCTGGAGGGTTAATCCGCTCCAGCGGATTCTTAATCCGGGACGCAGTCCCGGCACGAATCCACACACGGCCCACGAAAACCACAAGGCAACTGCAACCGACGAAAGCGCTCTATGCCGTATCGACGGCGACGTCTATATCCGTCCGGAACGCTTCGGCAACAAGCCGCGCATCCTCCTCATGCGACGCATAGTGGAGGAACACGAGCGCCTTCCGGCGCGTGCTCGGCTTACCAGGCATCTCCCTAGCCACGTCTCGATCTGGTCGGCCGTCACGTCCTCCAAGCGCCCCGAGCTCGGGGATGACACGTGCATCCACGATCCAGCGATACCCCTGCACCGTGGAGGGCTTGCGCATCCGATCATGCTCGATGTAGCCCAGGTACTCCGCTGCAGCATTGGCAACCGTCGCGCCGGTACGCACCAAGCCGGGCAGGGTGCCACGACGCGCCTGGTCGAGCACGTCCCGCAACCAGTCCTCGAAACAACGCCAGCAAACACGACAGCCTCACGACACCGCCCGCGCCCACGCAGTCGCCCTCCGCAGACCCAACTGCAAATCGACGCAGACCTCAGCGCCGTGAAATATCGCAAGGCGCGAGGCGGGCGCGGTGACCGGCCAGAGGGGCCGTCCTTCGGATGGTCAGGCGGATCTTGTCTCCCAAAACCGAGCCGTCCAAAGACCCACACGCTGACAGCCTACTTGCATCCTCGAACGAAGCCGAGGCTACCCGCTCAACCTTTCTTCTCCAGGTTGAAGATCGTTTTGGGCAGTTTGGGGACCGACCCCGGCGCCGGCGCGTTGCCGGGCTTCGACGGCGAGGACGGGGGGCTGATAGGACGGTCTGCCATAGCTATGAGGCTAGCGCAGCGGCGGCGGCAAGACCAGCGGTCTCCAGAACGAGTGCGCCAAGCGCCACGGCCAAGAACCAAGACAAACGCCTGACGGCCCTCGAGTTGGTCTCGCGCTGCTCCTCAAAAGCATCGGCGAGAGCGAGGTCGACCATCGGTTGATCGAGTATTCCCTGCTCCCACAGCGCCCTGTAGGTGGCCGGCGCGTTGACCGTGAAGCCAAGTTCATACGGCCGCAGCAACAACACGACGAACAGCAACAGAGCACCTGCCCCGAGCACCCCCACGACCGTCGTCAACGTCTCCAAGGTGCCCTCTGGGTGCCCGCCATGAAAGACAGCCTTGGCCAGCAACGAGGCGATCACAGCACCCGCGGCAAGCAGAGTCGAGCCGCGACTCCGCACCTCCGCAACCTGACGCTCCTGCTCGGCGAGGGCCTCCAAGCCCAGTTGATATATCCGCTCCTCGAAGCTGGCCATAGCGACGACAGGATGCCCATCACACCGGACGCCAACATGTGCCTCCCAGATCGCCCAGCCCCAAACGCCGCGACGTCAACAGACTTCCAAGCGCGCACAAATCACAACCCCCCAGGTGCTGCTGTTTCATCCCACGACCACGATCACAGGCGACAAGCGGATCGCGAGGGGCCTCGAAAATGTCCATATTGGCGTCGCGCGTCGGATCAGATTACATGGCCCCCCTTGCCACGACTCGGGAACCTCCTTCGGACGGCTCGGCGGTTCGTCTCAGACCTAAGAAGAGCTCGTCTGATGCACGCGTGCAGCTATATCCAATAGCTGCACGATCTCCACATGACGATGACCGCAACGCCGACGCCACGAACGCCGTCGCTACCACCTTTGCGAGGATCATTGCCGAGCGCTATCCAGGCACGAATTGGCTACCAGTCAAACCGAGTCGGAGCGACGACCGCTTTGTTGTGCCTGCCGGGAAGGTTCTCCGGCTCCTCCCCGGCCCAGCAGATATGAACACGTGTAGCGGGATCGGGAACCCTGCCTCGCCCCCCGCGCACTGACGAGCGTCGCACGAACACAGCGCCGATCCCAGCACGCAACAGCACCCGCCGCTCGGGGAGCGTCAAGTTCCGGTAGCCGACCGCGTCTGGTAGGTCAAAGCCGACAGCGCTCGCGCGTGCGGCAGCTAGCTTCTCGCGCGCCGCGATCACCTTCCCCGCGCGTGCGGCGATCCCATCCTCAAATGAGCTACCTCCAAGCGCCTCGAGCGCCGTGCGCACACGCTCGTTGTCGCGAAATTCATCCAGGTCTGCTTCTGCTTCTGCTACCTCTTGGCGTGCAGCATCCAGATCGACGCTGTCGACCACACCTTCGATGCTCACCTCCGCATAGCGTTCGAGAAATGCCTCCTCGACATACTGCTCGACCAGCTCGCGCTTGATCGCGCAAGATTCCGGACACCGCCCAGCACTGTGATTGCGCCGACATGTATAGGTCAACAGTTGCTCGGGTCGACCAGCCCCCTGGGTTGCTCCGCGACTCATCACATACCGACAACCAGCGCAGCGCACGAGCCCAGCAAGCAACGTTCCCTCGCCGTCGCCTCGGCTCGGCGCCTGCGCCTTCACCGCGTTTGCGGCCTCCCACAACTCGACGCTTACGAGCGCCGGATGAGCACCAGCCTGGATATGCTTGCCGCAGGTTGCTTGCCCGAGATATGCAGGGTTGCGGATCAGGTGATTGACAGTCGAGCGCGTCCATGATGGAGCTTCGTTCGGCGGATGGCGTTCATTCAAGAAGGTGGCGATTTTCGGCCACGCCTCTCCTGCCGCTCGCAGCTCAAATGCCCGCTTGACCAACGGACCCGTCACTGGGTTGGGCACGATCGGCTTCGCCTTCCCAGGCTTGGTGTAACCGAAGGGTGCTCGGAAGTGGATTCCTCGACCGATAGCACGACCTTGGGCCTCCTGCCAGCGCTCTTGGAATTGACGGCGCTGCATTCGACCAAGAGCAAGAAACAGGGTCATCGAGAACTCGCCCACGGGCGTAGTGGGATCGATGCCAAGGTCTACCACCGCGATCTTCGCGCCAGCCTCATGCACACTCTCTACGAGACGAAGCGCATCGGCAACCCCAGCCCGGGATAGACGATCGAGGTGGGCTACCGCGAGGCCCCCAGTCTGGCTTGAGCGGATACGGGCCAGCATCGTGTCGAGTCCTGGACGGTGAAGCTTGCCGCCAGACTGATCGAGGTCTTCATGCCAAGCAGCGATGCTGACGCCACGCGCATCGGCCCACTTTTGGATGCAGTCGCGCTGGACCTTAGGACTGATGAACGAGTCGCCTTCTCTCCCGCGCGTCTGGGAAACGCGAATGTAGCCGTCTAGGCTTATGTTGGCGTTGGTTCCAAGCATGAGATCTCCTTACGTCGATTGATGGTGCAATCGACGGCCCGTGAAAAACTCAGAGATCTCCTTGAACTCCGGCTGTGTGCGCAATGCGCCCGCAACGCGCGAGCGGTAGGCGTAGCCCTCCTCCCCGACAGACAGGAGCCGCGCGGCGTCCCACAGCGTGCTGCAGCGATCAAAGGCGAGCACAGCGATGATCGCGTTGCGCAGATAGCGGTCGGACGACGCCTTGATGTCACCGTCGCTGAAGAGATTCTTCAACGCCGAGACAACGTAGTCGGCGATCGTATCGGCCGGCGCGTCCACGGCCAGCGGGTTGAACCCACAGGTTGGATGCGAAAAGTCAAGCAATGTGCACGTACGGTCGGCCGGCACGACACTGACGGCTGCCTCGGCAGCGTCGCCCTTAGGGTCGAGCACGATCACCGCGCAGCGTTCCCGCCGGAGGTCCTCCGCGACCGTGGCCACCAGATAGCTCGACTTGCCCTGCTCGACTGTGCCTGGCACCGCTGTGTTTTGGCGGCGCAGCGACGGGTGGATCGAGACCGGACCACTAGCGTCGCGGAGCGTGCCCATCGCCTCCAGCGGGCGGAAGATCATAGGTCCAGCAGGTGCCAGCGGCAAAGGGCTGCGCGCAAAGGGGACCGTGGAATAGTCCATCGACGGTACCTGCCAAACGTTCGCGAGCTCTGTTGAGGCGAATACGCCCTTACGGATCGAAGGCAGCGGATTGCCCTCCCCGCGCGAGACCCGTCTGGAGTACATGCCAAACCAACCATGGCGCACCCATGTGCCGCGCTCTACCAAGCGATTCTCAGCGCATTCAGCGCGCAACTCCGAGGCGATCCGCTCGCAGACGGAGCGGTTCGGCCCGACTAGGCGCAGGTCCACGAAGAACAGAGGCCGGTGTTGGACGTCCAGCCCTCCCTTCAGCTCCTCGTCCTCCACCATGGAACGATCGAGCGGCGGCAGTCTCAGCTTGCGTTGGCGCGAGAGATGATGCTCGTGACGCTTATAGCTGCGCTTGGAGTGGCCCTCGAACAGGGCCGGGGTAGGGGTCAGCGCGATCTGTACAAAAGCCGGGGCTCGACATGCGTCCATCGTAGTAATCAGCCTGTTGACCGCCGGGGCGCGGTCGCGATCGAAGCGATCGATCAGCTTCGCGCGCTTGATGAACGGACTGTGCTTCTTCAATCGAAGGACATAGGGGGGCAAGCCTGGCGTCCTCGGCTCGCCCTGTAGACGGCAGTTGGGATAGGCGCTGCGCAGGGCCGCCTCCACCAGCGACCGCATACCCATCGGGCAGGTGAGCGACAGCCATGCCTCGCGATGACTGTGAATCTCGAGAGCAATGGAAGGCTGGCCGCTGAGCAGTCTCCGCCACCAGCGGCGCAACAGTCGCTTATGTAGCACATCGAACATGTCTACGATCGCCTCTGTAGACGGATCGTCGCCGCGATAAGGAACAACCCTGAGACGCACATACCGTCTTTTCCGGCGAGCGCGAAAACGAACGACGACCAACGCCGTCAGGCATGCGACCAGCGTGGATCCTACGCCGAGGATGATTACGGTCGCGGCATGACAAGGCTTCGGCAATATCGCGCAGAGCAGCAACTCCTTCTCTAATCCGACGGCTGTCGCCCTTGGGGACGTACACAAGGGGGTGTTAGTTAGAGCGCGGTCTGCCTACCGTCGTGTCTTCGATGCATGTGCGGGCGCCACTTGGCCGTCCACTCGAGCCGCGACGATCGCAATGTCGTCGCGCAAGCGACCCGCTCCACTCGCAAGCGCAAGTCGCTCGAGATGCTGGACGATAGCCATAGGCTCAGCCCCAGCCTGGTCGACTAGCAGGCTGCATAGCTGTCGCGAGGTCAATCCCCGCAGCGGCGCGCCCGCATCGAGCAGGCCGTCGGTGTAGAGCACAAGCGTCGAACCCTGCTCGAGCTCCAGTTCGAAGTCGAGTACATTCGAGCCGGAGCGCACGCCTAGCATCATTCCTTGCATGCTTGGACAGTGGCAAGAGCCATCGTGCGCCAACACCACCGGTGGAGGATGACCGGCCACCGCGACGACTGCCCTGGCCTGCTGACGCGAGAGGTCAAGCCGCACGACCACGGCGGTCGCGAACCGATGCGCCAGCGCGTGTCCAAGCATCACCTCGTTGACAGCCCCGAGAACCTGCGCCGGACTCGCACGAACGAACGCGAAGGCACGAATGCTGTGACGGACCAGCGCGGTCACGGCAGCCGCCTCGGGGCCCTTGCCGCAAACGTCGCCGACGACCAGCCAGCAGCCAAACGGAGTGGTGAACACGTCATAGAAATCCCCGCCCACTTCGTTTCCCTCGCCCACAGGGTGATAGGCAGAGGAGAGGCTCACTCGCTCGAGCACAGGCAAGCTCTCGGGCAACAGGCTGCGTTGCAGCGTACGTGCCATTTGCGTACGAGCGGCATACATACTTGCATTGTCCAGCGCCGTGGCCGCTCGATCCGCGAGGTCGCTCATCAGGGCCATGTGCTCGGCGTCGTGGCGAGCACCATCGTGCGTATAGAAGAAGGACAGCGCTCCAAGCAGTCGCCCACGAGAGATCAGCGGCATCGCCATCGCGGAGCGATACCCGCTGGAGAGAAGCAGCTCGCGGACCTCGGGCTCCGGCGCGATCCGTTCGAGCATGAGCGCATCGGTCAGATCCTCCGCGGCCACCGGGGCACGTGAGCGGATCGCACGGGCGCTGGGGTGCTCGCCGTCAAGATCGAGAGGGTGCTCGGTGCGCAGTGACTCAAGCTTGCTGAAATCCTTCTCTCGCTCGGCCACAGCCACCGTCTCCGCGATCGTACCGTCCTCACGCAGCAGGTCGATCACACACATCTGCGCAAGCCTGGGCACCGCCATCTCGGCGATCGCTCGCATCGTCTGATGCGGGTCGAGCGAGCGGTCGAAGATCCCACCGGCAACCGCCAGCAGCTCCTTCGCTTCTCCTACCCTACGTCGCTTGCTCCAGCCCGCCCACAGCACGACGCTCACCCCCTCATTCCACTGCTCCCGCACCTTCAAGGTAGAGCAACGTCGGCCTTCGCGCCTGTTGGCAGGCATCGAGAGACGTCGAGGCAATTCCTGGATTATCGACCACATGCTGTCGATCTCCCGGCCAAATGAGCTATTGCGCCGGAGCGCATTGCCGCATTCCTGAGCATCGCACCGTTGCGGCCGACGTGACGTGCACCCAAATGGAGATGCGTCTCCCAGAGCTCACATCGGTCTGGTAGCTCTCTCCACCCGCTCGCCACGCTCGGTAAGGCACCATTCGTTCGGAGCCCCCTTTGATTGGGCATGGTCGACGTTCTCGATCAGGTCCAATCGCTCTAGACGCGAAAGCAGCTTCGATATCTGGCCTTGGTCGGCGATACCGGCTCCGTCGGCGACTTCTCGGTTGCTTGCTCCAGGATGCTCCTTGATCGCCGTCAGCACTCGCACCGTCCTATAGGTCAGGCGCATATCGAGCCCAGCCATCGGGTCCTTGCCGACACCCTGTTCAGCCCTACCTCGCCGGCGCACCTCGGGCGGACGACGAGACAGTTCTCGGCTTGCGGCGCGAACCCCCATGTAGGGAAGCACGATCATGCTCATCAGCGAACCGTGCAGGCTTATGTAGGGCTTGGTGCTTCGCTCGAGCAAGCGAGTGTGGAGCACCGCGAACACGGCACCGATCACGCCTTCGGCCGTGACGCTCGGCGGCTCACGCTTGACGTTAGCGGTCGTGCGGGCTTGATCGATCACCTTACGCAACTGTCCGAGCACCCGCGCGCGCTCTTCGAGCACCCGCGGGCCGCCGCCGAGCGCGTCTACGACACACAACCGGGCGAGCTCCGGTTCCTCTTCGATGAAGACCAGCAGTGCAGCCAAGCCGGCGCGGACCCCCTCACGCCATGAGATCTCCCGCTCATATGCCTCGATCACTCGCGCACGCAGTTGCTCGAGTGTCCGCTCGAACACGGCCAGGAAGCAGTCCTCGCGATCGACGAACAGGTCATAGAACGTCTTGCGCGAGACTTTCGCCCGGCTGATCACTTGCGCGACGGTCAGTCGCGCATATCCGTTCTCCTCGATCGCCTCGACCGCGGCGCTGAGCATCCGGGCACGTTGTATCTCCGTGACGTGGCCGCGCGGCAGTCCGTCATCGCTGGGGCGCAATGCCCGTGCTTTCGAGCGTGTCTGATTGATTGAAGCCATCTTTCCCTGCCTAGTCGGTGCTGTTCATCGTTGATCTGAGTTCCGCGCCCAACGGGCACGACGCTTGACCATGAAACGTGATGCCTCTCCGCACACATCTCGGCCATGCGTCACACAAAGAGATTCCCGGGTTCGACCGCTCAAGTCGAGCCGTGTCTCCTACTCCATCTCTGATCGCCGCCGCCCTCGCGAAACGTAGCCACCGTCAATCGTGCATGCCCGAGTCTTTAGCGGCGACTCTGACGGTCTATTCCATCGACCGCAACAGAAGCCTCACCAAAGCAAGCAAAGCCCTCTATCACCGGCCTCGAGTTCTCTTGGAATGTCTCTGACCGGCGCCATTCTGAGTGTGCGAACAGCGCCCAATTGCGTCTTTCCGACTTTGCGGCCGACGGAACGGGAGGCGCCGACCAATAGAAAAACCCCGCGTTAGCGGGGTTTTTCCTTAGCAGATCGATAACCCGGATCCTGTCGTTGAGCAACCATCCATCTGAGCGGCCTACCTGGATCTCGGCGGGCAACCTGCAAACGATCCGGTTTGACCTTGCATCGGGTGGGGTTTGCCCAGCCGCCGCGTCACCGCGGCGCCGGTGCGCTCTTACCGCACCATTTCACCCTTGCCTGCCAGTCGTTCACGTGGGACGGCTGACATAGGCGGTTTGTTTCTGTGGCACTTTCCCGCGGGTTTCCCCGGGTCGATAGCTCGACCACCCTGCCCTGTGATGTCCGGAGTTTCCTCGAAGGCCGGATGACCTCCGCGGCTGCTTGACCTGCCACACAACCGTAGCGCGGAGCGGGCGTTCCGTGAAGAGTTGGGCCACAACGCTCAGTCGGCGTCCACGAGCCAGCGAGTCAGCAGAGCTTCGAACCGCAGCCGAGACAGGAGCCAGTCTGCCGACCATCGCCACCGCCGTGAGAGCCCAGAACCATCGAGCTCGTACACACAGGACATTCGATGGCGCCGCGCACGGCAAGACCCTCCCACACGCCGGTAATGAGCTCATCCAGCGTAAGCCTCCCGTGTGCCTCCGGCATGCCCGCGAACAGCACGCCATCCAGCCCAAGACTCGTATCCCGCTCATCGCAGCCCTCTTCAAAGGCCGGGAACCGCTCGAGCAGCGAGGTGCTCATCACATGCTCCTGAGCAGACCGACTACGCGTCCGAGCACCTTGACCTCCTTGGTGCGGATTGGCTCCATCGTCTCGTTCTCGGGTTGCAAGCGGATGTGGTCGGACTCGCGAAAGTAGCGCTTGACCGTGGCCTCCTCCCCGAGCAATGCCACGACTATGTCGCCTTGCTGTGCAGTGTCTTGCTGATGGACGACGACAAGATCGTCTTCGACGATACCGGCGTTCTTCATCGATTCTCCGCGTATCCGTAGGAGATAGTCGCCGTCGCTGCCGCCGGCAAGACTTGGAACCGGCACATACTCCTCGACGTTCTCTTCGGCGAGAATCGGCTGACCGGCGGCAACCGAGCCAAGCAAGGGCAGACTTTCCGGCCTTACGATGTTGCGCACGCTGTCGACAGCGCTTCCAACGGCCTTGTCGAGCAACTCGATAGCCCGTGGCTTGGACGGATCGCGACGCAGAAGACCGATCTTCTCGAGATTGGCTAGGTGCGCGTGCACCGTGGACGAGGATGCCAACCCGACGGCCTTGCCGATATCGCGCACCGTCGGTGGATAGCCGTACTTGGCTGAGTACTTGCCGATGAAGTCGAATATCTCTTGCTGACGCTTGGTCAGATCCATATGTGCACGGCTCCCGTGTCGGATGTATTGGGCCCTGAAACGAACATGTGTTCGTACAGTAGCGCGGGCTGTGGACGGATGCAACCGGCAGGCATTGCCCGAGCCGGGCGCCGGATATACTCGCCCCCTCTGCGCTCGTGGCGGAATTGGTAGACGCGCAAGGTTGAGGGCCTTGTGGACCGAATGGTCCGTGGTGGTTCGAGTCCACTCGAGCGCATATGAAGTGCCTGCAAATCGCGGGCTATCGATGAATTGACGCGCTTCTTGCAGTCCCAATAGGTGGACCCCGGCAACGCCGTGGCAACATCCGTCGGACACCTGCCCTCGGAAGCTCGACGGTATGACCCGCCGGAGTTAGACCGCACGCGGCATAGCCATTTGGAGCCAGTCAGTCGGTGTCGGCATCCCGCCGTCCATAGTGTTATTGACCGTGAGCAGCTCAAAGCGGCCATGTAGTTTGGTTTGGGCCTGCTGGGGCCCAGTGATGAGTGGGCTGGCCGTTGGTTCGCGGAGCCCGTTTTGGGCTTGGTGGCGTGATGGCTAGGTAGTGGTGTCCGGTGCCCCGTAGAGGGTGTGGCAGGCGACGGGATGACTCAAGTAAAACGGCTGGCCCCGTTGTCGGGTGCCCTACGTTGGATTTGTCTCCCGCCGCCTGTCACGGACGCCGCCATGACTTCATAGAAGCGTGCCTGTCGCTCGACATGGCTTTGTCTGGCGGCCTCCACATCACACCAGCGCCAACCAGTAGATGAGGAGACAGAATCATGATCGCAGTAGGCGTGGACACGCACAAGCAACAACACCATGCGGTAGCTCTGGACGGGCTCGGACAGGTCCTCGGGGAGATCGTGATCGAGACCACTCTCGCCGGCTACAGCCAATTCGTGTGCTGGCTCAGAGAACTCGGTGAGAGTGTTCTGGTCGGTATCGAGGGTGCCGGCAGCTGGGGCGCGGGACTGTGCGAGTTTGTGCAGGCCGAGGAGATCGAAGTGTTCGAGGTCGAACGCCCACAACGACGTGAGCGTCGGGGTGGCAAGTCAGATCGCATCGATGCTCTGCTGGCCGCCAAGAAGGTCCTCACGGGCGACGGACTCTCGACACCCAGAGGGTCGGGAAAGCGCTTGGCGCTGCAAATGCTGTTGGCTGGCTACCGTTCCATCGTCAGCGAGCGCTCCCGGCTCTACAACCAGCTGCAAGCGCTGCAGGTCAGTGCGCCGTACGCGTTGCGGGAACGGATCGGTCAGGCTCGCAACGGCGCGACGCTCGCCAACCGCCTCACCGGGATGCGCACACGACCGACCGCGACCCAGCAAGAGAACTTGACCCTGCAGGTACTCCGCGACATCGCCAACCGTGCTCGAGCACTCGACGCAGACGCCGAGAACTACACCCGCCAGATCGAGGAGATGGTCAGCTCGCTCTCCCCAGCGCTCTTAGAGGAGCCCGGCGTCGGGCCTATCTGCGCAGGCAGGCTCCTAGCGTTCAACCCAGCACGCTTCACCAGCGAGGCAGCGTTCGCACGCGCCAACGGCACCGCCCCGCAACCCGCGTCATCCGGCAAGACCGTCAGGCACCGCCTCAGCCGCGGAGGCGACCGGCAAATCAACGCAGCGATCTACACGATCGCGCTCTCACACTCAGTCCACCACGCGCCGAGCCGCGCCTACATGCAACGAAAGATCACCGAAGGAAAGACCAAACGAGAGGCGATGCGCTCCCTCAAGAGACACCTCTCACGACACCTCTACAACCAACTCGCAAAAACGCCCTTGACAACATAGAAGCATCCAACAAATTTCGAATCCGACTCGAGGGTCGACAAGGATCTCAGCGGTGGCGTCCCACGCCCGGCGAGCAATCAGGAGCCGTGCAACACCGATATCAAGCGAACGCTTGCCACACTCGACCGGATTCGGCAGCTACGGGAACGCATGAAGCCTGGCAACGGAGCGCTCGGGCTGGTGCGTCAAGGCCGCAAAGACCTAGACAGGCGAACGCACCGATCCGCGACACGTCGCTGGAAAGAAGTGGTTCCGGAATCCTCAAGGCAAGCGGCTACATGTGTGCTACGTTTGTAGCATGTCTGAGGTCGCCATGAGAGAGTTGCGCAACAATGCGGCCGGCATCCTGCGTCGCGCCCAGGCAGGCGAGCAGATCGTGATCACCTCGCGCGGCAAGCCGGTTGCTTCGCTGGATGCGCTGGAGCAACCACGCAGACACTGGCTGTCACGCGTCGAGCTCGCCAAGCGCCTAGCCGTAGCGCAGGCCGACCCAGGCCTACGTGAGGATCTCGCACGCTTGGCCGGCGATACCACCGAGGACCTTGGCCCCGTCGTCTGAGCGCGCGCCTCAACGGGGGCTGCTCGACACCAGCGTCTTCATGGCGAGTGAGACCGGTCGTCCGCTTGATGTAGATGCGCTGCCCGAGGAGATGGCGATCTCACCCATCACCGTTGGAGAGCTCCACGCGGGAGTATTGGCCGCCGAAGATCTCGACGTGCGCGCCCGTCGCCTGGCCACGCTTGAATCGATAGCCGACATCGAGCAGCTTCCTATCGACGAAGCGGTCGCGCGATCATGGGCGCTGCTGCGAGTCCATCTCGCCAAGAACAAACGGCGACTGAACGTCAACGATCTCTGGATCGCCGCCACCGCGCTCGCTCACGGCATACCTGTCGTTACCCAGGACGACGACTTCGAGCCGGTCGAAGCCATAGCCGGGCTGAGCGTGCTACAGGTGTGAATGGAGAAAAATCGGACACCGGGGACGACTGACCCCGGCAGAGTTCGAGCTGCACTTCGGACAGCTTCCCACCGATAGAGAGCACTAGACGGCCCAGCCCTTGTAGTGACCCCCCAGCAGGCCCTCAATCTTGCTCGGCGCGAAGCCAAGCTCCCGCAAAAGGCACGCCTGCATGAGACCAGAGCCACGGCGGGTTGACGGCAGCATTTCGTTTTCCACATCTGCCAGCGTATATGTCTCGCTCGGCGCTTTCAGATAAGCAAAATACCCACGCGATGCGCCGAGTAGATCAAGGGCAGGATTGGTCGCTCCAATCACTTCACCTTTAATCCCGGCGTACTGGCGGAGCTTTCGGAAGTTCTTGTGGCCGTGCCGCACCTTTGCGTACGCCTCAAGTGCTGAATAGAGAATGAGCAGTCGCGCGGGTGAGTAGGTGTTGCCCTCAGTGATGTGGCTAGCAAAGACTCCGAGCGCTGGCCAGACTTCCTCATGCAGCACCCACCAGCGTTTTATTGCAGCATCAACCCAACGGCTCTCCCAGACTTTCCAATCCGTGTCGAACGTTGCATCCAACGCGGCCGTAGCTGATTTGGCAGAGCCTCCAGCCGCAAGATCAGCCGCGATGTCCACAGCTCGACGCGCGTGAGGACGACCGTGACTTCGTTTACCTCGCCAAGCGAACGCTCCGGTGTCAGTTCTCCTTCCAGAGGTCCCCACCACGAACGCCATTTACGAAGGGGCCGCCCCGTTCAGCTCGTCGGCGGGCGGGCATGTGCATGTCGCGCTCGTCCTCATCGAGCCGTACGCGTGCGCGCGAAGCCTCCTCCTCGGAGAGCACACACGATTCCGAGAGCGCCTGGATCTCAGTACGCAGCGCCTCGTAGGGTGGCTTGCTCGTCCGCAACGCCGATTCGAAAGTGTGTCTCAGCCACTCCTCACCACTCACGCATGTATCTTGACGCACGTCACGCGTCTCGGCAACCACGAGCTGCCGCGATGGGTTGGACCTGCCCGCTGCCACGCAACTCTCTGAACCCGCAAATTGCGGCGTCCCTTGACATAGGAGCAACGTGCTTCCTTCTGGCGCATTGGGAACCGGGTGCTGGTTCTAGGAACCTGGGTGCTGGTCTCGGGTCGCAGCAGCCGGTTTGCCGGGACGCGATTGCTGGGGGACGCTGTCCTGATCGTCCGGCAAGCGCGGGTTGAGTTCTTTGCCAGGACGACTCTGCCACGAGTTCCAGACCTTGACGATAGGCTCGGGGCGACTAATGTGGCACCAGCCCTTGCCCGCAAACGGAGGTCCCGAGCGCATGGCCCGAGCAATCGCTGTCGGCGTGATCGGCGAGTTCAACACGGAGTTCCCACCCCACATGGCGACGAACGCCGCGCTCAATCACGCTGCCGCAGCGCTGGGGGTCGAGGTCGATGTTCGCTGGTTGAGCACTACGGAACTAGAGGATCTTCCCGCCGCCGAACTTGCTGCCCACGATGCCCTGTGGTGCGCGCCTGGCAGCCCATACCGCAGCATGGATGGCGCGCTACGGGCCATCCGCATCGCGCGCGAGTCAGATTGGCCCTTCCTGGGGACGTGCGGTGGCTTCCAGCACGTTGTGATCGAGTATGCACGCAACGTGCTCGGCTTCGAGGATGCACAGCACGCCGAGTATGACCCGTACGCCTCTGATCTCTTTATCTCAGCCTTGACATGCTCGCTCGTCGGCCAGACCATGAGCGTTCGACTACAACCTGGCTCTCGCGCCGCCCATTTCTACGGCAAGAACGAAGTCTCCGAGCAGTATTACTGCAACTTTGGCCTGAACCCAGAGCACCAAGAGCGGCTGAACGATGGCGGTCTGAGTGTTGTCGGCACTGACCAGGATGGCGAGGCGCGTGTGGTCGAGCTGCCTGACCGAAGCTTCTTTCTCGCGACACTGTTCGTCCCGCAACTCAGCTCGCAACCCGGCGCTCCGCACCCACTGATCGTCGCCTACCTCCGAGCAGCAGCCCAACACAGCGCCCAGCAAGTCACTCCCTGACGCAGCTGCCGTGCAGAAAGCCGCATACCTGCTGAGGAGTCGTGCCCGACTTCAACTTTGGGAGGCATCAATGATTTCCATCTTTTTCTGAGTAGCGACAGCGAGCAGCTATCTGTGCTTTACGAAGAATGCCGACAGACAAGATAAGGCAACGACGCGGTCCCGCCTGACCCGGAGCGCAAGGTCACGCTACCTGTACCGCGTCAGCACCTCGCAGATGCGGTCAGTGCCCCAGCCGATCTCCTGCGCCGGTACGCGCTCGTCCGCCGCGTGAATGAGGCTCGTGAACTTCATCTCCGCCGGAAGGCGCATCGGCAGAAAACCGTAGGTCTGGATTCCGAGCTGGGCGAAGAACCGACCGTCGGTGACACCTGGCATGAGCATCGGCAACGGCACGGCGTCGGGGTCGGCGGCGGTGAGCACGTCGCTCAGCAACGGCATCAGGGACAGGTCCGCCCGATCGGATCCCGGCTCATAGCTCAGTGCCTCCAGCTCGAGGTCCTCGTCATCGGCCAGCTCACGCAGCTCGCGGAAGAGATCGTCCGCCGTCTGCCCAGGAAGCAGACGCCCGTCGAGCTCGAGCTGCAACTCACTCGGGATCACGTTGACCTTGGCGCCGCCTCGCACGACGGTGGCGTTGACCGTGTTGTGGAACATCGGATCCAGCGTCTGGCCCGCCTCGCCGAGCATGTCGATCGTCGCGTCGGTGCGCTCGGGGTCGAGCAGCCCGTCGGCTAGCTCGCGCCCGCCGGCGGGCAGCGCGGCCGCCACCGCCTCGATCATCGACCGCGGAATCTCGGTGACGTGCACCGGGAGTCGCCGCGCATCCAGCGCGCTCAGCAACCGAGCAAGCTTCGCCATCGCACCGCCGCGCATCGGGATCGAGCCGTGCCCGCCAGGCTCCCCGGATGGTCGCGCGCGACCAGCACACCTGCTTCTCGCCCACCTGAATCGGATAAGTGCTCAGACCCGCCAGCTCGGTGCGCGCGCCACCAAACTCACCGAGCGCGTGCCTCACGCCCTCGAACAGCTCAGGGTGCTCCTCAACTACAAAGCGCGCGCCGTACGGCCCCAGATTCTCCTCATCCGCGAGCACGCACAACAGCACGTCGCCCGGTGGAGGCTCAGCGGACTCGGCGAGCCGCAGGATCGCCCCGAGCATCATCGCCACGCCGCCCTTCATGTCCAGGGCGCCCCGGCCCCAAATCTCGCCCTCGATCAGCTCGGCGCCGAACGGATCGTGGCGCCAGCTCTGGCCGTCCGTCGTGACCACGTCGACGTGACCCTGGAGAAGGAGCGGCGGCGCGGCGCCCCGACCGGGCAGCCGCGCCAACAGGTTCGGCCGTGCCGCGTCCTTGGCCAAGACTCTCGTCAACAGGCCAGCTCCGTCGCAGAGATCCTTGATCCACCCGACGCACTGAGCCTCGTTGCCGGGTGGATTGGTCGTGTCGAACCGGATCAGCTGGCGCAACAGCTCGACAGGATCGTGCGGCACGGCGTCGGACCATACCGAAAGCAGACGCATCGACAGCAAGGTCTCTCGTCGCGTCCTCGATCACGCCGCGGTCATGCCCTAACCCACCGACTGCCTGCGCGGCGCACTCCATAGACCGCAAGCCGCGCCGCCAGGCCGTCAGGAAGTCCATCACAGTCTGTTGACCTCCTCAGGCGCCTCCAGCGGCATCCAGTGTCCCAGGCCCTCGATCCGCTCATAGCGCCAGGGAGCGGTCGGTGCGACGAGATGATCGACGCGCTCGCCTGCAGCCACCTCATAGGTCAATGCCAGTGCCATCGTTTGTCGACTCGCACCGTGACCCTCAGCTTCTTGAAGTTATCATCCGCGCTCGCTCCCAAACGCATCTTGCCCGAGCATGGAAAGCGACGTGAAGTCGCGATAGCCACGCGAGCGCCGGACGCCTCCATTCTCCACCTGCCCACACCACTCGACCTCCGCCACCCGAAGGAGACCAGCATGAACGATGCCGACCGGCCACCAAACAGTCATCCGCGCCTGGTGTTGCGCAGAGGCATCTTTTGCGTCTTTGCCGTCACGCTGCTGGCGGCGATGGTCGCTGTCCTCGGCGGCGGCATGGCCGTGGCCAAGTCGATCGTCAAGCCAAGGCCGGGCAGCTACTCAGGTGATGTCGGCGTGTTCACGCTGAGCTTCAAGGTCTCGCCCAACGGCGAGAAGCTCACCGGGCTGAGGACCGATTTTCAAGGAACCGTCAACTGTGGTCCACCCGACGACGAACCGCTCTTCTTCGACTTTCCGACGCTCGCAATCGCGAGCGGAGACTTTGACGGTGAGACGGTCATGAACAATTCGGGCATCAATCCGCGCTATACGATCAAGGGTGAGTTCAACACGCCAACGCATGCCGAGGGTACGATCAACGTGTTCTTCACATTTCCCCACAACGCCCTCCCTCCTTGCAATGAGACCGACAAGTTCTCTGCCACCCATCATGCTTAGCTCATACTCACGAACGATCCCGGAGGCGATCTCATGAAGCGCACCTGCGCTCTTCTGGTTGGCATCCTGCTGACCGCGGCTATTGCATCGACGTTGGCCGACGCACACCCCTCAGCACGCTCCAGTCTGTTTCACACAGTCGAACTGCGCAAGACCAAGCTTGGCAAGATCCTGGTCAACTCCTCTGGCTCGATTCTGTACGAGTTCTCAAGCGACCATCCGAAGAAGGACACCTGTGTGAAGATCAGCGGGTGCTCGGCTGTCTGGTTGGCCCTGCCGGTGCAAGGTAAGCCGTCAGCAGGCGCAGGCGTACGGGCCTCTCTGCTCTCCAGCATCACCCTGCCCGAAGGTGTCAGCCAGGTCACCTATGCCGGTCATCCGCTCTACATCTATGAACCAGCGCCAACGCTGATCTCATATGTCGGCGCAAAGCAGTTTGGCGGCAAGTGGTACGCCGTTAACGCCAAGGGGCAAGCGGTGAAGTAGGACGGTCAGACGCCGAGCTCGGCCACCACCTCACCCGCTGAGACGGCTTCGGCCAGTCGTTGGTGGTCGAGCTCGTTTTGGTCCGCATACGCACTCGAGAAGCGAACGATCGCCTTCTCGAATCCTGGGCCGGCACCCAGATATGCGGAGATAGCCAGCCGATCGCCCGAGCGAGCGTGGGCGCGGGCCAGCGACCATCCGCAGGCACGAGTATACGCGTGCAGGCCCCACTCGTTCATCGTCGATAGGTCAGCCGAGGCCTTCCAGTCCCACAACTGGCGAACGTAGAAGTCGTGCTCACGGCCGTCCAAACCCGCGCTGCGCTGCCAGCCGAGGAAGGTGTCACTCGCCGCGTGTGAGATCCGCTGGCCCTGGACAACACGCTCGCCATGGTTATCGAACTCGCTAACTCCCAAATAGGGCTCTAGCACCGAGGCCTGTGCCTCCTTCGCCTGCAGTACCAGCGGGTCCTTGCCGTCGCGGCCTACGAGCAGGAAGACCCAGGCGCGCGTACCGACGCTGCCGACGCCCACCACCTTGCGGGCCATGTCCACGAAGCGGTAGGTACCGAACAGATAGCGCCGATCGACATCGAGGCTCGCCGCATACTCGTCCAGCAACTCGCGAACGTAGGCACTCTCGTCGCGAGCGTCGCCCGGCTCGAACAGCTCACGCAAAGGAACCAACAGCGGCGGGACGTTGCGGAAGCGTAGCTCCCCGTCCACGCGCTCTGTGAGCTTCTTGACCGCGCGCAAGCTCGTCTTGCGCCGGGCCTTGGCGAACGGCTTTGCGAACACGATCCGTCCCTTCTCGCCCAGTCTGCCACCGAAGCGCTCGACCAGCTCGCTTGCCGTGAGGCGGTCATACCAGACGTCGAGGTGACTCTCGTTGGCAAAGTCGCGCATCCCCTCGCGGTACTCGCGCACGCAGTCGCGCACGATCCAACGCCGGCGATCCGCCAATAGCCCGACGTCGCGACCGGCGATCTCGGCGCTGGCCGCCATCCGCTTGACATCCCACTCCCATGGGCCGGGCAGCGTCTCGTCGAAGTCGTTGGGACCGAAGACGAGTCTGCGATCCGGCGCGGCGAATCCGCCGAAGTTCGAGATGTGGGCGTCACCGCAGGCCTGCACTGCGATGCCCGAATCCGGCGTCACCGCGAGGTCGGCCGCCATGACGGCCGCGGCGCCGCGATAGAAGGTGAACGGCGAGACGAGCATCCGCCCGTAGCGGATCGGGACGAGCTCCTGCACGCGCGAGGCCGCCTGAGCCGCGAGCACGGAGACGGGATCGGGCCGGTCAGTAGCGGGAACCCAGTCGCCGTGTACCGACCGGGGCGCAGCCTGACGGGCAGCTCGACCACGCTCTGCCGACTCTCCAGACTGCAACGTCGCGTAAGTCGAGCTGGCCACAGGGCTACCCCGATCGCCCGTCTTCAGAGACGCCTGGAGAGGGTCGTCCGTGACCGGCATCCTCTCAACTCGGCTGCGGCACGATCCTGATATAGGGCTTTGGCGTCTCCCAGCCATCCGGATAGGTCGCCTTCGCCTCATCCTCGGAGACAGATCCGGCGATGATCACCTTCTCGCCCGGCTTCCAGTTGACCGGCGTTGCGACCTTGTGGCTGGCGGTCAGCTGCAGCGAGTCGATCACTCTCAGCACCTCGTCGAAGTTGCGACCGGTCGTCATTGGGTAGACGAGGATCAGCTTGATCTTCTTGTCCGGGCCGATCACGAACACGTTGCGGACCGTCTGGTTGTCTGCCGGCGTGCGCACGTCCGAGTCGCCCTCGGTGGCTGCCGGCAGCATTCCGTAGAGCTTGGAGACGTTGAAGTCGTTGTCGCCGATGATCGGGTAGTTGGGCGCGTAGCCCTGGGTCTCCTCGATGTCCTTGGCCCATTGCTCGTGCTTGCCTGTCTGGTCGACCGACAGGCCGATGATCTTCACGCCGCGACGGTCGAACTCGGGCTTGATCTTGGCCATGTAGCCGAGCTCTGTCGTGCAAACCGGGGTGAAGTCCTTAGGGTGGGAGAACAACACCGTCCAGGAGCCGTCGATCCAGTCATAGAAGTGGATCGGTCCCTGGTCGGTCTGCGCCTCGAAATCGGGGGCCAGGTCGCCTAGTTGCAGGGTCATGCTCGTGTCCTTTCGGTGCGCGCTGATTGGTTGGTGCATTGTCGCAGCCCGGCCAACTTCGGCCCGGACAAAGGCAATAATCTTGATCGACATTTACAATAATAGAGGCCGCCTCGATGGAACCCAAGTACCCGCGGCCTTAAGGGACTCCGGCGGCCTTAAAGGACTCTCCGGGACTCTCCGGGTGTGGGCTACGCGAAGTGGGCCGCGCAGACTCACAAACGTGCAGCGGGGTGGCTGCGCTGGACGCTCCAGCACGGCCACCCCGCTCATTCAGACGCTACGGGCGCTGCTCATACTTGCTAGCGGCCGCCGTAGTTGTGCTCGGAGAAGCCGCCACCCTGATAGTCGCCGCCCTGCTGAGCACCCGTGCCCGGCGTGAACGAGATGCCGCGCAACACTTCACCGCTGGCAGCCACCCGCACCGTCCCGAAGCTCTCCGAGGCAGAGGGGGCGCTTGCGCCCAGCTGATCGGCGATCGCCACCAGCTTGTTCGGGTCGGCACCCTGGTCACCGTCGCCGCTGACCGTCGAGGTGATCGCCCAGATCGTTGCTGTCCCATTGGGGTTGACGCGACCGTCGAGGTTGCGCAGGCCATCGGTTGCCGGCGCCCACGGCAGACCCGTGACCGCGTTGTCGCCCGTGGGGTAACCGGGCACCGTGTAAGGCTTGCCCAGGTTCAAACCGTTCTGCAAGGTGTAGGCGAGCTGCCATTCCCCTGCGGTCGAGTTGAAGACCCACTTCTGCAGACCCGCGCCTGTCTGAGCGGCCGCTTCGTTGTATTCGTTCTTGGTTGTCGAGTACGCGTTTTCGCCGTTGCCCTCCTCGGCGACATACAGGGTGTTCGCGTTGGCAAACCAGATGCCAAACGGGAACGACGTTGCCTTCTTCGCCAGAGCCGTCGGGAAGCCCTCCAGGACGCACATGTTGTTGGGCTTCAGGCCTTCGGCCACCAACTCTTCGGGGTTGTAGGCGAGCGGCCACGAGGGCAGTTTCGCGTTTGCCGCCGGGAGCCCCACCCCGTTCGGGCAAGCTTTGCCCGTCGTGTCCAGGAAGTAGACGGTGTTGACACCGTTGCTGCCACTACCCTTTGTGTAATAGACGACATTGTCCGAGATGGTCAGACCGCGGAAGTTTGTGTCCTTGCCGATCTTGTCCACCTTGTCGCCGAGCTGGGTGACGTTGAAGCTACCCACCGGCGTCGGGAATCCTGGTTCTTGTAGGAGCTCCGGCACTGGTTCGCGCGAGGGCTTGAGGATCTGTGCGCCCGTGCCAACGACCACGCCGGCCGGCTGTGGGTTGGCGCCGTTGCCGGCGTTGCCCGCCATGTAGATCGCGTGTGCGCCGTGTTCTTCGCTAAGGATTGCCGCGCGACCGTTGTTGCCGCTGTAGGCGTTGGTCTCGGTGAACTGGAACTGACCCTGCGCGTTCAGCTGCGCCACCACGCGGTAGTAGGCGCCGGGGACCGGGTTGGTCGGGTCGATCGCGCCCGGGGTGTTGGAGTTGGAGACGTCGACCGTGTCGACCGGGGCTAGATAGCCCATGAACGTGACGTTGTTGCCGCGCGTAGAGAGGTTGAGCGCCAGTTCGGACTTGGAGGAGAAGCTGGTCACCATCTGGTCAGAGCCCGAGGAGACTCCCGGCTCGGTGCTGTTGGGCACCTGCAAAGTGCTGACGGGCGCTCCCCACGGCGTGATCTGGTCCAGCAAGATCTTCGATGTGACGCCAAAGCTTTCGTCCACGAGGTCGTTGTTCCACACTTCCGGGTAGGCGCCACCGGCGTTGGCAAGCGTACAAGCGGTGACACATCCGGCCGGCAGCTCGGTGACTCCGGCTGTCAAGCCTGGGTCGTTTTCATAAACGCTGCGGCTGAGCAGCAGGTTGCCCGGCATCAGCGCCGAGTGTCCGCCGCCGGGCGAGGGGAAATGCCCTCCGTCTGCTTGCGCGGGGGCGTCGAACGCCACTCCTAGCGCACTCGATGCAAGGATCGCGGCTGCCACGCGAGCAACCGCCCGCGGGCCGGAACGCTTCGTCATTACGGTCTCCTTTGCACGGACTTCATGTCCGGGATATAGGGATGCGGGACACGCAAAACCGTAATCACGACAAACAGCCACTTTGTGACCGTCGCGTTATTTCATCTACGCATCGGCGCGCATGCCGGCACGGCGAGACCCAGACCTCCCCCGATCCCAGCTCAACTCAGCCAACCAAAGCGTGCGCATTTCGACACGCCAGCCAACTCAATCGGCTGCGACGCGCGGCAGCACCAGCAACGAGCAGCGTGCGTGGCGCTCCAGGTACTCGGACGTGCTGCCGACGACCAGGCGCTTGACCGGGCCGTAACCCCGTGAGCCGACCACCAAGATGTCCAGCTCATCGCCGAAGGCCGCCAGCTCCTCGCCGGCGAAGCCGTACACGGCGCGACCATCCACATCCGGCAATGCGTGCATGCGCTCCTTGGCCTCCTCGATCATCACTTCCATGCTCTCGCCGATTGCTGGCGAGACCATGCCCGAGTAGGCATAGGACGGCATCGACACCGCTTCCAGCGCGATCACGCTTGCCCGCGTTGGGGTTGCGAGCTCGCGCGCCATCGCGAGCGCTGCCTCGCTCTCCGGCGAGCCGTCGTAGCCAACACCGATCTTCGCAATCGGGGCCGGCGACTCGGCATAGCTGTGGGCTGCGACCGCCACCGCGCAGGGGGAGCCGTTCAGCGCGGCGCGGGTATCGTCGCCGAGCATCGCCCGGCCGAAAGCGCCGCGCGAGCAAGAGCCGACGACGATCAGGTCGGCATGCTGCTCCTCGGCCTGCTGGTGCAGTCCCTTGCCTGGGTTGCCCGAGACGACGCTTACCAGCTCTGCTTGCACGCCGGCGCGCTCGCGCTCGCGCTCCAGCAAGGTGTGCGAGCGCTCCTGCTCGGCCGAGACCGCGCCCGGGCTGGCCGCGTCGACTGGTCGCAGCACGCCACTGTGGACGTTGAGCAGCGTCAGCTTTCCTGCCGCGTCCACGAGATGCGTGGCGAGTGCTATCGCGTCGCGCCCGCCCTGCCTGTCGTCGACTCCCACCAGCACATTTCCGAACATCGCGATTGGCTCCTTTTTTGGCTCCTGTTTGCAGTCAGACATCACGCTTGATAGCACCCCGCTCGACGGCTTGATAGCACCCTGCTCGACACCATCCGGGAGCACCCCTGCACAGGCTGCGGCTTTCTACGTAATGCCCCCGCGCGCGCGGGGGGCATCGCCGATCTGACTCCATGTAAGCAGTCCACCCAACCGCCCACGCGTCCATCGCGGGCCGTGCCCATCCATTCCGGTGCGTAGCATCTGGCTCATGCTCGATCAAGCTTCAGGGGACTCCGAGCGGTCCGGGCGCAGCCGAGCCGACGCTCACCCGCCGATGCCACGCGACAAGCGCGGCTGGCAGGTCGCGCCGGCGCCCGACGGGCGTGGCATGCCCGAGCAGACGCCGACCGGACCTCCCCCGCACCGCAGGCGCGGCTTCATCTGGTTCGTGATCGCGCTGCTCGCGCTCAACTGGCTGTCGGTGCTGCTGTTCGCGCCCTCAGCCGGCCAACCTCGGGTGACGGTCTCGTTCAATCCCTACTTCCTCGAACAGGTCAAGGGCGGCGAGGTCAAGTCGATCTCCTCCAAGGGCGACACGATCGAAGGCACGTTCAAGGCCAAGCAGCGCTACCCGGCGAGCGACAAGAAAGCGACGCCGACGACGTTGTTCGCGACCGAGGTGCCGAGTTTCTGGAACGGCAGCCAGCTCGCTGCGCTGTTGCAGGAAAAGGGGGTCGAAGTCAATGCCAAGTCGACTTCCAAGAGCACCTCGATACTGGCCGAGCTGCTACTCGGCTTCGGGCCAACGCTGCTGATAGTAGGGCTGTTTATATTCGTCGCACGACGCGCGATGCGCGGCGGCGGCGGCATGGGCGCGCTCGGCAACTTTGGCCGCTCCCAGGCACGGCGCATCGATCCAGAGAAGATCCGCGTCACCTTCGACGACGTGGCGGGCATCGACGAGGCCAAGGCCGAGCTCTCGGAGGTCGTCGACTTCTTGCGCAACCCCGAGCGCTACGGGCGCCTCGGCGGACGTATGCCGCACGGAGTATTGCTCTCCGGCGCGCCCGGTACCGGCAAGACGCTGCTGGCGCGTGCGGTGGCCGGCGAGGCACATGCCGCTTTCTTCTCGATCTCCGCGTCGGAGTTCATCGAGGCGATCGTCGGCGTCGGAGCCTCTCGCGTGCGCGACCTGTTCGCCAAGGCCAAGGAGGCGGAGCCGGCGATCATCTTCATCGACGAGCTCGACGCGATCGGGCGCTCGCGTCAGGGGTCGGTGTCCGTTACGGGGGCGAACGACGAGCGCGAGCAGACGCTCGACCAGATCCTCACCGAGATCGACGGCTTCGAGAGCTCCGAGGCCGTTGTCGTGCTTGCCGCCACCAACCGGCCTGACGTGCTCGACCCCGCCCTGCTGCGTGCTGGACGCTTCGACAGGCGCGTGACCGTGCAGGCACCCGACCGTGACGGTCGCGCGAAGATCCTCGCGGTGCATACGCGCTCGATACCCCTCGACGAGGAGGTGAGCCTCGACGCCGTGGCACGCTCGACGCCAGGGATGGTCGGAGCCGATCTGGCCAACCTCGCCAACGAGGCGGCGCTGCTTGCCGCCCGCCGCGGGCACGAAAAGGTGAAGATGGCCGATTTCACCGATTCGCTTGAGAAGATCATGCTGGGCTCGCCCCGCGGGATACTGCTTTCTCCGGCGGACCGCGAGCGCACCGCCTATCACGAGTCCGGGCACGCGCTCGTGGGGATGCTGACGCCTGGCGCCGACCCGGTACGCAAGGTGTCGATCATTCCCAGGGGGATGGCGCTCGGGGTGACCCTCTCCACACCCGACGCCGACCGCGTGTCCTATTCGACCGAGGAGCTTCAGGCCAGGATCCGTGTCGCGCTCGGTGGTCGCGTGGCCGAGGAGGTCGTCTACGGCACGATCACCACCGGCGCCGAGTCCGACATCCAGCAGCTGACCGCGATTGCGCGACAGATGGTCGGGCGTTGGGGGATGAGCGAGGCGCTCGGGCCGGTCACGTTGCTACCCAATGACGACCAGCCGATGCTGCCGGGAATGAGCGTCACATCCGAGCAGACGCAGCGACTGGTGGACGAGGAGGTGCGCAAGCTGGTCGAGCAGGCGCACGGCGAAGTGACACAGCTGCTCACAGAGCACCGCTCGCAGCTGGAGAGCCTGGCCCAAGCGCTGCTCACGGCGGAGACGCTTGATGCCTTCGACGCTTACTCAGCGGCTGGCGTACCGGAGCACGACATCGAGCCGACACCCGTCTCCTAGAACGACCTGGCACTCGGTACGCGTCGCCGAAAGCGGCACCCCGCGGTGGCGGGCGTTAGGCGAGAGCCTGGCTTCAGCAGCCGCGAGGCAAGCCCTACGGACCGCGCGGAGCGTCAGCTCACTCATGCCAACCGCACGCCCCAGCGCGCGGAAAACGCCTGTCCGGGCTCCAGCCGCGCGAGCCCGTTCCCGCTCTGCAGAGCATTGGCTGCGCACGTCATCGGCTCGACCGCCAGGCCGAGTCGCCGGCGCGACGGGGCGAGCGTGTGGGCGGTGTAGACCTGTAGGACCTCGTATTGCTCGTCCACCCACAGCTCCACGCGGCTGCCGTCGGAGCGGTGAAGGCGCGCGGTGGCACGGCCACGTGCGTCGCGGATCAGATCGCAGAAGCCGGAGTCGATCTGAAGCTCGCCGATCTGGCGCGGCTCGCGAAAATCGAAAGGAGTGCCCTCCACCGGCTCTCGATCGACGGGAACCTGGTGGCGCTCGTCCACCAGCAAGCGGGTGCGCGCGGGCAACTCGAAATCGCAACCATCGATTGCGCCTTCGCCGGGCGACAGGTAGGGATGCTGGCCCGCACCATACGGACATGCGCGCGAGCCGACGTTGACAGCGCCGATCGTCACGTGCAGGCCGTCCTCTCCCAGCTCGTAGGCGACGGTGGCGTCGAGCGCGAAGGGGTATCCGGTCTGGGGGTGAATGCGCGTGGCCATCACGACGCGATCGGGCTCGCGCTCTGCCGCCCACCACGAGCACCATCGCAGCAAGCCATGAATCGCGTTGCGCTTTGCGGGCTCTGTCAGCGCGAGTTGGTGACGTTCACCGTCGAACTCGTAGCGACCCTGCGCTAGCCGGTTGGGCCACGGAAGCAAGACCGCGCCGTGCGCACCGTCGCACATCTCCCCCACCTCGTAAGGGTGCAGAACTGGATCCCCGGCAACCGTGTACTCGCGCAGCCCACCCCCCACTTCGACGATCGTCGCGCGCTGCTCGCCGAGCGCGATCTCGAACTGTTCGCCTGATGGTGCCGACGCCATCGAGGACTCGGCCTTTGGGGACTCTTCTTGCACGCGATTCATCTTGACTCATTTGGAAGGCCATGGCGCATGCGCCATGGCCCCGGGTCGCACATGTGCGACCCGGCGGGTCGGCGCATGCGCCGACCCGAACAGCAGATGTAGATGGATGACAGAGACTCTCGCCTGGCTCAAGCGCAAAATGCGGCTTCTATAATCCCTATTGGACAAGCGACCACAGGAGGTGAGCACCCGAGGTGCTGCACAGGCACATCGAGAAGCTCACCGGCGCAGGCGCTACAACGCGTCTACTTGGAGTGGGGCGCACGACCTTCAAGGCGTTCGAGGTCCCCAACTACCGCCGCTACTTCTCCGGTCAGGCGATCTCGCTGTGCGGCACTTGGATGCAGATGGCAGCGCAGTCGTGGCTGGTACTGACGCTCACCGGCTCCGCGACCACGCTCGGCCTGATCGTGGCGCTGCAGACGCTTCCGATCCTGCTGCTGGGCCCCTACGGCGGCGTGATCGCCGATCGCGTGGACAAGCGCCGCACGATGATCTTCCTGCAAGCCATGATGGGCGTCCAGGCGCTGATACTCGGCGTGCTCACGATCACCGGTGAGGTGCGCGTCTGGCAGATCGGCGCGCTCGCTGCCGTGCTCGGCGTCAACAACGCCTTTGAGAATCCCGCGCGCCAGTCGTTCATGCTCGAGATGGTTGGGGCCGAGCACTTGCGCAACGCGGTTAGCCTCAACTCGGTGCTTGTCAACGTGGCGCGCACGATCGGGCCGGCGGTCGCCGGGCTGTTGATCGCGACCGTCGGCGAGGGCGTCTGCTTCCTGGCCAACGCCGCCAGCTTCATCGCCGTGATCGCCTCGCTTTTGACGCTCGACCTGGCCGCGATCCATCCCAGCCCGCCCTCGGGGCGCGAGCCTGGGCAGCTGCGCGAAGGCCTGCGCTACATCAGGAACAATCGTGAGCTGGCGATCCCGCTGCTGATGATGGCCCTGGTGGGCACGCTCGCCTACGAGTTCCAGGTGACGTTGCCGGTGATGGCTCGCCAAGGGCTGCATGTCGGCGCCGCTGGCTACGGCTTCATGACCGCGGCGATGGGCGCCGGCGCAGTGGCTGGCGGCCTGCTCGTCGCTGCCGTGGGACGCACCGGGCTGCGCCCGCTCGTGATCGCCTCGGGCGCGTTCGGCGCCGTGATCATGCTCGCCGCGCTGGCCCCGACCTTGCCGGTGGAGCTAGCCGCGCTGGCGCTCGTCGGCTGGGCGAGCATCTCCTTCATGGCAACTGGCAACTCGACGTTGCAGCTCGGCGCCGCGCCTTCGATGCGCGGTCGCGTGATGTCGCTGTGGTTCGTGGCCTTCCAAGGCTCTACCCCAATCGGGGGACCGTTCATCGGCTGGGTGATGGCCTGGGCAGGGGCTCGCGCCGGCCTGGGCGTGGGTGCCGTCACCTGCCTGCTGGTCGCGCTGATGGGGCTGATGGCCCTGCGCGGTATCTCCCCCTTCGCACATGCCGACGCCGCGCCGCGTGCCGTGGAGTCCTGAAGCGAGTGCGCGGCGGGCTACATCCAAAAGCGCGATGCCCGCGCGACGCGCACGCGGGGGACGTGCGCATGCGCGGGGGCGCGCGTTACGCGCGCGCAGACACGCGCCCGCGTCGCGCGGGGCACCCCAATTTCACAACACCCTGCACGCCGGCTATGAGCCAGCTTCGCCCAGGAAGTCGATCAGCAGCTCGTTGACGCGCTCAGGGGCGTCGTGCTGCACCCAGTGCGTGGCCTGCGGAATGCGCTCCATGCGCAGGTTTGGCACCCACTCAGGCGCCGGTTCGGCCAGCTCGCTGCCAAGGTGACGGTCGAGCATCCCCCAGATCACCATCGTCGGTGCCGGGATCGGCCGCAGTCCCGCCTGCGTCGCGCGCGGCGAGCGCCGCAGGGCCGCGCGGTAGTAGTTGATCATCCCGGTGAGCGCCCCCGGCTGCGACCAAGCCTCCACGTAGCGTTCGAGGTCCTCGTCGGTGAACCCCTTTTTGGAATCTGAGCGCAGCGAGCGCTTGGCGAAGGAGAAGTCGTCGCGCCCGATCAGATACTCGGGCAGGCGCGGGATCTGGAAGAAGAACATGTACCAGCTCTTGCGAAGCTGCTTGAGCGTCCTGAAGCCTTCGAGCATCCGCGCTGAGTGCGGCACGTTGAGGATCGTCAGACGCTTGACCACGTCGGGATGGAGCATCGCGACGGCGTAAGCCACGGCTGCGCCCCAGTCGTGGCCTACGACGAAAGCGTCCTGCTCGCCGAAGCTGCGGATCAGCCCGGCGATGTCGCCCGCCAACAGCGTCGCGTCATAAGCGCGCCAGCCTTGTGGCTTGTCCGAGAGGTCGTAGCCGCGCATGTCGGGCGCCACCACGCGATAGCCGGCCTCGGACAGAGGCCCGATCTGATGGCGCCAGGAGTACCAGAACTCGGGAAAGCCGTGCAAGAGAATGACCAGTGGTCCGCTGCCCGCCTCGACGTAGTGCAGTCGGATGCCGCCTCCGACATCCGCATCCCCGTGGCTGAGTTGTGCCTCGGTCGTGCTCACACGCTCATCGTAGACCTCGCCGTCCGCTCGCGATGTCACCTTGTAGCTCCACGAGCATGAAAAGCGAGGAAACGTGTCCGTTGCACTGTTGATAGCCGGCTTGGTTGTCGGCGCCCTGGCCGGTGCCGCTGTCGCCGCGGCGCTTGCGCGCTCCGGCAGCGAGCGCATACGCGAGCAGCTCGACTCCATCTCCGCCGATAGCCGCGAGCGGATGCGCGACGAAATGAAGTCGATTTCAGCCGACGTGCTCAAGCAAACCGGCGATTCACTCGCTGGGCGTCTGGCCGATCAGCGTCGCGCCGAGGAGGAGCGTGGTGCTGCCGAGATGGCCAAGCGCGCGGAGGAGCTCAAGGGCCTCGTGGGGCCTGTCAACGAGAAGCTCGGCCGTGTCGAGCAGGAGATCGGTCGCTTGGAGCGCGAGCGCAAGCAGGCCCAAGGCGAACTGGCGACCATGGTGCGCCAGCTGCACGAGGGCGTCGGCGGCTTGCGCCAGGAGACGGGCAACCTCGTCTCGGCCCTGAAGCGGCCCAACACGCGCGGCTCCTGGGGTGAGATCCAGCTACGCAACGTGATCGAGATGGCCGGGATGATCGAGCACTGCGACTTTCTCGAGCAGAGCACCGTGCAATCCGAAGACGGAGCCCTGCGTCCCGATGTGCTCGTCAAGCTGCCGGGCGAGAAGCTGATCGTGGTCGACTCAAAGGTCCCGCTCGATGCCTATCTCGCCCATCTCGAGGCCCAGGGCGACGAGGAGCGTGGCGTGCAGATGGCGCGCCACGCCCGCCAGACGCGCGACCACATAACCAAGCTCGCCTCCAAGGGCTACCAGCGCCAGTTCGACACCACCCCCGACCTGGTCGTGATGTTCGTGCCCTCCGAGGGCATCTACCACGCGGCACTGGCCGAGGACCCGGCCTTGATCGAGTACGGCGTCCATCAGCAGGTGCTGATGGCTACCCCGACCACGTTGATTGGGCTGCTGCGCGCCGTGCACTATGGCTGGCGTCAAGAGCTGATCGCCGAGTCCGCCCGCGAGATCGCGGAGTCCGCACGCGAGCTACACCGTCGCATCGCCCGCTTCGTGGACCCGCTCGCGAAGGTTGGGCGCGCACTCGGCTCGGCGGTCGGCTCCTACAACGAAGCGGTCGGGTCGTTCGACAGCCGCGTGTTGCCGCAGCTGCGCCGCATCGAGGAGTCCGGCGCCAAGTCTGAGCGCGAGCTCACTAGTCCCGCGCCGGTCGAGGCAACCCCACGACCGCTCAACCCTGGATCGCGCCCACTGGAAGATCTGCCCGATGGCGAGCCGATCCTCAAAAGGATCACGAGCGCGGCCGCGACCGGCACGGTCGCCGGCAGCTCGTCTACGGCGAAGAACAGCAGGTCGAACGAGATCGCAAGCAGCGCGACCAGCAGTGCTCCCCAGGACTGACGCGCCCGCTTGCCCGTCGCGGCGAGCAGGCCGCCGAGCACCCCAGCCACGAACAGGTCCCCGTAGCCCATCACCGCCGAGCCGAACAGCTCGGCCTGCAGGCGCGGCAAGCCTCCCACCGGATGAGCCGCGTTGAGCGCGTTGTTCGGAGCTTGCAAGAGATTGGAGACTACGAATGCCGTGTCGGCGCAGGCCATCGCCACGATCCCGACCGCAAGCCAGCGCGCCGGCGTGACGCCCGCGATCAGGGCACCGAGGGCCACGCAGCTGAGCGCCGTGAGCAATACGCCCGCACCCTGGCCTACGAGCGCGCCGCGATCGGCCCACGCCAAGACGAACAGGGGCACGACCAGCAGCGCCAGGGCAGGACGGCCACCGTGCATCAGCCAACCGAGCGCAAGCGCCGCAAGCACGGGGACCGCAACGAGCGCGACATATGTCAGCGCCTGGGCACTGCCCTGTTCAGCCAGCGAACCGACAGCCACGAAGCCGACGATCGAGAGCGCCGGGACGAGTGCCCACAGGCGGCTGCGCAAGCGCGCGATCCACGCGGGAGACCAGGCGCGTGGTAGGGCCGCTGCCAAACCCTGGCAGAGTGAGAGCACGCCGATGGAGATCCAAAACGGAATCACATAGTCAAAATAGACGCGGATGACGCGCTGGGACTGGACATGGGAGGACCGCTCCCAGGCAAACCGCACTCCGACGGCCGCTATCGCGGAGGACGACGAGTCTCAGACGAGCGCCTCGGATGGCGATGACCCGGCTTCGAACGCGAGCGGAGTCGCCGTACAATCCGCGCCCACAGATCACGTCTTCCGCCGGCGTCGCGCTGGCGCCGTAGGGCTGGCAATCGTGCTGCTGGTGGTGGTGCTGATCGCGGCCGTGGGCTCTCACAAAAGCTCAGGCAAGACTCCCGTCGTCGTGACAAAACACCACACAAGGGGCCCCTCGCTCACCCCGGCCGAACGCGCGGCCGCTGTCGTCAAGGGCGAAGAAAATGCCGTCAACTCGGTGCTCGCCTACACGCCGGCGGTCACCAGCGGCGGCTCGCACGGCAACGAGCTGGCGCTCACCTTCGACGATGGGCCCGGGCCCTATACGCAGCAGCTCGTGGCGACGCTCGACAGGCTGCACGTGCGTGCGACGTTCTTTGCGATCGGCGATCAGGAGCAGTACTTCTCGCCCGGCACGATCGCCGAGATCAAATCCGGCGACGTGGTCGGCGATCACACCGAGACGCATCCGATGATGGCGACGCTCTCCCCGCACGAACAGCTCGAAGAGCTGTTCGATCAGATGGCGCAGATCGAGGTGGTCGGCGGCAGGCGTCCGCGCTTGTTCCGCCCGCCCTACGGGTCGTTTGACGCGACCACGTTCAAAGAGCTGCACCATCTGCATCTGCTGATGATCCTGTGGTCGGTCGATACCTCCGACTACACCCTGCCCGGCGTCAGCGCGATCGTTCATACTGCGCTTGCCGGAGCCAAGCCTGGCGCGATCATCTTGATGCACGACGGTGGCGGCAACCGCGAACAGACGATCGCGGCGCTGCCGGCCATCATCAGGGGGCTGCGCAAGCGTGGGCTGCATCCTGTCACCGTTCCGCAACTGCTCGAGGACGACCCACCCCCGCACGGGCTGCCGCTACCGACCAATCTGAGCGGCGATTGAGCTACAGGCGCCAAGCGTGAGTCGCGATTTGGCGATGCTCCCCGTGCGCGCGGGGAGCATCAGTGCGCAAGCTGCACCGTCTTGACGACGAGCAACACCATCGCCACCAGCAAGTAGCCGCGCAACATGAGCATGCCTGCCTTGCGTCCTGGCGACCATACCGGACGCTCCAGCAGGGCCAGCGGCGGCATCGTCCACGTGCTGCGCTCCACAACCGGCTCCTCCTCCGCTGCCATCGCCGGTTGTGCCGAGCGCCGGCGCAGCGTGTAGGCGCCGGCGGTCAGCAAGGCCGCGGCAGTGCCAATGCTGAGGTACTCGAACAGAGCCGTCACGTCGATGCTCGGGAACATCGTGCTCGCCATCAAGATCAGCGATAGCTCGACGAGCACGGCGATGATCACGCTTGCGATCGCGTTTAGCCAGGGCGGGTTCGACCATGGGCCCAGCACCTCGCGGTCGTTGCACAGCAACAGCAGGAACACCGTGGCACTCGGCAAGAGCACACCCGCCAATGCCTGCACCGAGGTCGTTATCAGGCCGAGCGGGGCGCCTGGGATCAGCACGATGCCCGCCGCGAAAGCGACCATCAAGGTGAAGCTGGCATAGAACACCTTGGCGTCGCGAATACCGCGGTTGAGCGAGTGGCGCTGTCCGAACACGTCGCCGAACGCATAGGAGGTCGACAGGGTCACGGCCGCGGCGCCGATCAGCGAAGCGTTGAGCAGGATGATCGCGAAGAACGTGCCCGCCGTCGAACCGAGCGTCCGCCGCAACTCGGTGGCGACTGTACCCGCGTCGTTGAAGTGACCCGCATAGACCGTGCCGCCGAAAGCGAATGCGGTTACCGAGATCAGGGCGCCGGCGCCCAGCACGACCACGAACGCGCCGATCACGGTGTCGACGCGCTCATAGTTGATCCAGCGCGGCGTGATGCGCTTGTCGATGATGTTCGACTGCTGGAAGAACAGCTGCCACGGCGCCACCGTGGTGCCGACGATCGCGATTATCAGCAGCACCGCGGTCGAGCTGACGCCGCCCTTGATGCTGGGCGAGACCGTGTCGTGGGCGATCGTGCCGAGATCGGGATGAGCCAGCACCAGCAGCGGGATCACGAGGAAATTGGCGACGACGAACACGTACATGAAGCGCTCCCAGCTGCGGAAGCTGCCGGTGGAGGTGATCGCCACCAGCGTCAGCGCGGCTGCTGGCACCGCGATGTACTTGCTGACGCCGAAGTACTCGAGCGCGAGGCTCACGCCGATGAACTCGGTGACGATCGTGAGGAAGTTGAGGATGAACAGGTCGCCGACCGAGAACCAGCCCCAGAAGCGCCCGAAACGCTCGTTGATCAGACGCGCGTGACCCACTCCCGTGACGGCGCCGAGGCGGATCACCATCTCCTGGTTGACGATCAGCACCGGGATCAGCAGCACCAACGTCCACAGCAGCGTTGTGCCGTAGTTCTGGCCGGCCTGCGAGTAGGTCGAGACGCCACCCGCATCGTTGTCGCCCACCATCACGATCAGGCCCGGGCCCATGATCGCCAAGAGCGCCAACAGCTTGGCGCGCACACCTCGTCTGGCGCCCGTGTCGTGCAGCTTGATCGTGCCGAGCGCGCCGCGAATGTCGCCGATATGGGCCTCGTCGAGCACCGGCGGCACGCCGTCCGGGCGTGGCGGTGCCGGCGGCGTGCTCAGCGGCGTCTCCTCGGTTGTGTCCGGGCGCTCAGACATACGGCCCGGACTCTAGTCGCGGGCGAGTCCGAAGCATCTGCCCGGAGGAGATCTCAGTCGCGGGCGAGGCCGAAGCGGCGCCGCCAGCCAGCCGGCAAGGTGAGCTCCAGCACGTCATCGACGGTGACTACCCCGACGACGTGCTCCTCATCGTCGAGGACGGGCAGCATCACAAGGTTGTAGTCGGTCATCGTGCGCGCCACCTCCGGCAGGTCGGCGTCGGTGTGCACCGACTCGGTCTCCTGCTCGGCGACATCCGACAAAGGCGTGTGCGGGTCGCTGCGCAAGAGCGTCACGACCGCTGCCGAGCCCGACAGCTTGCCCTCGTCGTCGTGTAGGTAGACGGTGGTGAGCGTGGTCGGCGCGATCTCGCTGGAGCGGATCCGTTCCAGCGCCGCCTCCACCGGCTCCTCGGCGCCAAGCACGATGCAATCGGGGCTCATCAGACCGCCGGCCGTCTCAGGGTTGTAGCCGAGCAGGCTCTCGATCTGGTGCTCCTGGGTCGGCGGCAGCAGTGCGAGGATCCTGGAACGGCGATCTTGCTCGATCTCCACGATCAGATCGGCTGCGTCGTCTGGGGCCATGCGCGCGATCACAGCCGCGACCTGCTCGTCGGGGCGCTCGCGGATGAACTCCAGCTGGTGGTGCTCGTCGAGCTCCTCGAAGACGTCTGCCTCCAGCTCGCGATCCTGGCCGACGGCCTTGATGATCTCCTCGCCCTCCTCGTGCGAGGCGGCCTCCACCAGATCGGCAATCTCGGCTGGGTGCAGATTCGCGAGCTTGCGGTGGGAGAAACGCAGGCGTGCGGTGGGCACGTGGTCGACGAACGGCTCGAGCGTCGACCAGTCGAGAAACGCCTGATCGCCGACCCAGCCCTTCAGCGGGCGCGGCAAGCGGCGGCGCAAACGCGCGCGCCTGGCGTTGTCCACCCCGACGACCCGCCACCAGCCTTCGATGCAGGCCAGCTCGATCTCGTGCGCGGTGACGAGCACCGGCGGATCGGCCTCGACGTCGACCAGTGTGCGCCCGAGCACGTCCTGGCCGAGCAGCACCTCCCCCACACGCCGCTCGAAGCGCTTGAGCGACAATTTTTCTCCCGACAGGCGTACGGCGCCCGGTTGCAGCTCGGCGACGCGCGCGATCGGTACGAACAGCTCGCGGCCCCCGATCCTTGCCTTCAACCCTGTTACCGGCGGGTAGCCGCCGTCGGCCAAGCGCACGATCAGGTCTTCGACGCGGCCCAGCCTCTCCCCCGCCCTGTCGAGCAATGGGCTGCGCAGGACCGTCGAGAGGTGCATCACCGGCTGTGACAAAGCGTCCATACGTTAATGCTCTACTCGGACCATACCGAGCCAGGCGGCTACTCGCAAAGCAACGCCGCGCCAGTCGCGCCGCCCAAATCGCCGAGACTGGCCAAACGCATGGTCGGGGGGTCCTCGTCCTTGAACAGATGTGGCTTCATAGCCGCCAGGATCCGCTCGAGCATCGGCTCGCCGAAGCGGCTACCCAAGCCACCTCCCAGCAACACCATCTCTACATCGAGCAGGTTCACCGCCGAGGCGATGCCGCTTCCCAGCGCCTTGACCGCACGCTCTATCAGACGCTGCGCGAGCTTGTCCTCGTGCTTCAGTGCATGAGCCCAAACGCCGCTCGAGAGCGTCTCACGTTCGCGTTCGCGCATGATCTCGAACAGGTCGGTGTGGTGGCCTTTCTCGACCATACGCCTTGCCTTGGCTTCCATCGCCCGGCGTCCCGCATAGGCCTCCATGCAGCCACGCCGGCCACAGCCACAACGCGCGCCCCCTTGCTTGACGACCATGTGACCGATCTCGCCCGCGTCGCCGCGACCGTGCCATAGCTTCCCGTCGAGCGCCACACCACCGCCGACGCCAGTACCCCAGAACACTCCCAGCAGCGATTTCGCGCCGCGCCCCGCGCCGAGCAGTAGCTCTGCGTTGGCGGCTACCGACACGTCGTTGCCTAGCTTCACACCAGGCCCGAGCCGCTCGGAGAGCAGTGCCGCTAGCGGCACCTGGTCCTGCCATTCCGGAAGGTTTCCCGCGCGCGCGAGCGTGCCGGCCGCCACATCGACCTCGCCCGGGACGCCGGCGCCGATGCCGTCCAGATGGGAGACATCTAGCTGTGCCGCGGCGGCCGCCTCTGACATACAGGCGACGATCGCGTCGATCACCGCTGACGGGCCACCCTCATGCGGCGTCAGGCTGCGCGCCTGCCCGAGAACGGCGTGATCCTCGCCGCGCATCACGATCGTCTGGATCTTGGTCCCGCCGAGGTCGATTCCGCCGTAGGTGGTCATAGGCTCGGACTTTACCCGCCCTTAGGGCGTTTCTTCTCCCGCTCTTACGCCACAACCCCAATATCAGAGGTGCCGATGACTAAGCGCACAGGAAGCCCCTGGCTCAACTACCTGCTGGGCCTTTTGTGTGTGGGGGCGATAGTCGCCGCCATCTTGCTTGTCGGACCGGCCTCCGGGAGTACCACAGCCGTCACGCGCACGGCCAAGGCCGCCGAAGGCGTCGTCCAGTCCACCGTCTCGGGCAGCGGCAACTTGCAGCCTGCCAGCCAGCTCAACCTCGGCTTCAAGACGAGCGGCACGGTCACCAAAATTTACGTGGCCCAGGGCGAACATGTGACCGAGGGCAAGCTGATCGCCGAACTGGATCCGCAGAGCGCCGAAGTGACGCTGGAACAGGCCAAGGCAGCGCTGCTGTCCGCCAGGGCTACTCTCGCCAAAGAAGAAGAAACTGATGGCGAAGGCTCGAGCGCACCTAAGGGCGAAAGCGCAAAAGTCACCCCGCAAGGCTCCGGCAAGAAGTCGAGTGTGAGCTCGGCCTCGCAAAGCTCGACTTCCACCGTGAGCACCGCGACTCGCGAAGCGAATCTCGCGTCCGCCCGGGCCGAGGTGAGAAGCGACGAACTGACTGTGCAGAGCGATGAAGAGGCGGTCGGCGCCACCAAGCTGTACGCGCCGCAGAGCGGCACGATCGTCTCGCTCTCTGGACAGGTCGGGGAAGTCGTCTCCGGCAGTGGCACGACCAAGTCCTCCAGCGGCAGCTCTTCAAGCTCCTCGGGATCGGGCAGCTCCGCAACCGGCTCCTCGGCGGCGACGGGGCGCTCGGCCAGCGGCGCCTCCTCTTCGTCCTCCTCCGACTCTGGCTCCTCCACTTCCTCGAGCTCCGCCTTCGCGGTGCTCAGCGATCTCTCCTCGATGCAGCTCGTGGTGGCGCTGAGCGAATCGGAAATCGGCAATGTGAAGGTCGGCCAGATCGCCACCGTGACAGTCGAAGCACTCGAAAGCCGCGCCCAGGGAGGCACATCCTCTGGGGCGCAGGCGAGCAAGCTCGCAGCCCATGTCAGCGAAGTCGCCACTCTCTCCACCAGCAGCAGCGGCGTCGTCAGCTACGACGTCACATTCCAGCTCGATCAGATGGCACCCGGGCTGAAGCCCGGCATGAGCGCAACCGCCGAAGTCGTCGTCAAGCAAGCCGAAGGGGTGAACGTGCCGACCACCGCCATCTCAGCCGATTCGGTGACGGTGGTGCACGGAGGCCAAAACGTGCGCCAGCGCGTCGTCACGGGCCTGGCAGGTAACACCTCGACGATCATCCTCAGCGGCCTGAAGGCGGGCGAAACTGTCGTGCTGCCGACGGCCACCAGCACTAGCTCCAGTACCAGTCTCACGTCCCGGCTGAGTCGCCTTGCCGGTGCAGGCGGAGGCGGAGGCGGGCTCGGCGGTGGGGCCGCCGGCGGTGGCGGATTTGGCGGCGGCGGCGGGGCCGCCTTCTTTAGAGGAGGCGGCGGCTGATGCACCCTCCCCTGCGCCCGAGCAACCAGAGCGAGACGCGCACGCCGCGTGTGCGCCCACTGGTCGAGCGTACGCTGCCGGCCCGCGACACCACCCGCAAGGGTGCTGCCCGTGGGCGTGCACCGGTCATACAGGTCCACGACGTATCCAAGACCTTCGATCTCGGCCAGATCCATGTGCACGCCTTGCGCAAAGTCTCGCTGCGGATCGACACTGGGGACCTCGTCGGCATCATGGGCAGCTCTGGCAGCGGCAAGAGCACCTTGATGAACATCCTTGGCTGCCTGGACATTCCCACAAGCGGGCGCTACCTGATCGACGGCGTCGACGTCAGCCACATGGACGAGGACGATCTCTCCGACCTGCGCAACCGCAAGATCGGCTTTGTCTTTCAAAGTTTCAACCTGGTGCCGCGCACGAGCGCGCTCGACAACGTCGAGCTGCCGCTTGCCTACGCCGGCCTGGGCCGCGCCGAGCGCCGCCGCCGCGCCGAGGCGGCGCTGAGCGCGATGGGCATGGCCAACCGCTTCCACCACCAGCCCTCCGAGCTCTCCGGCGGCCAGCAGCAGCGCGTCGCCGTGGCGCGGGCGATCGTCACCAACCCCTCGTTGATCCTCGCCGACGAGCCGACCGGCAACCTCGACTCGCACTCGACCGAGGACGTGCTGCGCATCTTCGGCCACCTCAACGAAGAAGGCCGCACCGTGGTCCTGATCACGCACGAGCCCGATGTGGCCGATCAGACCAAGCGCGTGATCCGCCTCAGCGATGGGGAGATAGTCGAAGACCGGCGTCTGCTGGGCGTACGCGACGCGCCGCCGGTGTTGCATCCGCAGAAGTCGGGCTCATCGATGATCGGTCCGGGCACATTGCGCATAGCTTGGAGCGGGATCACGACGAACAAGCTCCGCTCGGGGCTGACGATCCTCGGCATGACGATCGGCGTTGCTTCGGTGATCGTGCTGATCGCCGTGGGCAACGGATCTTCCAAAGCCGTCGAGTCGCGCATCCAGAGCCTCGGCACGAACGTGCTGATCGTGATGCCTGGCGGCGGCGGTTTTCGCCTTGGCGCGCGTGCGAGCAGCGCAAGCGGCGTCTCGCTGACCAAGCAGGACGCCGAAGCGCTTGAGAACCCGAGCCTCGCCCCGAACGTACAGAGCGCCTCGCCCGTCGTCGACGCCGAGGACGTGAAACTCGTGTACGGCAGCTCCAGCTACGAACCGTCGTCGTTCGTCGGTACCACTCCCTCGTACCTGACAGCCCACAGCTATAACGTCGCCGAAGGCAGCTCGTTTACCTCCGCCGATGTCAGCCAGCACAAGCGCGTTGCTGTGATCGGGCAGACGGTCGCCCAGGAACTGTTCTCCGGAGTGAGTCCAGTCGGGCAGAACATGAAGGTCAACGGCAACAATTTTGAAGTCGTGGGCGTGCTCGCCTCGAAGGGGACCAGCGGCACCACCAACGAGGACGATGTCGTGATGGCACCGATCACCACGGTCCAAAACACGCTGAGTGGGTCTGGGCCGATCGACTCGATTACCGTGCAGGCGAAGTCGGAGTCCTCGCTCAACGCGGCCGAAGCGGAGGTCTCAACGATCATCGAGGAACGTCACAAAATCAAGGACACCTCAGAACCGGGCTTCAACGTACTCAACCAGGGCTCGCTGCTTGAAACCTCGAGTTCCACAAGCAGCGTGTTCACGACGCTACTGGGCGAGGTAGCCGCGATCTCGCTGCTGGTCGGCGGGATCGGCGTGATGAACATCATGCTCGTAAGCGTCACCGAGCGCACGCGCGAGATCGGCATCCGTAAGGCGATCGGCGCACGCCGCAGCGACATCCTCACCCAATTCTTGACCGAGGCCGTGCTGGTCTCGCTGATCGGGGGCCTCACAGGGGTGCTCGTCGGCGTGCTCGGCAGCCAGTTCGAGATCGCCGGGGTGCACCCGGAAATAGCGACGTACTCGATCTTCCTGGCCTTCGGCGCAGCCGCCCTTTCCGGCCTGTTCTTCGGCACCTACCCGGCCGCCCGCGCCGCCTCCCTACGGCCGATCGAAGCGCTGCGCTTTGAGTGATCAACCGCCCCCCCAAGAGGAGTCCGTCATGTCCCCTGAGCAAGCCACCGTCGAACAGCAGGAGGAGTGGTTGGAAGAGCCGCAGGAGTCGGAGCTACCGCCCCGCCCTCGTCGGCGGCTGTTGACTCCCGTCCCGCTGGCGTTGATGGGAGTGCTGGCGATTGCCTGCGGCTTCATCGGCGGCGTGCTCGTCGAGAAGGGCCAAAACTCTTCTGGCTCCTCTGGCGGTGGCGGCGGCGCAGCGGGTCTCGCCTCGCGCTTTGCCGCTCTACGCGGCGGGGGCCTCAGGTGCGTCGGGCACCGGTGCACGCCCTGGCTCTGGCGCCGGTTCGGCGGCCGGCGGCTTCCTTGGCGGCTCCGCGGGGGGCGCGGCCGGCGGCTTCAAACGCCCGACGGCCGGCACCGTTGCCTATCTCGACGGGAGCACGCTGTATGTGACCAACTCCGAAGGCAACACCGTCAAGGTCACGACCTCGGTTGGCACAACCGTTAACAAAACGGTGAAATCGTCAGTCAAAGCCATCCACCCCGGCGAAACGGTGACCATCACCGGCGAAACCGGCTCGGGCGGCTCGCTCAGCGCGGAATCGATCAACGTCGGCTCCGGCGGCGGCCTTGCCGCCCTCCTCGGCGGCTCGGGCGCGCGCGGCGGCTCCGGCGCGAGCTCACGCGGCGGCGGCGAACCCGCGCTATTCGGGGGCTAGCCATGCAAGAGTGGTTTCTGGAGAAAGGCGATTCGGCTTGGATCGGCTTCGCACGCTCGGGAAACCGACGTCTCACCACATATCCAGCCGGGCCAGAAGACTGTCATCGACAAAGGAGTTCCATGCCTAACACCAACACCCGCGGCCGCAAGCCCGCGATCGCCGTAGTCGTAGTCCTATTGCTGGCTTCCCTGGGCCTCGCTGCCTGCGGCAGCTCGTCGTCGAGCACAACCTCCTCGAGCGCCAACGCGGCCTCGACCGGGACCGCTCCCGGCACATCCTCGACGGGGGCCGCCTCTACTACGCCGAGCGCCCCGGGTAGCGCACGCGGCTCGGCTCGCTTCGCGGCGATGCGCGAATGTCTGCAGAAGAACGGCATCGCACTCCCCAAGCGGACCCCGGGCGCTCGTCCGGGCGGCGGCTTCGTCCCAGGTGCGGGTGCGGGCGGCGGACCGCAGTTGCCCAGCGGCGTAACGCGCGCGCAGTACGAAGCGGCACTGAAGAAGTGCGGCGGCGGGAGCGGACACTTCTTCCGCCGCGGTGGCGCGGCGGGCCGGCTCGGCAATCCCGTGTTCAAGGCAGCGCTCACCAAGTACGGCGACTGTCTGCGCCAGAACGGCATCGACCTGCCGGCGGCGAACACCTCTGGCAAGGGGCCGATCTTCGATACGAAGGGGATCAACACCAACGGCTCGCAGTTCAAGGCCGCCTCGGCGAAGTGCCGTAGCGCACTGCTGGGTGCCTTCAGGCGTCCTGCCGGGACACCGGGCGCCGCTGGAGCGCCGGCGGCCGGTGGCCCGCCTGCTGGTGGCGAAAACAGCACAGGCTAGAGCAGCACTTTGGCGGTGAGGCGGTGCTGTCAGCGCACACCACCGCCTCACTCGCGCCTAGTTAGGCGACGACTACGGTACTTCCCAACTTGCCGACGCCCTGGCTCATACGGACAGGGCCGGCTACTGCGACGCCGGCAACCGAGCCGGCAGAGCCTACGGCCGTGCTGTGCTTGTGCCCGACCCGCCATTGGCTGGGCGCGGCGCCCTTGTCGCGAATCGCCGAGGCGCTCGGCTTCCTCGACAGCTTCGGCGTCTGCAGCGTGCCCAGCTGTGTCATCAGCCGCTGCCACTCGAGCGTGTTCAAGATCGGGTTGACTGGAAGCGGGGCCGTCGCGCTCGTGCTCGCCGCGCGGGCCGTCTTTGCACCGACGCCCTTGCTCGTTTTCGCAGAGGCGGGCTTGGTCAGCTCGATCTTGATGTAGGTGGAGTAGTCGGACGCTGCCACCGTGCTGGGCGCCCCCGGATACCTCATCAGGCTCACGATCCGCTTCGGTGCGAACTTGTGCTGGAGCGTGAGCAGCGTACGAATAGTGATGTCGGCGATCGTGCCGGCGCCCTGGTGACCGGCGATCGGGATGCCGTTGATAGCCGTCAGGTAGAGCGTGTCCGGCTGGCGGGAAAGTGGTCACGACACCCTTGGCTGTGCGCTCGGTGCTGCCACAGCGCAGCTCTCCGACGGTCGGCTTCAGACCGCTGCGCGAGAGGAACACGAGCAAGGCGAGCGCTCGCGAGCCGACCTTGCCGGCGGCCACCTGTTCACGATCGCAGCGACCGAGCTTGATGTCGGGATCGGCGAGCACCGCGCTGTCCAGTTCGGCGCGCGAGAGCAGGAACGCGTCGCTTGCGGTTGCGCCGTCGAGCACTGGACCATCTTTGGCGCCTTGCGGGTGCAGGGCGATGCCGAGCTGACGCCAGTTCTCGAGGATCGGCCGCGGATCGATCGCACCCTGTGCGCCGGCTGGACGGATCGCGAAGCGCAGGCTCGCCTCCGGGCTTTCGACCTTCGAGCTGAGATGGCCCAAAACCGTGCCTTGGGCTACCACCGAACCGCGACCCAGCTTAATCAGACCGTCGGCGGCGTCCTTGGCGCCGGCCGAACGCGCTGCCAGGAGCCGTGCGGCCGCTGTCGCGTCTGGGTTATCCGGATGGGCGAACACGCGAACCTTGCCCGCCTCAACCGGCGCTTGTGCTGCTTCGGCTGTGCCTGAGGAAGCTGCGCTTGCGGTCTTTGCCGAGGTGGCTGTCTTCTTCTTGGCGACGTGCAGCGTGACCGGTAGCTGGTGCCCGGGGCTTGCGGTGAGCTTTGGCGTCGGGTCGCCGGCGCTTTCGCCGCTCTGAAGCGCGCCCTTGGGTACCTGGACCTGGACCGGCTTTGGCAGCCGATAGTCGGGCGCGATGCTGCCGAGACCCGGCGTATGTGAAGAGGTCGCCGTAGGTGTCGCGCAGCACTACGTAGTGGCCGAGCTTGTGCGAGTGGCCGATGCCAACGATGCGCCCATCCTCGACCGCCACCACCGGCGCGCCGCGGCGGGCAAGCAGCTCAGAGAGCTGCGAAGGCGGAGCAGCCGCGTTCAAAGCGCGTTCGGCATCTGGCCGCACTGGCGGTGGGCGAGGGAGCGGGAGTCGAGCCTGGGAGCGCCGCAGCCGCTTTTGCCGAGGCGCCCGTCGCCTGCGGCGGCAGGGGCGCGGCCCCGGCCGTCGCGCTCGAGGCACCGGTCGGCGTGGGCGCTAGGGCACCCTGTGGAATGATCGACGTCGGGCTCAGCTTGGCTCCCGTGACGGGCAGGCTGCCCTCGGTAAGACCGGTAAGCGTGGCGATCACCGACGGTGGATAGCTCGCGAACAGACGTGCGCGCAGCAACACCGATTCGACGTAGGCTTCGGAGTGGTTGTAGGCGAGGATCGCGGCACGCAGATTGCTTGAGGCACCCGCGGCATGCAGGTAGCGCGCGGCGGCGAAGATCGCGTCGACCGGGTTGTACGGATCTGCGTAACCCGCGTTTACCGCATCCACGCCGTACTGCAACCAGGTTTCGGGCATGAACTGCATCCAACCGACCGCGCCCGCGGTCGAGACAGACAGGTCGGTGCCGAAGTCTGTCTCGACTTCGTTGATCGCGGCCAGCACCGGCCAGGGCACGCCGTACTGGACTGCTGCCGCCTGGTAGATGGGCAGCAGATACAGGGGGATCCGGTAGAAGTCCAGTGCGCGGATCGAAGCTGAAGAGCCGGCGAGCATCGCGGCGAGCGCCTCGGACTGAGCCGCGGCGAGCTGTGGCGCGGCGGCGACATTGCTCGGGCCACTGGGCGTGGTCGGCGTAGTGGCCGGGGCAGTCGTGCTCGGTGTGGTGGCCGCCGTTTCCGTGCCGGTCGTTTCCTGCGTGTGCTGAACGAGAATTTTCGGGCCACTGACCGATGGTTGTGGCCGCTTTGTCGCCGGCTGCGGCGCTGGCGTGGTGCTGGTCGGAGTCGTCGTCTGTGTCGAGGTGGTCGGTGGCGTGCTAACCGGAGTGGTGGTCGTACTCGTGCCAGTGTTTGTCGTTGTCGTTTCCGGCGTGGTCGTCGTGGTGCTGGTCGGCGTCGGTGGCGCCGGCGTGCTCGTAGTTTCTGTCGGAGGAGCGTCGCTGCTCGTCGGTTCGGCCGCAAGCGCCCCACCGGACAATGGCCCGCTCAACCCGACTGCCGTGAGTCCACCGCCAGCGAGTGCGGAGAGGATCACGCGACGTACCTTCAGGGGCACGGGCCGCCTGAATGGCGCGTCGTCTATACCCGACATGCTTGGCCCCCTCTCATTCGTTTCTCGTCCTATGGTCGCGTTCGAGCAGGGCATCCCTGTACCCCGGGAGCCCCCTGACCGTATTCATATCGGCAGGGAAGCACGGCTTCGTAAAGGATTCGTAATCGGAGGCGTAACTTCGGGGTGAAATGGCGGATCGCAAGTGCATATAGCTGCTCTTAGCGGCAAAGCGACCTGACTGTACAGATGCCCGAGGCGGGAGCCTCGAAGATGGCCGAATTGGCTGACTTTGCGCACGCCCTCTTGCAGAAATCGCTAGGCTTTGCCGATGGAAGCGATCGACTCGGTTGTGCAGGTGTTCCTCGCGGTGGGGCTCATCTTCCTTGTGCTCATGCATTCGGGTAAGGACTCCGGCCTCTCCGGCGCGTTCGGCGTGGGTAGCGGCCAGGGACCGCTCGGCGGCGGCTCGATGGTGGAGCGCAACCTCAACCGCTGGACCGTTGCCTTCGCGATCATGTTCGTGCTGAACACGATCCTGCTGCTGAAGAAACCCTGGTAGCAGAGGCACACGCCGACGGGCAGCGCGTGTGAGGCCCTTGGCGTGATCCTGTGGGAACCCCGATTGGTCGCTCACGGTCACGGGACCTACTTCGCTGGGTTCGTGGCCCGATCCTCTTTGGCAGTCCGATCCTCTTCGACAGTCCGATCCTCTTCGACAGTCCGATCCCCTTCGACAGTCCGATCCTCTTCGACAGTCCGATCCTCTTCGACAGTCCGATCCTCTTCGACAGTCCGATCCTCTTCGACAGTCCGGTCCTCTTCGCCGACCCCATCCTTTTCTGAGCTCTCCAGCTTGTTGAGGATCTCCAGCGCCTCGGCGCGCAACGCATAGTTGACCGCCTCATAGTCCTCCTGGGAGAGCTTGCCGGTGCGGTAGTCGAGCTCGGCGTCGCGGATCTCCCTGTACTTCGCCTCGCGCTCGGCCTCGAGCTCGGAGCGCTTCGGCGTGTCTGACTCATCGGGCTTACGCGCGATGAGTAGCGGCCGGCTCACGACCGCCATCACGGCGGCCAGCAACACCAGCGTCAACATTGCCGCGAGCACGCTCATGTGTGTCGCACGCCGTCCACAGACCTACTCACCGCAACAGTCGGCCTCATTGCCATCCGCACTGCTAGGCGCGGGCTAGGCGCCTGGCGGCGCGGCTGCGTGCCCGCACGCTGACACGCGCACGTACCACACTCGGAGCGGGCCATAGCGCGATCAGCGCACCGCAAGCGACGATCGCCCCGCCGATCCAGATCCACATCACAAGCGGTGAGACGATCAAGTGGAATTCGGCCGGCGGTGGCGAGCGCATGTATTCGCGCGCCACCACGGCAACCGCGATCATGCCCTCGTCGGGGCGCACGAGCGGGATCGTTTTGTTGCCGATTTCAATGATCCGCTTCAGGCGTGGCGTATCGATGTCCGGGGCGATCGCGCTCCATATGTCGCGCTTGACGCCTCCGTCCATGCTCACCTGGCTGACGGGCTGGCCACCGATCAGGTGGGCCACCGAGCCCTGGGCCGGTTCGCCGGAGTCATAGAAGTCCTCGGCTGGGGTCAGCGTAGTGACGTGCTTGCCTTGCTTGGTTACGTCCAGCACCGCGCCAAGGCTGAGTGTGGAACCCGTGTGCACGGGGTCGTACTTTGGCGTTACCGAAGCCGTCGGGCGCACATAGCGCACCGTATAGGCGCCCACTTTCGTGGACTGCCCGGGTGACAGGCTCAGCTCGGATGCGTGCTGGAAGGACGAGGAGGCCGCCACGCCGACGAACAGCACGGCAATGCCGATGTGCACGACATAGCCGCCGTAGCGTCTGCGGTTGCGCTTGACGAGCGCCAACAGCGCCAGCGGCATCGGCTCGCCCGCGATCGCGCGACGCACTCGCACCCCGCGCCAGTACTCCTGTCCAACGCTGCCCAGCACGAAGGCGGCGCAGCAGAACATCGCCAGCGCGAACGGTTTGCCGTCGGCCACGCCCGTGGCGAGCAACGCTACAAGCGTCACCAGAGCAAACGACAGCGGTATGACGAAGTTGCGTCGTGCGTTTGCAAGCGTCGCCCGGCGCCATGCGATCACCGGGCCGATGCCGCTCAGCAACACGAGGATCAGGGCGAGCGGCACCGTGTAGCGGTCAAACCAGGGCGGTCCCACCGAGGCCTCGTGGCCGGTCAGCGCCTCGGAGATGAGCGGGAAGTAGGTGCCCCAGAAGATCACGAAGCAGAGCCCGACGAGCACGATGTTGTTGGCCAGGAAGATCGACTCGCGCGAGAGCAGCGAGTCGAGGCGGTGCTCGCTGCGCAGCATGTCTCGACGCGAGCTGACGAGGTAGATCGAGCTGAGGATCAGCATCCCGATCAAGATCACGAACGGCACACCAAGCGTCTGGCCTCCGAATGCGTGGATCGAATTGAGGATGCCACTACGCACGAGAAAGGTGCCCATGATCGCGAGCGTCCCGGTGGCGAGCACGAGCGAGACGTTCCAAACCTTCAACATGCCGCGCTTCTCTTGGATCATCAGCGAGTGGATGAAGGCGGTCGCAGTCAGCCAGGGCATCAGCGAGGCGTTCTCGACCGCGTCCCAGCCCCAATAGCCGCCCCAGCCAAGCTCGGCATAGGACCAGCGCGCGCCGAGCATGATACCGATACCCAGGAACAGCCAGGCGGCCATCGCGAAGCGACGGGTCGCCTTGATCCATTCGGCGTCGACTTTTCGGGCCAGCAGGGCGCCCATCCCGAAGGCGAGCGGCACGATACACAACGTGTAGCCCGAGTAGAGCATCGGCGGGTGGATCATCATGCTCGGGTGACGCAGCAGCGGGTCCAGGCCCATGCCTTCGGCCGGTGCCGGGTTGGTCGTGGCAAACGGCGTCGCGTAGAAGACCATCAGCCCGATGAAGAAACCGCCGAAGCCGAGCAGGATCGCCGTCGCATAGGCGCTGACGTCGCGCATGCGCTTGCGCGTCAGGAACAGCACAAGCGTCGACCACAACGACAGCAGCCATGCCCAGAGCAGCAACGAGCCTTCCTGGGAGGACCACACTGCCGCCGCCTTGTAGAAAGTCGGCGTGGTTACGCTCGAGGTGCTCGCCACCGTGTTGAAGGAGAAGTCGTTGCGCAGGAAGGCGAGCTCGAGCACCGCGAAGGCCACGGTGAGGATGCCCGCCAGCGCATATACCGAGCGTCGCCCCGACTCAGACCACTCGGGCCGTCCCGTCCTGACCCCGTAGAGCGAAGCGCCGATGCCGTAGGCGCACACGGCAAGCGCGAGGATCAGGCAGGCCCCGCCAAGCTGTGCCATCAGTAGGTCTTGGTCTTGCTGGGGGTCACCGTGTACTTCGATGGACACTTCGTTATGAGCGAGTTGCGTTCACCCACATAGCCATTGCCCTGCTTCTCTACCGTGACGATCACCTCGCGCCCTTCGCGGAAGGGGTCGGGGACCGTGCCGGTATAGCTGAGCGGCACGGACGCTTCGCCGGCCCTGTCTTGCACGCTGAAGTAGAGGATGTCGCCGACGTGGCGCACCGACCCGGCCTCGACCTTGCCCGTGAGCTGATAGCTACGTCCGGCGACCCCTTCATGGGCCAGCTGACTTGGCGTGACGGTAGGACTGGCGGCGCTGAAGCTGGTGTAGATCAGGGCGCTTGCCAGGATCACGGCTGCGCTCAACGCGACCACCAGCCGCACCCTTCGCTTGCGTGCGGGGCTCATCGACCGTGATTATCTCAGAAGCGGGCCGCGCCACGTTCCAGCAGACACGCCACTACCTCGAGACAACCGAGGAAATAGCGACGCTACAGCGAAACCTTTGGGTGTCCCGCGCGTCTTAGAGGTAGAGATCAATGCGACAGAGCCTTCTTCATCCACTCACCGCCTGGCGCCACCACGAGATTCCGCCGGCCGCTCCAGACATCACCGTGAAGCGCATGCGCGACGCCGGCGGCCCAATCGACGAGGCGTGCTACCCCTGCGGGTGCGGGTGCTTCTTCATCGCGCCTGTCTCCACCAGCGTGTCCTGCCCGCACTGCGGCAGGACACAAGCCTGGTAGAGCGGGCGGTGAGTTGGACTGGCGCTGCAGTTCAGCAGCGTCGCTGCTAAAGTGGCTGCATGAGCGTAGCCATCACTGTTCGCGATGTGCCCGACGACGTTAGGGACGAACTTGCAGCGCGGGCAGCACGGGCGGGCAAGTCGCTGCAAGAGTACCTACGCGGGGTGCTCGTGCAGATGGCGACGCGACCGCCGGTCGAGGATGTGGTCGCTCGCGCACGGATGCGTGTAGAGCAGACGGGCGCACGCATCGACGCTGCTTCGATCCTCGCCGCGCGCGACGCCGAGCGGCGGTGAGCGCACGCGTCGTCTGCGACGCCTCCGCGCTCGTGGCGCTGCTGCTCGATTCCGGCCCCGACGGGCACTGGGCGGCACAGACCATGGACGGTGCCGACCTCGCCGCGCCGGACCTCGCCGCGTTCGAGGTGGCAAATATCATCCGGCGCCACGAGTTGACCGGTGCCGTCAGCGCCGATCAGGCCGCACAAGCTCATGCCGACCTGCTCGACCTAGCGGTCGAGCAATGGCCGTACGAGCTGCTCGCACCCAGGGCGTGGGAGTTGCGGCACAACCTCTCAAGTTATGACGCGAGCTATGTTGCGCTGGCTGAGTTGATCGGAGCGACGCTCGTCACCCTGGATCGTAAAATCGGCCGGGCGCCGGAGCTGCGCTGCCCCGTAGCGACACCCCCGGATAGCGCGTAGAACGCGGGCGCGCACCGGCCCCAGCGACAGCGCTAACTGCCCTTGGAACGTGTCGAAATCGGCGCCCACCGTCTGCTCGCCTCACCCAACCCCTTCACGGAGGGCGTCGGCCTGTTCGAGTTCATCGGCTACGACGTTCTCGAGCCGGACTTTCATGCGAGCACAACAGGGCGATGAGGGACTGAGAATCAGACCAATCCCGGACCCGGCGTGAGGATGACCACGGGGTGAACAACTCACACCGGGACGACGCTCACACTCGACTCGCTCGAGCTCCCCGGGTGGAGTGCGGACAACTCACCATAGGTGAGCCACGTGACGATCTATTTTGACGAGGCCGGAATGGCTAATAGCGACCCGGGTCGAGCCGACTCGCCGAGCTCACGTTGCGTCGCCAGGCTCCCCGAGGACGTCACGGCGGAAGTGCCAGCCGACTATCAGGGTTCCGACGCTCATCGCCGCGGTGGCGATGTTGAGAGCGACTTCGCTCGTGCCGCCGCGGCCCATGCTGTAGACGTGATGCTCGAGGTTGTAGAGCACGTCCAGTGCGCAGAGAAATAGGCCTGCTCCGCCGAACATCGATAGCCACATCAGGGCGTTTGGCCGGCGACGCCACAGCTGCATGGCCGCCGCGAGTGCTGTGAGGACCAGCCAGCCATCTGCGAGCGGAACGGCCTGCTCGAAGGCGACGTACTGTTGGGTGTGCTCGCTGGCGACGACGCCGCGGTCAGTGAACCACAGGACCCAATACGCTACCAGCAGCGTCGCGGTGAAGATCAGCAACGCGATCCCGGCTCGGTGCCACAGCTCGACGTAGCTCGTGTTCGGGGAAGGCTTGGAAGGGGCCGCGTTCATGGCGTTTCTGCTTTCTTTTTTGGTTGGAGATTCGGTGGCAGAGCCGGCGTTCAGAAGATCTGCTTGTCGAGGAATCCTGCGCTCAGGGCTAGCCATCCGCCGATCTCTCCGAGGATCAGGGCGACCATGAACAGGTGTGTTCCCTTGACGGGGTCGCGGTACTGGTTCTCGGTGTCTTCTCGCCAGCCGTGCAGGGAGTAGGTCGCTACCGCCGTGAAGAAGTAGAACGTCATCGTGCCGGCGGCCAGCAGGTTTACGAGCTCGCTGAAGCCGCTGAGCTGTACGAATGTCGCGATCAAGAGCAGCGCGAAGCTGTAGAGCAGCGCCGCGCGGTGGGCGACGTCGACATAGATATGGGCTTTGTGCTCCTCGGTGCCCGCGATCTGGCTGTACTTCCAGACCCCGAGCAGCAGCGCTACGAGGAACATCGCGGCGTCCGCGAGGAGCACCGCCTTGGTGTCGGCGCTGATCATGCCTGAACCGCGTTGAGCGTGGGGGGCCTGAGCATGAGTCGCAGCGGTGGGCAGCTGCCGACGCGCAGCTCGCGGATCAGCCGGAAGCCGAGGCGTTCGTAGAGCGCGGCGTTGCGCTCGCTGGAGGCCTCGATGTAGGCGGGCAGGCCCTCCCGGTCGCAGCGCTCGAGCGTCGGGCGCATCAGTGCGCTGCCGAGACCTTTGCCCTGCATGTCGGGGAGCACGCCGACGTCACGGACGTAGTAGTGCGGCCGGCGCAGCGGGTCACACATGTGCCGCCACTCCATCGCGGCGCCCATCCTCGCTGCCCGGTCCAGGTGGACGCCGAAGGCGGTGCCCTCCAGCAGGGTGATGCGCAGCGGCGAGCGCCATGCGCCGGGCGGCAGGCTCAGCGCGGCGCCGGTGAGGTTGCTGGTCGTCCATACGCGTCCGCGTGCCAGCCCGAGGTGGCGCAGCTCGATCGCGAAGTAGCGGCGCAGGCGTGCGGGTCGCTTACTGTCGTCGGGTATCAGCCAGCTGTAGATCGGGTCCTCGAAGAAGGCTTCTGCCATCACTGCCTTCAGGCGTTCGATGTCCCCTGCGGTTGCCGGTCGTAGCTGGGGATCGGCGGGTGGGCTGGACGGTGCGTCGCGTTCAACGGTTGCTGATCTCTGACTCATGTTTGACTCCTGTCTTTTCGGTTGCTGTTTGTTGTGGAGGGCTTGCGGCGTGTGCGTCGGTGGCGCTGTCGTGGGGCGGCTGAAGGCGTGTTCGGCTGAGCAGGCGGACCTTTCCTCCGCGACTCGGCACGAGGGTTATGTGATGTACCCTCGTCCCCTCCGAGCGTGCGCGGACTGGTTGCAGCTGCGTGCGGGACAGAATCGTTCGCAGGACTGTCTTCATCTCCAACGTGGCAAAGGCGGCTCCCAGGCAGCGACGCGAGCCCCCGCCGAACGGAATCCAGCTGTACGGCGGTGCCTGAGCGTGCAGGAAGCGCTCGGGCGCAAACGCGTCGGCGTCGGGGAAGTTGGCCTCGGCGGACTGGACCAGGCCGATCGAGGGTGACACCATCGTTCCGGCGGGCAGGAGGTGGCCCCTGACTTCGGCTGGCACGACGAGCACCCGCCCGACGTCGTGGATGATGGGACGCAGCCGCAGGATCTCCTTTACGACCGCGTCCAGGTATTCCTCCTCGCCCGCGGCGATGCTCTCGCACAGTCGGCTCAGGACGTCGGGATGGCGAAGCAGCCGCTCAAAGGCCCAGGCGAGGGCGGTTGTCGTGGTCTCGTGGCCCGCCAGCAGCAGCGTGACCAGTTGGTCGCGCAGATTCTCATCGTCGGGGCCGGCGGGATCTGATTGCTCTTGATGCATCAACAGAGAGAGCACGTCGGTGCGCCGATCGAGACCGGGATCTGCGCGATGCTCGGCGATCTCCTGATAGAGCAGGTCGTCGGCGCGCGCCTGGGCCTGGCGGTAGCGTCGCCAGGGACCGACGCGTCCCAGCTCGGGACGTATCCAGAGCAGCATCACCGTGCCACCGACATTTGCAACGCGAGGCAGCGTTTCGCGCAGAGCACTGAGGCGCTGCGGGTCCTTGGCGCCGATCACGGCGCGCAGGATCACCTCCAGCGTGACGCGCCGCATCGCGTCCATCAGCTGAAATGGCTTGCCCGGCGTCCAGCGGTCGATCTCGACGTGTGTGGCGGCCTCGACGACGTCGCGGTAGTTGCTCACGCTGTCGCCGTGGAAGGCGGGCAGCATCCTGCGGCGTTGTGCGATGTGCTCCTCGCCGTCGATCAGCAGCACCGAGCGCGAGCCCATCACCGGCTTTAGGACCGCGTTGGCCTCGCCCGCGCGGAAGACCTCGGGGTCAGCCGTGAAAACCGTCTTGATGTCGTTGGGATCGGCGAGGAAGACCCTTGTGCCGGCCGGGAAGGCGCGCACGGTGAAGACGTCGCCGTAGCGGCGGTGGCAGGCACGCAGGTAGCGAGGGGTGTAGCCCCAGTACAGGTACGTTTGGATCGTCACGGGCAACCGCGGGCCGGGGGGGAGGCTGGTTTCGCGCTCGATTGCGGGGCCGGCCCTCAGCGCTGGGACGCTCATGGGGAGCCGCCTTTGTCATTGAAGCTGTCGTGAACGGCGGCGTAGTGCGCGGCGAGCCCGATGCCCCACCCAAGCAGCACGTAGATGAACCAGGGGTATCCCGTCCCTCCCAGCTGCCATTGCAGCACCCACACCGCGAGGATCAGGATCTGGACGGCGACGAACACCGTCGCGTGGACCCGGAATCCCTTGCGGTAGCCGTGCGCCGAGCGCTCGTGCCGACGCTGTCGGGACTCTGTTTCCGCGCGCTCGGCGGCGCGCTCGAATGCATCGACCATCAGTTTGCCTCCTTGGTTGTTGAGAGCCCGGCGAGGCTCTCGATGTCGGCCGCCGCTCGTTGCAGGACGGCCGCTATCGCTTGTGGGTCCACTCGGCCAGAGAGCGGCGCAAGGCGCGCCCTGAAGCGGTCGAGCAGCGGTTCGATCGCGTCCGCGTCGCCGAAGCGCGCGCCGGTGCGAACTTCCAGGGCCGCGAGCGCGTCGCGGCGCGCGTGCATCGCCTGCTCGCCGGCGGCGGCGAGGCGATACGTGGTCTTGCCCTCCTGCGCTTGACCGTCGATCAGCCCCTCGGCGGCAAGCGCCTCGATCGCGGGGTAGACGCTGCCGGGCGAGGGGCGATAGCGCGGGCCGAACAGTCGCTTGAGCTCGGCCATAATCTCGTAGCCGTGCCGCGGGCGCTCGGCCAGCAGCGCGAGCAGGACGAGCGGGAGCTCGCCGTGTCGGAAGAATCTCCTGGGCAACGCAATCGCTCCCTAGGCCGCCGCTACGCCGATCGTCACGGCGGCGGATCGCTTGCGCTGCCCTCGCGACCGCTGCTCGCTCGATAGCGAGCCTCCCGGCGTTGACGCGGCCGCCGCGGGGCGCAGCGCGGTGGCGCTCACCGGGTCCCTGAGCCCCTTCAACGTGAGCAGACCGAGCGGCTCGAATACGTGAGCGCTCGGGGAGCAGGCGAGCCTGCGCACCGTCTCGGACACGACTACCTGCCCGCCGCTGGCGACGTCGCAGAGTCGTCGCGCGACGATCACTGGTCTGCCGAAGAAGTCGTCCTGCTCGCACACGGCCTCACCCATGTCGATCCCGATCCGCAGGGTCATCCGATCCCCGCTCATCGCCACCGCGCGCTGCATCGCCATCGCACACGCGACGGCCGCGCACGCGTCGGTGAACGCCACCATCAACCCGTCGCCGAGGCTCTTGACCTCGGCGCCGGCGTGCTCGCCGATCGCATCGCGCAGCAGGGCGAAATGCCGGCGGCGGAAGGCGTGCGCCACGTGCTCGCCGAGACGATCCAGTAGCGCCGTCGACCCGACCACGTCGGTGAACAGGAACGTGTCGATCCGCGTCTCGGCGCGCTCATCCAAGGCCTTGATCCCGGATGCTGTCGTCCTATAGGAGACTTCGCCGTCGCGCGCCTCGCTCTCAATCAAGCCCTCAGCCACCAGCGCCCCGATTGCGTACTCGACCCGCTCCGGCGAGGGTCGATAGTCGCGGCCCACACGGCGCGTGAGCCCAGCCGCGAGATCGCCGCGGCCCACAGGACGCTTCGCGCAGAGTGCCAGCAGGACCAGCAGGAGCTCACGGTAACGATGAGTGTTCGACGACATCTGGCGGCCTTTCTAAATGGCTTACGAAATTGTTACGAATCCTATATCGAAACTATTACGAAGTCAAGGATGGGATGCGGGCAGTAGCCCCGAGGCCCAGGGCTCGCCCTTTCTGGAGTTAGATTACAGAACTAGAATTAGATTACACTAGTGCTAGAATATTACAAATGGCCCCCGCCGACCAGGCATCCGGCAAGGCAAAGGATCGCGAGGGCTCGCGCGCAGAGCGTCGTAAGGCGCGCACAGCGACCGCGATCAGGGACGCCGCTGAGCGACTGTTCATCGGCCGCGGGTACTCAGCCACGACGATGGAGGATCTGGCCGAGGAGGCCGACGTGGCAGTCGGCTCGATCTACGCCCACTTCGCCAGCAAGGAGGGCGTGTACGGCGCCCTGATCGAGCGGGCGCTGGAACTGGACAAGCAATACTGCGACGAGGGCTTTTACGCAGGCAACCTTCCCGCTGAACGGCTACTCGGCCTGGCCGAGGGCTACCTACGCTTCGCGCGCGAGCATCCGGGCTACTTCCAGCTGTTTCGCTTCCCGCCACCGGACCGCCCCGGAGTGGAGCTGGCACCGACGGCGAGCACCAGGGTGGCGCAGCGCATCAAGGATGAGACCAAGCGCATGGCGGGCGAGATCCAAAAAATGATCGACGAAGGCATCGGACGGCCCGTGGACGCCGAGAGCACCGCGAGGTTCCTATGGGCGGCGTGGGACGGCGTGATCTGTAGCCACCTGGGACCGAGCAACATGGGCCTCGCCGACACGGAGTTCGAGGCGGTGCTGAACAGAGCACGGGAAGGCTTCGCCCTCAGCCTGCTCGCCACTTCGGTCCCGGTCCAGGAGCGTGATCGGCGATAGGCATCCCATGCATGATCTTCAACTGGTCATCTTCGACTGCGACGGCGTGCTCGTTGACTCCGAGGTGATCTCCAACGAAGTGCTCGCCCGGATACTTACCCGAGAGGGCGTTCCGACCACACTCAGCGAGGCCCGCCGCGTCTGCCAAGGGCTCCTGCTCACGGATGTCCGCGGCCGAGCCCAGGCCAAGCTCGGCCGACCTTTTCCGCCGGACTGGGTCGCCGAATACGAAGACGAGCGCGACGAGGCGTTCCGCGTCGAACTCAAGCCGGTTGAAGGAGCAGCTGAGGCGGTGCAGCGAGTCAAGGCAGCCGGACTGAAGGTCTGCGTCGCGTCTCAGGGCCAGTTGACGAAGACACGACTGACGCTCGGGCTGACCGGGCTGCGCGACCTATTTCCGCCCGGCGCGCTGTTCTCGGCTTACGACGTCCCTCGCCCCAAGCCCGACCCCGCACTCTTTCGGCACTCTGCCGCGACGATGGGCGTTCAGCCGTCGGCCTGCACGGTCATCGAGAGCACCACCCCGA
>CAVRRX010000003.1:0-169139 GCA_963723685.1 uncultured Solirubrobacterales bacterium
GGCGCTCCCTGTGGGGGCTGTTGGCTCCCTTTCTGCTCGCGCAGGTATTGATCGACGGTGTCGAGCTTGCGTTCCCATAGCTCGCGCTGGTTTGCCATCCATGCGTACGCCTCGTCGAGCGGTTGCTCGCGCAGCTGTAGACGGTGTGTGCGCCCGTCGATCACACGCGTAATCGCACCGGCCTCCTCCAGCAACTTCAGGTGCTTGCTGATCGCGGGCTTTGAGACACCGAAGTCGCCCGTTGCCTCACCCACGGTCATCTCGCCGCCGGCAAGGCGCTCGAGGATCCCGCGTCTTATCGGGTGCGAGCAGGCGACGAAGGCGCGGTCCAGAAGGGCATTGTTAGCCATATGGTTAACAATAGCAGGAGCCGCCGGCAAATGGGATCTGCGGCCCGCTCCAAGTGCGTAGGTCTCTCGGCTAGGGTCTTCCGGCAAGGGCGGCGACGGATCGGTGATATACGATCCGCGCCGTGTACACACGTCTCTGGCGATGGTGGTTGGTTGCCGGACTGTCTCTAGCCCTGATCTGTGCGGGTGCTTCGGCGGTCAGCCCGGCCGTCGCCGAAGAATCGACGGCGATCAAGTGCTCCTCGGAAGCGAAGAAGACGACCGAAGCCATCGAAAAGGCGATCGAAAAGGGCGGCACTTACGTCCTTGAATGCTTCGAACACCCCTATATCCAGGTTCCCAAGCCGAAGGAACTTCCGTCGGGCAAGTTGGCCGAAGGATTCAAAGTCCCCTCCGGCAAGAGCGTCACCCTCATCGCCCAACCGGGCACGCTGCCGACCTTTGAGAACGAAGACAACAGCCACTCGCGGCTGTTCACCATCGCCAAAGGCGGCTCGCTGACCCTCCAGGGCGTTGTCCTGAGCGCAACGACTAGGGGTCCCAGCGGCGTCTCCGCCGGCAAGGCCAAGCTCACGGGCGAAAAGAGCGAAGTGGGCGAATCGGGCGAAGAAGCGTTGGAAGAAGAAAAGGAATCCTCCTTCGAAAAGCTGGGTACGGAAGGCAAAGAAGGCACGGAACACGGCGGAGAAGAAACCAACGCCGACGGCGGCGCCGGTACCGCTGGTGGCAGTGGCGGGTTCATCGGAAGTGCCTCGGTCAATGCACCGGAGGTCCAGGGTGGGGCGATCAACAACGCGGGCAGCGTCACGCTCACCGGCGACTATTTCCAAGGAGACCTCCTGTCAGGAGGGGCCGGTGGCAACGGCGGGACCGGTGGTAACGGGGGCGCGGGCGGCAAAGGCGGGACCGGCGGCAAAGGCGAAAAAGCCAAGTGCGAAAACTCAAACAAAACACCCGCCGAATACCTGAACAACCCGGGCAGTGGCGGCGAAGGAGGGCGCGGAGGCGACGGTGGCGCCAGCACCCCGGCGGGCAACGGTGGCGAAGCTCAGGGTGGCGGGATCTACAACACCGGGACCCTGACCGTTCAGCGCACCAGTTTTGAAGGCACCCTGGCCGAGGGCGGTTATGGCGGCAACGGCGGCGTGGGTGGCTCCGGAGGCAACGGTGGGGACGGCGGCTTCGGAAAGGGAGGCGGCGACGGCAACTCAGGCGGCATCGGTCAGCCGGGGGCCGCCGCCGGCAGCGGGGCCAACGGCTTCGGCGGCGCGATCTATAACGCTGGAGGAAAACTGAGCATCGAAGGCTCGGTCTTCGAAGGCGACACCGCCAGAGGGGGCGAATCGGGGCAGGGGGGTGAAGGAGGCAAGGGCGGCAAAGGGGGCGGCGGTGGGCTCGCCTTTGGATTCACGGTCTGCGAAAAAGAAGCGACCTTTGCGAAGGAAAACCCAACCAACGCCGACGGAGGCGATGGGGGCTCGGGAGCGGCCGGCGGTGCGGGCGGCAATGGCGGCAATGCCGAGGGCGGCGCCGTCTACAGCACCGACACCATCACGCTCATCGGCCTCAACACTGTCTACAGGAATGCGGTCGAAGCGATCCTGGGCGCCGCCGGCTCGTGCGAAGAAGCCTCTCCCTGCGCGGGCAAGGGCGGCGAAGCGGGCGAAGGCGGCAGTGCCGGTGTTGGCGGCAAGGACCCGGGCGAGGAAGGCCATCCAGGCCCGGCGTCTGGCGCCAACGGCGGGGCGGGCACGAACGGCATTGCGCTCAACAAGGATCTGTTCGGCACCGCGAGCGGTGGAGAATTCGTAGAAGAAGAAAGAAAGCTTGAACCGGAAGTGGGAGGCTTCATTCCCCCCGTAAATTCGCCTCCGACTTTGACGTCCAGCTCTCCCAGCTCCAGCTCGAGCAAATCCTCCAGCTCGAGCAAAGGTGGGGACGACGACGAAGACAAAGAAGACGACGACAAGCCCTCCGACAAAGCCGAAGGCAAACCGACCACCAAGCAGTCCGGCTCAACCGTAAAGGTCGAAACCGGCGAAACGGTCAGTTGCCCAGCCGGCGGTCAGGACTGCACCGCCGAAGTCACGGTCACGATCAGCGAAGAGATGCCCGCTGGGGAGGCGAGCAGAAAACACAAGACTCCCAAGCCCAAGATCTTCACCATCGGTCACGGACGGATTGTCGTGACGCCCGGGCACAGCGCCAAAGTGGTGGTGACGCTAAGCAGCAAGGGTGTGGCGCTGCTACGCAAGGACCATCATCTGAGCGCCCACGTGACGACGATCATTACCGAGCCGGGAGTGGTCCCGGTCAAGCACACCGCCACGATCCCGATCGCGCAGCCGAAGCCGGCCAAGCACGGCAAAAAGCGGTAGCCCTAAAAAGCGGTAGACCTCGTACAGCAGTCAGTCGAGGTCCGGCGTGGGCTGAGTCGCGTTGTCGAGTGCTTGTTCCTGACTGTCGAGCATTGTGCGAATGGCATGCTCGGCCAGTCCCGCCAGCTCTTGATCTTGACCTGTGCGGGCGAGGATCTCGGCGTTGCGCGCGGCCACTACCTGTCGATGTTTACGATCGACGACATCGGTCACTCTCGGGCTGTCTCCCATATGTGCTCTGAACCTGAACCGTGCTTGCTTCTGAGCTGAGCCTGCGGCTTCCTACACTTAGATCTTTTTGAGCACGCCTTTTTTCGACGGCTTGTGGCCCTTGAGCTTCACGGTGCCCGTCGCGGTCTTGAAGACCCCGCCGGAGAGATAGCTGGCGCTGGCGGTGCTGCTTAGTTTGTAGCCGCCGATCGCGAGCAGGCTCTTGCCGTGGTTATTGAGTTTTATCGACAACGTGTCGACGCCGAGGGCAAGAGAGTTGAACGAGGCGGTGCCGATCGTCTGGACCACGATCTTTGTTTTCTTTTTTTTGCCTTTGCCCGTGGTCTTCTTGAACTTTGCGAGCAGCTCGAGGTCGCCCGTGCACTTCACGCTCGAACAGTCGACGACGACGGAAAGGTCGCCTTTGCCGTTGACCTGGTCGGTCTGGTTGGGGATCGTGAGTGACGACACGGCTGGCGGCGGTGGCGGCGGCGGCGGCGGCGGTGTGGATTTTGAAATGGGGGCGCCGGCAGCGCGTTGAGGTCTGCGACCTCTATGACCCCCGGCGTCGTTGAACGTGAGCCAGCCTTGGCCATCGGCAGCCACTGCAAGGCGAGGAATTCCCGAATAGCCAAAGCCGATCGTCGCGATATCACGTTCGCCGTGGAAGGTTTCTCCCCCGTTGGTGGATTCCCACAGGCGCATCACATATTCCCCTGCCCCGTTGATGACCGGCTGAGCCACGTAGAGCGAGCCCGTTGTCGGGTTCTCGTAGATGTCGCCCGAGTTGAAAAGCGTGCCAGCGCTCGTGGGGATCTTCGCGATCTGTACCGGTTCGCCAAAGGTGTGAGTCGTTTCGTTGAACTTGCGCACGTCGATCGCCGAGGGCTGAGCTTCAAGCGATTCCCCGGAGGGGATGTCGGTGGAGAGCATGAACAGTCCGGTCGGGACCGCCGGCAAGGCGCGGTACGTACCCGTTGCTGACCTTGATCGGTCCTTCCCATCCACTTTCTTCGCCGTCTACATTGCCTCCCTTGGCGTAGTAGCGGTAGAAGAAGACTTCCGGCGCCGGAGATGAGAGGTTGTAGTAGGCCTCGACCTCGGGATGGATCTGCGCTTTGGTGGATTTGTCTTCGATCGTGCCGGTGACATAGCCGAGCGTCGAGCTGGCCACGCCGCCTTCGCCGGGGTTCGCGAAGGTGAAGGAGGTCGTTCCCGAAGTGACCTCGTTGGCCGTGAAGCCGAATCCAAGCCCTGGATTGTTGAAGGCCATCCCGAAGTAGTCTTGCGGTCGGTTCGGGGCCCGCGGGAGTGTTCGGGTCCAGCAGCACATCGCCGACGCCGGTCTTGTCGGGCGAGGCTGAATGGATTGACTTCGCGGCGGAAAACGTTTCGCCGCCGTCGGTTGAGGTCCAGATCAGCGTGTCTTCGTCTTTGATGTAGCGAGGTCCGACTACGTAGACCACTCCAGGATGAGACCCGAGCACGGGGAACGGCTGGATGATTTCTTCGTTCGCCCCGGCTGGAAGCGGGAGGGTGATGGGAGTGGTGCAGGTGCCGCCACGCGGGATCTTGCAGAACTGCACAACTTCCGGTTCAGTGGCCGGTTTGGCGGTGGGCTGATCCCAGGCTACGTAGCCGGTTCCGCTCGCGTCGGTGACGATCGCGTTCGTTTTGGCGTTGGAGCCGAGCGTGAACAGGTTGGTTGCCTGTGCGCTGCCGCCGGGAGCAGCACCGCAAAGGAAATACCGAGCAGTCCAGCCGCAAGCCGGCGGGCAACCGCTCTCGGCATGGTCCCGCTTAGGAGTGAGTTGCGAAACATGCCGTCCCCTTCTGTTGGTGGCCACCCGCCGACGCCGACGGACGCTCAAGGCGGGCGGGAGTCTAGCAGTGGTACAGCGGCGGCAATGCGCCTATCTAGACGTATGTACGGGCGTCTCTTGAGGTACAGCTCTGGCGTCCGAGGCTCTGGCCGGCTACGCTCAGTCGGACGGGGCCTCTGGGGGTCGCTACGCCCCAGCCGGCACGAACCCGTAAGCCTCGGCCAGCTCCGGGTCCTTACGCGCCAGCATCTCCGCCAGTTTGACCATCACCTGGCACTGCTTCCAGGTGGCGTCGTCCTGCATCTTGCCGTCGATCATGTGCACGCCGCGCCCGTCGGGGATCGCCTCGATCACCTTCTTGGCGAAGATGACCTCCTCGGGATCGGGGGAGAAGACCTTCTTGGCGATCCCGATCTGCACGGGATGCAAAGACCACGCGCCGACGCAGCCGAGCAAAAAGGCGGCCCTGAACTGCGTTTCGCAGCCGAGCTCGTCCTTGATGTCGCCGTAAGGACCGTAGAAGGGGAGGGCGCCGACGGCTGTGCAGGCGTCCACCATGCGTGCGATCGAGTAGTGCCACGGGTCCTGCTGGTAGCTGGGACGTGGCAGCTCGGGATTCTCGGCGTCGGGGTCGGCGATCGTGCGGTAGCCGGGGTGGCCGCCGCCCACGCGCGTGGTCTTCATGCGCCGCGAGGCCGCTAGGTCCGCGGGGCCGAAGCTCATGCCCTGGATGCGCGGGCTGGCCGCCGCGATCTCCTCGAGGTTGGCCACACCCAACGCCGTCTCGAGGATCGCGTGCACGAGGATCGGCTTCTCGAGGCCGGCCTTCGCCTCGAGTTGGGCCAGCAGTCGATCCACATAGTGGATGTCCCAAGGCCCCTCGACCTTGGGGACCATGATCACCTCGATCTTGTCCCCGATCGCGCCCACGATTTCGGTCAAATCGTCGAGCACCCATGGCGACTCGAGCGAATTGACGCGCGTCCACAGGGCCGTCTCGCCCATGTCCATCTCGCGCCCCACCTTGATCAGACCGGCGCGCGCCGCCTCCTTGCGGTCCACCGACACGGCGTCCTCCAAGTTGCCGAGCAAGATGTCCACCGTCGGCGCGATCGCGGGCACCTTTTCCACCATTTTCTCGTTTGAGAGATCGAGGAAATGGATCATCCGCGACGGCTTGAAGGGGATCTCACGCGCCGGCTCGGGCGCGCCGATCGCAAGGGGCTTGTCGAAGGCTCTGGGGTTGCGCAAGATGGTCTCCTGATCCTCGGCACGTCTACCGGCCGGATTTGAAAGTGGTCCTAAACGCTATCGACTAAGGGCTCCGATCATCACCCAGCTTCGCGGTCCCGACGTACCCCGCCCCCGAACATAGACGCGCTGTTCCGACTACTCCTCCGGGGCGGTGGCGGGCCTGGTCAACGCAATGCGCGGCCTCGCCCAAACCCTCCAGAGCAGCAACCACAATAGAGTTTGCGTTCGGTTCAACCACATCCACGCACCAAGGAGACACCCCCCACCCATGAGCGATACCCACCCCCTCGAGACCGAGCAGGCCGCCCGCGAGGCATCCGGCGCCCACCCTTACGGCCGCTACCTGGAGGAGTTCGAGGTCGGCGCCACCTACAAGCACTGGCCCGCCAAGACAGTCACCGAGTCAGACGACCACCTCTTCTGTCTGATCACGATGAACCACCACCCCTTGCACCTGAACGACGTCTACGCCGCAAAATCACAGCAAAAACGCAACGTCGTCGTCGGTCCGCTGGTCTACTCGCTCGCGCTCGGCATGTCCGTCTCAGACGTCTCCGGCAAGGCGATCGCGAACCTCGCGACCGAAGAGCTCAAGCATCCCGCACCCGTCTTCCACGGCGACACGCTCTTCTGCGAGTCCGAGGTGCTGGAGAAGCGCGAGTCCCAAACGAAGCCCGATCGCGGCACCGTCAAGGTGCACACACGCGTCTACAACCAGGACGGAGTGCTCGTCGCCGAGTTCAAGCGGCTTGTCCTGGTCCCTCGTCGTGAGCCCGGCGGCTCGGGGGCCGAGGGCAACGTCGAGTAGACGTAGCGGGCATCCCGCCGTTTCTGCCCAGAAGACGGCGAGCCGCGGGTGTCGGGACTGGGACGGCCGCCCGGCGAGAGTAGAACGGAATGCCGCTATCGGGATGGAGTTTGTCGTTCGGTAGTTCGCAAACCCGCCCGGCCCCCACACGTGCGGCGGCCGTACCCCACGCGCGCGGGGGCACTGGGTTTTTGGACGAAACGTCTCGCCACGGTGCGATAGGCTTGCAAGTACGCGCCCCGCACGGGCGTTTTTTCCGTTCCCAGGCGCCATTCAGGCGCGGCTGCGCCGCCGGGCGCAGCCAACGCGACACCGAGGAGCCGCTCGCACGTCATGGAGACCACCGCCACCGCCGCCCCAAACACCAACCACGAGCGTCTGCTGACGTGGGTCGAGGAGATCGCCGCGCTCACCGAGCCCGAGGCCATTTACTGGTGTGACGGCTCCGCTGTGGAGTACGACCGTCTCTGCCAGCTGCTGGTCGACGTCGGCACCTTCAAGCGCCTCTCGGACGCCAAGCGTCCCAACTCCTATCTCGGTCTGTCGGACCCCGGCGACGTCGCTCGCGTCGAAGATCGCACCTTCATCTGCTCCCCTACCGAGGAGGAAGCGGGTCCGACTAACAACTGGCGTGATCCCGAAGAGATGAAGGAAGCTCTCAAAGAGCTGTTCACCGGCTGTATGCGCGGCCGCACGATGTACGTGGTGCCGTTCTCGATGGGCCCGATCGGATCTGACAAGAGCCAGATCGGCGTACAGCTGACCGACTCCCCCTACGTGGCGGTCTCGATGCGAATCATGACCAGGATGGGCTCCGCCGCACTCGACGCGCTAGGCGACGAAGGCGACTTCATCCCCTGTCTGCACTCGGTCGGCATGCCGCTTGATGAAGATCCCACCCACCCCGCGCAGGACGTGCCGTGGCCGTGCAACGCCGATAACAAGTACATCGTCCACTTCCCCGCCACTCGCGAGATCACCTCCTACGGCTCCGGCTACGGTGGCAACGCGCTGCTCGGCAAGAAGTGCTTCGCGCTGCGCATCGCCTCGGTGATGGCGCGCGACGAGGGCTGGATGGCCGAGCACATGCTGATCCTCAAGCTGACCTCGCCCGAGAAGGACGTCAAGTACATCGCGGCGGCATTCCCTTCCGCGTGTGGCAAGACCAACCTGGCGATGCTGATACCCACCCTGGAGGGCTGGGAGGTCGAGACGATCGGCGACGACATCGCCTGGATGAAGTTCGGCGAGGACGGTCGCCTGTACGCCATCAACCCCGAGGCGGGCTTCTTTGGCGTCGCCCCTGGCACCGGCGAGCACACCAATCCGAACGCGATCAAGACGATCGAGTCGAACACGATCTTCACCAACTGCGCGCTGACCGACGACGGCGACGTGTGGTGGGAGGGGCTGACCGACGAGTCGCCCGCACACCTCGTCGATTGGCGCGGCAAAGACTGGACGCCGGCCTCGGAGACGCCGGCCGCACACCCCAACGCTCGCTTCACCGTCGCGGCCGCGCAGGACCCGGCGATCGCCCCGGAGTGGGAGGACACAACGGGCGTCCCGATCTCGGCGATCCTGTTCGGCGGCCGTCGCTCGACGGTCGTGCCGCTAGTGGCCGAAGCATTCGACTGGCAGCATGGCGTCTTCCTCGGCGCGACGATGGGCTCTGAGAAGACCGCGGCGGCAGCCGGCACGGTCGGCGAGCTGCGCTTCGATCCGTTCGCGATGCTGCCTTTCTGCGGCTACAACATGGCCGACTACTTCGCACACTGGCTGAAGATCGGGCGTCAAGCCGATGCGGCGAAGCTGCCGAAGATCTTCTACGTCAACTGGTTTCGCAAGGATGGCGAGGGCAAATTCCTGTGGCCTGGCTACGGCGAGAACTCACGCGTGTTGTCTTGGGTCTTTGCGCGCTGCGCGGGTCACGGCGCGGCTGTGGAGACGCCAATCGGCCATATGCCGCCTGTCGGTCCCGACGGCCTCGACATCCGCGGTGTCGATGTCTCAGACGAGGACGTTGCCGAGCTGTTGCGCGTCGACGTCGCCGAATGGAAGGCGCAGCTGCCTCACTTCCATGAGCACCTCGGCAAGTTCGACCGCCTGCCCAAGGAGCTGCAGGAGCAACTGCTAGCGCTCGAGCAGAGGCTCTCCGCCTAGCCCCGTCTTGATGCGGGCGCTGGACTGAGCCTGGCGTGCCGGTGTCGCGAGAGCGCGGCGCCTTCGCCAGTTGGCCGGCCCTAGAGCGGCTCGACCGCCGGCTCGCGCCGGCGCCAGGTGACGGTCAACGCCACCGCCTGCGTCGCCAGTGCCGCGAGCGTTGCAAGCAGGAAGCTCTCGGCGATTCCGAGGTCTTCGAGCGACACAGCCAGCACAAAGCAGAACAGGGAGTAGGCGACCAGGCCAAGCACGAATCCGCGCATGATTCGCAGCAGGTCCTGCTCACCGTATTGGGCGTGTGTGAACACCGCGAGCACGCTTGCGATCACGGGAAACGGCGCCAGCAGCCCGCTCAATTTCGCCCCCAGCTGTCCCGCGACCGCCGTCAACGCGAGCACGAGCGCGACCGCGCTGAGCGCGCGCAAAGGTAGATCCCAAGCCGGCAGCTCGACGGCGATCTGCTGGCCTTGCTGCGCCCGAGGGAGTACCAAGAGAGTGACTCCAATAGCCACGAGCACCACCGCAAGTGCCGGGCCGGCGCTCACTGTCGTGGTACTCAGCGCCGCTGTCATCAAAAAGAACGCAGCCCATCCCAAAAAAAGACTCCCAACCCAGCGCATGCGACTGGCCAGATGCGCATATACCAAGATGAAGGCAAGCAGCGACACAAGCCCGAGCAGGGTGCCGGCGGCGGCGCCGGCGGCAAACGCGGCCCCGTGATCGAGCGCGAACACGAGCAGGATCGGACCGGCGACGACCGGCAGTCCACCAACCAGCCCGCCGATCCGAGCGCCGTAGCGTCTGGCCACAAGCGAAGCCACGATCACGAATGTCGGCGCGAGCAGTATCTTCGCCGCGAGCACTCCCACCAGTCAGATGATGACGTGCTCGAGTGGACGATTAGCGGATGCTAATCGTGTTCGTGCGGTTCGCTGCTTCCCGAGGATGCGGGCGGCCGCGACTCCTCGGCCAGCGAAGTAATGGTCAGCAGGCCTCTGGCGGCAGATTCGAGCACCTCGGTCGCCTCCTCCAGCGAGCGCGCGTACAGCTCGACGAGCAGGTGCACGACGATCTGGTCCTCCTCGTGCTTGTGAAAGCGCACGTGCGTGAAGAACTCGCGCACCCCGTACTCGCCGAAGGCCGCATAGGAGAGGGCGTCGCCGGCCTCGGGTCCGGAGCAGATCTCCACGTCGTCGGCCTCGACGGTCACCGTGCACGAGGCAACCCAGGGCGTCCCGGCGATCATCCGCTCCCAGCGGTCCTCGATCGGCTCCACGCGCCCGCCGGAGAAGCCGAGGTGCGGCTGGTCGTGCATGCAGTCCAAGCACTGCACCACCGCCTCCTGCAGCTCGTCGACGACTTCCGAGCGCTCGCCGGTTTCCGGGTCGATCTTGTGGATGCCCTCGTAGTGCACCTGCACCTCGAGGTTCTGCGACCAGCAGCGGTAGCACCGCAGCCACGCCCTGGCGGTGGTCTCGGGTGCTGGGCCTCCCTCCATGGGCATCATTGTATGCCCATGCGACGACCTCTCCGCTATCCGAACGTAAACGCGTAGCCGGAGACGCCGGGAGCGAAGCGCAGCGACAGGCGGTGCCGCTGGTCGCCCGGCAGCGAAACGAGTGAGTACAGACGCTCGTTTCGCACCGTCAGCACGCCGTCGTGCACGTCGGCTCCGGCGTACTTGTCAGGTATCGACTTGCCGTCGAGCAGCACCTGCACCTGGCGTGGCTTTTCGCCCGCGGAGCTGAGCACCAGATACACGTTCTTGGCCTCGAACTCCGTGTCGATCCCGGCGCTTGAAACCGCGGTCGCCGGCTGTGCGGCGATGTTCCATGTGCCGCTGTAGTCGAATTCGTTGAGCGCCAGTTCGGTGGCCACGCTCGTGCCGTAGTCGTGCAGGCCGGACCGTGGCCCGTTGCGCCACCCTTGCGCGCGGTTGGTGCCGAGATATGTCTCGGGTGTTGCCACTTCGCTGGGCGTCACGACGTCTGCCGGGTGTGCCATCCCGCCGACGTTCGCCCCCGCTTCGGCAAGCAGCGAGCGGATCGCGGTTTCGGTCTGGGAGTAGTCGCCCTCGCCCGCTGTGGCGTAGCGCACGTCGCCTTTGGAGTCGATCAGGTAGTCCGCCGGCCAGTACTCGTTGCCATAGGCGTTCCAAGTCCCCATTTCGTTGTCCTGCACCACGGGATAGCGCAGGCCGAACTGTTCGATCGCGTTCTTGACGTTGGCGGCCTCGTGCTCGAAGGCGAACTCCGGCGTCTCCACGCCAACGACCGTCAGGCCGTCCTTGCGGTAGGCGGCGTCCCAGGCCTTCAGATAAGGCAGCGTGCGGATGCAGTTGATGCAGGTATAGGTCCAGAAGTCGATCAGCACCACTTTCCCGTGCAGCCCTTTGAGGGTGAGCGGCGTGTTTGAATGCCCACCCACCCCGGTGTTGAACCAGTCCTCGGTGTCGGCGAATTCCGGCGCCGGCCCGAGGTTCTTAAGCTTGGCCGCGTCTGCCAGCAGCGTCGCCTGGCTCGCGTTACGAGGTGCCGTGGTCGTTTTCGAGCCCGACACGAACTTGGCGGTGTGCCCGGTGACCTGGGGCAGGCGGCTTTCGACGGCCTTCGATTTTTCAAGGCCGGCGGTCAGGTTCACGTTGGGGATGTGTTCGGCCACGTACTGGTCGAAGTCCACGTCTACGCCGACGACGATCGCCAACGCCGTCACGATCATCACGATGCCGAGCGTGCGCTGCAGCGCCGGCCCGCGCCCGGCGGCGCGTACACGGTCGAACAGGTTGCGCCCTCCGAGCGTCAACGCGAACAGAACCACAGCACTGCCAACCGAATAGGCGATCGCGACCGCGACGGTGCGTCCGCTCGCGGCGCTGACCGAGATGACGGCGGCGAGGATCGGTCCTGCGCACGGGGTGTAGACGAAGCCAAGGGCCCCGCCGACGAGCAGACCGGAGCGGAAACCGTCGCCACGCGAGCGCGGACCGAGCGCCGCGATCCGCGACATGCGCGCCTCCAGGCGGTCGGCCAGTCCGGGCACGATCAGCGCCAAGCCCGATGCGAGCAGCACCGCCACCGCGATGTCGCGCAGCGGATCCGAGCCGAGCCCGACGCCGTCGACCACGTTGGCCACGCCGACGATCACGACGGTGAACGTCACGGTCAGGCCGATCACCACGCCGAGCGGTCGCCGCCTGCCGCCCACTCCGCCCGAGGCGAGCAGCGCCGGCAACACCGGCAGCACGCACGGCGACAGGGCCGTGCCGGCGCCAGCGAGAAACGCAAAGCCGAGCAGAATCAACATTTCGCCAGCCTAGATCTTATGGCCGACACCGGCCGGGTCGCGCCGATCCGCTACGAGCTACTGACGGCCGAGAGCCAAGCGAGACAAGGACGCATTGCAGCGAAATGTGCATCAGCACATGAGCGATCGAGGACGCGACCGATCGACGATCAACGGGATCGCCGATCGGCCAGCGCCATAGATCGGCCGTCAGCGCTTGAGCATGATGTAGACCGTGGCTATCGCGAAAGCGATCTGGCCGAAGGCAAGGGCTGTGCCGAGGTTGATCGCGCCAAGCGCTCCGGCGAGCGCGCTGGCGAGCACGAACGCGCCGAACATCGTCGCCAGATCGCGCGCTATCGGTCTCATGTCTTCGCCATTGCCGTCTCGAGCACACGCACGAGCGCCTGCGCGTCGAGTGCTTGCGTCCTGCTGCTCGAGCAGCCGCTCAGCTGCGTGACGTCCGCCAAGGGCCCGCAGCCCACGCTCGCCGTACTCAGCGACAAAGTCCAGTAGCGCCCCCGAGCGTCGTGCGCGCAAGCGTCTGGCGGAGATGTCGGTGCTCGCACGGTGCTCCTCCAAGGCGTCCACCAGCTCGTCGATCCCCTGGGGTGGAGGCAGGGAGGAGACGGCCAGCACACGCGTTGCCTTTGTCCCAAGCGAGCGCAGCGCCGCGCTCAGATCGCGCCTGCTGGCAAGCGCGATCTGGCCGAGGTCGGCCTTGGTGACGACGAGCACGTCTGGAGTCTCCATGATTCCCGACTTCAAGAACTGCAGTACGTCGCCGCTGCCGGGCTGGACGACTACCACGACCGTGTCGGCGACGTCCGCGACCTCGGTCTCGGCCTGTCCCACGCCGACTGTCTCGATCACGACCACGTCGAACGCCGCCGCCAAGGCCTGCGCCGCCACGCGCGTCGCGGGGGCGAGGCCGCCGAGCCGCTCGCCGGCGGCGGTCGAGCGGATCAGCACGCCCCTGTCGGCGGGGTCGAACTCGATCCGCGCGCGGTCGCCGAGCAGCGAGCCTCCGGAGCGCTTCGAGCTGGGGTCCACCGCCAGCATCGCGACGCTCTTCTCCACCATGCTAGGTTGCCGCCAGGCGTGCAGCAGCGCTGAGAGCAGCGTCGACTTGCCGGCGCCGGGGGGGCCCGTGACGCCGACGATATGTCCTGGCGCCTCGCCGCCGAGCGCGGCAGGGGAGACCTCGCGCAGCAGCTCCGCCGCCTGCTCGCGGTCGGCGGCGGCGTTGCTCTCCAGCAATTCAGTGTCGCCGGCGCCGCGCTCAGGTCGCGTTCGCGCAGGCGCTTGCCGAGCGCGGCTCCTACAGAGCTTTCGCGCTGTCGGTCTTCGTTCTCAGAGGAGGTGGGGCGCTCGCCCGATCCAGTGGGCGTGCCGTCACTCACGCGGAGCCGTTGGAGGAGGGGCCGTGTCCATTCGTCTCGGCCCCCACAATCCCAACGATGTCGTGCACGATGCGCGAGATGTCGAAGTCCTTCGGCGTGTAGACGGCCGCCACGCCGGCCCGCTTGAGCTGGGCCACATCCTGCTCGGGGATGATCCCGCCGACGACGACCGGCACGTCCACTTCGGCGTCGTGCAGAGCGTCGATCACGGCCGGGATCAGCTCGCTGATGCGAGCCCGAGAGGATCGACAGGCCGATCACGTGCACCCCCTCCTGCAGCGCCGAGGCGGCGATCTGTGCCGGGGTCAGGCGGATGCCTTCATAGACCACGTCCATGCCGGCGTCGCGCGCACGCACCGCGATCTGCTCGGCGCCGTTCGAATGGCCGTCGAGGCCTGGCTTGCCGACAAGGATCTTCGGGCGGCGACCGAGCTTCTCGGCCAAGTCGGCGACTTCCTCGCGCAGCTGCTGAAAGCTCGTCGTCGGCTGGCGCCGCGCTTGCCTCGCCCACGCCCGTCGGGCGCGCGGTAGCTGCCGAACACCTCGCGCAGCGTGTGCGCCCACTCGCCTGTAGTCGCTCCGGCGCGCGCGGCGGCGATCGTCGGCACCATCAGGTTCTCGTGGTTCTGCTCGCTGGCGGCGACGCGCGCAAGCTCGGCGAGCGCCGCGTCGACCGCCTGCTGGTCGCGCTCGGCGCGCCATCTGCGCACCGCCTCGATCTGCTCGGCCTCGACCGCCGGGTCCACGACCAGGATGCCGCCCTCGGCGTCGGCGGTAAGCGGTGAGACCTCGGTCTCGGTGAAGCGGTTCTGACCGACCACGATCTGCTCCCCGGACTCGATCCGCTGGATGCGCGCACGATGGGAGTCGACCAGCGCCGCCTTCATGTAGGCACGGCCTCAACGGCGCCGCCGTGCTCGGCGACGACCGCCATCTCCTCGCGCGCGCCCTCGAGCAGCTCGGCCACAAGCCCGTCCATCACCTTCGAGCCCTCGAAGATGTCCGGGTACTCGAGGATGTCGGTTTCGTAGGCCAGCACCTGCTGGATGCGCAGCGACCACTGTTGGTCCCAAGGCCGTGGTAGCCCGAGCGCCTCGTTCCAGGCGGGCAGCTGGATCGCACGAGCGCGCGCGTCGCGGCCGAGCGTCACCGCGAGCGCCTCCAGCACGATGCGCTGCACGTTGTTCTCCGGCTGGGCCTCGGTCAGGCCGAGCGAGTTGACCTGCACGCCGTAGCGGAAGCGCAGGCGGCGCTCGTCGCTCACGCCGTAGCGCTCGCGCCCGAGCTCTTCCCAGAGGATGCTCATCGCGCGCAGCTTCGCGTGCTCCTCGACGAAGCGCACACCGGCGTTGACGAAGAAGGAGATGCGCCCGAACACGTCGGCCATCAGCTGCTGCGCTCGGTCGGCGCCCCGGCTGGGGGGCCGGGCCGGAATGGGTGGGTTGGGTATCTGGAGGCGCTCGCGCGCCGCGTCGAGCACCGCGATCGCGTTGCTCATCGCGTAGGCGATCTCCTGCACCGGAGTCGCGCCGGCCTCCTGCAGGTGGTAGGAGCAGATGTTGATCGGGTTCCACTTCGGCACGTGCTCGACCGTGTAGGCGATCATGTCCGCGATCAGGCGCATCGAGGGCGCGGGCGGGAAAGCGTAGGTGCCGCGCGCCAGGAACTCCTTGATGATGTCGTTCTGGGTCGTGCCTTGGAGGCTGCGCTGCTCGGTGGGTGGGTCCTGATTTTCGGCCGCCACGATGTACAGCGCCAGCAGCCAAGCCGCCGTCGCGTTGATCGTCATCGACGTGTTCATCTCCCCGAGCGGGATCCCGTCCATCAGGGCAGCCATGTCGCCGCGATGGACTACGGGCACGCCGACCTTGCCGACCTCGCCGCGCGCCAGCTCGTCGTCGGGGTCATAGCCCGTCTGCGTCGGCAGGTCGAAAGCCACCGACAGGCCCGTCTGGCCCTTGGCGAGGTTGCCCCGATACAGCTCGTTGGAAGCCTTCGCCGTGGAATGCCCGGCGTAGGTGCGCATCATCCAGGGACGGTCGCGCTCGGGCAGGCGTGGAGGCGGATCGCTGCTCATGCCCGCAATTGTATGGGGGAGCGGCAGGCTTTATCCTGAAGGGCTATGAGCCAGACGATCGAGCTGCCACGCACACGTCTTCCGGGGAGTGGTTATGGCGACTCCTGGAGGGTGATCGTGCGCAACGACGACCACAACACCTTCGAGCATGTCGCCCGTACGCTCGCGCGCTTCATCCCCGGCGTGAGCATCGAGCGCGGCCACGAGATCGCCAACATCATCCACAACTCCGGCCAGGCGATCGTCTTCGGCGGCCATCAGGAGGCCGCCGAGCACTACTGGGAGCTGCTCAAGGGCGCGGGCTTGACGATGGCGCCCCTGGAGCAGTGCTGAGAAGGCCGCGGACACGGCGCGGAGCGTTGTCCTACCGATTGGAGATCGATGGGATCTCCAATCGGCCAGCACATGTGCTAGCGCACACGAGCGATCTGCTTGTGCCCCGCAGGGGTACGTCCTAGCTCCGCTTGGTCCACAGCCTTCTCAGAGGCTTAAGTGCGGCAGCGCGCGCTGACGGGAACTTCTGGTGCGCCACTTGCCGGCGGCGGGTCCAGCTTGCACCACGTGAATTGTCGTGTGTGCGTGTTGAGCACCGCCAGGTAGGGGTAGTTCACGCCGGCGGCGCGGACGGTGCAGCGAAATGCTCGGTTGGCGCCGGCAGTGCCCTTCGCTTCGCAGTGCACGCTCTGAAATGGCCCGGTGAGGTTTCCGGACTGGACCCGGCCGTGCGCGTCGCCTGAGATCGCACGTTCCAGTGCGGTGAGCGTCGCTACGCCGGCACCGAACCGAGCGCTATGCGGTGCCTGGTCTTCTTCGATGACGATGTTCCCCTCGCGATTGGCTTCGACTTCCGCTTCGCGTTCGGATTTGGTCGGGGCGGAAGTGCCTTCGCTGTTGTCGTGGACGAACGATCGCAACCACGAGGGTCAGCACGGCGAAGGCGAAGATCGTGAGCAGCCAGCGCGCCCACAGCGGGGGGTGGCGGGCGGCCAGCGCCAGGCGTCCCAGCGAGCTATCGCGCATTCGGGCCGTCAGACCGCCTCCGACGGAGTCATAGCTCGTGAGCGCGTAAGGCTCACACGTAATGGGGCGCGGGGGCGTCGCTTGGCTGCCCGTTGGGCGTATCGCCCAGCATGACCGTTGGGGCCGTCGCCGGGGAGGCCGTTGGGAGCGACGGTCACCACCGGCTCGTCCTCGATGCTGCCCGCGGCGGTGCGATCCCACCAGCCGTAGAGCACGGGGATCTGGTACCAGCTGGAGTAGCGCACCCTGAAGTCGGTCATCTCCGGGCCGTCCCAATAGCGTTCCCAGTCGATGTGCTTGGCGAAGTGGGCGAACTGCTGGAAGCGGTAGCGGTCGTCTTTCGAGCGATACACCGCATAGGAGCTGGCGCCATAGCGAAGCGCCGTTGCGGCGACCTCACCCAACACCTCCTCGAAGCCGTCCGCGCGAAAGCCCGTCGCGTACCAGGGGACGATCACCGTGCCATCCATGTCAACCTCCAACCTCGGCGTGTATGGCTCCTGGACCCTCGGCGGTCTTGCCCTCGCTGTCGGACTCGGCGCCGACGAGGATCGAGATCTTGCCCAGGTGCTTGTTTTCGAGCATCAACTGGTGTGCTTCGGCGACGCCCTCGAAGCCGAGCGTGCGCCACAGCACGGGCCTGATCTGACCCGACTCGATCAGCTCGTTGGCCTTCATGCACTCATACGCGTTGGCGAAGTGCGAGCCGAGGATCTCCTTCTGCTTCATCCACAGGTAGCGCACGTCGAAGTCGAGGTTGAAGCCGGTGGTGCCCGCGCAGATCACGACCTTGCCGAACGGCTTGACCGTGAACACCGACGTCGGGAAAGTCGCCTGCCCGACGTGCTCGAACACGATGTCGGGGGCGTCGCCGAGGATCTGCTTCACGCGCTTTGAGAACTCACGCGAGACGAGGAAGCGCGCCTTGTCCTCCTCGGGGGTCTCGCCGCCCTTGCGCATCATCCCCGCGAACTCGGCCCGGTCGATGTAGTCCACGGCGCCGAGGCGCTTGACCAGCTCGCCCTTCTCGGCCGAGGACACCACGCCCACGCAGTGCGCACCGGCGGCGGCGCACAGTTGCGTGGCGAACACACCCAGGCCGCCCGCGGCGCCCCAGATCAAGACCTTCTGACCGGCCTGCAGTTTGCAGCGGGTGATCAGCATGCGGTAGGCGGTGAAGTACACGAGCCCGTAGGAGGCCGACTCCGACCAGCTCAGCGCCTGCGGCTTTGGCAGCAGCTGCTGGGCCTGGACCTTCGTGAACTGGGCGAACGATCCCCAGGTCGTCTCATAGCCCCAGATCTTCTGCGAGGGCGCCGCCATCGGGTCGAGGCCGTGCACCTCCGGGTCCTCATAGGAGGCCTGGTTGCAGTGCACTACCACCTCGTCGCCCGGCTTCCAGCGCGTCACGCCCGCGCCCACCTTCCACACGATCCCGGAGGCATCGGAGCCGCCGATGTGGTGGCCGTACTGGGGGTGGTCGCCGTACTTCATCACCGACACCGGCTTGCCGAGCGCCGCCCACACGTTGTTGTAGTTGACGCCCGCGGCCATCACGCGCACGATCACCTCGAAGGCGCCGGGCTCGGGGACCTCGATCTCCTCCAGCTGGAAAGCGTCCTTCGGTTCGCCCTGGCGCTCCTCGCGGATCACCCAGGCGGCCATCGTGGAGGGCAGCTCGCCGGGCTCGGCGTCCACGCTTGAAACTCGTTGAAGATCGATTGCCACGGTGCGTCTGAACCTCACGTGTAGGGGATGGGACCAGCAATCCTACCTGGGGCCGGTTTGGGATGGGTGCATGGGCGACGCCGCGGTTAGCAAGCTCCAGCGGTGGCCCGTGAGCACCAGCCCGGCCTATGCAAACGGCAGCTCGACCACCACTGCGCTTGCACCCTGCCCGCCGACGGAGACGGTTGCACCCGGCTCCGCCTCGCGACGCACGAGCGCCAGCCCGATTGGGCCGAGCCTGGGGGATAGAACTGAGCTTGCCAGGCTCCCGACAGACCGCTCGCCAAGTATCAACGCCGCGCCCGGCTCGGTCGGCTCCGACAGTCGCAGGCCACGCAGATGACGGTTTGGCTTGCCCTTGTAGTAGAGCCGCGCCACCGTCTCCTGCCCGACATAGCAGCCCTTTGTGAAGCTCACCGCGCGCTCGTTGAGGCCCGCCTCCTGGGGAATCGTGGTCTCGTCGAGGTCGATCCCGTAACGGGGTCGGCCGTGCTCGACACGCAGGATCTCGGCCGCCGCTTCGCTGACCGAGACGCCGCCGGCTGCTTCGAGGGCGCCGCGCACCGTCTCCAGCGAGCCGGCTTCAAACAGGGCGTCGAGTCCCAAGTCGGTGCGAATCAGGCGCACGGGCGTCCGGTCCAGGTGGGCGAGCAGATGGCCGTGCTCTTGTGCGGGCAGTCGGGTCTCCCCGAGCGCGAAAGCCTGTGTGGCGCGCGCGTCGGCCTCCGGGCCGATGAGCGATAGCAGCGAGGACTCGAGCGTGCGCTTGTGCAACTCGACGTCGTAGCCGACCTTGAAGCGGCGGATCATGTCGAACAGCGCCTGTAGGGCCCCGCGCTCGGTATCCAGCAGCAGTTCGCCTGGCTCTTCGTCTGGGTCGTTGCCGACAGCCAGGATGCGCAGGTCGCCGAGCATCTTGCCCTTGTGCGTGAGGAAGGCTGCATAACAGCCATCGCCGGGCCTCAGGCCGACCAGCTCGTTTGTCACCTGACCGTTCAGGAACTCGTTGCTCCTGTGCCCGTGAGCGCAGCTTGCCACGCTCGGAACGGTCCACCAGCCCGCAGCGCTCGGTCAAGGTTGTGTAGTCCGCCATCAACGCTGTTGTGTAGGTGCTCGCCACGTTGCCGAGGATAGCCACGCTAGGCTTCACGCTATGGCCCTAGCGGACACCTTCCAGAGCATCGTCGACTCGCTGCCCGACGACTGGACCGACCTCGAGCTCGACCTGCGCATCGCCGACGAGTCACGCTACATCGACGCGTCGGTGTACCTGGCCACCTGCAACGCACGGCCTTATTCCCACCATGACTGGCACTGGCGTCTGCTCGTGGCCCACCGCTTCGGCCACGCCGCCTCCGCGCCGACGGTGCACGGCACGTTGCGGTTGCTCGACGAAGCAGGCATCGAGGGCGAGATGGCGATCCGCGAGCAGCGTGCCGGACGTGTCGAGGTCACGCAGATGTGGGGCCGTCCGCAGTCGGTGCGCGAGGAGTTCGCGCACCTACGGGCGCAGTAGCCGCACCGGCACCCACGTTGGGCACCGGCGGGAGCAGACATCGATGGCTCAGGTACTCGCTTTCATCCCAGACCTGCTTTTCGGCTCGCGTGTACAGGCGGCGTTGGGCGCGGACGGTCACGATGTTGTGCTTGTGGCCGACGCAAACGTGGTTCGGGAGCGGCTGGCCGGCGTGGACGTGCTCGTCGTAGACCTCACCGACGAGGCGGCGGGGCGGGTGGAGCTGGTCAGGTCGCTGTCAGTCGTCGGGTCGCTTGCGGGCATCGCCACGCTCGGCTTCTACTCGCACGTAGAGGCCGAGGTGCGCTCGCTGGCCGAGGGTGGGGGGTTCGATCTGGTCGTGCCGCGCTCACGTATGGCGCGCGAGGGTGAGGAGTTGGTCAGGCGGTTGGCGGCAAGGCCCTGAGTTGATTCAGTGAATCGGGCCTGGTAGGCGCTTATCGCACCCGCGTCTCCTGCGATTGGCAAGCCACCGTGGGCGAACGGGTACGCCGAGCGCGGGAACAAGTATCCGGTAGGTCATAAACCCGGTAATGCAAATTCCTACGGCGTAATACCAGCCGCCTTCAGCGCCAACACTGGCAAGAAGGGGATAGCTGACCACTATCAGGGCGCAGCCCGCCAGTAGCGATGTGACTATACGTGTGATGCTGCTCATTGTCTGCATGTTAGCACCCCATGATTCGAAGACAGGCGTATCCGATGAACGCGATCGAGCAGCCGCCCGCGCCTCCGACTGCGGCTCCAAGCGCCAAACTCTCGAATCTTTGGCGCAAGGCGGGCGCTCCGACGACCAGACCGATCGTTCCACCCACGACGGTCCCGGCCGAGCCGAGCAATGTCAGCAGGTCGGTGAGCGGTGGGATATTGACAACCGCATTGAGCATCCGGCGATTGTGGCCCGCACTTGGGACGGTATTCGGCGCGGTGGCGTTTGAGCCACGCTTTCGCTGTCGGATGACTCGACTGGGTCGGCAATTTCAGCTCGACGGCAACGACTCACCGCCGCCGACATCGACGCTTTCGGCCTCGGTCGGATCGAGCGCAACCAGCGCTGCGTTCGGAACTCGCTCTGCCAAGGCCACCTTGTGACCGGCGCGTTGGAAGAGCGCAATGCGGATCACGACGCCGTGGCAGACGACAAGCGCGGGTAGATCGCCTCGCTCGATGTCGGCAAGCGCGGCGGCCACCCGCACGCCCTGCTGGGCGAACGACTCGCCGCCGGGAAAGCCGAAGTCGGGGCGGCCCTCGATGAAGCCGGCGAATCCATAGGGGTCCTCGGCCTGTACTTCGGTAAAGAGACGGTCGGTCCAGTCGCCCGCATCGGTCTCCATCAGGCGGGCATCCTCACGCGGCTCCAGGCCGAGTTGCTCAGCGACGATGTCGGCCGTTTCGCGTGCGCGTAGTAGCGGGCTGCACCACAAAGCTACGAACGGGAGCCCGCTGCCTGTCCCTGTTGCGGCGCGCTCGGCGAGATCGGCCGCCTGCTCACGTCCCGTATCGTCCAACGGGACCGGCAGATGCCCTTGGAAGCGACGCTCCAGGTTGTAGGCGGTCTGACCATGGCGGGCCAGGTAGACGTTCGCCGGAGTCATCGTTGGCGAGGCGGGCGCCCAAGCACGGTCGAGCTGTTCTTGGTCAGGGGACTAGTCGCCCGCGGGCACGGGCTGCGCGGCCTCGCCGGCTTTGCCTATGAACAGATACTGGTAAAGCAACGCTGCCACCGCCGCCCCCAGCACCGGCCCTGCGTACCAAACCCAGCCATTGGCCCAATGGTCGCCCACGAGCTGCGGGCCGAACGCGCGCGAGGGGTTCATCGCGGCGCCCGTGAACGGACCGCCAAACAGCACGTCGATCGAGATCGTGAGGCCGATCGCAAGGCCGGCGACCGCGCCGAACGGGCCGCGCTCATCGACGGCCGAGCCGAACACGACAAGCACAAGGAAGAAGGTGAGGATCGCCTCCAGCAAAAAGCCTGAGCTTGCGTTGACGCCGTGGCCAAGCGCCGGCACACCGAGGTTGACCGCTTCGGTTATTTCTCGCGGCAGCAGCTCCTTGACGAAGAGCGCGGCCAGCGCGGCGCCGCCGAACTGCGCGATCCAGTACACGCCGGCGAGCGCGGGCTTAATGCGGCGGGTTATCAGAAAACCGAATGTGATCGCGGGGTTGAAGTGTCCGCCGGAGATGTAGCCGAGTGCGCACACCATCACGCCGATCGCAAGCCCGTTCGCCACGGCGACGCCGATCAGCGTTGTGTCGTGCACGCCACCGGCGGCGGCCGCGGCCCCGGCGCCGATGAAAGTGAGAGTGAAGGCGCCGATCATCTCGGCCACGGCGCGACGCAAGGTATCTTCGGACATTCGCGCAATGTAGGGGGGGCGCCGGACGGCACATATGCCGTCCGGCGGAGCCGCACATGTGCGGCTCCAGCAGGGCCGCATGCGGCCCTGCTCCGGGGCGCGCATGCGCGCCCCGCCGAGTGGTGCATGCACCACTCGGCCATCCGGCGCATGCGCCGGCTGGAACAGCTCAAAAATTGTCTGTGCGCCGTCCCGCTTGCCCGCGCATGTGCCGGAGGGTCATAGACTCAGAGCAATGCGCCGTCGCGTCACCTTCTCGCGCAACTTGACGCTGTCGCTGTCGCGCACATGCCAGTGCTACTGCAAGTACTGCGCCTTCGCGACGCACAAGGCGCATCTGTACGCGCCCGAGGAGGTCTTGGGGATCCTCGACGGGGCGGCCAAGCGGCAGGTGAAGGAGCTGCTGGTCCTGACCGGCGAGCATCCAGAGGTCAACCCGCAGGTGCGTGAGCGCCTGAGCGAGTATGGACACGAGGATTTCACGGCATACGTCGTGTGGACGTGTGAGCGGGCGTTGGAGCGCGGCCTGCTGCCGCATACGAATCTTGGCGTGCTCTCGCGTAAGGACCTGGGCCGTCTGCGTGAGGTCACGGCCTCACAGGGATTGATGCTGGAGTCCGTGTCCGAGCGGCTGATGCAGACCGTGCACGCCGGTTCTCCGACCAAGCATCCGGTTCGCCGCCTGGAGACGATTCAAGCGGCGGGCGAGCTTCGCATCCCATTTACCAGCGGCATCCTCGTGGGCATCGGCGAGACCGCCGAGGAGCGCATCGCCTCGCTGGAGGCGCTGGCGGAGCTGCACGCGGAGTATGGCCACATCCAAGAGGTGATCCTGCAGAACTTCGTGCCCCACCAGAGCTACTACGGGCAGGAGCCGGCGGAGATCGCCGAGGCGGCCGCGCGTCGCTATTGGCAGACGGGTGTCAGGGACTGGGAGGACGGGGCTGAGCCGGTTGGTATGGGGGATGGGGCTGATGGTCCAGAAAATGGCGATGCCCCCCGCGCGCGCGGGGGGCATGCGCTTCCCAAGTGGGCCACACAGGGCGCCGGCCCGGTCTCGATCGAGGACATGAAGCTGTTGATCGCGGAGACGCGTCGACTGATGCCCGACGTCGGCATCCAGATCCCGCCGAACCTCGCCGACTGGTGGAGCGAGCTGGTGGCCGCCGGCGCCACCGACCTCGGCGGGCTCTCGGCCAACGGGGACCACATATCCCCCGAGCACCCGTTCCCCTCGCCTCATCAGGTGCGCAAGCGCCTGCAAGCCGATGGCTTCGCGCTGACCGAGCGGCTATGCGTCTACCCGCAGTACATCGACCGGCAGTGGGTTGCACAGGGCGTGCTCGACACGATCAAGCTCAAGTATTGGAGCTTCATCCCGCGGCGCGGCTCAGGTCGCACCGATCCGCCCGCTCCGATTCGCCCCGAGCTCGTCGGCGGCGCGATCGACAAGGGCCGCGAGGGTCTGCCGCTGAGCGCGGAAGAGCTGACGGCCATGTTCGCCGAGACGCGCCCGGAGGCGATCGAGCAGATGCGGGTGGCGGCGGATGAGCTGCGCGTTGAGCTTGCGGGGGAGACGGTCACGTTCGTGGTCAACCGCAACATCAACATCTCCAACGTCTGCACCGTCGGCTGCGCGTTCTGCGGCTTCGGCCAGGGCAAGCGCTCGCCTGACGCCTACCAACACGACGAGGTCGAGTTCGTGCGCCGTGTGCATGAGGCCATCGATTACGGCGCCTCCGAGTTGTGCATCCAGTCGGGCATCCATCCCGATTGGGAGCTGGAGGATTACCTCGGCTGGCTGCGTCTGGCCAAGTCCACCTCGCGCGAGGCGGGCAATGAGCTGCACCTGCACGCCTACTCGCCGATGGAGATCGCGCACATGTGCGACATCTCCGGGCTGCCTCCATCGGAGGTGTTCGCCCAGTTGCGCGACGCCGGACTCGACTCGACCCCCGGCACCGCCGCCGAGGTGCTGCACGACGGCGTGCGTGAGCGCATCTCGCCCAACAAGCTGCCCGTCGCGCGCTGGGTGGAGATCATCGAAGCCTCGCACGCGGCCGGGCTGCGCTCGACCTCCACAGTCATGTTCGGCCACATCGAGGAGCCTTGGGAGTTGGCCGAGCACATGCGCGTTGTGCGTGAGCTACAAGAGCGCACCGGTGGCATCACCGAGTTCGTGCCGCTCTCGTTCATCCCGTTTCAGACTTTGCTCGGTCGCACGCATGGAGTGGAGGAGATCTCGCGTGAGGAGAATCTCAAGCACACGGCCGTCTTCCGCCTCGCGCTCGGGCGCACGGTCGGAAGCTTGCAGGCTTCATGGGTGAAGATGGGAATCGACGCTGCCACCGAGTCGCTGCGTTGGGGCGTCAACGACCTGGGGGGGACGCTGATGGAGGAGTCGATCTCTCGCCTCGCCGGCTCCTACCACGGCACCAAGCTCGACCCCGACCAGCTAGTCGCTGCGGCCCATCGGGCTGGCCGGCCAGCGGCCGAGCGTACGACGCTCTACGGCATCAAGCGTGGTTACCCACTTCAGGGCTCGCCGCACGTGCCGGTCGCGGTGTAGCGGGCTCGCCTACAGCGATCAATGAGCGCCGGTGACCAACGCGGTCGGTCGGCCGCGAGTAGAGGCGGCCGAGGCGGTGTTGGAACCCGCGCCGGCAAGACCACGCACAGCGGCGGCGATTGCCGCTGGATGATCGTAGGGTTGCATGTGCCCTCCGTAGAGCATTACGAGTCGGGCGTGGGGTAGCGCAGCGGCGAGTTTGCGGCCATGGCTCTGGTTGACAAGCTCGTCCTGCTCGCCTTGGATGACGACAGTCGGAGCCTCGATGCCGCCGAGGCCCTTGTCGATCTGAGCGACCACGCCAGTGGAGGCCAGGATCTCCCCAGACCACGCTTCCAGGTTGCCGTGCGTCATGTTGATCTCGAGCACGCGCTTGCGATGTGCGGCCACGACCGGCAGCGGGTGGAACGCTTCGGTGTCCGCTTGGTTGACCGAGACGGTGACGAGCAGTTGTCCGAACGTCGCGTTGGCGACCTGGCGGATGACGGGCAGCTGTAGGAATTTCACGAAGTGCGCTTGCACGTCTGTGAAGGCTTCGATTTTCTGCCCGGCGGCAGCCGCATCGACGAGCACGAGCCCGCGCACGTCGCTCGGATAGCGCTCGGCAAACCCCAACGAGATGGTTCCGCCGTAGGAGTGACCCACGAGGATCGGTCGCACCACATGTAGCTTTGCCAGCAGTTCGTGTATGACTTCAAGTTGGCGATCGAACGGCATATAGCCGCCGCTCGAGTAGCCGAATCCAGGGCGGTCGATCGCGATCGTGCGATGTCCGGCCAGCAGCGGCGTCACGTCTTCCCAGTCCTCGGCGGTCCCGGGCAGTCCGTGGATGAGCACGACGGGGGTCCCCGCTCCTGGGTGTTCGATGTAGTGGATGCGCAGCTTGCCCACTTGGATGAACGAGCCGGTCGGCTTCGGCTCCGCCGGCAGGCGCCCGTAGGTCCAGTTGAGCACCACGACCGCGAGTGCGAGCACACCTACGAGGATGAGCAACATTCTCTTGACGGAGATTCGACCGGGCATGGGGCGGATAGTAGAGGCGAATCGCTGCTGGTGAGCGTTTCTGTCCGAGTATTTGGGGTAGATGTCCGGCCCTCGGCGGGACATCTACTTCGCTGGCGCTGCGGCAGGGCGGGTGCCGGCCAGGCTATTGCTGCAAGCGCTCCTCCCCGAGCCGCTCAAAGATCTCGGCCAACTGGCGGTGGTAGGCGATGCCGCCCACGAGCGTCGTGTGGGCGCCACGCCACCTGTCTTCGATGGCCCCATTCGGCTCGCACTCCAGCGCCTCCATGTACCCCTCCAGCTCGGCGAGCTTGGCGCGGTGCCAGGCTCCCCGCCCTGCGAACACCACCTCCGGGTCGGCCCCGGCGAATACCTTCAGCAAGCCCTCGTCGCGATACTGCGAGGGTGGCGCGCCGGGAGCGTCGGCCCATGCGCGCAGCGCCTCGCGTCCAGCGTCGGTGAGCGCATAGCGCTTACGCCTACGCCCGCCCCGCTCTTGGCTGTGCGAGAGATAGCCGGCCTTTGCCAGGCGCGCCGGCTCGTCGTAGAAGGTCGTGTGCGGGACCGGCCAGAAGTTCTCGATCGTGTGCTCGAGAGTCTGCTTGAGCTCATACGGCGTCGCCTCGCCGAACGTGTCGAGCAGGCTCATCACCGCATACGACGTCGTGGTGAGGCGAAACGTCTTACTTTGCGCAGGCATGTCTTGAACCGACTTGCTTTCCATAGTTCGTTCTGTATAGTTCGGCTCGAACTATAGAGCGTGCGTTCCGCTCGGGCGGGAACGTGCCTGTGCGAGGAGCTGAGATAGATGGCCGATCAAACGCATGCAAGCGACATCCTCTCCGACGGCTCGGATCACAACGACGCCGCTTCCGGTGCATCGTCTGGCGGGCAGCCCAAGCCGGCCGACTACGACGTGGCGATCGTCGGCGCCAGCCTCGCTGGCTGCACCGCGGCGATCTTGCTCGCACGGACGGGCGCCCGCGTTGCCCTGATCGAGAAGAACCCGGATCCCCAGTCCTTCAAGCGGATTTGCACGCACTACATACAGTCCTCGGGCATACGACCGTTGGAACGCATCGGCCTGCTCGAGCCGATGGTGCAGGCTGGTGCTCTACGTTCGCGCCCATGTGCATTCACGCGCTGGGGCTGGGTCGAACCGCCGCCACGACAGCGCTCTGCCAAGCGGGATCAACCTGCGCCGCGAGCGTCTCGATCCACTGATCCGCGAAACGGCGGCAAAGACCCCGGGCGTAGAGTTGATCCTCGGCCACACAGTCCAAGAGCTGAGTTTTGACGGTGAGCGTGTGTCGGGTGTCAAGGCACGAGATACGCACGGGCAGACCTTGGAGCTGCGCACGCGGCTTGTTGTTGGCGCCGACGGCCGCGGCTCGCGCGTCGCCAAGCTGGCCAAAGTGAAGAGCAAGACCGCACCCCACGGACGCTTCGCCTACGGCGGCTATTTCGAAGGGCCTATGCCTGCGAGATTCCCCAACTCCGCCCTCTGGCTCCTGGACCCTGACATGGTCGGGGCATTTCCCACCGATAGCAACCTGATCTTCTACGCCGTGATGCCTGCCATGGAGCGCCTGCCGGAATTCCGCGAGGACCCTGCCTCGGCCGTTCAGAGATTCGTCGCGTCGATCCCCGACGCTCCCCCGATCGCGCAGTCGCGCCTGGTTGGCGAGATGACCGGGAAGATCGACATGACCAACGTCATCAACACTCCCGCCGCGCCCGGCCTTGCGCTCGTGGGTGACGCCGCGAGTGCTGTCGATCCACTCTGGGGCGTCGGCTGCGGCTTTGCCTTGCAGTCCTCGGAATGGCTTGCCGACAGCGTCGCGGCTGCCTTCGGCGGAACCGAGTCCTTGGAGCAGGGCCTACGCCGCTATCGCCGCCGCCATTCGCGTGGACTGAAAGGCCACACCCGGGAAATCCTCGGCTATGCGGATGGCCGCAAGATCAACCCGGGAGAGCGCCTGTTCTTCTCCGCCGCAAGCTACGACGAGCCAACGGCGAGGATCTTCGAAGCCTTTGGGTCGCGCAACATCGGTCCGGCGCGGATGCTCGCCACCGGGATACCACGAGCGCTACTTGCCAGCGCGCGCCGCTCTCTGACGCACCGTGGCCCGTCCGGAACTCATTCGCATTCTCCGGCGGAGGGCGGCGGGGAGCGGGCGTCCGAGAGCCTGCTCTGAGCGTATAGCGGCTCGGCTTCAGCGAAACAGATCCTCGTCAAGCGGTCGTAGCAGCGCGAGGGCGCCGGGCCCGTCCTCCGGCGTGACGAACCGCTCCAGTCCCTCGACTATCACGACCGGCTCACGTGAATCCTTGGCACGCGCCAGATCGGCAAGCGAGGCGATCGCGTCGGCGACCGCCAACCATGTGGCATGTAGCTCCATGCCGACGCTGTCCTTGTGCCCGCGCCAGTCCTCGAGCGGCGCGATGCCGGCGCAGCCGATCGCCACGTCGCACTGACCGTGACGCCAGGCTCGGCCGAAGCTATCGCTGATCAGCACGCCCACTGCCGCACCCGTCAGCTCACGTAGGCGTCGGCGAATCGCGCGGGCCGAGGCGTCGGGGTCACGCGGCAGCACGATCAGCGTCTCGGTGTCGATCGAGTTGGAAGCGTCGACGCCTGCGTTGGCGCACACGAAGCCGTGGTGGGTGCGACAGATGAGAACGCCGTTCGCCTCGCGCAGAATCTCCGCCGACTGGTCGAGCACGACCTGCACGGCGCGAGGGTCCTTTTGCTGCTCGGCGGCGATGCCCCGCGCGCGCGCGCGGGGCATCGCGCTTTTTCGCAAGTCCACCACCGCGCCCTCGGCCTTGGAGACGACCTTGTGGGCGATCGCAACGATCTGGCCGTCGGCCAGTGGACCCATCGCCGGCTCGGCGTCGACGGCGGCCGCGATCAGCTCGCCCAGATCCGTCCCGGCGGCGATCTCGGGCAGCCCGCTCAGGCCGCGGGCGGACAGCTCACTCACAGGCTCAGGCTGCTCGTGTGGTCGTGCTTGGATCGGTTGGCGCGGCCTCGCTCGCGCGATCGTCGGGCTTAGCCCGCGCGAGCACCGCGCATGTACGGGGAGCCCTGACGCGCTCGCCGGCCACCCGCTCGCGCAACGCCGCCAGATCATCGCCGGTGTCGATATCGAGCAGCAGCGACGCCGGCTGGGCGATTCGCCACTTCACGCCAGACTCGGTTGCCAGTCGCTCGTGGCGCGCGCGACTGTCGGGACCGAAGCTGGGGGAGAGGGCGTCGGGAGGGCTCAACAGCAGGCCGTTGGTGCCCTTGCCGTGGCGGTCGGGCACGATCACGACTTCCGCTTGGACCATGACTGCCGATTTGGCCTCCCCTCCGCGCGCGCGCGGCACCCCGAATTGGGGACTGGCATCCTCACTCGGCGTGTCGGCGGCGAGCAGCTCCATCAGCTCACCCGGGTCGAGCGTTGGGCAATCGCCCGGTACGCACAACGCCCGCTCGAAGCCGTCAGCGAGCGCTCGCGCGAGGCCGAGCACGGCCGCGGCACTCTGGCCTGCCTCGGCGCTGTCCTCGACCACCGTCGCACCGATGTAGCGGGCGGCCGCCGCGACCGAGGACTCGCATGTGACGACGATCGTCGCGTCGATGGCAGGGCATTCGCGCAACGCGCTCAGCACGTCGCCCACCATTGCCCGCGCGAGGTCGGCGCGCAAGCCGTCGGCGACGCTCTCCCCGAGGCGCTGCTTGGCGAGTGGAAAGCGCTTCACGGGCAGGATCGCTGCGGTACGCATATGGGCGAAGGGTATCCCGTGTGGATGGCGGCACAGCCATAAAGCCGCATGTGGCGCTGGACGGCAGATGCGGGTCCTGTCTGCTCGGGAGCATGTACCATGGATCCGCTGAGCGTGGGCGACGGTGGATGAGTTCGAGGAGGCCTGCAATTATGGACTCAGGCGGTTACATGCATCTCTTGGGTAGGCGGTTCGCGCGCCTTGCTTTGTTGGTTCTCGCGAGCGCACTCGCGTGTGCGTGGCTCGCGGTTTCGGCTCAAGCGGCCAAACCGACGATTGCTACCGACGGAGCCACGGCGACTGGTTCGACCTACGCGATCGTGGAAGGGAACGGCAGTCCGGGAGGGCTCGCGACGACGGTCCACGCCGACTATGCGCTGGCGAGCGACGTGTGGTGTACAAGCCATGGCGTCGAAGGTACGCCACGAGAAACCGGCCCCAAGTCGCTCGGCTCCGGCAACATCGAGATCAGCGAAATTCACGTGGAATTGTCGGGTCTGGAACCTGGGAGCGAATACTGCACGGAGTTGGTCGCCGAAAACGGCGAAGGCACCGCCCGTGGCGCGCAAGTCTACGTCAGCACGCCGGTGCCGCCTACTGTGAAATTGGAGTCCGCGTCGCAGATCACGGCTAGCGACGCGACGCTCGAAGCCACGATCGATCCGATGGGATCTGAAGAAACGACGTACGAATTCTTCCTCGAAGCGCCTTCGTGTGCTTCCGATGGTGTCGGCCACTGCGAAGCATCCGGCGGGGTGCCCATCTTCAAGGGAAGTCTTCCGGCAGGCTCTGGCACGCAAACGGTGAGCATCGACATAGCCACTGTCTGGCACAAGTTGACGGCAGACACCATCTACGGCTATCGCGTGGTGGCGACGCGTGGCATTGCGGCCAACTCCGGCCAGCTGGAGACGTTTGCCACGCCAGAAGAAGAAGTCGCCTCCACGAAAAAAGACACGGGTTCGACGGGCGGCGGTTCGAGTGGCAGCTCGGGCGGCTCGAACCCATGCTCCGGCTGGCAAATGTGCGGCATGGGCCCGTATCGGCCACCGATCTATGCGCCGCCGCCCGGGACCGGGCATGGGGGCAACGCGCATGGCAAAAGGCACCATAAAGCCAAACGCGTGGCCGGACACAAAAAGCACAAACACCACAAAGCAAAAGCGCCCAAGAAGCACAGGCGCCACAAGACCCGCAGCGGCTAGCGCGCGAGGGCCACAGCGAACTCCAGCGTGCGCGCCGCAACGCGCGCACGCGAAGCGGGGTCGGACATCATCGTGTCGAGTTGGAGGGTCGGTAGGTCCGCCGGCGGCTCGTCTGCGACGATCCCGCTGAGCAGCCCGGGGCAGACCTTCTTGTAGAACGCGACCACGCCGGCGGCGCTGACCGGCTGTTCGTACGCCGCGAGGAACGCGGCCGTGGGACCCTTGACGATCTCGCCGCCGACGACCGGGCTGACGCACACCACCGGTGCCGACACGCTCGCGAGGGCCTCCCCGAGCACACTCAGGATCGGCCACACCGAGATGACCGGGTTGCTGGGGCCGACGATCACCGCACGTGCGCCGGCCAGCGCTGCCATCACCTCCGGTGTGGGCTGGGGCGCTGGTTGTGTCGGTTGTGGTGCGGGTTGTGTCGCCGGTGTTGCCCGCGCGCGCACCGGCCGTGCTTGGTCGTCAGCGCGAAACTCCACCTCGTGCACCCGGCCCTCGGCGCGCTCGCCGATCATGAACCGCTGGAAGTCGCGCCAGCCGTCGTCGGTGCGCACGTGGGTGCGCAACGGCTCGTCGCACATCGGCAGCACGCGTGCACGCACGCCGATCGCCTCGTTCAGCCTTGCAAGTGCCTCGGTGGGGCGCAAGCCTTCGTCCTCCATGCGCTTGCGCTCCAAGCACCAGGCGAGGTCGCGGTCGCCGAGGTTGAACCACACATCGGTACCGAGTGCGCGCAGCGCATCCATCACGGCAAAGGTGTCGCCCTCGATGCCCCACCCGCGCTCGTTGATGAGATCGGCCAGCCAGAACGACACAAGGTCGGGATCGGGCGAGACATGCGAGCCGTAGATATCGATGTCATCGCCCGTGTTGGCGATCACGGACAGCTCGTCGGGGCCGACCACATCGAGCATTCCGCGCGCGAGCTTCGCCCCGCCGGTGCCTCCGGCCAGCACCACGACCGGTCCGCGCGGCTCGCTCACTCCCAGGAGTCGTCGGGCAGGCCGGTGATGCGCACGCCCGCGTGACATTTGTGCTTGGCGTTGATCGAGATCATCAGCGCCGTCATCGACTCGGCGATGCGCGCCATCTCCAGGCGCCCGCAGTCCACGCAGCGCAGCCCATCGATCCGCTGGAGCAAGAGCGCCGCGCGACGCTTGTCCTCGCGCAAGTCGCCGCAGATGAGCACGTCCTGGGTGAGGTCGTGGTCGAGGTCTGTCAGCGAGGCGGCGGACACCGTGTGCAACGCGGAGACGACTCTCACCCCGTCCGGAACCATCTCCAGGGCGGCCTGTGCGGCCGACCCCTGCCACACGCCGAGCATGCGCGTCGCGCGGCCGCTCACCGCGGCCGCGAGCGGGACGGTGGCGTCGATCAACAACTGGCCCTCGCGTAGCGATCCCTTGATGTTTTTGAGCGTCTCGGACTGGCTGCGGAAGGGGACACTCAGGATGATCGTGTCTGCGGCCTCGACGGCCTGCGCGTTCTCAGCGCCCGTGAAGCCACCATCCGGCACGGCCGCACGCGCACGGTCGGCCGCCTCGATTGCACGGCCCTCTTCGCGCGAGCCGATCACGATCGGCACGCCAGCCTGTCCAAGGCGCACCGCCAAGCCGAAGCCGAGCGCTCCCGATGCTCCGATGATTGCGACGGGGTCGGTGGGAGAGGTGGCCACGGCGGCGGAGTATAAGACGGCGAGGCGTCCTATCGGCAAGGAGATCGGCACGGCCGGCTGAAGGCGGGCCTCCCCGCTCGACCCCTATGCTCCACGAATGCGATTCGAGGGCAAGACAGCACTCGTCACCGGCGGGGCGTCGGGAATCGGCGCCGCCACGGTGAGGCTGCTCGCCGCCGAGGGCGCTCGCGTGGCGATCGGCGACGTCAACGAGGACGGCGCCCGTGAGATCGCAGGCGAGCTTGACGGTGTCGGCTGCAAGCTCGACGTCACCGACGTGGCCTCGGTACGAGCCGCGGTGGCCGTGGTCGAGGAGCAGCTCGGCCCGGTGGACGTGCTCGTCAACAATGCCGGCACGGATCTTTTCTCCTACTTCGTCAACAGCGACGAGGGCTTGTGGGACTTCGTCCTGGGTGTCAACCTGCGCGGGGTGCTGGCGGTCACGCATGCAGTGCTTCCCTCCATGCAGGAGCGTCGCACGGGTGCGATCGTCAACGTCTCGAGCGAGGCGGGCCGCGTCGGCTCGCAAGGATCGGCTGTCTACTCTGCCGCCAAGGCGGGAGTGATCGGCTTTACCAAGGCGATCGCGCGTGAGTCGGCGCGCTACCGCGTGCGCTGCAACGCCGTGGCGCCGGGACCGATCGAGACGCCGCTGCTCAACGCCGCGCCCAAGCTGCTCGGCGAGCTGGGGGAGCGACTCAAGCAGGGCATGGTCAACCAGACGGTCTTGCATCGCTCGGGCGAGCCGGAGGAGGTCGCCGCGGCGATCGCCTTCCTCGCTTCTGAGGACGCTTCGTATGTGACCGGCCAGACGCTGAACGTGTCTGGCGGCCTGTCGATGTGGTGATGCTGTCCCGGACGGCGCATGCGCCGTCCGGCCGACCCGTGCATGCACGGGTCGGTAGCAGGGCCGCATGCGGCCCTGCTCGGGGTGCGCATGCGCACCCCGCCCATCGGTGCATGCACCGATGGGCCCCAATGGGATTGATCGGATGAGTCTTCCCGCCTCGGTTGAGATCCGTGAGGTCGGTCCGCGCGACGGCTTCCAGAACGAGCCGGAGATCATCCCCACCGAGCGCAAGGTCGAGCTAATCGAGATGCTCGCGCGCACGGGTCTTCGCCGGCTTGAGGTGACGAGCTTCGTGCGCCCCGACGTGATCCCGCAGCTGGCCGATGCTTCCGAGGTGTTGGCGCGGATCGACGTGCCCGATGATGTGGCGATCAGCGTGCTGATCCCCAACGAGCGGGGGCTGGAGCGGGCGCTTGAGGTACGCGAGTGGCTTTCGCGCGATCGCCCGGCGTTCGATGAGGTCAACGTCTTCTTGTCCGCCTCTGAGTCGCACAACCGCCACAACGTCAACCGTTCGGTCGAGGAGTCGTTGGCGTCGCTCGAAAAAGTGCTGCCCCTCGCGCGCGCGGGGGGGTTGCGCTGCGAGGCGGTCATCTCCACGTCCTTCGGTTGCCCCTATGAGGGCCACGTACCGACCGAGCGGGTGTTCGAGATCGCGAGGCGCCTGCGCGATGCGGGCGCGCAGGAGATCGGCTTTGGCGACACTACCGGCATGGCCAATCCGGTGCAGGTGGGGGCCTTCTTCGACCAGGCGTTCGAGTCGCTTGGCGCCTCGCCCGGCGGTGGTCCCGACAAGGGGGGTGTGCAGCTCACAGCGCATTTCCACAACACCCGTGGTCAGGGACTTGCCAACGTGTTGGCAGCGCTACAAGCAGGCGTTGCGAGTTTTGAGTCGAGCTTCGGTGAGCTCGGCGGCTGTCCCGTACCTCCCGGTGCGACAGGCAATATCGCCAGCGAGGATCTAGTCTCGATGCTGCACGAGATGGGCGTCTCCACGGGCGTCGACCTCGACGCGCTGCTTGTTTGCGCGCGTCGCGTTCAGGACGTGCTCGGGCGTCCGCTCGGCTCGCACACGCTCGTGGCCGGACCCGTCGACTGGAATCCGATTAGGCAGGGAGCCATGATGACGTCAAAGAGCGTAGTCAGGATGTCCATCACAGACTTCTTGTCTTTCCCTTGTGGCGCGGAGGACCTGCGCTTGATCCTCAGCTTCAAACCTCGCTGACCTCCTGTTGCTGTGCGCTGCTCGCGCATCGCCGCCACGCAGTACTCCTGCACCGACACCTCCATCTCAAGCGTCTGTGCGAGCGCCGGGCGCGCTGAGGCGTCGATCACGCGCTTGGCGCGTCCCACCGCGACGTGTGAGTTTGCCAGCAGCTCGTCCACGAGCGCCTGCGTTGCCTGCTCCAGCTCCTCGGGCGCGACGACTCTGTTGAGCAGCCCGATGCGCTCGGCCTCAGTCGCGTCGATCGTGCGGCCGGTCATGATCAGCTCCTTGGCCCTGCCGAGGCCGACGACGGCCGGTAGGCGTGTGGAGCCGCCCACGTCGGGGATGATCCCGAACTTCACCTCCGGTAGGCCCAGTTGCGCGTCATCTGAGGCGATCCGCAGATCGCAGCCCAACGCCACCTCAAGCGCCCCGCCCACGCAGGTCTTGTGGATCTGACAGATGACCGGCTTGGGCATCGCTTCGGCGAGGTTCGGACATTCAAGGAACGTGTTCCTGAATGGGCGCAAGTTGCCCGGGGTGCTCGCGGATGCCATCAGCTCGCCGAGGTCAACACCGGCTGAGAACACCGGACCCTCACCGCGCAGCACCACACAATGCACCGACTCGTCGGTGGTTGCCTCTCGCAGCGCCTCCGCGAGCGCTCGCAGCAGCTCTTGACTCATCGCGTTGCGCTTCTCGGGACGGTTCAGGACGACATGGCGCGCCGCGCCGCGATTCTCTGTGGTGACGATGCTCATGGGTTCGTTTCCTCGGTCGATGGTGTGGGTCAAGATCGGGGTGCCCCCTGCGCCCCTTGTGGGGACAGGCGCGCGAGGGCCGTTTGGACGATGGTCGCCTCCCGCGTTGGACGTGGTTCGCCTCCCGCGCCGGGAGGGTGACTCTTGGGGAGGGTCGGTTTGGCGCTCCTCAGCTCAGGTCGAGCACCTGCGTCGGCGCTTCGATCTTGCCGTCGTGATTCTCACTCGGCACGATCGCCGTGCCCACGGCGAAGAACTCGATCGTGTGGCTGCCCCAGCCGTGGCTCTTCTCCTGCAGGTCGACGCCGACGATGCCCTCGGCGCTCAACGTCTGGGCCTCGGACTGCATGCGCTCCATTGCCAGCTCGCGTGCGTCGTACAGGGCCTGGGTGAAGTTCGCAAGCTCCACGTTGCGCCCTGTTTGTGCCATCGACTTGAGCATGCCGCGGTGCGCCACGTGGTAGACACAGCTGCCCATCACCATGCCCACGGGACGGTGCCCGGTGCGCAGCAGCGTCCAGAAGTCCTGACCGGAGAGGTCGCTGGTGAACGGGCGTCCGTTGGGGGCGCGGTGCAGTACGCCCTCGCGGTGCTTGACCGCCGTGCCGATCGCGATGAACTCAGCCATATCCTGGCCCCACTCGTAGCGGCCGATGTCCAGGCGCACACCCACGACGCCGTCCGCCCCGAGCTGGTCGGCCTCCTCCTCCATGCGCGTCATCGCCAGCTGGCGCGCCCCGTACATCGCTTCGGAGAGCACCGTCATCTCCTGGCTCTTCTTCCAGCCGGCCACCTGAATGCCGATGTGGTAGATCGAGCTGCCGACGACGAGCCCCACAGGGTCGAAGCCGGCCTGCTTGATCAGCAGGAACTCGTTCACGCTCAGGTCTGAGGTGAACAGCCCTGCACGGTTCTGCTGCAGGCGTGCCCTACCCGCCTCGGGAACGCCCTCGAGCGACGTGGGGTCATAGGCAGTCTCGCTCTCCTCGATGTCGCTCATATTGCTGCTCCTCGTGTCGGGCTCATGTTTGGGTTGGCTCTCATCGGTGGCTGTTTTCTGTGGATTGTCATGTGCTTGCTCACTCTCTGCGTCTGATCTGGGCGACTGCTCGAGGTGAGCGCCTCAGGTAGTCAGATCGACGATTGTCTCGGGCGCGTATGGGATCGTCGCGCGGTCCTCGCGGATGGCGGTGCCGATCGCGTGGAAGGTCACCATCAGTCCGCCGCGGGAGTAGGTGCCGGCGCCAACCGTGGTCCGCTGGATGCCGTGCGCGATGCGCACGCCGATCACACCGCTGGCGTCGAGCTTCGCTGCCTGCTGGGTCAAGCGTGCGACAACGCTCTCGCGTGCGCTGTACACGCCCTGGGTGAATTCGGGTAGCTCCTGGTTCTGGGTGAAGCCCATGCCGCCAACGTCGACTCATCATCTGCGTCGAGTAGGAGGCTCCCACGAAGAACACCGAGCTCCACGCCACCACCCCGAGCGGCTCCACGCCGGCGCTGAGCAGCTTCGCGTAGTCGGCGACCGACAGCTCCGTCAGGACAGGGGTGCCGCGCCGACGCTGCCCGCTACCTGCTGTCGGAGCGTCGCCGCTGCTCCGTGCGTCGCTGGGCTGCGCGTCATTGGACTTGGCGGTGTCCTCGTGACGGATGGCAGTACCGATGACCACGTACTCGATTGCGTTTTCGGCCCAGTCGTGCTCGCCGGTGCGTAGATCCACACCCACCACCGCGTCCGCTCCCACATGGCCCGCCTCCTGGGCAAGGCGTCCCAGCGCGAGTTCGCGCACCTCGTTCCAAGCTTCTGAGAGCGCTTGCATCTCGAACATGAAGCCGCCGCCCATCGCCGACGGCCACGGCGTCGACTGGTAGCCGACCTGGTAGATCGAGCTGCCCATCACCTGCGAGACGGGCTTCAGCCCCAGCTGATGGCACAGCGCGAAGTCGCCGACCGACAGGTCGGAAGTGAAGGCACCGCCATGTTCGCCGAGCTCGCGCAGGCGCCGTTCGGCCCCCAAGCGGGATGCCGCCGCGCTCGACTCGCGCCAACGATTCGGCTTGCTCGGCGGCGCTCTCGCCGGGGTCCGCCGGCTCGTCGTCCTCCTCGAGATCGATTGGCGGGTCGTGCGCGCTCATCGTGTCGTGCCTGGCTGTGTCGCGCACGGGGGGCAGGCGGTTCGCCCAGCGGTGCAGAGCGGGCTCATCCCACCAGCCTTTCCAGCGCTGTCCGTGCCTCGGCGCTGCGCTCGGCCTCCTCGCGCAGCTGGGCGGCGAGCTCGCTCACCCATTGTCCCGCGTCGAGCTGCTCGCGCTTGATCGCGATGCCGCCGACCTTGCGCTCGCGGCTGCCCTGCACACGATCGCCTTCGACGGTCAGCTCATATGAAGTCTCGCCGAGGTTCACCTCGACGCGCCGCACTTGCTTCTGGCCGCGTCCCAATAGGCCACTGCCACGACGCTCCACGCGCGTACGCCCCGGCAACGAGCTCTCCAACTTACTGGCCAAGACCGCCACCGAGATGCGCAGATCCGAACCATCGGCACGCAACCCGGCCGCGGAGAGGTCGAAGTCATCGTCGGCGGCCATGCTCTCAGAGGCTACTCCGACATCGGCCGTCGGCGCGGCATGGGAGTCGGCCCTGACGATGAGTGGCGCCTTGCGCGGAGGCAAGCTCCGTCCCATAAGAACCGGAATCTGTCTCATGAGACACAGAATCTGCCTCATGAGATACGGAATTCTTCTCATGGGGCACAAATTTGCTCCCCCTTGTACAAACGTGAACTACATTTTGGATATGTCCGATCCCAGTCAGATACGCGTCTCCGACGCGGAGCGCGAGCGTCTTGTCGAGGAGCTGCACGAGCACACCGTCGCCGGGCCGCCTTACCTCCGAGGAGTACGAGCAGCGTCTGGAGGCTGTCTACGGCGCGCGTACTCGTGCAGACCTCGACGCGCTGCGCACCGACCTGCCGGTCAGCAGCATTGCGGCCCAGCTTGCCTTGGTTGAGCGCAAGTCGAAGCTTCGCCGGCGCCTGGTTCACGAGGCGGGCGGCTCGCTCACCCTGTCGCTGATCTGCGTCGGCGTATGGATCGCGGCAGGCGCAAGCGGCGCTTTCTGGCCGATCTGGGTGATCCTCTTCACGCTGCTACCGGCGCTGCGCGACGGTTTCGTGCTGCTAGGTCCGGGCTCGGACATCGATGTCGTGGAGGCGCGCCTGCAGGCTCGCCACGAGCGCAACCTCGCGCGCGAGCATCGTCGTTCCAGGCGTCGGCGCTTGCTGCCATAAGCAGGGTCAACAGCGATTCTCGGCTCAGTCGCCGGCTGACAGGGTGCACGTCCTCTCCGTAGTGGCAACGGTGGCGACGGGGTGGGGCCGCTGCGACCCCACCAGATCGCCGTATCCGTCAGTGCAGCATGCCCAGCGTGTTGTTGGCGTCGTTTACGAAGTAGACGCCCTGACGTTCGGGCGCTACAACGAGTCCGAACAGCCCGCCTTCGCCGGCGCCTGTATCGACCGGCTGGAACTCAGCGCCGATCGGTGTCGTCTCGACGATGTTCCCGTCGTCGCCGTTGGCCGTCAGGATGTCGCCGTTTGGCGCGAGGGTGAGCCCCAGCGGGTTGTTGAGATATCCACCGAGCGCGATCGTCGTGCCCCCGCCTTCAATCGGCGTTTGCCGGTTGGCGGCATATGGGATCGCGGCGATGCGATTGCCCTGTGTGTCGGCCACATACAGCGTGCCTTCGTTGCCCAGAGCAACGCCTGTCGGACCAACCACGAGCGCGGCTGGATCGGTGCGCTCGGGGAAGCCGCCCGCGATTACGTCCATCGCTGTGACTCTCGGTGGGCGATGTTTGTCGTCGATATCCAGGCGGATGCGCACGACTGTACCGCCGTCGGTCGGCGTTTCACCCGAGGCGACAGTGCCGTTCAGGACGTTGGTGACGAACAGCGTGGCGCCCGAGCCTTGATTGACAGAGGTCATGTCCCAGGGTCCGTTGATCGGCGGACCGGAGATCGTCTCGACCACGTTGCCGTTCTTGTCGAGCACGATCAGGCATCCCGCCTGTGCGGTGGCCGCACTTCCGTCCGCGGTGGGCAGGCTTCCGACCACGACATAGCCGTGTGGCAGGATCGCCAAGGCTGTAGTCAGTCCCACCCCGCCGGGACAGACACCGGGGAGCTTGGCCGGGTTGATCTGGGCGAACAGCGACAGGCTGCCCGTTGGGGTCATCTGCACGATTGTCGTGCCCGTTCCCTGCAGGTTTTCGGCGTTGTTGAAGTTGCTGATGAGTATGTCTCCTCCCACCAGCGAGCCGGTGCTCCTGGGTACGTTCACGATTCCGTAGGGGTTCACATCTTCGTTAGCCGGCACCGTGCTGCCAACCGAGGAGATCGTCGAGAACTGACCGATGAACGGATGATCGAACGCCAGGGCCGCGCCTGGGGAGATTGCGAAGCACGCGAGCAGCATCGCGAACAGCAAGGGTAAGCCGACCTTCGCGGCATACCGGTGCGCCCGTGGGCGGCTGCGAGCCTGAGCGGCAGGTCGAAGCGAGGAGCCTGTTGTAGGACTGGACATGAACATGCCTCCTTCTCGTAGACGGCTCTCACACGCGCAGACTCCGCAGCGTGCGAAACCTTCCCACGACACGGGTTCCCCGGTGCTGTGTGCTCCGAGGGTCCTCAGGTCAAAACCGACCGATAGGCTCCGCGGTGATGGGAGATCTGCGCGAGGCCGAGGCCCGCGCGTTCGCCGGTGGGCCTGAGCGCCACCACGCGAAGGCGGAAGAACAGGGCAAGCTGCCCGTGCGCGAGCGTGTGGCGCTTCTGTTGGACGAAGATTCCTTCTCCGAGGAGGCGCTATTGGCCAACTGGCAGGAGGATGGTCTTGGCGCCGACGGCGTGGTCACCGGGGTCGGCACGATCGAGGGTCGGCCGGTCGCCGTGATGGCCAACGACCCCACCGTCAAGGCCGGCTCGTGGGGTCCGAAGACGGTCGAGAAGATCCTGCGCATACAGGAGCGAGCCGCCAGTCTGCGAGTTCCAATGGTCTATCTCGTGGACTCGGCGGGCGCCCGCATCACCGAGCAGGTGCAGATGTTCCCCGGTCGCCGCGGGGCGGGACGGATCTTCTTCAACCAGGTGCGCATGTCCGGCGTGGTGCCGCAAGTGTGCGTGCTGTTTGGACCGAGCGCCGCCGGAGGCGCCTACATCCCCGCTTTCTGCGACATCGTGATCATGCGCGACGGCAACGCTTCGATGTATTTGGGCTCCCCGCGCATGGCCCAGATGGTGATCGGCGAGGACGTCACGCTCGAGGAGATGGGCGGCGCGCGCATGCACACCGGTGTCTCCGGTTGTGCTCACCAGCTCGTCAAGACAGATGAGGAGGGGATCGCCTTCGCGCGACGCTATTTGTCCTACTTCCCGAATAATTGGGAAACCCACCCGCCCACGCAAACCCCCCCGGCAAGCGAGGGGCGCGCGCCAGGCGAGCTCCCCTCACGGAGCGCGGTTTCGGCTCCCGAGGCAGCGGACTCCTTGCCGGGCACGGCTCAGACGGGCGCTCCCTCGATCGCGGATCTGATTCCGATCGACGAGAACAAGCCTTTCGACATGCTTCTGTTGATCGACGCCATCATCGACGACGGCTCGCTCTTGCAAATCCACTCGCGCTGGGCCAAGGAGCTCGTCGTCGGCTATGCGCGGCTGGATGGTCGCGCGATCGGGGTCGTGGCCAACCAGCCCAAGCACAAGGGCGGAGTCTTGTTCTCCGACTCGGCCGACAAGGCCGCACGCTTCATCTGGACCTGCAATGCCTTCAACATTCCGCTGCTGTTCCTCGCCGACGTGCCCGGCTTCATGATCGGCACTCAGGTCGAGCGCCAGGGCATCATCCGTCACGGCGCCAAGATGATCAGCGCCGTCTCTGAAGCCACGGTCCCGAAGATCTCGGTGATCGTGCGCAAGGCCTACGGTGCCGGTCTTTACGCGATGGCCGGTCCAGCCTTCGATCCGGACTGCTGCATCGCGCTGCCAAGCGCCTCGATTGCGGTGATGGGCCCGCAGGCGGCCATCAACGCCGTCTACTACAACCAGTTGCAGGCGATTCCCGATGGCGAGGCGCGGGTCACCAAGACCGAGGAGCTCAGGCGTGAATACGCCGAGGACATCGACCTGCTGCATCTCGCCTCCGAGCTGGTCATCGATGCGGTCGTCGAGCCCGAGCAGCTACGAGCCGACTTGATCCGGCGCTTCGCCCATGCCGAGAGCAAGCGGCGCGAGTGGCCAGCCAAGCGCAACCCGGTGACACCCGTCTAGACGGTCGTGGAGCGGCGCGATACTGCGTCCTCGGTCGCTCGCGTGCGAAGCACGCCACGCGGGGTAGGTGGGCATTTCGTTCTTGTCTCGCTTGCCCCACGACCGTCTAGGATGCCGGGATGGACGCCACCGACCTAGCGTTTGCCGGCATCGCCGGGCAGGCCGAGTTGATCGCCGCCGGCGAGGTCTCCTCACGTGAGCTGGTCGAGCTCTATCTCAAGCGGATCGAGCGCTTCGACGGGCAGCTGAATGCTTTCCGGGTCGTGTTCGCCGAGCGCGCGCTGCTCGAAGCCGACCAGGCCGATGCGCGCCGGGGCGCCGGAGGGGAGCGCCCCCTGCTCGGTGTGCCGATCGCCGTCAAGGACGACATCGACGTCGCCGGCGAGGTAACCGCGCTCGGCAGCAACGCCCACGGCGATGTCGCCGCGACCGCGGATGCCGAGGTCGTGCGCAGGCTGCGCGAGGCCGGCGCGATCGTGATCGGCAAGACCAACGTGCCCGAGCTGTGCATCTGGCCGTTCACCGAGACGCCCACCTTTGGCGCTACGCGCAACCCCTGGGACCTGCAGCGGGCTCCCGGTGGCTCCAGCGGCGGCAGCGGGGCGGCGGTCGCCGCCGGCCTCGTCGGCGCCGCGCTCGGCTCCGACGGCGCTGGCTCGATTCGCATTCCCTCGGCCTGGTGCGGGCTGTTCGGGCTCAAGCCCCAGCGTGGGCGTGTTTCGATGGCCCCCAAAGCCGAGGCTTGGTTTGGCATGTCGGTCAACGGAGTCCTCAGCCGCTCAGTGGTCGATACGGCGCTTTTCCACGAAGTCGGCTCCGGTTCGGCTTCAGTGGATCGCGACCGTCCCGAGCCGCCTTCGATCCCGTTCCTGTCCGCCGCGCGTACCCCACCCGGCAAGCTGCGCATCGCCTTCTCGACCAAGATCCCGCCGCTTGTCATCGCGCGCCTAGACGGCGATGCGCGCCGTGCTTTGGATGAGACGGTTGAGCTGCTGCGCTCGCTCGGGCACGACGTCAAAGAGCAGGACCCCGACTACGGCTTCGACACGATGCCCGCCGTGCTGATGCGCTATTCTGCGTGGGATCCACGAGGAAGCCAATGCGCGTCCTTACCCCGAGCGCCTGTCGCGTCGCACGCGCTCGATGTCGGCGCTCGGGGCGCTTGTGCCATCGACGCTGCTGGAGCGCTCTCGCGCCGCCGAGCAGACGCTCGCAGACAAGCTCAACCGAGTGCTTGTCGACCACGACGTGCTGATCACGCCGACGACCGCACAGCCGCCGCCACGGATCGGCCAATACGACGGGCGCGGGGCGCTGTGGACGCTGAATGCGGTGACGGCGCTGGTCCCTTACAACGCTCCCTGGAACCTCACGGGCCAACCGGCGGCTTCGGTGCCGGCCGGTTTCGGCTCGGACGGCCTGCCGCGCGGCGTGCAGATCGTCGGGCGTCCCGGCGCCGAGACAACGCTGCTCTCGCTTGCCGGCCAGCTCGAGGCGGAGCGCCCCTGGGCGCAGCATCGCCCCGACGCGTTCGCGTGAGCGGTGTGACCGATGGAGAGGGACGCGGGGGCGCAGAGCGTGCCGGCGAGCGGCTGGAGGAGTCGACAGGTCTGAGCGCGAACATCGACGATCTGCTCGCGCTGGCTGTCGATCTGGCCCGCGACGCAGGCGCACTGTTGCTCGGGCGCTTCGAGGGCGGGCGCGAGCAAGCGCTGGAAAGCAAGAGCACGCCCACCGATCTTGTCAGCGAGGCCGATCTCGCCTCCGAGCGCCTGATCCGCGACGAGCTCGCGCGCCTGCGGCCGGCCGACGGCATCCTTGGCGAGGAGGGGGGAGGTACGCAGGGGACCAGCGGTCTCACCTGGGTGGTGGACCCGCTCGACGGCACCGTCAACTTCCTCTTCTCGCATTCCCCAGTGGTGTGTCAGCGTCGCCGTCGCCGACGAGCACGGCACGCTTGCCGGGGCGATCTACGACCCGTGTCGTGGCGAGCTGTTCGTTGCCACGCGCGACGGAAGCTCGCTGTTGAACGGCGCTCCGATCGCGGCATCCGATCGCACGGAGCTTTCAAGCGCGATGGTCGCCACCGGTTTTGCCTACGACGCCTCCGTGCGTGCCGCCCAAGCCGAGGTCTTCGCGCGCCTGGTGCCGCGCGTGCGCGACATCCGCCGCTTCGGCTCGGCCGCGCTCGACTTGGCGTGGACCGCTTGCGGGCGCTACGACGCCTACTACGAGCGCACGGTCAAGCCTTGGGACATCGCGGCAGGCACGCTGATTTGCGAACAGGCCGGGCTCACGGTGCGAGAGCTGCCAGAGCGGGAAGGGCTGCCGCTGGGCGTGCTCGCCGCGGTACCCGCGCTTGCCGGGGAGCTGCTCGAGCTGGTGGGCTGAACACGCTTGCTGAAAGCAACGAGGGCTTACAGCCCGACCGCTGTTCTCTCCCTACCGATTCGATGCGGCGGGTGGGAATCGAACCCACACGCCCTTTCGGACAATGCCTTTTGAGAGCATCGCGTCTACCGTTCCGCCACCGCCGCAACGGATTCCAATAGTACGCTAGACCGGGCGCGCCAGCGCGTCACGCTCGGCGCGCGGGTCCAGCTGCTCGAGCTCGATGTTCCAGCCTTGCTGGAAGCCGCGCATCGCGAATGCGATCAGCAGGATCTGCACCGGGATGATCACGAGCGTGAGCACGCCGAGCAGGCCGGCGCCCAGGGTCGGCTGGGCGAAGCCGGCTTTGTTGCGCGCGAACCAGCTTGGGGCGGCGACCAGCGCGAACACGAGCAGTATCAGCGCGAGCGCGGCCGCCATCGGCAGCACGCCGCGACTCCAGCGTGCTGTGAAATAGGCCATCAGCAAGTAGATGATCGCCCATGCAAGCAGGATCGGGATGCCGCCTTCGAGCGTTCCCCAGCCGCCGATCGTGATGATCAGGATCAAAGCGGTGGAAACGAGCAGCAGCAGCACGACCGTCGCACGCGTCGCCTGGGCCACCGGCTTACCCCGGTTTGGGTGCGTGATGATCACGCCCGACTCCCCACTTCTCTCCCCACTGGATGCCATCGCACAGATGACCATACAATCTCAGGCGGTCCTCACGCAACTAAACCTGCGGGCGTGGTGGAATTGGTAGACACGCTGGCCTTAGGAGCCAGTGGGCTTATGCCCTTGGGGGTTCGAGTCCCTCCGCCCGCATTGTCACGTCGAGGCTGGAATCTCGGTGTGGTTCCAGCGTTCTACCCGGCTTCGCACCTCGAGCGAGAGCCACGTACGCTTGCGAGTGCGCCAAACAGCCAAACAGGTCAGCCGCGGGCAGATCAGCCGGCGATCAGCGCTGCGGGCTGGGCCAGTGCCTCTTCGGCCGCGCGCACCGACTCGACGAAGATCTCGACTCCGGTGAGCAGCAGATCGCGCGTGATCACCAGCGGGGGCAGGAAGCGCGCGACGTTGCCGTAGTGGCCGCCCACCTCGATGATCACGCCCTTGCGAAAGCACTCGGTGCGGATCTGCGCCGCCATCTCGGGCCACGGCTGCCTTGGTGTCGCGGTCCTTGACGAGCTCGATGCCGATCATCAGGCCGCGGCCGCGCACGTCGCCGACGGAGGCCAGTGTGTCCTGCGCTTCGCGCAGCAGGCCGAGCGTCAGCTCGCCGAGGCTTGCAGCGTGCGCGGGCAGGTCCACCTCCTGCATGAACTCGATCGCCGCCAGGCCGGCCGCCATCGCCACCTGGTGGCCACGAAAGGTGCCGATATGTGCTCCCTGCTTCCAGGTGTCGAGCTTTGAGTCATAGGCGATGCAGGAGATCGGATAGCCGATCCCGCCGAGCGCCTTGGAGAGCGTGATCACGTCGGGCGTCACTTCGTCGTGTTCGCACGGCGAACATCTTGCCCGTACGCGCGAAGCCGGTCTGGATCTCGTCGCAGATCAGCGGCACGTCGTGCTTACGGGTGATCGCGCGCACCTTGCTCAGGTAGCCATCAGGCGGGACGATCGTGCCGCCCTCGCCCTGGATCGGCTCGATCAGCACGGCCGCCGGATGGGGAATGCCGCTGTGCGGGTCTTCAAGCGAAGTGTCGAGCAGGTTCGCGCACGCCAGCTCACACGAGTCGGGCTTCAGGCCGAGCGGGCAGCGGTAGCAGTAGGGGTAGGGCATGAAGTGCACGGGGCTGGAGGTCGGGCCGCCGAAGCCGACGTCGCTTGTCACCGACAGGGCGCCGGTCGTCATGCCGTGGTAGGAGCCCTGAAAGGCGATCACAGCGTCGCGCCCGGTGTGCGCGCGGGTCAGCTTCAGCGCGGACTCGATCGCGTCCGAGCCAGTGGGTCCGCCGAAGTGGAACTTGGCGCTCTCGCGTAGGCGGCCGGGGAGCAGGGTCTTGAGCTTGCTCATCAAGCGCAGCTTCGGCTTGGTGGGAAAGTCGAGCGCATGCACGAGCTTGCGCTCCTGCTCGGCCGCCGCCGCCAGCACGGCCGGATGGCTGTGGCCCACGTTGAGCACGCCCGCGCCGCCGAAGAAGTCGATGAACGTATTGCCGTCGACGTCCTTCATCGTCGCGCCGCGACCCTCTTCGATCGCAACGGGCACGCTGCGGGGATAGGAGCGAGCGTTCGACTCCAACTCGTCCTGCTGGGCGAACAGCTCGCGCGAGAGCGGCCCGGGCACCTCGCCGTCGAGCGCCGGGGCGGGCTCGAAGTGCAGCTCCTCGAAGTTGTGCTCCCCTTGGCTCATCTCTCAGGTCTCAGGCGACTATAGCCTTCCGTGGCTCGCGTCTAGTCCGATCGCTCGGACATGGAAGGGGTCTCAGCGGACGTGGGATCGGCGGGCGCACCTGTAGGAGCACGCCCATGAGATGTAGAGGGAGCGGCATCGATTGTGGGATTGGCTTGCGTGCCCGTGGTGGAATCAGCGCCGGTGACCGAGACAGCCGTCTCGGTCGTGGCACCGGCGGGCGTGCCGGTAGGGGAACGCAGCATCTCCCTCATAACCGGAAACGGTGCGACCTCCCGAGGGTCTCGTGGCCCGTGAGAATCATCAACAGACGGTCGACCCCCATGCCGCCACTGGCCGATGGCGCGAGGCCGTACTCGAGCGCGCGCACGTACTCCTCGTCGTGGGGGTGGGGGGCATCGTCGTCGTCGGCGCGGCGCTGCTTACGCTGCTCGACGAAGCGCTCGTACTGCTCGACGGGATCGTTGACCTCCGAGTCGCCGCTGACCAACTCGATGCCGCCGATCACGGCGTCGAAGTGCTCGGCAAGCCTGGGGTCGCCGGCGTGGCCTTGGTGATCGGAAAGGACTCCAGCGGGAAGTCATACACGTGTGTGGGCTGGTTGAGCGTCGGCTCCACGAGCTTTGAGTAGACGGCCTGAACCGCCTGTGCCCAGCTGGCGTCGGGGTGGATCTTGCCATCGAGCAGCGCCGCCAGCTCGTCGCGCTCGGCGGCAAGGAAGTCGACGCCCGTGACGCGCAGGATCTCGGCTTGCATCGTCGTGTTGCGCCAGGGCTTTGCCAGGTCGATCGCTTCGCCGCCGCGCTCGATCACGGTCGTGCCGAGCACGTGCTGGGCGACGTAGGCGACCATCTCTTCGGTGAAGCGCGCCACGTCTTTGTGGTCGGAGTAGCTCATCAGCCACTCGAGCATCGTGAACTCGGGCGAGTGGCGGTAGGAGATGCCCTCGTTGCGAAAGCACTTGCCGAGGTCGTACACGTTCTCGAGGCCGCCGATCAGGCAGCGGTTGAGATACAGCTCGACGGAGATGCGCAGCGACATCTCCTGGTCGAGCGCGTTGTGATGGGTCAGGAACGGTCGCGCCGACGCCCCTCCGGCGAGCGCCTGCAGGACGGGCGTTTCGACCTCGATGAAGCCGCGCTCGGTCATGAAGGCGCGGAGCGCATCGACCGTCTTCGCGCGCGTGACGAACAGCTCACGCGTGCTCTCGTTGGCAAGCAGGTCGAGCTCGCGGTAGCGGTAGCGGGTGCCGGTGTCGCCCAGCCCGTGGCGCTTGTCGGGCGGCGGCCGCAACGCCTTGGTCAGCAGGACGCAGCGATGCACGCCGAGGGCAAGCTGCCCGCGCTGGGTTACGTAGATGGGCCCTTCGGCTTCGACGATGTCGCCGACGTCGAGGTCCACGATGCGCTCGTAGGCCTCCTCGCCGAGCGTGTCTTGGCGTACCGCAAGCTGGATCTCCCCGGAGAAGTCGCGCAGGTCGATAAATGTCGTCTTGCCGTGTCCGCGTCTGGAGATGACGCGCCCGGCGAGGCGATAGCTGAAGTCGGGATGCTCGCCGGCCTGTAGCTCCGCCGGATCGTGGGCGGCATGCAGCTTGGCGATCTCGGTGCGCTCGCGTCGTGGGTATGTGCGGGAACGGCTCGATCCCCTGTGCGCGCAGGCGCTCGGCCTTGGCGAGTCGTTCGTGCGTGACGGCGTCGTCAAGTGCGTTATCGAACATGCTGGATCACCACAGGAAGGTACCATCGGGTCGCGTTTGGACCCCTACGCCGCCTCAATCGCACTGGTCCGCCATTGAGCCCACGGTCCTGAGTTGAAGCGTCCGCGGCCAAGCGCATGAGTGCCTTGCCAACTCGCGAAAGGCTCGCTTGTTTTTTCACAGTGGTGTTTATGTAGGCGAGTGTGGATGATGCGCTCGTGAGGCACACAAAGGACCCGGAGATCGACGAGCAAGTGCGAGCTTTCGGCGAGAGTATGCGCGCCACGCGCTTGAGTGCCGGGCTCTCGCAGGTGGGCTTGTCGGAGGCCACGAAGCTCGATCGGGCGGCGATCAGCTTCCTCGAGCGAGCAGAGCGCGCTCCGGATCTCTCGACGCTGGTACGCGTCGCGCGCGCGCTGGAGACGACGCCCGCCGATCTGCTCGACGGGATTGGCCTCGCCGGCCCACGAGCGGTCTCGTTGCCGGCGGAGGTCAAGCCTTCGAGCGAGCCGGGCGTGCGCTTCGGCGCGAACCTGCGCGCGGCGCGCAAGGGTGCGGGGCTCTCTCAGGAGGCGCTCGCCTACGAGGCCGAGGTCGACCGGGCGGCTATCAGCGTTTACGAGCGCGGCGGGCGCGAACCGAACTTGCGCACGCTCTTGAAGCTTGCGCGGGCGCTCCAGTTGAGCCCTGTGGCGTTGCTCGACGACGTGCGCTGAATCTGCGCTAGAAGCTCAGCTCACACGCGCGGATTGCCGCGCGTGTGGGTCGATACAGGGACTGGGGCGAGGTGTTGGGCTTCGGTACGGCGTCGAGTTTGTCCGTGGCGTCGCGCTCTTGTGCACTGTCGGCCCCGCGTTCGGCGTCCGGCTCACGTGGAGGAGCGGGCTCACGTTCGGCCAAGCCATCCCTGCGCAGGATCTCCAAGGCCGCGAGGATCTCGTCCATGTCGCGCTCCGCATCGGGGTCGCGCTCGCAGGCAGCGGCGAGCGCGGCGGCGGTCATGCCGTCGCGAGCTTCGCCGACGAGCGTGTGCAGTACGACCGCCGCCAGCAGATCCGGGTGTTGGGAGCAGCTGACGTCTTGTGAATTCGCCACATTTTGAAATTACACGACGGAGCGGTCGAATGCTGGGTGGGGCGCACAAATGCCTGTGTGCTCGCGCCGTCGGCGCTAAAGCAGCGCCGCGTGGATGCCGAAACGCGTATCGAGGAAAAGTATTCGGCATTCGTGATGATCCGCACAAACCCCCTTTGGCCAAAGCAAAGCACCCGGCGTTCGGCGTCGACGGCTTTCACGTGCCCACGAGGGGATGCCTCCACGCACGCGCCGGCTCTCGCGCCGAGAGGACTGCCGCCATTGGGCTCCGAGAGCGGCGACACCCTGATCGAGGTGGTCATCAGCGCGGCTCTGATCTCGCTCGTCGTGGTCGCGGTGCTGTTCGGGCTCAACAGCACCAATCGCGCCACGGCAAACAGCCGAGCCCGCTCGCAAGCGGATGCGCTGGCCCAGCAGGACGAGGAGCGGCTGCGCAGCGAACCGATAAGGAAACTCACCGAACTGGAACGCAAAGAAAACGTGACCGTGGGGGCCACCACATACACGATCACGACGACCGCCAAATACATCGCCGACGAGACCAGCACCGCGAGCTGCACCTCGAGCGTACCGACCGCCGACTACCTGAAGACGATCTCGACCGTCACGTGGCCGTCGATGGGCCCTCACGGAGAAGTGATCGAGACCGGCGTCATAAGCCCACCCGCGGACTCGGCTTTGATAGTGCGGGTCGAAGATGCCGGCACACCGGTGGCGGGCGCCAGAGTCGTCGCCAAAGGTCCGGCCCCCTCGGGTAGCGCACACGAACTCGAAACTTCTTTGAATGGCTGCGCGATCCTCGCGCTGCCGCCAGGCGAATACACGATCAACGTCAGTAAGACGGCCTATGTGGACCAGAATGGTTACGCGAACAGCGAACTTGACAAAAGCGTAACGAAAACGGTCTACCTCCCCGCGGAGACAACGTCCAAGGAGGGCTACTACCTCGGGCCGGCGGGCAAACTCCAGGTCACCTTCACAGAAGCGGGGAAATCCATCCCCGCGCCAGAAAGCGACTCGGTCGTGTACTTCAACACGAGCATGGCCAACTATGAATCGTTTCCCAAACCCGCCACGCTCGAAACGTACAGCCCAAAAATCGAACCAAACAACATCTTCCCGTTCACCACGAAGTACACCGTCTATGCCGGCACCTGCGAAGCGGATCTGCCGATGAGAAACGGCCAGAGCGCCAACCCGGAAGTTCTGGTTCCGGCGGGCGGCCCCGCGTCCGTGGAAGTGCCGCTGGCACCGATCGACATCAAGGTGCTTGAAAGCAAAGTAGGTCCGGAAAAACCAATACAGAATGCCACCGTCATCTTGGAAGACACCGGCTGCAGCGCGGTCCGTAAACTCGCGACGACCTCGGCGGGAGCCCTCAATCGCCCTGGGATGCCCTTTGGTACCTATTCCCTGTGCGTGACGGCCACCGTGGCCGGGAAGCAGCGCGAAGACACGGTGTCGATGGATAACGATATCGCGAGCGGAACTCCGCTACAGACCATATACCTAGGCGAAGAAGGCAAAGAAGGGTCTGTTTGCTGATGGGCCGGACACGTATGTCATTGAAGGCGCTGCGCGAGGAGCGCGGCTTTACGCTCATCGAGGTCTTGGTGGCGATGTCGCTGGGGATCCTCGTCTCCGGGATCGCCCTATCGCTGCTCAACTTCACGACGGCAGATGTCACTCGTATAACCGAACGGGTGCACGCCGACCAGACGGGACGGGTGGCACTGGAGAAGCTGATGCTTGCACTGCACTCATCCTGTCTGACGGCTAAATCCGATCCGATCAAGCCGGAAAGCACTGAAAGCAAACTCAGGTTTGTCAGCGAAACCAGCGCCGAAAATGAACACGGAGAACCCTCCGCGGCCCTGCCGACGATCAAGCTGCACGAAGTCGTCTATACGGCGGGGTCGGGCAAAACGGAAGGTACCCTGACAGAAAAGTCGTGGTCCAGCAAAGGCGTTCCGCCAAGCTATGAATTCAACGAAAAAGAAACTCCCGCAAAACGCACGTTGCTGACCGGGGTGGAGCAGACCGAAACCGCGAAAAAAGAAATCCTGCCGATCTTCCGGTATTACCGCTACTATCGAGAAACCGATAGCAAAGCCGTCTTGGGCGAATTGGATCCCACCCCGGTGATCTCCGGTAGTGAAAAACTAAACGAAAAAGAAGCCGTAGACGTCGCCAAGGTGGGTGTGAGCTTCACCGCTCTGCCGGAAGGCAAAGAAAACAGGATCAATACTGGGCTGGGCGGGGGTCGTCCTGTTGCCCTTGAAGACTCCGCGATCCTCCGTCTTTCGCCATCTTCAGAAGAATCCGGCGCAAATCTACCCTGTGCCGAACTGTGATGAGCACTCTCATGAGATCCCTGCGTAGTGCCCCGATGAGGCTTCGTGACCAGGAGGGCATCACGATGATCATCGCGATCGGCGTGATGTTCGTTACGTCTCTACTGCTCGTCGCCACGTTCACGGCAGCCAACGGCGAGATCCATCTGAGCGCCACCGACACCTCCCAGAAGAAGGCCTACTACGCGGCTCTCGCCGGGATTCAGAACTACGAGAACCATCTCACCGAGGACGGCAACTACCTCACCTACTGCACCAATCCACCCGAGACGAACGCGGCTCTGAACCAGGTCGGGGAAACGACCCACCGCGCCAAGATCTCGAGCGAAAGTGGGGAATCCCTCGACGAGGAATACGCGATTCAGCTGCTGCCCGCCGAAAGCGCGCCGGCCAACGATCGCAAATGCGACCCCAACAACCTTGTGGAAACGATGCTCGAAGAGAAGTCGCCCGGAGCCGTCGGCACGTTTCGCATCGAGTCGACGGGCTATTCCGGCAACCAGCGGCGCACACTAGTCGCGGACTTTCGCAACGCCAACTTCGTCAGCTTCGTCTGGTACTCGAAGTACGAAACCGGCGATCCCGCGATCTACGGCGAACCGCTCAAAGAAAAAGAGCCGGCCAACTACTACACGGAATGTTCGAAGTTCTACGGCGAACGCCCGGCGGACGGCGGCGAACCGCGGCGCTGCATCAACAACTTCTTCATCAACGGAGAATCGGTCAACGGTCCGATGCACACCGAGGATCACGCCGGCGTATGCGGCTCGCCGATCTTCGGTCGTAGCGAAAACGATCGCATCGAATTCGGGCACGCATATGGCAAACCCGAAGATGAAGGCTATTCCGGCGAGGGCGTCTGCTCGGAAGTAAAACCAGTCTTCAAGGGCAAGCATGTGCTGCCCAAGGAAGTCGTGTCGATCGAGCCACCGCCGGGCGACGAAGAACTGAAACACATCGTCGAACCGGCCTACGAATTCTCGGGCAAGACGGAAATCGTCCTTGAAGACGGCACGATGACGATCAAGACTCATGTAATCAACAAAGCAACAGGCCTTGAAGAAGAAAAGGTGTCCGTCGGCGTCGCATATCCGCCCAATGGCATTATCTACGTCGCGGGTGGCTGCTCGAACCCCTACTCGCCATACGGTCCGAAGCCGAAGTACAACGAAGACAACAAATGCGGCAATGTATATATTCACGGCGAATACACGAGCTCACTGACGGTCGCGGCTGAAAACGACGTCATCATCAACGGCAACCTCACTACTCCGACGAATTCAGCCGGCACGCCGACCACCAACGCGTTGCTGGGGCTGATCGCGAACAACTTCGTGCGGGTCTACCATCCGGTGGAAACGACCTATCCGGCCACAGGCACGAAAAAAGAAACATGCAAAACAAACGGCAAGAAAGAAGTTGAGAAATACGTCGGGTCAGGTAAGTGCGAATACACGGACAACGCCGCCGAATGCGACGCGCCTAACGCCGCCGGCGATCTGGAAAACCCGAAGGTCTACGCAGCAATGCTTGCCGTCAAACACGCGGTGATCGTCGACAACTACATCTGCGGCGAACCGTCACTGGGAAATCTGAACGTCTACGGCGCCGTCGCTGGCCTCTACACAAACGGCTTCACCGGCGAGTTCTCAGGCAGCTCGATCATCCACGGCTACCCCTACGACGCCAACTACGACGACCGGTTGCAGGTCGAGGAGCCGCCCCACTTCCTCAACCCGATCGAGGCTTCGTGGTTCGTGCAGCGCGAGACCTTGGCTCCCAATCCGAAGGAAGAAGGCTAGCGAGCTCCCCCAATCGGGGGTATCCTAGAAAGCGCGGCAACCGTCTGTGGATCGCGTGTCTGCCTTGGCGGGCAGGCGTGTAGAGTCTGGGACAGCGCTCCCGCGCAAACGCAGAAGCGCCTGCAAATCGAGCGTTTCTGGGGGACTGGTGTAACGGTAACATGGGGGTCTCCAAAACCCTTGCTCGAGGTTCGATTCCTCGGTCCCCCGTTGTGGATTCTGGGCGGAACGCCTGGAAAAACGTTGGTTTTGCGGGGTTTGGGGCGGAGGGCCGAAAACGGACTGAGACGCGCTGAAACGCATTGAGTCGTGCAAAAAGTGCAACCAAAAGTGCAACTAGATGGCAGAGGCGCGGTTGGGGCTCTGGCCGGCCTCGGGCCGGTCTCGTGAGTGCGGAGGATCTGGAGAGCCTGGACGAGACGCGTGCGATCGTGTGCGATCCGGCCCTCATGGCTCAGATCGTCGGAAGCACGGCTTGATCCGGCCGGTCCGCGTGCCAGCATTCGGGACGTGCATACTGCGATCAGCGGAAGCGACGTGATCGTCGCGATCGTCGGCGGGACCCTGTTGGGGCTGGCTCTGACCCGGCCTCGGCTCGCATGGCTTGAGCGACTCGACGAGGACCCGCGTCGGTCGGCCGAAATTGTCATGACGATCTTCGCCTTCGTGATCGGCGGCTATGCGTACGGCTCGCTCTATCTGGTGCTTCATCGCCAGCTTGGAGGCGACGTCGACAAGCTGCTGCGAGGCGCGGGTTTGATCCTCGCCGTTTACGCGGGGTTCGTGCACTTCGAGCCGTTCTCCCACGGTGTGGGTTGGCGCGAGATCGGGTCGGGCATTCTTCTGTACTTGGCGGTGGCACTTTCGGCCGTGTTGGTCGGGGTCATATTCGTCGAATACATGCTGACCGGGAGCGTGGAAAGCTGGGTCACACTCGTCGAGATAATTTCGGCGGTAGCCAGCACGGGCGGTATCTATGTCTTCGTGCGAAGGTCGCGGCGGCCATCGGCCAGTTCACGCGTCGATGTCGGAGTAGCCGAGCCGCTTCCGGTGTCCAGCGAGGTTCAGTAGGTCGCGACGTTGAGAACTTGCTGATGGGTACGGCGAGTTGCATGCGGAGTGTCGGTGCCGGTGGAAAACTGACCCCTCTTCGCCGGTTGAGATTTGACCCCTTTTGGATGGTGGCGGAGGCGTCCGGGGTCGCGTGGAGCCTGGCTCGATCGTTGTTGTCGAGACCGGGAGAAGGGTCGTGTTGGACGTGGAGCGTTGGGCTGAGTTGCGTCGGGAGCATTTCGTTCGTGGGGTGTCGATTAAGGAGCTTCAGCGCCGCACTGGTTTGGCGCGTAACACGATCAGGGCTGCGTTGCGCTCAGAGGCGCCACCGGCCTATGAGCGTTCGCGGGCGCCGTCGAAGCTCGACCCGTTCAAGGAGGAGATCCACGATCTGTTGCGCGGGGACCCGAAGCTGCCCGGGGTGAGGGTCAGGGAGATGATTGAGCCGCTGGGGTTCGATGGCGGCAAGACGATCGTCGATGATTATTTGCGGGAGGTGCGCCCGTTGTTCGCGCGTACGCGGACGCATCAGCGGACGGTTTATCGGCCGGGGGAGATCTGCCAGTGGGATCTCTGGGAGACCTCGGAGCATGTTCCCGTTGGTCATGGTCAGACCCGCCGCGCGTGGGTCGTGATCGCTTGTTTGGGGTATTCCCGTGTCGGGGCTGGAGCGCTGATCTTCAGCAAGGAAGCACCGGACGTGCTTTGGGGGATGAGCCGCTGTTTGTGGTCGCTTGGGGCGCTCGCGAAATTGATGGTCTGGGATCGCGAGGGGTGCCTTCACGCCGGCGGCGGGCGTCCCACCGATGCTTATGCCGGTTTCTGCGGGCAGTTGTTGCTCGACTGGTATTTCTGTGAAGCCAAAGACCCGCAGGCCAAGGGCGTCGTCGAGCGGCTGCAGGGATATTTGGAGACGAACTTCGAGCCCGGACGACGTTTTGCGAACCATCTGGACTTCCAGTTGCAGCTCGATGCGTGGTTTGAGAAGGCGAACGCGCGGACGCACCGGGCGCTCAAAGCCCGTCCGATCGACCGGCTCGCCGAGGAGCACGGGGCGATGCGCGGCCTGCCTGAGAAGCCGCCCGATGTCGACCGGCATTGGGTGCTGCGGGTGGCGCCCGACCCGTATTTGCGTTTCGACACCAACGACTACTCACTCGATCCCGACCTTGTTGGTCGGCGCGTCGAAATCACCGCCACTCAACGCGAGATCACAGCCACCGCGTTGGACACCGGCGAGATTGCGTGCTCTCACGAGCGGAGCTTCGCTAAGCACCGCACGATCACCGCGCTGGAGCACGCCAGGACGCTCAGAGAGCGCCGCGGGGACCATGCCGAGCCCGAGCCCGGATCCTTTGTTCAGCAGCGCGCATTGACCGTTTACGACCAGTTGATCGCATGAGCAACGCCACCTCAGAGCTCGCACACCTTTTCAGGACTATGAAGTCGCCAGCGGCAGCCAAGGCGCTGCCGAAGCTCGCCGAGCGCGCACGCTCAGAGCAATGGAGCTACGAGCGGTTCGCCCAAGCACTCCTATCCACCGAGACCTCAGCACGCGAGGCCCACGGCGGCGAGAGCCGCATCCGAGCCGCGCGTTCCCAGCACGAAAGACGCTCGAGGAGTTCGACTTCACCTTCCAACGATCCGTGAAGAAGCAGGTGATCGAGCATCTCGGCCAACTCGACTTCCTGCACGCCAAGGAGAACGTGATCCTCCTCGGACCACCCGGCACCGGCAAGACCCACCTCGCGATCGCGCTCTCCATCAGAGCCTGTCTGGCCAGCCAACGAGTCCTGTTCCGCACCGCCACCGAGTGGGTCGCGCTGCTCGCAGACGCCCAACGCCAAGGCCACCTCGAGGACGAACTACGCCGCCTGGAGCGCTACCCGCTCCTTGTCTGCGACGAGGTCGGCTACATCCCATTCGACCCCCAAGCCGCGAACCTCATGTTCATGCTCGTCTCCCGCCGCTACGAGCGCGCCAGCCTCATCGTCACCAGCAACAAGCCCTTCAGCGCCTGGGGCGAGATCTTCGGCGACGACGCCACCGCCGCAGCCATGATCGACAGACTCGTCCACCACGCCGAGATCCTCTCCCTCAAGGGCGACAGCTACCGCCTCAAGAACCACGACCTCGGACCCCGCCCCACCGACCACACGGCCGACTGAACCAGCCCCAACCCACCACGAAGAGGGGTCAGTTTTCAACCGGCACCACAGGGTCAAATTTCAACCGGCCTTGACACGGAGAGTGGGCAAGATCGAAAAGGAGCGTGCCTTTTGGCACGTACGGTGTTGCTCGCCAACGCGATGCTGCTTTTCGTCCAACGTCGTGCGGCGATCGCGACGCTCTCGCATCGAGCCGGGAAGCAGGCGCGTTGCGATCCCCAGCGCTTCTGTCGCAGGTCCGTCATTGAGCTGCTTAAGGTCGACTTCCCCACCCTGGCTTGCTGGACATGGCACGAGACCGGATGTGCATCTCGACAAGCGTTGAAGTACGCCGAGCATTCCTTGGAGCTTGGCCATCCCAGTTTGAGCTCACCATAGCTGTGCGAATGACGGCGGCTCTCGGCGTTTCAGCGACGGCGCTCGGCATCGACTGCGATTGGACGATCGCAGAACTTGGACCGTACCAAGAGGCGATACCCGTGGGACCAATCGCGGTGCCGGTCTACGCTACGTTCCCTGTGGAAGCTGGCATTCATATCAACGGCACACTCAATGTCGGGGCATTCAATGTGGCGAGCACGTGGCGGCCTGTGGCAGCAGGTGAGATTAGAACGAAGCCTCGCTGACTCAACAGGGCAGCAACGTCCTCACCCGATCTGCTCTGCGAGCTTGGCGCCTCGCTTTGCCCTCGCGACCTGTGGTTTATGGGCCCGGCTGACCAGCGCGAGAAATACCCGGCTGGCCTGGATCCTGGATTCCGTTAGTCCGAGTGCGAGAATCCAGGCATGAACGACGAACTGAACATCACCGCTGCAGATCTGGAGCCGAGCATACTGGAGCGCGCACATGCAGCCGATGGCGCCATAGTCGTTCTCCCCCTTCGAGAGGTAGGTGGGACCGGCATCTATCCGCAAAGTACGCTCACGCTAGTGAAGAGATTGCGATCCGCCGGAGTGAGCGCTGTCTACCTGCATGCCCCAGAGCACCGTCGCTTTGAGGTCAAGAAGAGTGCGGTGTTGGACGCTGGAGTAACTTTGCTGCTTGGGGTCGCCAGCAGCGCTGCCTGGGATGCGATCAAGGCGCTAGCCAAGCGTGGCAGGAGTTCACGGCTTGAAGTGACCTACCTCGACTTGGAGACGGCTGAGATGCGAGGCACAGCGTGGAGAGTGGCTGGCGAGACCGAGGCGGTACTACAGGCTATCGATTCAATGCGGAGCGAAGCCGGTGGCGCTTCACCTGGCCAACAGGCGGCATCTGGAACAGTAGGTCCGTCAGCGTGTAAGTTCGCGGCCGCTGGTAGGGATGATGATCTGCGTACTGATCACGTGCGCAATATGATCACTGAGCGGAGGCAGGAGGCCGACGATCTTCGCGCCGCTGCCGAGAACGAGTTGGCCGACGATGAGCCTGACCGCGTCTTAGCGGAGCAGATGGCAAGACGATCATTGCATTTCTACGCTCGTAGTCTCGATTGGGCGGAGGACACAAATGAGGAGGAGGATGCTCATCGCAGGATGGATGAGGCCGGTGCGTGGGTTAGCTCGACGTTCGGATGCTGGCTAGAGAGGGAGGGCGAGACCTACCAACAGAGCTGTCCCGTTGCGCTCGCGCATAACCGGATTGGCTTCAGTGTCGGGGGAACTGCAACCCGGATCTGTTCGCTATGCGGCGACGATTTCTCGGAGTGCGAACATATCCCGGGGGTTGCCTACATGGTTCCGGGCGGCTCATCCGACCTTGGGTGGTGCCGTATATGCCAGGAGGAGTCATGCGAACACAGCCCAACGCAGCTATATCGCGTTTCAGTGGTAGCGATAATTCAAGAGCTGGACGTGCGTGAGGTCAGTCTTGTCAACAAGCCGGCGCAGCCAGAGGCAAGGGTCGTCCAGATGAGCGTCCCAGCGTTGGAGTTGCAAGCGGAGTTTGGAGAGGAATTCATTCCCGGCATGGACGTAAGCTGCGACAGATGCCTGAGTCCATGTGAAGGGCTCATCCAGCACGAATCGCTGGGCGACATCTGAAAGCCGGTCGTGTCCGTTCGAGTGGAGCGAACGGTGTTCACGCGCGGCGATGGCGGTCGAGATCAAACCGCGCACCGACACGTCACTGAACGTATCGGAGCGGCCGCTCTCGCCGTCTTCGCGAGAGTTTCAGTTTGAATCTAAGGGGCTCGTGCGGGCTGCGCCACGAATCTCTCGCCACCGCCGAACCGTGTGCCGGGCCACCCATGCCGCGAGGGCAATCAGGGCCGCGTCAAGAATGATGTCCCCGGCAATGTTTTCTGGCTCGGGATGGATCGTCATCCATACAGCCATGTAGGTCAAGAAGAGTGCGCATAGCGTGAGGGCGACGCCTCCCCCGATGGAAGGGCGCCTACCTTTGTCCGCGCGACGCAGACTCCAATAACGCGGTGGACGTCGATGTGATTCGCGCATCGTGAGTAGTTTCTCAGTTCGAAGGCCCAACGACTACGGTGCGGACGGCGACAACGGGGCGCGCATCTAAACGGTCTCGAAGGCCAAGCCGCGCGGCAGGCCAAGCCCCTGGCGCCTGCGCTTTGGGAAAGTCAGCCACCCGCCCCGCGACGGAGTCTCCCACAGATCTCACGGGAGGATGCGTGTCTCGGCGCGAGTGGACGGGGTGGCACGGCGTGCGCAGTGCGGAAGCTACCCGCGCGGGCTATCGCCCTGCAGTCGTACTCGCCTCGAAAGAGGAGCTACGGCCGACGAACCCGAGAGCCACCAGGCACTCCAAGCCCACCCTAAAGGTTTGCCTTACATCCTCCAAGCGGCCCGTAGCGACCGGCCTGTTCTCGAAGGACGCGCGCGACCGCCTGAACGCCACGGCAAAGCGACAACGGCAGAACAAAACAGACTAGATGCACAGAGAGCTTGAAAGCATCCGAACGACTGCTTATGATGGCAAAGATTGTGATGACGACGATGAGCATCAAGGCGGATTCCGCGGCGGGCTACGCCCGCTATCTGGAGTCGAAGACGGTGGCGCCGGAGCGCGGCGACTACTACCTCGGCCCGACGAGCGAGGCGGTGCAAGCGCCAGGCCGTTGGCATACAGATCAGGCCACATTGGAGCGCCTGGGGGTCGTCTCGGATGGCACGGCGGACGGCCGTCATTTCGTGGCGCTGATGGAAGGCCGCCATCCCGGTACCGGCGCCTGGTTGCGCCCGGAAGGGGCGGGTGGCGGCCGCGGCGGCGGGATCGACGTGTCCTTTAGCGCGCCGAAGTCGGTGTCGGTGGTGTGGGCGATCGGCGATCCGTGGCAGCGTGAACAGATCGAGGAAGCGCATGGCCGGGCTGTGGCGCGGGCGTTGGCGCATGTGCGCGAGCAGGTCCCGGTCGTCCGACGACGCTACGGCGGTGAGGTCGTGGAGGAGAAAGCGAAGGACCTGTTGGCCGTCGAGTATCGCCATACGACCGCGCGCGGTGTGAGCGGCGCTGAGACACCGGACCCCCAGCTTCACTCGCATGTGGTCGTGACCGGGGCGGTGCGTGAGGACGACAGGTTCGTGGCGGTCGCGTCGAGGCCGATCTTCCGTTCAGCTCGGGAAGTGGGCGCGTTCTACCGCTCAGCTTTGGCGCAGGAGCTGTCTGATCTCGGCTACGGGATCGATGGTGGGACAGGCAAGGAGGCCCGTTATTTTGAGATCGCGGGTGTGCCGAGGGGTTTGTTGGATGCGTTTTCGGGTCGTACGCGTGAAGTGGTCGCGGCGGCGGAGCGGTTCAGAGCAAGGTATGGGCGTGCGCCTGAGCGTGGCGAGTTGCGCAACGTGAAGCTCGAGAACAGGCGTGCGAAGGAGTTGACGACCCGTGACGATCTCGACCAGGTATGGCGCGAGGTTGCAGAGCGATACAAGTTCGGGCCGGGCGAGGCCGCACGCCTGCTCGCCGGCGAGCACAAGCCGCCCGAGCGTGAGGGCGCGCTGATGGATCGTGTGGAGCGCGGTCTGACGGCCACGAGGGCGGTGTTTGAGGTCAAGGAGTTGCGCGCGGCGGTGCTTGAGCAGTCCGTTGGTGAGTTGTCGCCGGAGGAGGCGTTTGGGGTGGTGGGGGCGATGGTCAGGGATCGGCGTGTGTTGCCTTTGGAGGATGGGAGGATGACGACGCTGGCGGTGCGCGCCCAGGAGCAGGCGATCGAACGCCACGCCGACGAGCTGGCCTCACCGGCTGGGCGTGATGTTGGGGAGAGCGCGCGTGCGAACGCTGCGCGGGAGGTAGCCGAGCGGATCGGTGCTCCGTTGAGCGATGAGCAGGAGCTGGCGCTACTCGTCCTGACAGGTCCCGAGCGCGGGGCGGCGTTGATAGGTCCAGCGGGAGCGGGGAAGGGTGTCGTGATCGACGCTGCCGCAAGGGCCGAGCAATTGGCTGGCCGCACAACGATTGGTGTGGCGGTCGCGGGCAGCGTGAGAGAGCGCTTGGGCAATGACAGTCCCGCGCTTGCAGATCGGACGATGACGCTCGATTCGCTCGTCGCAAGAGCCGAGACGGGCAGCGTCGTGCTCGATGCAGACACGACCGTGTTCTTCGATGAGGCGGGGATGGCCGACACGCATCGGTTGGAGAAGCTGATCGGTCTGGTTGATCGCTCGGGTGCGAAGCTTGTGGCGGTTGGTGATGGTAAGCAGTTGCCGTCGATTGGTCCTGGTGGCATGTTCGACCGGTTGACGACGCGGATGCCGGTGGTGGAGATAGAACAGGTTAGGCGCACTACGGATCGTGATGAGCAGCGTGCGTGGGCTGCGTTGCGTGGTGGGGAACCGGAGCGTGCGATGGCGCACTACAAGTCCCGCGGACAGCTGAACCTCGCAGACACGCGCGAACAAGCAGCCGAGAACGCGGTCCAAGCGTGGGCGAAACTGACAGACAAACTCGATCCGGCAGATGTTGCGTTGATCGCGGACGCGTCGAATAAGGAGATCGACCGGTTGAACGCTCGCGCCCAATATTTGCGTGGTGCGCGTGAAGAACTCGGTGAGCGGGAGGTACCGTTGGCAGGGGTTCACTATGGGTTGTTTGAGGGGGATCGGGTTGCGTTTATCCGCCAACATCGCGCGCCACGTCAACCCAGAGTCGAGAACGGCAGCCGCGGCCAAATCACCAGCATCGACGACCAGGGTGCAGTGACGGTCATGCTTGACGGGAGCGGCCGGACGGTCACGCTCGCCGGCGAGGATCGAGAGGCCCTGCGTCTCGGGTACGCCCAACACATTTACCGCCAGCAGGGAGCGACGGTGGAGCGTGCGGTCGTGCTCACGGGTGGGTGGCAAACCAGCAAGGAGTCCTCATATGTTCAAGCATCGCGAGCAAGGAAAGGCACGGAGTGGCATCTCGCGCGCGAGGAGCTAGGCACCGAAGGCACCGATCTTGATCGAATCGAACGGCTCGCAAAGAAGATGCGATCCAGCCGCTCGCAGACACCGTCGGTCGAATACGAGACGGCGGCGGAGCTCGGAGAGCAGTTGGATCCGGCGCTCGTCTCGCGCGAACTCGGCCTCCCGACCGTACAGGCTGAGATCGAGACCGGCCAGCACATCGAGCGCGAGCAAGAGGTCGGGTTGAGCCGGTGAGGCGGCTAATGATCCGCTTGCCTGACCCGGCGCACGCCGCGCTCGAACAACGCGCCCAACAAACCGGTGAGCCATTGGCGAGTACCGCCGCAGGGCTCTTGCGCACCGTTCTTGAGGACAGCGAGACAGCGACGAGCAGACGGGCGCGCCTACGCACCCGTCCAACATCCCCACCACGGGCGACGGGCGCCGGCGCACCGTGGATCGCACCCGACGACGATCCCGCCTGGCACCAGAACACGTGGGGCGCAATCGTCGCGCTGCACGAGCGCTATCCCAGAGCGCTCGCGAAACTCGAACACGATTGGTATGAGCACCCCGAACGGGTAGAGACCCTCGCTGCGCTTGCCACCTGGCGCGCGAACATCGACAGCTCGGCCGAAGACCCCCGCGAGGAGCTCGCGTTTCACAACGCCCTCCAGCAACTCGCCCGCATCCTCGATCAGACGCCAGGCCTCGGACGACCATTCAAGGCCGGGACGACGATGTCGGTGGAGTGGGTCAAGTCCGGTTCTGCGTGAGTGGGATGCTCGTCGAGTAATCCGTAAAATGTCTGCCCTGATGAGCGGGGGTATTGTGAGCGTAGGATTGGCAGGGCTTGGCGTGCTGGGGTCTGAATGCGTGTAGGGGGGTGTCTCGGAGGTGGGAGGTGGGAGGTGGGCCGCTGGCCTGTGTGCGATTGCTGTTCTTGGCACTTCGGCGGTAGCTGCGTCGGGAGCGTTCTCGCCGCCGGCATCAACGACGGAAAAGGCGATTGTCAGGGCCGCGCGCGCACCCTTGGTGGACTACTTCAACAAAGACGCCAGCGCTTTGTGTTCGGACTTCACGCAGTCGGCGGCGGCGAGTTTGGCGAGAGGCCAGCCAGGCGGTAAAAATTGCCAAAAGCGCGTCAGCGGGGCGTTTGCCCAGGGCGCGATCCTCGGAGCGGCAAAATCGCACAGCTTGCTGGCAGCAACCAAAGCTACCCGCGTGACCTGGCATGGCAACAACGCTCGTGTGGTCTTGACGTTTACCGAAGGGCAACGCGCCGGAAAATTCACACTCGAACTTCTCCGCCAGGACGGACGGTGGCGAGTGGCAACACGTCCGCTTCTGGAACTCGTGGTCTGTGACATTCGGCTGTACGAGGGCACCTGTCCAAACAAAACCCCCGTTGTCGTGCTTGCGTTCATGACCGAAATGACGGCTGCGCCGCTTATCCCGCCGGCCATCAAGCATGTTGGCGGCCGTGTGCTCAAGGAATACAAGGCCGGCGCGACCGTAATGGCTCAGTCGGGCTGTCTCGCGTGCCATCGCATCGGCGACGACGGAAACCGAGGGCCGGGCCAGAATCTGACTCACATCGGCGCGCGACTGGACGAAGCGCAGATCAAGCGAGCGATCCGCGACCCATCCGAACCGATGCCATCCTTCAAGAACTTGCCCGCGGCAAAGTTCCACGCGCTCGTGAGGTTCCTGCAGCTCCTCCGCTAGCAACGCCGCAACCGTTCCACCGCCAGTCTCGACCAGGGAGTGACGCCAGCAGGACGAGCCAGCAAAAGCTAGGCCGGGATCGGATAGACGTCCACCCGAATCCAAAGTTTTTGGCCGGTTTCCCATTTTCGCGGTCAGTTGGTATATGCGAAGTCTCGATCGACCAGCGAAACGACAGGACCGGAACGTTCCAGTCCTCGCGCTGAGCAAGCAGGAGGCGGCGAGGGCCTTGGGTGTGTCTGTCAACTTTTTCGACCAGGAGATCGCGCACGAGCTGAAGATGGTGCGCCGGGGCCGACGTCGTCTCGTGCCTGTTGCCGAGATCGAGCGGTGGTTGGAGCACGAGGCAGATTACGCAGGATCGTCCTAATTCATGGGTACAGTTGTCAGCACGTCCTCTGAACAGAAGCTACCCCGAGGCATTACACGCCGCAGCGACGGCAAGCTGCTCGCCCAGGTTTGGTCCAAGAGGGAGCGTAAGCGCATCGGGAAGGTCTTTGGCGCCCGCGAACTCGCGGCGGCAAAGATGTGGCGCCGGGATACGCAGACGGCGCTCGACCGTCGCGAGATCGTGGCGGGTCGCAGCCCGACGCTGCGCGAGGCTTCGCGCATGTTTCTCGATGGCATCGCGGATGGCACGATCCGTACCCGCAGCCGTCAGCGCTACAAGCCTTCGACGATCGCTCGCTACCGTCGTGCCCTGGAGCGGCATCTGCTGCCACAGCTTGGAAGTGTCGAGCTCAACGACGTCCGCACCGGCCAGCTCGAGCAGTTGGTCGGCAAGCTTCAAGCGCAGGGTTTGGCCGCGAACAGCGTGCGCAATGCGTTCATGCCGCTGCAAGCGATCTATCGCTGGGCGCTTCGTCGTGAACTGGCCAGAGTGGACCCGACGAATGGGGTGGAGCTGCCTCTGGATCGGGGACGGCGCGACAGGTTCGTGCCACGCGATGAGATCGAGCGGCGCCTTGCCACGCTGCCAGCCAACGACCGTCCACTATGGGCCTCGGCGTTCTACGCCGGGCTTCGATACGGCGAGTTGATGGCGCTGCGCTGGTCAGATGTGGACATGGCTTCGGGCGTGATCCACGTTCAGCTCTCCCATGATCCCCAAGCGCACGTCACCGGCACGCCAAAGAGCGCCGCCGGTGTCCGCAAGGTCCCGATCCCCGGCCCGTTGCGCGACCACCTCCTGCAGCATCGGATGCGTCGCGACCCACAACAGCCGCTTGTATTCAGCCGCTGGAGTCTCGGTGGTCGCAAGCGAGGACCGGACGGTCCATTCAACGCAAGTGCGATCTATCAGCGCGCGCGCCGCTATTGGGAGCCGCAAGGCATCGGCTCCGTCTCCCTTCATGACTGTCGCCACACCTACGCGAGCCTCATGATCGCCGCCGGCGAGAACGCCAAGGCCCTACAGACCTATCTCGGCCATTCCTCGATCACGACCACTTACGACCGCTATGGACACCTGATGCCAGGCGCCGAGCGCGAGAGCGCCGATCGTTTGAGCGCGTATCTGGACACGCAAGACGTACATCCCATGCCCTCGGCGGTGTCGATGTGACGATCGGCGACGCTAGACTTCGATCAATGGAGGCAATTCACACCGATTTCACGGGCTACGAGGGCCAGTACGTGGCTATCGACTGGCGCACTGGGGAGATCGTGTTGGCCGACGAGGATCCCCGCGTGGTGCTTGAGCAGGCGAAGGGCCGCAACCATGTCGTTGTGCATGGGCGGGTTCCCTACGCGGATGAGCCTCTCTACGTCGGCCTTGGCTGACGAGCAACCACTTCCCTGGCTATACGCCTACCGGGAGGACTCGCAGTCCACACGGCTTGGCGGGCCGGTGCTTCGACCGTTCGTGCCAGTATCGCTTGCATACGGGAAGCAGAGCACGGGTCAGTTGGTCGGCTTGGTCGACACTGGAGCCGACGCGATTCTCGCGAGCGATCTGCTTACCGAGCAGCTTGGGATCGACCTTGACGAGAACGAGGGGGAGACCTCACACGCGGTCGGAGGTCGGGTCGTCACAGCCCGCTACAAGACCGTCAACTTGCGTTTGCACTCAAATGACGCCGAGGCAGGCGATTATCGCGAATGGCAGGCACAGGTCGGTTTCATCGAGGGCTGGCATAGCGATGGCCTTGTGTTGCTCGGCAGCGTCGGATTCCTCGACCGCTTCACAGTCACCGCCAGCCGGTTTGCCCAGGCGATCGCGGTCGAGTCCCGAGATGCCTTCGATGAGCGCTTCGGTGCGGTGCTCAGCACCTAAATCATCCATCCAGATTTACCGCGATGGCCGCCGCTACGGACACCTAATCCACAGCAACAAGGCCGTTAGGTCTTTCGGTGCCCACTGCGATAGCGCAACGGTACGCTACGCGACCTGATGGATTTCTTTGAGTCTCACGCGGTTGAGCCTCCGCCACCACGCCGGGAGCGGCACCATACGCCGCTGTGGCTTGCCGCACCGAGAGGTACTTTGCCGGGGGTTGTGCCATTGGAGTTGATCCTCGCGCGCACGGCGCAAGTTGCGGTGTGCGTGACCCGCTTGGGGGCATATGCGTCAGGCTTTGAGCTTGAGCTCGTGACGATGGCCAGCGACGATGCTGAGGAGCTTGACCCGCTGCTCTTTGAGGGTCGCCGGATGCGCGGTCGCCGCCGGCAAGGTGCGTCGAGCGAGATCCCCGATGGGATGCTCAGGTTCGGCATCGAATTCGCCGATGGCCGGAAGGCTACGAACACAGCCGATGAACCGCTGGCGAATCTTGCGGGTGGCACGATGAGCGTCTCGACAGCGGTTTCGGAGTCAGAGGAGGTTCAGGCGCCCGCTGGGCCGGTGCTGCGTCTTGGTGGCGGTGGCGGCGGTGGCGGAAACTGGAGGCAGAGCGTATGGATCTGGCCACTACCGCCACCGGGCAGATTGACGTTTGTATGCCAATGGCCAGAGGCGGGCATCGAACTTACCCGCAACGACATAGATGCCCAGCCGATCCTGGATGCCGCAGGCCGGGCCCACGTGATCTTCTCCGACGCCGAACCATCGGAGCCGGCGCCGTCATCTGGTTAGCGCTCGAAGCCCGCGTGTTGTGGGTGGCGCATGGTCGCTCGATTCCCTCAGAGGGCCAATCCGCCAGCAAAAAGTGCAACCAAAAGTGCAACCAAAAAGACGGAAACGGCATATCTACAGGCCAAACGACCCCATATCACCGGGTCTCCAAAACCCTTGCTCGAGGTTCGATTCCTCGGTCCCCCGCTTGGTGGTTTGGGCGGAATGCCTGGCAAAATGCTGGTTTGCGGGGGTTGGGCGAAGCGCCGAAAACCCACTGAGACGCGCTGAAACGCATCGAGCGGTGCAAAGTGCGACCAACGAAGTGCAACCAGATGCTCAGCTCTCCGCGAGTTTGGCAGTTGCAAGAAGGCGAAGCTAGGGCTGCCGAGCGCCGAGACCGCGAGATCTGCCGCTTAGGTCTGCAGAGAGTCTGATTTGAGCGGGCGTCTACGCCACCCAGCGGGCGTCTGCCAGCTCGTTCTTGTACTTGCCCGTCGCCAGGTACGTATGCAGGTGCCGTCCCGACGTGAGGGGGCGGATCTTTGCCGCCGCTTGGTTGGGGGTCCTTGCCTCGGTGGCGTAGACCTCGCGGTAGCCTGGCTCGTCCGGGGATATGGTCGGGTTGGTGGCGAACACGAGGTATCCGCGACGGCGTGCGCGCTCCTCGTTGATTTTGGCGATGCGCTTGTTCTCGCCCTCAAGATCGCGCGCCCACGCGAAGAGGTCGATCTGGGTGCCGGTCGCGGTCGTCATGAGTTGGGCTGCTCCATACGATCTATCTTCCCACTGGAATGGGACGGTACTCTGCGCCGCCTCTATTGCTTGCTCTCGGCGTCTGCCGCAATGAAGCGCCGCAGTCCGTCGAGGTCTCCTCCAGTGTAGGCGTCGAACACGTGCTGGCCGACCTTCTCGTAGGCCCAGTCTCGGCCCACGAGGCGCGTGGCGTCCTCACACCAGCGCCGGGCGCGGCGGTCCTTGAGGGCGACGTCGAGATCCTCCTGGCCCTTGGTCTCGACGATCAGGCAGCTGTCGTCGGTCAGCCGCACGACGAAGTCGGGATAGTAGTAGCGCAGGGCGCCAGCCTTGGAGATGTACTCCAGCGCGAAGCGGCTGTTCATCGTGAGCTTCGCCCACGCGGCGACATCGCTCGCGCGATCGAGGAACCGCGCGAAGCGCGCCTCCAGGGCGTTGTCGACGGGCGTGAGGTTGAAGACCGTGCGCTCGCCCTCGACCGTCTGGCGCGACCACGGAAAGGGGGGCGTCTCGGAGACGCGGAAGGCGCGCTCGGTGATCGTCGGCTCGCGCTCGATGATCGCCAACGAACGGATCGCCTCTCCGAACGCGCCGGTTACGAGCGCCTGGGCGTCGTTCTCGGCCAACCGGCGCAGGATCACCTTGTCCTCCAGCTTCACCGGCCGCTCGAACACGCGCTCCTTGAGGTAGTCGCGGACCATCGGGGCGAGCGTGGCGAACGCACCGGAAAGCCGCTCTACGCCCCCGGCTCTGGCGGCACTGCGCGTGTAGTAGGTGATCACGCCCGAGGGATCCTCCGCGTAGGGAACGTGGAACTCGTACTCCTCGATGACGCCCTTGTCGATCAGGTGCCTGCCGCGATATCGGATGTACTCGTCCGGCTGGACATCGGGCACCGCAAGGCGGCGCTTTGGGTTTGGCACGTCGCCTGGGTGGAGTTCGCTCAAGGCATTATCCGAGCGAGCCAGAGCACGGGTGAGCTGCGGGATGACGATGTCGAAGCGACGCTTGGCCTCGTCGGCGAAGATCGTCAGCGCACCCGGCTCGACCTTGTCCGCGTCCTTCTTCTCGACGATGAGTCCCCCGTCGAGCTCGGCGCTCCAGAGGTTGCGGAACGCCTCGTGCTCGATCACGACGACGCGCTCGTCGAATCCCGAGCCCGGTGGGGTCATCCGGCGCAGACCTCGGCCCAACGCCTGCTCCGGGAGAATCCTGTTGGCAGCAGTGAGGGCTCGTAGCGTGACGATCACGCAAACGTTGCGGACATCCCAGCCCTCGCGAAGCATCAAGACGCTGACGATGCAGCGGATGCGGCTGTCGGGCTCGTCGACTTCGCGGGCGGCGTGGCGGGCGATATCCAGATCGGCCTTTGTGATCTCACCCGAGCTGTTGGTGTGAATGACGAGTAGCCGACCGCCGGCGAAGTCCGGGAGCTGGCCGAGGTAGGCGCCAGCCTCATCGGCCGCGAGCGTGTTCTCGCACATGACGAACAGCACCGGCCGCTTCCCCGACGGCGAGAGACTCTCGTCGAACTTTCTCCAGCGCCCAACCGCCACGTCGAGCCACTGACGATTGCGCTGAAAGGAGGTGTCGCCGACCTCGACCTCTGCGCCCGTGACCTCTCCGATGACCGGCGTCTTGACGATGCCGTCGGCGACCGCCTGCGCCAGCGGGTAGTCGACCACGACGTGACGGAACACGCCACCCTTCTCGTACTTTGGCGTTGCAGAGAAGTCCAGCTGGGATACGACACCGGCACCGGAGTCGTCGGGCGTGCGCTTGCGCAGCTCGTCGTGGAGCCGCTCGATCGTCTGGTTCCACTTGAGCTTCTCGTCGTGAACGTGATGGGCCTCGTCGTTGATGACCATGACGCGCTGGCGCTCCGCGATGCCGTCGAACAGTCGCTCGGCGGAGGAGGCGTCCACGTCGCGGTTGACCCTGGGGCCGACCATCGCCTCGACGGCGTTGGGGGATGACTTGTTCTTGCCGCGCGCCGTTGAGGGCTCGTACAGCCGCTGGACGTTAGTGAGGTACAGAACTCCGCGAGCGGTCACCGGGGCGGGATCGTCCTGCAAGAGCACGGCGAGATCGAAGTCGTGCGACCACTCGGGTGGGACGAGCGGATCACGCCGGAAGGTCGCCCCGTCGCCGAAGTCGGCCTTCAAGCGCTCAAACACGATCAGGTTCGGGGCGATGACAAGGAACGAGGTCGTCATCGGCGAGTCGGGCTCATACAGCGCGTGGAAGTAGGACCACACGATGCAGAGGCTCATCGCCATCGTCTTGCCCGAGCCGGTTGCCATCTTCATCGCCAATCGCTGGCGCTTGGTTTCGCCAGGCTGGAGCGTCATGCCGTGCTCGGCGAACTCGAGCAAATCCTTCAGTCCGTGGACCGGCTCGATCTCGGTCAGATAGATGAACGTCTCGACGGCCTCGCGCTGGCAGAAATAGAAGCGAAACGGCTGGCCGTCATCGGATCGGTGCTCGTCGGCGAACCAGAAGCTGAGCAGGCGCCGGGAGGTGGCCGAGGTGGCCCCCGGATAGTCCTGGGCCCGCCAGGCATCAACACGTGCCCGAACCCCGTTGACTGCATACGTGCCTTCGCTGGGCTTACGCCGCTCGGGAACGGCGTAAGGGTCGCCAGTTGGAGCCGTGGGCCCCTCCTGACTCATTTGATGCGCACCTCGGCCAGCTTGGTAGTGTCGTTGCCGAAGATGTCGATGATCTTCACGACGATCGCGTAGCTGCCGGGCTTCGGATACTCGTGCCAATCGCTCTGCGTTGCGAGGGCAGGGTTCTCACGCGTCCGGTACGCCTGCCACTGGTTATGGAAGACCTCGTCGCTGAAGTCGAAGTCCACCGACCAATAGTCGATGAAATCAGACCACGATGCGATGCTCTCCCGGACCTTCTGTGGGATGAGATCCTCGCTCGGGATAGAGAAGTCCTTGAGCACCACGCACGCCTCGTGGCCTTTGCGACGGACATCGAGATCGACAAATGCAAGCTCGAAGAACCGCACCGCATCAGCCTCGGTCGACTTGACGCTCCATGACCTCCCGCGGGATCTGACGTGGCCGCACATCCAGGCCGCGGCGCCGTGCACGCTCGGAGATAGTGTCGTGGAGTCCCATCTCCCACTCCCAGCCGAGCAGGTCGCACGCCTCAATGCCGTTGTCGGCCATCTCATCCATGAGCTTTTCGGTCTCATCGATCGTCACCGGCGCATCGGTAGCGCCGACGTGGACCATGCGGTCGGCCTTGCGGCCGTGGAGGTGGATGAACCCCTCGACGGGCTCGGCGTTGTAGAAGGCCAAGATCGTGTCCAGGTACGCGCGCAGGGCACCGTTGCCCGACTCGATCTGCCAACGCTGGCGCTCATACGCGCCCAGGTTCTTAATGTCGAACGGACGACAGTCGGGGATGTTCAGGAGACGCTTCCGCGTGGTGTGGATGGCGAAGCGGCCCAGATCACAGGCGATCCAGCGTCGTCCGAGCTTCTCGGCGACTGCTGGGGTAGTGCCAGCGCCCGCAAAGAAGTCTGCCACGATGTCGCCTGGTTCACTTGATGCTTCGATAACTCGCGTGAGGAGAACCTCCGGCTTCTGCGTCGGGTAACCAAGCCGCTCCTTCGCCGGAGCCGCGATGACGCCTACATCATCCCACCAGTCCTGGATCGGTTGTCCTTCACTCTCGTCGAGATATCGGACGTATGCATTGATCATCGCTTTCCCGTCGGGGTAAAGCTTGATCCGTCCGGCGTCATACAGCTCCTGCATCTTCTCCTGGGTGTAGCGCCACGGCTGTGTGATGCCACCCCACTCGTAGACTGGCCCGCGACCCCCGGGCGCGCTGATGTTGTCGAGTCGGTAGCGGCGTCCGTCGTCGTCCACGCGTGTATAGACTTTCTCCACATACTCACCATCGAGTGGCCGTCGCAATACGTTGAATACAGCCTTGTCACTCTTTACATACAAGAGGACAACGTCGTGGATCCGGCCGAAACGCCCAGAGTCGTTATGTGAAGAAGTGCGCTTCCAGACAATCTCGTTACGAAAGTTCTCTACGCCGAATATTTCATCGCACAGAAGCCGGAGCGTGTGACTAACGGGGGGCGCGCAGTGGAGATAGAAGGAGCCGTCTTCCGCTAGTAGCTCATGGATCAAGGTGAGCCGGGCGTACATCATCGAGAGATACGAATCGCTTCCGGCTCCCCAGGTGTCACGGTATGCGTGCTCCTCGAGAATCGACGGCATCTTGTCGACCGATTCGCCTCCGACAGAGACGCGATACGCAAAATCCGCGCCCGTGTCGAACGGAGGGTCGATATACACGAGTCTGATCTTTCCCGCGTACTCCGCCAGCAGGCTGCTCATTACCAGCTTGTTGTCACCCCAGATGAGCAAGTTCCGCTCAGCCGTCGGCGAGCCGTCACCTCCGAACAGCGCGCCCGTATCTCGCCCCGGGTCGCTCGGGACTCGTTGATCGTCTCGACGGTCTGGAACGGAAGGTGCAGGCGCTCGACGCGTTCGGGCTTCCCGTCCCACTCGAGGCGTACGGTCATGAGGCCGCCTCGTCAGGGGTCGCTAGCGGGCGGCTTGGGGTCGGGACGAACATCAGCCGGACATCTTGGCGATTGCGTCGGTCGTACCGAAGGCGTCTGGGCCTCCTGCAAGCATTCCCGGCGGTGATGGTCCCTGACGCGTCCGTCCTTGCGCAGCGAGCAGCCCTGGATCGCTGACAGGTACGAGCACGAGCCGCGCGACAGATGCAGCAATACGACTTTTCGGAGCAGCAAGCTCGTCTCTTTCTCCAGAAGGAGGTGGGGAGCAGGCTGCTTCCACGAGCTTCTACTGGGAGTCGGAAGAGACGGAAGAACTGCTGGACCTTCTCGTAGACGCTACGGCCAAGCTGATAGCGGCAAACAATGCCGAGATAGCCCGCGACTGGTCCGACAGGGGGATCCAGGATCTCAAAATGCCTCCTGGGATGTAAGGCAGTGGAGGCCCCATCTTTGGCGGCGAAGACCAGTTTGCAGCTGATCGGCGAATGCTCGACACTATGGCAATGCGCCTTCAGCAAGTCGTCCTCCAAGGCTTCCAGAGCTATGCCGAGGAGCAGACGATCGATATCGACGAGCACGTGACGCTGTTGGCTGGCCGCAATAACGTGGGAAAGAGCGCGCTCCTGCGAGCGCTGCAGATTCCCGTGGAGCGCCAAGAGGGTGTAGCCAAAGATTTCAGGTTGACGTACACCTGGACGGTGTCTGCAGGGGACATCGTGCCGCATGTCGGTACGGCTGTCGAGATGGGCGAGTGGATGCTCAGCGGTGGAGACCTCCAGACTTTGATTGTCACCTACACCGGTACCCCTGATCAAGGCACGCTCGACGCGGGAGCGCTCCAGGTCATCAAAGTGAGCCTTCCGGACTTGTCCGCCACCGCATCCCGGGGGATGGGAGGCGCGTGGGATCAGGACCACCTCAAAACGAACATGCACGAGGGCGCATTCAACACCTTCGTAGGCATGTCCGACGTGGCCTCTAAGCGGGTGCTCCACCTGGCTCCGCGACGTATTGAACAAGGTTCTCGCCACCTGTATCACAGCTCCAAGCTACAGGCGGACGCTCGCAATCTCGCAGAGGTTGTCCTGCACCTATATCTCAACCACCGATACAACATTTTCGCGGATGTGGAGAACATTATGCAGAGCGCATTTGCGGGGCTTCGCGGACTGGCGGTCTCGACAGTTGAGCAGCTAGGCGGGGCCAACCAGCTCCAAGGTGAGCCACAGGTCTACTTTGAGGGCCGCGATGATCCAATCCCGCTGCGACTGTGCGGCACCGGACTTGAGCAGATGCTCGCTCTGGCAGTCGGTGTGGTAACGGCGAAAGAGCCGCTACTCGTTCTGATCGACGAGCCGCAGGCATACCTTCACCCCCACGCAGAGCGAGCGTTGCTTGGCTTGCTGGCGGCGCATCCGGAGCACCAGTTCGTTATCGCGACCCATTCGCACACGCTTCTCGGCTCACAGCCGCTCAGCCGCGTTCGGCTCTTGTCGCTCGAAGAGGGCGCTACCCGGGTCGCACATGTCGAAGATGAGCAGCAGGTCCTCGAGGAGCTGGGCGTTACTGCTGCCGATCTATGGCTCGTTGACCGCCTGCTGTGGGTAGAGGGACCGACCGAGGAGCGGGTGTTTGAGTTGCTGGCGGCAAGCATGCTGCCAGATGCAGAGCGTTCGACGATGGGCATTAGGCAAATGCCGGAGGCCTCACGCTTTGCAGGCAGTAAGCGAGAGGCCCAAGCAGCCTACGATTTCTGCACTGAGGTAGCCAAGGTGATCGCTCCACTTGCGGTCGACATGCTGTTCGTCTTCGACACGGACCAGAAGTCGGCCGACTTCCGCAAACGGATTCAAGAAGCCTCTCACGATCGCGCCGAGTTTCTGCCGGCACGAGAGCTGGAGAACCTCTTCCTCAAGCCGGAGCTGCTGTACCGAGGCTTGGCAGAGCGTTGCGAACTTGCAGAACTCGGGGCACCTACGCTAAAGGCCGTCACAGCGAAGCTCGACGAGCTGCTGGCCAAGCGCGATGACCTTGACCTCTACCCGCGGGGAACACCAACCGAGGGCGATCCTCTGCAGGTGGTGCGAGGATCCAGTCTCTTGAAGCGTATGTGGTGGGATCTGGCTACGGCTGAATACGAAAAGGTCCGTGACGGCGAACGCCTAGCGAAGGCGTCTCTGGACAAGGGAGGCGAGGAGCTCGCGCCGCTGGCGAAAATCCTGGAGCGAATTTCCAAGAGCTAGGGTGCTGAATCCTTCTGCGCCCTCGCCGCAAACAACAACGGCGGCTTCGTGGCGGATTTCGCCATCACTCACCCGAGCGCCGACCCAGGACTCGTGATGGGCTTCTACGACGGTGCGGAACTGCCCGTATACGACCACCTCGCCCACAACTACTGCGTGTGCGACCACTGGTTCAGCTCCGTTCCCGGCGCGACCGCACGCCGCCATTGGGAGCCGCAAGGCATCGGCTCCGTCTCCCTGTATGACTGTCGCCATACCTACGCGAGCCTGATGATCGCCGCCGGCGAGAACGCGCCAAGGCCCTACAGACCTATCTCGGCCACTCCTCGATCACGAGCACCTACGACCGCTACGGACACCTGATGCCAGGCGCCGAGCGCGAGAGCGCGGATCGTTTGAGCGCTTATCTGGGCACGCGGCGGACGGAGACGTCAATCGTGATCGGCTCTGAGGATTTGATGCGTAATGTTGATCGTGAGGGTTTGACCAACCGTAAGGGCGATGCTGGATAAGCGGCATAGTCGCACGCAGCGCCGGCAATTCGCCGATCTTCAGGGTTACGGGAGGGTCAAGCGAAGGCTCGGCGGGTGAGCTCCGAGAACGTCGAGGGGCTCACAGACGGCTTTCGCGTATCTGGGAGACTCGACAGCCAAATGGAAGCAGCTCGGTCCTCTGTAGAGCACGCTCAGCCTTTACTATTAGGTGCAGTGTCAATCGAAGATTCCACTGTTCACGGACCACGTTCCCTGTTGATAGACGTCACTTCTGGTGAGGCGACGCGCATGGAGGAGGTCACATTGGCGTCTGCCGGGTTCAAGGAGCGAGATGATCTCCAGCGGTGGATCACGGCTCACCCAGATCTCATCGCACCCGACCTTCTGCTGATCACCACCGAGTTCGACGGCTGGGAGATGCGACATCACAAGGTTGCCGATCGGCTGGATGTTCTCTTTCTTGACTCGTCGGGCGCGCCGGTCGTCGTTGAGCTTAAGCGCGACAAGGCGACTGATACCGTCGAGCTGCAGGCGCTCAAGTATGCGGCCTACTGTTCTCAGCTGACGTTGGATGAGCTTGCCGAGGAGTTCGCATCTACACACGAGATATCCCCTGACGAGAGTCGACAGCGGTTGATCGATCATGCGCCGCCGCTCGAGGACGGAGTCCTCCGCTCAGTCAAGATTTGGCTTGTTGCGGGAAGTTTTGGTCCTGCGGTTACATCAGTTGTGCTCTGGTTGCGCGAATATGAACTTGACATCGGTTGTGTCGAGCTCTCGACAACTGCCTTGCCAGATAAAAAGCAAACGGTTATCACGGCCCGTCAGCTATTGCCTCTCCCGGAGGCCGAGGACTATCTCGTCCGGCGGCGCCGCAAGGAGCAAGAGGAGGATCGTGCGCGCCGCGAACCGGCCGAGGGTAGTTGGGATATCTATAAAGCACACCTCTCCGATGGGAATCTCGCTGTGGCACGGCGCCTATTTGACGATCTCACCAGCTACGTGCGTGAGCAGGAGCTTGCCTGGGCACCCGCGCTTCGCTCATGGTGGCTTGGTTTCAAGCGACCCGGAGGCTATTACGTTCCCGTGGTCGTTCTGAATCGCCAAAAGCCGATTGAGTTTGCCGTCAAGCTGCCCGACAGTCCTGAATCTCTCGGTCTGCAGGACCCCTATCCGCATCTAAAGAGCAGCTGGGATGCTCCGCGCCGTCAATGGACGTGGGCGATTCCAACGCTTGAGGACGTGCCGAACGTACGACTCGCGATTGAGCTTTCGCGTCCCTATCAGCCCGAAACAGGTCCAATGCAGCGGTCGTAGCAGTTGACGCCTGCACGCGAAGCCCCGAGCGGCAGTTGCCGGTTAGCTGACAGCAAAGCTCTGGGGAAGCCCAAGGACTGTTGCAGCGTAGATCTCGAATACGGCGGCGAGCTTGTTGTCGTTGATTTCGACGACGCGCACACCCATATCGCGGACAAGGCTGCACTGGCGGCGGAACTCCGCCATAAACGTAGGGTCGTCACAGTTCCCCTGCCGGGTGGTGGCGAGTTGTCCTCCTTGCGAGCGGAGGTTCTCACACGCCCTGGCGTAAGCGTAAGTTCCGCTGTTGTGATTGGCGACAGCATGACTCCGGACCCGCGTGCGGAAGCTCGAGAATCGTTTCCCGGCGCGCTGGGAGCGGTCTGTGAGCCCAACCCTGCCGACGTACTGCGGCGAGTCGGCATCATCGATGAGGAGATAGATACCGTGCTGCTCCGGTGGCAGCGGACGATCGCTTGTCAGACCGTAGACCGGCGAGTCGAGGAGTTGCCCGAGAAGGTCTGGCAATGCTCTGGTGACCTCGCGGTCCCAAGGGTCAAAGACCGGGTAGAACGTTTGCGCGGAGGGGGGCACAGGCCCTGCGCGATGCCCCTAACGCGCAACCTGCCGACAAAAAATGCAACCAAAAGGACGAAAACCGCATGTCTACAGGCCAAACCCCATATCGCCGGGTCTCCCAAACCCTTGCTTGAGGTTCGATTCCTCGGTCCCCCGCTTGGTGTATGACCGCGCTGAGTAAAGCTGAGGAAGGTTCCCATCGAGGCCTGCGGATCACCGCCGACCTGACGATCCCGCTATCCGAGGTCACGGTCCGTGCAAGTCGCTCGTCCGGGCCAGGCGGCCAGCACGCCAACGTCACCGCCTCCCGTGTCGAAGCGAGCTTTGAAGTGCTTGCCTCGCCGACGGTGACCGAGACACAGCGGGATCGAATACTGGCGCGTGTCGGCCCGCGCGTGGTGGCGATTGCGCAGGACGAGCGCTCGCAAGCCCGTAACCGAGAGTTGGCACTGGCTCGCTTGGCCGAGCGGCTCGCGAAGGCTCTGGCCGTCCCCAAGCATCGCCGCGCCACTCGCCCCACCGCCGCCTCACGCGAGCGCCGGCTTCAAGCCAAGCGCCAGCGGACCGAACGTAAGCGCGAGCGTCGCCCGCCCGAGGACTAGGAGAGGCAGCGTGCGAGTTCGCGTCGACCAGTTGTCCTAACCTTGGCTCGGTGGAGCACGTCCCAGCCGCCCTCATCGAGTTCCCCGCCGACGATCCACAGCGCGCCCTGCGCTTTTGGAGTGGACTGCTCGGCGTCGAGCTTGAGGCTCGTCAAGACACCGAGGGAGAAGGCTGGCAAACGCGTTCAGGAGCTCCGGCGATCGGTGTCCACGCACGAGGACGTGGCCCTGGCGATTCTTTCTCGCTGCCTTACTTCTCCGTGGACGATATGGCCGAGGCGCTGGCGAACGTTCAGGCGCTGGGCGGGAGCGTTGTCCATCCGGGCGAGAAATGGGCAGTCTGCAAGGACTCGGAGGGGAGTCCCTTCGGGCTGGCCGGTGCTGATGAGCTATGAGGAGACGACTATGGAGCTGAGAAGCGAACGGGTTGACTACGACAGTCCCTCCGGAGGCGTGTCCGCATATCTGAGCCGCCCGGTCGCGGCAGACGGTCCACTGCCGGGTGTCGTGGTGATCCAGGAGATATGGGGTGTCGATCGCCATATCCAGGACGTGGCCGACCGCTTTGCCGGCGCTGGCTATGTAGCCCTCGCGCCCGATCTGTATTCGGCCGGTGGAGGTAGACCGCCGGTCCTTGCTGTCGATCGGGTCGAAGCGGCGAAGAGCTTTCTCAACTCGATCCCTCCGGGGCAGTGGATGGCTGTGCTTGGCGACGACGCTCGCCGTGCCGAGGCTCTCTCCAAGCTCCCTGACGAGCAAGCGCGCAACGTCGGCGAGACCATTGCGGGTCTGTTTGGCGGGGCGGGTGGGGACATCGAGCGCCACCTGAGCGTTCTAAGGGCCGCGATCGCCTTCTTGAGCGCAAATCCAGCATGCGCGGGGCGAGCGGTCGGTTCGATCGGCTTCTGTCTGGGCGGCGCGCTGTCGGCGCTGCTGGCTTGCGAGGAGCCGCGGCTGAGCGCGGCGGTCGTCTACTACGGCTCTTCGCCGGAGGAGGAGCGGGTTGGTTCGATCCACTGTCCGCTGCGTGGCTTCTATGGGCAGGACGACCCGCGCATCGTGGCCGGGCTGCCAGCCTTCGACGCTGCACTCAGAGCGGCCGGTGCGGATCACGAGCTGCGTATCTATCCAGATACAGGACACGCGTTCTTCAACGACACCCGACCTAGCTATCGGCCGGAGGCCGCCAGAGACGCATGGAGCCGTACGCTCGCCTTCTTTGCTCAGACGCTCGCGCCAGTCGTCCACGGTGGCGGTGGAGCAGGCAGGGAGCCCAGCCTGATGCGCCCTCAAGAAGTGAATATGGAAGGCGTGCAATCGTCAGACAAGCAAGCCGATGAGAAACGAGGACGCGCGGCTTGGGTCTTGTTTGGCGTCCGCTACGCAATTCCTGTTGCCGCCGTGATCGCTGGTGTGATCGTGATGTCGCTGGGGAGCGAATCCGACATGGAGGGCGGTGCCGGCATTATCGGTGCCGGATTGGCGATCTATGCGATCAACTGGCTCTACCGTGCCGCTTTCGAGGGCGATCGTGTCGAGCGCGAGAAGGAGGCGGCGGCGCGGGCCTACCTTGCCGAGCATGGACACTGGCCGGACGAGACGCCTCGCACCAGAGGCCGTGGTGGCGGGCTCGACCGACCGAGCTAAGCGGGCGTGGCTTCGCGGGGGATGAAGGAGACGCTCGCCTCCTCGAGCGAGGGTACGACGGGGGGCGGCGCGATCTCGCTCTCGCCGCGCAAACGACGATAGGGCCACACGACGTTGCAGTAAGAGAGCACGCGTCGCCGATCCTCCTCCTCGCAAGCGACGATTGCGGCGCCGATACGCCATTCCTGGCCGTGCGTCAAGCACGAGCGCACAGCTACTTCCAGTCGTGTTGGAACCGGTTCTCCGCTGACGTCGGGAAGCTGGACGGTGAGGTCCGCGAGTGTCCCAACCGGCAGCGGACGCGAGAGCTCGAAGCCGACACCGCCGGTTGTGATGTCGTGCATGCGTCCCAGCAGCGAGGGATCGTCGTCGGCAAGATCTCCGCTAGGGACGATCATCGCCGCGGCCGCGATCGGTGTCCGGTACTCGCCACGCAGTTGTCGCCGGCGTCCCACGAACGCCAGCGTGCGCACGATTCGTCGCAGCTCGAAGGCGCCGAGTAGGGGCAGGAACCAGGCGGCAAAGCCGTGCATCGCCGGCAGCGGTCCCACGCCTGTGTCCTCGGCGATTCGCAGCACGAGTCCCAGGCCCAATAGTGCGGCGAGCACGAGCAGAGCGCGAAACTGGCGCACCGCTTCCCAGCCGCCGCGGTCGACGCCCTCCTTCGGCGTTACCCGAAAGTTCGTGCGACCTGGGCGAACGATGCAGCGCAGGGCCCGCGTAAAGATCTCGGCCGTGCACAGTTCATAGTGGATCGCCTCGCCGCTGCTTTGCTTTCCGCGACAAAGGGCCGAGCCGGCAAGCACCATCAGCACGGTCGCGGGAGCCCACAGTACCGCCAAGGCCAAGCGGAGCGATGCGCAGCGGGAGTGCTCCGCTCCACAGGACGGCCGCGAGCACAAGGATCATCAGCAGACGCATCGGACCCGCCAGATATGACAGCAGGCTGGCCAGGTAGCTCATGCGCTGGCTGAAGGTCAGCTCACGCGCACGAAAAGGACTCTCCGGCGTGGTGAACACGGCAAGGTTGCCGCGCGCCCAGCGGTCGCGCTGGAGCAGGTAGGCGGCGAGGTCGTGAGGAGCGCGTCCCTGCGCGATGATGCGATCGTCGTAATGGGTTCGCCAACCACGCCGGTGGAGCTTGATCGTGGTGTGGAAGTCCTCTGCGATCGTTTCGGTCGCGACACCTCCGACCGAGAGCAGCGCCTCGCGTCGCATCAGCGCGCACGAGCCGCACCAGAAGGCGGCGTCGTGGCGATCCTTGCCAATGCAGATGGCCGAGAAGAACACGGATTGCTCGTGACGACCAAGGTCGTAGTGCTGGATCGAGTCGTGGTTTGAGAAGTCGTGTGGCGTCTGCACGAGCGCCACTTCGGGGTCCTCGAAATAGCCGACCATCGTGTCCAGCGCGTCAGGCAAGGGCACGTGGTCGGCGTCGAGCACGAGTACCAGCTCGCCCTCTGTCAGCGGCAGCGCATGGTTGATGTTGCCTGCCTTGGCGTGGCTTTTGTCGGGGCGGGTCATGTAGCGCACATCCCACTGGTGGGCAAGCTCCGCGACCTCGGGACGGGCGCCGTCGTCCAACAGCCATGTCGTGTGTGGGTAGCTCATGAGTGCACAGCCGGCGAGCGTTGCCTCGAGCACGCTCGGAGCCTCGTCGTAGGTGCAGATGTAGACGTCGACGCTTCTTCCCGGCGACGCTGCCGGTCGCTTGCGCGGGGTTACGTCCCATGTCAGCCATGCCAGCGCCGCGAGGTTCCACAGGCCGTAGCACTCGGCCAGCAGCAGGCAAGACCAAAGTAGGGGGTTGGAGCGATGCCAGCTCCAGCCGATTCGCCATGTGAGATACGCCGTCGACCAGCACAGGGCGACGGCGACAAGCAAGCGCAGCAGGCGCGGATGACTTGCCCACCAGTAACCCCAGCTTTTCGCGACCTTGGTGCCATCTTCGGCACGCTCAGAGGACCTTGTCGGCAGCGGCAATCCACACAGCGCCCAGCCAAGCAGGCCAAGTGCAATACGTGGTCGTGGCATACGACTTCCTAGATGTGTCGCAAAGCTGCGCATGTCAGCTCATCGGCTCTGCCGGTGCGCTTGTTGAGCCGGGGGAGCCGTCGTGTACGGCGATTTGCGAGGCTTAGTGCATGTACCACGTCGAGCTGCGCCAATTCCCCCACAACTTCTGCCGCTTCAACCTCGCCGAGGCGGAGCTGCGCGAGGCCGTTCTCGACGCATGGGCACGAGGCGAGTGGATCGAGTTCGGGGAACGCAAGTGGAACCCTCAACAAGCCAAGCTGATCGTGCTGGAGGGCCCGCACATATCGCTCGATCAGCTCTCGATGGGGCGTGGCTGGCGTATCGCCGAGCGCGAGGGCAAGGACGTCACCGAGCAACTGATCGCGGCGGCGCATAGCCTTAGCGTCGCGGACGCACACAGCCTTAGCATCGTGGCCGCCGGGAACGCCGCGGGGAACGAGCAGGGGGGCTCTCAAGCTGCGGTAGCACCCAGTCTTGATCCGGCAGTCGTATCGCTAGTGGGGGAGCTGCTTGGTCTGCTCGGCGAGGATCCCATACCCCTGATGCGAGCCTGGCAGCTCGCGCTGGAAGGTCATCCGGACCGGACCCCGAGCGAATGCCTGGCGCTAGCCGAAGGCCTCGTGCGCGGCTGATCTGACGCTAGACTTCGCCCTACCAACATGGTGGGCGTAGCTCAGTTGGTAGAGCTCCGGGTTGTGGTCTCGGCGGTCGCGGGTTCGAATCCCGTCGCTCACCCTCACGAAACACCTGCAAATCACAGGGTTTTGAGCTTGTAACAGATTGACACAAGCTCTCCAAGGTACCAATAAGGTACCAAAGCGCCTCTGTAAAGTTGCGTATTGCAGCCATGGGAGCTCGTCAGGTCTTGGCCGTATGCGGCTCGGTCTAAAGCGACAGCGAAGAGCCTCCGGCTTGAGGCCGAAGGCTCTTCGCCGGCCCAGATTCGACGGAGTTCGCCTTATTGGTCTGTGAGCCAGTTTTCGAGCATGGTTTGGGTGAAGCGGATGTGTCGTCCGATGCGTAGGCATGGGAGGCGTCCGGTGCGGACTGCGTCGTAGATCCAGCTGGGCTTGACGGCGAGTAGTTCGGCTGCTTGGTCGGGTCGTAGTAGTGGTCCGTCGAGTCGTCGCGGCCCGACGTTGTGGTTTTGTGTTGTTGGGATCATTGGTATGCCTCCCATGTGCTGGGTTCGATTTCGTCCTCGTCCTCGTCCTCGTCGTCCTCGTCGTCGTTGTCTGGGGGGTCTGGTGGTTGGTAGTGGTCCTGGGCGGTGTATTGCTCGTTTGCGAGGGTTGGGATGTCATCGAGGTCGAGTATTCGTATGCGCCCGCCTGCATTGGTCGAACGGACGGCGCGTGCGACGGCGCGTGCTGGTCCGGGGGCCGCGAGGTAGTAGACGGTGTTGATGTGGCGTGCTCTGGCCCAGCCGCGGCAGATCGCGGCGAGTCTGGAGGCCGCCTTGGTCGATAGCTCGACCTCGATCGGTATGACGGGTCCCCTCTTGCTTGTGAGGACGAGGTCGGGACGGTGAAGCTTGGCGTTTGTTGTGGTCCGGCCGACCTGTATTGACGCGACGAGTGTCCCGTATTCGTTCTCGGCTGATCTGAGTTGACGCTCGCTCATTACGTCCCAGTCGGGCATCGCTCTTCCGAGGTCGGTAGCGGTCTGCGCGACTTGCCAGGCGTGCTCGAAGCTACCGGGTCGCACGTTGAAGACGCCGAGGTGTGCGATGCCTTTCCAGCGCAAGCCGGTGAGCGTCGCGGTGTACATTCCGGGCCGTCCGTAGAGCACCGCGTGATGCTTGAGCAGCCCGTCGCGCGTCAGCGAGTTCAGCCGCTGGTAGGCGATGCTGCGACTCATCCCGAATTCTGCCATTACGTGTCGGGCTCCGGCTGCGCCGAGCCCGCCGATCCAGGAGACGATTTCCGAATCTCTTTCTGTCTGCATAACACGACCTCCGTGCCGTTAGAAAACCCGTACATGGGCTTAATCCGTCGAACCGCAGCGAACGGGACAAGCAACAAGGGCCCGAGACAGCATTCAAGGGTCACGCCGGCGTTTGCGCGACTAGGACGCTCGACCCCTTGGTGCTGCAGTTCGTCCCGAAAAGAGCGATCAGGGACCTCGTCGACGTCGAGACTGCCAATGCGCCGGCGTTCAGGGCCTGACACCCCAACCAGAACGATCGCGTTGATCCTGGACGGTGGGGGGCAGCACCAACCCCGTCCCGTCCCTCCACGAGTTCTCAGCGGGGTAGGGTTTTGACCGTCGTGGACCATCACCACAACCCCTCATCAATCAATACCTCTCGCGGTCCGCGACGGTCAAAACCCTACCCAGCCCGTCAGGGCTGGAGGGTTAATCCGCTCCAGCGGATTCTTAATCCGGGACGCAGTCCCGGCACGAATCCACACACAGCCCACAAAACAGACAGGCAAACTGCAGCCGTTTCGCTGCTTCAGGTATCGCGTCAGATTTCAGATGCCGGTACTACGAGGCGGCGCCGGCGAAATGATTACGATGCTTCGTCGGCGCCTGGCGAAGAGGACGCGAGCTTGCGTCTCTCCCTGATGTCATGTCTGCTGAGTCGGTTAACGTGTTACACGCCAGCTGGCGTGGACGCGATAGCTGGCTTTGTGTTGCGCACCAACTCAAGATGGGCACCGAGGGCCACCGCGAGAGCATCAATCGTCGCACGCGTTGGGTTGCCGAGTCCTCGCTCGTAACGGCTGATATCGGCCTGCGAGATTCCCGAGCGTTCTGCTAGCTCTTGTTGGGTGACATCTGCATCCAGTCTTAGGTGGAGCAGCTGACCGGCAAGATCGAAGCGTCGCATCTCGGAGTCGAGACGTGCCTGCTCGGCCTCGGTGTAGCGTCCGCGGACTTCTTGTATGTAGTCGTCTAGGTTCGTGCCCATAGAAGGAGTATGGGGTATATCACATTCGCTGTCAAACAAGGTCTACGTGCGAACCCCAGGATCTGACCTCTATGGCCTTCGCTGGCGTGACTGGATGGCCCGCCATTCCTTCAGATGAACTCGTGCCCGCTCGATCTCCCGTTGTTGGTGTCGAGCATTTGGCCTAGCGCCCTTGTCGTAGCCGCTGAGCAGCAGGATCAAGCGCTTGCCATGCGCGTGAAAGAACACGCGTAGGAGGATCTTTTCTGGCGAGGATTCAGGAAGGTCTGACTTGGGGATGCCGCCGCGTGCAAGTATCTCGCGCTCATCATGCCTGAGGCGGAACTCAGCGAGACCGCCGCCGAGCTGCTTGCCCCATTCAGACCGGCAGACCTCGAGGCCTTGACGCGCAAGGATCTTGGCGAGCGCCGCCAGAAGCGCATCACGCTTGTCGTTACTCAGAGAGTCGATGAAGCGGCGGACTGGCTCTGAGCCGTCGGCGCTGCGGAAGAATTCGATTGTGTATCCAGGCTGAGGCTCTTGGGAAGTCATTCACTCCTGCCCATTGCCGCCTGTTCGTCCGGGACGAGATCCTTGGTCTGTGGGGCAAAGGCTGCCTCGATCCAGCCCGCCTCGTGAGCGTTTGGTGCGTAGTCTGCGTAAATCAACGTTGTCTTGAAGTCGCGATGCCCTAGCATCTCCTGCAGCGTGCGCATCGGCACGCCCTGCGCTGCCAAACGAGTGCCAAACGTGTGGCGCAAATCATGGAAGCGGACATCGCGCAAACCCCCTTGTCGTAGGGCAGCCTTGAACCGCTTGAGCAACTTAGACCGGTCGATCGGCTTGCCGGTATGAGGATGAGCAAAAACAAGATCGTCGTCTCGGGGCCAGTTTGTTTCTCGATGCAGTCGATCCAGCTCGCCGGCGAGACGGTCCGCAAGAGGCACGCTCCGTGAGGAACGCTTGGACTTCGGCGTGCCGAACTCGCCGCGCACGAAGTTGCGCCGAATGCGTACGCGCTGGGCTTGCCAGTCCACGTCACGCCATCGCAGTGCCAGCAGCTCGCCCTGGCGCATCCCAGTCATCGTCGCCGTCAAATACAATGGCCGCTCGATCCGACCGAGGTAGTCGTCTGGGACAGAGCGCACCAACGCCTCGACCTCCTCGTTCTCAAGGAATCTGATGTCAGGATCCACCTGCGGCGCGCGAGGCTTGTCGGCGAGGCTAGCCGGATTAGAGACGATCCATTCCTGTCGGCGGGCATGCTCAAAGATTGAATGGAGTACGCTCAGGGTGTGGCGTGTCGTCGCTGGCGTCTTGCCCTGACGGATCATATGGGCGGCCAGGTTTTCCACATCTCGTCTCGTGATTTGGTCGAGTCGACGCGAGCCGTAGAACGGAGCGAGATGGATGCGGCAGATGCTCTCGTAGCTCATGACTGTCGAGCGCTTGAGGCCGCGGGCTGTCGCGCTCTGGACCAACAGTTCACCTGCCTCGATGATGGTCATTCGCTCGCGCCGGGCGTGGGCGACCTGCACAGAGCCGATGAGCTTGCGAAGCTCCGCCTCGGCCTGGCTCCTTGTGAGGCCATCGCGAGTAGAGGGCGTGCGCTTGGGTCCGATCCGCCGCTTGACCTGCGCTGTGCCGATGCGCCACTTGCCGTACCACGTCTCTCGGCCGACAGAATCCTTACGTACCATCAGCGTGCCGGTGCCCCGAGGCCGACGCGGCGTCATCGCGGCTTTTCGTTTCACCTTCGGTTTCCGCTCATCCATGTAGCGCATTGTACGCCATTGCGGGGACGCAGGGTACCCCACAGGGTACCAAAGTGAGCAAATCAGGCACAATTTGACTTAAGTTAAAACCTGCGTTTTGCAGGCAATTTGACGTTACTGTGCCTCACTCGGGCTGATTGTGGTCTCGGCGGTCGCGGGTTCGAATCCCGTCGCTCACCCTCACGAAACACCTGCAAAATTGGTGTTTCAGGTGGAGAGATGCCTGGTGACATTTGCTCCGCGCGGAACAAAACTCGGCGTGTTTTGTGCTCCTTGGCAAGGTGCGCCATGCGATTGGGCTGCGAGTGGGACGGCGATTCGCGCTCAACCGCCGCGTTTTCGCTCGCTCTTCGGGGGAATCGGGGGAATCATCAGGTCGAAGTCAGTCAAGGAGTCCAGCAACCGCCGGGACGCCTTGACGCCGATGAGGAGGGCTATCAGTTGGCAGTATCGGCGGTGCCGGCTCGATCACGGTCGCTCACCGGAAACCGCCGTCATGTGGCTTCACGTAGTCGCTAACACCGAAAGCGCCAGCGCGATATGGGGCTGACCCAACACCTCTCTTCGTCCCGAGCGAGCGTGTTGGAACCGGCGTCGGGGACGCCCGCATCTGGCGCCTCAAGCTACGACACCTGCGCTTCTCCCTGTTGCGTCGGTTCATTCCGATAGGACACCGGCGGGACGAAGATGAATTCAGTTCGTTAGCATTTATCCCATGATCGACATTTCGATCGTCGCCTCGGTCACGCACAGGTAGCCGCCTTGCCGGCAGACGCTCCCGACTCTCATAGCACGCCGAGGCTCCAGCTGTGGAGCGTCGCCTTAGGGCGCTTGTCACTGGTGATCGGCGATCCTCGCGGCGCGCTGATCGACGACCGTGCTGACGGGGACGGCACGCGTGCCGACGAGGACCGTGCGCGCGGCGACGGGCAGCACGCCGCGCCACAGACGCGCGCAGCGTCGCTTGAACGCGCTGTCGCCCGCGCCTCGAGCGCCACCGACAAGCTGGAACAGGTCGTCAACTTCATCGCCCGGCTCCTGCAGATGAAGCTCGACGTCAAATCGCTCGACGACGATGCCGAAGACCTGATCGAGATGGCACAGCGACACAGCCGCGACGAGCGCTGGGATGACGTACTGGAGCTCGCACGCGCGCTCGCCATGCTGCTCGCGCTGCTCGAGCGCTGGGAGGAGCTGCTGCAATCGCTGCAGCTCTCCATCCACGCCGCTGAGCAGCTCGGAGATGTGGCAGCCGAGGCGTGGGGCCACCACGAACTGGGCACCGTGCACCTACTCGGAGACGACAACGCAAAGGCCGACAGTTCCCTCGCCGTCGCGCGCAAGCTGCGCGAGCGGATCGGAGACTGGGACGGGCTGGCCGCAACCGACTTCAACCTGCAGGTCCTGTGCCGCGGGCTACGAACGGGGCTACACGAGCCCGGCAATGGCGGCGGGCACCCACCGCCCCCGCGCAGACCGCTGGTAACACTCGGGCTCGCGGTGCTGATGCTGGTGGTCGGGGGCGCCGCCGGCGTCGCAATTGGGCACACTGGCTCGCTCAAACAGACAAGCGACCACCCGGCCAACGTGAGGATCGAACTGAACCCTGACACCCCCCGCGCCGAACAGCCTGTCGCCTTTCGCGCCATCCTCGACGGCCACCCGCCCACCTCCAGCTACCACTGGCAGTTCGGCGACGGCAGCCATAGCAGCCTGGCGAACCCGAGCCACACCTACCAGTACCCCGGCCGCTATGTCGCAACGGTGATCATCGCCACAACCGCCGCCGAAGGCACACAGATCACACACGGCACGAAGACGGTGATCGTCGCCGGCGCCAAGCCCAACGAGACCCTCCAGCGCTCCACCACGCCGAGCAGCATCAGGATCGTCAGCACCACCCCCAATCCGGTGTCAGCCGGCACGGAGACATCCAAGATCGCTGTGAAGGTCCTAAACCAGGAAGGCGAACCCATCTCCGGGCAGCCGGTCACGTTCACCGTCAAGCCGCGCGATGGCGCGCTCTCGGCATCCTCTGTGCGTAGCGACAGCGACGGGATCGCCGACACCACGTTGAGCCTCACCGGCTCACGCACCTCGACCGTCAAGGACACCGTCGAAGCCTGCGCCACAGCCAGGGCGTGCAACACCGTCAGCCTCGAATGGGAGCCACAGACAACGCCAGTCGTCGTCACCCTCGCCGCCAGCGCCGTCACCGCCACCGCCGCCACCCTCAACGGCACGCTTAACCCCAACGACACGGCCATCAAGAGCTGTTACTTCCAATACGGCATCGGCTCCTACGTACACTCAGCTCAATGCTCGCCGCAGCTGACCGAAGGGTCGAGCCCGATACACGTGTCCGCGAGCCACCTGAACCTGACTCCCAACACCCTCTACAGCTTCCGCCTGGTCGTCGGCAGCGCCGGCGGACAGAGCAACGGAGAACCCCAAACGTTCAAGACGCTCGAGACCAAAGGCGAAACAACCGGCCCCACGGAACCGACTGGCACGGAATCGGGCAGCACGAGCACCCTGAGCGAAACGACCCCCACGCCGCCCGACACCGAGAGCTCAACGACCACCGAGAAAACCCAAGCCGACTACGGAAAAGCCGACCGTGACAGGTCCGCCTTGGACAAGCGTCGATAGCACCGACCGCGACTCGGCACAACTCCCGCTTACGCCAGGCGTTGCATTACCCGCAGAACGGGTGCCTGGAGCCTCGCGCCGACCGCCACCGGCGTTCATTGTCCCTCATTCCCCGTCTGGGATGGTTCCTCATCCTCTGAGCGGGTAGAAGACTCTTAACAGAAAGTGAGGTCCAGATGGATACGGACAAGAGTGTCGACGAGGGCAAGGGGCGTCTGAAGGAGGCCGCAGGCAGCTTGACTGGCGATGACAACCTAAAGAACGAGGGCAAGGTCGACCGAGCCAAGGCCTCGGTAAAGGACAAGATCGACAAGGCCGCCGATAGAGCAAAGGAGGCGCTCCATCGAGATGAGAAGTAGCTCTTTCCGCGCTGGTGGCGCGGCTCCAAGGGCCAGATCGGTCGATGCGGCACACCAGAAGCGTCTGTCGGTCTATTTGCAGGATCACTTTGCAGGCGCGACAGCGGGAGCAGACCTCGCGCACCGTGCGGCCGGCTCCAATCCAGATGACCAAGGCTATGGCGCTCCGTTGCGGGAGTTGGCTGACGAAATCCACGAAGATCGAGACTCACTGCGCTTATGGACCGGCTGCATGTCCGCGCTGACCGGGTCAAGCAACTCGCGAAACTGCTAGCGAAACCCGCTCGTTTTAGCCCGCTGGTAGGAGTATGGTTGGGAGGAAGCTGGCCCTGCGACTTAGAACGCTGGCCGAAGCCCGTAAGCCGCCGAAAGCGCCTATGGCGCGGACGAGGAGTGGAGCGGAGGCAAACAGCGATCGGTAGTGGGGCCAGCGCGTTGAGGTGGACACCCGATGTCTGCGCGGCGAGTTCTCAGGCTATGCCAGTCGCAGCGTCACAGCCGTACAAGTGTTCGCGCAATTGGTCACAGCTCTCGGCCAACCAGCGCTCACTCGCCTCCAAGGACTCGATCAGCTCCTCAGCCGCTCGAAGCAACCGCCGGTTTTCAGGCTCGCCGAACAGCAGGGCGTCGGCGGCCTCCAGCAGCTGCTCCCGCTCTCTCGCGTGCAGCTTGGTGGCACCTTGGTTGTCAATCGTTTCAAGCAGCGCCGTGTAGTGGGCGCCACGTGCAGTCATCGGCTCTGCTGTGGTCATCATCTATCCCAGGTTAGCCCCCTTCACGCAGGGCAAGGTCGGCCGGTCGCGTCCTGCTCGCGGGCGATCGGGCTACGCGTCGCTGGCGGCCTCAGCGGCGCGACTGTAGCTGCCGTCAGCTGGCCGCTCGCAGCACTGCGCGATCCGCGGGTGGCGCACCGATCGGCTGCACATCGGCGACAACGCGCTCCGCAAGGACGTCTCAGGGATCAGCTCGATCGGCTCGGCCCGGATCGGCTGACTCACCGGTCGTTGCGTTCAGCGTGTCACCAGGCCGGTCTGTGTGATGTACCGGTGCCTGCTTGCGCGCGTCCTTCTTGGCCTGCTTGTCCAGCCGACGCTCGCGGAGCCTGCTTTCACGGGTGAGCTTTGCCATCGTGGTCTTCTTCTTGCCGCTCGAGGCCATGTCTATCCGTCCCTTGTTGTGGAGTTCAGAACAGGTCCTTGCCGGGGTCATCCGGTGTGATGAATCCCGCAGCCCTGATCGTCGTTGAACCACTTAAGGGTCATGTGGCCATCTCTGCTTACCTCCGGGTATGCGCACTACGAGACGCGGAGGGTGCTGCGAGGCAACGACTGCCGAAGCGCGGGGCGCTGCTCTGGTCGAACGAACGTTCCCCGACAAGACCACCCTAGCGCCTCGCCACCGCGGGTCGGCCGGTGTGCCCGCAGAGACTCACCTTTCAGGACTCACGATCATGAGTGAGGGGACGTCGCGCGACAGCGTGGCCGGGGCGCTGGGCCCGACCAAGTCGGCACAGAGATCGAACCTGCAACCGGCGCTTCCGCTTCCGCGTGGGAACCGCTGCAGCCTTGATGGTCTCCGCGCACCAAGGACAGGTCCGCTCATCCGACTGCGCCGGCCGGTAGATGTTGCCCTCATCCGGCGGACTCTCAATGAGCGCGTTTGCCTCTTCGATACCTTGGAGGAAGGGGGCGGGATTCGGGCCGTAGTTCGCGCCCAATAGCCCCTTTACTGTCGCAATGTTGTCGAGCATCTCCGGCTCGGGGAGTGTCAGATTAACGGTGGATCCGCTTGGTGGTTTTTAGTTGATTCTTCCTTCGAACGCTATCGCGAACGCGTTTAGTGCGGGCTTCCATCTCATTGCCCAGCGTGCTCTGCCTCGCCCGGTGGGGTCCAGTGCTCTGGTGGCGAGGTAGAGGCACTTCAGCGCGGCCGTGTCGTTCGGAAAGTGCCCTCGCGCGCGGACGGCGCGTCGGTAGCGGGCGTTGAGCGACTCGATCGCGTTCGTGCTGCAGATCACGCGCCGGATCTCGACGTCGTAATCCAGGAACGGTATGAACTCGCTCCAGGCGTTCTCCCAGAGCTTGCTAATCGCCGGGTACTGTTTGCCCCACTTGCCGTCGAACTCCATGAAGCGCTCTCGGGCGACTTTCTCTGAGGGTGCTGTGTAGACGGGTCGCAGATCGCGGCTCATCTCGTCCCAGTACTTGCGCGAAGCGAACCGGAATGTGTTGCGGATCAGGTGGATGATGCACGCCTGCACGGTCGCGAGCTCCCAGGTCGTCGTGATGGCCTCTGGCAGACCCTTCAGACCGTCGCAGACAGCGATGCAGACATCCTCCTCCTCCACGCCACGGTTCTTGATCTCGGTGAACACGCTCAACCAGAACTTCGCGCCCTCGCCGCCATCACCGGCCCAGAGCCCCAGGATGTCGCGCTCACCGTTGACGCTCACGCCAATCACGACATAGACGGGCTTGTTGGCGACCTGCCCGTCGCGGACCTTGACGACCATCGTGTCAATGAAGATCACAGGGTAAATCTTTTCCGGCGGCCGGTTCAACCACTCCGTCATCTCGCCGACGACCTTCTCGGTGATCCGGCTGATGGTGTCCTTGGAGACCTTGGCGCCATAAACCTCCCCGAAGTGAGCGGCGATCTCCCCAGTCGTCAACCCACGAGCAGTCAGCGACAGGACGATCTCATCAACACCCGTGAGCCGCCGCTGGCGCTTCTTGACGATCCGCGGCTCGAACGTCGACTCGGTATCCCGCGGCACCTCGATCTCGACCGGGCCGATCTCCGTCAGCACCGTCTTGGCACGCGTCCCGTTACGGCTGTTCCCGCTGTTGCATCCTTGCGGGGTCGTGCTTGTCATAGCCGAGGTGCTCGCTCATCTCCGCGTCCAGCGCGGTCTCGAGCACACTTTTGGTCAGCTGGCCCAGCAGCCCGTCGGGGCCGACCAGCTCAATGTTCTGCTCCTTCGCCTGCTCCAAGAGCTGCTCAGCCAACTGCTTCTGATCAACGATATCTGTAGTCATAGACCCGATCACCTCCTCCTGATCGGTCAGACCGACTATCTCCGTCATGATCCATCCCTTCGGTCAGACCAAGCCAGATCCACCGTTCATCGGACAGACCCCGCATCGGCATCCACGGACGCGGCGGGTCAAGCCTGCGAGACCCCCTCGACACAAATCGCAGCCACGGCTGCATCCGCCTCGCAAACACCGCGATCGACTGGCTCGTGCACACCATTGGCCGCTCCCAGCTATCCGGCACACCCGTCCGGATCTACTAGCGAAAGGAACACGGCTCGGCATCGGACACAACTCCGCATGGAAGCGCTCCGCGATCGTCGCCGACGTGGACTGGGTCGGGAAGGCATACCGGGCGTTGGCACGGATGACCCCCGGCGAAGTCAAGGTGTACAGCCTGAGCCAACTCGAGGACGCCAAGAACTGGGTCGCGGCCTAACCACAACGGTTCGATACGGCTTCCTCCGAAGAGTAGCCGTCTCGATCAACCGTCGCAGACGTCGACCATAGGCGCGTCGCCTGATCTCATGAGGTGTTTGCACTTGTGGGTCTGTGGTCGGCCGTGCTCGGCTGAAGCACTGGTTGCGACACGGGCGTCGATTGCTCGTGCTCGGCGAATCGCAGAGGCGTGGCGCTGCCGAGACGACCTGGGGAAGAAGGGTCGCGACCGAACAGCAAGGCCACGTTCCAGTCCATCAGCAGGCGCAGCTTGCGTCCGAGACCCGGCATCAGCAACAGGTGGTAGGTGCGTGCGAGCAGCCATGCCGGCAGTCCGCGCCAGCGTAGCCCGAGCGTGATCGCCACGGCCTTGTTGTGACCGAGCTCGGCCACGACTCCGGCGGTGCGGTAGCGGAAGGCGTGTAGCGGTCTGTGCTCGAGCGTCGCGGCGATATTGGATGCGGCTAGGCGCCCTTGGCGGATCGCGTGCTGGGCCGTCGGCGGGCACGCCTGTCCGCGTCTTGCCGGGTCGGGCACCGCGGCACAGTCTCCGATTGCCCACACGCCCTGAAGGCCTGAGGCGCGCAGCTCGCCATCAACCGCGATCCGCCCACTGTCGTCGAGCGGCAGTCCAAGCGAGGCGACTACCGGGCTCGGCGTGACTCCGGCGGTCCAGACGACGGTGCGCGCGGGAATCTGCTCGCCGCTCGAGAGGGTTGCGCCGCGCGCCGTTACGGCCGCGAGCATGGTGCCTGTCTCGATCTCGATGCCGCGTGCCAAAAGCTCACGCGCGGCGAACGCGGATAGGCTCGCCGGCACCTCGGGCATGATCCGTTCCTGCGCCTCGACGAGCACCCAACGCATGCCATCCGCCCGACAGCGCGGATACAGCTCGATCGCCTGAGCGGCAAAATCCTGTAGCTCGGCAAGACCCTCGAGGCCCGCATAGCCGGCTCCGACGAACACGAAGCCGAGATACTCGGAGCGGTGCACCGGGTCCTCCAGCGACTCGGCGATGTCTAGACAGGTGAGCACCTGGTTGCGCAGTGCGGTCGCGTCGGACAACGACTTCAGGCCGGTGGCGTGCTCGGCGAGTCCCGGAATTGGCAGCGTGCGCGAGACCGATCCCAGCGCGACGAGCAACTGGTCGTAGGCGAGCTCGAGGCGCTCGCCGTCGAGGCGGCGCACCAGCAACTCTCGAGACTCCGGGTGGGCACCCGTGACGCTCCCGATCAATAGCCCGGTTCGTCTGAGCTGTGAGCGCAACGGCACCACCACGTGGCGTGGATCGAGCGTGCCCCCCGCGGTACCGGGTAGCAGGGGCGTGTAGAGCATGAAGTTGGCGTCGTTGACGAGCGTGACGCGCGCCCCGCCGGCAGCTGTAAGCCGCTCCAGTGCCTTAGCGGCATAGAAGCCGCCAAAGCCGCCTCCGGCAATCACAATGTGTCTGGCCATGCTTTGACGGTAGCTCTCAAAAGCCGTTGAGACCAATGTCACAAGCGTGTTACAAAGTCCCGTTGGCGGGGTTTTGGAGGATTTGTTCGTGCCGGGTTTCGCCGCGGACGCCCGGCCCGAGACAGAGCAGGCGTCAGGCGAGCCCGAGCAGTCGCGGCAGTTGATCCAATGACGGCACCAGCTCAGCACCGGCCTGTCGTAGGGCGGCCTCATCGCTGTCGGCGACATAGCCCAGGGCGCGCATGCCCGCCGATACCGCCGCGGTGACTCCCGAAGCCGTGTCCTCGACTACGGCACAGCGAGAGGGTGCTGCGCCCATAGTCGAAGCCGCGTGCAAAAACAGGTCAGGATGGGGCTTGCCGCGTGGAACGTCGTGCGCCGAGAAGAGCGTTCTGTTGGGGAACAGCTCGCGTAGTCCTGTCAGCTCGAGCGACAAGCGCGTCTTCTCGAGCTTTCCCTGCGAGGCCACGCACACGGCGATCCCGGCGCCAACGACATACCGCACCGCCTCGGCGGCACCCGGCACGGGCCGTAGGTCTCTACGGAAAGCCTCTGTCCGATCACGCTCGTAGTCGGCGAGCCAGTTCTCTGGAAGTGGTCGGCCGAGCTTCGCCTCTGCTCCGCAGAGCACCTCTGAGAGCAGCAATCCCTGATAGTCGCGCCGGGCCTCGGCCAATGTGGTGGGCAATCCCTGTGCGCCGAGTGCGCTCGCAAGCACCTCGTTGGAGATGACCTCGCTGTCGACCAAGACTCCGTCGCAGTCGAATATGACGAGCCCTAGATCGCGCACGGGCGAGATCCTGACGGATTCTGCCGCCGCCTACGCACGTCGTGTGGCCGACTCGTGCTGTGCGCTCGGCTTGCATAGTGGTCAGCTCGTGTCGCAAGCTCGGCTCGTGTCGTGCGTCGGCTCGCCTTTCCCATGTGAGGTCGGCGTGCATTGGGGGATGAGATCGGCTACCGTTAGCATTGTCCGTGAACCGGATAGATCAATTGATTGAAACCCCGCAACGGGGAGTCTATCGGCCGGATAGTCCGATATTCGTGATTTGGGGTAGATGTAGTGGCTGGGTCGAGAGGTAGCGAAGCATTAGAGAACGATGGGTGGATGCGTGGGTCTTCCACGTCGTTGCGTGGTGGCTTGCTTGCTTTGGTACTGGAGCGTCCGGGTCATGGGTATGAGCTTGCGAATCGGTTGGCCGACCGGCTTGGCGAGACCTGGCAGATCGTGCTCAAGGACATCTACCGGCTGCTGGAAAGGTTGGAAGAGGACGGACTGCTATCGCTGAGCGAGGAGCGGGAGCCCGGTCGAAAGCGTGCACGTTTGGTCTACTACCCGACCGATTTAACGGCCCAGGCGGTGAGCGAATGGATGGAGACGCTCATCCCCAAGGAGCCGATGCGGGTTGGCATTCGGGCAAAGGTGGCGGTTGCGCGCGAGCAGGACGCGCGCTCGTTGCTACTTGCGCTGCGGAGTTATGAGCAGGAGTGTCTGGGGCTTTTGAAGCTTGCTCCTCCGGCGACGAGTGTGCCCTCGTGGAAGGGATTGCTCGTCGATTGCACGCGTGATGCGGTAGATGCGCAGTTGCGCTTCGAAGTGGAATGGGCGAGGCGCACGCGGCGACGGGTCGAGGAATACCTCGCGCGGCGGGGTTAGGTGGATATCGAGGTGACACCTCTGTTGTCCTTTGAGAATGTCGGTAAGCGATATCCCGACGGCTCACGCGAGATCGTGGTTCTCGACGGTGCCTTCTTCGAGATCGACGAAGGCGTGTTCACCGGCGTGTGGGGCGCTCGCCGCGCGGGCAAGTCGACGTTGCTGCGACTGATGGCCGGAGTCGAGTCGCCGGACACCGGACGGGTATGTTTCGAGGGTCGCGACATGGCTGGCATGTCTCTTCTCAAACGCGAACGGCTTCTGCGTGGCGGGATCGCTTTGATGAGCATGGGCGACTGGCATCCCATCGCACGGGAGACGGTCGTCGAGCACGTCGCGCTGTCTTTGGGAAACAGCATGTCATCGATGTCTGAGGCCAGGCGCAGGGCACGGCATGTGCTGCATCGTGTTGGGATGGCGACTCATGCCGACGATTTGACAGGATCGTTGTCCCTGACGGAGAGGATGCGGGTGATGCTCGCCAGGGCATTGGTACGCGAGCCACGCCTGTTGTTGGTGGATGAGCCGGCGTCGGTGCCGAGCCTCTCTGAGCGTGACGCCTTGTATGGGCTGCTTCGCGAGATTACGAGGGCATCTGGGACGACTCTTGTGATCGCCTCTGAAGAGATGGCGCCTTTGCACGGTGCCGAGGTCGTCATGTCAGTCGGCGACGGCGAGCTGTGCTCGACCGATGAGCGCGGCACGGTCGTTAATTTTCCCGGTGGCGCACCGGCTTCTCATTCTGGGCCGTGAGCGCGCTAGAGCTGCGCGAGGTCGTAAAGCACTATCGGACCGGACGGGAGCCTGTTCGCGCGGTAGATGGCGTATCCATGAGGATCGCGCCTGGAGAGTTCGTGGCTCTCTATGGCCCCAGCGGCTCCGGCAAGACGACGTTGTTGATGCTGGCGGTAGGTCTGCTGGTCTCCGACAGCGGGACCGTTTGCTTCGGGGACAAGGACATAGGGCGGCTTTCCGAGCGGGAGGGTGCCCGTTACCGTCTCAAGGACGTTGGCTTCGTCTTTCAGTCGTTTCACCTGGCCAACGGGGCAACCGCGCTTGACAACGCGACGACCAAGCTGATCGGGGAAGGCCTGAGCTTGCGTTCCGCACGGGAGCGGGCACGCCCCTGGCTCGAGCGCGTTGGTTTGGGCGACCGAGCCGAGCACATGCCCTACCAGCTTTCGATGGGGGAGCGCCAGCGAGTGGCAATCGCTCGCGCGCTTGCCAACGGCCCCGCACTGCTGCTGGCGGATGAGCCGACAGGCAACCTGGACTCAAAGCGTACGCGCGAAACGCTTGCGTTGCTTCGCGACGTCTGTCATGCCCAGTGCATCCCAGGGTTGCTGGTGACCCATGACGCCGAGGCAGTCGTATTCGTCGACCGTGTTTACACGCTGCGCGATGGCCGTCTCAGCGACGGCCTGGATAGCGAGCTGGCGGTGGCTTCGCTGTGAGCAAGGGAATGCGACCGGCGATCTTCGGCATTCGCGTAAGTGTTCTGTTTCACCTCTATTTGCGTCGGTTGCGCGCGCATACGGTCCAGGAGCTGTTGGCAGGCAGCGGGGTCGCGGTCGGGGTAGCGCTTGTCTTGGGTGTACTGTTGGCTAACGCGAGCCTGTTCGGTTCCACAGAACAGGCTGTGCACGGAGTCATCGGCGCCGCGCGGCTCGAGCTAGCCGCACGCTCCAATGACGGGTTCGACGAACATCTGGCCAATCGCGTACGTCTCCTCTCGGGGGTTCAGGCAGCGGCTCCCGTATTGCAGGAGAGCGCTACTCTGATCGGCCCGAGAGGCCGGCTGTCTGTCCGTCTGATTGGTGTGACTCCGGGGTTTGTGACCCTCGGTGGGGCGCTCGCACAGAACGTCAACGCGGGACCGTCTCTGATCGGAGAAGGCGTTGGCCTGCCCTCGGGTGTCGCGCGTGCGATTGGGGTTCGGCCCGAACACACAGCTACGTTGTTGGCAGGCGGCCACGCCCATCTCGTGAGGGTACGAGCTGTGGTTGGGGCGGAAACCATCGGCTCGGTCGCCGAAAGCCCGCTGGCCTTGGCGTTGCTCGGCTACGCTCAGCGGCTGGCTGGCAGGCCCGGACGAGTGACGCAGATCTTCGTCGAGCCACAACAGGGAGCCGATCGAGAAGTGGCGAGCGAGCTGCGAGGATTGGCGCCTGGACGCCTGGACGTCGTACCTGCCGAGAATGAACTGCGTTTGCTTCGCGCGATCGCCAAGCCCAACAACCAAGCCACGACGATGTTCGCCCTGATCGGTGCGATGGTCGGCTTCCTGCTGACGTTCAACGCGATGCTGTTGACCATGCCTGAGCGTCGCCGCTATATAGCCGATCTGCGTATGCAGGGCTATGACTGGCGCCAATCGCTGCTGATAATCGGGTTCGAAGCACTCGCGCTCGGCGTCGTCGCATCGATCGCGGGTGTCGCCCTCGGATATGTGCTGTCACACACGTTGTTTCACAGGGTTCCGGTCTATTTGGCATTCGCGTTTCCAGTAGGCGATCAGCAGGTAATTCAGGTATCGATCGTCCTGTTGGCCTTCGGTTGCGGCGTACTTGCGACACTGCTCGCATCGCTGGTGCCGATATCCGACCTACGGCCGGGGCGTGCGCGCGACGCGGTGCTGCGGGAGGCCGGAGGAGCGGGCGAGGGCATCGATCGACGAACCACGGTCTGGTTCGGGATAGCCGGACTGCTATTGATCGCGCTCGCGAGCGCCCTGATCCTCATCGATTCAAGTCTCATCCTGGTTGGCGGCGCCGCGCTTGCGCTGGCGACACTCTGTTTGATCCCGGTTGCGTTCACAGGCGCGGCACAAGTCCTTCGAGGAGCCAGCGAGCACATACCCAGTAGCGCGCTCGTCCTCGCTGTCAGAGAACTGCGTACCACGAGCATGCCGTTGGTCGCGCTCGCGGGTGTGGGCGCACTCGCGATCTACGGCAGCGTCGCAATAGGAGGCGCAAGACACGATCTGCTCACCGGCCTCGACACCAACTTCCGTGAATATCTCGGTACCGCGGACGTTTGGGTGACCACCGGCGGCAACGACCTGACGACCAACAGCTTCCAAGCGCCAGGCTTGCGGGCAAAGCTCGCAAGAGCTCCGGGAGTCAGCTCGGTGCGCGTCTACCAAGGAGAGCTGATGGATGTTGGCTCACGCCGCATGTGGGTAATCGCACGCCCACCAGGCGATGGCACCATCATCCCCGCCAGCCAGCTTCTCGATGGACAGTTGACGCATGACGACGAGCTCCTGCGCGGTAGTGGTTGGGCGGCAGTCTCCACCAGCTTTGCCGTCGAACACCATTTGCGAGTCGGAGACGCATTCGCGCTGCCAACGCCGTCGGGGATGAGATCCTTCAACGTCGCCGCGATCACCACCAATGTCGGTTGGCCACCCGGTGCGCTAATCCTCAGCACGGCCGACTACCGTCGCTACTGGCAGACATCCGAAGCCTCGGCGCTCGAGGTCAACCTCGAGCCCGGGCTCAGTCCAGCCGCGGGTAAGCGGGCGGTCAACGCTGTCCTAGCCGCCTACCCAGGCCTCGACGCACAAACGCGTCAAGCACGCGAAGCGCAATACGCGTCCAACTCGCGCGAAGCCCTACAGTCCCTCGGCGACATATCGACCCTGCTGCTGATCGCGGCGGCCCTCGCCGTGGCGTCGGCCCTGAGTGCCACGATCTGGCAGCGCCGCGCACTTCTTGCCTCCCTGAAGATCCAAGGATATGACAGCCATCAGCTATGGCGCGCACTACTGCTGGAGAGCATGATCGTGCTGGGCTTCGGTTGCATAATCGGCTCCGTCCTAGGGGTATACGGACATGTGCTTGCGAGCCGATGGCTAACGCTCACGACAGGCTTCTCAGCTCCCTTCTCGCTGGGTGCGGTGCGAGTGCTACTCGACATCGGGCTCGTGGCGGGGATTGGGCTGATCGTAATCGCGCTTCCCGGATATCTCACTGCCCGCGTCTCATCGCGCGTGGCCCTCCAGGAATAGGCCGTCGGAGAGTTGCCCGCGCGATGCTGTGTCCGTGTGCATCTCCGCTTCACATCGAGCCAACAAGATGTTCGTCTCCACCGCGGCGCGTTACTGGATCGACGTATTCCCCTCTGCCTGCCGTGAGATACGCGCCTGGGAGCAATCGGCCCGAGAAATCCCAGATCCGCTGCTACGTACGCTCGCGCTGAAAGCTTTGCGCGAGGAGCGCGGCAACCTCGAGGGGGCGGCGGCGTACGCGGCTCTCACGCCGCGTCGACACCGAGCCAACGTGGCGCGTGCGGTCATCGCATTTCAAGCCGTCTACGACTATGCCGACGCGCTTTCAGAGCAGCCGGATAGCGATCGTGCGGGAATCCGTCGACTCCATCAAGCACTGCTTGTCGCGCTCAAGCCCGGCATATCGCACCTGGATTATTACGAACACCAGAATCGACGCGACGACGGCGGATATCTCGATCGGCTCGTCGACAGATGCCGCTCTGCTGTGAGCTCTCTGCCGTCATTCCCTGTTGTGGCTCTCCAAATACAGCAAGCCGCGGGCCGCATCGTCACCTACCAATGTCTCAACCACCAGGGATCTGGTAGCTCATATCGCGCCTTCGCGTGCTGGGCGCGTAAGCAAACGGGCTCACGAAGCGATCTGAGATGGTGGGAGACGGGTGCCGCGGCGGGCTCCTCGCTCTCGGTGTTCGCGTTGATCTCGGCCGCCGCTCGGACAACGCTTCAAACAACTCATGTAACTGCCTTGGACGTGGCATATTTCCCTTGGATCGGATCGCTGCACACCCTCCTCGACAGCCTCATCGACGAGCCCGAAGACGCGATTACACACCAGCACTGTCTAACCGCTCTCTACGCATCCGCCGAGGAGGCGGCCAGCCGACTGCAAACACTCGCCATACGGGCCAGCGAGCACGCGCAGGCGCTTCCCGACGGCGAACATCACACGATGATGCTCGCCGCGATGGTCAGCTTCTATCTAGCCAGTCCCCAGGGGAGCGATCCTCGCGTGAAACTGGCGGCCGACGCGGTGCTCGCCGTGTTGGGAGAGCATGCGGCGCCAGCGATGTTCGTACTACGCGCCAGACATATCGCAAGGCGCTTTACCGGAATGGGCAGACGCCCTCGCTGACTTGTGCGCAAAATAGTCGGGGTTAGAATATTCGACTCTGCTCTAGTTTTGCATGGTCCGACTGGGCATTGTTGCGGGCTTGGTATTTTCGTCGTGTCTCTCTCAAAAGCACCGCCTGTCGGTGGTCGACGGCGAGTCCCTTGCGATATCCGAGGCTGCGCATGGGCGTGGTTGATCCCTCTCCTGATATCAGACCTTCACCAGAGCCGAAATACTCTCGCTCGCTCGAATTCGGTTTGGCGATAATCGGATGTTTCACTACGAAGAGGAGGGTGTTGCGCGTCAGCGAGCTTGCCGACATGATCAAAGTGAGCCGTTCCACCACCCATCGCTACGCGATGACGCTCGTGGAACTCGGGTATCTCGAGCAGGACGGAAGTCGTCGCTACCGACTCAGCCGTCGCGCGGGCGATCCTGGCATCGCGTTCATAAATGGGCTGCGAACAGAGACCCCGACCGCTCGCACCGTTCTGGAAGACTTGCGCGAAGTGACGGGTCACACGGTCAGTATGGGTGTACTGGACGGGAAGCGCGTGCTCTACACATACCGCCTGTTCGCGCACGGGAGGGAACAGCACGAAGCCGATCTGGGGCTCGACGTAGGCGCCTACGTTCCCGCTTACTGCACAGCGATAGGCAAGGCGCTATTGGCGAGTCTCGGTGTTGTAGAACAGCGCAAGGCCATTGCCCGGCTACAGCTCAAGGCTCAGGGGCCGAACACGATCACCGAGAAGACGGTCTTGGTAGACAACCTCCTCGGCGTCCGCGCTGTCGGCATCGCCGTCTGCGACGAAGAGCAGGCACGGAGTGTGCGTTCGATTGCCGCCGCGATCACCCGCGCAGAGCGCTCGCAGCCGATGGCGATAAGCGTGACCGTACCCGCCAAGCGTATGTCCCTCATCACCATGAGAACAAGACTCGGGCCACACGTGCTCGCGGCAGCCGAACGCATATAGCCGCAGATCGACTGAGTGAGAAACACTAATTGCGTGGCATGGAATCGGTCTACTAGTCTGTGACGGTCGCTCGCCGTTGGCGAGAGTCTTTGGTATGCCTAATGGGGGGAGAGTCAGCCGATGGCCGCGTCTTGTGGAGATTTGCGACGGGAAGATGGCGGTGCACGCGGTTACTGGAGTCGATATCGCGTGCTCTTGTTTGGATTTCTTGTGAGTGCTGCACTGCTCATCGGCGTTCCCGCTGCTTCGGCTTCTACGACGTTCAAATGGTCGGGTGAAGCCGCCAAGGCCTCCCGGGGCTGGGCCAACTTGGAGAATTGGGAAGGGGGCTCGGCGCCGTCTCCCTCTGAACCGATGATGCTTGAATTCCCGCGGCTTACGAGTGCGAATTGCATGACCTCACCGCCGGTCGATACATGCTATGAAAGCGAAAACAACGTGAGCGGTCTGGATGTCGAATCGATGCACGTTGAGGACAGTCAAACCTATGTGATCGCAGGCGAACCTATAGTGCTCGGCAGCGGTGGGCTCAATGTCGCCCCTGCAACGAATACGTCGGAACAGACAGGCTCGATCATGGCGATGCCGGTCACGCTTGGAGCCCAACAGACTTGGAGCATTGCCGGGCAGAGCGGCGATACGGCGATCGACGGCAACCAGTTCGTACTTCTGGAAGAAGTATCCGGGGCCGGCCAGCCGCTCAAGATCAGCCTGGGCGATGGGGGCGGGCTTGTACTCGTCAACGAAGACGAGGTAGGCCCGTTGAGCTTTGAAGGAGCCGATCCCAACAGCGGTGGGATACTGAACGGAGTGGTCGAACTTTTCGGGGCCGAATTGAACGCCTCAGACCACGAACCGGTCAGCTTCGATCACATCTTCGTGATCGGGACAGGGACGACAGGCCCGCTCACCACGGATGCCGCATCGATAGCGGTAGAGCCCGGCGAAAAGAAGGCTGAACGGCTGGAAGTCCAAGGCGCGACGTTTGATCCAAAGAGTCGACTCACGTTTTGGGTCACGAGCACCGGCGCCGAGGCCGGACGCGAATATGCGCAGCTTACCTCGTCTAGACTCCTGAATGTCGAAGGTGCCGAACTCGTCGTCGCGGCCGAGGACTCCTGCAAAGCGCTGGAGGCTGGAACGACCTACAACTTCGTTACGAGCACTGGCGGCATCGCGGGCAGTTTCGGCAATGCCGGCGAAGGCGATGAAATCCCGGTCACGTTTCCGAAAGGCTGCACAATCAAACAAACGCTCCAGATCCACTACGAGCGAAGTGGTGGGACACAGACAGTGACCGGTACTGTGATCGCGGGCAATGCATCCACAACCGGACTTGAAGCCTCTCCCTCGATCCCGACAACTAACGAGACGGTGACACTCCTAGCGATCGTTCGCTCCAGCGGAAGCGAACCGCCGCTTGGGACGGTCCAGTTCGCCAGCGACGGGATTCCGATCGCGGCCTGCGACGGCGAGTCGGTCATCGCTGTCGCCTCGGGCTATGCAGCGACTTGCCGCACATCGTTTGCCGCTATGCGATCGCCTCATCAGCTGTCGGCTGTGTTCACGCCCGAACCAGGCATCAACTTGCGTGGATCAAGTGCTACCGAGGATCTCACGGTCGGTCAAGCGCCCAGTAACACGATCTTGCGGTCCGTGTCAGGGGCCTCCGTCAACGAAAGCGTTACCTATACGGCAATCATCTCCACCCCCGTAAGCGGTCCTGCCCTACCGAGCGGAACGGTTCAGTTTACCGATGGCACAACACCGATCCCCTCTTGCACCGCCATGCCGCTCCAAGGCGACGATTCGCCGACGACTGTGACTTGCCATGTCATCTATCCTTCTCCGGGTGAACACAGCGTCACCGCCAGCTACTCCGGTGACACGAACTTCGAAACCTCGACATCCGCTGCGCAGACGCTCGTCGTGAAACCAGGCCTCGAAGCGCCAAATCTGTTGTTCGGGTCACCTGGAGCACCAGAACCAGGTGAAGCGAAGCTCGAGAACACCAACATCCCTATTCACGGACACGTCGTCGCTGAGGTGAAACTAGCCTGTCAAGGCTCTGTCAGCTGCAAAGGCAAGGTGAGCTTGTGGGTACGAGAGTCCACCAAAGCCAAACACGGGAAGAAAGGCTTCCGGTCAATCGAGATTGGCTCTGGAGTATTCTCGATAGCTGACGGCGAGACGGCCAGCATTGATATACACCTCAACACGACCGGACGTAGCCTCCTAACAAGTCATCAGGGCCAGGTCGAGGCATATCTGAAGCTTGCACAGGAATCGGAAGCAACGCAAACAAATGTCCGTCTAGTCGAGGCAAAACCCGGAAAGAAGAAGAAAAACTAGGAATCGCGGCCCCAGACGAGCAACTCCAGACACGGGCAGGGCCAGGGTTGGTTGCGTCGTCGCCGTCATCGCTCGCGGTATGCGACTCTTACGGCGGCGCCACAACGACATGAGCACGACCCCAAATCCAATCGTCCCCTTGACCGAGCGGCCCGCCTGGGGTGAGCTGGCTGCCCACCAACGCGAGATCGCGAACACCTCGCTGCGCGATCTGTTCGCCGTGGACGCGGCTCGGGGAGAGCGCCTCACGGCCGAGGGCCCAGGCTTCTACCTGGATTACTCGAAGAATCGCGTAACCGAGGAGACGATCCGTCTGCTCGTCAAGCTGGCCAAGCAGTCGGGCCTTGCCGAGCGCACGGCGGCGATGTTCGCCGGCGAGCGCATCAACGTCTCCGAGGATCGCTCCGTCCTGCACGTGGCCCTGCGTATGCCGAGGAGCGCCTCGTTGCTGGTTGACGGGGTGGACGTCGTGCGGGAGGTTCACGCGGTGTTGGGTCGGATGGCCGTCTTTTGCGAGCGGATCCGCTCCGGAGAGTGGAAGGGTCACACCGGCAAGCCGATCGTGAACGTCGTCAACATCGGCATCGGCGGCTCGGACCTCGGCCCGGTGATGGCCTACGAGGCGCTGCGCCACTACAGCGCACGCGAGTTGACTTTCCGCTTCGTCTCGAACGTCGACTCCACCGACTTCGTCGAGGCCACGAGCGACCTCGACCCGGAGCAGACCTTGTTCATCGTCTCCTCGAAGACGTTCACGACCTTGGAGACGATGACCAACGCCCGCTCCGCGCGCGAGTGGTCGCTTGCGGCGCTGGGGGAGGAGGCGGCGATCGCCAAGCACTTCGTCGCCGTCTCTACGAACGCAAGTGCGGTGGCCGAGTTCGGGATCGACACCGAGAACATGTTCGGCTTCTGGGACTGGGTGGGGGGTCGCTACTCGATGGACTCGGCCATCGGCCTCTCGACGATGCTGGGGATAGGCCCTGCCGGCTTTCACGAGCTGCTCGCCGGCTTTCACGCGATGGACGAGCATTTCCGCAACACCCCGCTCGAGCGCAACTTGCCGGCGCTGATGGGTCTGCTGGCCGTCTGGTACTCGAATTTCTTCGGGGCGCAGACCGTGGGAGTGATGCCGTACAGCCAGTACCTGAAGCGCTTCCCGGCCTACCTGCAACAGCTGGCGATGGAGTCGAACGGCAAGCACGTGACGCTCGAGGGCGTGCCGGTCGACTACGACACCGGATCGATCTACTGGGGTGAGCCCGGCACCAACGGACAGCATTCCTTCTATCAGCTGATCCACCAAGGCACGAGGTTGATCCCGGTCGACCTGATCGGCTTCGCGCGGTCGCTGAACCCGCTTGCGCAACCATCAGGACCTGCTCATGTCAAACGTCTTCGCCCAAGCCGAGGCGCTGGCCTTCGGCAAGACCGAGCAGCAGCTGCGCGCCGAAGGGGTGCCGGAGGCGATCGTCCCTCATCGCGTCATGCAGGGCAACCGCCCGACCAACGTCCTGTTGGCAGAGCAGCTCACCCCGCACACGCTCGGAGCGCTAATCGCCCTGTACGAGCACAGCGTCTTCACGCAGGGCACGATCTGGGGCATCGACTCCTTCGACCAGTGGGGTGTCGAGCTGGGCAAGGCGCTGGCCAAGCGCATCATCCCCGAGCTCGAAGCCGAGCAGGAGCCAACGCTAGAGCACGACAGCTCGACCAACGCGCTGATCCGTCGCTACCGTTTGCTGCGCGGCCGATGAGCGCGATCGAACAGCGAGCACGAGCACCGAGCACACCACGGTATGAGTGTCGAGCGGACACCCACGGCATGAGCGCCGAGCAGATCCCGATCGAGGTCCTACCCGAGCGACACGTCCGTGGCGCTGCGCGCCGCCGAGCTCGTCGTCGAGCACGCCAACGCCGCGATCGCCGGCGCGGCGCAGTTCACGTTGGCCGTCAGCGGCGGCCACACACCCGGGCCAGATGTTCGCCGAGCTGGCCCGCCGCAAAGACTTCCCATGGGACCAAACGGCGATCTACCAAGTCGACGAGCGCATCGCTCCGACGGCGACCCCAATCGCAACCTCACGCTTCTGTGGGACAACCTGCCGCGAGGCGGCTTTCAGCCAACTGCATCCGATGCCGGTCACAGGCCGACGACCTGGACGAAGCGGCGAGCATCGCTACGCAAGCGCGCTGCCAGAGCGCTTCGACCTGATCCACCTGGGGATCGGCGCCGACGGCCACACGGCCTCGCTCGTGCCGGGCGACCCGGTACTGGATGTCGCTCGATCGCGACGTAGCGCTCACGGGCCGAGTACATGGGCCTGCGCGCATGACCGTCACCTACCCGGTGCTGAACCGCGCGAGAGCACTGCTGTGGCTGATCACCGGCAAGGAAAAGCGCGACGCGCTGAGTCGACTGCAAGCCGGCGACGAGTCGGTCCCGGCCGGGCGAGTCTCGCGCGTGCAGGCACGGATCGTGGCCGACGCCGCGGCCGCCGCGGACTGAGGAGCTCAACCGCTGGAGACTCGCCGGTCGAGCCACCGACGCGTACGCGTCGTTCCAAAAGAGCGGTGCTCGCGAGCGCGCGGTGGCTGCGGTTACAGCGGCGCGCTCCAGATGCGCGCTAGACCGGCAGCGGCTGGCGCGCCGAGGCCGCCTGCTCCTGCAGGTCGCTGAGCACCGCCAGCATCGACTCGACGTCGCACTCGCTCTTCGGCCAGGGCTTCTCGGGATGGTCCTCGAGCGTCTTCAGCCCATTGCCGGTGATGATCGCCACGACGGTCGCATCGGGATCGAGCTCGCCCGACTCCGCCAGCTTTTTCAGTACCGCGATCGTGGTGCCGCCAGCCGGCTCGGTCAGGATCCCCTCGGTTTCGGCGAGCAGGTCGATCCCGGCGAAGATCTCCTCGTCGTTGGCCGTGCCAGCACTGCCTTTGCGCGAGAGGACGGCGTCGATCACCAGGTAGCCGTCGCCGGGAGAGCCGATCGCCAGCGAGTGCGCGATCGTCGTCGGTTTGCGTGGCTGGATCTCAGGCTCGCCGGAGACGATCGCGTCGGCGATCGGCGAGCACCCCTCCGGCTGGGCGATGTGCATCTTCGTGGCGCTCGTCTGGGCCAGGCCGACTGTCTCCAAGCTCGACCAGTCCCTTGTGCAGACGTGAGGAAAGCGTGCCGCCGGCGGTGGCGGAGACGATGTGGTCGGGCGCCCTCCAGCCGAGCTGCTCGACGATCTCGAAAACAGCCGTCTTGGCGCCCTCGGCGTAGAACGGCCGCAGCGTGATGTTGGCGAACTCGAGCCCGCTGGCTGCCGCCACCTTCTTGCACTCGCGGTTGGCTTCGTCGTAGTTGCCGGCAACCTGGCAGACCCGTGCGCCAAGCGCGCGGCAGACGCGCGCCTTGGTCTGCTCCAGGCGGTTGGGATAGAAGACATAGGGCGTGAGCCCGGCCTTGGCGGCAAGCGAAGCGACGGCCGTGCCGACGTTGCCGGTGGAGACGCAGCCGATCTCGGTCTTGCCGAGCTCGAGCGCCCGTGCGATCGCGCTCGAGACCACCCTGTCCTTGTAGGAAAAGCTCGGTCGCTGCGAGCTGTCGTCCTTCAAATACAGTTTGCTCAAGCCCAGCCGTGCCCCCAGCCGGTTCGCCGGGATCAGCGGCGTCATGCCCGACACCTGCCCGACTTCGGCCTGAGCGTGGGCCGAGCGGATCGGCAGCAGCTCAGACAGTCGCCAAATGTTGCGGGGACGCTCGTCCATCGGCAGCTCACGCAAGCGCGTCTTGGCGAGCTCGTAGTCGTAGGCGACGTCAAAGCACTTACCGCATGTCGGGCAAAACGCCTCGGTGTCGGTAATCGGCCGTTTCACATCGCAGCTCTGGCACACCAGTTCGGTCACGCACGAGCGCGTCGTCTCGTTCAGGTCTGCGTGCCCCATAGCGGTGCTCATCGGGTCTCACCCCTTCTTCGTTTGGGTTGGTTGACTTCGGTTTGTCCATGTCATCGTGGCACAAGCTCCCCCTGAGGCCACGACGTGTCGATCTCGGCGCCGGCAGGCATCGAGTCGATCAGCAGCTGCTCGGCGATGTGCGGAGCGAACGGCATCAGCACGCGCGCAAGCATCCGCAGCGCCTCGATCAGCGCCTCGTAGTCCTCGGCGCACAGCCAGCCGCGCTTGGCGATCACACGCTTCTCGTAGTCGCGGATGCGGTCGAACAGCCGCATCACGTTGCGAACGGCGCTGTGCATCTCGAGCTCGCGCGTGTCCTCGGTGATCTTCTCCACGGCGGTCTCACACCACTGCGCAAGGCGCTTGCGCAGGTGCTCGGTCTTGTCGGGCCCCATCGCGCTGCGGCTCTGTGCTCGCCATCGGTCGCTGCGCCATTCGTGGCGTCCTGACTCAGCTCAGCGGGATCGAGCGTGAAGCGAGCATGCGAGTAGTCCCAAAGCTGGCGCAAGAAGCGGTGGCAGCGCTTGACGTCGCCGTCACTCCAGTTCAGCGAGCGCTGTGCGCGCGCGGCGAACAGCACCGCCAGCCGCACGGTGTCGGCCCCATACTGCGCCACCAGCTCGTCGGGATCGACCACGTTGCCGAGGTGCTTGCTCATCTTGCGCCCGTCGCGGATCACCATCTCGTGAAACAGGCAACCGGCGAACGGCTCGCCGTCTGAGAGAAACTCGAGCGGTCCGATGTCGCGCAGCGCCTTGGTAACGGTTCGCTGGTCGAAGACGAAATTGCCGCTGTCCGAGCCGGCGACGACGCGCTCGCAGGGCAGCCAAGCGCGCAGGTCCTCGAGCGCAAGGATGTGCTCCAAGCTCTGCTCGCGCTCGCTGGGAGGCACGCAGACGGGAACCCAAAGCCACAGCGCGTCGAAGTGACAGTCGAGCGTGTCGGTCTCGCGAGTAGCGGCGCCACCACACTTCGGGCAGGTGGTCTGCACGAAGTCCTCGCGCTCGGCAAGCGGATTGCCGGTGCCGGTCGGCGTCAAGTCGAGCGGCAGGATCACGGGCAGCTCGTCCTTGGGCAGCGGCACAATCCCGCACCCCTCGCAATAGACGATCGGGATCGGCGTGCCCCAGGAACGCTGTCTGGAGATGGTGAAGTCGTTGGCGCGGTAGCGAACGGCCTCGCGTGCCCCGGGCACAGATGTGGGAGCCAGGTTTGCGGAGTCTGGAGCCGGGCTCGCGGAGCTGGGGATGGAGTCTGCGGGAGCCGAAGCGGCGCCTGTAGAGGCGAGGGAAGGCTCGGCGGATGTATCCACGGAGGGATCGCCCCCTGTGTGCGCGGGGGACCCCCCAAACAACCGCTCGGCGATCAACGCGTCGGTGCGGTCGCGCTCGGGCACGCCAAACACGGCGGTAGGCCCGAAGCGCCCGTCCACGGTAGGGGTGACGATCACAGGCAGCGGCTCGCCACCGGTGGGGGAGGCGAGCAGCCGCCCGGTATCGACAAACGGCATCGTTTGCGCCTCGCGCGCACTTCGCTCCAACCCAACCGCTCGCAGCTCGTCCAGCCGCTGAGCCAACCCCTCGTCGCGCGCCCACTCGTCGAGGAGCGGGTGTCGCGGCGAGACGCTCACGAAGCGGGCCAGATCGAGTGCATCGGCGTGCGGCGTGAAGACGGTCAGCGGCTCGCCGTCCTCGGCGAGCAGGTCGAGCTCGACCCCGTCGACGCGCCCCAGCACGAAGCGCTGCGAGGCAAGCGCGTTCTCATCCCAGATCCCGCTGGCGGCAAGCTCCGCAAGGCGCCGGTCGTTCTCCGGCACGTACTCGCTGATGCGCAGGTACCACTGTGGCCGTTGGATCAGCCGCACGGGATGGTGGCAACGCCAGCAGGTCCCGTCCTCGACCTGGATCGTCGCGAGCACCGTCTGGCAGGTGTCACACCAGTCGACGCTCCCGGTCCCGCGGTAGACCAATCCGGCCTCCAGCAGGGTCAGGAACAACCACTGCGACCAGCGGTACATGATCGCCTCGGAGCTCATGAAGGCGCGCTCCCAGTCGAAGGAAAAGCCGAGCCTGCGTAGCTGCAGAATCATGTGCTCGGCACAGCGCTCCACCCAAGCGCTCGGCGGCTCTTTGCCGGCGATCGCGCCAAGCTCGGCGGGCAGCCCGAAGGAGTCAAAGCCGAAGGCGAACAGCACGTCCTCGCCGCGCCCCCGGCAAAAGCGCGCGTAGGCATCCCCGATCGAATAGCTGCGCACGTGCCCGATGTGGATGTTCCCGGAGGTGAACGGAGCCGAGGGCTTGATGTACTTGCGCGCGCGATCCTCGCCGATCTCGGGCGTGCGAAAGGCGTGCCGCTCATGCCATGCGGCTTGGCGAGACGCCTCGATTACCTGGGGGTCATAGCTGGCGAGATCGTCGTCGCTCATTTGACCGAGAATACCCAAGGGGAACCCCGGCGCGGGCGTCAGGCCCGTTGCTATGCTCGTCCGCCACGACTGTAAGGATTCTCAGATGGAAGTAGAGATTGGCCGCGGCAAGAGCGGCCGCCGCGCATACGGCTTCGACGACATCGCGATCGTGCCCTCCAGGCGCACGCGCGATCCAGACGACATCGACATCTCCTGGAAGCTAGGTCCCTACCAGTTCGAGCTGCCGATGATGGCCTCGGCGATGGACGGCGTCGTCTCGCCGGAGACGGCCGCGATCGTGGGTGGGCTCGGGGGCTTGGCGGTGCTCAACCTCGAGGGAATCTTCACGCGCTACGAGGATGCGGACGAGCAGCTGGAGCGGATCGCGGGTCTGCCGAAGGAGATCGCCACGCGCGAGATGCAGGAGATCTACAACACCCCGGTCAAGCCGGAGCTAATCGCCCAGCGCATTCGCGAGATCAAGGAGCAAAAGGTCGTCGTGGCCGCCTCGTTGACCCCGCAGAAGGTGCTCGCCTACTACGAGATCGCGCTCGAGGCGGGTCTCGACGTACTCGTCATCCAGGGCACCGTCGTATCCGGCGAACACGTCTCGACAGTCTCCGAGCCTTTGAACCTAAAGGAGTTCATTCCTTCGCTCGACGTCCCGGTGGTAGTCGGCGGCTGTGCTTCCTACCAGACGGGCTTGCACCTGATGCGCACAGGCGCGGCGGGTGTGCTCGTGGGCGTTGGCCCAGGCGCCGCATGTACCACGCGCGGTGTGCTCGGCATCGGCGTCCCGCAGGCAACGGCGATTGCCGATGTGGCTCACGCGCGCTCCACGCACATGCTGGAGACCGGCGAGTACTGCCAGGTGATCGCCGACGGCGGCATGCGCAACGGCGGCGACGTCTCCAAGGCAATCGCGCTGGGCGCCGACGCCGTCATGATCGGCTCACCGCTGGCCCGCGCCCACGAAGCCCCTGGCAGGGGCTTTCACTGGGGCATGGCCACCTTCCACCCGACCTTGCCGCGCGGCGCGCGCGTGGCTACGACTCGCAACGGCACGCTTGAGGAGATCCTGGTCGGGCCGGCGCGAGAGAACGACGGCAGCTTCAACCTGTTCGGCGGCCTGCGCACCTCGATGGCCACGTGCGGTCACAAGGACCTGGCGGAGTTCAACCGCGCCGAGGTGGTGATCGCTCCGTCGTTGCAAACCGAGGGCAAGCAGCTGCAGCGAGACCAGTCCGTAGGTATGGGCTCCAACGGGAAGGCTGCAGAACTCGTAAATGACTGACGCCGCTGTCACGGCGCCAGCGCCGCCCCCAGAGGCGTCGGATGCGGTCGGGGCAGCGCGCGAGGAGGTCGTCGTTCTCGACTATGGCGGCCAGTATTCGCAGCTGATAGCAAGGCGCATCCGTGACTGCGGGGTCTTCTCCGAGCTGTTGCCGCATCACGTCCCGCTGGAGGAGGTCGCCAAGCGCAAACCGCGCGGGATCATCCTCTCCGGAGGCCCCGCATCGGTGTACGCGCCTGGAGCGCCGAGCCTGGAGCGTGGCCTGTTGAAGCTCGGCGTGCCGGTGCTCGGCATCTGTTACGGCATGCAGCTGCTGGTCCACGAGCTGGGAGGCCGGGTCGAGCAGGCGGAGGTGGGGGAGTTCGGTCGCTCCGAGCTGACCGTCACCACCCCAGGTGTGCTGTTTGCGGGCATGCCCAAGGAACAAACGTGCTGGATGTCTCATCGCGACACAGTCTTCGAGCCGCCAGTTGGCTTTACCGCGCTGGCCTCCTCCACTGGCTCGCCGGTCGCTGCCGTCGAGGACCCGGCCCGCGGCATCTACGGCATCCAGTTCCACCCGGAGGTGGTCCACACCCCATACGGCCAGGAGATCCTCACGCGCTTCCTCACCGAGGTATGTGGCTGCGAGCTCGCCTGGTCGGCGGCCTCGATCGCCGAAGACCAGATCGCGCGCATTCGCAAGCAGGTCGGTGACGGTCGCGTCATCTGCGGCCTCTCGGGTGGGGTCGATTCCTCGGTGGCCGCGCTGCTGGTTCACCGCGCCATTGGTGATCAGCTCACATGCGTGTTCGTGGACCACGGCTTGATGCGAAAGGACGAGGGCGAGCAGGTGGTCAGCGCCTTCAGGGACACGTTCGGCGTGCCGCTGGTGGCGGTCGATGCCGAGCAACGTTTCCTTGAGAAGCTCAAAGGCGTCACCGAGCCTGAGGCCAAGCGCAAGGCGATCGGCGCCGAGTTCATCCGCGTGTTCGAGGAGGAGGCAGCCAAGATCTCCGCTCCGAGCCCAGCGCGCTATCTCGTGCAGGGCACGCTCTATTCCGATGTGATCGAGTCAGGCGGAGGCACGGGCGCCGCGACGATCAAGTCCCACCACAACGTCGGCGGCTTGCCGGATGACATGCAGTTTGAGCTGGTAGAGCCGCTGCGCGCCTTGTTCAAGGACGAGGTGCGCGCCGTGGGGGCGGAGCTGGGCCTGCCCGAGCGCCTGGTTTGGCGCCAGCCGTTCCCGGGCCCGGGCCTGGCGATCAGGATCGTCGGCGGCGAGGCAACGCGCGAGCGCCTGGACGTGCTGCGCGAGGCCGACCACATCCTGCAGGAGGAGATCCGCAAGGCGGGCTTGTACCGCGAGCTGTGGCAGTCCTTCTGCGTCTTGCCGGACGTGCGCACAGTGGGAGTGCAGGGCGACGAGCGTACGTACGGCTATGTCGTCGTGATCCGCGCGGTCACAAGCGATGACGCGATGACGGCCGACTGGGCGCGGCTCCCATACGACCTGCTGGAGACGATCGCCTCGCGCATGATCAACGAGCTGCGCGAGGTAAACCGAGTGGTCTTGGACATCACGTCAAAGCCACCAGGAACTATCGAGTGGGAGTAAGGAACCGCCTGTAATTGGCTAAACAAAGCGAAACGACGTTGAAACACGCTGTTTCTGCTGATTTGGCCTATGATGTGCCTCTCGCCGCGCGCGACAGATCGCGTGCGGCCTTTTTCACGCAATGAAGACCTACGTCGCCAAGCCCACAGATCGCGAGCGCAACTGGCTCGTCGTCGACGCCAACGGACAAACGTTGGGACGTCTGGCGACGCAGATCGCCGATGTCCTGCGGGGTAAGCGCAAGCCCGAGTACACGCCGCACATCGACACCGGAGACTTCGTAGTGGTCATCAATGCCGAGAAGATCGCCGTTACCGGCAAAAAGCGCCAGGACAAGCGCTACTACCGCCATTCGGGCTACCCGGGCGGCCTGCGCTCGCGCACTTTCGAGGAAATGATCGAGCGTCGTCCCGAGGAGATCATCCGCCTGGCGGTCAAGGGCATGCTGCCGCGCAATCGCTTGGCTCGCAGGCAGATCACCAAGTTGAAGATCTACGCCGGCCCCGAGCACCCACACGTCGCCCAGAAACCGCAACAGATGGAGATCGAGGCGTAATGGCCGACGAGCCCACAGAGCAGACTGACGAGCAGCCCGAGCCCACCGAGCAGAGCGTCGAGACGCCTCAGGCCGCCGAGGAGACTCCCACGGTCGAGTCGGCCGAGGAGCCCGTAGCCGAGGAGGCGGTCCTCGAGGCCGAGGCTGAGATCGTCGCGGAGGCAATTGTCGAGGAGGCGATCGAGGAGGCCGTTGTCGAGGCTGCCGTCGAGGAGCTCGCAGCTGAGGTCATCGCGGAGGCAGTTGTCGAGGAGGCAATCGAGGAGGCCGTTGTCGAGGCCGCTGTCGAGGAGCTCGCAGCTGAGGTCGTCGCGGAGGCGGTGGTCGAGGCCGAGATCGAGGCTGAGGCAGAGGAGCTTGAAGAGGAAGAGCCCACGCCGCGTGTAAAGCCCAGCGTGCCGGGAGCCCATCTTGAAGTGGACATCGTTCCCGAAGGCGTCGACCCACTCGCGCCCGAGCAGCCCGCCGATCCTTACGCGCTCGAGGAGGACGAGGAGTCGAAGTCCGAGGAGGATGGCGAGGGCGAGCAGCTTGCCCAGCCGATCTCGAGCGCAGCTATCGACCTGGCCGCCGGAGCGCGCTACAAGGCCACCGGTAAGCGCAAGACCGCCATAGCGCGAGTCATCCTCAGGCCCGGTAGTGGCACGTATCTCGTCAACGGGCGCACGCTCGACGAGCATTTTCCACGCATCACCTTGCAGCGCAACATCCGTCAGCCGCTCGAGACCGTCGGTTATCAGGAGCGCATGGACGTGGTGGCAAGGCTGCACGGCGGCGGTATCTCAGCTCAGGCGGGCGCGCTGCGCCACGGCATCTCGCGCGCGCTGCTCGAGGCCGACCCGAATCTGCGTGGCGAGCTCAAGCGCCGCGGCTTCCTCACGCGCGACTCGCGCGCCAAGGAGCGCAAGAAGGCCGGCCTGAAGAAGGCGCGCAAGCGGCCGCAGTTCTCCAAGCGCTGATCCGCGTCTCTGCTTCGCTCGTCGCGGCGAGTGGCAACGGCGAGAATCGCTGCATGACGATCCTCCAAGGCGAATGACACCGAGGCTGTTCGGTACCGATGGGGTCCGCGGTGTCGCCGGCGAGTTGCTCAGCGCCGAGCTGGCGCTCGCGTTGGGTAAGGCTGTCACCGCACGTAGCCCGGCAGATCGCCCACGAGTGCTGATCGTGCGCGATACACGCGAGTCCGGCGAGATGCTGCAGGCAGCTCTGGCGGCCGGCGTCAGCGCCGCCGGGGGAGAAGCGCTGCTCGGCGGAGTGTTGCCAACGCCGGCAGCGCCGCTGCTGATCAAGCGCTACGGCTTCGATCTGGCTGCCGTGCTATCCGCCTCGCACAACCCCTACCAGGACAACGGCATCAAGTTCTTCGCCGCCGATGGCTTCAAGCTCAGCGACGAGCAGGAGCAAACGATCGAAGAAGGGTTGCGGCAGGTTGAGGATTCCGCTGGCGGCGTGCACATGGTTGGCGGGCAACCGGCTGGTGCGCATGCGGGCGGCGCGCAATCGGGTGACACGCATGCGGGCGGCGCGCAATCGGGTGACACGCACGCTGACGGTTCCTCGAAAAACCCGATGCCCCGCGCGCGCGCGCGGGGCATGCGCAAAATCGGACATGTGCGCGAGCTGCGTGGAACGCACGAGGACTACCTGCGCGAGCTGGAGTCGCGCTTCGCCGAGCTGCGCCTCGATGGGCTCGATGTCTTGCTCGACTGCGCCAACGGCGCCACCTACAAGGTCGCCCCCGAGATATTCCGCCGTCTCGGCGCAAACGTCACAGTTGTCGCGGCAAGCCCCGACGGGCGCAACATCAACGAGGGCTGCGGCTCGACTCATGTCGCCGCGCTTGGCGAGCAGGTGCGCGCCGGCGGACATGCGCTTGGCCTGGCCTTCGACGGCGACGGCGACCGCGTGCTCGCGGTCGACCGCACTGGCGCCGTGGTCGACGGCGACGAGCTGATCGCACTCGCGGCACTGCACCTGCGTGAGCAGGGACGGCTCGCCGGCGAGGGTGTGGTCGTGACGGTGATGACCAACTACGGCTTTCACTCGGCGATGCGTGAGGCCGGCATCGAGGTTGCCTGCACGAACGTCGGCGACCGCTATGTGCTCGAGCAGCTGCGCAGCAGCGGTTGGGCGCTCGGGGGAGAGCAGTCCGGGCACATCATCGAGATGGGCTTCAACAGCACGGGCGACGGGATCGCGGGAGCGCTGCTCACGCTCGAGGCGCTCGCCGGACGCGACCTGAGCGAACGCGAAGCGATGCGCAAGCTGCCGCAGCGGCTCGTCAACGTACGCGTGCTCGACCGAGGTGCGTTCGCGGGTTCTGAGAGCGTCGCGCAGGCCGTGGTCGAGGAGGAGCAGGCGCTCTCCGGTCGCGGGCGCGTGCTAGTCCGTCCCAGTGGCACCGAGCCGCTCGTGCGCGTGATGGTGGAGGCTCCCAGCGACGAGGAGGCCGAGGCGGTCTGCTCGCGGCTTGTGGTGCTCGTCGAGCGCGAGTTGGGCTAGGAACGTGTTTCGAAATGAGCTGTGTAGCGGGATGTCTCGTCGGTTGTGCGTCGGGGTGTGTTTGGTTTGTCTTTGATTGGTCCCGCCAACACCCCCCTCTTTTGAACGAGTAGATAAAGGTTTGGTACCTAAATAAAGCATTCGTGTCCAAACAAGGGGGTATTGAGCGTGCAAGTCATTTTTGAAAGACCTTCTACGGGCTCGTGAGCCCCAAGACTCGCTGATATCGTCGTCGCCGTGTGCGGCATCGTCGGCTATGTAGGCAAGCGCCCCGCCCGCGAGCTGCTGCTCGCGGGCCTGCAGAAGCTCGAGTACCGCGGCTATGACAGCGCCGGCATCTCGCTGATCGCGGGCGAGCGGATCGAGGCGGTGCGCTCGGTCGGCAACCTGAGCGCGCTACGGGCAAAGCTCGACCACGGCGACCGCGCCAGCGCCGTGGCTGTGGCCGAGCGTGTAGCCACCACTGGCATCGGCCACACGCGCTGGGCCACGCACGGGCGCGTCAGCGAGGAGAACGCCCACCCACACTACGACCCCGAGGACCGACTGCACGTCGTCGTCAACGGGATCGTCGAGAACTACATGGCGTTGAAGGAGCGCCTGGAAGGCGAAGGCAACGTCTTCACCTCCGAGACCGACGCCGAGGTGATCGCCCATCTGGTGGCGGCCCATTACAAAGGCGATCTCACGCTTGCCGTACGCAAGGCGTTCGCGGAGCTCGAGGGCCACTTCGCTTTCGTGGCGATGAGCGCCGAGCAGCCCGACACGCTCGTCGGCGCCCGCAAGGAGTGCCCGCTGGTGATCGGTCGCGGCGAGGGTGAGCAGTTCATCGCTTCGGCAGTACCGGCATTCCTGGCTCAGACGCGCTCGGTGCAATACCTGGAGAACGGCGAGCTGGCGGTGCTGCGACCCGACGGCGTCACGATCCTGACGCTCGCGGGGGAGGAGGTCTCGCGCGAGGTGGACGAGGTCGACTGGGACGAGGAGACCGCCGAGAAGGGCGGCTATGAGACCTTCATGCTCAAGGAGATCTACGAACAGGCGGACGCCGTGGCAGAGACGATCGCCGATCGCGTGGCGCGCGGCGACGGCGTCGATCTTGACGAGCCGGGTGCACTGGACGAGGCGATCCTGGCCGATATCAAGCGAGTGGTTGTCGTCGCCTGTGGAACCTCCTACCACGCGGGATTGGTGGGCCGCTACGCGATCGAGGAATGGGCGCGGCTGCCGGTCGAAATGGACATCGCCTCGGAGTACCGCTACCGCAACCCGGTCGTCGGCCCTGGCGACCTCGTGATTGGGATCTCCCAGTCCGGCGAGACCGCGGACACGCTCGCGGCGATGCGCAAGGCGCGCGACGCCGGCGCCACCGTGCTTGCGATCACAAACGTAATGGGCTCGCAGGCCACGCGCGACGCCGACGGCGTGCTGTTCACGCGCGCCGGGCTCGAGATCGGCGTAGCGGCCACCAAGACGTTCGTCTGCCAGGTTGCGGTCATCTACCTGCTCGGCCTGCGCCTGGCCGAGCTGCGAGGCACGCTCTCGCCCGAGCGTCTGACGGAGTTGGTCAGCGAGATCAAGCGCTTGCCGCACTGCATCGACCAGGTGATCACAAACGTCGACGAGCAGATCGAGCAGGTGGCCGAGGCGCACGCGCAAAAGGAGTTCTTTCTCTACCTGGGCCGTCACGTCGGCTTGCCGGTCGCGCTCGAGGGGGCGCTGAAGCTGAAGGAGATCTCCTACATCGCCACCGACGCCTACGCGGCCGGCGAGATGAAGCACGGCCCGATCGCGCTGCTCGACGAGTCCACGCCCGTGGTGTGCGTCGCGACCGACTCGCCGGTGTTGGAGAAGATCGTCTCCAACATGCAGGAGGTGCGCGCCCGCGGCGCCCATGTGATCGCGCTGACGACGGAGGGCAACAGCTTGGAGGGCCAGGTCGACGTCGCGATCCCGGTGCCCGCGATCGACTGGATGTTGCAACCGGTGCTGGCGGTCATACCGCTACAGCTGCTCGCCTACCGGATCGCCAGGCTGCGCGGCCTCAACGTCGATCAGCCGCGAAACCTCGCCAAGACCGTCACGGTTGAGTAGGCGGGCGGCTGGGCGGCGCCCAAAACCTTGATCCAGGCAAAGGGGGTGTTTACGTGCAGGTCATTTTGAAAGACCTTCAAAGCCGGTGGATCTCCGAGCCAGCCCCTAGTATCGCTCGTCATGATGGAGCTTCCCTACTGGTGTGAGCCGCTGCTCGATGCCGCGCAGATGCGGGCGGTCGATCGCTGGGCGATCGAGCAACGGGGGATACCGTCGCTCGATCTAATGGAGCGTGCCGGGCAGGGTGTCGCTCGCGCCGTGGAGGAGCTCGCACCCGACGGGCCCGTGGCTGTGGTGTGCGGCAAGGGCAACAACGGCGGTGACGGCTTCGTGGTAGCCAGGCTGCTACGCGAGGCGGCAAGGGACGTGACGGTCGTGTGCTTGGCGGCCGGCGAGCAGCTCTCGCCCGACGCGCGCGCCAATCTCGAACGCCTGCCCGGGATGTCACCGCTGGCGCTCTCAGACAGCGCCGCCTCCGAGGCGATCGCGCACGCGCATGTGATCGTCGACGCGCTGCTGGGCACCGGCTTCTCAGGCATTGCCCATGGAGCGGTGGCCGAGGCGATCGCGGCGATCGAGGCCGCGGCTGGACTCGTCGTGAGTGTGGACATACCCAGCGGAGTCGACGCTTCCACCGGCGTCGTCGCCGGCCCCGCGATCAAAGCCGCCAAGACCGTCACATTTCACGCCGCCAAGCCTGGCCTGTGGATCTACCCGGGCAAGGGCTATGCCGGTGAGATAGGCACGATCGACATTGGGATCCCACGCGGTGCTCCCGGCATGAGCGATATCGGCCTGATCCGCGACGACGTGCTCAGCGCGCTGCCAAGCAGGGCGGCTGCATCGACCAAGTTCAGCAGCGGCCACGTCATCGTTGTCGGTGGCTCACGCGGGCTGATGGGCGCCCCGGCGATGGCCTCGCTTGCGGCGCTGCGCGCCGGGGCGGGCTATGTGACCGCTTGCGTGCCCGAGTCGCTGCGGCAGATCATCGACGTGCAGCTACTGGAGGTGATGACCCGTGGCCTGGCCGACGAGGACGGCGCGCTCATGCCCGAGGGACTCTCTGCGGTCAAGGACTCGCTTGCGCGGGCCGGCTGCCTGGCGCTCGGCCCGGGGCTCGGCCGCAACCCCCAGAGTGTGCGCTTCGCACGCGAGCTGGCTCGTGAAGCATCGCTTGCGCTGGTGCTCGACGCCGACGGCTTGAACGCCCACGCCGGGTCGCTTGCCGGGCTTGCGCCGAGAAACGCGCCGACGGTGCTCACGCCACATGCTGGCGAGCTCGCGCGACTGCTGGAGACCGATAGCGAACGGGTACAGAGCGAGCGGCTCGCACACGCGCGCAAGGCTGCGGAGCAGGCCGAGGCGATCGTCGTGCTCAAGGGCGACGACACGCTTGTCGTCGATCCCGCGGGCCGCGTCGCGATCAGCCGCGGCAACAGTCCCGCGCTCGCCACAGCCGGTACCGGCGACGTTCTCACCGGCACGATCGCGGCCTTGCTCGCACAGGGGAGGGAGCCGTTTGCCGCTGCCGCCGCGGGCGTCCAGCTCCACGCTCGAGCAGGCCGTGAGGCCGCGCGCAGGCAGGGAGCACCCGAGGGCGTAATCGCCGGCGACGTGATCGCCGCTCTCCCCGCGGCGAGGCGCGCGTGAGCGCGCGCCGCGCGATCGCGCGCGTCAACCTGGCGGCAATCGAGCGCAATTGCCGACGACTGCGCGAGGATCTGGAAGCGGGCTGCGAGCTGTGCGTGGTCGTCAAGGCCGACGGCTACGGCCACGGAGCCGCGCAGAGCGCGCGTGCGGCGCTCGACGCAGGCGCGACCTGGCTTGCGGTGGCCGGTGCGCATGAGGCTGTCGAGCTGCGACAGGCGGGCTTCGGCGATGCGCGACTGCTCGTGATGGGCGCCCTCAGCCCGGTCGAGCTGGATGAAGCTCTGCGTGCCGATGCGGATGTCGTCGTGTGGAGCGAGGGGATGGTGCGCGCCGTCGTGCAAGCAGGCGGCGGTCGCGTGCACGTCAAGCTCGACAGCGGCATGGGCCGGCTCGGCACGCGTGACGCAGAGCTTGGGCTGCGCGTGGCGGCGCTTGCCGCCGAGACCGCTCAGGTCAAGCTAGCCGGGGCGATGACCCACTTCGCGACCGCCGACGACGATCACGACCAGTTCTTCGCGAGCCAGCTCGAGACGTTCAGCGGCTGGGCCGAGCAACTCAAGGCCTCTTACCCGGAGATCGTCGTTCACGCGGCCAACAGCGCCGCCACTCTGCGCGAGCCGCGCTCGCACTTCGACATGGTTCGCTGTGGCATCGGCGTATATGGCATGGATCCCTTTGGGCGCGACCCACTCGCACATCGGCTCGACCCAGCCCTCGAGCTGGTCTCCTACCTGGCCGAGGTCAAGGACTGCGCTCCCGGGCAGAGCGCCGGCTACGGACGGCGCTTCGTCGCCGAGCGGGAGACGCTGCTCGGCGTGCTCCCGATCGGATATGGCGACGGCTGGCGACGAGCGCTGTCGAACAACGGCGAGGTGTTGATCGCCGAGCAGCGGCGGCCGATCGTGGGCACGGTCAGCATGGACAACCTGACGGTCGATCTTGGCCTGGACGTTCAGGCCCACGACTTGCGCGGCAGCGAGGCCGTGCTGATCGGCGCGCGCGGCGATCAGCGGATAACCGCCGAGGAGGTTGCTCGGCGGATGGACACGATCAACTACGAGGTGACCTGCGCGCTGACTGGGCGCGTGGCGCGCGTCTACCACTACGACGGTCGGCTATCGGGTGAGTCGGAGGCCCGGCAGGTGCAGGACTCGCCGGCCCCGCAAGGCGGTGCCGTGCGCCCCTCGGCTGAGCCTCCGGAGCTCTCGCTGGGCATGAGCTGATGAGCGCGCAGGCGCTGGAGATCGTGCGCTCGGCGCTTGAGGGGCGGCGCGCTTGGCTTGTCGGTGGCGCGGTCCGCGACCGCCTGCTTGGCCGGCTTGGGTCAGACCTGGACGTCGTGCTCGACGGCGACCCGGAGGAGGGCGCGCGCGCGGTCGCACAGGCCGCCAAGAGCGCCGGTACTCCGGCTGCTTGCTTTGCGCTCTCAGAAGAGTTCGGGGCGTGGCGCGTAGTCGCGCGCGGAGGGGCTTGGCAGGTCGACGTCGAGGCGTTGCGCGGCTCCTCGCTCGAGGCCGATCTGCGCTTGCGCGACTTCACGGTCAACGCGATCGCCGAGCCTCTGGACGGGGGGGAGCCGCTCGACCCGCTCGGCGGTCTTGGCGACCTGCATGCCGGACGTCTGCGCATGGCGGGACCGGATGCCTTCAAGGACGACCCACTTCGAGTCCTGCGCCTGGTGCGGGTCGCGGTCGAGCTGGAGCTGGAGCCCGAGCCAGAGGCGATCCTGGCCGCGCGCGCGCAGGCACCACGACTGGAGCAGATCTCGCCCGAGCGCGTGTTCCTCGAGCTGCAGCGGATCGTCGCCTCGGCCCAGGCTCTGCGTGGACTCCAGCTGATGAGCGAGCTTGGCGCGACGCGCGTTGTATTGCCGGAGCTCGAAGCCTTGCGTGGCGTGGAGCAGAGTCGTTTTCATCACCGCGACGTCTACGGTCATACGCTGGAGGTGTTCGAGCGCACGATCGAGCTGACCGCTGGTGCGAACGCGCACGATCCGCGTGCAATCGCGGACGCGGACGAGCTTCGGCCACCGGCAATCGCAAGTGCCGGCGCGCATCACGTCGAGCCGATCCTGGTGCTGAGCGAGGAGCAGCGTGCGCCGGTGCTAGAGCTGTTGGCGGAGCCGCTTGCCGACGGGATGACTCGTGGGCAAGCGCTGCGCTGGGCGGCCCTGCTGCACGACGCGGCCAAGCCGGCCACGCGCTCGGTGCGCGTGCTCGACCGGCGCGTGACCTTCCTCGGGCACGACGTACAAGGGGCAGAGCTCGCCCGTGACGTGCTTGGACGCCTGCGGGCAAGCGTACGTCTGCGCGAGCACGTCGCGGCGCTTGTGCGCCACCACCTGCGCCTCGGCTTTCTCGTGCACGAGCCCCAGCCGCTGGCGCGAGGGACGGTCTACGACTATCTGCACGCCTGCGAGCCGGTGGAGGTGGACGTCACGCTGCTGTCGGTATGCGACCGGCTTGCCACGCGCGGAGCAAAAGCCGAGCAGGCGATCGCGGCGCACCTCGACCTGGCTCGACGGATGCTCGACGACGCGCTGCAATGGCATCAGACGGGCGCGCCCAAGCCGCTGTTGCGCGGAGACCGACTCGCGAACGAGCTCGGCATTCCGCTCGGTCCGAGCGTGGGCGAGCTGCTGAGCGCGCTCACGCGGGCTCAATACACGGGCGAGGTCAGCACCCGTGAGCAGGCATTTGAGTTTGCACGCGCGCATGGCTCCGGAGCCGGTCGCACCTGAGGTGGGGATGCACGGCTAGGATTGGCCGCTATGGGCGAGCAAGACTGCATCTTCTGCAAGATCGTGGCGGGCGAGCTGCCGGCGACGATTGTCGACCAGGACGAGCACACGCTGGCGTTCATGGACATCAATCCGGCCACGCGCGGCCATGCGCTTGTGATTCCGCGTACGCACACGCAGGACCTGCTGAGCATCGAGGAGTCCGAGCTACAGGCCGTCGCCGTCGCGGCACAGCGCCTTGCCCGTCGCGCGAAGCAGCGCTTGGGAGCAGACGGGGTCAACGTGATCAACTCCTGCGGGGCCGCCGCTTGGCAGACGGTGTTCCACTTCCATCTGCACGTGATTCCCCGCTATGTCGACGATCCGCTGACGTTGCCCTGGACACCGGCGCCCGGCGATCCCGCCGAGATCGCCGCCGCGGCGGCCGCAATCGGGCCCATAGCTTGAGCTCGGTCGCCGAGACCAAGGGTCACCGCAAAGGGGGAATAATGGCTTGCGTGTCGAACCGCTACATCGTGCCTATTCCCGTGTTTCCTCTTGGATGCTCCATATGAGACGCCTGATCACCACAATTGTGCTCGGCTGTGGGCTGGCGCTGGCCGTACCCGCCGGCTCGCTGGCCACTCTGACCGAAGTTGGCGTGATACCCGCCACCACGCCAGCCACGGTGCCCAGCTGCCCTACGCCCTCCTGCCTTGCCGTCAGCCGCACGACCGGCTTCCAGGTCAAGGTCGAAACAGACAACAACACCGAGGCGGCACCTCGCGAAGGCACGGTCGTCGCCTGGACGATCACGCTCGGCAAGCCGACCGCGGCTCAGATCAAGTTCTTCAACGCCAACGAGGGCGGCGCGGCGTCAGCCGGCATCGCGATCTTGCGCGCCGAAAAGAGCCCCAAATTGACGTACAAGGTGATCGGCCAGAGCCCCGTCGTGCCGCTGGAAAAGTATTTCGGCAAGACCGCCCAGTTCCCGCTGGCCACGACCGTTGCCGTCAAGAAGGGCGACATCGTCGCCTTGACCGTGCCCACCTGGGCGCCGGCGCTCGCGCTTGGCTTCGGCAAGGGCACCTCGTGGCGAGCGAGCAGGGGGAAGGGCCAGTGCACGACCACCGGCACTCAGACCGCACAGACAAGTATCGGTACCAGCACCCAGTACTACTGCCTCTATCAGACCGCGCGCCTGACCTACAGCGCAACGCTGATCTCTACGCCTTGATCGACACCCTGGACGCTGATTTCATAGCTTGATGGTCGGCAGGTCCGACTCTCGCCCCGGCTCTGGCCGTATGGGCGACCGTGGCCGCGATTGAATCGAGGCCACTGCCGCGCTGCAGACGCTCGACACGAGCGCCTTCATTCGTATCTCGGGTGTGTTGCGTCAAGTTCGACGGTGGACGCTGGCGCCGCTCACTCCACGCCTGGGTCTATCGAGTCATGTGCAGACGGTCTCGGTCAACTGTCCAGACCCGATGGGCTGTATGAGCCTCGTTCCGAGAATCGGAATACGGGCGGCAACGAGCAGGTCGGCTTCTCCCTATTTCTGTATCTTCTTTCGGGCAAGTTCTGGCAGCTTGAGACAATGGACTCGTCTTCCGCTCACGCAACGAACGCGAACCAGTCCCCTCTGAGGGGGGCTTTGCTTGCGTTGATCGTGCAGGGGTCTAGTCACGGGTACTCGTTGGCGAGTCGCCTACAGCGTCAGTTGGGGCCGAGTTGGCCGATCCATCGCACGAGCCTTTACCGGATGCTCAAGGGGATGCATGAAGTGTCGGTGCCGGTGGAAAACTGACCCCTCTTCGCCGGTTGAGATTTGACCCCTTTTGGATGGTGGCGGAGGCGTCCGGGGTCGCGTGGAGCCTGGCTCGATCGTTGTTGTCGAGACCGGGAGAAGGGTCGTGTTGGACGTGGAGCGTTGGGCTGAGTTGCGTCGGGAGCATTTCGTTCGTGGGGTGTCGATTAAGGAGCTTCAGCGCCGCACTGGTTTGGCGCGTAACACGATCAGGGCTGCGTTGCGCTCAGAGGCGCCACCGGCCTATGAGCGTTCGCGGGCGCCGTCGAAGCTCGACCCGTTCAAGGAGGAGATCCACGATCTGTTGCGCGGGGACCCGAAGCTGCCCGGGGTGAGGGTCAGGGAGATGATTGAGCCGCTGGGGTTCGATGGCGGCAAGACGATCGTCGATGATTATTTGCGGGAGGTGCGCCCGTTGTTCGCGCGTACGCGGACGCATCAGCGGACGGTTTATCGGCCGGGGGAGATCTGCCAGTGGGATCTCTGGGAGACCTCGGAGCATGTTCCCGTTGGTCATGGTCAGACCCGCCGCGCGTGGGTCGTGATCGCTTGTTTGGGGTATTCCCGTGTCGGGGCTGGAGCGCTGATCTTCAGCAAGGAAGCACCGGACGTGCTTTGGGGGATGAGCCGCTGTTTGTGGTCGCTTGGGGCGCTCGCGAAATTGATGGTCTGGGATCGCGAGGGGTGCCTTCACGCCGGCGGCGGGCGTCCCACCGATGCTTATGCCGGTTTCTGCGGGCAGTTGTTGCTCGACTGGTATTTCTGTGAAGCCAAAGACCCGCAGGCCAAGGGCGTCGTCGAGCGGCTGCAGGGATATTTGGAGACGAACTTCGAGCCCGGACGACGTTTTGCGAACCATCTGGACTTCCAGTTGCAGCTCGATGCGTGGTTTGAGAAGGCGAACGCGCGGACGCACCGGGCGCTCAAAGCCCGTCCGATCGACCGGCTCGCCGAGGAGCACGGGGCGATGCGCGGCCTGCCTGAGAAGCCGCCCGATGTCGACCGGCATTGGGTGCTGCGGGTGGCGCCCGACCCGTATTTGCGTTTCGACACCAACGACTACTCACTCGATCCCGACCTTGTTGGTCGGCGCGTCGAAATCACCGCCACTCAACGCGAGATCACAGCCACCGCGTTGGACACCGGCGAGATTGCGTGCTCTCACGAGCGGAGCTTCGCTAAGCACCGCACGATCACCGCGCTGGAGCACGCCAGGACGCTCAGAGAGCGCCGCGGGGACCATGCCGAGCCCGAGCCCGGATCCTTTGTTCAGCAGCGCGCATTGACCGTTTACGACCAGTTGATCGCATGAGCAACGCCACCTCAGAGCTCGCACACCTTTTCAGGACTATGAAGTCGCCAGCGGCAGCCAAGGCGCTGCCGAAGCTCGCCGAGCGCGCACGCTCAGAGCAATGGAGCTACGAGCGGTTCGCCCAAGCACTCCTATCCACCGAGACCTCAGCACGCGAGGCCCACGGCGGCGAGAGCCGCATCCGAGCCGCGCGTTTCCCAGCACGAAAGACGCTCGAGGAGTTCGACTTCACCTTCCAACGATCCGTGAAGAAGCAGGTGATCGAGCATCTCGGCCAACTCGACTTCCTGCACGCCAAGGAGAACGTGATCCTCCTCGGACCACCCGGCACCGGCAAGACCCACCTCGCGATCGCGCTCTCCATCAGAGCCTGCCTGGCCAGCCAACGAGTCCTGTTCCGCACCGCCACCGAGTGGGTCGCGCTGCTCGCAGACGCCCAACGCCAAGGCCACCTCGAGGACGAACTACGCCGCCTGGAGCGCTACCCGCTCCTTGTCTGCGACGAGGTCGGCTACATCCCATTCGACCCCCAAGCCGCGAACCTCATGTTCATGCTCGTCTCCCGCCGCTACGAGCGCGCCAGCCTCATCGTCACCAGCAACAAGCCCTTCAGCGCCTGGGGCGAGATCTTCGGCGACGACGCCACCGCCGCAGCCATGATCGACAGACTCGTCCACCACGCCGAGATCCTCTCCCTCAAGGGCGACAGCTACCGCCTCAAGAACCACGACCTCGGACCCCGCCCCACCGACCACACGGCCGACTGAACCAGCCCCAACCCACCACGAAGAGGGGTCAGTTTTCAACCGGCACCACAGGGTCAAATTTCAACCGGCCTTGACAAGTCCGGGATACTAGTTTCACAGACTCTAGCCATATGGTGCTTGAGCTATCAGACTCTAGGAATTGTGGTCCCAGAAGCCATCTACCAGAGGCACTGTCCATACCGGATTAGCGTCATGGATGGTCGATCGTGAGGGAGGATCAGTGAGTCCGCGAGTGGCAGGTAACTCTCGGGATAATGAGTCATGGAGGGTGCTATCCCTGCAAGATCCGCGCTATTCGCAGTCCCTTGAGCGCGGTTTGACAATCTTGGAGAGCTTCACGCCCGAGCATCCTTGGTTAGGGATATCGGACATCGCTGATTCGCTCGATATGAGCCGATCGACTACGCATAGATACGTTATAACTCTTGCCGCGTTGGGTTTCTTGGTGCAGGGTCCTGATCGCAGGTACAAGCTCAGTCTCCGTGTCACCGATCTCGGCATGGCGACGTTGAACTCGACTAGTTTGCATGAGCATTCGCGTCCGTATTTGGAGGAGTTGCGTCGGAGGACGAGCTATACGGCAAATCTGGCCGTACTCGATGGTCCTGAGATTCTTTATGTAGATCGTGCTCGCAGTCTTCGTCCCGGACAGGGCAAGATCGACTTGAACCTGCGTCCTGGTTCGCGTCTGCCTGCCTATTGCACGTCGATGGGCAAGGTGTTGCTGGCATACCTACCGGCGTTTGAGCAGCGCGATCTGATAAGCGCGACGACGCTAACACGTCGTGGCCAGAACTCGATCATGAGTAAGAAGGCGCTCTATGCAGAGCTGGAGGAGGTGGTTGAGGAGGGCATGGCGGTCAACGATGAGGAGTTGGCTGCAGGTTTGGTCTCGATTGCTGCTCCGCTTCGCACCGAGAGTCGCGATGTCGTCGCGTCCATCAACTTGGCTGCGCACACCTCGATGATCTCACTGGAGGAGATGGTCGACCAGCTCTCATCGCATTTGTTGGCCACCTCCGACAACATATCTGCACGTCTCGGCTACCGACGGGACGATGAGATCACTCGCTAAGCAAACAATGAGGCTGCTCGATTTCTCGCTACGAGGTAGCAAGACAGCGGAGGCAAGGTCATCTGCAGTTCGGCGTGTAATGGGAGACAACGACTGTAGTTACCAACGACCGAGGAGGCAGTAAATGAATCGAAGATTAAGTAATATCCGGGCGGTGATGCTAACGTTCGTGGTGGCGATAGCGATGGGCGTAGGTACGCAGAGCGCCTATGGGTGCAATGTAACTGAAAACCATCACTGCTACGGGATTACGAGATGGAACATGAATAAGTCGTTGGGTGAAGAAGTTTACGGTGGGCAAGCTGAGATTGATACTTTCTATGGTTCAGTGCCGAATTGGGCTACCGAAGGGGGGTTTCTCGACAATGAGATGTGGGTCTCCTTCCCAGGGGAAAAGTGGGTTGAGGGGGGCGTTTCGGTGGGCGCGCCGGTTGGCGAAAGAGCGTTGTACTTTTTTGTTGCCCGGGACTATGGTGGTGAAAACTACTGGGAATTTAACTACCCGGGCGACCCCGCCTCTTACAACACATGGATAGGTATCTACCTCGATGAGCCCTACGGTGCTAACGGCGAATGGTGCGCCACTTGGGCGTGGGATACGAAACCAGATTTCTGTTTCCCTGGGTTTCAGCATTATTCGACCGATTTGGAAGCAGGTCTAGAGTTCGCGACCACAACGGCGAGCGGCGCAGACAATAACGGGCAAATTGTTGGTTGGGCTCTGTGGAACAATTGGACTTGGCACGAGCAATGGGCCGGTAGTTATAACCATGCTAGTCGCGTAGAACCAAATTCGCCAATCTGTACAACCGTCCCGTCCCCTGGTTACACATGGGGATCGATCGCGTTCGCGATACCGGGATGCTGATTAAGGGAGGTTGATTAGATCATGAGAAAAAAACTACTCATTCTAATAGGTATAGCTGGTATCCTAAGTTCTGTGGGAGCGCTTCTTGCGGCGACCTCGCAGGGACAGTCTAGTGAAACGTTGGGTAAGTCTGGTGAAACAGGAGTTGAAAGTCGAGCGGAAGTGCCACATCCACCCGATGGCGCGCCAGAAGCGCCTCCGCCAGCGTCGGAATATAGTGCGCCTGCCACCACGACCCCGGTACTTGCAGATAGCAGTATTGCGGCGACGGCTCGAAAAGAATCGGGACTAGCAGGGGAGGAAAGTCCCACGATGTCGGCGGTTGATACGACACTTCAAAAGGCTGTCGAAACCAACCCATCGAACGAGGTGCCAGACAATCCAGTCACGGAAGCTTTGATGAAAAGCGAGGTGGTGCTTGTGGTTATGCGTGGACACTTCGAGCTAACCAGGGCGCACCTTCCTCAAGGCGATTCCAAAATACCTACTGGTACTGTGTTTACCTTGGCAGTTGATGCACAAACGGGACGAGTGGACTTTCGTGAAATATCAGCACAGCCCGCTTCAGGCATTGCAGCACTTGGGGTGGCGAGGACGCTGGGATAGGAAGATGGAAGTAATCCCATTGGAGCAGTAAGACGCACCTAAGCGCGGGAGTTTGCGGCTCCGCGCTTAGGCGCCAAGAGAGGAGCGACACACGAATTGGCTTGGCGATCCGTGGTGAGTCGTAGATCGCGGGCCAGGGTTGCACATCGTGTAAGCGGCTACTAGGTCCAGGCCATCTGTTGGTCCTGCTGTCGGGAATCGACTGGCTGATCGCCAATACCTATCTCGATGTCTCCTGGGCAGGGTTAACGGCTCAGCGCTCCGCATCCACCACAGCTCTTGCGCGGTCAACGCGATCGCATTGCGTACGATGCCACCTCCCAGATCTGGCGATGCAATAGGCAGTTAATGTGTAGCAAGCTCGAACACTAGCGTTGAGAACCCACGCAATCTGAGATGAGCCGACTGCTACCTCGGGCGTGGCGGCTGTGGGCCTGTCTCGCAGCTGCCCACGAATGCGGTGGAATGGGCCCCAGGGTGCGGTGCCCATAGCAGTGCACTGGAATGGGGAAGGCAGCGCACGCTGGACACATATGGTCACAGCGAGCTAACGCATATGCTAAAATACAGACATGTATTTTAGAGGGTTGCGGCTGACGCTGGGCGTGATAGTTCTTGGAGTGCTGATGTTCGGCTCAACCGATAAAGTCGTCGCATCCGAACAAATAAAAGTCTCGGCTCGGACTCGCGCGGCTTTGCTTCAGCGTGGGACACGCATGGCGACTACAGAGGGCGATCCTCACCCATACGACATTCAAGCCGTGAGCACGACATCGGCCTCCGCCAGCAAGACACTGTGCGGAGGGTGTTCTACCTCACCGAGTCAGGAGCCCGTTTATCTACTCGCTATGCGCGGCCATTTCCGCTGCAACACATGCAAGACCCAGCCAGGCGGACGCGGATCCCGACCATACCGCACAGTGATTGTGCTCGTACTCACAGCAGGTTTACTGCAACAGACCACCTTCTCGCTCTCCGATCGCTACCCGAACCTCGGTGGTCTCGGCGCACCAGTGCGTCTGGACAAGCGACGGCAATAGCCGAACGCTAAGAATGCCGACACCTCGAGCGGCGGACAGATCACGGTGTTCTGGGGCAACGTCGGCGGCAATTCGGCCGCGACAGGCGGACGCCTCGTCAAGTTCTTGGCCACTTGCTCTGGTGTCGACATGCGGGACCATGCTATGCAGTCGATCCCACTCATGTCATCTCATCAACGCCTCCAGTCCCGATCAGCAAGAACAGAAGCCAGAAACCTTGACCAGACACCGCGATTATGCGCGGTCGCGCAGCACACAACCCCACAACCACAACCAGTCGCAGGCTCCCACCAGCCCGACTTCAGACAACCCGCGACCGGATCATCGAGGTCAGCGATGGCGGGGCGCTATGTGCGCTTGCCGCCACGATCGGCATACGCGGGATCGTCGTCAAGCGTAGTCGTCTGTTGCTGTGGCAGAGCGTCCGTATCCATCTCGATGAGGTCGAGCAGCTTGGGACGTTCATCGAGCTTGAGATCGTCGCGCCGTTGGACTCCGACCTCACCCACAAACACCGGCTCGTCGCCGATATATGCGACGCGCTCGAGATCACCGACGAACGCCTCGTGGCTCTCGGCTACGCAGAGCAATTGCTCGGGGCGACCTCCACTCCCTGATTTGCTGGCCCATCTGCTCACGGCTGGTTAGGGCCTGATTGAGCTTCCGTGGACTCAGGTACGAGAGCGGCTTGCTAAGGCGCGCTGGCGCCGCCGCTCGAGCCGACGCTGCCAGAGGATTTTTCAGGCGTTTTTTCGCTGGCGGCTTTTTCCGACGCCGCTTTTTCGCTGGCGGCTTTTTCGGCCGATTCGCCGCCTGCCGCTGTTCCCCCAGCGGCTTCGGGGCTGCTTTCTCCAGAGGCGCTTTCGCTTGGTTCGCTGCCTCCGGTCGTGCTCGTGGAGCTTTCACCGGTCGTCGGGGTCGTGGACGTTGTCGTGGTGGTCGAGGTCGAGGTCGTTTCGGCTGCTTGCTTTTCAGCTGAGGTGTCGTTCGGTGGCGTTATTTCCGGGGTGCTCTTGGGGGTAGCGTCGGAGACGCTGGTACCGCCGCAGGCGGAGAGACCGAGACCGGAGAGGACCATTAGGGCGCTCGCGGCGAGCGCGATCGTGCGCGAACGAGACAGGCGCGAGGTCACGCGCCGAGCGGGCCCATCCGCCGACCACAGGTGGGGCAATCGTTTAGGTCCTTCTGAGCCGGCTGCTCGCACCATGGACAGAAGCGCAGGTTCTCAACCGCCCACGGTAGACGCGAAGGGTCGGGGGCCAGCGGCAGCAGCTTGCCCACCACCTCCATCTCCTCGCCGGTGTCACGGTCGCGGTATATCTCGCCGGGAACGGCCTCCACCAGGACCTCTCGGCCGCTGGAAGGGGTGCGCAGGCGGTAGCGCTGGCTCGTACTCACGCCCGGCACTTTAGCGGAGCGCCCGGGCGGATGGGCGTGTGGGCCAGGACGCGTGAGCGTGCGAGTAGACGGCGAATAGGCTGCAGGGATGCGCATCTTGATCTTCCACGGCTACCTGCTGAGCGGGACCGGCTCAAACGTCTACAACGCGCGCCTGGCCGAAGCGCTGGTCGGGCTCGGGCACGAGGTGCACCTGTTCAGCCAGGATCGCCATCCTGAGCGCTATGCGTTTGTCGATGCGGCTGGAGACTGGGATGAGGGCAAGCTCCGACTGACAGCGATCGGATATGGCCAGCGCCAGTTCGCAGCCGAGCACAATCGTGGTGATCAGGCGTCTCATATGGAGCATCCAGGCTCTCACGGCGAGCAGGACGGCGACGAGCAAGGTGCCGGGGAGCCGCCCGGTGACGCCGAGCTGGATCGAGGCGGTGTGGCTCGCTCGTCTCAGCGCTGCACGGTCTATCGCCCGAACATCGGCGGACTCCTTCCCCTGTACGTGCACGACCGCTATGAGGGGATCGAGGCCAAGACGTTTGCCGACTGCTCGGACGAGGAGATCGCTCGCTACATCCAGGCCAACGTGGACGCCGTGCGCGAGGTGGCCGAGCTGGTCTGCCCAGAAGTGGCGCTCGCGAACCATCTTGTGATGGGGCCGGTGATTCTGGCACGGGCGCTCGGCGAGCAGACGCCCTATGCGGTGAAGGTGCACGGAAGCGCGCTGGAGTACACGGTCAAGCCCGAACCCGAGCGCTTCATGGGCTTCGCCCGCGAAGGACTTGCCCGCGCCAAGACCGTGCTTGTCGGCTCACTGCACACCGCCGAGAGCCTTTGGCTGGCACTTGGCGAGGAGGACGGTGCTCAGATCAAGCGGCGCACGCGTCTGGGCCCTCCGGGGGTGGACGTCGAGCGCTTTCGCCCGCACGAGCAGGCTGAGGCTTGGGCGGTCATGCGCGGGCTGCAGCAGCGTCTAAAGCGCAGCGCTCCCGCTTCCGTCGAGGAGCCGCCGAGCGCTTTCACGCGCGACGAGCGGCAGGCGGCAGATGCGCTCGAGAAGATTTTGGATAGGAGGGGCGTGCTCGTAGCGTTCGTGGGCAAGCTGATCGTCAGCAAGGGCGTGGACCTGCTGATCGCCGCTTGGCCGCTCGTGTCGATGCAGGCTCCCGACGCACAGCTTGCGATCGTGGGCTTCGGGGCTTACCGCGCGGGCCTGGAGCGCCTGGTCGCGTGCCTCGCCGCGGGCGATCTCGATGGCGCGATGGAGATCGCTCGCCGTGGGCGTGCCCTGGAGGTTGAGGGGGGCGAGTCCCACGATCCGCGGCAAGCGAAACCGCTGCGTCACCTGCTCGCGTTCTTGAGCTCGCTGGCCGGCGTCGAAGCACAGCGCTACGTCGAGGCCGCTCGCGGCCTCGACGAGCGGGTCGTGTTCACCGGGCGCCTCGACCACGAGGAGCTGGCGGAGGTGCTGCCCGCGTGCTCGGCGCTGGTGGTGCCGAGCACCTTCCCCGAGGCGTTTGGGATGGTCGCCGTCGAGGCGGGAGCGTGTGGTGTGCTGCCCGTGAGCGCCGCCCATTCGGGCCTGGCCGAGGTGAGCCAAGCGCTCGCCGGAGAGCTCCCGTCCGAGGTGGCCGCGTGGCTTTCGTTTCCAATCGACGACGCGGCCGTGCGGGCGCTTGGCGAGCGGCTCGTGGCCTGGCTGGAAGCCGATAGTGCGCTACAGGCACGCACGCGCGCGGCGCTGGTCGCGGCGGTGCGTGAGCGCTGGTCGTGGCAGGGCGTCGCGCGGGGGGTGATCGCAGCGGCCGGCGGAGAACCGGTCGGCCGGTCCTTTGGGTAGAGTTGACCCGCTGATGTATGGGGTGGGTCTGCATAGGGGATTGCCTGCGCGCGGTGTCGGTGTGCTGCTGGCAGTGGTTTGTCTGCTGTTCGTGCTCGCCGGCTGTGGCGATGATGGGAAGAACGGCAACGACGCGAACCTGATCGTCGGCAAGCAGCAGTTCGTCGCCAAGTGCGGCTCCTGCCACACGCTCGCCCGGGCCAACACCAAGGGCACGATCGGCCCCAACCTCGACGAAGCGTTTCGCGCGAGCGTCGACGAAGGCCTGGAGCGCAACGCGATCCGCACGGTCGTCGAAGGCCAGGTACAGAACCCCAATCGCGAAGGGGTGATGCCCAGCGGGCTGGCAAGCGGCTCCACGTTGACCAACATCGCCGCCTATGTCGCCCAAGCGGCCGATCGTCCCGGACAGGACACCGGTCTGCTGGCCGACGCGGTGAAAGCGCCCGGCTCAGGCAAGCCGGCCGTCGAGAAGGCCGGCAAGCTCGAACTCGAAGCCGACCCACAGGGCCTGCTTGCCTACACCGCGAGCAAGGCGACGGGCAGCCCCGGCTCGGTGACCGTTTCGATGAAGAACATGTCCGGTGTCTCTCACAACGTGGCGATCGAAGCCGGCGCCGGGGGGGCGAATGGCAGCGGTCCGGTGCTTGGCGCTACGACTTTCCAGACGAAGGGCACCGCTTCGATTACGGTCAAGCTGAAGCCCGGTACCTACACGTTCTTCTGCCAGGCTGCAGGCCACCGCGCGGCTGGAATGTACGGCACGCTTACAGTCAAGTAGTTGCAGGCGGCACATGTGCCGCCTGCCCGGGGCGCACATGTGCGCCCCGGCGACTCGGCGCATGCGCCGAGTCGTTCCCAAATATCGCTCAGAGGATCGCGCGCAGCACCAGGATCAGCGCAACGATCGCGGCGATCACGGCGATTGCGTAGAGCAGGAAGCGAAAGGCCTCATCCTCCGTGCGCAGCGGGTTCAGCACCTAGCCCCTCTGATGGCTGTGGACCAAGCAGTCCAAGGACGTACCCTCTGGGACATACCCATTCTGGGCACAGGCAGGCAGTCGCGAAGTGTGCTTCGCACACGAGCGACCGAGGACGCAGGAATGCGCAGTGTCCACTGTCATCAGATGACGTAGACCGTGGTGTAGACCACTATCCACATGATGTCCACGAAGTGCCAGTAGATGCCGGGGATTTCGATGCCACGATGCTCCTCTGGCGAGTAGTGGCCGCGGAAGGCCCTGACCGTGACGGTCAGCAGTAGTAGCAAGCCGATGAACACGTGTGCGCCGTGCAGGCCGGTGAGCGAGTAGAAGATCGTCGCCTGGGCCTGATCCTGCGGAGCGAAGCCGATGTTGGCGTACTCGTTGATCTGGATGAACAGGAAAGCGCAGCCGAGCAGAAAGGTCGTCAGGATGCCTGCCTTCAGGCCGAAGCGGTTGCCTTTCTTGATCGACTGCTCGGCCCAGTGCAGCGTGAAGGAGGAGGAGACAAGGATCGCCGTGTTCACGCCGGCGACTTCCAGCGGCAGGTGCATGCCGGGCGCTGGCCACGGGTCGCCCTGGGCTACGCGGATGAAGAAGTAGGCCGTGAAGAAGGCCCCGAACACCATAATCTCGGAGATGATGAAAAGCAGCATTCCGAGCAGCTGTGGTTCCACGCGCGAGCTGCGGTGCGCGGCTGGCGGGCCATGGTGCTCACCAGCTCCCCCGTGGGCGTCGTGCGCGTCTGTGTGGGCGATGCTGGCGGCCTCCATGACGATCTGCTCCGCTGCCCTCTAGCTCGCGGCCGCGGCCGCGGTAGCGTTGGACTCGAGTGTCACGACCACGTGCTCGACGGGAACCGTGGTCGCGTGGCCGACGCGCTCGATCAGGTTCGAGCGCAGCCATCCCGAGCGCTCTTTGGGGAGCGTTGAGATGACGACATCGTCCACCTTGAACAGCTCGAGAGCGTTCATCGTTGCCGTGTAGGGGTCTGGGTCGCCGATCATGCCCGCGCTCAAAAGGCCCGCGGCGTCGAGGCGCTCGAGCATCCTGCCCAGACGTATGCGCGCCTCGCGGTGAGCCGCGCCGCTGCGGTCCTGTTGAGGGATCACGGCGATGAACATGTGGCGCTCCCCACCAGCTGCCTTGGCGCTGAGACGGTCGATCAGCTCCTCGCCGCTGGAGGTCTTGTGCGCCACGACCAGCGTTACCGCGAACGGCAGGCTTTCCTGGGTCAGGTCGACGACCACGTGCTCTACAGGCAGCCCCGAGGCCCGTTGCACACGGTCGATCAGGTCCCGGCGCAGCCAGCCCGATTGGGTGGCAGGGTGGGTGGAGATGATCACTTCTTCGGGGCGGCGCCCGGCAATCGCATCCATCGTCGCGAGAAATGGATCGTGGTCGCCTACTTCGCCGGTGGCCGTTATTCCTTCTGTCGCCAGCAGCGACGTCGCGAGGTCGACACGAATCTGCGCTGCTTCGCGCACCGCGTCATCCTGGATGACAAGTCCCGCGGTGGGCTTTGTCTGAGGCACGACGAGGCGGAATGCCACATCGCCCCCTGCCGCACGTGCGCGCACGACCTCGAGCAGCTTCTCGCCTCCAAGCGTGCGGTTGGCTACGACCAGGATCTCTTTCATCAGACCGTTTGCTCCTTCACTCGATGGCTGCGTGGAAGACCGTGCCGGACGAGCCGGCGGAACCGCCTACCGTGGCAGGTGTCGGCGGGGGGACAAGCATGCCGTGAACCGCACCGGGCACGCCGTACTCGTACGGTCCGCCCACGACGGTCGGGATGCGGTCGAAGTTGAAGATCGGCGGTGGCGAGGAGACTTGCCACTCGAGCGTCATTCCGCGCCACGGATTGGCCGGTGCGTGCGGACCGCCACGCCAGCTCGTGACCATGTTGTAGACGAAGATCAGCGTGCTCGCGCCAAGCGCGAAGCTCGCGAGCGAGATGAACAGGTTGGCGGTGGCGAACTGCGATGAGTAGGTCGCCACGCGACGCGGCATGCCTTCCAGGCCGAGTAGGTGCATCGGCGCGAACGTGAGGTTGAAGAACACGAACGTGCTCCAGAAGTGCCACTTGCCGAGACGCTCGTCGAACATGCGCCCAGTCATCTTCGGGAACCAGTAATAGGCGCCGGCGAAGATCGTCATCACCGAGCCGCCGAACAGGACGTAATGTAGATGGGCCACGACGAAGTAGCTGCTGCTCACGTCGATGTCGAACGGCAGCATCGCGAGCATCACTCCGCTGATGCCGCCGAGTGTGAAGGTCACCAGGAAGCCGAGCGTGAACAGCATCGGCGTGTCGAGGTGCAGCACGCCGCGCCACAGCGTCGCAAGCCAGGAGAAGATCTTGATGCCCGTGGGGACGGCGATGATGCAGGTCGTGATCGCCATCGGGATGCGGATCCATGCCGGCATGCCCGAGGTGAACATGTGGTGCGCCCACACGGTGAAGCCGAGCCCCACGATCGCAAGCAGCGAGAAGGCCATCATGCGGTAGCCGAAGATCGGCTTGCGCGCCTTCACGGCGATGATTTCGCTGACGATCCCAAAGCCGGGCAGCATCATGATGTAGACGGCCGGATGCGAGTAGAACCAGAAGACGTGCTGATACATGAGCACGTCCCCGCCCTTGCCGGCGTTGAAGAAGTTGAAGCCCAGGCCACGGTCGAGCAGCACGAAGAACTGCGAGGCCGCGATGAAAGGAGTGGCGATCACCACCAGCAGCGAGGTGGCGAAGTTGGCCCACACGAGTAGCGGCATGCGGAAGAAGCTCATTCCCGGTGCGCGCATCGTGATGATCGTCACCAGGAAGTTCAGCGCCGTCATGATCGAGGAGGCACCCGCGAACTGCACTCCGACCGAGAAGAAGTCTTGGCCGATCGGCGCGTCGATCGACAGCGGGGCGTAGGCGGTCCAACCGTCGGCGAAGGCGCCGCCGGGAGCCGCGAAGCTCAACAGCATCATCGCGCCGGCCAGCGGCAGCAGCCAGTAAGAGAGGGCATTCAGGCGCGGGAAGGCCATGTCGGGCGCGCCGATCATGATCGGCAGCACGTAGTTGGCAAAGCCCGCGAACACGGGGATCACAAACAGGAAGATCAGCAGCGAGGCGTGCACCGAGAAGAGCCCGTTGTAGGTGTTGGCGCTGACGAACTGCGCGCCGGGCTGGGCCAGCTGTGCGCGCATCAGCATCGCCATCAGTCCGCCGACGAGCAGGAAGAAGAAAGCGGTGACCGTGTACTGGATGCCGATCACCTTGTGGTCGGTATTGATGCGGAAGTAGTCCTTCCAGGTATAGGCGCCATGCCCGGAGTGATCCTCAGGGCGGGTCGGACGCCCGGCAGCCCAGTAGAGCCAGTAGTCGAAACCGCCAAGGCCGAAGAGGAAGAAGATCGGAGCGGAGAGCAGCGAGACTGCCATCACGGCTTCCTCGTTGAGAAAGTGGTGGTAGGTCGTGTGGCCGGTGGCCATGCGCACTAGCCAAGTCAATCCGGCGGCGAACATGATCCCGAGCGCCAGCCCGACGAATGCGCGGTACAAGCCCGGAGGGCGTAGCCGAGCGACCATCAGCTCGCTTCCCCTTGGTTTCCAGCCCTACCGATCATCGCATCGCATTTCCCCATTGCATCGATCACCTTACCCTCACTAAACGCTCGACGGTGTGCTCGTCTGGTGTTTCAGCCAGATGCGGAATTGGGCGGGTGTCACGACGTGGATCGTCGAGCGCATCAGCGAATGTCCGACGCCGCAGAGCAGGTTGCACACGACCGGATAGGAGCCCAACAGGTCGGGCGTCGCCCGATAGCTGGTGGTTATGCCGGGGACCGCGTCTATCTGTAGCCGGAAGGCCGGGATCCAAAAAGCGTGGATCACGTCGAGCGAATGGATCTTGAATTCGACCGATTCGTTGTCGGGCACATACAGTTGTGCCGTCTTCAGCGGCGCCCCCCCGGTGACGGAGGACGGATATGCGTAGGTCCACTCGAACTGCCGGCCGGTGACTTCGATCACCATCTCCTTGGCAGGCTTCTTTTCGTTTTCGTGCAACACGACGAATGAGTAAGAAACGAGACCGAGCAGGAGCACGGCCGGCAACACCGTCCAGATCACCTCGAGGCGCGTGTTGCCGTGGATCGGCGGCCCGTCCTTGAGCTCCTCGCCCGGCTTCATGCGGAACTGCCAGACCGAGAAGAGGATCACGGTGACGACGAGCACGAAGATCGGCACCGAGGCGATCACGAGCACGTGGTAGAGCGTGTCGGTGTGGTGCGCCTGCGTGGATGCCTGCGGCGGAAACCATTTGATCGTGTAGCTGAGCACGATCCCGATCGCGGTGGCGAGCACTCCCGCCACGATCGTCCCCACAATCGTGCGCTTGGACATCTCAGGCACCCCCTCGGTGCGCCGCGCTGCTGTTCAGGGCAACCCTGTACATCGCAACGGATGATGCTAATGCTTCGGGCCGATGGACGCGTTTTGTAGCGTCTAAGAAGCTGTCTCAAAACCGTCGGTAGGCTTTCGGCGTCATGGCGCGGACGTGGTTGCGAATCCGGGTGGACTTGATGGGCGGTGGCGGGATCGACTGCGATCCCTCGCCGGGCCGCATCTTCCTGGTCGGCCCGTCTCATACCTTTGAGCAGTTCGCGGAGGCGATCGACGCGGCTTTTGCGCGGTGGGACCTATCGCATCTGCACAACTTCGAGCTCAGGGACGGCCGTCTGATCGGCTATCCGGACGACTCGTTCGGACCCGAACTGGTGTGGCTGGACCACGCGAAGCTGAAGGTTGCCAAAGAGGTGGGGCCGGGCGAGGAGTTCGAGTACGTTTTTGATCTCGGCGATAACTGGCGCCACCGCTGCACTGTCGAAGCGGAGAAGGGCGATCCGCTCGAGGAGTACGGGATCGTGCCCAAGGTGCCGGCCCCGATCTGGGGTTGGGGTTCGATCCCTGATCAGTACGGGCGCGAGGCGTTTGATATCGAGGATGAAGCGGACGAGCTGGGCTGACTGCGCTCAGGCGGCGAGCTTGCGCTGGCAGACCACGGCGCAGCCGAGCAGCATGAACGCCATGTGCAGTTCGGGGTCGCGCTCATAGCGGATTCGTAGGCGCCGCAGGTTGTGAAGCCAGGCAAAGGTTCGCTCAACGACCCATCGTTCTTTGCCCAGCCCGGAGCCGTGCACGGTGCTGCGCCTGGCGATCACGGGCTTCACGCCCCGCGCCCAGAGCTCGCGGCGGTACTTGTCATGGTCATAGCCGCGGTCGGCGAGCAGCCGCTCGGCGCGTCTTCGCGGACGCCCCGGCCTGCCGGTGACCGGGCCAACACCATCGATCAGCGGCAACAGCTGGGTGACGTCGTTGCGGTGCCCGCCGGTCAGGCTGATCGCGAGCGGAATGCCGTTGGAGTCGGTGATCAGATGGTGCTTTGAGCCGCTGCGGGCGCGGTCAACTGGCGAGGGCCCCGTGTGGAGCCCCCCAAAAGGGCACGAACATGGCTGCCGTCAACAACTGAGGTTGACCAGTCGATCAGGCCAGCGGCGTTCAGGCGGCGCAGCAGCTCATGATGCAGGCGTCGCCAGACGCCTTGGGACTGCCATTCCGATAGACGCCGGTGTGCCGTCGCTGGTGAACACCCCATCTCGGCCGGCAGATGGCGCCAGGCGATCCCTGTGAACAGGACGAACACGATCGCGTTGAAACAGACACGATCATCCACTCGCGGACGGCCACCGCGGGGATCAGCAGGATGCTCAGGGATCAGCGGCTTCACCGCCTCCCACAGCTCGTCCCGCACCCGCCAAACCGAGCCCGCCATAGGCACCTCCTCGCCAGGTTATGTCACCCAGAAAGTTCGACCGGCTCGATCAAAGCCCTCCCCCCACAAGGTATTGAGACAGCTTCTAAAGCTGCTCGGCAAAGGCCTGCCGGCGGCTGTCGCACCGGTTGATCTCGCCTGCTGCCTCAACGGCTGGAGGGTGCTGCCCGATAGCGAGAGTTGCCCTGCGCACCGCCCGGTTTGGGCCAGTCCACCGTGGGTATTCAGAATGGGGCGAGCGGCGCTTGACGGAGAGCGCTACACGCAATACATTGAGACAATCGTTGCAAACGCGGACGAGGATTGGAGGTGGAGACGATGCAGGTTCGAGACGGGATGAGTCAAGTTGTCTTGACTATCGGCCCCAGCCACACGCTGCGCGATGCCGCGCGACTGATGTCCGAGCGCCAGGTCGGAGCCGCGGTGGTGATCGATCCCGACTCCGGCGGACTCGGGATCCTGACCGAGCGCGACGTGCTTGCCTCGGTTGGCGCCTCGCAGAGCCCAGAGCTCGAGCTCGTGTCCGATCACCTGACCCGCGATGTCGTCTTTGCCGAGCCGTCCTGGTCCTTGGAGGAGGCCGCCGCCGCAATGGTTCGCGGCGGCTTTCGCCACCTGATCGTCGTCGAGCATGGGGAGACAGTGGGGATCCTCTCCGTGCGCGACGTCGTGCGCCGCTGGACAGATGAGGGGGCTATCTGCCCTGTACCGGCAAGCGCAGCCGTAGGGTGAGCAGGGAGGTCGAGCACCCTTTAAGGGGTAGGTGTGACCTTCTACCGGGCCGTGCGTGGACTGGGAATCTCATCCACCCGCGCACGGCGCCTCACCTGGCGCTACAGCGAGTCAGTGGTGGTGGTCGAGCGGAAGCTCGTCGATTTCGCGGCGCGTGTCCATGACCCAGCGGACCACACATGCGACCGTCAGGATCACGCCGGCGATGAGCAGGATCTTGCTGAGTGTGATGCCGATCACCGCGAGCGTAATGCCTGCCGCGGTCAACAGCGGCAGGATCGTCGGCCCGGGAAGATGGATCTCCTCGCCGGTCGGCGGGATCTCGGGATCGAGCGGGCTCACGAGACGTACACCGCCGCAACGATGAACGTCAGGCCGAACATGAACATACAGATGCCGGCCACAATCAGCCCGGCGCGGATGTTCTTCTTGGCGAGACGACGATCCATGAGGCGTTGAAGATTACAACTTCGCGGCGACGAACATCGCGCTCAGGGCACCTCTGAAGCCGCCCTGGCGCAACGAACATCGTGTTCGGTCCGCGACTGCCACCCGCGGGCCGCGAAAGGGGGCGCTCTCAGAGCTTCACGTCGGCGACCATCGCGCAGAACAGCAGCGCCAGGTAGGCCAGCGAGAACAGATAGAGCTGCAGCGCGCTACGTCGATCGGCGCGTCGATAGAGTCGCACCGCGCCGGCGATGAAGCCGAGCCCGAGGATCAGCGAGGCGGCCAGGTAGATTCCGCCGAAGCCGCCGGCGCAGAAGGGCAGCTGCGTAACCGCGTACAGCAGCACCGTGTAGAGCAGGATCTGCCTGCGCGTCTCGGCCTCTCCGCGCACGACTGGCAGCATCGGCACCCCCACCTTCTCGTACTCGCCCTTCATCAGCAGCGACAGCGCCCAGAAGTGCGGTGGCGTCCAGAAGAACACGATGAAGAACAGCAGCACGGCGATCCCGCTGACAGAGCCGGTCACGGCGGCCCAGGCGACAAGCGGCGGGACCGCGCCGGCCGCTCCGCCGATCACGATGTTCTGGGGCGTGCGCCGCTTCAGCCACATCGTGTAGACGAGCACATAGCCGAGGAAGCCCGCAAACGAGAGGCTCGCCGCGAGCACGTTGACCGTCAGCGACAGCTCCAGGAAGGACAGCGCCGCCAGGACGCATCCGAAGGTCAGCGCCGCCGCCGGGGATATCCGACCAGAGGGCACAGGGCGGTTGGCGGTACGCGCCATGCTCGCGTCGATGTCGCGGTCGAACCAGTGGTTGACGGCGCCAGCCCCGCCGGCAGAGAGATAGCCACCGAGGCAGGTCAAGGCGATCAGTGCCACCGACGGATCTCCAGCGACGAGCATCGTCGTGATCGTCGTCAGCAGCAGCAGCGACTGCACCTTCGGCTTCGTCAGCTCGAGATAATCGGAGAGCAGCTGACGCGTCCTCGAGCGCTCGCCCGCGAGCGGCGTCGCGATCGCGCCGGTGGTTTGCGAGGCGTAGGTCGTGGACGTGCCGTCCATCAGCATCCCTCCGGCGCGCTACGAGGTCCCTGAGTCACGATCCGCACTCTACTGGTGCGCGGCGCGTTAGGGGTGCCGTCAAACGCCGACTTGGGTGGCTCCGGCGGGCACAGTAGCACCACCCGGGGCCGGTACTACAGCAGAGGTGCGCTGCTCGATCTCGCGGCGGATGTCCTTCATCGGCTCGTAGGAGCGCACCAGCGGGATCACGTCGAAGTTGTTGGTCGGCGGGGGGAGGTCGTGAACCACTCGAGCGAGTTGGCCTTCCAGGGGTCTGGCCCGGCGATCGCGCCGTGCTTGAGGCTGCGCGTGACGTTGACGATCGTCACGAGCACACCGGAGGCGAGTATGAACGAGCCGACCGTCGAGATCAGGTTGTAGAGCGCGAGGTTGCCCACGTTGTCGTACTCATACACGCGTCTTGGCATCCCGTCGAGGCCGATCACGTGCTGGATCAGGAAGGTCATCAGGAAGCCGACGAACATCAGCCAGAAGCTCAGTTTGCCGAGGCTCTCGCTAAGCATCCTGCCGCTGATCTTCGGGAACCAGAAGTAGATCCCGGCAAAGATCGTGAACACGGCTCCGCCCATCAGCACGAAGTGGATGTGGGCTACGACGAAGTAGGTTTCGTTCAGCTGCCAGTCGACCGGGAAAACGGCCAGGAACACGCCGGAGATACCGCCGATCATGAACAGCGCGATGAAGCCGGCGCTGAACAGCAGTGGCGTCTTGAATTCGATCGTGCCGTGCCACAGCGTGGCGATCCAGTTGAAGATCTTCACGCCCGTTGGTACGGCAATCAGGAACGAGCTCATCATCACGAAGATCAACAGCGCCTCTGGGATCGGCGCGGTGAACATGTGGTGCGCCCACGTCAAGAAGCCGAGGAACGCGATCGCCACCGTCGAGGCGGCGATCGCCTTGTAGCCGAAGATCGGCTTGCGCGCGAACACGGGCAGGATCTCCGAGACGATGCCGAAGCCCGGCAGCACCATGATGTAGACCTCGGGGTGTCCGAAGAACCAGAACAAGTTCTGCCACAAAAGTGCCGAGCCGCCGTTGGCGGGGTCGAAGAAGTGCGTACCGAAGTGCCGATCGGTCAATAGCATCGTGACCGCTCCGGCGATCACGGGCATCGCGAAGATGATCAGGATCGAATAGGTCAGGATCGCCCAGATGAACAGCGGCAGGCGGCCCCAGCTCATGCCGCGTGCGCGCATGTTGGCGATCGTCACGTAGAAGTTCATCGCGCCGAGGATCGAGGAGAGGCCGGTGAGGTGGACGAGATAGATCCATGCGTCCTGGCCGCCACCGGGCGAGTAGGTGATGCTGGACAGCGGCACATAGCTCGTCCAGCCCGCTTCCGGCGGGTTCCAGAAGATCGAGGCGTAGAAGACGATCCCGCCGGCCAGCAGCAGCCAGTAGGAGAGCGCGTTCAAGCGCGGATAGGCCATGTCGCGCGCGCCCACCATCAGCGGCACGAAGTAGTTGGCAAGGCCGGCCATCATCGGCACGACGAACAGGAAGATCATCGTCGTCCCGTGCATCGTGAACAGCTGGTTGTAGATCTGGGGGGAGACCAGCGTGTTGTTGGGCACGCCCAGCTGTAGGCGGATCAGCAGAGCCTCGATCCCGCCGAGGATGAAGAAGGCGAAGGTCGTGACCATGTACATGATCCCGATGCGCTTGTGATCGGTCGTCGTAATCCAGCTAACCCAGCCTTTCGGCTCGGGCTTGACGTCGTGCGCGACTACTTGTGGGATCGGGGCTACGTAGGTGGCCATCTGGCTGGGCTCCTAGTTTCCGGAGTCGGAGATTCGGTGGGGGTTACGCATCACGGGTTCTGGACCTGTCCGGCGCCGACCTGCTTGTTGAGCTTCGCGCGTGCCACCGCGGCTTGCGCGTTGGCTTCGGAGATCTGCTTCTTCTGATAGGCCAGCCACGCTTCGAACTGCGCCGGTGGGACGGCCTTGACGGTGGCGGTCATGCGCGCGTGACCGCGCCCACAGATGAGCGCGCACTGGCCGCGGAAGACGCCCGGTTTTTCGATCTTGAACCAGGTGTAGTTGTGGTAGCCCGGTACTGCCTGGAACTTGCCGCCGAGCTGGGGTACCCACCATGAGTGGACCACATCGGCGGAGACGATGTTGAGCGTCACCGTGGTTTTGGTGGGCACCACCATCTCCTGGTAGGAATACGGGGCGCCGAGGCCGTCTGCTTCGTTTGCGCCCGGGTAGACGTATTGCCATACGAACTGACGACCCACCACCGTGATCTTCAGCGACTTGCCGTTCGGGGGCAGCTTTTGCTGGGCGCTCGCATACAGCCGTGAGCTGTCGCTGACGAGATGTTCGCCTTCGGGGCTCGAGTTGACTGGATTCTGGATCGAGGAGAGCTTGGCAAAGGTGAGCCCGGCCAAGGCCAGCAGGATCACCGCGGCACCTACGGTCCAGCCGATCTCAAGGCGCGTATTGCCGTGAATCTGCGCGGCCACGGCGCCCTTGCGCGAGCGGAAGCGGAACAAGGCATAGCCGAGCGCCCCCTCGACCAGCACGAAGATCACGAGCGCCACGTACAGCGTGATCTTGTAGAGGCTGTCGATTTGATCGGCGTTGGACGACCCGCCCGACTGGGGGGTGAAGAACGCGAGGGGTGTGGCAAGCAGATGACTCAAGGCGGGCAGGATTCTATTCAGGAGCGGACGGAACGCGCGTGCCCAACAACCGGAACCGGCGCGAATGGCTTTGCGAAGGGCCCCGTGAAGCTGCTTGAAAGCTACTCAACGCCCCGAAAAATTTGCTGGGCGCTTTGTCAAGAAGGCACTGACGCCCTCGACGAAATCATCGCTGCCGGCCATCTCTTGCTGAAGCGTCGCCTCCAGCTCGAGCTGCTCGGCCATGTTCGAGTACAGCTGGTTGTTGAGCTGGCGCTTGCTTGCGGCATAGGAGCGTGTCGGTCCGGCGGCCAAGCGTGCCATCAGCGCGGCGCTCTCGCGCGCGAAGTCCTCATCGGCGAAGACGCGATTTACGAGTCCCCAATCGAGCGCCTGGGCCGCGGACACGCGCTCGCCAAGCATCGCCATCTCGGCGGCCCGTGCCATTCCGACACGGATCGGAACGAATAGCGAGGAGCCTCCGTCGGGCACCAGCCCGATGTTGACGAAGGCGAGCAGGAAGTAGGCGCTCTGGGTCGCCAGCACCAGGTCGCAGCAAAGCGCCAGCGAACAGCCGATGCCGACCGCGCCCCCGTTGACTGCCGCCACCACCGGCTTTTCCATCTCGCGGATGGCGTGCATGATTGGGTGGTAGCGCTCGGTGAGCACTCCGTAGACGTTCGGGCGTCCCTCGGGCGTGAGATCGTCGCCGCTGATGTCACGCAGGTCGGCTCCTGAGGAGAAGGCCCGCCCGGCGCCGGTGATGCAAACGGCTCGGATCGTCGGCTCCGCGGCTGCATGCTCCAGCGCCGCAAGTAGATCTTCGCCGAGCTGCTTGTTCCATGCATTGAGCGCCTGGGGTCGGTTCAGCTCGATCGTCGCCGCCCCGTCGAGGAGCGTCAAGTTGACTGTGTCGAGCTGCATCGAGGCGGGAGTTTATGGTGTGCGGAGATGAGTAGGCCTGTGATTGGCATATGCACGGCGCTCGAGCGCGCCCGCTGGGGCATGTGGGACCAGGAGGCCGTGCTGCTCTCACGCAGCTATGTCGAGGCGGTGCAGCGCGCCGGAGCACTCGTGCTGATGCTCCCGCCCGACAGGCTCCTGCTGGAGCGTCCACAGGAAGTCTTGGATCTGCTCGACGGCCTTGTGATAGCCGGCGGCGCGGACATAGACCCCGCAAGCTACGGGGCAGAGCCGCACCCCGAGACGCTCGACACCGTCCCAGAGCGCGACCGCTTCGAGATCGCGCTTGTACGCGCCGCGATCGAGCGCGACCTGCCCGTCTTGGGTATTTGCCGCGGCATGCAACTGATCAACGTGGCCTACGGCGGCACCCTGATGCAGCACTTGCCCGAACGCTTCGGCCATCACGAACACCTGCGCGTCCCCGGCACCTTCGACGGCGCCGACCACGACGTGGACTTGCTTGCGGGCACGCTCGCGGCGCGTGCCGCCGGGGAGACCCATCACGCCACGAAGTCCCACCACCATCAGGGTGTCGATCGTCTCGGCGAGGGTCTTCAGATCAGTGGCTGCTCGGCGATGGACGACCTGCCCGAGGCGATCGAGCGTCCCGATCGGCGTTTCGTACTTGGCGTCCAATGGCATCCTGAGGCGGACGAAACCAGTCAGGTGGTCAGGGCGCTTGTGGCAGAGGCGGAGTGCTACATGCACGAGCGCACCGCCGGGGAAGCTGCCGCTTAGCGTCATATACTCCTCGCCCCGTGCGGGGGTCGAAGGCCATCAGGACAGTCGCCTGGGGTCTGGTGGCCGCGGGCGCGATGGCGCCGCTCCTGCGCAGACGCCTCTCGACACCACCGATCGTTACGCAGGCAGTCGCGTTTGCCGCCCCGATCGGCCTGTGTGTCGCCGTGCGCCGCTCGCGCACGCGCGACGTGGCGGTGTGCTCCTTGCAGATGTGGGCCTATCTGGCGGCCTACAAGGCTCCCCACGACGACGAGAGCGCGCAAGAGCGGCGGGTGCTGGTCGACTATCCGATCGCCGTCGATCGAGTGCTCGGGCTGGGCCAGTTGCCCACCGTGCGCTTGCAGCGCAGGCTCGCTCGGGGCCAATGGCGGCTCGGCGACCGGGTGCTGGTCTGGGCGCACTGGCTTTGGTTTCTGGTCCCGCACGGAACGCTCGTCTACATCATGCTGCTCCACCGCTCCCGCTTCGACCGCTCCGCGGTGATGACCTACGCGGTATTCGACATCGGCGCGATGGTCTACTGGATTCTGCCGACGGCCCCGCCTTGGTATGCGGCGGGGCACGCCGGTCGCGGCCGACATTTCAACGGGCGTCTGCTCGGCTCCTCGAGCGCGCACGGTGGCTCGCACGACCTCGCCACAGGACCCGCGACCGTGTCCTCGACGGGCGCCGATGACATAGCCGTCAGACGAATGATGGTCGAATACGGGGAGTTCTTTTGGAAAGACGGCTGGGGGCCCCTTTACAGTGTGCTTGGAGGCAATCCATTGGCCGCGATGCCCTCGCTGCACTTCGCCACATCGATGATGGCCGCCCAGCTGCTCGCAGAGACTGGGCCAGTTGCCGGTGCCCTGGCTTGGAGCTACACCGCCATGCTCGGCTTCGCACTGGTGTATCTCGGCGAGCACTACGTCGTCGATCTGATTGCCGGCGCTGCGCTGACGACGACAGTGCGCCGGCTGGGTCCACAGGCCAGTCCCGCGCTGCGGCGCCTCAGTACGGCGGTCGCGGCGATCGAGGCCAGGGCACACGATGCGACATGAGCCTGCGGGGAGATGAGATGAGCGCGGCAGATTCCTCGGCGCGTGAGCGCGCCGCGGCCGACCAAGAGGAGACGGTTGCGAGGGAGGATCGCGCAGCGGCCAATGGCAAGGCGGTCGAGCAAGAGGACGTGCCGGTGCAGCTAGATCTTGCCGCGTCCGAGGCGAATGGCGATGAGCAGATGCCGCGCGTGCCGGTCACGCGGCGTAGCGCGATCGCCTTTGGCGTGTTCGTCTTCTCGGCGGTCGCGTTCTTGTATTTCGTGCTGCCCAAGCTCACCGGTTTCAGCAGCACCGCCCACCGCATCGAGAGCGGCGACACCTGGTGGATCGCGATCGGCGTGCTGCTTGAGATTTGTTCGTTCGCGGGCTACGTCGTGCTCTTCCGTGCGGTCTTCGTGCGCGATCCCAGCCCGATCGGCTGGTCTGAGAGCTACCAGATCACGATGGCCGGATTGGCGGCCACGCGCCTGTTTGCCGCGGCCGGCGCCGGCGGCATAGCGCTCACCGCTTGGGCCCTGCGCCGCTCAGGCATGGAGGCGCGGCTGGTGGCGTGTCGGATGGTTGCCTTCATGGTGCTGCTGTACGTGGTCTATGCCGGCGCCGTATTGCTTGACGGGATCGGCATGGGCACCGGCCTGCTTCCCGGCGAAGGCTCGTTTGCGCTGACGATCGTGCCGGCCGTCGTTGCCGCGTTGCTGTTCGCGCTGGCCGGTGCGATGGCGCTGCTGCCAGGCGACATCGAGCGGCGTCTGGCTCGTTGGGCGGCCGGCTCAGGGCGCCTGGAGCATTGGCTGGCAAACGCGGTGACCGTGCCCGCGCTGGCGGCAAGCGGCGTGCGCACGGCGATCGGGCTGGTCCGCGAGCGCGACCCCGGGTTGCTGGGAGCACCGGCTTGGTGGGGATTTGACATCTGCGTGCTTTGGGCCTGCTTTCACGCATTCGGCTCCGCACCGCCGTTCACGGTCATCTTGATGGCCTACTTCCTTGGCATGGTCGGCAACCTGCTACCGCTGCCGGGCGGGCTTGGTGGTGTCGAGGGCGGGATGATCGGCGCCTTCGCGGCCTTCGGCGTCAATCTCGACCAAGCGGTACTCGCGGTGCTCGCCTATCGTGCGATCTCCTTCTGGCTGCCCACTGTCCCTGGTGCGATCGCCTATTTCCAGCTGCGCCGCACGGTGGCGCGCTGGCGCAGCGAGCAAGCGACCCCCAAGCCCGCCGCGGCGAAGCCGATCGAGGCCGCTGGACCGCTCCACGCCTAGCAAACGCGCTATACTTTACAAAGTAAAGCGGATGTCAACCAGGCTTTGACGGGCGCGAGGCATGTGGGTTTCCGGCGCCGGATTGGCTACCTTGGTTGACGGTGCTCGCGCAAGCGGGCGAGACAACGAGCTCAGAGACTGGAGTCAGCGAGATGGCGGAGGTCGAGAATACGATCATCATCGGCAGCGGGCCCGCGGGATATACGGCGGCGCTCTATACCTCGCGCGCCAACCTCTCGCCACTCGTCGTCGAGGGCTTCGCATGGGGTGGCCTGCTGCAGCAGACGACCGACGTCGAGAACTATCCGGGCTTCCCCGAGGGCATCATGGGCCCCGATTTGATGATGAAGCTACGCGAGCAGGCCGAGCGTTTCGGCGCGACGCTGGAGACCGATCAGGTCGAGCGCGTGGAGCTTGCCGATGAGCCGGGCGGAGTGCATCGCGTCTGGGTTGGCGACACCGAGCATCGTGCGCGTACGGTGATCCTCGCGATGGGAGCCGAGCACAAGAAGCTCGGCATACCCGGCGAGGAGGAGCTGAGCGGCCGCGGCGTCTCCTACTGCGCCACGTGCGACGCCGCTTTCTTCAAGGACGCCCACACTGTGATCGTCGGTGGCGGGGACTCGGCGATGGAGGAGGCGATCTTCCTTTCGAAGTTTGCCGCCAAGGTCACCGTGGTGCACCGCCGCAAGGAGTTCCGCGCCTCGAAGATCATGCTCGAGCGGGCGCGCGAGCAGGCGAACATCGAGTTGCTGACGCCCTATGCCGTCGAGCGTTTCGAGCCTGGCGAGAACGGCGCTCTCGGCGTCGCCAAGCTGATCAACACCGAGACCGGCGAGCTGCGCGATATCCCGATCACCGGCGCTTTCATCGCCGTCGGCCATGAGCCCCAGTCATCGCTCGTGGACGGTCAGATCGAGCTTGACGAGGACGGATATGTGAAGGTCGAGGGTCGTTCCACTCGCACCAACAGGCCCGGCGTGTTCGCCGCTGGGGACCTTGTCGATCACACATACCGCCAGGCGATCACCGCGGCCGGCTCAGGCTGTCAGGCGGCGCTTGACGCCGAGTGGTACCTGCGCGACACGCCAGAGGTGCCCACGCCCGAGGGGATGCCGGTCGGAGACTTGGCCGAGGCCCAGTGGGCGCCACCGGCCCCGGTCGCCGACGCGACCTCCTGAGGATCGACGCCGGCGGTCGCGACCGCATCGCGGGTCAGCGGCTTTCGGCTGTGAGCAACGAAATGCGGGAGTCGGGAGGTGGTGCTCCGCGCGCGTCGGGGTCAGCCGGCTTCGTTTGCGAGGCGCCGCAACGCCGGCGCGGGGCGGTAACGCTCCTCGCGGTACTCCTCGCCTAGTGCTTCGATTGTCCTGAGCACCTGGCTCGGGCCGATCTCCCGCATCCAGGCGAACGGCCCACGGGGATGGCTGAGGCCGAGCATCATGCCCGTGTCGATGTCCTCGGCCGAGCCGACGCCTTCGCCTAGCGCGAATGCCGACTCGTTGATCACCTGACACACGATCCTTGCGAGCACGCCTGCGGGGGCGGGTTGCACGCGCTCGGTGTGCAGCCCAAGCCCCCTAAAGGCCCGCTCGCCCGCCTCGCCGGTGACCTCGACAAGGGCGAGCGGCACGATCGCGTAGAACGGCTCGCCGTCCACGGTGCCGCCAAGCCCTTCCACGGCGATCTCAGGGCCACCCTGACCGGGGGCGAGCGCGCGCAGCGCATCGGCCACGGGCCCGCTACCCGTCACGATCGCGTCGCCGCCGCCCGCGGGCGGGTCCGGGTCGGTGGGCCGATACGGGCCCTCTCCGTTGTAGTCGTAGTAGCCACGGCCCGTCTTGCGCCCGTGTAGCCCGGCCGCCACCTGGCGCGCCTGGATCGGCGAGGGGCGCCAGCGCGGCTCGCCAAAGCCCAGCTCGTAGAAGCTCTTTGAGACGTCGAAGCCGGTGTCCACGCCCACGAGGTCGCTCAGCTCGAACGGCCCCATGCGAAAGCCGCCGCCGAGGCGCACGATGCGGTCGATGCTCTGTACGTCCGCGACCCGCTCCTGCAACAGGCGCAGTGCCTCCAGGCCGAAGGGACGGTTGCAGCGGTTCACGACGAAGCCCGGCACGTCGGCGGCGCGGATCACGTCCTTGCCCATCGCGAGTCCGGTCGCCTGCGCGATCGCCAGCGCCCGCTCGTCGGAGAGCAGGCCGGCGATGACCTCGAGCAGACGCATCAGCGGGGCCGGATTGAAGAAATGCATCCCCACGACGCGCTCGGGATGCGTGGCCCCGGCTGCCACCGCGGTGATCGGCAGCGAGGAGGTGTTACTCGCAAGGACGCAGTCGTCTTTGACGATCTCCGACAGGCGCCCATACAGCTCGTGCTTGACGTCAAGACGCTCGGGAGCCGCCTCGATCACCAATTCGCACGAGCTGAGCCGCTCCAGTTCTTGCACGGGCTCGAGGCGCTCGCCGGCCTCACGGGCCTGCTCGGGCGTCAGCTTTCCCTTCCCGGCTTCCTTTTCCAGACCCTCAAGCACGCCCGCCGTCCCGCGTTCAAGCGCCGCGGGCATGGGATCGTGCAGGAGCGTGCGGGCACCTGCCTTACAAGCAAGCTGGGCGATACCACTGCCCATCGTGCCCGCGCCGACTACCCCGATCGTCTGGGCTGTATCGCCACTCATCGCGGCGAGAGATTACTGCTTGGAGCTTTGTGGACTCTTCTCAAAGCCGCGCCAGGTCGGATCGATGCCCTCGCTGCGAAGCAACTCATCGCCGATGGCAAGGTAGTCCTCGGCAGTCTGATTCGGCCCAAGTCGGAAGCCCAGATGTAGGTCTACTCCGTCCAACCGGTTACCCTCTTGAGCAGGTCGTATATCTCTTGGTTTAGCCATCGTGGTCTCCCCGATTCCTTGCGCTGGCGGCGCGCGATCAAGAGCGAGTAGATCTCCGCGACCAGCTCATGGGTGTATTCGCAGCGACGATAGCCTGAGCCTCGGACAAATCTGCTGACAGCTGTCGGAGCAAGGTCGAGGAGTCGGGCGCCGGCGGCAAGGTCTTCTTGGGTGCAGCGCGCAATGCTCAGCGCGTGCCCCCACTCGTGCCACGCCGTCCGCGTGAGGAATTGAGAGAACGCGGGTCGGCTCAGTGGGATGAGTGTCGGATGCCGAGCATTGAACACGACGATCCGCAGATCGGGAACCCAAACGGCTATCGCTGTATCAGTCCGGAGACGTGACTGTTCGGAGAGCCCACGATGGCCGGCGGATCGAAGCAGCTTGTGAACCGGCGATCCAAGTGCCTTCTCGACGATGGTCCACTGTGAGGCGCCGACCTCTTCCAGTAGCAATCTATGTGCAGAAGGCAACTCCGCCCAAGCCATCTCGACGATCTCTACGGCGCGTGCATGCCCCAGTGCCTTTGATTGTTCTCGCTGTCCGGCCACCTCTCCTATTCCGACCAGCAAGCCGAAACGGGACGCTTGGGTATGGTCCAAGCTGGGTTACACGACGGGAACGCCCCGCAAATCCCCAAAATCCACAATCCGCCGCTGCATGCGGCCCCGCTCAGGAAGGCACGAGCGCGTTGATGCCGGTCATCGCGCGGCCGATGATCAGCTTCTGGATTTGGGAGGTTCCCTCGTACAGGGTGGTGACGCGCACGTCGCGGAAGTAACGCTCGACCGGGTGGTCGTCCACGTAGCCGGCGCCGCCGTGCACCTGGATCGCCGTATTGGAGCACTCCACCGCCGCCTCGGTGGCGTGCAGCTTGGCCACCGAGGTCTCCAGGGTGTTGGGCCGGCCCTTGTCCTTGAGGAAGCCCGCGCGATACACGAGCATGCGCGAGGCGTCGGTCTTCAGCACCATGTCGGCGATCATCGCCTGCACGAGCTGGAAGCTCGCGATCGGTTTGCCGAACTGCTCGCGCTCCTTGGCGTATTTGACCGACTCCTCTACGCACCCTTGGCAGATCCCGACGCAGCCGGCCGCCACCGAGTAGCGCCCGGAGTCGAGCGAGGACATCGCCACCTTGAAGCCATCGCCGATCTCGCCCAGCATCTGGTCGTCTGTGACCTCGACGTCTTCGAGGGCGATCGAGGCGGTGTCGGAGGCGTGCAGCCCCATCTTGTGCTCGATCGTGCTCGGTTGGTAGCCGGGCTGATCGGTGTCGACCATGAAGCAGGCAAGGCCACGATGACCCTTCTCGGGGTCGGTCTGGGCGAAGATCAGCGCGACCTTCGCGTAGTTGCCCATCGAGATCCACATCTTCGCGCCGTTGATGACCCAACCTTTGTCGGTCTTCTTCGCACGCGTGCGCTGTTTGGCGGCATCCGAGCCTGTGTCGGGCTCTGTGAGGCCGAAGCAGCCGAGCCACTCGCCCGAGCACAGCTTTGGCAGGTAGTGCTGCTTCTGCTCCTCGGTCCCCCATTTGAGGATCGCGCTGCACACAAGCGAGGTCTGCACGGAGATGACCGTGCGCACCGACGAGCAGCCCCGGCCGATCTCCTCGACCACCAGCCCGTAGGAGATGTAATCGAGACCGGCACCGCCGTACTCGCGCGGCACGATCGCGCCGAGGTAGCCCTGGTCGGCGATCTTCTTCACGATCTCCAGGTCGAAATGGTGGTTGCGCGCGTTCTGCTTCGCCTGCTCCACGATCTCCTTGTCGGTGAACTCGCGTGCGGTGCTGCGGATCAGCTCTTGCTCGTCGGTCAGGTCGAAGTCCATGTCTCTCCTAGCGGTGGTCTTACGTGTCGGCGGTTCAGGATATGCGCGGCCCGCACGCTAGCGAGCCTTGGGCTCCAACGGTTCCAGCTTGGGCGTGCGCCAGGGAGCAGCCAGCCGTTTTTCGAGCTCGCCGGCAAGCTCTCCGATCTCGATGCGGTCCTGGGCCAGCGAATCGCGGTCTCGCAGCGTAACGGTCCCGTCCTCGATCGACTGGTGGTCGATCGTCACGCCCCAGGGAGTGCCGATCTCGTCCTGACGGCGATAGCGCTTGCCGATCGAGCCGCCCTCGTCGTACTCACTCTGCATACGTTCGCGCAGATCCTCGTAGATCTCGCGCGCAAGCTCCGGTTGGCCGTCCTTCTTGACGAGCGGCATCACCGCCACCTTCACGGGGGCAAGGCGCGGGTGCAGGCGCAGCACGGTACGCGTTTCCGGGGGCTTGCCGCCCTTCTCCGCCGTTCCGTCCTCGGCGTTCGCGCTCTGCACGACTTCCTCGTCGTAGGCGTCCACGAGGAACGCAAGCGTTGCTCTATCGGCGCCCGCGGCCGGCTCGATCACGTGGGGTATGTAGCGCTCTTTGGTCTCAGGATCGAAGTACTCGAGTTTCTCGCCCGAGAACTCCGCGTGCTGTTTGAGGTCGAAGTCACCGCGGTTGGCGATCCCCTCGAGCTCGGACCAGCCGATCGGGAACAGGTACTCCACGTCGCTCGTCCCCGAGGAGTAGTGGGAGAGCTCGTCGGGATCGTGCGCGCGCAGGCGCAGGTGGTCGGGGCGCAGGCCGAGCGTGGTGTACCAGCTCATCCGCTCGGAGAGCCAGTGCTCGAACCACTTCTGCGCCTCGGCCGGCGGCGTGAAGAACTCCATCTCCATCTGCTCGAACTCGCGTGTGCGGAAGATGAAGTTGCCGGGCGTGATCTCGTTGCGAAACGACTTGCCCACCTGCGCGATCCCGAAGGGAGGCTTCTTGCGCGAGAACTGCAGCACGTTCTTGAAGTTGATGAAGATCCCCTGCGCGGTCTCCGGCCGCAGATAGGCGACCGAGCCCGACTCCTTCACAGGTCCGATCGTCGTCTCGAACATCAGGTTGAAGTCGCGCGCCTCGGTCAGGTCGCACTCGTCGGTCTCGCCGGGGTGCTTTGAGGGCTTGCGCCCGCAGGGCAGATCGCCGAGGTGGTCGGCGCGGAAGCGCTGCCCGCAGGTCTTGCAGTCAACGAGCGGGTCGGTGAAGCCGGCGAGGTGGCCGGAGGCCTCCCACACGCGCGGGTGCTGCAGGATCGCCGAGTCGAGCGCCACGATGTCGTCGCGCTGCCCCACCATCGCGCGCCACCACTCGTTCTTGACGTTGCCCTTCAAGAGCACCCCGTAGTGCCCGAAGTCATAGGTAGAGCCGACGCCGCCGTAGATCTCCGAGGAGGGGAAGATGAAGCCGCGGCGCTTGCACAGCGCCACGATCTTCTCCATGCTCACCACATCGTCGCCGAGGGCGTCCTGTTCGGGCATTGGCTCGGATGGTATTGGAGCCTGGTCGATGGGGGTTGGACGGTCGTTCGGCCAGGTTCGACGAGCTGTTCGAGGCCACAAAGAGACCGGACTTGACATATCTCCGTACTTGTGTTTACATACATTGTGTTCTCTTGCTGACAAGATGACGGGGAAGAGGACTCTCCGCCGTTACGGCGGCAACGAGCAATCGCAAGAGCGTGAGTGACTGAGCACGATCGCGCACAGGGGCCGACGAGACGTTGTATCCAACCTCTCCCACGGCGTCTCGTACATATTCCCTGCTGCTATTCGGACGTGCCGCTCTCCTCGATAGGGCGCCGCGGTCCCCCACCGGCCGCGGCGCCCAAACGCGTGACCCATAGGATTGCCAGGTGGCAAGATTCCTGATCGTCGGGCTTGGGTCCAATGCATCGGTGCTGGCCGACGCCCTGGAACAGGAAGGCCACGTTGTAAATGCCGTCGCGCACGCCGACCGTGGCGCGTTGGAGCACGTCGCGATCGTGTGCTGGCTGGAGGACTCCTCACCGGAGCGTTTCCTGCTCCGCTCGGTGGATAGCTCGATGCGTGGTTTCGTATACCAGGCGGGCGGCTATGAGCGCTCAGTGTCGGAGACAGCGACGCGCAACTCGATCCCGGTAGCGATCCTCACGGCCGATCCCGACGATCTCGACGCGTGGCTGACACAGGCGCAGGAGGCGCTCAACTCTCTGTTGGAAGGTCGCGTTCCTGGACGCGGTGGTGGTTGAGCAGCGGCTCGACCCGCGCCAGCAGGTCCTCGAGGATGCGCGCCGTCGCGCCCCACACGAGCTGCTCGTCAAACACATAGGCATCGGTCTCGAAGGAGATGCCGCGCCGTTCGATGAGCGTACGCGTCCTTCCCGCGCGAACTTCGCGCAGCGTCGGCTCGAGCACGGCATCGACCTCGAGCTCCGAGGCGCGCCATGGATGGGCGCCCTTCAGCAGCCCGACAAAAGGATGGATCGCGTAGTTGGTCACGAACGTGGAGGTGCGCTCAAGCGCCCCGACCACCGTCACCTCCGAGCGAGGAGTCCGATCTCCTCTTCGGCCTCGCGCAGGGCGGTATCCATCAACGTTGCGTCCTCGGGATCGCGCCGCCCGCCCGGGAAGGAGATCTCGCCCGCGTGGCGGCGCAGGTCCGCACGGCGCCTGGTCAAGACCACACGCAACTCGTCGTCGTCAGACTCGTACAACGCCACAAGCACGGCCGCCGGGACCTGCTCGTCGGCCCGTGGTCGGGAATGCGAGTCCGCGTCGAGCAGGACCTCCTGCAGCGCCGGCGCCAGCCCTACCTCTGAGTCTGAGCGCGGCAGCTTCTCAGACCGGGACGCTGGTGCGCTCGACACGCTCCAGGAACATGACCTCGCCGTCGAGCGTCCTGTGGACCGGACACTTCGCCGCTATCACCTGCAGGCGCTCCACCTGCTCCTCGGGCAGATCGTCCGGCAGTCGCAACACGACGTCGAACTTGGTCGGGCAGCCGCGCTCGGCAGGGGTGTACTGGACATCCACTTCCACTTTGCCGATGTTCCAGCCCTTGCGGGCCGCGTACATCTCCATCGTGATCGCCGTACAGGAGGCAAGACTCACCGCGAGCAGCTCCTGCGGGTCGGGGCCTGCGTCCTCGCCGCCTGACTCCAGCGGCTCGTCCACCGTCAACTGGTGGTCGCGCACTTGAACTGTGTGTTTGAACGCCGAATCGTTGCGCCTAACACTGGCCTTCATCACTGCAACACCTTCCGATCGGGTTGTCACAGCACCCTCTCCTTCCATGGTATCGACGGCACTGGGCTACGAAAGGGGGTTAAACAGCAGCCCGGTCAGTAGCTTCGGGTAAAAGAACGTCGACTTGGGCGGCATATTCTCGCCGGAGGCGGCAATCTTGCGTACCTGCTCGACGAGCGTTGGGCGCATCAAGAAGGCGGCGTCGTACTCGCCCGAGCGCACCATCGCCACGGCCTCCTCGGTGCTGCGCGCATAGAAGAGGCCGTTGAAGTGCGAGATGTCATCGTCGGAGAGACCCAGTGTCCGCTTGAGAATCAGCTCCTCCAGCACGCCAGTGTCCAGGCTGCGATACGCCTCGGAGAAGTCCGGCAGAGCAGCGTCGGCGATCGCCTGATCCTTGAGCTTCAGGCGGTATGGCTGCTGGTGGTGGGCGTCGATGTAGCCGAGCTGCAGCGGCCCCGTGCCCGGGGGCGGGGCAAGTTGGTCGAACGGGACCTCGGCGATCTCGAAGTCGCGGCGCAATGTTTCTCTCAAGGCCTCCTGGTGCTCGCGATCGAGGCCGCGCACGAGACGGTGGGTCGGGAAGACGGTCAGGCCCGGGTCCTCGAGAGCCACCAGGCACATCAACATGTAGCGGTGCTCGCCCTGCGGCGCCAACCCGGTTGCGCCGCCGAGCTCTTGCGCGTAGGTGTCAGCGGTCTCGTAGCGGTGGTGCCCGTCGGCGATCAGCAGCTCGGCGTCGCGGGTGGCGGCCTGCACGGCGGCGATCGCCTGGGGGTCGGTCACGCGCCAGATGCGGTGGACCGTGCCGTCCGCGTCGGCGACCTCGCCCCAGGGGACGCTCTCGGTTGCCGGCTCCAGTGCCTTCCAGGCGGCGTTCGTTGGGTCCGAGAACAGGGAGAAGATGGGGGAGAGGTTCGTGCGTGTAGTCCTCATGAGGCGCAGGCGATCCTCCTTCGGTCCGGGATGCGTGCGCTCGTGGGGGCGTACCCGTCCTGGCCCATAGCCCTCGATGCGAACCCGGCAGAAGAAGCCGCTGCGGGTGCGGGTCTGGCCGTCGGGACCGGTGTAGGTCTGGGTGTGGGCCCAGAGGGCAGGCTCGGGATCGCGCACGATCGCGCCCTGCAGCTGCCAGGCCTCCCATAGCTGGCCGGCGGTCGTGTAAGGATCCTGCCCATCCGGCTCGCCCTTGGGTAGGTCCACGGCGACAACGTTGAACGGCGAGCGCTGGAGCAGCTGTTCGCGCTGTTTTGCGTCGATCACGTCGTAGGGCGGAGACGTCACATCTGACAGCGGGCCGACCAGCGATTGGTCGTAGTGCAGCGCGCGCAGGGGTTGAATGTCGGCCATGGCGGGGCGACCCTAGCAGTAGGGGATGGGGTGCTGCAAAGTTGGACGGTAGACTCTGATCTCACGCGCGGGGCGTGGCGAAGCTTGGTATCGCGCTCGGTTTGGGGCCGAGAGATCGTGGGTTCAAATCCCGCCGCCCCGATATTGCCGCACCTTCCCTAATGGGAATTGTCGTTTATCGCCACCTAGGGTACAGGTGGTTTGGACGGCTGATCTCCCGGCCTAAGGTGCCTCGGAAGGAGCAGGCGTGAACTGGCGTAGGTAGGGGCTCGGATGTCGAGCAAAGCGAGACACCTCTCTTAGGTCGGGGTGCTTTCGCGGTCGCGCTCCTGTAGATACGGCGCAAGGTACTTGGCGGCGATCTTGCTCGGCGGCGACCATGTTGGTGTGTCGGTGATCTCCGAGCTGAACCCGTGTCCTCCGGTGATGTGAGCGGTGAGGTATCGAGGCTTCCCGTCCGTCAACAGCATGCCGTGTATCACGGGGTTGAAGCGCTCGGGCGTAACCGACAGCCCCGGCCAGCGCCGCGATTGACTGTGCGGCAATGTCGGCCTGCTGCGAGCCGATGCCGCCGTGCTTGATGGGAAAGTCGGTCGCATCGCCGGCCGCGTAGATGTGCTCGATGCCTGGGACCCGGCAGTACGGGTCCACTCGGATGAAGCCGTGTTCGCCCAGCGGGATGCCGCGTACCTCGGGTCCGAAGAGCTCGGGTAGCGCGATCACTCGATCCACCTCGAGGTGTCGGTCACCGGGGTTGATCACGACCTCGCGGGAGTTGGGAACCTCGGCGTATGCGGAGGTGATCGTCTCGATGCTCGCACGGGCGAGCAGCTCGGTGATGGAGCTGCTCGCCGACGCGCCAAAGATCGCGAGCGGGCTGTCCTCTGGGGTGACGATCGTCGTCTCCAGATCGATGCCCATGTCATAGGCGCGTCCGGCTGTCATCAGCGCGAGCTCGTACAACGGCAGCGGCCAGGCCATGCGGCCGGGCGCAACAAACGCCAGCTTGTGGATGAAATCGCCCTCGACATCCTGGATCAGCCCGTGCATGGTCTCGTCCAGGTCGCGGTCGTCGATCGTCAAGGCGTGCTTGTAGCGCTTGCTGATGCTCGCGCCAAGCGCGAGCACGAGCGCGTCGTACTCGATCGCCTCGTCGGCCTTCGTGTGGATCGTCCGCTCGACCGGGTCGATCCAGCCAAGTTCGCCGTGCAGCAGCGTCGCGCCGGCATCGCGCACGATCGGGGCGAGTGGATAGCGGCGGGCCGCACCGTGGGCGAACGGCTCGCGGACGACCATCGGCCGGTACACGAACTCGGTGTTGGGAGCGATCACCGTCACATCGGTGCGGTCGCGCCCAAGATCGGCCAGGGCCAGCACGGTCTCAAGCGCGGCCACTCCGCCCCCTACGATGACGACGCGAAGCTGGTCGGAATGCGAGCCCTTCGCGGTCTCGGCGTGTGAAGTGCTGGCCATGACTACTTACCAGCGTTGCCGTTCTCTGCGTCGCCGTTTTTGTGGCCTTGCCGTTTTGCGGTGGCGTCAGGACTGGCGCATCTGGGAACTCGTCGGTCGTGCCGATGAGGATCGTGAGCAGGTCGCTGATCCGCTGCACGCGGCCGAGGCGGTCGGGAAGCGGGAGGCCGGATTGGATCGTGTAGTGGTTGCGACGTCCGTTGCGCTCTCGCGTGATGTAGCCGCCGTCGGTGAGCTCGGTGACGATCCGGTGGGCGGCCCGTTCGGTGATCCCGACTCGCTCGCTGATCTCTCGTAGAAGCACGCCTGGATCGTGGGCGATGCAGGCGAGGACCTGGGCGTGGTTCGTCAGGAACTTCCAGCGGTGAGTGGTGGCCTCGGTCATAGACAGAGACTAGCGTATCTAGATTCCAATTTCCTAGAAATCTATTTCCTTGATTTAGATTTCATGCTATGTTGTTCAAGTCCGCGGTGCTCGATTAGGTCGCTGGCGCTCATGCGCACACCAACCGAAATGAGGTCCACCGTGCCCAGCTCAGTAATGCCCCCTCCGTCCGCCGCGACCGCCGGCAACGGCGTCCCGCCCCTCGAAACTGCCGATCCCGTTGCCAATGGACAACCCCAGCCCTCGCCGACGCTCTCAGTCACCGCGAAGCCCACTGCTCGCGAAACTCACCAGCCTGACCTCGATCGCAACGGTCGCCGCGTTGGGCATCGTGATCGTCGGGATCATCGCCGTCGTGGGAGGCAGCTACGACAAGAAGGTCGTCCACGACCAGCTCGTCCCACAGAAGATCTTCTTCCCTGCCGCCGGCAGCCCCGCGCTGCTGCCGGGTGTCAAGCAGTACGCAGGCCAGCAACTCACCACGGGTAGCCAGGCCAAGGCGTACGCCAACAACTTCATCAACGTGCACCTCTCAAAGATCGCCGGTGGCCAGACCTATGCACAGGTCAGCACCGCAGCCCTGGCCGCGCCGACCAACGCAAAGCTGGCCGAAGAGAAGGCAACCCTCTTCCAGGGCGAGACCCTGCGCGGCCTGCTCCTGAACGCCTGGGGATGGTCATTGGTCGGCACGATCGCCACCCTCGCCGGATGGATACTCATAGCGTTGGGGGCAATCCTGTTCCTGCTCCCGCTGGCCAACTGGCAGGTGAACCTCAGAGGCCGAGACGCCGCGACGGCCGGTGCATGATGAAGGCTCTCGTTTACCACGGTCCCGGCCAGCGCGGCTGGGACACCGTGGATGACCCCACGATCATCGATCAGACCGACATCGTCGTGCGAATCGACACCTCGACGATCTGCGGCAGCGACCTGCACATCCTCAAGGGCGACGTGCCCGAGACGACTCCAGGCACGGTGCTCGGACACGAGGCCGTCGGCACCGTGCAGGAGATCGGCTCCAGCGTGAGCACGCTGGCGGTCGGGCGACCGCGTGCTGATGTCCTGCATCAGCTCCTGCGGGCGCTGCCGCTTCTGCAAGGAAGCCCGCTACGGGCAGTGCCTCGGTGGCGGCGGCTGGATCTTCGGGCACCTGATCGATGGGCTGCAGGCCGAGTATGCACGCGTGCCGTTTGCCGAGAACTCCGTCTACAAGGTCCCGGAGCAACTCAGCGACGAGCAGGTCCTGTTCCTCTCGGACATCCTGCCCACGGCCTACGAGGTGGGCGTCCTGAACGGCAAAGTCTCACCCGGCGACGTCGTGGCGGTGGTCGGCGCCGGCCCGATCGGTCTCGCGGCGATGCTCACCGCCAGTCTCTACACGCCCGGACGGATCGTCGCGATCGATCTCGCCGACAGCCGACTCGAGAGCGCTCGCCAGCTTCGGAGCCGACGTCACGATCAACAACGGACGCGAGGATGCCCTCGCGCAGATCATGGAGCTCACCGACGGACTCGGCGCAGACGTCGCGTTCGAGGCCGTCGGCGTACCCGATACGTTCGAGCTGGCGACCGAGTCTGATCCGCCCGGGAGGACGAGTCGCGAACATCGGCGTGCACGGCCACTCCGCCACGCTCCACCTCGAGAAGCTCTGGACCCGCGACGTCACGATCACCACGGGTCTCGTCGACACCCACACGATCCCCCAGCTGATGAAGCTCGTCGCCAGCGGTCGCCTGGACCCGACCGTGTTCGCCACACATCACGTCGCGCTCGAGGACACGATGGGCGCCTACGACACGTTCGCCGACGCCGCGAATACCGGTGCGCTGAAGGTCGTGCTCAAGGGAGCCAAGAGCGACCATAGTTCCGAGGCACTGGTCGGCGCAACTTCGGCCGGATGACGCTACTGCGAGACAACACGTCGGTCACGCCCCACATGCCGGCAGAGCAGGAGAGCGCACCCGAACAGGTAATGCACAAGTTGCGTCATACCCGGCCTCCCAAGCTGGCCGACGAGCGCGACGGTCTAAACGATCGGATCGCGAGCTTCATCGCCCAGACCGTGGGCTCAATGTGGATGTTCTACCTCAGCATCATCGCCTTCGCGATCTGGATGGCCGGCCTCGGGGCCACAGTCGCCGGCGACCACTACCCCTTCAACCTCATGCTGCTCGCCGTCGGTGGCATCATGCAGTGGCTCGCAATGATCGCGATTCTCGTAGCACAGAACGCCCAAGGAAGCGTGCAAGACAAGCAAGTCGAGCACCTACACGATCTAGGCATGACCACCCACCGCCTGGTCGTCGAGAACACCGCGCTGACAAAGGCGATCCACGACCATCTCATCGCAGACGACGACGGAAGTCCGCCCGCTCGATAGGGAGCGGGAGCCCACACCCAAATGCGAGCGTTCAGAAGTGGCCGCGACGCCGAAACTCGACAACAGCCAGTGTACTCATATTCGCAGGCCGATGGTCGGTAGCCGGTTGGAGCTGCTCTTGGTGTTGGCGGAGGTTTAGCACTCTCGGTAGGCCCGGGCTCGCTACTTGTCTTGGACGAGGACCAAAGCGTCAAGATCGCATCTTCGTCGGCTGTTGCTTTCACGCTTCGAGCGGTATCTGTAGAGACTCTGGTTTTGGGGCTGACCGCGCACGCCAGGTGTGGGAGATGATCGCCCACGCGCGCAAACTGGCGTGCCCGTCGTTCGCCGCCTGGTTGCAGGGCCGCGCACTCGACCGGATCGTCGGCGCATACGCCACATGCGCCGAGAACCGTCCCAAGCGCCAGGGATCATCTCCCCGTCCTGCGTACGCCCATCACAGGAGAGCTTGTTCTGAGCCTCTCGATCTTTGATTATGTCTGACACAATTGCTAAAGTTGGATGGTCCCAACGTGCGGTTTGCACGATCTGCGACCCGTCACCGCATCTCAAAGGACCGCATCCGCCATGTCATCGCCAACTATCGAGTCCGCTTCGACGAGCCGCCGCCAGACACGGAGGAGGCACGCGCACGCTCGACGCGCGTCGTCTATCTCGGAGACGACGATCATGGACGTGCGCTTGAGGTCATGGCGGTCGCGGGCAAGCGCGACGAGCTGTTGGTGATCCATGCGATGGAGCTGCGCGACAAGTACCGAAAGCGTTACGAGGACCGGAGATGACCAAGTTCACGACAGCTAGCGGTGAGGTTCTCGCCGACGAGGACATCGAGGCGCTGGCCGACGAGGCCGAGCGCGGCTATGACCTGGACAAGGCGATCAGGGTTACGGTCGGACGGCCGTCGCTCGGCACAAAGGGCGCTTCGCCGCGCGTTCAGGTTCGCGTCGACCCCGATCTCGCCAACGCCCTGCGAGCGCGCGCACACAAGGAGCACCGCTCCGTCAGTGAGATCGCGCGTATCGCCCTACGCGAGTACGTGGATCGCGCTGCCTGACAAGGCTCCGGCTGTCAGGCCGCACACAGGACCGCCCACGCCCCCGAGAATCCCCAGCGCCCAAGTCAACCACCACCGTTCGCCCCGATTATCTGTCATTTCTCAGCAAAGCTACGCAAGGGTCGGCACCAAAGCTCCACAACACTGCACAGGTTTGCCTCGTCGCGTGGGGTCCGGGCCCGGGCTCGAGCTGGTGGCTCAGACTCATCGGGCTGGATGGCTTCTAGTGGATTTGGTTGATGGCGTCGGCGAGGTCTTTGGCGCTTGCGAAGGTGGTGGGGTGGTGTTGGTGGGGGAAGGTGATAGCTTCGCTTCCGGTGAAGTTGTGTAGTTGGTCGCCGGTGCGTCCGAGTCGGTATGCGGGTGTGACGTGGATTCCCTCGGCTCTGGCTGTGTGGTCATCTGTGATTACTTGTTCGGTTCGTCGCCCGCTGTTGCGGTCTTGGTGCCATTGTTTGATGTTTAGTTCTGGGGTTTGGTTGGCTATGTCGTCGAGGTAATTTTCGGTGACGTAGGCTGTGTACTCTGGTCCTTGCTCGTGGTAGAAGATCTCGATGTAGTCCCATAGTTTGTTTTGTGCGCCAGCGGCGACTGCCGCTGTTTGTTGCTTGATAAAGGTCTTGGGGGTGAGCGTATTTGTCTTGAAGGACATGTATTCGATCTTCAGGATATTTGTGCGCACGAACTCGTGGATGATGGCGGGCAGTAAGGTGAGGACCCAGCGCTTGCTGTCGACGTCTTTGAGATCGGCGAAGACTTGTAGGGTTACCGGAGCGGCTGGGGACCCTAGAGTTCGTCCTTGTTGCGGTATTCCGTCCAGGAGCGTGCCGACTTCGTGGTCGATACGCGCTTCTTCAGCGCGACTGCTCGTTGAGCCGATCAGCAGGCCGACCCCGACGGCAGCCACGACGATCAAGGTGCTGGTGAGCCCAGCGCCCATCCACAGCGCCCTGCGTGGCGTCTGTGCTCCTCGTTTTGCTGCTTGAGCTGTCTTGGGGTCTGCCCAGACCTTGGGCATCGACCGTTTCTGCTTTTTCGCCACGCCTGGTCTCCTACGACTTTCCGTCGTGAGACAGGACTGGGTCAAGTCGTCTCACAACCCGTGATGTGCGCTTCCGCTTGAGGAATTAGTCGTCGGCTGTTGGTGCCTTCCGCGTCTACATGCCAATGGTGGAAAGCGTCGCACCATCCGACGCCGGAGTCAAGAAGGTTGGAGACAGACCTTCCCTTCGAGTCTCTATTAGTTGAGATCAGTCAATATATCCAACAGTTGGAAACATCTCTACCCTTAAGGCTCGCTTTAGGTTGCGTATTGAGTGCATCACGGTAGCGTCGGTTGGAGCACTGTGGCTTTGATCCATGGCGAGTTTGACTCCTGTGGGCCTTTTCCAGCCATCACAGCAAAAACTGACTAAGACGGAATGATCCCTCAAAAGGAGGAGAGCCTCATGCAAGGGCGGCAAGGGGAGCACGACTTGTCCAGTCCCACCGGTCGCGGGCTGCGGAGCCACGGAACTCTAACGGTCGGCTGCGATCCCCATCCTTCCTTGGGTGGGTGGGGTGGTAGGAGGTTCTTCTCACGCCCGAGTCGCGGTCGTGCGTTCACTCATCGCTTGGGGCGTGTGGTGGTCGTGCTTTTGTTTGCGCAATTGGCTCTGGCGATGTCGGCGGCTGCATGTGAAGGCCCCCCCACACCGCCGCCGGACCCGGAGCCACCTGTGGTGGGAGGGTCTGGTTCTAACTCCGGTGCGCCCGGATTGACCAAAGAACCGTGCGGCAAAGTCGTCAATTGCGCCACCGGGGATGAGACTGAGATGCAGACGGATATTGCTATCGGCGGTCGTGGTCCTGGTTTGCGGGTGACGCGGGCCTATGACGGGCTGTCGGCGGCTGCTGCTTCGTCTCCTGGCGTGTGGGGTTTTGGTTGGACTGGACCATATGGGGCTCATCTTGAAGTGAGCGGTGGTGTAGCCACGGTGTACCAGGACAATGGCAGCGGTGTGGTGTTCTATGAATCGGGTTCTGAATTTACGCAGGGTGGTTGGGTGCAGGCACGACTTGTCAAAGAAGGCACTGGCTACGTGTATACGCTGCCCGACCAGACCAAGCTTGAATTCAATAGCGAAGGGTATCTCACGAAGGAAACCGATCGTAACGGGAACTCGAATACGCTGACGTATAACGGTAGTCATCAACTCGAAAAAGTGACTGATGGCACTAGTAGGTCTTTGACGTTCAAATACAACGGGGAAGGGCTAGTTGAAAGCGTTAAAGACCCTATGGGCCATACCGTGAGCTACACGTACTCCTCGAAAAATCTTGCGAGTGTGACCATTGAAGGCAAAGTGCGGTGGGAATTCGAATACGAATCCCCGCATCTGTTGACAAAAATCAAGGATGGTCGCGGCCATTCGGCAACCACCAAATACGACGGGTCTCATCGCGTGATCGAACAGACGATCGGTGGTCATACGCGTAAATGGTCTTACGGGACCCCAGCCGGCACTGAAACCACGCGAACGGAACCCAACGGTTCTGAAACTGTTGAGGATTTCAATGCTGCTGAGGAGCCTACGAAGGTCACACGCGCGAAGGGTACCGCGATCGAAACGACCACCGAATATGAATACAACAGCGAAACCTTCAATCTCACGAAGCTGATCGACCCTAACGGACACGAAACAAAATACACGTATGACGGAGAAGGGAACAAGACCAGCGAAACAGACCCCAATGGTGACGAACAGAAATGGAAATACGATTCGAAGCACAACGTCACTGAAGAAACCTCGCCTGGAGGCGAGACGACGAAAATCGCCCGCAACGAACACGGCGAACCGGAAGTCACTGAACGCACGATTGGCACGGAAACGCAGAAGACCGAATACAAATATAGTGAACACGGCGAACTCACCGAAACAAAGGATCCCTTGAGTCACGTAACGAAATTCACGTACGACGCAGACGGGAACAAGGAAAAGGAAATCGACCCCGAAAGCGACGAACGTAAGTGGAAATACAACGAAGATTCTCAGATCACCGAAGAAATTAGCCCGCGTGGCTACACGACGAAAACCGAACGCGACGAACAGGGCCGCACTAAAAAGATCACCGACCCGCTGGGACATATCACGGAATACAAATACAACGGAAACGGGAACATCGAATCGGAAAAGGACGGGAACGCACACACCACGAAATACGAATACAACGAAGAAAACCTACCCATCAAGGTTACCAAGCCAAACGGCGACACCACCGAAACCGGATACGACGCCGAAGGGCAAAAGACCAGCTACACAGACGGAAACGCGCACACCTGGGAATACAAACGCAACACGCTTGAGCAAGTCACAGAAGAAAAGAACCCGCTAGGAAAGATCTGGAAGAAGACCTACGAACTGGCCGGTAACCTCGAAAAGCTAGAAGACCCCGAAACACACGTCACCGAATACGCCTACGACGAAACCAACCGCCTCAAAAAAATCAAATACTCCACCGGCAAACCGTCAGAAGTGACCTACGAATACAACAAAGACAGCAAGGTCACCAAGATGAAAGACGAGACCGGCACCACCGAAAACACCTGGGACAAACTTGACCGCCTCACCGAATACAAGAACGGTGCCGGCAAGATAGTCAAGTACGAATACAACCTCGCCAACCTACCGGTTAAGATCACCTATCCCAACGGCGAACACATCACCCGCGAATACGACAAAGACAACCGGCTGTCCAAAGTCACCGACTGGAGAGGGCAAGTCTTCACCTTCAAATACAACGCCGACAGCAAGCTAACATCCACAACCTTCCCAGCCGAATCCAAAAACAAGGATGAATACGCCTACAACGAAGCCGACCAGATGGCAGAAATCAAGATGTTAAAGGGTACGGAAGCCTACTCGATCCTTGGATACGAACGTGACGGAGATGGCCAAGTTACGAAAACCACCGAGGGTGCTGAAGGATTCGAACCTCTGACTATCACGAGTGTGCTTGACGAAAATAACCGGCTCATAGAATACAACAAACACGCCTACACATACGACAAAGCAGACAACCCAACAAAGATCGAAGGCGAAGCCGGCTACACCTACAACACCGCCGACCAGCTCAAAGAAGGCCCCACCGCCAAATACACATACAACGAAGACGGCCAACGCACCAAACTCGAACCAAAAAGCGGCGAACCCGCAACAACCTACGGGTACGACCAGGCAGGACACCTCACCAGCACCGAACGCGAAAAAGGCGCGAAACAAACAGAACTGCATGAGTCCATCACATTCGACGGTAACGGTCTTACACAGGAAATAACTGTCAATGGGACAAAACAGACGGCCGCCTGGGATACCGCCGAACCCCTACCCATAGTTCTCGAAGACGAGACGGGAGGAGAAGAAGAGGCCTCCTACATATACGGCCCGGAAAACCTCCCTATCGAGGAGTCCTTCGGACTGAACGGGATATATCTACACCACGACCAGCAAGGATCTACCCTACTGGCGACATACTGGCAAGAAGGCGCAGTGGTCGGTTTGAAAACCTATGGTCCCTTCGGCAACACCATCGAAGCCGCTGGCGACAGTATACCCCTCGGATACGACGGCCAAATCACCGACCCAGAAACAGGGCTCATCTGGCTTGGCGCACGGAGATACGACTCAAACACAGCACAGTTCATGAGCATCGACCCCGCTCTTCAGGAGACCGATGAACCGTACGGGTACGCGCTGGAGGATCCGGAAAATTACGCGGATCCCTCCGGCCAGTGCACGACTGCCCAGTCGCTTGCTTGCGCTGGTGCGTTGGTCCTGTACGCCGGAGCGCTCGTGGCCTGGTTCTCGACACCGGTGACGGGGCCAGTGGGACCGCTTGTGGCAGCGTGGCTTACTCTGTCTGGTAGTGCCATTATTGTGGCGGCCGAGTGCGGCTTTACAGAGTGGCTGCCGCCGCGCCCCTCGTCTCCGCCAACGTCGCCGAAACCTCCACCAACCACGTTGGTTACGCTGAAACCTCCACCAACCACGTTGGTTGCGCTGAAACCTGTTTAGGTGCGAGCAGGACTCTATAGAGAGTGCTTCGCATTTGTCACAGAAAGCTCGGCTTCGGCTCTCTAGAGGGCGAGCACCGCATCTGGCGCCAGGGTTCATCGCGGCAAGCGATGCTAAGGCGTCGAGAGATTTGTGATTTAGGCTCTGGCGGACTCGGCTGATGAGAGCGGCTGGGATCTCTGGCTTGGTGCGCGTCAGGCGCGGCAAGACGATGATTCTAATGCCTGGCGTCAGGATCGCTGACGACCCGGTTGAGCTGCAGTTTTCGCCAGGAGGGCGGAACGTGCTCTGGGTCGCCGACATCACCTACTCAGAATCTGGGAGGGATGGTGAGCTGTCTTAGCGTAAGGATTTCGATGATGAGTTGGTCGGGGTCGATCTCGATCAGGGTCGGGGTCTCAGTGACGCCGCCTCGGCCTGGTCGAAGGCGCTTGCCCAGTGTCGCCCAGTCCAGGTCTCCCAATACACATGTTCAAGATGGCATACGCCGGGTCTCGGGATGCGAGGAGCCCGGTATGGACCCGGTATGGAGACCGCAAATGGGACCGCGGGCGGCCGAAATCCCCCGTGTTTGCTGGTTCTCTAACCGTTCGCCC
>CAVRRX010000004.1:0-268355 GCA_963723685.1 uncultured Solirubrobacterales bacterium
CCGCATCCGCGCGCGCAGCGATCTCACCGAAGATGCCGCAATAGCGCTGGTACGTGAGGAGTTGCGGACTGCTCGCGCGCTGCGCGATGCTGTTTGATGAGGACGGTCGTCGCAGGCGCGAACGCGCTCGACTCTGCTGCACTCGCCCGTTCTCCGAAGCGCCATATGTGCTCGCGACTTGGCGGAACACGCGGACGCACGGGCGCGCCGAGTCGCTTACGGCCGGGCCGGTCGTAAGCGTGCTCTGGCTGCCGTCTTGTCGGGTGATTGAAAGCATAGAGTCACGTAGGCTTGGGAGGAGTTTGCACTCAAGGTTCCATACTTGAGCACAACCTTGCTATTCTGCGACGCAAGCATGGATGACTTGCAGATCAACTTCGGCGACCAGGAAAGCATGCGCGCAGCCGTGCCGCGTGTGGCCGTAGCCCTTCAAGCAGCCGAACAGCAGCTGCGGGACGCGGACGACGAGATAGTGATCGCCGCCGAGAAGCGCCGCCATGCGGAAAGGGCCATACGGCAGTGCAAGGAACTCACGAGCGTGCTCGCGGGGATGCTCGAAGGTCCGAGCGATACCGCCGCCGACGTGTTCGCCCCTGTTCCCGAGCTTGGCTTGGAGGAAATGTCGGACGATCCGACCTCAAAGGAGCTTGCACTGAGGGTCATCACGCTCATCAACGGCGAAGCGACGGTCGGCGAGGTGGCCGAGCATATGCCGGAATGCACCCGCAAGACCGTCAGTTGGGCACTTTGGAAGCTCGCCTCGGAGGGATCGATTCAGAAGCTCAAGCACGGCACCTATGCGCCCAACGGGTACGTCCCCGGGCAGCCGACGACGAACTATTTCGAGGCGGCGAGGCTAGGAATGCCGACGCCTAGTTCCTGGCCGCCTGCAGACCCCGAAAAGGTGTTGTCTCCTGACATCGAGCGTCGGCTGGCGCAAGTCACAAGCGAGCCGACTGCAACAAGGAAGCCTCAGGTACAAGCTGCGCACACGCATCGGAGCCAAGGCCATGACTGAGCACGTACCGAAAGACGGCGGCTTGATGACGAACCAGGACCTCGGAGAGGCCGTCGTCGCCGAATCGATCGACGCGGCCCTCACGGACCCCAAGCCTACGTGGATCACGCTCCCTTCGAGAGACGAGGAACTGCCCACCGAGTTGCGGCTCGCACTCGACGACTTCGATGCGGGGGAACGCGCAGCGGCCCAAGCCGCAGGCGCCTGGCTACAGGCCCAGGCGGTCGCTGCCCATCAAACCTCGCGCACCCGTCTGCTCATCGCTGGCCGTCGAGTAGCGGGCTTCTACTCGCTAGCGTCGGCTCAGGTCGAACTCAGCCAGCGTGATCGCCGCCGCGTCGGTGTCGTCCCTGTACGAGTGCCCGGAGCCCTCATCACTTGGATCGCCAAGGACAAGCGAGCCAAGATTGACGGCAAGCTGCTGCTCCTCCACGCGGCCGCTACTGCGCGCCTTGCGGCCGAGCTTCAAGCCACCGCCGTGCTTGTCGTCGATCCCTTCGATGAGGAGACTGCGGCAATGTGGCGCAAGCGCTACGGATTTCGAGGGTCGGCCGAAGCTAGGACGCCCAAGCGGCTCTGGCTACCGCTACAACCACTGGACTAGCGGTTACGGCCCTGCTGCTCAAGCTCGGCGAGGTAGGCGTCGGCCTCCGTGAGGAACGAGCGGACGCGCGGATCCCGTCGAGCTGCCTCGAACTCTGCCGCGTCTATCACCGCGACGATCTCATCGGGCGGATCATGCCGCTGGCTCATCGTGTGGGTGTCGAGTGTTGAAGCCATCATCAATCTTGTCGGCATCATGCCATCAATGGTTTACGTAGTAGACGATAGCCGCTGCGCCTGTCCCAATCAACCCAGGGCGACCGCTCGCATGTCTAGGCGACCGGGCCTTGCACTCAATCGACCTCGTTCCGTCTGGCTGTCGATCGAGTGCAGGCAGTAGTCCCGTTGCTCACGTAAGCGCGCCAGATCGTCTCGGCCTTGTTCGCTCAGCGAGGCGGCAACGCAGCACGTAGCTCGGTGAGAAACTCGTCGGCAGGTGTAGCCGCCGGAGCGGGGAGCTCGGCGAAGAAAGCATCGATCTCAGTGGCGGTCTGCTCCACTGCGTCTGGATGGTTCTGCTCCGTCCACTCCAGGATGCTGCCGGCGACCTCCTCCAGCGACACGCGCTGCGCGAACCTGGCGATCTGCAGCACCTGGGCGACCTCAAGGTGCTTGTCCCGGCGGCCCCACCGCTGCGGTTCGATGCTGAGTTCCCGGACCATGCAAGACGAACTATCGGACGGTGCTCGCAGCCAGACGCTGGCGCACGAGCTCGAAACCGAGTCGCTCAAGCTCCTCGTCGTCGATCTCGCCAGCCACCCAACAGGCCGAAAGTGCCTGATGTTCTGGACTGATCTCAAGCCCCTTGGCACGCAAGAGGCCATCCGCATCCACGGCCGCCTGTGCGCGGCTTACATGGACCATGCGCGGGTGGGCGCCATCGCCTGCGGCAGTAGGCTGGCTCATGCACTCATTGTAAAGCAACAATGTGCTGAAAAGGCGACAATGGCTTTCTGCGGCTGGTCGCTCAAAGGTGCAAACAAAAGTGCAAACATGCCCCACGCCATTCCACGACATCGGCAAACCGGACCAAAGTCGAATCGTCAGCAATAGAGCCAAATCGCCGCACCCGGCGACACCCCACGACACCCCACAAATGGGCTCATAACCCGAAGGTCGCAGGTTCGAATCCTGCCCCCGCTATGGTTGGACCGGTGACTCGGAAGCCCTCTGTTTGTAGGGCGTTTCGGGTCCTCGAAGGCTTCGGCCACCGCCTCTGTGACGGTGGCGCTTATCTCAAGTCGCCGGTTGGGCTTGTCAAGCTCGATGCGTAGCTCGAACGCCTCGAAGATCTGTCGCTTGACCTCGACGGGCGCGTCGCGTAGCTGCTTGCTGAGGTCGGGAAGCCGCGCCAGGCGCTCCGCGAGATAGTCGTCCTCGATCTCGATGTCCTCGGGACCGAGTTCCGCCAGGGCCTCCTGCGCGGCCTCCTTCTCCTCTTCCAACTCAGCGATGCGTTCCTTGACGATGGCGGGCGGGATGCCCTCCTCGATGGCGAGAACTTGCTGCTTGATGTTCCGGTCGGCAGTAGTGACCATCTGACGCAGCTTCGTGGCCTTGAGTTCGCCCCGTTTGGTCCGTTCGCGGCCGTGGCTCTTGAGTTGGGCCGCGAGCTTCTTCAGGCGCATGGGTCCCCAGATGCGTGTCCGGAAGAACTCTTCGACTAGTGGCATCAGCACGTCCTCGTTCATGTAGATCCACTTGGCTCCTCCGTGGATCTCGGCGGCGGCCGTGTCCCCGTACTGGTCGCGGTAGGCACAGGCCATGTAGCGGTAGGTCTTCTTGCCCTTCTTGCGGGTCTTGCCCTGCATAGACATGGGCTTGTGACCGGCACAGCAGTAGACCATGCCCGCGAGCGCGTATTGACGACCGTGGCCGTTGCTCGTCCCGCCGTTGGTGTGCTGTTGGCGGGGACGGTCGCGGAAGCGTTCTTGGCTTCGTTTGAATGCGGCGTCGCTCACGAGGCGTGGGTGGCTGTCTGGTGTGACGATCCACTCCTCCTCGGCGCGCAGGCGTGGTGCCCTCCGTTCTGGCGGCGCGTGCTGAAGTCGAGCCGGTTCCAGACCATCGAGCCGGTGTAGACAGGATTCCTCGAGCATCGAGGCGATGGTGCTCTGAGCCCAGTGACGGCCCCCGTTGCGGCTCGAATCGACATGACGCGGGGGTGAGGGGCCTCCTGGTTGATTCAGGCGCTCCGCGATGGCCTTCGGGGACCACCCGTGGTCGCCGTGCAAGTGGAAGATGAGCGCGACTGTCTCAGCCTCGCTTGGCTCGGTTGTGAGCGTCACGCGCTCCTTGGCCTCGCCACGGTGGCCTTCTGGCGTGGGCTCGCGTACGGTTCGGTAGCCGTAGGGTGCTCGTCCGCCCATGCGGTAGCCCTGTCGTGTGCCCTCGGTCATGCCTCGGCGGGTTTCACGGCGGATCTTTTCGACCTCGTATTGGTCAAAGGCTTGTTGGAGCGTGACCAGCAGCCCGCCCTCGGCTGTCGATGTGTCCGCTGCGCCTTGGACGTAGTAGATCCCGACGCCCGCGTGTCGTAGCTCGCGTTCGAACAGGCCGGCCATGACAAGATCGCGCGCCAGTCTGCTCGTGCTGAAGCAGATCACGCCGTCGAAGCGTCGCTCAGGCTGGCGGGCCTCGACTACCAGCGCGCTCCAACCGGGGCGGTCTGCCGTGGTACCGCTCGCCTGGTCGGTGAACTCGCAGACGATCTCGCCCCCAAGCTCGCGGGCCTTGGCCTGACACGCTCGCTCCTGGCTCGGGAAGCTGAGCGTCGGGTCCTGCTTATCGACTGTGGAGACACGCCCGTAGAAGGCGAAGCGGGTCGGCTGGGTCACTTCTCCTTCAACCTTGCCAGGAACTCCTCGATCAACCGGGCGTGCTCTTCTGCTCTGGCACGCCGCTCGGCCACATTCTTGTCTTCGTCCGCAAAGTTACGCTTGATCCGTAGGCGATCATCGAGCGCTGTGGTCAGTGCCCAGCGATGATCGTGCAGCCACACCCTGACCGGCGGCTCGGGGCTGCTCGGCTCGGCCCACTCGATCAAGTCCAGCAGCGCCCGGTACGCGTCTATCCGCATTAGGGGCTCGGTGAAAGCCTCTGGCGGCTTGGGCCAAGTGATCGATGCTTCCTCTAGGTCTGCGGCTGGATCACCGATCACGACAAGCAGCCCAGCACGCAGGATGCTCACAAGGGAGCCAGGAAGGATCATCAATTCGGTCTTTTTGTCGTACTCCTCCTTCTTGATGATCTGACGCACCCGTCCCGCGCTGAGCTTGTGTCGTTCGCCGACTGCGCGGTAGGTCAGTTTCTCTTCCACTCGCAAGCGGACGATCTCACGGTTGCGGGCGAGTGCCTGATCGCGGTAGTGGGTCACGGCGTGCCCGCCGCACGGTCCTCCGTCGCGGGCTTGCTCTCTGTGGCTGCCTTGCGCTTGGCTGCTTCGCGGTCGCGGCGTTTTTCGGCGGCGAAGACCTTCTGGTGCTCCGCGCAGCGCGTGACCTGAAAGGCATCCTGTACCTGGATCGTGCGCTCGGCACCACACAGCTTGCGGCCGGGGCCGACTTTGTGCTTGCACTTGATGACGACGGTCTTGCCCTTCAACGGTCGGCCGTAGGCAGAGACGGCAGGCTTGGGTAGGGCTTGTCCGCTCACGACTGCTCCGACATATGTAGGTTAATCGCCACATTCCCAACGAAATCATACCTTTACATAGTGTGTCAAGTATTAGATTCAGGTAGGGGTGGAGATCTTTCACTGTCAACCTGCACGAGCCGCCGCAGAGCGTCAAGCTGCGCCCGCGCCCGCTGGTTGTGACTGGGGTCAGTCGCAGGCAGCAGCCGAAGCTCGGAGGTCGCTCGCAGGGTGTCAGATTCCACGGTAGGTTCTTGCTCTGGCTGCTTACCTGTCCAATGCGACAAATTGCAGTCACACCGTCACACCGATACCTCCCTTGTCCATTGGCGTTAGATAACGCTCCCACGCGTCCAAGAACCAATCACGTTCGTAGCCTCGCATTTGCTTCTTGTTGCTGCCGTTACCAAACCACAATTGCCTCGGTGCGATCTCGAATGGTCGCAACAGGGCCGCCAGCTTGCCGGTGCTGAGCGATCCTCCCGGCCGGGAATCCCAGTCCACGTCATCGAGTGCGTTGAGGCAACTGCATAGCGCCTTAGATGTCAGCATGTCCTCTTTCGTCTGCTCGAAGACGTCTCGGATCGCTCGCAACAGGCGCAATTGGGTGGAGTCCTCAAGTCGCTGCTGAGCCCTGTACAGCGCGATTGCCGCCTCTCGTGCCTGTGCGGGCCAGTCGCCACCGATCCGCTCGGCTATTGCAAGCAGAGGTTCCCAGCCGTCGTTTGCTCGATCGGAGAGATCATCCACGGGTTCGGGTCGTGCTGTGGTGAGGAGATCAAAGTTCTGTGATCCCCACTCTTTCGCCATCTCACGTATCGGTGCTGCCTGTTCGGTGGCTTGGGCAATTCGGAAGGACTCGACTTGCTCACTGGGAAGCTTGCGCCGGGTTCGCAGGACGATGGAGCGGTCAAGTAGGGTGTCCGGAAGCCTGCCGGTGTCAATGCCGCCGTATGCCTTTGGGCAGAACACCGGGAAATCCTCGGGCACCCAGCCACCTTTCCCGTCTGGGACATTCTTAGGGATAACGCCATCTCGCCTATTCCCCTCGTTGAGGAGGCTTCGGATCATGTCGGCCTTGTCGTTACTGTGGCCGAAAGTCCCGTCGATCTCGTCCAGCAGGATGGTTGGCTGGTCCGCAGCGATCTTGCGTGCAAGGACAGCTTCGCTCGGGCTGCATGTGTACCACGGTTTCGCCACAAATAGCTTCAGGACTTCAAGCAAGCGACTCTTTCCTGACCCCTTCTGCGCACTGGTAACGATGACGTATGGAGTCGTGTCGCTTGCCCCAAAGCTGTGCGTATGCAACACCCACAGCGTCAGAGCGACCAGTTGATGCTCCGAAAGGACCATGAAGCGGCGAACACCGGTCCTTATTGCCTCTGCGATCGACGAGCCATCTACATATGGCTCCCGTATTTCAATGTCTGACATGGATATCTCCTGAACATACGGGCTCGCCACCCTGACGGGCGGGAGCATTTATTTATGTTCGGGAGACCTCTACGGAACGAGTCCCAGCGCTCGACGCTGAGCGGTCGTCAGATTGTCGCTTCGGCTCCACGGCCTTGGCCTTTCGCCCACAGGGCGATATGACCGGGCGCACATACAGATATCACAACTCAACCGTGGGTGCTCTGCGGCGTGTAGTTGTGACGGCGTGACGGCAAACTGCCCGAAGCGGGCCTCGCCTCATGACCTTTGAGCACCACAGGAGTGGAGGTTGCACTGGTGTTCAAGTCGTCACGCCGTCACGTTCGGCTCTCCGGTCTTTGAGGCCGGATAAGCCACGAGCCCGACCACCTCTCCGGTTGGTGACAGAGAGAGAGCGGGCTCGGGCGGACCAGGTCAGTGAGCACAATGATTTTACTATGACGAACTCAGCCCCGCAATCTGTCAGCCGCGAAGAAGGGGGTTGACGGGCTCCGTCAAGGACTTGTGGGGGATACGTGCCTGCGCTTTGCTGCGCACAACAACTCAGGTCTTCGACATGGAGCTTCGTTGGTGCAGATAGGCGCGCAGGCAGGCCGAAAGGCACACTCGAAAGAGTGAATGGAAGCTGCCCCTCGTCGCCGGGACGTACTTCCTCGGCATTCGACGAGGCCGGGCGAAGCCGAGGGGTCTGCCTACCCCTCTGTCGAGTCCGGGGCTTATAAGCCGCGCTCTCCACTGCGCTTCCAGGCCGGAAGGGCAGAAGAGAGAATATGCCCAAGGAGAGGCAACGATGAGTAGTCACAAAGTCAAAGAGCGAAAGGCAGCAATCAAGCGGACCAAGCGAGAGTACCGGACAGCCATCGCGGGTCGCTATTTCCTCACATTCGCCAAGCGGAAGTGCTCGTGCGCCAAATGCGGCGGTGTGCAAGGCACCGGCCGGGAAGTCGTTTATCGCCACGAGCCACGCGAGATTCTCTGTCGGTCCTGTGCAGAGTCGAGCGGCATCAAAGCTCGCCCATCGCTGCGTTGGGAACGTTCTCGGTGAGGCTACCCAAATAACCGGCCGTCGTCGGCGAGTGCCCGTTGCGAACGACTAGGGACGGGCGGCAACCTGCTTTGCGCGCCGCAGGATGCTGCTCAGTGCCTCAAGCAACTCGATCTCGTCCTCAAAGGGGAATTGCTCTTTGTTGACTGATATGTAGCCGTGCCCGCGCTGTGCAGGGTCTCCCGCATGCGGGTAGTAGTAGATCCCGTCGAGTGCGATCTTTACGCCCTTCGGAGTCTTCCTGATCGGGATGTTATTCCAGTGCGCAGCCGCCATATTTGCCTCGATCTTCTCGTTTCTGCGGGAGCCACCGTCGAAACGACAGCCGACGCAAGATACCGCGTCGCACCTGGCCCTGCGGCTTCTCGCTCTCGCGCGTCCCCCTCGGCATGCGCACTCGAAGCAGCGGACCATGCGAATCGCTGCCAAGGTACGACAGCCGTGGCCGCCTGCCGCAGCTCGGGGCAGGCTGTTCGTGACTGCGCCGGAGCGGTCATAGCGCCAGCGGAACGCCGAGCGCATGCGACGTTCCGAAATCGCTAGAGCCAGTGGCGTGGCGGTAGCGTCACAGGTCGCGCACGAGATCAGCGAGGGGGACTCGCAGCGCGCGGCGATGAGCTTGGCGGTTGTGATGCTGGGCGAGAACCAACCGGCCTCAAGCTCCCCGAGGTACTTGGGGTCCATCACGGTGGCCTGGCCCTTGCCGTCTTTGTTGCGTGAGACGGCTGGGATCTGTGCTGCCACGTCCTCCAGCGTGCGCTTCTGCGCTCGTCGGTGGCCTCGGACGGCCTGGCCGAAAGCAAGAGCGGCGGGATCGGGGTCTGACCGGCGACGTGGCATGTCCCGGAAGGACATCGGTAAGCGACGGCAGAATGAACTAGACATGTCTATGGTGGATGGTGGCTTGTCGCTGGATCGACCTTTCAGGTCATACCACTGGCACAATGACACTCGCATGGCTGACGGGAACGGCGTCGTGCGAGTGCCCTGGATTGGGATTGGCCGGTGTCTGCTGCACAATCCGGTGCAGCCCGATTACGCCCGGCTTTATTGCGTGTTCGTGGCGGGCTGGCACGAGCGCGGATCGGAGCGATTGTTGGAGCCGACGAACGTAAGGGCCGCAGAGTCCTGTCGATCGGTTGCATTGCTATCTGGGCCTTCAGGAGTCGGCGCGTGGCTTCCGAGGGGCCTTCCTGTGGTTCGGAGGCATATGTGGCCGCGGATGCCTAGTCGCTCGCAGGTGTCCGCTGGGTTGAGGGGTGATGCGAACCCGGCGGCGGCAGTTAGCAGTGCTTGATGTGGAAGCTGAAGCTCGCCGTCTTGGGCGAGGGCAGCAGGTTGGAGTCTCCGAGAAACCGTGCGCTGAAGCGATACCGTCCTGGCGGCTCTGTATAGGGGTTGAATTCGTCGCTGGCGGAGATGCTTCCGCCTATGTGTTCGTGGCTCCCCCGCGTAAGCGTCCAGACGGATCTACCGCCGATGGATTCGCTGCTGCCGTTGATGAGGATGTGTGGCTTGATTTCGCAGCCGTGGACCGAGACGTAGACGGATGTGCGCGAGGGAGAGCGGCCAGGTGGTCGTGGGAGCACTTCGCTACCCGTCTGCGTGTCGAACGGATGAGACTTGCCGACGAGACTATCTTCCCCGTCTTCATCTACATACAGGCAGAGGATGACCGTGCTGGCTTCGGGAATGAACGAGAAGCTGCCGCTGCTCGTCGCGGAGCCTTGTTCCGCCGACCCGCCCCACACGCTATGCAATCCGTCGTAGACGAAAGGGCATTCGACGTTCGCTGGATATTGCGATGCCTCGCCAAACCAAAAGCATTTCTCTCGTTCGGACTGGAACGCCCCGCTGCATTCGTGATGAACTTCGACGTGCCCTTCGAGCATGTAGCTGTCGGGGAGCGTTTTGATCGTCGCGCCGCCGCTGTCGGCGCGAGCGACTGATGGTATGAGGATGAGCACAATCAGAATGCCCAGGCCGAGCCATCCAACTTGGAGTAGAGCACGGCGGGTAGGTGGGGGTGTGGAGGTCAAGATGTCCATGCCCGGAAATGAAAGCATAGACATATTCCACCGTGTCGTCTTGTAGGCGTAGGGCGGACGGCTCAAGCGCTTCACAGCGGACGAATCGGTATGCCGCCGACGCACGGCGTGCGGTGCTCGCCGATGGTCGTTGCGGATACGTTGAACGTGGTTGCCGGGGTTGCGTCAGTTATCGCGGCCAGCGCTGACCTCGTGACCGTCGTGTATGCGCGGACGACTGTTGCGCAGGCAAGGCCGCCCGGCGCGAGGCGAGGGAAGCACACTTGGGAGACGCGCCAGCAAGCCCAACTCCTAGATGCAACGAAGGCCGCGCATCAGCAGGAAAATGAGAGAGCGCGAGAGGACGCTTGCTTCTTAGCTTGCTCTCCAGCGACTCGCTCAGCTATCGGGGCCAATCGGCAAGTTCTTGCTGAGGAGTAGATCTGAGGCACCCGAACTTTCGACGACAGGAACTACGACCATGGCCCTCGGTAGCACCAACGACACCTCATCCGGCCGATTCGACCGGTAGACTGTGCGATTCCTTGAGGGAGCGCTTGTCTGTGACTGGCTTAGTTGGCAACATCAAGCAATTCGGGAGTATTGACGCCGAGTCTGAGGTCCAGCTCGGTGAGTTCTTTCTGCGGACAGACGCTTACGGGCGCATCGAGGACCAGCAGCGAATTGTGGTGGCTGGACGTAAGGGTACCGGCAAGACAGCAATCTACAAGGCCCTGTTCCAGCGGCAATACGAGGCGTACACGAACGTCTCCGCTGCCGGTCTCCAGTTTCAGAATTATCCATGGGCGACGCATCCGGAGGACGCAACCGCCACTGCTCTAGAGCGATACGTTATGAGTTGGACGTTCTTGATTCTCGTGGAGCTTGCCAAGCTGGCTCTCACGTCTGCCAACCACCAGGCACCGGAGTCAAGCACAGAAAAGGCTTGCGCTAAAGCTCTTCTCCGTTTTATACGAACCAACTGGGGTGAGGTGAACTTTAGCTTCGGCGATCTCTTTCGCAAGCGACAGTACAGCTCTCGTTTGAACCAACCGTGTTGGGCTCGAAGCTCGGGGGCTTGAATGTTTCGAACGTGCCCCAGGATCGGCTGGCTGGTGTCCTACGAGAAGCAAATCGCTGGCTCCAAGTGTGTCTGAGCAACGTCTTGAACAAAGATGGCTGGTATTTCATCCTGTTCGATGACCTCGACCGCGGATTTGATCCCGACGATGAGGAGTACACAGCGCGCCTGGTAGGGCTGCTGTTGGCTGCACGCGACATATACAACTGGGCGAGAGAGGATCACCGACAACTGTACGTAGCGCCAACAGTGTTTATACGAAGTGACATCTACGATCAGATCAGCTTCCCGGATAAGAACAAGATTACACAGAATCTTCTTGAGACTTTGCGATGGACGGACGATTCAACGGGCGAGGACAGCCTTAAGACGCTTATCGATCAACGCATCCGCGCGATTACCAATACGGAGTCGAGCGACCCTTGGAACGAGGTATTCTGACCCTGCTCTGATGCGCGGAAGCCAAACCAAGTTCAAGCACATGGCAGGGCGTACTCAACTTCGACCGAGGGACATGATCCAGTTCGCGAACTTGTGTCTTAAGGAGGCGCATGATGGTGATGCGTCGCACATCACCAATGCTCACATTCAATCAGCCCGTCCCAATTACTCGGCGTATCTCGTAAGCGAGTTGGATGATGAGGTCCATGAGACATATCAAGAGTGGCGCAAGCTGCTCGACGTGCTCAGGCGATTGCACACTACACGTTTCTCGCGCGGAAGATTCGAATCAGCCTTTCGATCTGTCACGCTCGGGCAAGCTCTGGGTCCCAACGAAGCCTTGGAACTACTGTATCGATTCAGCATCATCGGTTTCGCCAAGGTTGGCGGAGGCGGGTATGGAGGGTCAGGTGTAGCCTTCCACTACAAGAATCCAGGAGTTAGCTTTGACCCAGTTGCACGCATGTTCAGCGTGCATTCGGGCCTTAAGGAGGCATTGGAGCTTGTTGAGGGCAAATGATCAAAGCCCAGCCAGGCTTTGCATTCCCAGCTGTCCTTTGGTCGCAACCTCGCCCCGAGATGGAGTCACGTAAAGAGGCCCGAAGTAGCAACCCGCCCGCGCTATAATGTGGCTACATGGTGACCACATGAAGAGCATCGGCGTCAGAGAGTTCCGCGACCACGCCACGACTTACCTGTCGGGGCCTGATCCGGTCGCGGTCAGCAAGCACGGTCATGTGATCGGCTTCTACATCCCTCTAGAGCGAGACGAGGGCGAGGCCCAGCGTGCTGTCGCCAGGCTGGGGGAGATGGTCGAGCGGGTGCTCGAGGAGACCGGTATGAGCGAGGAGGAGTTGGCAGGGCTGCTCGATCTGCGGCGAGCGTTGCCCGAGTGATTGTTGTTGCTGATGCCAGCGTTCTCGTTGGTGAGCTACTACGCAAGCGAGGCCGGGAGCTCCTGCTGCACCACGGTCTCCGCGTCCTCGTCGCGGAGCATCAGTGGGAGGAGACCGAGCACGAGTTGTCCCGACGCTTGGACATTCTGGAGTCTCGGGGGGGCCTTACGTCCGAGCAGCGACTCGCTCTGGAGCAGGCCGTGAGCGATCTAATCGAGACGCGGGCCATCGAGGTTGTCCCGCGCGACACCTACGCCTCGCTGGAGCAGACGGCCACAGAGCGAGTGCCGCGTGATCAGCGCGACTGGCCCACCGTTGCGCTCGCCATGGTGCTGGACGCGGGCATCCTCACCGGGGATAACGACTTCCTGGGATGCGGGTGTCCCACCTGGACGGTCGAGACGCTGCCCGGGAGCTTGAGCGCCAGGCCGAAGCGCGGCACGGATCAAGCAAGTAGCGCCACCGCCGACAGGCTATCTACCATGCAGGCCATGACTGACGGTTTCTCAGAAGGCCAGCGCGTCTACGTCGAGACTGGCGGTAGACGAGTCGAGGGTGTCTTTGTGCGCCCTGGAGATCCTGACGACGCCATCACGGTCGAAAGTCCGGCAGTCGTTGGCCCCTACGAGCGCGATGTCGCCTGGGTCCGCCGCTCCGACACCGAAGCGATCGAGCCTTTCATGTACCCGCTTCGTCCGGCCGCCTGAGATTCGCTCACGCCGCCAAGGCGTAGCCCTCGATCAGCCGGCGGTCACCGCGCCGAACGTAGCAGGCCCCCGCTATGACAGTTGTCTGAGTTAGCTGAGGTTGTCGTTTCTGAGTGTCAGGTGAATGGGGTGGTCAGCAGGTAGTCGACTCCTACCGTCTTGTCCGGCTATGGCTGAACATCGCCGTTCTTGTCGAGCTGCTCGTAGTGGGCCACGGAGCGCTCACACCGTCCGCAACGCCTCGGTCGGCGACAACCTGGCAGCGCGCAGCGCGGGCACCAGCCCGGCGATGGCGCCGATCAAAAGCGCCGCCCCGAACCCGCCGGCCCAGGCGACTGTAGGCACGACGATTGTCCAGCCCTTGGTGGCCGCGTAGACGGCGGTTGCGAGCGCGCCGACAGCTATGCCGACGGCGCCGCCACCGAGCGCGAGCAGGATCGCCTCGGACAGAAACTGTGTGCGGATTTGCCCGCGGGTGGCGCCGAGTGCGCGTCGCAGCCCGATCTCCGAGCGGCGTTCCAGGACGGAGATCACCATGATGTTTGCCACGCCCACTGCGCCGACCAGCAGCGCAACCGCGCCCAGTCCGAGGAACAGGCCATTCAGCGCGCTCTGGGCGTCAGCGCGTGCGGTGAGCGTGGCGGAGGGCTGGCTGACGTTCACTTCGTTGGGTGCCTCCGGGTCGGCGGTGGCCGCCAGCACCGATTGCACGGCGGCGACCTGGCTGTTCCGGGCGCGCAGGTAGACCGTGTTGGGGTGCCCGTCGAAGTGCAAGTAGCGCTCGGCTGCCCCAAACCCGACGAGCACCGAGCTTTCGATTTCGGGCGTTAGCACCGAGGGGCCGAGAATTCCCACGAGGTAGAGCCATTGGTTGGCGACCCAAATGCGCTCGCCAGGGTAAATGTGGTCGACGCCCAGTCGCTGCGCGGCGGCCGCGCCAAGCACCGCCACCGGCTCCTTCGCGGTGGCGGCGTTCAGATAGCGCCCCCTCACCACCTGCACGTCCAGCGTGTGCAACAGGTCGAGGCTTGCCGCCTCGACGCTGAGTGCGTTCGTGTCGACTTCCGGGATCAGCGGCGTGCGGTACACCTTGCCTTCGACCTTTCCCGTCTCCGCCACGGTTTCGACCGGCTCGATGCGCGCGATCATCGCCGGCGCCACCAGCGGCAGCTCTGCGGTCTTGCCGGCGAAGCTCTGGCCGTTGGTGACCGTCAGCAGATTCGTTCCCAGCTTGTCGATCTCTTCGAGCAACCCCGCCTGGCTGGAGGCGGACAGGCCGAGTACCGCGACGATTGCGGCGACCCCGATCGCGATCCCCAGCGCCGAAAGTCCGGCGCGCATCCGCCTGGTGCGCAGGCCGACGCTCGCAACGCGGGCGAGGTCGGAGGCTCGCAATCGTCGCGGGGTGAGATTCGCGGCGCCGGCGTCGTTGCTGGTGGAGTCGGCGACGGCGCTCACGGCGCCCTCACCGCGCCTGGCCGGGGGCTTCGTTGACGAGCGCGAACGCCGCCGGCCGCGCGGGCTCGGCGCTGGCCTCGACCACGTAGCCGCCTGGCTGACTGGAGGCTGTGAAGGAGGGCGCCACGGCGATCCCGCAGGCGCCGGTCTTGACCTTCACTATGCGGGTATGCGAAATGTGGGCACGATGGTGGTCGTCGCGGGAGTGCAGCGTGAAGCGTCCGCTGGCCCCGGCGGTGGGGGCGGAGAACGTGACGAGCGTGCCACCCACCGGGTTCTTGTTGGCGTCGGTGACGGTGACCGCCAGGCGGATCGGGAACGCGCTCCCTATGGGGGCGGACTGGGTGGCGCCGATGCCGGGGGCGATCTCGGCGGGCTTGCCGGCGAGATTCACCAGCGAGAAGCCAACCGGCGCGACATCCGGACCGCCGACTTTGCCGGCGCCTTCGGTCGCGCCCGCGCCGCCGCTCGAGATTGAGGCGGTGGCGGTGAACGAGCCGGCGGCCATGGCCGCTGTGAGTGCGGGGGAGGTGGCGAGCCCGCTCGCACCGGTGATGGCTGTCGCCTGGGTGCCACCGTCGGTGAAATTTGCGCTTGCGGCGGTGCCGGCGCCGCCGCGGCCGGTGGTGGCGGAGCTGAGTGTGAATGTGATGGTAACCCCGGCCACCGGGCTGCCTCCAGCGTCCAGGGCTCGAACCTGCAGCGGCTGCGGGAAGCGGCTGCCGACCCTGGTTGACCTGTGTTGCAGGGGGACCGCAGCAAGCCGCGTTGGGATGCCGGCGGCTGTGTTGGTGAGCGAGAACGAGACCGAGCCGTACGGCGAGCTCGCAGTGACGGTATAGCTCCCGGCCGTGCCGTTGGCGGCGAATGTCGGCGCGGCGACGGCGCCGGAGGCGTCGGCTCCCACCGTGGCGGTCACGGAGTTGCTCGTCGAGAAGCGCCCGCTAGCGCCGCCGGCGGGTGCGCTGAACGTCACCGGGTCACCGGCCGCGCCGGTGACCGCGCAGCCGTCGCTGTTGGAGAGCGCGACCTGCAATCCGCCGACGAAGGCCGTGTCGAGCGTCGTAGTCTGGGGCGTGCCAGCCACAAGCGTGAGCTGATTGGGAGGGTTGGGCGAGGGACAGTCCGAGGTGTCCGTGGGCGAGGATTGCGTACCGCCGGGTCCACTGCCGCCTTCCGCGCTCGACTCGCCTGAGGCAAACGCCGGAGCGCCGCCGATCGCGACCGCCCAGGAGCCCAGACCGGCGAGGAGGATCAGTCCCAGCACCGCGAGGCCCGTTTGCCGGCCTGCTCTGCGGCAGCCGGTCGGCCGGCCGGTTGCTTGCTCGATCATCGCTCGCGCTCTCCGTCGCCAGCGGGGGCGACGTGCCGCTCGAGCGCGTCTGTGGCGGTGTCGGAGGAGGCGAGCTGCGCCGCGCGCGCTCCGTCCGTCGCGGCGTCGCTCGCGAGTTGCGCGTAGAGCGCCCGCACTTCTGGGCGTGCCCCCGTGTCGGCGACGATCTGGCCGTCGAGCACCTGGACCTGGCGGGGCAGGCGGGCGGCGAGGTCGTGGTCGTGGGTGATCACGAGAATCGTGGCGCCCTGCTCGTTCAACTCTTCCAGCAGCTCCAGCACGCTTATCCCCGAGGCACTGTCGAGGTTGCCGGTGGGCTCGTCTGCGAGCACGATCGCCGGACGTCCCACCAGCGCCCGCGCGATCGCCACGCGCTGGCGCTCGCCGCCTGAGAGCTTGCTCGGGCGAAAGTCGGCGCGCTCGGCCAGTCCCACCCGAGCGAGCGCCGCCGCCGCTCGCTCGCGGCGCTCGATGGCGGCGACGCCGGCGTAGAGCAGACCGTCGGCCACGTTCTCAAGCGCCGTGGAATGCTCGGCGAGGAAGAACTGCTGGAAGACAAAGCCGATGCGGGTGGCGCGCAACGCCGCGAGCTCGCGGTCGGACAGTTGCGCGGCGTCGAGGCCGGTGATCGACACCGCGCCCGCGCTGGGACGCTCGAGCGTCCCCATCACGTGCAGCAGCGTGGTCTTGCCCGAGCCCGACGGGCCGACGATCGCAACCAGCTCGCCCTCGCACACCGCGAAGCTGACGTCTCGCAGTGCATACACAGGCGGCTCCGCTCCGTAGACCTTGCTGACGCCGCGCAGCTCCAGCACCGCCGGCGCCTCGTCGTAGTCCGCGTACGTAACGCTTGTCGGCTGCCCGCTCATGAGGTCCCCGGCACCACCACGGGCTGGCCGGCGTACAGACCCCGGCCGCTGACCTGCACGAGGCCTTCGGCGTCGTCGAACAGGCCTACGGTGACGGCCACGAGACGGCGCACGCGGCCGTCGGCAAGCTCCACGGCGTAGCCGCCGCCGGCGAGCGCGAGCAGCGCATCGACAGGCACCGCCAGCACGTTCTGGGCGCTTTCGGTCGTGATCTCCACGTTCACCGGCGCCTGGTCCAAGTGTCCCGTCGCCGCCGGGTCGGTCGGGGTGGCGTGCACTTCGACAGTGGGTGAGCTTTCTTCTTCGCTCCCGCCTTTGCCACTGGAGGACGGCGAGGTGGCAACGCTCGAGACGTAGGTGATCCGGCCCGGCGTGGTCTGGTTGTCGGGCAGCGTGATCGCGACCATGTCGCCGACCTTGACGCTGCTCTGCTCGGAGGCGTCGAGCGCGAGCGTCACCTGGCGAGCGGTCGAGGTGATCGCGAGCACCGGTCCCGGCATGACCGTCGCCCCGACCGTGGGGGTCACGCTGGTGACGCGCACCGGCCCGGACTCGAACACGACCGATCCAACCAGCAGCTCGCCGGTCACGGTGGCACTGTGCGCGGACTGCAGCGCGCGAATCGCCGCCGCGGTGCCACTCGTGAATTCATCGCCCGCGAGCGCCTGCCCGTAACCGAGCGCGTCGAGGTTCGCGTTCAGCTCGGCCACGTCGGGCCCCGGGGACATGCCCGCGATGAACGCCCGCGTCGCCGGCGTCGCGCCGTACAGCAACAGCACCGGCTCCCCGCCGATCTCATACAGGCTTTGCCCGCGCGCGACGATCTGGCCGACCGACGGCAGCGCCGTGAACGTCGAGCTCTGTTCGTAAAGCGCCGCCGAGGAGCGCGCCTTGGAGAGATTGGATCGCGCGCTTGCGAGCTGCTTTTCCGCGGAGGAGACCTGCGAGCGGTCCGCCGCGAGCTTGCCGGCGGCCCCGATGGCGTTCTGTTGGGCCGAGGACACGGCCTGCACGTCCCCCGAGCACGAGCTTCCACCCGCGCCTGGCGAGCTGTTTTCGCTTGCGGGCGACGCGTTGGCGGAGGAGGCTTCCGCAGCGCCCGACCCTGCGCAGTCGACCGCCTCCTTGGCCCTCGCCGCAGCCAGCGTCGCCTGGTGGCCGGCCAGCGCCTGCGTGTCGGCGGACAGCGTTGAGGAGGCCGTGGCCAGCATCGCTTCGGCGCTCGCGAGAAGCCCGCTTGCCTGTTGGACGGCGGAAGGCGCCGTCCCTGAGGGCACGCGGATGCTGGAGGAGCCGGCATAGCCGAGCGTGCCGCTCACCTGTGTCTGCTGCGACAGCGACTGCCGTTTCACCGTTGCCAGCGAGGTGGCGCTGGCGTTGTCGAGCACGCCATCGCCCGCCTTCCCGTTGCCGGCGAACGGGTCGGTGGCGATCAGCACGACGACCGCCACAACCAATGCCAATCCCACCGCCGCCAGCACCCTGCGGCGGACGCGAGCGGCCGGCAGGCCGATCTGCGTGGGCGTCGTTTCACTGGACATGTGCTGCGCTGCTTCTACGACATCGACGGTTTCGGGAAGGTAACGCCGGCCTCACGCGCGAGCCCACGCGCGAAACCCACTCACCCCGGCGATCACAGGCCAACTGCCAGGTTCCCGGGGCCGCCCTTCGGCCCGGGCATGATCGACTGGCACGCCTTCTGGGCGGCCTGGAACTGGGGCGAGTTGGGATCGATCCCGCTCGGACCGCCCTGCTTGCCTCCGATTCGTACGCCGACGCCGCCGCCGCTGTGGGAGAACTGCGGGTCGGGGAAGCTGGGAACTCCGTGGGTGCGCATGCACTGTGAGAACTTCAGCGCTTGTTCCTGCAACTTCGCCTGTTCGGCGGGACTCGGCGGCTTGCCTCCCTTGGGCGACAGCTTTGCGCAGGCCTTGCTGGCGGTCTGGAACTGCGCCGACTGCGGGTTGACGCCGGTCACGTGGCCGTTGTGGTCGCTGCGACGGATCAGCACGTGGCCTTCGCTCGGTTCGGGAAATTCCGGCACCCCGTGCGTGCGCATGCAATGCGAGAACGCGATGATCTTCTGCTGGGCGCTAGCGCTGCTTTCGCTTTCCGGCGAGGACGAGCCGCCGCCGGCGGGGTTCGCGCCGCTGGAGGTGCTGGAGCCGAGATGCGCGACGCCGGGACTCGAGGATGAGCCGCCGCAGCCGGCAACCAGCAGGACTGCGGTGGCGAGCACGGCCAGGGTGAGCGTGGTTCTCGTCATTTCTCCTTCACCTTCACTTAGCGGGCGTTCGTCGTTGGGGCGACAACGTGAGGACATCATGCGAGATGGGACCTGAGAATCGGCTGAGAAGAAGCGAGGAACTTGCTAAGTGGCGCATCAGTGGTTGTGCAGCGGAAACGCGCACTCGGCTGCTGCTCGTGTGAATGCCGGCGACTGCTGGTCGATCCTGCCGGGAAACACGAAGACCACGCCTTCGATATCGCTGATTACGCCGGCACCGCCCAGGGCGGAGCGGGGATCTGATGGGGCGGTGGTGCGAGGGTCGGGGAATTCGGGCACGCCGTGCCGGCGCATGCACTGCGCAATCGCCAGGTAATGCGCCAATGTCTTTGCCGAGGGAGGCGCACTGGAGCCGGGCCCCGGGGGCAGGAACTTCTTGCACTTCGCCTGCGCCGCCTTGAACGCGAGCGATGAGGGATCGGCTCCGGCGCCTGTGTGAAAGAGAAAGCCACCGCCTGCCTTGGGGTCAGGGAAATTGGGTAGGCCATGGGCGCGCATGCAGCCGGCAAACGCGAGCGCCGCGGCTTCCGGCGATTCCACGGTGGGGCCGGCCGGGCCGGAGCCGGTCGTGGCATTTGACGTCGCGGCCTTCGAGTTGCTTGAGGACAGGCGCGCGACGCCCGGTTTATAGGAGCCTCCGCCACAGCCGGCGATGAGCAGCGCAACGCTCGTGAGCACGACCGCTCTGAGGTTGATTATCCTCGACGTCATTGCCGAGAATCATGGGCGAGCAACCTGAGAGTCGGCTGAGAGAAAGCGATGGATCTCCTGAGAGATAGCGAGGGATTCCCTGAGAGAAAGTAAAGGGAATCTCTGAAAGTAAAAGTGAGGGATTCCTCAGGCAACGCCTGACGCGCTTGGAGTGTCCAGCTTCGATGCGGCGATCTCGGCGTCGGTCATCTGAAGCGGCGGAAGCTCGAGCGTCAGGCGGGCGCCACCGCCGGGATCGTTGGCGGCGTGCACCGACCCACCGTGAGTCTCGGCCATCTGGCGCACGATCGCCAGCCCAAGCCCCGATCCGGGTCGTCCCCTGGCGCTGGGCGCACGGTAGAAGCGGTCGAACACACGGGGTAGATCCTCCTCGGAGATTCCCGGACCGTGATCGCGGACTTCGATCGCGCCGTCGCGCACGCGCACTTCGACCGGGTCGCCCACCGCTTCACCCTTTTGGTCAGGAGTGGGCGGGTTCCATTCGCAGGCGTTGTCGAGGAGGTTCGCGATCGCCCGATCCAAGCGCGCCGGCGCGGCCCGTACGAGGCAGGGCTCGGCATTCAGCACGATCGGGCATTGCGGCGCATGCAGCCGCGCACGCCGCAACGCGGCGGCGGCGGCCAGGTCCAGGCGCACGTCCTCGACCTCGACCTCCTCGACCTCGGTCTTGGACAGGTCGACCAGGTCGCCCACCAGCACCGTCAGCTCGCGCAGTTGCGCCTGGGCGGCGGCAAGGATGCGAGCACGCTCGTGTGCGGGTAGTTCCTCGCCCATCGCAAGCGCGTCGAGGTTGGCCTGCACGCTCGTCAACGGCGTGCGCAGCTCGTGCGAGGCGTCGGAGACTAGCTGTCGCTGGGCCAGGCGCGAGCGCTCGAGCGTTGCGAGCATCGTGTTGAAGCTCTGCGCCAGCCGCCCCAGCTCGTCGTCCTCGCCGGCCTGTATGCGGTGGGCGAGATCCTGGGTGCGAGCCACGCGTTCGGCGGCCCCCGTCAGGCGGCGCACAGGGATCAGCGCCGTGCGCGAGACGAGCAGCCCGAGCGCCGCCGCGAGCGCGATCCCGCCCAGGCACACGAGCGCGAGCACCAGCTTCAGGTGCGTGAGTGTGCTGTCCACGTCGGTCAGCGGCAGCGCCACCTGCCATACCCCGCCTTCGGGTGCGCGCTTGGTCAAGATCCGCATGGGTGTGCCGGCGACGGTCGTTTCGCTGAAGAAAGCGTCGCGCCGGCCGGCCGCCACGGCCCGGGTGGCGGCGGTGACCGGAAGCTGCAATCCCTTGACTTCCGGGCGCAGGACCTGCCCGTTGGCTTGGAAGAGCTGTACGTACCCGGCCGCGCTACCGGGCGTCGGAGCGGGCAGCACGAGCCGGTTGACAGGAGCGACACAGTGCGGTGAGCGAGCGGGATGCGCAGGAGAGGTGCCCCCGGATGAGAGCGAACCTGACGACTGACTGGAGTAGTCGGTTTCGATCGAGCGCAGCACCGCTTTTGCGCAGGACGACCCCGCTGCTACCGCGGCCCCGCGGGGCAGGGCTACGCGTGTCACCGACTGGCCCAAGCCGATCGGCCCCGACGCTTCGGGTGGCAGCTTGCCTTCCCGGATCAGCTTGGCGAGTTGGGCTGCGCCCACGTTCACGGTCTTGATCTGAACCGCCTGCGAGTGACCGGGAGTGAGCTTTTGACGTAGGCTGGCGTCGATCCGCGCGTTCAACTGGTTGCCGGTCACAACGTAAACCACGACCGACGCGATCACGATCGCCGCCGCCACCGCACCGGCCGCCAGCAGTACCACGCGCCGACGGAAACTCATTGCGGCGAGCACCTCAACACGTAGCCGACTCCCCGCACCGTCTGCACCAGACGCGGCTCCCCGCCGGCCTCGGTCTTGCGGCGCAGATAGCCGACGTATACCTCCAACGAGTTGGAGGCCGGCCCGAAGTCATAGCCCCACACGCACTCGAAGATTCTCATGCGCGAGAGCACCCGTCGAGGGTGGCGCATGAGCAGTTCAAGCAGCAGAAACTCCGTGCGGGTCAACTCGAGTGGACGTCCTGCCCGGCGCGCCTCGTGCGCGTGTGGATCGAGCTCCAGATCCTCGAAGCGCAGGGTCTCCTCGTTGCCCTCCCAGCCTGTGCGGCGCAGCAGGGCACGCAGCCTGGCGATGAGCTCCTCGCTGGCAAACGGCTTGACCAGGTAGTCGTCGGCCCCAGCCTCCAGCCCAGCGACCCGCTCTGACACCTCCGCGCGGGCCGTCAGCATCAGCACCGGTGTGCGATCGCCGATTGCGCGCATCCGCCGGCAGACCTCCAGGCCGTCCAGGCCGGGCATGAGCACGTCGAGGATCACCGCGTCGGGTCGGTCAACCGCGAGCGCACGGATCGCCTCGCCGCCGTCGGCCGCGCTCGCCACGCCGAATCCGTTGAGGTCCAGCACAAGCTCGAGCGCCTCGCGTACAGAGGGGTCGTCGTCAACGACCAGCAGCCGCATGCGCAGATGCTGACAGGCGAACCTGAAAGAAAGCTGAGGAGCCGGCCCCTCTCAATGGCCCGGCGCGGCCTGCTGGGTGTGGCCGGATTCGCCGTGCACGCCGCCTGGGATCAACGATTCACAGTCGTGCACCGCAGCCTTGAATGCGGGCGAGCTCTCGTTGAGCTTTAGGTGTTCGATGTGCACGCCGCCGCCGGAGAACGTCGGGTCGGGGAAGTTCGGCACGCCGTGGGAGCGGATGCAGGCCGCCGCCCTCAAGTACTGCTCCTGCTGTGCCGGTGTCAACGGGGCTTGATTGCCCGGCCCACCGCCGGGCAGGAGCTTGCGGCAGGCTTCCGAGGCGGTCTTGAACCTGGGGTTCTTTCCAACGCCGACGGGAACGGCCATCTTGATGCTGGTTGCACCGCCGTGTTCGCTGACCTGGGGCTCGGGGAAGTTGGGAACGCCGTGCGCATGCATGCAGGCGGTATAGGCGATTGCCTGACTGGCGGGTGATGCTTCGTGGCCTTCGCTTGTGCCTACAGCTCCTGAGGTCGAGGAGTGGGGCGCAGAGGTGTGCGTCCCCAGGCTCGCCACGCCCCCGTTCGGGGACCCGCCGCCGCAGCCCGCAACGAGGGCGCCGGTGAGGAGGAGCGCCGCTGTGGCGCAGGCCGCGTGTCGCGATCGGGTCGTGCCTGTGCTCCGATCATCGGGTGGTGTCGGATCGTCGAGTGGTGCGGCTTCGTCCAGCGGTGCGAGTTCGTCCAACGGTGAGAGTTCGTCCAACGGTGCGAGTTCGTCAAGCGGTGCGTCTTGGCGCATGTCGTCTCCTTCGCGGCTCGTACGGCGGTCCTGGCTGCTTGTACGCCATGCGCGGTTTCGGGAACGTATCGATGCGGCGCCGCGTGGCGATACCGCGCCGAAACCGCCGGGGGCTAGCCTCATGGCGTGCGAGTACTCGTGATCGAGGACGACGAGGAGATGGCCGAGGCGATCGCCTTCGGCCTGCGCCAGGGGGCCATGGCGGTGGACGTCGCGCTGGACGGTCCGGCCGGGCTTGCCCGCGCACGCGTGAACGACTACGACGTGATCGTCCTCGACCGCGACCTTCCGGGGATGCACGGGGACGAGCTCTGCGCGACGCTCGTGGAGGAGGAGTGTCGCAGCCGCGTACTGATGCTGACCGCCGCAGGGATGGCGGAGGACGTGGTCGGTGGCCTCGCGCTCGGCGCCGACGACTATCTGCCCAAGCCATTTGACTTCTCCGTGTTGGTTGCCCGCATCGGCGCCTTGGTCAGGCGTGCCCAGCCGGCGATCCCGCCGCTGCTGCGCCGCGAGGATCTCGTGCTCGACTCGGCGCAGCATCGGGTCACGCGTGGGGGGCAGGAGATCGAGCTGACGCCCAAGGAGTTCGGCGTGCTGGAGCTACTGCTTGCCTCGCAGGGCCGCTGCGTGTCGGCCGAGGAGCTGCTGGCGCGAGTGTGGGACGAGGCCGCCGATCCGTTCACCAACGCCGTCAAGATCACCGTGAGCCGCCTGCGCGGCAAGCTCGGGGAGCCGCCCCTGATCGAGACGGTCGCCAAGGCCGGCTACCGGATCTGAGCTCGTGAGTCTCGGCGACCGACTGACACTGCTCGTGCGGGGCCTGCCCCTGCCGCGGCGCACTATCCGTTTGCGCCTGGCGGTGCTCTACGGCAGTCTGTTCTTCCTCTCCGGTGCGGCCCTGTTGGGGATCACCTACGCCGCCGTTTCGCGCACCCACGGCGCCTATTCGCAGGCGTTCCCCGCACCGATCATCCACACCGAAGTGCGCGGAGCGCCCTCCGGCGCCTCGCCGAGCGGAGTCGCGGGGCTTCGCGAAAAGGTGGAAGGAGCACCGCCGGCCTTACTCCCAGGTGGAGCCGCGGTGCGGGTATTCGACCCGGGCCAGCACGGCGCGGATGTGCGCGTGCTCGCCTTCGTGTCGCTGATCGCGCTGGTGGCGATGGCGGCGCTCTCGATGGGCCTCGGCTGGCTGGTCGCGGGACGAGTGCTGCGCCCACTGCGCACGATCACCGGCGCTGCGCGCGAGATCTCAGCCACCGACCTGCACCGGCGGCTGGCGCTTGCCGGTCCCGACGACGAGTTCAAGGAGCTCGGCGACACCTTCGACGGGCTGCTAGGACGGCTCGAGGCGTCCTTCGCGGCGCAGCGCCAGTTCATCGCCAACGCCTCCCACGAGCTGCGTACCCCGCTCGCCAGGTTGAAGACGCTGGCGCAAGTGGCGCTGGCCGACCCCAACGCGAGCGTGGAGTCGCTGCGCGCCGCGCACGATCGCGTGCTCGCCTCTGAGCAGCAGTTGGAGCAGCTGATAGACGCGCTGCTCAGCTTGGCCCGCGGCGAGCGCGGCCTTGACCGTCGCCAGCCAGTCGACTTGGCGGCGCTGGTCGGGGATGTGCTCGAGGAACGCTTTGGGGAGATCGAGCGTGGCGGATTGCAACTGCACACTGCCCTAAACCCAGCCCGTATCCAAGGCGATTGGCAGCTCCTGGAGCGCTTGGTGGCGAACCTGATCGACAATGCGATCCGTCACAACGTCGCCGGCGGAGGCATCGACGTGAGCACGACCACCGCCGCCGGGGACGCGGTTCTATCGGTGGCTAACGACGGCCTGGCGGTCCCAGACGAGGAGCTGGAGCGCCTGCAAGCACCATTCGAGCGCCTCGGCGCAGCCCGCACCGGCTCCGGGGATGGTCACGGCCTTGGGCTCTCGATTGTGCAGGCGATCGTCGCTGCCCACCAGGCCCAGCTCACCATCAGTGCGCGGCCCAAGGGAGGGCTGGCCGTGGAGGCGCGTTTCCCGCCGAGCATCTAGCTCTGCGGCCACGGAACGACCCGCTCTACCAGCACCGAAAGGTGTCTGAGGGTTCTGGCGGACGGCGGGCGCGCACCTTCCAGTCGTAGTAGCCCGACGGAGCGACACCTAGCATCAGCACGCCGTCTGAACATCGCCTCCCTGCCCGGCCAGGGAGGCGATCACCGGGTAGAGGCTTTGGGGAAGGTTCTGCTCGAGGAACACCTCGTTGACCTTCCTGGAGACCGCGAGTTCGCTCTCCAGCTGACGGATCCATCTGCTCGCGGCCGCGAGCTCCATCTGCCCCTCGGTGCTCAGCCTCGGCCGCCTCACCACAGTCGATGCGGTCCTGCTTGAGCCAGCTATAGATGCTCGCCTGCTTCATCCCAAACGTCTCGGATAGCTGAGCGACCCTCGTGCCGGAACGTGCGAGCTCCACAACCTGTCTGCGGACCTCGACTGGATATCTGCTGGGCATTGCTCCCTCCTCGCTAAACGCCGGTGGATTCCAGAAACGCGACCTCACCAAACCCGGGTCAGACCAAACTCTCCACGAAACCAGGGGAAGTCAAGGGCGCTCGCGTTATCTGACGTGGAGTTGACCCTGCACCACGATCTCGACTTTCTCATGCGCAACGTGCGTGATGTGGCCTCGATTTGCCCCAAGTCTGGGAGATGACGTTCTACCGCGACTTTGTCCAGAACCTCAAGGCATGGCAGGTTCCCGCGCCTCAGATTCGCACGCAGTCGACGGAGCCCCAACGGCCAATCACCATCACCGCTCGATCTTCTCGCCTGATGCCATGTCGAAGTGGCACGAGCGGCGGGCGCAATCGACGGGCCACGAACTCGGCGACCGGGTCGTGGGCGGTTATGCGCAGTGATGGGCACGATCGAGATTATGCCCGTACGGAAGGGCTACGCAGCAATAGAATCTGTGCCAGCATAAATGGAGTGACTGTCACTGTTATCCAAAACAGAAACCATCCTCTGCTGTGTTCCATCGCCATGACGGAGCTCGCAAGCCCAAGCCCGGCTAGTATTGCAATTCCACACCAGATGCGAACAGTGTAAAGGCTTGGCAGGAGACCGGATTGTGGCTCAGGCGGATAACCGGCGGCAAAAGCAACATAGCCGACGCTCAACGCAAAGACCGCAATTTCATAGAGATGTCTAGCGGTTTGAGTGTAAGCAGGCTCTAGAGATGACAATATTGCATGTGCTATGAATGTGAGGGATACTCCGGCAAGTATCGTCGCGACAAAGGTAACCGGGTGGAGCGGCAGGCTTTCATCGGCGCGAGGAGTTTGCCCTCGCAACACCCATGCATATAGTAGCCAGGTTCCTGAGATCAGTAGCGCTAGGATTGCGATCCACCATATGAAGACAGCACCGAGAATGAGGGTGATCGAGAGCAGGGTTGCCCCCAGTGCATGGCGTAGGTACCACAGAACAGGGGTACGCCGACACCGCGAGGGATAGCCACACGCACAGAGTTGCTGCTCCTCACGGATAACCAGCACTTTGAAGTTCTCGCGTGGCACGGCAGCTAGTATCACAACCAGCACCCCGATCACTACGGTCCCATATATTGATGCTCCGAACAAAGCCGCTACCAAATTAGAGATCGGCCGAAATACGCTATGTGTCGTTTGGCTCCCGATTAGGCAGACGCCAGCAATTGCGCAACCTGTTGTCAATCCACCACCGATGTAGAAGGAGCGGAACACCTTACGACGCTCTTGCTCGAGGCTTGGAGGGAGAGAACCGGCGAAGCGCATCTCGACCATTAGTGCCACAGTTAGTGTGAACGCGATCCCTGCGAGTACCGCAAATAGACTCTTGCTTGCCATGCCGGTCCCAATCGGCACCCACCTCCGTGTACTGGCCGATCCCAGCAACCACGCACCGCAGACAGGAGGGGTAGCTCCTATCGCGATGCTTAGCAGGAAATGTTCGACAATCTTCGTATTTACCACTCGGTGTATGATCATTCCTGCGAGCACAAAGCTCGCTAGAAGCGCCATCAGATAAAAAATCACCGTGATGGGTGTGCTCCTGATGTCCAACCGCAAAATACCAATGCTCAAGCTGACTAGTGCAAAGAGAACAATGAGCTTCCTACTAAACCGCAAGCCTAACACCCCACGTATAATCGTGCCGACTATAGTAGACATGCGGTGGTGCATATCAGCGGGTACATAATGAATCACGATAGACAAGAACTAGGTGATGTCGCAAGATAATGTCTACGCGAGTCTGGTTGTTTATGTTGCTACGCGGCCTTTCGGTTGGGTCTCGGTTGTTCCGCAGTCTCCTTCACGTCTGTCATTCCTTCGTCGGACTGAACCAGAAACAATGATCTGGGAGATGTAGGGTACTCTGGTTCTTGGAAGAGACCATTCGTGAATTCCTCGGCTCGATTTGTACGGAGTTGGCGCTGTTCAAGCGCTGCTTCCGCGATCCGCTCACGAAAAAGGACGATGCTAAGAACATCCACTGAGCGATCTGGGATGCGTTCGCCCAACGAGACACCGAAGCCGCTTTCGTCGTTCAACAGCACGGCATCAGCGTCGAGGGAAAGCATCTCTTGTTCCTTGGCCGATCGGGAGGCGTAGATCGTCTTTACTCTGTGTTGGACACGTGTGGAAAACCAGCCGGTGAAGTTGCCGCCCGGCCATGTTTCGACGGATCGGATCAGCTCGAGGTTCGCCTCCGCGCGTGCCTCCTCACGCCCGAGACGAGCGAAGAACGACCCAGTGATCATCTTGCCAATGTAGTGTTGCAACTGAGTTGCGAGCCGATCAACGCAGCGTGGGCATCCGCACCCTGCAAATGCGTTTGCGCGTGCACTGAGCTCGCGGGGAGGAATAGGGACACGACATGTGATCGTTCGTCTATCAGTTCGCCTGCGACGCTCAGCGGTGAAGTCCAGGATGACACGTTGGGCGTCTCCTTCGGCAAGAGATAGACGCCTTGCCGCGAGGGTTTGAGTGCAGTCGATGCCAAGGGTCGAAGCCGCGTCCATAATGCTGGCGAGCTTGTCGATGTAGCATCGCGTGCCGCTGATGCCGTGCTTGGAGAAGAGCTTGCAAATTGAACTGGGCGCTAGCGATACGCCCCTGTCTGCGGCGTACTGAACGGTCTCGGGGATACCCGGGCGGGCTTCTGGACCGCCAGTCAGCATTCGTCGAATCGCCTCCTCAATATTGCCGCCACATGTGTCGATTCGTCGCAGCGCGTCTTGAAAGCTGAGCTTGAGGTCCTCGTGGTGCCCGGCTTGGATGAGTCGACATGCTTGGTTAAGCTTGCGTGTTGCTGCCAGGGCGCCGAGCGGCACGAGAGCCTTGGCGGTCGCGGGCTCCAATATGAGGCCCTGCCGGGCGGCGTGCTTGATGAGTCGTTGAACGTTGCCTGTACTGAACGATTTGCCGGTTCGCTTAGCTTGCTTCATGCGGCATCACGAATAATCTCCGATTGTGTTGGCAACCACACGCGCGCATCGCCAACTCCTGTAAAGCGAACGAGACCGAGTTGTATCAGCCGTCGACCTTGCTCGACGACCAGGTTTGTTGGTAGCCCAGTTCGTCTCATCAGCTGCTCGGTCGTTGCGCTGCCCAAGTCAACGATCAGGTCATACATGGGGTAGACGCCGCGATCGGGCGGCGTCCGTAATGCGGATATCTTGCTCAATCCAATGGAGGGCAAAGACACGACCTCAGACGCATCGGGTGAGCGATACCGGCGTTCTCTACGCTGGCCATCGACTCCGATCTCTCCATCCGCGACAAGGCGCCTGAGCTTCTTGTCCATTGCATCAGGGGGGCCGCCTAGAGCCTCGATCAGTCCACGACGAGTGATCGGACCATGTGCAATGACATACTCTTGCACCTGTGCCCGCGTCAGGTGCCGGCGCGTAGACCTTTTGGGTGTTCCATTTGCTATGACGGACTTCGGGGGCTGGCATGACTCCATCGGCTCGTATAGAGGGCCGAGTACTATTTCGGCTTGCTAAAGACAGTTGACACGTAGGCGCAGGGTTGAGAGTTCCCATCTTATGGCTTCGAGTACGGTGATCATGCGCCACCTGCCTGTTCATGTCCGACGACGCGTAGGGTATCTGCTGTGCGGCGTCGGGCCAGTGAATGAGCCATGCAGGCTGGCGGCACGCGCGTGGCCCGAGAGCTCGGCTTACCTACCATCGCAGAAGCTGGGTTTGCGCTGCTGATATTTGAAACCGCGCGTCCTGGTTCTGGTGGAGACGTCACGTTAATAATGATGTTGATGCGATCAGCTGACAACTTTATGCCTCCTCTAGTGGGGGATTTATCCAGAGTGCGTTTGACTAGTTGTAGCGCGATGGTGATGTCTGTAATACTGCATAGAAATCATTAAATTTCAATAGGGGCATTACAGAAATCATTCCTAAATTGGGAAGTAGGGATGATTACGTAACATTGCCGGGCCTTACAAGAGTCTCATAGAGGCATGTGACTGACCAGCAGGAGGTGCCGCTTGTTTTCCGAACTTATCCTCCTGATATGACTGTGTATGCGGGGCTCCCAGTGATCGGCTCGCTGAATCAGCGGGCGGATCGAATTATCAGCTCGTTATGGCCCGAGCAAAGCCGCCGGTACGACGGCGATGCCGTCGGGGCGCCGGTAGGCGGCGTGTCCGGTGGTGATGATGATCGCGTCGGCGAGGTCATCGCCAAGCTCGTTGCGCAGCCAGAGGAGATGGCGCACGTCTCGCTCCTCGGGTGTCTGGCCGAGCTTGACCTCGATAGCGAGGACCCGCTGGCCACGCTCGACAATGAGGTCGATCTCGCGGTCGCCGCTCCAGGTGCGCAGGTGCGAGGTCCGAGCCTCGGCGGCCTGGGCGTACACACGAACGTTGAGTGTGACCAGCGACTCGAATAGCGCTCCCAGGAGCGTTCCGTCGCGAGTCATTGGGGGCCCGGCGGGCCGGGCTTGCAGAAGCGTGGGCTCGTCAACCCCCAGTAGACGGGCCGCCAGCGCAGGATCCGCGAGATGGTGCTTGGGTGGCGAGGAGAGGCGTGAGAGTCGATTGCGGGTCGGTAGCCACGCAGGAACCGGGTCGAGGATCCAGAGCCGCTCGAGCACGTCGCGATAAGGTTGGGTCGTTGCTCTGGTTGGCTTCTCGCCTTGGCCGCTCGTTGCTGCATCTCGGATCTTCTCGTATGAGGCAGTTGTGGCTGTCGCGGCTGCGTATGCCTGCATCCAACGTCGCAATGTCCCGGGCCGGCGCACGTGGCGGCCGAGATCCTCGAAGTCGCGGTCAACGATGCGGTCGATGTAACCGTCGAGTTGTGTGCGCGCCAAACGGTCGGAGAGGCCGCGGAGACCCGGAAACCCGGATGCGAGGATCTCGTGCACATACCTCTCCAGGTTGACGTCGGTGCGCCCGGTGATGGGCCCGCCTGCGCCCTGCAGAAGATGTCGGAGACTCACGCTCGGGGATCCGACATCACGCTCGGCGAGTGTCATCGGCCGCAAGCGCATCTGCACGATTCTGCCGGCCCCCGAATGCGTTGGCGGATCCGTCGGGGACGCCGAACCAGTGAGGAGAAAGCTTCCGGGGCCAGCTCCATCGTCAACGGCACGACGCACGTGATCGAAGGACTCGGGGTAGCGCTGCCACTCATCGATCAGAACCGGCCGCTCACCCTCTAGAAGTCGCGACGGGTCAGCCTGGGCGATAGAGCGCTCGGCGTCGTTGTCGAGGCGATAGACCGTCGCTGCGCGTTGTAGGGCTGTGGCGGTCTTTCCGACTGCCTTTGGCCCCTCGAGCGCGATCGCGGGTAGGCCAGAGAGCAGCTCGTCGAGCTCGTCATCGACGATGCGTCGCCTGTAGCGAGCGCTGGCGGCATCGTTCAAGTTCTGACTCTCTACCTCGACCACCAGGCTACTATACAGCCTCGCGCGTCTCTACGGAACTATTACGCAGATGTCTACGAAACATATTCGCGGACTTGACGTACTACGACGGCCCGCTTCACGGCAGCTTGCTCACTTCCATGACTGGTGCATCTGTCCACCTCTACAGCGAACTCCACAAGCGCCAGCTGGTCGCCAATGGGTCCATATCGCTCCCCCGCTATAAGCGAAACCCGCTGGAAACGGCGGGTTTTTTCTTTGCTCGGAGTCGGGGCTTGGCGGCCAAGGTGTTCTCGGGTCAAGCTCTGGGTCAAGGTTTGCAGAGACATCGCTTCGCGTGGCGGGCGGTGGCATCAGGCTCCAACCGTGCTCAGCGGAGTGTTCGCTTCAGGAGACTCAAGGGCTTCAGCCAGTTAGGCTCGTAACAAGCACCCGCGTGCCGAGCGGACCGGCACGGGTCTGCTCATTGCCTGTGCTCCTTTGCTTGGGTGATGGGGAAGGCGTCGACTCGACCAGCAGCGCAGCTGGGACAGGAGGATCTGTCTGCAGGCGCAAGACCCCCGCGATCAGGACGAGCCTTGCTAGCTAGATGACGTTTCTGTCGCTACGGACGAAACAACCTGTGAGGCTGGCGGGAGGTCGCACCTCCAAGAGCCTCCGCGAGAGATCCGAGCAGAAGCGGCCGATAATGACCCTTGGTGAACGCTACTCCTGTCCTGCTGGTTTGTACGGACTGCCAGCACCGCTGCTGCGAAAATTGCCGCAAAGAGCGCTGTTTGTGGGAGGCGAGCCGCAGGAACGACGTCGCCCTCGACGCTGAGGCGCCGCCAGCCATCGCGGCTACAGAGCTATGGCGGCAACCGCGGCGTTACGAGTTGTAAGACGATGGCAGCGACTCGGGGGAGCGCTTGTTCCAACCATGAAACGGCGAGAAGTCGCCCGCATCCCACGCTTCGTGCAGCCCGGGTTTGCTCAGATCCCAGTCGGGGCGGATCTCGCTGGTCACGGTCCGTAGGTCGCGCCAGAGATCCGCGAAGGAGGGACGTCCCCAGAACCAATAGCCGTTGTAGATGCTGTGAATGACCAGGCCGGTCCCCAGCACGAGGGTGTGGGGGATCATCGGGTCGTGCTCGGGGTCTGTGTACTCCTGAATCTCGAGATCCTTCTGGACGATCCGCTCCGGGTCAGAGAGGAAGGGCCACTGGGCGCCGACCGACGCGCGGAACTCCTGGCTTGCGTGATGGGTGTCGGTCGAGATCGTGGCGAGCTTCGTGTAGGCCACTGCGATCTTGGGGTAGTTGGCGGCGAGCTCGAGGTGCTGCTGGTGCTCCTTGGGGCAGTAGTTCCCGCGCGCGAGCGTGAGTATCAGGGGGTCCTCGCCCTGGATCTCGCTGAGTTTTCGAGTAACGCTCTCGTGATCGGGCAACTCGTAGTCGGGGAAGGTTCCGCCGGGGGCGATATCGCTGCGCATGATCTGCTCCTGTCCATGGTGGAGGAGTGATGAGGGTCTACATTTGAGCCTAGTCAATCGGCGTCGCGCACGCCAGAAAGGGCGACTATCCCAATGAGTAGCCATACGCCGGTGTGCGAGTTGCTGGGGATTGAACATCCGATCGTCGAGGCGCCGGTGGCTGACGATCCCCGCCTGCCCGCCGCGGTCTCCAATGCCGGCGCTCTCGGCAGCGTGTCGCTGTGGTGGGCCGATGACGCCGGAGACCTGGTTCGTGAAACGGCAGCGCTCACCGACCGTCCCTTTGCCGGCAATTTCGTTCTGAGAACAGATCAGCACCGCCGACTCGATCAGGCGCTTTCAGCTGGCCTGCGGATCGTCTCGTTCCTGTTGGGCGATCCCGAGAGCTATGTCGACTCGATTCATGACGCTGGAGGGCTCCTCATGCACACGGTCGGGAGCGCCGAGGAAGCGCGGCGTGCAGTCGGATGTGGAGTGGACATCGTCGTCGCGCAGGGCTGGGAGGCCGGCGGGCACGTACGGGGTTGCGTGGCAACGCTGCCGTTGGTACCGGCGGTAGTCGACGCGGTCGCGCCGGTACCGGTGATTGCGGCCGGCGGGATCGGCGACGCTCGCGGAGTCGCGGCCGTGCTCGCGCTCGGCGCGCAGGCCGCCTGGCTGGGCACCCGGTTTCTGTTGGCCGAGGAGATGCCGATCCACGAGGAGTATCGCAGCCGCCTGATCGCGGCGACCGAGACCGATGCGGAGTGGTATCCCGACCTCTATGACGTGGGATGGACGGACTCTCCACACCGCGCCATCCATAACTCAACGGCCGAGAGCTGGGAGGCCGCGGGCCGGCCGCCACTGGGCAGTCGACCGGGAGAAGGGGTGATCGCGCACTTCGCTTCGGGCGAAGAGATCCTTCGATACTCCCCCGCGCCCCCGATGGTCGGCACCACCGGTGAGATCGAGGCGCTGTCGCTGTGGGCCGGACAGAGCGTCGCGCTCGCCAAACAGCAACAGTCCGCCGCGGAGATCGTGGCCGAGCTCGTCTCGCGCTTGTAGCTCCCCACCGAGGTCAAGCCTTCGCCTCGCGGAGCGGCACCCAGTCCAACGCGGCGTCCGCGTTCAAGTAGCGGCCGTGGCGACGGCCAGAGGGCCGACGCCGCGAGCCTGCGCTACACAGGGGATATACGCACGTGCCCTTTCCTGGTCGCCCACTGGCCCTCCGACCGAGGAAGCTCCCGTCGGTCGCAGACATCTTGCTTTCATCCGAGCGGAAGTCAAGTCCAGATCTCGAAGCCTGACCAGGAAGACGGTAGGCCCACTGCGGCGTACTGTTTGCTCGACACATAGCCGCGGCACGGGCAAGTCCTGACAGGAGCGACCATGAGCAACGAACTTCCAGATCCTCGCCTGCGCAAGGTCTATCGCTTGGAGGCGACCCTCGCACGACCACTGGATCTCGGCGACACTGCGCGAGGTCGCCGGCGTATCGTTCCCCTGGCCGGCGGAGCATTCACCGGACCCGAGATCAGCGGCAAGCTGCTCCCGGGCGCCAGCGCGGACTGGCAGATCGTTTTGCCGGATGGCACTTCATTCGCGGACATCCGCTACACGCTGCAAACCGACGCCGGCGATTTGCTCTACGTCCAGTCGCGGGGAGTCCGCCACGGTAGCGCCGAGGTGCTCGCACGTCTCGGGCGCGGCGAGGACGTGGATGCCAGCGAGTACACCTTCCGCACCTCAACCCAGATCGAGACTGCTGCGCCCAAGCTCGACTGGCTGAACAAAGGCGTCTTCATCGCGTCGGCGGACGCCAGGCCACAGACGTGATCTACGAGACTTACCTCGTCGAATGATCCCGCCGCCTGAGCACGACAACGGGAAGGTCGCGATCATCACCGGTGCTTGGCAGGGCATCGGCGCGGGTATCGCGAGGGCATACCGTGAGCTCGGATATGACGTGATCGCAACCGCTCGATCCATCGAGTCCTCTGCGGACTCCGCGATCGTGGCCGTGCCAGGCGACATCGCCGACACTGACACCGCCGAGCGCATCGTGGACGAGGCGGTCAAGCGCTTTGGCCGGATCGACACCCCTGATCAACAACGCTGGCATCTACATCGGCAAGCCCTTCACGGACTACACCCTCGAGGACTTCAACGCCCTGATCGCCGTCAACCTAGCGGGCTTCTTTCACATCACAACGCGAGCATCGACGGCGGCCAAAGCGCAGGACACTGACCGTGGCGTGATTATTGAGTCAATTCCAACGAGGGAGTCAGCATGAGCAGCATCGACGAGCAGATGGTCTTGGCTCATTTCATCGTTTCAGAGGATGTAGAGCGTTCCCGCCGCTTTTACACCGAGGTGCTCGGCGGCAGGGTTGCCTTCTCCGGCCCCGGAGGGCTGACCTACGTCGCACTATCCAACAGTTGGATCATCATCAACGTAGGTGGAGGCCCGACCGACGACAAGCCGGCGGTCACGCTAGAGACGCCACGCGACCTCGACCGGGTCAGCAGTTTTCTCAATATCCGAGTCAAGGACATCGAGGCCGTGTACGCCGAGTGGAGCGCCCGGGGCGCTCAATTCCTGACACCGCCGAAGCAGCACCAGTACGAGATCCGCTGCTACATCCGCGATCCCGACGGCCATCTGATCGAGGTGGGGCAAACCACGGACCCTGAGGGGGACTGGACGCCCCCTCAGTGGCTGTCGAGTACGGCCGGTGGGGATCCCGAGTGAATGCCGAGTTCAGCAGCGAGATCGGTCATGTCGACGGTGGCGGGAGTCCTCCCGCGACACTCCTCATGTGGTTTCAGCCGCGCTCGCCGGAGCTGGCGGCGGACTTCGAGCGTCTGATGGCGGGGGGATCGGAACATCGTCCGCGGATCGCTGGCGCTGACGCACGTGCATCGGTATGTCATCTGCTCAACGGCCAGCCCATTCGAGGTGGAAGCCGACTTGGTCACGATAGAATGTAATCGAGCGATCAATGTCGCTAACGGGGAGCACAACAACCTCCAGGCTCCAGTCCATCTGAGGCTCCTTCCGGATCGAGATCCTCTAACCCCATCATTAGCGACGATGTCCGCAAGTTCGTCAAGGGTCTTTGATCGTGCTGAAGGCGCTCGACACGAGCACCTTCATTCGTATTTCGAGCTTGTTGCGGGCGACGAAAGCATCGTAGACGCAATGTTGCATCCATTGCTATGCGCCAGTGAAGACGAACGCCGCCCACAAGGTAGGAGCGGCGAAACGCCGCTCGCCATCGGTTCTGGAAATCGGATCGGACCTGTCAGTCCGCTCAGCGTCGTGGCTGGCTTGGTGATCTCGTAGTCCGGGATGACGTTGGACGTATGCGCTCTCCTCTTCGTATCGGAGGTCGCGCAGCCACAGTTGTGCGGCGCGCAACGCGCGAACGGGCTGCATGGAAGCCTCAGCCAGATACTCATAGAAGCGTGTCATGAGCAACGCCGTCGCATAGTCGCTGACCGACCATAGCGACGCGATAACGGCGGCAGCGCCGGCGCCGATGAAAACGGTCGATAGCGCCAGTGCCTCGTCAGCCGCCCACAGGTCCGTGATCACACCCGACTGACACGCCGACGCCACGACGAGTCGGGCAGTACGGAGATCGAGGCCGAGGACCTCTGGGGCTGACAGTCGCTGATTGTTCGCCAGTGACAGTGCGGCGTCCAGTGCCTGCGGCGTGAACGCCGCCGATCCGTGACAGGCGAGATGCACGTGTGTTGCGCCGGGCAACGCGTCGAGCACCGCCTGCTTGGTGGCTGCCTCGCGCAGCAGCAAGACGGTTTCCGTCGCAGCCAGCGAGTCGGCGATCATGTGGGCCTCGCGTTCCGCATGCTCCAAAGGTTCCCGGTGAGGAAGCGGGTTCCCGACTGCCACGAGCTTGCGGGTCTCTGTGCGCCGCACCGCACGTCGTCGGCACATGAAGCGAGCGTAGGCGGACGGGGCGTAGGCGACTGTCAGGTCGTCCAGCAGGCACCGTGACTGGCCGTGCTCGTCGGTCCAAGTCAGCGCGTGCAGCGGCAGCAGTCCGAGCAGTCCGAGCGGCACGAGACAGACTTCGTCGATGCCCTCCTTGTTGAGGTGCTCGGCAAGCGGGCACAGCAATCCGGGTCCCAGAACCAAGCCGATCTCGCCGATCGTCGCATCGAGCGCATCGGTGTCACGGTGGGTGGTCAAGTAGCCGGCCTGCTTGCGCTCCGCTGGGTCGGTGCGCTGGAAGAGAGTCGTCACGTCCGCCGAGGTCAGGCCTGGCAGATCGATCGAAGTCACGGGCTCAACGGCCGACGCTCGAAGCACCAGCCAGCAGGAGCCCTCCGGCCCGATCACGGGGTAGGCGACGGTTTCGCCCACGGGAGCGCTGGCCACGAGCTGGGATAGCCGCGGGCGCAACAGGACCTCCTTGAACCCAGGGAGCCGGCGGATCTTCTCCACGATCGCGGCCAGCGCTTCGACCGCCTCAGCCATGTCGATGTCGGTGGGATCGAGGCCCCGTTGCTGCATGGTCTCGATTCGTTCCCGTTGGATGACGAAGCGCTCGTGCAGTTGCGGGTCGGCGTGTCGGAGCTGGTCGAGGTCGATGAGGTCGCGCTCGAACCAGGCGGCCAGCTCCCGCGCACGACCGAGCTCGATGATCTCCACGGCGCGCCGGAGCTGTCCGACCCGTGCCAGGTTGCAGGCGGCGGAGTGGAAGACGTTCGAGGTTGCGTGGATCTCGACGAAACGGCCCTCGCGCGTGGCGCGCAACTCTACGCTGGCCGCGGCCGCTTCAGCAGCCGTCGTCCACGCGTCGACGGCGACGCTCGTCGCGCCGGTGCGGCCCGCGAGCAGGGCGAGGGCGTGCGCGGCGCTATGGCAGTGCCGAGGCGCCGTGTGTGGTGTCCAGTACCGCAGCGTATGCCGGAGGGCCATTTCGGCCTCGGTCGACATCGGGTCCTTGAGAACCAACATGCGTGCGAGCTGCCACCAGGCCGCCCCGTGCGCGACGCCATGTGAGGCCCCCTTGCTGAGGACATCGAGTTGAGCGCGTGTTTCGGCCTCCGCCACGGCAAGCAGGTTGGCTTGCGCCTGCGGAGGGATCCCATCGGTTTGCGCCAGCGCGATGCGCGTGCTCGCACGGTCGCCGATTGCCTGTGCGCGGAGCATGTCCTCGCCGGCCGCCTCGAAGCCGCGCACGGCGTTCGTGTAGTGCTCGATGGCCGCGTCCAGATTTCCGCCACCTTCGGCGTGCGCCCGGCCGAGATGCATCTGGGTGTAGGCCCAGTCCAGCGGATCGCGCTCGAAGCTCCGCCACTCGAGTGCCTGGTGATAGTGGTCCAGGATCTCCAGGAGGAGGCCGGTGGCTATCTCTCCCTTCTGGTGATCGGTCGTAGCGATGGCGCGGTCGAGCAGGTTGGTCGCGAGGTGAGTGTGGGCCTTCGCCCAGAGGTCGCCGTCGGTGTCGATAGTGACGTCCGAGAGGAGGCGACGATGGATGGCGATCGCGCGCTCTTGATTGCCGACTGGGTCGAAGCGCATCCGTTCGCTCAGGGCGATCGCGAGGTTCGCCAGTGTCTGACGGCGATCCTGCTCGTCGCCGACGTCCGGATGGCGCTCAAAGAGCGTGTCGGCGCGTTCGAGCAGCTGGATCGCTTGCTCTATCCAGTCGCAACGGTCGTCGTCCTGGATCTGGAGCACGGCAGTCGTCATATGCAACGACGTGAGCGCCTCGATGTTCTCGAGTTTTGTGTATCGGGCAAATGCGAGCAAATGCTCGCCGGCTTCGACTGCTTGCTTTCCGCCGTTGCCGATCGCGTCCTCAAACGCCTGCAGGAGGCGCGACAGCTCGGGATTGATGTTGATGTCCACTGCTCCTTGGGCCGCCGCCACATATCGCTCCCATGCGCCGGTAGTATCGCCTTCGCCGTACGCATGAAGCACCTCGAGCTCCCCTTGCACGAAATGACGTTCCTCTTCGCGTGAGACCGAGGTGAGCATCGCTTGGAGACGCATGTGCACCTCCGCGGACAGCAGCTCGGGATGCGCCTTCAACACGGATTCGAGCTGCGGCTTGCTCGTGACACGGTGCAGGCGCTCGATGGCAACGCCGATCCGGCGCTCCTCAGCCGACCTGACGACGAGGTCGAGGAAGTCGGCGTATTGCTGTGCCAGGTAGATGCTCCGCGTGGCGATATCCGCGAGCGCGGCGATGGGATTCTCGGCATCGCGCCCCACGTCGCGCCCCATCGCCATCCTCAGGGCGGGAAAGGATGCGTAAAGCATCGGCGAAGGGATGATGTCTTCGCCCCGTCGGATCTGCTCATTCACGTGAGCGAGTAGATCCTCGGATCCGGCGTTTGGGTCTGGCTGTCCGAGTATCTCCTCGGAGCAGCACATGACAAGTGGCGCCGCATCGCCCATGCGAGTGATCACCATCGCATCCTCGCGCGGAAACATACGATCGCACCTCTCGCACGTGTGCGCATAAGTGGCGCCCTCGCCAAGCGTATCGCGCAAGTCCGGCCGCTCCACAAGGTCAATGGCCACCCATAACACCACTCGCGCAGTTGTTACGCAATGCGGGCAGGTGATCTCTTGCTCTTGGGCGAGTGTGATTGACATGCTTCCAAGATAAAAGGCGAGCTGGACGACGAACGTATCGCCGAGTACGCTTGTGCTCTTTCAGGCTGGGTTCGGGGAAGCTCGTCTGACTGATGCTCGGCTCGACGAGCTACAGCTTCGCGGCGGGCCACTCAACGACGTTGTCGATCGATGGTGTAGTCACTGGTGTCGCCATTCACCACACAGTCCCCTTACCCACCCTCGCCGGCAAGTCAGCGTCAGGTGGTGCTCGATCCGTGATACCTGAGGCGCGTGCCGGGGTGCTTTTGCAGTTTCTCATGCAAGACAGGGCCGCATGCGGCCCTGTCCCGGACGGTGCATGCACCGTCCGGCCGGGCCTTGCATGCAAGGCCCGGGGGGCCGCACATGTGCGGCCCCCCATCCGGCGCATGCGCCGGATGAACAACAGAGACTGCCAATTCGGCGACGAGGGCGAATCTCGCGCTGGTGGACCTAGCTCACCACGCCGGCGCGCGCGTAGTGAGCGTGACGCGGCAGGCCGGTCACCGAGATGCTTGGCCTCCGTTACTTCGTCGCTCGCTTGCTGTTCGCTCGAACGGCGAGCCGAAGTCTGGGCGGAGGTCAGTTCAGCCATGTGGACAGCTCCCGCAGGGCGTCGGGGAGCACGTAGTAGTAGGCCCACAAGCCGCGGCGCTCGGACGCGACGATCCTTGCGTCCCGCAGCTTCTTCAGGTGGTGGGAGAGGGTGGGCTGGGAGATCTCGAACAGCGGCACGAGCTCGCAGACGCAGACCTTCCCGGCGTGCTTGCGCAACACGTCCACGAGCTGCAAGCGGATCGGATCGCCGAGCGCCTTGGCGACCTCGGCCATGCGGATCGCCTGCGCACGATCCACGTCCGGGTAGACCACGGGATCGCAGCAGGGCTCGCCAGCCGGGCGCTTGGTCTTGGGGGTCAGCTCGAGGGCAGGCAAATCGACGCTCATCAATCTACATATATCTATTGAAGTGATAAATGTCAATGCAATAGGATCAGCGCCATGTCGCCGAGCGAGTCCACCCGCTACGTGCTGTTCGTCTGCAACCACAACGCTGGGCGCTCGCAGATGGCGCAGGCGTTCTTCGAGCGTTACGGGCCGGCAGGCGTTCGTGGCCGAATCAGCTGGCACCGAACCGGCCTCCGAGATCTGGCCGCTCGTGGTCGAGGTCATGCGCGAGGCCGGGATCGACCTGTCCTGGCGTACGCCCAAGAGACTCACCGTCGAGATGCAGCAACGCGCCAATTGGGCGGTCACGATGGGCTGCGGCGACGCTTGCCCGTATGTGTCGAGCATCGTGGAGGAGTGGGACGTTCCCGACCCCGCCGGCAAGCCGCTGGAGGAGGTCAGGGCGATCCGCGACCAAATCCAGCAACAGGTCCGCAAGCTGATCGCCGCCCATATCGACACGGGCGACCGAGCGTGAGCGCGAACACGCCCCCGCTCGCACGCCGTCTGCTGGCCGAGCTGATGGGCTCGGCGTTCCTCGCCGCGCTCGTGATCGGCTCGGGCATCGCCGCGCAAACCCTCTCGCCCGGCGACGTGGGCCTCCAGTTGTTCGAGAGCGCCGCCGCGACAGCGGCCGGCCTGTTCGCGATCATCCTGATGTTCGGCCCTGTCTCGGGCGGGCACTTCAACCCCGCCGTCTCGCTCGCGGATGCCAACTTCGGCGGCATCGCCTGGCGCGACACGCTCGCCTATGTCCCCGCCCAAGTCGTCGGCTGCGCGCTCGGCGCAATCGTTGCCAATGGCATGTTCTCGCTGGCCGCCGTCAGCATCTCGACCCACCACCGCGCCTCGCCCGCGCATATGCTCGCCGAGGTCATCGCGACCGCCGGCCTGTTGCTCGTGATCTTCTCGCTCGCTCGCACCCGGCGAACCTCGATGGCGCCCGCGGCCGTCGGCGCATACATCGGCGCCGCGTACTTCTTCACAAGCTCGGCCAGCTTCGCCAACCCCGCCATCAGCATCGGGCGCATGTTCTCCAATACCTTCGCCGGCATCGCCCCCGCATCCGTCCCGGCCTACGTCGCCGCGCAGCTCGTCGGCTGCGTTTGCGCCGTCGCCGCGATCCGCGCGCTCTACCCAGACGTGACCCCAGGGTAAGCCAAGGTGTCAAGTTCACCTCTACCGCTTACACGCGCACGAGATCTACCGCTATTGCCTGCGCCGCGTGCAGGATCGCGGGCAGGCGGAAGACGCGTGCTCGGCCGTGTTCGTCGAGGCTTGGCGCCAGCGGGCGACGGTCGATGTCCACGACCGCGCTGGGCTGCCCTGGCTCTACGGGGCACAGTCCGCTCGCGCCTTTTCCGCGCGCGCGAAAGGATCGTGCGCTCCGCCTCCGGCCCGTCCTTGGAGTACCGTGAGTCGCCGATCGGGTGAGTGCCGCCGCGCGGTCTGCCTCGAGGTGCTTGTCGGCTATGAAGCCGAGCTTCGTCTACCTTGGGGTTTTACCGGCGCCTCGGGAAGGACTTCAAGATGGAACGCAAGTGGTGGACACTGATCGCAGTCTGTGTGGCGACCTTCATGCTGCTGCTCGACATCACGGTCGTAAACACCGCCTTGCCGAGCATCCGCAAGGACCTCCACTCCTCCTTCACCGACCTGCAATGGGTCGTCGACGCCTACGCGCTCACGCTTGCCGCGTTCGTGCTCACCTCCGGCTCACTAGCTGACCGACTCGGGCGCAAGCGCGTCTTCGTGATCGGTGTCGCGATCTTCACCTTTGCCTCGCTGCTGTGTGGCTTGGCGGGCTCCCCGACGGTGCTGAACCTCGCGCGCGCCCTGCAAGGGGTTGGCGGGGCCGTCATGTTCGCGGTTTCCCTGGCGCTGCTGGCACAGGAGTGGCGCGGCGCCGAGCGGGCGAAGGCGACTGCGATCTACGGTGCGACGATCGGCGTCGCCGTGGCTCTGGGGCCGCTCGTGGGGGGCGCGCTGACGCAGGCGATCGGCTGGCAGTCGATCTTCTTCCTGAACATCCCGATCGGCATCGCCGCGATCGTAGTGACAGTGCTCAAGATCGCCGAATCGCGCGATGAGACGGCGCGCGGCATCGACTGGGGCGGCACGGTCACGTTCTCCAGCGCAAACGCGCTGCTGGTGCTCGCGTTGCTGCGCGGCAACGACGATGGCTGGAGCTCCGGCGTGATCCTCGGCTTGTTGGCCGCGGCGATCATCTTGTTCGCGGCGTTTGTCGTGATCGAGCTGCGCGTAGCCCAGCCGATGCTGCCGCTGGGACTCTTCCGCAGCCACGCTTTCACCGGCGCGCAGATAACCGCGTTCGCGCTCAGTGGCTCGATGTTCGCGCTGTTTCTCTACATCACGCTGTACATGCAGGAGATCGAGCACCTCTCGCCACTGGAAGCCGGCCTGCGCTATCTGCCGTTCACCGTGGGCTCGTTCTTCGTAGCCGGCGGGACGGCGTCGCTGGAGGGAAAGGTCTCCGCGCGTGTGCTGCTCTCGGCCGGACTTGCGATCACCGCGCTCGGCCTCGTGCTGATGAGCGGCGCCAAACCCGATGACTCCTGGACCGTCCTGCTACCAGGCTTCATCGTCGGCGGCCTCGGTGTTGGCATCGTCAACCCTGTGCTTGCAAACGTCGCGCTCTCAACCGTGCCGGAGCGGATGAGCGGTGTCGCTTCAGGCATCAACGATACCTTCCGCCAAGTCGCGATCGCCTCCGGCACGGCGGGGCTTGGCGCCCTGTTCCTCGCGCTCTCGCGGCAGCGCATCCAAGACCTCTTGCCGCACGTGGGTGCGAGTCGGGCACGTGGCCTGGCCGAAGCTGTCTCCTCCGGCACGCTGGCGCCGGGCACCCCGGCGCCGATCGTGCACGCCGCGCGCGAGGGCTTCACCCACGGCTTCTCCACGATCCTGCTCGTCGGGAGCGCGATGGCGCTCCTCGGTGCCGTGCTCGCCCTGCTGCTCGTGCGCGACAGCGACCTGCGCCACGAGGAAGCCCCCGAGCTCACCGCGGAGCCGGCGATGGTCTGAAGCGGCGACAACCTCTATCTCGCTTGTAGACTGCCAACGACCTTGGGTGGAATGTGACACATGGCTGAGGGTCTCTCGGCGGCGGAGGTGGGCAAGGAGATCGGCGAGCACAAGCACGCCCCCGAGGCTCAGCCGAAGGACCGTCGGGACCGGTTGTTGTCTGTGACCGAGGCGCTCTTGCTGTCCCTGGTAGCTGTGCTCGCTGCGTATTCGGGTTATGCCGCGGCCAAGTGGGGCACCTACTCGTCGGTCTCGTTGGCCAAGGCGTCGGCAGCACGCACCAAGGCAAATCGAGCCGACCTCGAAGGGCTCCAGATCCGCACGCTGGACTCGGTGTCGTTCAACGCGTGGTTCAGCGCGTTCACTGCCGGCAACACGCTTGCGGAGCGCCTGGCGGAGAAGCGTTTGCGGCCCGGTTACCGCCCCGCGTTCTATGCGTGGCTTGCCACCGATCCCGCTCACAACCCCCATGCGCCGCCTGGCCCTTCCTATATGCCGCAGTACGTCATTCTCCAGGAACGGGCGGCGAGCGCTGACGACGCGCAGGCTGACGCCAGCTTCGCGAGGGGCTCAGAAGCGGGTGCGACCGGAGACAAGTATGTGCGCGACACAGTTTTCCTGGCCACGGTGCTGTTCCTGGTTGGGATCAGCGGTCACTTCCCCCTGCGCCAGGCGCGCTACGGCCTGATCGGCGTAGGCGCGCTAATCCTCGTGTTCGCGGTTGTTCAACTGCTCGGCCTACCGGGCCCTCCCTGATCTTTCGCGGGTTTGCCTCATCACTCAAGGCTTGCGCTGGGCACCGGTCCCACGCCCAAGGCCATAGTTCCTGCCCGCACCGAAACCTGCCGCGCAAGCGCCCGCCCCGCGGACTTGCCGCGGAAGCCGTTGGAAGTGAGCTGTGCGATCGTCATCCCGGCCTGGTCGTTGTAGATGTTCAAAAGAAGCGATTCGCGCTTTCCGGCGAGCGCCACGTAGACGATCCCGGGAATCAAAAAGAAAAACAGCAGGACCACCGCGACAAGCGCTTTGGGTCTGCGGTGGTAGCGGAAGCTCGCTCCGGCATCGCTTTGAGCCATGACCTGCCAGTGAGGCTTGGTTGCGACGATGGCAACGGCGGCCATGACGATGCGACGCGGATCCGAGGACGACTCGAAGCGCAGGTTCTCGCCGGATCGCAACAAGAAAAAGGTGACGATGCTGGCGATGAGGACGAGTAGAGAAATGAGGACGAAACGTTCAGACATGAGCTCCCTTTCGTAGCTGACTCTCTGTCTGATCCGACGGTCAGCTTGGAAAGGGACACTCATGCTGGGCGTCTTGGAGCAGCCTACGCGGCGACCAGCTCCACCTCAGCCCTGGGCTCGACCTCCTGGCCCGCCGAGACGGCCTCCGGCTGTGCGACCGCCGGTGGGCGCAACACCAGGAACGCCGCAAGGACCCCCAGGCTGACGCACACAGCCGCAACCAGGTAGGCCATGTGATAGCCACCGGTCAACGCACTGGCCAATGAGTCCCCGCTTGCGCTCAGCGAGTTGGTGTGGTCGGTTGCGATCGTTCCAAGCGTCGCCAGGCCGATCGCGCCGAACAGCTGCACCGAGACGTTGATGATGCCCGAGGCAAGCCCGGCGTCGCGGGGGGCCGAATCGGACATCCCCATCGTCAGCAGTGGCAGGAACGACGCACCGGCGCCAAGCCCGAGCGCTGAGGAACGCAAAGAACAACCCTGGGAAGTAGCTCGCGTGCAAGCCTTGCACGGCGAGCAGCAGCAGGCCGATGACGATCCCGACCAGGCCGGCCATCAGCGTCTGCAGAGCGCCAAAGCGCTGCACAGCCCGAGCCGAGACACCCATCGACATCACCGCGATCGAGAACGTCAGCGGTAGAAACGCAAGGCCGGTGTCGATCGCGTTGTAGCCGAGCACGCGCTCTAGATAAAGCGCCCCAAGGAAGAAGGCCGAGAACATGCCGGTGATCAGCAGCCCGCGTACGAGGCTCGATCCCATCAGCATGCGCTGGCGCAGGATGCGCAGGGGCATGATCGGGTTTGAAAGCCGCGACTCGAGCAAGAGAAAGCCGGCAAGCAGGGCCAGGGAGGCGCCGCCGATGCCAAGCGTGCGCGCCGAGAGCAGCCCGTATTCGCTGGACTTCACAATCGCGAACGCGCCAAGCATCGTCGCGAGCGTGATCAAAAACGAGCCAAACACATCGACGCCGCCGGCAAGGCCGATTCCCTCGTTCTCCTCGATCAACATCCAGCCGAGCAAAAACGCGACCACGCCGATCGGCACGTTCACGAAGAAGATCCAGTGCCAGTCAAGCGACTGGGTGAGCGCGCCGCCGGCCAGCAGCCCGACCGAGCCGCCGCCCGCCGAGACAAACGCGTACATGCCCATCGCCTTGGCCTGCTCGGCCCGCTTGGGAAACTCGGTGACGATGATCGCCAGGATCACGCTGGAAGCGACGGCACCGCCGACTCCTTGGATGATGCGCGAGACGATCAGCATCGCCTGGTCCTGGGCGAACCCGCACAGCACGGACGCCGCGGTGAACATCACAAGCCCAGTCAAGAAGACCTTCTTGCGCCCGACAAGGTCGCCCATCCGCCCGGCTAGCAGCAGGAAGCCGCCGAAGGTGACCAGGTAGCCGTTGATCACCCATGTGAGGTTCCCTTGGGAAAAGTGCAGTTCGCGCTGGATCGAGGGCAGCGCGACGTTCACGATCGTCGCGTCAAGCACCATCATCAGCTGCCCGAGGCAGAGCACGGCAAGCGCGATCCAGCGCCGGCGCTCGCGCTTGCGCTCGGCCTCGCTACTGGGGGCTGTCTGCTGGGCGCCTTGTGTGGGCTGGATACTTTCTATCGGGGCGGTCGCGGTGCTCATGTTGCTCCTTCCGGTCTGGGTCAGGGGAACAACATAGCAGGGATAATCCATCTAACAAGTATCATCTTGTTAGCGGTGATGATTGCTACATCGTGGTATAATCCGCTCGTTATGGGTGATCACAATCACGCAGCCGATCTAGGCTCGATGGTCTTGTTGACGCGCCTGGCCAAGCAGGTCTATAGGCGCAGCACCGAGGATCTCTTGGGTATTCACATGCGGCTCGTGATGGCGCTCAGCTACCTGCGCGATCACGACGGCGCCCCCCAGCAGGAGCTGGCCGAGGCGCTCTGCATGGACGCCAACAACGTCGTCTTGTTGCTCAACGAGCTGGAGGACTTGGGCCATGTGGCCCGCCGACGCGACCCCGAGGATCGTCGCCGCCATCGCGTCGAGCTGACAGAGCAGGGACGCCGCGCGCTGGTAAGCGCCGAGCGCGCGCAGGAGACGATCGAGGACGAGGTTCTCCAAGCGCTAGACGCCGACGAACGAGCGACGTTGTGGCGGCTGTTGACGCGCGCGCTGCGCGCCGCTGAGCCGGACACCGCTCCGACCGTGGCCGCGCTGCGGTAGCTGCGGTTAGAGTGTCGGTGGACTCAGCGTCGATGTCTTGCGAGTGAGCTGATCGCGGCTTTGACCCGCGAGGCCGGTTGAGTACGACGGGCAGCCTTCGGCTTGGAGCGGGTGGGGTCGGAGAAGAACGACAGCCAGCGCCACTGGAACTTGACGCAGGAACAGCGCGCGCAGTCCGTCCCGCGGCGGTAGTGCTGGTGCTCGTGCTTGGGGTGTCCGCAACGGCAGTTCATGTTGGACATCATATATTCTGAACAGATCACCTGATTAGTCGAATATTATGAAAGTATTAAATTACAGCGCTCTCGGCGGGGCTCAGCGATCGCACCTGGATCAATCCACAGACAGGAGACACGATGGCTCATATTCGCAAGGAAATCTCGATCGAAGCGAGCCCGGAGGCCGTATGGGACGCGCTCCGCGACTGGGGCGCCCTGCATGAGCGTCTTGCACCGGGCTTCGTGGTCGACACCAAGCTCGACGGAGAAGACAGGATCGTCACCTTTGCCAATGGCATGGTCGTCCGGGAGGTGCTTGTCGATCTCGATGACGACGCGCGCCGACTTGTGTGGTCGATCGTCGGTGGGCCCTACACCCACCACAATGCTTACGCCCAGGTCTTCCCCGATGGCGAGAACGCCTGCAGGTTCGTGTGGATCGCCGATCTACTACCCGACGAGCTCGCCGCGCCGACCGGCGAAGCGATGCAACAGGGGACGAATGTCGTGAAGCAGACGCTCGAGGCGCAGGCGGTACACGGCTAGAGGCGCTACCGCCCCCCGGGAGCCGGCAGTGTGCGATCAGTCGCTCTCGGGTGCTCTGCTCATCCCGGCCTCGATCCCGTCCAAGGAGTTGGCGCAGGCCCACCTCGAAGCGCTCGGGCTGAGAGATGATCTGCATCACGCGCCGCGTGCCATCGGCGACGTTGTCGGTGTGCAGCTCGTCGGCAATTAGGGAGCCGATGCGGGGGTAGGCGCCGCTCTGTAGCTCGCGCTCGAACAGCTCGAGCGTGCCTGGAGGCCATTGCTCATCACCGGCCTCGCCGCCGAAGGTCGATCGTCTCGCGCAGGCTGTAGCCGAACACGTACTCGTCCACGAGACTGATCAGGCCCAGTCGCTTCTCGGCGGGAAGCCCGGTGTCCTGTACTGCCTCAAGCGACTGCTCGAAGTGCTTAATTCCGTTCGGGCCGATCGATATGTCGGTCACTCTGGCGTTCGGCATCATCGGCCCGGCGACCTCGATGGCGACCGACCTCGGCGAGGGCATCCTCGACCGCTTCCGCTCGCTGCCGATGCATCGCTCGGCCTTCCTGCTGGGCCATCTGGCGGCGGAGCTGGCCGCCTCGGTGCTTGCGATCACGGTGATGGTCATCAGTGGCCTGATCGTCGGTTGGCACATCCAGGGCAGCGCCTCGGACGCGCTCGCGGCCTTCGCGATCCTCGCGCTGCTGGCGGTGACGATGCTGTGGGTCGGCACGCTTGTCGGCATCGTCGCCCGCTCGCCCGACGTGGTCACGGGCATCGCCTTCCTGATCGTCTTCCCGCTGACCTTCATCGCCTCGACCTTCGTCCCGGTCGCGGGTCTGCCGACAGGCTTGCGTCAGTTTGCCGAATACAACCCGATCAGCTGTTGGGCAGCCGCGATCCGCACGTTGTTCGGCAACCCCACGGCGATTCCGAGCACCGCCGCATGGCCGCTACAGCATCCGGTTATCTCCTCGGTGCTCTGGTGCTTGGCGCTGCTCGCCGTCGTGGTGCCGGCAACGCTGCGCGCCTACCGCTGGCGCACGACCGGCTAGGGCGCCGGTCGTGCTCGACCCGCGCTACCCGGCCGAGGGCGTCTCGACTTCGTCGAGCTCGCGCCGCAGCTCCTGCTTGATTTCCTCGCCGTTGGCGTCGATCTCCTTCTCGATCGACCTCTCCGCGCGCTTTAGCTCCTTGTCGAGCTGCTCTTCCAGGCGGGACTCGCCGATCACGACAAGCGCTGCCTCACCGTTCTCCAGCAGCTCGCCAAGCTCTTTGGCATCGCCGCGCGAGATGCCCTTGCGCAGGTGGCCGCCGACGCCGCCGACGACACCTCCAACCGCGGCCGCGCCAATGATCGAAGGCGGAAACAGGACGCCGACGAGTGCACCGACAGCGATCCCGCCCCAGGCGCCGTGCTGGGTCGGCTTCTCGTGCTTGCCGACGTGCACTTTGCCCTCTGAGTCCTTGTTGATGAGGGCAACGTCGTAGGTGCCGACGAGCTTGGCCCGGTGCAGCTCGATCAGGCCGTCGTAGTCGGCGAGCGCGTCCGCCTGGTTGGCATATGTCGCTGCATAGATGAAAACCGGCTTGTCGCTCATCGCATCTCGCTTTTCTCTGTCGGCTTGTCGAGCGGCGCGGATGCGACCGCCCCTCGGTACGAGCAGACGCGGCTCGTCCTCTACGGGACTGGCTGGGTGCTCACACAGGCGAGTCAACCATCCAGACGAGCGGTCTTCATCCGTAAAAGTCCGTCGCCGCAACCGCGGTCCGTGCACCATCTGGCTGTCAGGTGGACCGCTCAGGCGCCGGCTCGGACGGCAACGGCCTCGATGGCCGGCCAGACGCGGCCTGAGCGGAATCGACCTGCGCCGCCTGGTGCTGCGCCTGTAGACCTGCTTGGCCAGGCGCGTCAGCAGGACCATCGAGCCCAAGTCTCGCTGGGACACGCAACAGCCGCGCAACGGGGAGCGGAAACCACCAGTTCCACTTGCCCATCAGCGATACGAGCGAAGGGAGCAGCAGCGCACGCACGACGGTCGCATCCAAGAGAATGCCGGCGCCCAGCCCTGTGGCCAGCACCTTGATGTCCGTGTTTGGCGCCGAGGCCAGCGAGGCGAAGGCAAGGAAAAGGATCAAAGCGGCGCTCGTCACCAGGCGCCCGGTGCGTCCCAGTCCGGTGATGACCGCTTCGTCGGTCGAGCCTGTGCGGTCGTACTCCTCGCGCACGCGCGCGAGGATGAACACCTCGTAGTCCATTGACAGCCCGAACAGGAAGGCGAACACCAGGATTGGCACCCAGAAGGTGATCGCTCCCGTGGCGGGAATCCCGAACACCAGTTGCGAGCCGTGGCCCTCCTGCCAGAACCAGGTCATGAAGCCAAACGCCGCCGCCATCGAGACGAGGTTCAGCACGACCGCCTTGACGGCCAGCACGACTGAGCGAAACGCGCGCGCCAGCAGCACGATCGTGAGCAGCGCGATGATCGCGAACATCAGCGGGAAGTTGCCGAACACGGCGTGCTGGTAGTCGAGCTCGGTCGGTCCCTCGCCCGCGATCCCGATTACGCCGGGTTGGCCTTCCAGAGCGGTGCGCGCGGTGCGCACGGCACCAAGTGTCGTCGAGTTGACCGTCTCTTCGCGCGGCACGCCCACGACGATGCTCGTGCCGGCACGGTTGCTGTCGGGGAGGATGGAGTGCAGCGCGTCGGACATCCCAGGCAGGCTTGCTAGTTGGGTGCGCACCGCGGCGGCCCGCGGCGAGCGCACCAGTACCTCCAATGGCGTGATCACCCCGCTGGCGGCGCCTCCGGCGCGGATCTGTTCGTAGGTCGCATGCGCCGGTCCGCTGCGCGCCTGCGCGCTCGCGCTGGTTTCTCCCGTCGTGAGGCTGAAGAAGGGAATGATCAACACAACGAGGATCGCGATCGCGATCCCGGTCCCAATCCACTTGCGGCGCACCAGTGCCCGCGACCATGCGGTCCACGCGCGGCTGGCGTGATTCTCGTGGCGGACTCGCGGCCAGTCCACACGTGGACCGATGCCGCCGAGCAGGGCGGGTAGCAGCGTCAGCGCGACAGCGGTGGAGATCAATGGGATCAACATGCCGCCGTAGCCCACCGAGCGCAGCCCGGGCACGGGCAGCACTATCAGTGCGATCAAGCCGATCGCGACCGTCAGGCCGGACAGCACGACGGCGCGCCCGGCGGTAGCCATCGCCACCATCACCGCCTCGTGGTTCTCACGACCGTGCGCCCGCTCCTCGCGCCAGCGGGTGACGATCAGCAGCGAATAGTCGATCGCCACGCCAAGGCCGACGAGCGAGACGAGGAACTGCACGAGGAAGGAGACGTTGGCGATGTAGGTGAGCCCCAGTATCACCAGCAGCGTCGCCAGGATCGCGACCGCCGCGATCAGCAGTGGCACGAAGGCGAGCAGCGAGGCGAACACGAACGCCAGCACGGCCAGCGCTCCGAGCGCGCCGATTACCGTCTCCAGGAAGACCCCGGGTCCGCCTTTGGATTCTTCGCTGCTGGAGAGCTGCAGCAGACCGGTCAGGCTCGTGCGCATGCTCGGGGGAAGGGTCGCCGCCAGCACCCGCTCGGCCTGCTGGGGGATCTTCGGCGCTGTGAAGGTGCGCTCCAGTGGGGTGAACAGGAAGGCGTAGGTGGTGCGCCCGTCGCTTGTGATCAGGTGCGTGTCGCCGGTGCTCGCGAAGTCGACCACGCGGACGTAGGGCATGGCGGTACGCAGGCGCTTGAAGGCGGCCGCGATTCGTGCCTGCTCGCTGTGGACAGTCTGTCCTGTTGGGACAGTCACAACCACGATTGCCGGCGGGATGATGCCGCCGTTCCCGTAGGTATGGACGATCTTCTGAGCCGTCTCATAGCCCGGTTGGCCGGGGAGCGAGAAGTCCAGCTGCAGGCGGTTGGACACGTGCGACGCGCCGGCCGCTCCGGCGACGAGCACGACAAGCCATCCGGCGATCACCAGTCGGCGGTGGGCTAGTACGAAGCGTGTCAGGCGCGCGATCTTGCTTTGCTCGTGGATCGGCATGCTCGACGCCTCGCGGTCGGGTTGTTCGGATTTCGACCGTCTCGCGCGAGGGCCCAAAGTCTCGAGGCTGTCGGTGGGTGGCTTGGACATCTTTGGCTTCTCGTGGATAGCCCCGCGTCGGGTCTGGTTGCTGCAGCAGTGGGCGGTGGACGGTGCTGGGCGGTGGGGCCGCTGAGGGTGGTGAGGGTGGTGAGGGTGGTGAGGGTGGTGAGGGTGGTGAGGGTGGTGAGGGTGGTGAGGGTGGTGAGGGTGGTGAGGGTGGTGAGGGTGGTGAGGGTGGTGACCAGATCTTATGGGTCAGGGAGCTTCAGAAATTACTAGGCGTAGCGCACCGTCGAAGCTGTCCCGCTCACGCAGGTGTCCGTGCTCCGCGTCCCAGGCACCGGAGGCGAGGGCGTCGGCTAGTCGCTTGACGATTTGCTGCTCGACACCAGGCTCCAGCAGCGCCCAGACAGATTGAGAGCCGCGGACCTGGGGATCCAGCAATGCCTCCGGGCGTCTCCAGAAGGCCTCGAAGAATCCATCGACGCAATCGCCGGGCGTGGAAATTCGCTCCACACACGTGCACCCGCCGAGGGTCCTCGCGACATCGTCGATCGCCGGAAAGCGCGGTCGCTCCTTGGCGATCCCCTCGCGGAGATAGTCGAGCTGCCAGGCAGGCAGTGCGTCGAGCTCGAAAGTGAACACGACCACCGGCCCACGCGAGACCCGGCGCAGCTCGGTCAGGCCGGCTGCGGGCGGGTCCCAGTGGTGGATCGTCACGCAGGCCATGGCGGCGTCGAAGGAATCATCGTCAAAGGGAAGCGCCTCTGCGCGCGCTGCGAGCGCGGGAGCGGCGGATGCGGGCCGCTGGGCGCGCATCGTCGCGCTCGGCTCGACCGCAAGCACCCAGCGATCGTGCGGCTCGTACGAGCCGGCGCCCGCGCCCACGTTGAGCACAGTACGCGCGTCCCCGAGCGCCGCATGAATACGTGCGGCGATGCGGGGGTCCGGGCGTCGATGCGCAGCGTAGTTGCGTCCATGGCGCTCGTAGTCGACCCGTGTCTTCACGGGCCGAACCTAACACGGCAATCGCTCTCTGAGATGGCCGGGTGGTCCTATACGCATGCCCGAGCGGCATTTCGTTCGGTGGCCTGCCCGCTCCGTCGGGTCGGTGCATGCACCGACCGGAACAGCAGCTCAATCGAGCTGGAACTCCCCGTCGCGGTAGATCACGCGCTCCTCGCCGCCGCGCAACTGGGCTGTGACGACCCGGTCGCTGGTGGAGACGATGTCGGTGTGCACGCTCGAGTTGTTGAAGCCGAGTCGATCCCACTCTTCGCTCTTTACCCCCGAGGGGTCGCCGGCGTAGGCATCCTGATAGGAGCGTCCCAGGGCAATGTGAGTGTTGCCAAATGGTCCGCCGACGTTCTCGTCGTAGAGCGTGTGCGCCATGAAGCGGGTGATCCGGGAAAAGCGTTTGTCCGTGAGTGAGAACTCGCCGACCTTGTCGGCTCCCTCAGTGGCGATCATCTCGGTCAGGATGCGCTCGTTCTCATCCGCGCTCGCCTGTGTCACACACCCGTCGGCGAACTCCAAGCGGATTCCCTTGACGAGATTTCCATACCGATAGAGCGGCTGGTTGAAGCGGATCCAGCCTTCGGTCCCGCGCCAGTCTGGACTGGTGAAGATCTCAAAGCTGGGTACGTTGCGACCGCGCCCGCCTAGCCAGCGGCGCTGCTCGCCGACGCTAACCCAAAGGTCGACGTCCTCTCCCAGTACATGCACGCGCTCGATGTCCAGCGCGTCCAGACGCTCCCTGGTCTCATCCAACCGCTGTCCGATCTCGCGCCAACGCGCGATCGGGTCCTCCATGTCGAGGAAACAAGCGTGGACGATCTGCTCCCAGTACTCCTCGATGCTCAGCTGAGCCTCGGCCGCCATCGCCGGCGTCCCGTATAGGCCGAGCGTCCAGCTGAAGCGGCCGGCGTTCTCCTTCTCCGAGCGCCAGTCGAGTAGCGGACGCATCGCCTCGCCGCGGCGCATGATGCGCCCGGGGTCGACCGACTCCAGCGCATGCGGATCGCTGTCTGCCAGGACCGAGACCTGATGATCCATTTCATCGATCAGCCCGCGCATGTACTTGGCCGGGAAATAGTCAAGCTGGGCATCGCCGGCGTTGTCGAAGAAATCGCGCGAGAAATTCGTGCGCCGGTCGTCGTCTGGCTCGTAGGCGCCGATCACGTGCCCGCCGGCGCGCCAAATGGCCTTGCGCAGCTCGGCGTACAGGGGCTTTGCACTTTCCGGGGCAGCGACGCGCACCACCTCGCCGGGTCCTACGCCAGACCCGCCGCCAAGCGCGAAGTCGATCAAAACCGAGGCGTATCGCTCGAGAATCTCTTTTGGGGGGATGTAAGTCATGTGCGGACCTTAGTGGTTGGTCCACATCACGCGTACATGGGTGCTTGCATGATGGATCGCGTGGATGTCCTGGAATGGCGATGCCAGCGCGCGGTCCGTGTTACCTGGCTTCGAGTGACTCAGACAGCTCGAGCCAAGTGGTCTCCAACCGCTCGCGCTCGGCGAGGAGCTTCTCCAGATCCGCCTGCAGCTCGGCAAGGCGGGCATGATCGCTGGCGCTGGCGTGCATCTCCTCCGTCAGGCCGTTCTCGCGCTCGGCCAGCTTCTCGATCGAGCGCTCCAAACGCTTGACCTCGAGCTCCTCCCGGCGGGCATCCTTGCGCGCTCTACGGGTTGCCGCCCCTGGAGATACGTGCTCTTGTGATGAGGACGCCAGTCGACCAGTTGAGGCCGGCTCGCGATTCTCTGAGGAGTGGCGCTCTTGCAGGTACTGGTCGATCTCGCCGGGAACGTGGCGCAAGCCGCCGCCGGCGGTGATCGCGTACACGTCGTCGCACACTCGCTCCATGAAGTAACGATCGTGGCTGACCACGACGAGCGTGCCAGGCCAGCCGTCGAGCAGATCCTCGAGTGCCGTCAGAGTGTCGATATCGAGGTCGTTGGTGGGCTCGTCCAACAACAGCACATTCGGTCCACCCATCAACAGTCGCATCAGGCCCAGGCGCCGTCGCTCGCCACCGGATAGGTCCTGGACGAGCGTGCGCGACTTCTCGCCGCGAAAGCCGAAGCGATCGCAAAGCAGTGAAGCTGTTATCTCGTGTCCATCGCTCAGCACCGCGTTACTACGCACCTCCTCGAGGGACTCGAGTACACGCAAGTGCCCGGGGATCTCGACCGTGTCCTGTGAGAGATGGGCGATTCGTACCGTCGTGCCGCGCTCGACTCGACCGGAGTTAGGGGCTAGCTCGCCGGCGAGCAACTTCACAAGCGAGGTCTTGCCCGACCCGTTCACGCCCACCAGCGCGACCCTGTCGCCCGGCCCCAGATCGCCATGTCAGCTCGTGCAGGATCTCGCGCTCGCCAAGCGTGAGCGACACCTCGCTCGGCGTCGAGTACCTTGTCGCCCAAGCGCGAGCCCGCAAAGCGCAACAGCTCGGCACGGTCGCGCGCCGGCGGCTCGTCGGCGATCAGGGCATTGGCGGCCTCGATACGGAACTTCGGCTTGGTCGTGCGCGCCGGCGGCCCGCGTCGCAGCCACGCAAGCTCCTTGCGTATCAACTGCTGGCGTCGGCTCTCTTTCGCGCTCTCCTGGCGGTCGCGCTCGGCCCGTGCAAGCACATATGCGGCATACCCGCCTTCGTACTGGTGCACCGCGCCGTCGGCAACCTCCCAGGTGGCAGTGCACACGGCGTCCAGGAACCAGCGGTCGTGCGTCACCACCAACATCGACCCGCGTCGCTGAGCGAGATGACGGGCGAGCCAGTCGACGCCTTCGACGTCTAGATGGTTGGTCGGCTCGTCCAGCAGCAGCAACTCGGGTGGATCGAGCAGCATGCGTGCCAGCGCGATGCGCCGCCGCTCGCCTCCGGAGAGGCCGTCGATCGCAGTGTCCATACCGGCGGGAAAACGCTCAAGTCCCACCCCTCCCATGAGTCCGTCGAGCACGCCGCGAAATGCCCGGTCCGCCGCCCATTCGTGCTCGACGCGCTCGCCCACGAGCGCCGCACCGAGCGTTGTGTGGAGATCGAGCTCGTCCTGTTGGCCGAGGAGCGCCACGCCAACGTCCCCAGCACGCGTGAGCGCGCCCGCATCCGGTTCCTCCACACCGGCGATCAGCCGCAGCAGCGTCGACTTGCCGCCGCCGTTCTGCCCCACCACGCCGATGCGCTCGCCGGCTGACACCCCAAGCGTAATGTCGCGCAGGACGGAGCGACTGCCGTAGCCCTTATCGACATCCTTCAGGTTGAGCAGGTTACGCGCCGGGGCCATCCGTGCATCGTGGCGGATCCGCGCTCATCGGTAGCTGACGGTCGCACGCTGTAGCGTGACCCGGGCACGCCCAGAGAGCCAACCAGACCCCTACGGTGCCGCGGGCACCACCACGACCGGCCCGTCCGCGGCCGCAAGCTCGCCGGTCTCGAAGCTGGGTGCGTCGAGGCGCTCGACATGGTCCATCAGCCCAAGGAACTCCTCGGCGTCCTCGAGGAAACCGATGCGCGGAGTGCGGTAGTGCATCGGCACGACCCACTTCGGCTTCAGTCGCTCGACGATCGCCTTGGCGCCGCTTGCCCCGATCGTGGGACCGCCGCCGACCGGCAGGACGATCAGGTCCACCTTGCCGATCGCCTCTGCCTGCTCGGGGCGCAACTCGCTCTGGCCGAAGTCGCCGAAGTGCGCGACCCGTATGCCGTCCAGGGTGAACACGAAGATCGTGTTCGGCCCGCGCTGCGTACCGGCCGCTTCGTCGTGCTCGGAGGCGACAGCCACGACCTCGCCGATAGGCGACTCCAGGCGGCCGGCTGTGGAGCGTAGGGTGGCAGGCCCGCCGGAGATCGCCTCTACGCCGTTGTGGTCGAGGTGCTCATGGGTGACGAGCAGCAGGTCCACTGCATCGACGGAGATCGCGGGATAGTCGAACTGAATGCCGCGCTCTGCCATCGGCGAGAGATCGCCAAAGGGATCGATGAACACCTTCGCCTCAGGCGCCGTCAGGGCGAAGGCGGACTGACCGAACCACTCAACGTGCATGCTGCTCCTCCAGTTCTCGGGTTTTCTCAGGGACGCTTGGTGCAGGGATGGCAGTTTGAGCCGTCACTTGGGATCTCTCGGGAGCAAGATCACGGGCCGTCTTGGCGGCGGCCGGCTCGTGAGGTTGCTCCTCGGTGTGCTCGTAGCGCCCGCCGCGCAACATAGACGCCCCAGCCGCGATCAGACAGGCGACGATCGCAAACACGAAAGCCGCGTGCAGGCCGTCGCGGAACGGCGCAGAGATCAGGTGGGGAAAGAAGGCATGGCCGGTGAGGACCGCCTGGGCGTGTGCGCTCAACCCGCTCAACGCGTGGCTCCCGACAAGCTGTTGGATCGGGTTGTAGCCGAGGAAGGCGGCGAACAGGATCGAGATCGGCGGTGCGTGCGCGACGCGTCCGGCGACCTCCGCGGACAGCCCGTGGGCCTGCAGCCCGGTCTGTGCGGCCGCCGGCAGGCTGGAGGCAAGGCCGATGATCAACAGCGTGAAGAAGATCCCGACCGAGAGCACCTGAGCGGAGTTCTGGAAGGTCTGATTCATGCCGCCGCCAGCGCCGCGATCGGCTGCTGGGAGGCTGTTCATGACAGCCGCGCGGTTGGGCGAGGCAAACATCCCCATCGAGATGCCGGTCAACAGCAGCACCAGCGCGAACACCCAGTAGTTGAAGTCGGTCGGCAACAACATCATCAGGCCGAAGCTGAGGGCCGCGCCGAGCATGCCCCCGGTGGCAAACCAGCGTGCACCGAAACGGTCTGAGAGGTAGCCCGAGGTGGGTCCCGCGACTAGCATCCCGAGCGTCAGCGGCAGCATGTAGATCCCTGCCCACAGTGGCGTCTCGGTGAAGGAATAGCCGTGCAGAGGCAGCCAGATCCCTTGCAGCCAGATGATCAGCATGAACATCAGCCCGCCGCGCGAGATCGCCGAGAGGAACGTCGAGAGCGTCCCGAAGGTGAAGGCGCGGATGCGAAACAGGGCGAGGCGGAACATCGGCTCGGCGACGCGCTTCTCCACCACCACAAACGCCGTCAGCGAAACGATCGCCGCCGCAAGCAGTGCAAGTACGCGCGGCGAGCCCCAGCCGGTCGCGTGCCCGTTGTAGGGGCGGATCCCATAGGTGACAGCCACCATCACGAGCACCAGTCCGAGCGCGAACGTCACATTGCCCCACCAGTCGATCGAGGATCGTTTCGGCTGGCTGCGCTCCTCGAGCTTCAGGTAGGCCCACACCGTCGCGAACAGGCCGACCGGCACCGAGATCAAGAACACCAGCCGCCAGTTGATCGGGGCGAGCAGCCCGCCGAGGATCAGGCCGACGAACATGCCGCTGACACCGACGATGTTGTTGATGCCCAGCGCCATCCCGCGCTGGTGGACAGGAAAGGCGTCGGTAATGATCGCGGCCGCGTTGGCAAGCAGACACGCCCCGCCGACCCCCTGCACGATGCGGAACACGATCAGGTAGTCCGCGCCCGCTCGACCGGTCATCCAGTCGACCGCCAGCAGCAACGAGGCGATCGTATAGATGACGAAGCCGAGGTTGTAGATCTTTACGCGCCCGAACATGTCGCCGAGGCGGCCGAGGCTCACGATCAGGACGCTCGAGACGACCAGGTAGCCGAGGATCATCCACAGCAGGTAGAAGCTGTTGGCCGGCTCCAGCGGATCGAGTTTGATGCCACGAAAGATGTCGGGCATCGCGATCAGCGTGATCGAAGCGTCAAGCGTCGCCAGCAGCACCGCAAGTGTCGTGTTCGATAGCGCGATCCACTTGTAGCGGTCGGCTTGCGAGGGACTTTGGCGGTGAGCTGGTGTGGGGGAAAACCGCAAGCCAATGACTCTAGCCAGCGTGGCCGGTTCTCGGCGCAAGTGGCTTGGAAGCTGGGCTTTGGGGTTGGATCGCGTCTCGTCCAGATGGCGCTCGAGCGACGCTCGCAAGGCCTCGTGGTGCTAGGTTCAAATCGTCATGGCAGCAGAACCAGCATCACCGGCCGAGCCTCCGCAGCCGCCTCCGCGCGGGGGCCTGAGCCTGCGTATTGTGCTCGCGCTCGTCGTAATCGTTGTGATCGCCGGTGGCGTCGCGTTGCTGACTACCGGGAGCCCAAGCAAGCGCCCGAGTGTGACCGGCATCCAGGGAATCGCCTCCACCAAGTACGCAGGCTCGCTCGCCTCGCCGCCCGCCCCAGAGTTCCCCTTGGCGTTGCGCAACTACAGGGGCCGGCAGGTCAACATCGCTCAGTACAAGGGCAAGGCGGTGCTGCTCACGTTCCTCTATACCCATTGTCCCGACGTGTGCCCGATCATCGCATCCAACTTGGCGGTTGCGCTCAACAAGCTGGGATCGACCGAGGCAGCCAAGGTGCAGGTGATCGCCGTGTCGGTCGATCCCCGCGGAGATACCCCCGCCGCGGTCGCCACGTTCCTACAGCGCCACGACATGACCGCGCGCATGCAGTACCTGGTCGGCTCCGCCAAAGAACTGGGCCGCGTATGGAAGGCATGGGGTGTGGGCGCCGAACAGGACGCCCAGCAGCCGCAGCTGGTCAACCACACCGGCCTGGTGTACGGAATCAGCGCTCAGGGCAAGGTCACGACGCTTTACGCGTCCAGCTTCACCCCACAGGAAATCGTCCACGACGTGCCGCTGCTAGCTTCGAGCTGAGCTCTGCTCCAAACGCTTGCGCAGCTCCGGGCCGCGACCGGCGCCGACGGCGCGCGCGGCACGCTCCTCGCTTAGCTCCAGGCCCTGGGATTGGGCGAAGTCGAGCAGATCCTGGCGTTCCTCGCCTTGCTTTGCGGTGCGCAAGAACAGCCAACAGAACAGGCACAGGGTGAGGATGCTCTCCTCGATCATCATCACCGCGCCGGCAAGGTTCTGGTCGGCGATCGGGGAGATGTGCCAGACGGCGTCACCGTGGATGTAATACGGGTAGAAGATGGTTCCCGACCACAAAAAGACATTGCCGAGCACGGTGCCGGTGAGGCGCACCGCGACGACGTAGCCGAGCTTCGCCCCGTTGCCGAACCAGCTCGGCATCGGCAGTGGCCCGAACAGGCACATCCACATGTTGATGCCGAAGCCGAGGAACATCGCGTGCTCGAGCGCATGTACGCCGGTATGGCGCAGCGCGGCTTCGTAGAAGACGGGCAGGTGCCACACATACAGGTCGATCGCCCAAAGGGGAAAGGCGATCAGGGGATGGGCGAGGATGCGCAGCCGGTCGAACAGCTTGATGCGCAGGATCGGCGCGATCAGCGGCCCGGTCAGGCCGAGCACGATCAACAGCGCAGCAATGTCGCCCAGCAAGAGGTGCTCGACCATGTGCGCGCTCAGCAGTTCCTGGCTGTCGCCGCCGAGCGAGGTGAGTGCGACGCCGATCGTGATAAAGCCGCCGTAGAAGCAGGCCTGGCGCCAGCCTTCGACAGGTCGTCCCGCACGCCCGAGCGTGTGCACGCGCTTGGCGTAGGCAAAGCCGAACAGGGCGAGTGGCCCGAGCTGGGTGAGCGCCGCGAATGGGGTCGATGTGGCGGGGACGGTGAGCATCAAGAAGGAGCCTACGACGTGGGGGCGGGCGTTGGGACCGCGCCTAAGGGCGACATTCGTGGCATACACTGGCGCGCGCATGCTCACTCCGCGCCGTCTGCTGCCACCCGTCCTCGGCGGTCTGGGCATAGCGGCGCTGGCGTTCCCCGGGGTAGCCTCGGCGCACGGGATCGTGGGCAAGGCAGACCTGCCGATCCCCGTGTGGCTGTTCAGCTGGACCGCGGCGATCGTGCTCGTGGTCTCCTTCGTTGCCCTCTCCACGCTGTGGATGCGCCCGCAGCTACAGAGCGAGCACCGCAAGCGGCTGTTCGTCATGCCGGCCGCGCTCGCGCGTCTGGCCAGCCTGGTCGGTCTGGGGCTGTTCGCGCTGGTGCTCTACAGCGGCTTCGACGGCACGCAGGTGTGGTCGGTCAACTTCGACCCGACGTTCATCTACGTGATCTTCTGGGTTGGCTTCCCGCTGGCAAGCGTCATCTTCGGCGACATCTTCCGGGCCCTCGCCCCGTGGCGCTCGTTTGCGCGCCTGGTCCGTTGGCTGGGCCGCAAGCTCGCGCCACGAACGTTTGCAAAGGCGCCGCTGCGCTACCCCGAGCGTTTGGGCATGTGGCCTGCGGTTGCCGTGATCGTTGGCTTCGCCTGGATGGAGCTGGTCTACATCTTCCCCGACCGCGACCAGCCCTCGACGCTGGCGGCATTGTCGCTCGCCTACTTCCTGGCAATGCTCGCCGGGATGGCGCTGTTCGGCGTGGAGGACTGGAGTGAGCAGGCGGACGGTTTCGGCGCCTACTTCAACCTGCTCTCGCGGATGTCGGTGCTCTGCCAGGACGAGCACGGCGTCGTGTATTCGCGCCGACCCTTGAGCGGTCTGCCCGACATGTCGATCCGCGCCGGCACGATCGGGCTCGTGTGCGCCGTGATCGGCACCACCACCTTCGACGGCTTCTCAAATGGCGGCATCTGGCGCACCAACGAGCCGAGCCTGCAGAGCCTCGTCGCGGACCTCGGCTTCAACCAGACGCCGGCGCTCGAGCTGACCTACTCGGTCGGGCTCGTGTTGTGCGTGCTGCTCGTCGCGGGCATCTACCGCTTGGGAATCATCGGCGTGCACAGCGTAAGCACGCGCTTTGACATGCCGGAGCTCAGCCGCACGTTCGCCCACACGCTCGTGCCGATCGGCTTCGCCTACGTGCTGGCCCACTACTTCTCGCTGCTCATCTGGCAGGGTCAGGCGATCGGCTCCTTGGCCTCCGACCCGCTCGGAAACGGCGCCAATTACTTCGGCACGAGCGCCTCCACGATCGACTATACGATCATCTCCTATGCAGCGATCTGGTACGTGCAGGTGGCGGCGCTCGTCAGCTGGACACGTCGGCGGGCTCGCGCTCGCGCACGACCGGGCGCTCAGCATCTACCCCAACCAGGAACAGGCGATCCGCTCGCAGTACTGGATGCTCGCGGTGATGGTCGCCTTCACGAGCTTCGGCCTATGGCTGCTCTCGGCGGTGGGGACGTGAGACCGCGCCGGATCCTGGCGTTGCTCGCCGTGTTCGCGCTGGCGTCTCTAACGAGCACCCAAGCCGCCGGTGCGGCTGCACAGCAGGGAACGCCTACCGAGAACGACAGTCCGATCGAAGACCAGGGCAGCAACTACAACTACCGCTCCTACATCACCTCGGTCACACCAAAGGTGCCTGGTCTGAACCTCGAAGTGCTTGAGTTCGCGGACCGGATCTTGCTGCGCAACCACACGGGCAAGACGGTCACGATCTACGGCTACACGGGTGAACCCTACGCACGCGTGCAACCGAGCGGCACAACCGAAGAGAATGTGCGCTCGCCCGCCGTCTACCTGAACACGAGCTTCTACGCCGACGTCAAGGTGCCGTCGAGCGCAAACGCGAACTTTTCCCCGAAGTGGGTGATTATCGATCGCACCGGTCAATTCGAATGGCACGACCATCGAATCCATTACATGAGCCCGGTAACACCCCCGATCGTCACGAACAAGAGCAAGCGCACGCTTGTCTTCGACTGGGAAGTGCCGATCTCTGTGGGAACCCAGAAGGGCGCGATCCACGGCGAACTGTATTGGGTGCCGGAGGGCTCGAAAGCGCCTACCGGAGCGATCGTCGCGTTCGTGGCGATCCTTGCGCTCGCGCTCCTCTTCGTGCTGGTCGTGCGACGTCATCGCGCCGGCGAGGCGTGGTAGATTGAGCAGCGATGACCGTGCTTGCCTGCATGATGCACTGGTACGTATCCGCGATGTTCGTGGTGCCCGTCGCCGCCGTCGGCGGTTGGAGCTGGTGGAGCACCCGAAACGCACCGCGAGACGACGGGGATCAAAGCCCGCCCGCCCCGCCCGCTCACGCTGCATGAGCGACGGCGAGTCACGCACCTACACGGTGACGGGCATGACCTGCGAGCACTGTGTCGCGGCCGTCAGCGCCGAAGTGGGCAAGCTTGCGGGCGTGAGCGGGGTGCAGGTTGACCTCGCGGGCGGCGAGCTTGTCGTGCGCGGCGACGGCTTGCAAGACGCAGCCGTCCGCGGCGCCGTTGAGGCGGCTGGATATAGCCTTGCCGTGCACGCCTAAGGACACCGCAAGCCAGGGCCGTCAGGGTTCTAGGTCACTCCAGACGCCTGCACCTGCTCTATCTCGGCCACCCGCGAACGCCTAGCGACCACTGCCACCTGTGCCACTGGGAACAGCGCGAGGGCAAGCAGCACGAACAGCGGCCCAGCGTTGACGTCGGTGGCCGATTCGGCCCAGAACGGCCCACCGAGGCTCTGCCCGAGTACCCAGTAAGCAAGCGAGACCACGATCCCGAGCGCGAGCGCCGGCCAGCGCAACGGCGTCCATACGCCGAGCGCAACCGCCACAGAGACGATCGCCAGTACGATGGCGATCGTGGTGCCGTGCCCGTGCGTGTGGGTGGCGCTCGAGGTCTGGAACTTCGCCAGCCAATGCGGCGAGGCCGCGGCCATACCGTTGATCATTTCCTGAGTCGCGCCCTTGGCGCGGTTGACGTTTGCCAGCCAGAGACCGGCGGACATGGCCCACAGCGCAGACCACGCCCACAGCCCGCCGCGATCGCCTAGAGGGCCGGTGTCCGCCGGGGAGATTCCCCGCTCCCTGCCCGTCGGATAGACAAGCAAGCCGACGATTGCGTACAGGATCACGGCCCCTGGCGCTCCCATCAGCGGCGAGGGCAGCGTGTTCGACGTCAGCCCGCCAAAGCCCTCGCCGAACCACCAGACGATCAACGCCCAGCCGAAGGACACGAGCAGCGCGGGCTTCACCGTCTTCCTGCTGAGGATCAGCCCGAGCCCGATCGCGACTTGGATCTCCGCCGCGAGTGTGTTCCACAGCGTGAGGTCGCGCCCATAGAAGTCGGCAAACGTGTTCATCGGCCCACCGATGAAGCTCGGCTGACCTTTCGCGGCCGGTGCGAACACTTCGGTGACGATCGCGTGCGTGTACATGAAGCTCTTGAACTGGAAGATCCCCGCGAGCAGCCAGAACACGCCGAGCGCGATCTGGATGCCGCGCGTGGTGATGAGCGCAGATCGAGAGGATCCTCCTCGATCTAGAGCATCCCGCCCGTGGGGTTGTGGGGTGTAAGCGCCGGGCGTAGCGCTCATGACGGCGCGTGCGCCACTGTGCACACACGGCTGTGAGAATTGGACATGACGGCGACTCCTTTGTCGCTGATCGACCCGGCTAGTGATGCCTGCCGATGTCCTGGATTCCGCCTCGCGGTTGCGGGGCCTCGCGCGGGAGACGCGGACCGCCGAGCGCTTCAGCTTCGGCGTGGGTCCGCTAGCGCAAGCGGTGGAGCGCGCCCCGCCAAGGCCACGGCGATCAGACGTCCACCGCGTGACACGCGCGCGGGAGCGCGCAGGGGTACAAGTACACGCGCCGGCGTGCCGAGGCGACGCTTACGCCGAGCACGCCGGATACGCAGGCGTGTGATTGCCGCCTCGCCCAGATATGGACGGGTGAACATCGCAACGGCCAGCAGTAGTGCGGGAAGCATGATCAGCAAGCCGCCCTGCACCGCCCCGAAGTTGCCGGTGAGGGCAAGTGCCACGAGTGCGATCGGAACGAGTGCCAACGACATCCGCCACAGGGGACGTAGGCGTCCTCCGAACGCAAGGCCAAGGCCGCTCATCGCGCTGCGATCATAGCCCAGTCACCCGTTCTCTGTGCCGCTACGGATGGTGTCTCTTCGTTCAACGGGAGGGCTGGGTATCGGCTTGGGGTCGGAAACTCTGTGATAAGTTCGCGCGGTCAATGGGCGGCATGAACATGAGCATGAGCCACGGTGGCGGTCACTCGAGCTCGATCGGGGGCATGTCGATGAGCGCCGCCCACGGCACCACCAACATCCTCCCGGCCTGGCTGGCGGTGATCTGGACGCTGGTGTTCATCGGAATCGTCGTTATCCATACGCGCCACGTGCTCGACAGCGACGGGCAGCGTCGCATCTGGCACTCCGGCCACGTGCTGATGGCGCTTGGCATGACATTCATGTTTGCCCCATCCTCGATCGACTACTTCGCCATCCCCAGCGGCTTCTGGCAGCTAGTGTTCGCCAACGGCTCGCTCGTCGCTATGGCGTGGATGCTCGTTCAGGCGCTGAGCGGTCGCGCGATCAACGCGCTGTGGCTGGTGATGGCGATCGACCTCGGGGCGATGGCCTACATGTGGTCGCCAAGCGGCTTCCAGGCCCCGCTCACCTGGATTCTGGTCGCCTACTTCGTGGCGCAGTCGCTGCTTTGGGTGACCGACCGCATGCGCGACGTCGACCACAAGACGCTATGGGGCGGCAGCTTCTCGGTCACACCAGGTGGGGCGGTCGCGATCGAGGCGGCGGAGCCGCTCGTCTGCTTTCGCGACCTGCGCTTGTCGATGTTCGCGATGACGCTTGGCATGGCTTATATGTTTGCCGCCATGCAGTTGTTGAGCTGACGCCTGTCGCTCCCGCTAATGCCCCTAACGGGCAAGCTTGCGGATAGCAGGCTAGGCGGCGACTGTCGCTACCAGGTAGCAGGAGGCTGACAGCACGCGCTGTCCGTCGCCCATTCGTACGTCGTCTTGGATTTAGACGGGATAACGGAATAGTCAAATGAATCGTTTTCTCGCACTGCCACCAACTAACCGAATAATAAGAAACACTACTAGATTCACTCTAGGCCCTGAGGTTAGCCTGCACCTCAACATATTCGATTAGGGGGATTTTGGGATGAGGTTTCCGTCGCGCGTGTGGCCGATGTGCCTGGCTGGTGCTATTGGTCTATTGGCACTCTCGCCCACCGCACTCGCGGCCACCCCAGAAGGAGCCGGTGGGCTCGCCCTGTCGGAGAGCCCTCTTACGATTCCTGGCTCGCCAACAGAATCCGAACAGGCTGTCGCAGAAGAACAGGCAAAGCTGACAAGTCCCGAAGCAGTCGTTGGACGTGAAGCGAGCGCTTCGAGCTATGAGAGCCTGTCGGCGTCGCAGGCGGCCGAAGAGGATCGGGCGGCGTTCGCGAGCTTGATCGAGGAACCGAATGGCGGTCCGCCGCGGCTGCCTGAAGGGGAGCGAATCTCGGGTTTTGCGGGTGCGTACGCGGCTCGGGTTGATCTTGGCAGTGCCAGTGGCGAAACGGGGTTGGTCCAATCGACGGTGCCGATCGCGATCGAAGGCTCGCCTGGTGTGTGGTCGCCGATCGATCTTGGGTTGCGTGAAGCTGGTGGTGGGTTTGAGGGCGTCGATCCGTTGGTGGCGACGCGTGTGCCCAAGAGCTTGGGCGAGGGGGCGCTGCTGTCCGGCCTCGGTGTGACCGTCACGCCGGTGGATGGCGGCGGTGCGCCGCTGGGCTCTGTAGGGACGATCGATGGGTCGAGTGTGCTCTTTGCCAACTCGCAGACCGACACGGATACGATTGTGAAGCTCTCGACGTTTGGTGTGTCGGTGGATGCGTCGTTGCGCTCGGCGCGCTCGCCGGAAGAGTTGTCGTATGAGCTGGGTGGGTTGCCTGCCGGTGCGAGTCTGGTGGTGGCGGCCGATGGGTCGGGTGCGGTGTCGGTCGTTCGGGAAGGTGCGACAGTCTTGAGTGTCCCGCCGCCACGGGCGTACGATGCGGCGGGGCGTGCGGTGCCGGTGAGGTCAGTGTCGCTGGTGATGTGATCACGCTGACTGTTACGCGATCCGCGGGGCAATATCTATACCCTCTCGAGGTCGACCCAGAATTCAACGTTATAAGCGAAAGCTCGTTGTCTGAAAACACTTGGCCGTACGGCGCGCACGGTACGACCCTCAGCTATGGCTACGTAAATGAACCGTGGTTGGGAGTAAATTCGGAAGGTTCGAGCGGCGAATGGAACGAATTCTATTCTGAAACAAAAGGTGACTCGCGTATCTATAAGCTAGCGAGCTCCGAGTCGCTTTCGCCCACCGAGACGTTTGGTGTCGACGAAACCTACTATATCGGCGGGACTGGTATTTATTTGGAAGCTGACGGTCCTAATGGTTTTGAAAGCAGAAAAGTGATCGCCGAACACGAGAGTCTGTTCAGCTCGAGTAATGAACTGTGTCCGGCGGCGAATTGCTCGCCTGAAGTCAATACTGAACATAATTCGGTGCGGCTCGTCAACATACGAACAGAAAACGGCGGCGGCGGTCAGGTGCGGATGGGGGCGGCTACTGTTTACATCTCGCAGCCGAAGACGACGCATTCGATCATGAGCATCGTCGGTTCTAATTGGATCGGTCCTGACTCTGGCTCGATTGAAGTGTATCCCGAGGACGCCGGTCTTGGCGTGGCCGAAATGGTGGGAGAATACTACGAATCGGGTGTCTGGAAAGTAGGGTTGGTTTAAAGATATATGGGGACTATCAGCTGCTTAGGCGTCCAGTGCGCTGAAATACAGCGTGAAAAATATGACTACGCCAACTTGGCGGGTGCGCTGCATTTGCACGAAGGCGAAAATCGCATCCGTTTCTCGGCCCGTGACGCGATGGAACATACGTGGAGCTCCGAATTCGGTGAAGGAGAATATACGCTGAAGGTCGATCAGTCGCCGCCGAGCAACATGAAAATCACGGGTATCCCGAGTAAAGGCGAAGAACTCGAACTTGGTGAAGTCGAGACACATCTGAGGGTGTCTGCGCTCGATGCCGAGTCCGGGGTGCGGTCGATCAAACTTGGCCTGGATGGCAAGGAACTCGGCACACCGGCCGGGGAATGTTCTCCGGGACCGTGCGAAGCGACAGGCGAATGGTCGCTCGACGGCGGTGAACTTGGCGAGGGGACGCACACTCTGACGGTCGTGGCGGAAGATAAGACGGGCAACGTCGCGAGCAAGACATTCGTCTTGAACGTCTATCACGCGAGCCCTGTAGGGATGGGTCCTGGTTCGGTGAATCCCCAGTCCGGCGATTTCGCATTGGACGCGACGGATGTCGATGTGAGTGGGGGTGGCGGCCTCCTGGCTGTCACCCGTCACTACGACTCACGCAACCTCAAGGAGGGCGAAGAAGGTCCGGTCGGTCCGCAGTGGACGGTGAGCCTGGGTAGCCTTGCGAGCCTTGAAGTGTTGCCGGACGGCAGTGTCATGGTCGTCGGTCCGGAAGGCTTGACCCACTTCAGCACAAAGACGGGCGGCGGGTTCGAAGCGCCCCCGGGGGACAGGAACCTGACGCTGGAATACGACTCTGCGACCAGCGAATACCTGATGAAGAACGCGGCCGAGGGCACGACGACCGGGTTCACGCTGCCAAGCGGCGCGAAGTCGTGGATGCCGACGATCTCAAAGGGACCGATCGCGACGGACACCGTCACAGACTCTTACCAGACAGCTGAACCGGAAGCGGGCAAGAAGATCGTCGAGCCCAAACTCGAGCTCGCGCCGCACGCGACCGCGTCGTGCCCGACGGGCGAATGGGAAAAATGGGAAAAAGCTTGTCGCGGGCTCGAATTCGAATACGGCAACACGACGACCGCCAAAGGCGAAAGCGAGAGCGAATGGGGAGAATACAAGGGGCGGCTCAAGCAAGTCGCGTTGATCGCTTACAATCCGTCGACCAAAGCGATCGCACGCACGGTCGTAGCCAAGTATGAATACGACGGTCAGGGTCGCCTGCGAGACGTGTGGAACCCGCAGATCTCTACCGCGCTGAAGACGGTCTACGGCTATGACGCAGAAGGGCACGTGACGGCGTTGACATCGCCTGGGCAGGAGTCCTGGGCGTTCACGTATGGTGAGATCGCTGGCGATCCGAGCACGGGCCGGTTGTTGAAGGTCTTGCGCGCACCGGCATCCACACCGCTGTGGACCGGCGGGGCGCTGAGCAACACGGGAGCGCCGACATTGTCGGGGTCGGCTGTCAGTGGCGCGATCGTGAACGCGTCGACCGGCACATGGTCCGGATCGCCGATCGCGTATTTTTATCAGTGGGAGCAATGTAACAGTGAAGGCAAAGCGTGCGTGGCGATCGCGGGCGCAACAAACGCTAGTTACAAAGCGGCTGAAGGTGATGTGGGGCACACGCTGAGGGTCGTGGTGGGCGCGACGAACGGCGATGGCTCCGTTGTCCGTGAAAGCGCGGCGAGCGCAGTCATCGTCAAAGCGTCGATCTCCGAATACGCTGCTGGCGGAAAACCGATCAGCATATGTCGTGGTCCTGAAGGCAATCTGTGGTATACCAACACCAGCGTGATCGGTAAGATCACACCGTCCGGTAGCGTGACGACGTACTCGGTGGGGTCGGGCGTTCATCCCGACGCCATCGCCGTTGGTCCCGACAAAAACCTGTGGTTCACCGAGGGTGGTGTGCTCGCCGGCTCTACGAAGATCGGGAAGATAACGCCGTCGGGTACCGTTACCGAATACGCGTTGCCGAAAGAAGCGGAAGTGCTGGGCATCGTCGCTGGTCCCGATGGTAACCTGTGGTTCACAGAGGCCGGACTGTTTGTCGGCAGCGCGAAGATCGGGAAGATCACGACATCGGGCAGCGTCACCGAATACGCGGTTCCCAGTGGAAACCATCCACGAGGCATAGCCGTGGGCTCGGACGGGAATCTCTGGTTCAGCGAGCTTTCCACGAGCAAGATCGGCAAGATCACCACTACGGGCAGCGTGACAACCTTCTCCGTGGCGAAAGAAACCGGCGGTATAGCAGCCGGTCCCGACGGGAATCTCTGGTTCACCGCGGGCAGCAGGGTTGGCAAGATCACCACCACTGGCAGCACGACCGAATACGAACTGCCGGCAGGAGACTCGGCTGGTGCGATCACGCCCGGTCCGGAAGGCAACATGTGGTTCACGGGCGCCAATAAGGTCGGCAGACTGACGACGTCGGGCAGCGTCACCGCTTGGGCCTTGCCGCCGGAAAGCGAACCGAACGGCATCGTCGCCGGCCAGGACGGCAACGTCTGGTTTGTGGAGGAAAAGACGGGCAAGATCGGCAAGTTCGTAATGCCGGCAAGGACACGCGAAGAAACCTCGCTGCCGTCGGGGAGCCATCCGCAGAGCGTTGTCGAAGGTCCCGACGGGAACGTGTGGATGGTTTATGAAGGGACGAGCAAGATCGTCAAGCACGTCCCGAAAACACCAGGCACGACCGAATATGCGCTACCTGCTGAAAGCAACCCGTACGGTATTGCCAAGGGTCCCGACGGAAACCTGTGGTTCACCGACAGTCACACGAGCAAGATAGGCAAGATAACCACGTCCGGCGCCGTCACCGAATACGCGCTGCCCAGCGGTAGCAGTCCCAAGGGCATCGTCGCCGGTCCCGACGGGCAACTGTGGTTCGCGGAGGCCGGTACCAGCAAGATAGGCAAGATCACCACCGCAGGCGGCGTGACCGAATACGCTTTGCCGTCAGGCAGCAAACCGGTGGGCATCGCAAAGGGTCCCGACGGCGAGTTGTGGTTCACCGAGGAAGGAACGTCCAAGATCGGCAAGGTCACGACGGCGGGTGTCGTGACGGAATACGCGCTGCCGAAAGAAAACCGTCCCCAGGGGATCGCGGCTGGTCCCGACGGGAACCTGTGGTTCACCGATTACGATCTGCTCGTCAGTAGCACGGTCGGGAAGATAACCACGTCAGGCGTCATCACGGAATTCGGGTTGCCGGCATTGAGCCTTCCGCAAGGCATCGCCGCTGGTCCCGATGGCAGCATGTGGTTCACAGAGGCCGGCGCGGGTGGGTTTGGCGGCTCGAGCAGCATCGGCAGGATCACGACGCTCACGAACGTCATCAGCGAATACGCGTTGCCGGTGGAAAGCGAACCACACGGGATAACCTCGGGACCCGAAGGCGATCTCTGGTATACCGCCTACAAACAGAGTGAGTTGGGGAAGATCAACACGCCGATCGAAGCGTCACCCCAGCCTCCGCAGCCAGGCTCGACGATCGAGTACAACCTTGCACTCTCAGGACCCGGCGTCCCGCAGATGACCGAAACCGAAGTCGCAAAGTGGGGTCAGAAGGACGATCCGGTGTACGCGATGGCGATCTTTCCCCCCGACGAGCCGCAGGAATGGCCCGCCACGGATTATCGGCGCGCGGAGATCTCCTATCTCGACAGTCGCGCGCGTGCCGTGAACTCGGCGTCGCCGTCGGGCGCCATCTCCACGCACGAATACACCGCGGGCAATGCGCTACAGCGCAGCTTGAGCGCGGACAATCGCGCAGCGGCACTCAAAGAAAGCTGTGAAACGAAATGCAAGTCGGCGGAAGTCGCCAAACTGCTCGACATCGAGGATCAGTACAACAGTGAAGAACAGCTCACGGACAGCTGGGGCCCACAGCACACCGTCAGGCTCGCTGTCGGCAAGGAAGGCAAAACCGGCGAAGAAGTGCCGGTGCGCAACCACGTCCACTACTACTACAACGAAGGCGCGAAAGAAGCCGAAGAAAAGTGGCACGAAACCTACGATCTGGCGACGAAGACCGTCGATGGCGCCGAAACCGCGAGCAAAGAAGAATTTGACAAGCGCACCGTCACCACGTCGTACAGCGGCCAGTCCGACCTCGGTTGGAAGCTGCGCGCGCCGACTTCCACGACGACCGATCCAGGCGGATTGAACCTCACCAGCACAACACTGTATGAAGAAAGCACGGGGAACGTGATCGAAACGCGCAGCCCCGCCTCGTCCGGAGGCGACGTAAAGATCGCGCCGGCGTACGCGGCACAGTTCGGCAAAGTCGGCAGTGAAGCGGGCCAACTGAACGTACCAAAGGGAATTGCCATGGCTGCCAGCGGCAACGTCTACGTACTCGATACCGCGAACAACCGGATCGACGAATTCTCCTCGTCGGGTACATTCATCGAGACCTTCGGTTGGGGTGTGAGCGACGGCAAAGCGGAATTCGAGGTCTGCAAAACCGGTTGCAAAGCAGGTATCGCGGGCGCGGGCAACGGGCAGTTCAATGAACCGTATGCGATGGCCGAGGACACCAAAGGCAACCTGTGGGTCGCGGACACCGGCAACGATAGGGTGCAGGAGTTCAACTCCAAAAACGAATACGCCGGCCAGTTCGGCAAAGAAGGCACCGCCGAAGCCCAGTTCAAGGAACCGAAGGGCATAGCCGTCGCCACGAACGGCAACGTATTCGTCTCCGACAGCGTTAACAACAGATTCGAGAAGTTCAACGAAAAAGGCGAATTCCAGGCCGCAATCGGCTGGGGAGTTAGCAACGGCGAAGCAAAGCTCGAGACGTGCACCAGTGCCTGCCGGGCGGGCATCGTGGGCTCCGGCCCAGGACAGTTCAGCGCACCTCGCGGCATCGCGGTCTCGACGGCCGGCAACGTGTGGGTCGTCGACTACAGCAACCATCGCATCGAGGATCTCAAGGAAAACGGGGAATACGTCACAACGGTCGGCTCGAGCGGTACTGGTCAGGGCCAGTTCACCGAACCGAAGGGCATCGCGATCGACGCCGCCGGCGACATCTGGGTCGCGGACGGAGCCGCCGACCGGATCCAGAAGTTCAACTCCTCAGGAGAATACCTAACGAGCATGGGCACCAAGGGCACGGGCAGCGGCCAGTTCGAAGAACCGTGGGGGATGGCGTTCACCACGACCGGCTACATGTACATCGCCGACGTCAAAAACAACCGCGTGCAGCGTTGGGTACCGACTGTCGCCGGCAACACGGGAGCGCAGGAGACGAGAACCATCTACTACACCGCCAAAGCAGAAGCCGAAGTCGCGGCGTGCCGCGAACACCCCGAATGGGCCGGCCTGCCATGCCAGACCAAGCCTGTCGCGCAGCCCGGCGTCAGCGGCCTACCCGAACTCCCTGTCACGACTGTCACCTACAACATGTGGGACCAGGCAGAAAAGACCGAAGAAGCGTTCGGAGCGACAACCAGGACCAAGAGGACGGTGTTCGATGGCACCGGGCGCCCGCTCAGCGCCGAAGAGACCGTGAGCACCGGCGCCTCGATGCCGAAGCTCACCGATACATACAACGCGACGACCGGGATGCTGGAAACGATAAGCACGACAGTCGGCGAAACGACCAAGACGCTGACGAGCAAATCCAACACGCTCGGCCAGCTGGAAACGTACACGGACGCGGAAGGCAACACAGCGACGTTCCAATACGAAAAAGAAAAGGACGCGCGGCTGGTCAAGGTCAGCGACAACAAGGGCAGCCAGAGCTACGTGTACGACGAAACGACGGGGATGCTGAAGGAACTCGTGGACTCGGCCGCGGGGAAGTTCTCGGCCAGCTACGACGTGCAGGGCGAGATGACCAGCGAGAGCTACCCTAACGGGATGACGGCGTACTACACGCGCGACCCTGCGGGTGCGACGACGGGCGTGGAATACAAGAAGCTCACCGACTGCACCGAAAAATGCGTGTGGTTCAGCGACACGGTCGTCCCCTCAGTGCACGGCGAAACGCTCAAGCAGGCAAGCACCCTCGCCGAAGAGCCGTCCTACACCTACGACGCGGCTGGAAGGCTCACCGAAGTGCAGGAAGTCCCTGCCGGCGCGGGTTGTGCGACACGTTTGTACTCGTACGAGGAAGACAGTGGCCGCGCGATGGAGACGTCTCGCGAACCTGGAGCGGAAGGCAAGTGCGCGAGCGAAGGTGGCAGCACCGAATGGCACACCTACGATACTGCCGGCAGCCTCGCGGACCCCGAAGTCACCTACGACGCATTTGGGGACACGACCAAGCTGCCGGCGGCGGATGCCGGCGGGTCGGAACTGATAAGCGAATACTATCTGGATGGTCAGGTGCACATCCAGGAACAGAACAAAGAGAAGATCGAATACAAGCTGGACCCAGAAGAGCGCACGGTACAGACGATCTCGAGTGGCAACACCGCGTCCAACATAATCTCTCACTACGACGGGTCCGGTGGTGCGCTCGCATGGAAGGGCGAAGGATCGGGCGAAACGGAAAAATGGACAAGGAACATTCCCGGGATCGATGGGGCGCTTACAGCAACAGAGAAAGGCGAAGGCAAAACCGGTGGTCAGCCGGTGCTGCTGCTCCACGATCTGCAGGGCAACGTCGTCGCGGAAGCTGCTCTCGGCGAAACCGAACCGAAACTCTTGAAGACTTACAACAGCACCGAGTTCGGGTGCCCAACAACAAAGAAGCACCACCGGCCTACGCGTGGCTCGGAGCATCCGGAGTGGCTGGCGAATTGCCGTCAGGGGTGATAACACAGGACGGCGTCACGTATGTGCCGCAAACGGGCCGCCCGCTGCAAACTGAGGGCGTCGCGCTCCCACCACTCGTGAACGTTGCTAAAGCGTACACGAGACCAATCGAAGCGTGGTTAGGCGCCACCGCGCAAGAAGGAGCGGCGCAGGAGCTCTCCAACGCCAAACAAAAAGAAGAAGAACGCAGCGCCGCAAACCAACCACCAGGAGTACTACCATCGGGCAATCCGGAATGGTGTGGAGAAGAATACGGACCGTGCGAAGGAGAAGGTGGCGAAGAAGGTGGTGGCGGCGGAGGCGGATGCTCCGGCATGAATGCGTGCGCGGCCTCCGTCCATGGGGGCTTTGAAGAGACTAGCCAACACGGAAATAACGGATATGGATGTGGTATATGGGGTAGCTGGGGGGCCGGCGAATTCCTTGACGGAGAGATATCTGGTTGGGGTCACTGGGAATGCGGGGCGAGCGTGCCCGGGTTTGAAATGCAGATTGAAGCCTACGGGGAAGGCGCGCCCGAATTTGACGGCAAAGAGGTCAGGCTGGGGAATCCGGTAAGATTCACAAGATCACCAAGTCGTTCCCCGGTGGGCGCGGTGGTCAGTTCGAACATACGTGGAAGTGTCCAGCGACAGGAAGCTGGTATCACCTATGGGTCTGGGGACGCCAGTTGGGCACCCACGGCGCGACCCAGTGGTCGGCTGCTGGCTGGGAGGAGCGGACCGGCAGCTGCATTAATCAGGGACCCGTGGACTTCTCGCCGGTTGGCGAGGGAGCAGAAGAATCATGAATTTTCTCGGCGGAGTGACTTCGGCCCTCGCCTGCGCCATCGCGGTATCCGGGTGCTCGCACACCGCCGCCCACCACGTATACGTCTCTCGGCCCGCGCCGAACAGCCACGTATTGCTGGTGCCCGAACTCCAGGGTGGCTGGGCAGGGTGGTGCCTGGCGACGGGCTATCGAACGATGACGGGAGGCAGCTCTAGTTGCGGAGAATTGAGGACTACTTCGACCGGACCGATCTTCGCAGAAGGAGGTTGCGAAGAGGAAGAAACGAGGATTGACGTATATGCGCTAACTACAAGCGAGGTCGCGGCGGTTTCCGTCGATGGTGGGATGCCCATTCCGACCACGACTAACGCCACGTTGCCGAACGGACTGCGTGCAGCGGCCGTTGAAGTGCTGCGTCACAATGGGCGGCCTAGCATCGAGCCGCACTGCCCTCACCTTATCCCGCTTGACACGAATAGCAAGCCGATTGGCCGTAAGGGCAAACCCAGTAAGCCACAGGCGTTCAAACTGTCTGGCACGCTGAAATGGGAAGCGCCAGCGCGTCCACCAAGGGGCGCCTGCGAACTCACCGCTACCCGGCTACCCGGGGAAACCGTCGCATATCGAGGGGACGTGGCCATGCATATCAGACCCTATCGTGGGCTGCTCGGCGGGGGGTTTCTTTCCTGCGTTGACATTGTCTACATCTATCATGAAGAAGACCATCTCACCGCAGCGGTGCTGCTCGCCGCGTCGCACCCAGGCGCCACGCCGCCACCGCTACCCGGCATGAAACCCCTGGCCGGGCACCCGGGAATCTTCGAGGCACCAGGGGCCGAGGGCGAGCTGGCGGCGCGACGCATCCCGGGTGCGTGGCTCGTGGTCGAAGAAGAGGACAGGATTGGCCTCCGTGTGCCCGTGGAAATACTCGAACATCTGCGCGCTTTGGTGCACCTATGAGTAGAGGCCTCTTAGTGTCGTCGGTGAAAGCATTGCGACGTGGATTGCGGGCCAGCTCGCTGTGCGTGTTGGCAACGATTTCGTTTGTAATGGTGTCAGTGCCCGTGGCCGGAGCGGTGCCGTCGAGCGTATGGCCCGGGATGGTGGTCGCGGCATCGCAGCGTCATCGCTTGCATGCACGGGCTCATAGCCGCGAGATCAGGCGTTACCGTGCTCACACAGCAATCGTAGGTGGCGGGCAAATCTCTATCGAACAGGCTCCCTGGCAGGTCGAGATGGAAGCCGAATTCGAATACGACGGCGGAAAACTATGGATTCCCTGCGGTGGCTCGCTCATCGACCCATCGCACGTGCTCACGGCTGCCCATTGTGTGTTTGACCCGTTCACCGGCGAGCGCCTGCCGGCGAGGAGCTTTGCCGTGCTCGCCGGAACATCCGGCCTCTCCAAGGAAGCGATCGAGACGAGCGCGACGGTGCAGGCCAGTTTGATCGCGGCGGTCCGCGTCCATCCATACTTTCGAGTACGCGGAAGGTCCTGGGCACCCCGGATGACGTCGCTGTATTGACGCTCGCCAAACCGTTGATAGAGACATCTGCTGTGCAGCCGATCGGCCTGGTAGCCGCGGATCGAGTCCGCCCGAAGGGACGCCGGTCGAGCTGACGGGGTTCGGCCAGCAAGACCCGGTTGACGAACCCAACGGAGAGTTGTACTCGCTCGGGATGACGCTCGGGTTCAGCGGCGGGTGTGGCGGGGAAGCCGATGCGGTGTTTCTGTGCGCGACCGCGACAGGTGGGTCTGCTTGCAGCGGCGACAGTGGCAGTGGCCTGACCAGTGGATCGCTTGCAACGCTCGTGGGAGTGTTGAGTACGATCGAAGTCATCTCTGGCAAAGACTGTCGCGACGGAGCCGACAATGGTTCGACGAACCTTGCAGCACCGAGATCAGGGATTTTGTCGAGAACGAAAACTCTCCCTGCAGAAGGCGCCTCGCGGCGGCTTGAATGTCAGCATGGCTCTGTTGGTGCTGACGAGAAGCCGAGTGCGAACCGGGTAGTCGGAACGGACGGCCGACATTCACATACATGTTCCTTACAGCAACAGCGGTCAGATACTCCAGTCGGAAACATGGCTTCGACCTACCGATTCATATCGTCTGACATGGGTCGCATCATCTATTGCCAGGTGCAGGCAACAATCCAGGTGGAGTTGCCATCGAGCGGACCGCGACCTTGGGTCCGATCAGCAAGCGCTCCCGAAGCCTCGGATCGCTGTAAGGCAGAAGAAGGGAGCCGACAAGAGGCTGCAGCGGCGGAAGAAGCAAGGGAGGGCGAGGAAGCCGAAGCCAGCTGCCCGACCCTGCCGACCCAAAAAGGGGAATGGTGCGGCGAACAGGCTATTACCTGCGAAGACAACGAACTGACGCTCGTTGGCGCGCGCATCGTGGTGCACAGCGATGGTGTGGCCCTTGTCGAGCTCGAATGCTCAGGCGGGGAAAGCTGCAGCGGGAAGCTTACCCTCTCGGCGAAGACGGCAGTCAAGGTCAGGGGAAGAAGAAGCGCTCGCAGAACCTCACGATCGGGACCGCGAAGTTCTCCATCGTGGCGGACGACATGACGATGATAAAGATCAAGCTCAATGGAGCGGGTCGCAGCCTGCTCCACACAGCCCATGGAAGGCTTACCGCCCACTTGGCGATTCTCGAACTCGCACCCGGCCCGGACAGCACCCAAGCAAAGAGCGTGCAGCTGGTTCAGCGGAAGTGACCGCGGCGGCATGAGAAGCAATTTCTATAAAACGAACATGCTTCCCGTGGCGGTGCTCTTGGGCGCTGCGCACCGGGAACCGTGCCCGCCAATCTGCCTGGTATAAAGCTGCTCGCTGGCCATGTCAAGCAATAATAGGAGGTAACCGATGCGTCTGAGATGGCTGGCTGCACTCAGTATCGGGCTGTTCTTCGCGTTTCCGCTCTGTGGCTCTGCAACAGCAGCCAGCGTGATATAGGGTTGAGCCCCAGTCAACAGTTAAAGAACTTGTCGAACAGCAGGCTAAAGAAGTTGCCGAACAGGAAGCTAAAGAAGAAGCTGAACGAGAAGCCACTACGAAAGCGAAAGAAGCGGAACGCAAAGCAAGGGAAGAACGAGAACAGCGGGAAGCCAACGAACGGCAGGTACAAAAGGAACGGCAGGATGCTGAAGAAGTGAAGCATGCGGAAGAAGTGGCACGCCAGGAAGAAGGTGGTGCGCAAGGGCGTAAAGGGGCCGCGTCAAAGATGTGCCTCGTTCCTTCGCTCAAGGACGAGTCCCTCGGCAGCGCACGTAAGGCGTTGAGCAAGGGACACTGCCGGCTCGGCAAGATCACGCTGCCTCGCCGGGGCCATGCGCGGTTGGTGGTCGTCCGCCAGAGCATCAAGAGCGGTTCGAAGCGTCCCGAAGGCACGGCCGTCGCCGTGACCCTGGGAACAGCCACGCGCGGCCACGAGTGAGGACAGGCCAGCTATCCGCCTGGCTCACTTCCCGCGAAGGCGCTCTTTGGTGTCGTCGCTGTCATGAGGCAGCTGTCAGGAGGGCAGGTCAGTTGACCGGGACGGCAAACCAGCCGCTCAGGCCGCGGCCCATACCGTCGCTGCCCGCGACCCGGAACTTCCACACGCCGCGCGTGAGCTGGGTTTCGGCGATCTCGTGGCCCGTGCCGGCCACGTAGAAGTTGACCTTTGCGTGGGCGCCGGTGGCTGAGGTGGCGAGCATCGAGAGCGTGTGGAAGCTCGGCCGCGTGCTGCCTGTGCCTTGCAGGTAGAGGTGCAGGTTCACGGTGCCGGGTTTGAGCCGTTCGATGTAGACCTCTAGCGTCTCGCCGCCTGGCTCGCGCAGCGTCTCCGAGGCGCTGCTGGGGACGGCGAAGGAGTTGGGGTCGGCGAGCACGCAGCCCGCCGAGCAGCACCGCTGGGATCGCCGCGGCGGCGGCGATGCTGGCGAAGCGCTGGCGGCGGCCGCGCACCGGCGTCGGCCGTCCGGCGCCGCCGAAGCGGCGCAGGCGCAGGCTGTTGAGCACGACGGTGATGCTCGACAGGCCCATCGCCACAGCGGCGAGCGCGGGGCTGAGCAGACCGGTCATCGCCAGCGGCAGCGCGATCAGGTTGTAGCCGAACGCCCAGCCGAGGTTCTGCAGCACGATCGTGTAGGTCTCGCGCGCGAGCCGCAGCGCGCGCGCCACGCCGCGCAGGTCGCCGGACAGCACGCTGATGTCGGCCGCCTCGATCGCGGCACCGACGCCGGTGCCCATCGCGATTCCCAGATCGGCCTGGGCAAGCGCCGCGGCGTCGTTTACGCCGTCGCCGACCATCCCCACGCGATGCCCTTCGCGCTGCAGCCGCGCGATCTCCTCGAGCTTGCCGCTCGGCGTGACCTCGCGCCAGCACGCGCTCGACGCCGACCGCCCGTGCGACGGCATGCGCGGCGCGCGGATTGTCGCCGGTCAGCAGCTCCACGTCGATCCCCATCCGGCGCAGGCCCGCGATCGCCTCGCGCGCCTCGGGCTTGACCGTGTCGGCCAGGGCGATCGCGCCGACGATCCGCCTGCCCGTGTGCGGGCTGGCGTCGGTGGTTGTGTGCTGTTCAGGGTGCGCGGCAAGGAGGGTGTTGGCTGGGTCTTTGTTTTCGGGGTGCACGGCAAGGGGGTGTTCGGGGGTCTTCGCTTTCGGAGTACGCCGCAAGGGGTATGTGCGCGGGGTCGCTGCGTTCGATCACGATCGCGGTGCGGCCGGCGGACTCCCAGCGCTCGAGCACGGCCTGAGCTCGGGCGAGCGCTCCAGCTGTTGCGGGCGGCCGACCCACACCTCGACGCCGTCCACGAGCGCGCGCACGCCCGTGCCCAGGCGTGGAGCGGAACTCGCTCGCCGGCGCGACTCCAGAGCCTCGCTCGCGCGCGGCGGCGACCACGGCCAGCGGCGACCGGATGCTCGGAGCCGGCCTCCGCGCTCGCGGCCAGCGCCAGCACCCGCTCGGACTGTCCTCGCCCGGCGCGCGCCCAGACGTCGGCGACCGACAGCTCGCCGGTCGTGACCGTGCCGGTCTTGTCGAGCACGATCGTGTCGAGCTCCTGGCTGCGCTCGAGGATCTCGCCGCTGCGGATCAGCAGCCCGAGGCTGGCGCCGCGTCCGGTGCCGACGAGGATCGCGACGGGCGTCGCGAGGCCCAGCGCGCAGGGGCAGGCGACGATCAGCACCGCGATCGTCGCGTCCATGCCGCGCTGCAGGTGCATCGAGGCGAACATGCCCTGCAGGTCCTGGCCGGTGAGGACCCAGCCAAGCAAGCGTGAGCGCGGCGAGCACGAGCACGCCGGGCACGAAGTAGCGTGCGATCGCATCGGCGAGGCGCTGGATCTGCGGCTTGGAGGCCTGCGCGCGCTCGACGAGCGCGACCAGCTGCGAGAGCGCGGTGTCGGCGCCGACCGCGCGTCGCGCGCGCGCGCAGCACCCCGTCGACGTTCAGCGTCGCGCCGGTGAGCAGCGCGCCGGCGTCCTTCTCGACCGGCAGCGACTCGCCGGTGAGCATCGACTCGTCGACGGCGGAGGCGCCGTCGATCACGATTCCGTCGACCGGGACCCTGTCGCCCGGGCGCACGAGGAACACGTCGCCGCGGCGCACCTCCTCGACGGGCACGAGTCGCTCCGGCGCGTGCGGGTCCTCGGGATCGACCAGCCGCGCCTGTGTGGCGCCGAGCTGCGCCAGCTCGCGCACCGCGCGGCCGCTGCGGCTGCGCGCCTTGGCCTCGCACCAGCGCGCGATCAAGCAGCGCGGCGATGATGATCGCGCCCATGTCGTAGTCAGAGCGGCATGTTGAACTTGCCGACCGGGACGCCGTGCTCGTAGACGGGGCTCGCGCTCAGCAGCATCACGCTCGAATAGACGAAGCTCGCCAGCGTGCTGAGCGCGATCAGCGTGTCCATGTTGGTGGCGCGCACGCGCGCGCGTGCCCAGGCGGAGCGCAGGAACGGCAGCCCGCACCAGAACTGCACGGGTATCGCGAGGCCGGCCGTGATCCAGCGGGCGGTCGTGTCCTGCGGGTAGGCGTAGGTGAGGAACGCGATCGCGACGGCAAGCGGCACCGCAACCGCTATGCGTCGCAGCAGGCTGGCCTGCTCGCGTGCCTCTCGCTCTTCGAGCACCTCGAAGGCGTGTGCCTGCTCGCTCGCGCTTGGCAGGACGGGCGTCGCGTCGTAGCCGGCGCGCCTGCACGGCGCCCACCAACTGCTGCTCGGCCTCCAGCGCGCCCGGCTCGAGCTCGACGGTCGCGCGCCCGGTCGCGTAGTTGACGAGCGCGTCGCTCACGCCCGGCTGCTGGCTGAGCGCGCGCTGTACGCGCGCCGCGCACGAGCCGCAGGTCATGCCGCTCACGTCCAGCTCATACAGCTCGCGCTCGCCCGGGCCGTCCTCTCCCGGGTCGGCGACGGGCGTCGGCTTTGTGATGTCGGTCGTGCTCATCGGCTTGGAAGGTCGATCTCTGTAACTGGGTATATCACCGCCCCGAAGCTGACCTGCACGCTCGCGCCCCTGTCTGGCGCGTTCTCGGCCTCGACATAGCCGCCGTGGGCCTCGGCCGCCTGGCGCACGATCGCCAGGCCGAGCCCCGAGCCCGGCAGCTTGCGGGCGCGGTCGGCGCGGTAGAAGCGCTCGAATACGTGCGGCAGGTCGGCCTGCTCGAAGCCGGGACCGTGGTCGCGGACCGTGAGCACGCCGTCGTGAGTTCGACCTCGATCGGCTGCTCGGGCGGGCTCCACTTGCGCGCGTTGTCGAGCAGGTTCGACACGGCGCGATCGATGCGCTCGGCTTCGCCGCGGACGAGCGTCGGCTCCAGCTTCACTTGAAACGTCGCGCCCGAGCGTTTTTGTGCACGCTGCACCGCGCCGCGCACGATCTCATCCAAGGCACACGTCGTGCGGCTCGCCCTTGGGCTCGGCGCCGCGCGCCAGCTCGACCACGTCGCCGACGAGCCGCGTCAGCTCGTCGAGCTCGCCGACGATGTCTGCGCGCAGGCTTGCCTGGTCCTCGAGTGGCAGCCGCTCGGCGTCGCCCAGAACCTGGATGTTGGCGCGCAGGCTGGCGATCGGCGTGCGCAGCTCGTGGCTGGCGTCGGCCACGAGGTTGCGCTGAGACTCGACCGAGCGCTGTAGCGCATCCAGCGTCGCGTTGAAGCTGGCGGCAAGCCGCGCCAGCTCGTCGCGACCGCCATCGGGCAGACGCTGTGAGGTGTCGAGGCCGCCGGCGAGGGTCTCGGTGCGACGCGTGAAGCGCGCGATCGGGGCGAGCGCAGCGCGCGCGACTAGTGCACCTAGCGCAGCCGCGAGCGCGATGCCCACGACACCGACGATCGCAAGGATCAGCAGCAGCCGGCTCAGCTCGTTGTTCACCTCCGTGAGGGGGCGGGCGACGAGCACCGCGCCGCGTGCACCGTTGCCTTGCGTGAGCACGCGCAGCTGTACGCCTTTGACTGTGCGATCGCTCAAGGCTTGGCCCTTGCCGCTGCGGGCGATCGCCTTGTCCGTTGCGCTCAAGGGGATCGTTGTCGAGGAGCCCTGACCGGCGGGCAAGTGGACCGTGCCGCCGGGCGAGAGGAATTGGACATAGCCAGAAGGGCCGCCGAGTGGCGCGGGCTCGATGCTGTTTGGGAAGCCGCCGTCGCCATCCTCGCCCGGAGGCGGTCCGCCCCCGCCGGGCGCAAGCAAGCCTTCTTGCGGGGACGGGCTCTGGGGCGATTGCGGGCCGCTCGCCCCGTTTGTCGAGCCTCTAGGCACGAACACTGTCGCTCGCTGACGTAGCGACTTGTCGACTTCGCTGCGCAGGTCCGAGCGCACCGCGACGTACAGGCTGATCGCGGCGACGAGCACGGTCAGCGCGACCGCAAGTCCCGCCACGGCCGCGATGCGGGCGCGCAGGGTCATAGCCCCGCGAATGTCGGTGCGCTGGGACTCTCAAAAAGGCTGATGCCCCCCGCGCGCGCGGGGGGCATGCCGTTTTGGGCATTCACGATCGTGGGGGAGCAGACGGTCATGTCAGGGCACGCCCCGTCCGGGACCCAAAGGTCTCGGAACGATCGGTACCGGCACGGCAGCGGCCGGTGGCAACATCATGGCTCGCGCAGCACATAGCCGACGCCCCTGACCGTGTGAATCAACGGGCGCGCACCTATCCCCTCCAACTTGCGCCGCAGATAACCGACATATACGCGCAACGCGTTCGACGCCGGGCCGAAGTCATAGCCCCACACGCGGTCGTAGATCAGGCTGTGGGGGAGGACACGCTTGGGGTTGAGCATCAGCAGCTCGAGCAACTGGTACTCGGTGCGCGTCAGCTCGCAGAAGTTCTCGCCGACGGTGGCGCCGTGACGGGCGCTGTCGAGGCGGATCTCGGCGAAAGTGAGCGAGTCGGGGTCTCCGGCCGAGCCGGTGCGGCGCAGTAGCGCGCGCAGGCGGGCCTTGACCTCCTCGACGTCGAACGGCTTGACGAGGTAATCGTCGGCGCCGGCGTCGAGCCCGTCGATGCGGTCGCTCACCTGCTCGCGCGCCGTGAGGATCAGGATCGCTACGCGGTTGCCGAGCAGGCGCAGGCGGCGACACACCTCCAGGCCGTCGATTCCCGGTAGGCCGATGTCAAGCACGACCGCATCCGGGACGTTCCGCACGACCATCTCGATCGCCTGCTCGCCGTCCTCGGCGGTCTGCACCTCGTAGCCGCCAAGGGTCAACGCACGGCGCAACGCTTCGCGCACCGCCCGGTCGTCCTCCACCACCAAAATCCTCATGAGCACGATTCTGACGTGCCCGACAGCGCTTGCGGAGAACTCCTACATTCGCCTTACACGGCTCATAGCTTGCGCTAGTGCGGCTCTCCGATGCTATACGCCTGACCAATTCGACCTCGCGTCACTCGCGTCGCCTCCGGTGGGAGCGGCGCGGTGTGAAACACACCGTCACGCCAGAAAGGGAGCTCGTATGTCAACGCCGCAGATCAGCGCCCCCACTCGGGTACCCAGCGATCTGGATCGCCTGGCCTCGCGTGCCCGCACGGGCATCCGTCGTTTGGCTCGTGGCCGCGAGGCCGACCCTGTCTGGTCGCGGCCGCTGCTGTGGCTCGTCGCGGTGCTTGCGGGTGCGCTCACCTTTTGGGGGCTGACGCGCAACGGCTATGCGAACACCTACTACGCCGAGGCGGCGCAGGCGGCCTCGCACAGTTGGAAAGCTTGGCTGACCAATGCGGTTGACACAAGCGGCTCGGACAGCCTCGACAAGGGGCCGCTGTCGAACATGCTGATGGGGCTCTCAGGACGCTTGTTCGGCTTCTCGACGTTCACGATGCTCGCGCCCGAGGCTCTTTGTGGCGTTGGTGCCGTGCTGCTTTTGCACAACACGGTCAAGCGCACGCTCGGGCACAGGGTGGCGCTGCTCGCCGCGCTGATGTTGGCGCTGACGCCAATCTTCGTGGCGATGAGCCGCTTCAACAATCCCGACGCGCTGCTCGTGCTGCTGGAGGTGGCGGCCGCTTGGGCGCTCGTGCGTGGGCTGCAGTCTGGGCGCACGCGGGATGTGCTGCTGTGTGGGGTGTTCGTCGGTCTCGCCTTCAACGTCAAGATGCTGCAGGCGTACCTGATCGTGCCTGGGCTGGCGCTGACACTGCTGATCGCCGGGCAAGACACGATCCGGCGGCGGCTCGCACAGCTGCTGGCTGGGGGCGCTGCGATGTTCTTCGTGAGCTTCGTCTGGTATGGGACGATGATGCTGATCCCCGCGGCCGATCGGCCTTGGGTGGGGGACACGACCGACAACTCCTGGTTCTCGCTGATCTTCGGTGCCAACGGGCTGAGCCGCGTGTCCGGCGAAGGCGCCGTGACGGGCGCCAGGGGAGGTGGCGTCTTCGGCGGCACGTCCGGCCCCCTGCGGCTGTTCAACTCGATCGTCGGCGGCCAGATCGCTTGGCTCTTGCCGCTTGCGCTCATCGGCCTAGGGCTCGGGCTGTGGACTTATCGGCGCTCGCCGCGCACCGACCCGCGTCGCTGCGCCTACCTGCTCTGGGGTGGCTGGGCGTTGGTCTCCTGGGCTGTGTTCAGCTTCTCCGAAGGGCTATTCCATCCCTATTACACGACTGCGCTGGCGCCCGCGGTCGCCGTGCTTGCCGCTGGCGGGACCGTTGCGCTCTGGGATCGCTCGCGCACTTCTACTGCCTGGACGGTGTTGCTTTGCGCGGTCCTGGTCGGCAGCGCTGCGCTCGCTTCGACGCTGCTCGACCGGGCTGCGGGCTCCGTCTCCTTCCTTGCGCCGACGGTGATAGCGCTTGCCGTGCTCTCAGCGGCCGCCATGCTGTTCGTGCGAGCGGCGCCCGCGGCGGGACTGGAGGCGCTGGGCGGCAGGGTCCTCTGGCTTGCTGCGCTCGGCGGCCTGATAGCGCTGCTGGCCGGCCCCACCGCCTACTCGATCGCGACGGTTGGCAAGACGCTGAGCGGCGGCAACCCGCTTGCCGGCCCCGCCAGCGCCGAATTGGGCGTAGGTGGTCCCGGCGGCCGAGCTCCCCTGGGTGGCTTGGGGGGAGGGATTGGTCTGCGTGCCGGTGGTCTTCCAGGGTCTATCGGGCTGCGCCACCCTGGCGCTGGCGCACCGAGCGGGGGCGTGCCCGTCGGTCCTCCCCCGGTGGGCTCGGAAGCCGGCGCTGGCGGTCCGTCGAATCTCTTCGGCAATAGCTCGACCGCTGGAACTGGCACGCGCGGTGGCGCGAGCGAAGCTACAGCTCTACCGGCTGGCTTGGGTAGAGGCATCGGCGCAGGCGCGGGCATCGGCGCGAGCCCCGGCATCAACGTCAGCAAAGCCCTCGTTTCCTATTTGAAGAGCCATCAGGGCAAAGCCGACTACCTCGTTGCCACGGTCGGCTCCAACACAGCGGGCCCGATCGCGCTCGAGAGCGGTCGCAACGTGATCGACATGGGTGGTTTCATGGGCTCCGACCCCGCGCCGAGCCTGATCAAGCTGAAGAGCTTCATCGACTCCGGTCAGCTGCACTACGTGCTGTTGAGCGGTGGCTCGGGCGGCGCGGCAGGCGGCGCCCCTAGCGGACGCACGGGTGACGCGCCGGGTGGCCCTGGCGCTAGCACCTCGACCGCAACCAGCAAAACGATCGGCGAACGTGACGCATGGATAGAGGCGCATGGCAAGGTCGTACATGTGTCGGGTGAGAGCTCCAGCTCGGGAGGGACGATGCTCTATTACTTCTCCGGCCGGTCTTAGGTCATGGGCAATTCGACGAAAAGCTGCCTGTCGGCTAACTACCGATGCACTCAGTGCCGACCTATGTCATGATTGCCGTCCTCAGCACTTGAAGATTGCGTGATCACGTGCTATAGGCGGGCGAAAGGACAATGATCAAGTGACCGTCAAGGAGATTCAGCAACAGCAGGAGGCCGTACTGCCCAAGGAGGACTTGGGGTCCTATGGTGGTCAGTGGGTTGCTCTGCGTGATGGCTACGTTGTTGCCAGCGATCTAGACCCTGTGGCGCTGCGTGATAACCCCGAGGTATCAGAGGACGACACGCTTATCCCCGTGCCTGCTCAGGGCAGCGAGTTGCTGCTGCTCTAGAACGTGCCGACGGTACGGCTCCCTTACAGCAATCCCTTTGGCAACGGTCTCCGACCGTATCTAGCTGTGCATCTGACGGGCCCCGACGGCAGGGACGGGAATGTTGTCGGACTTCTCGATACGGGCGCCGATAGTACGGCGCTACCACTTGGGTTTGCCTCGCTGATGGGGTACGGGCCGGCGATGCTCACCCCAACTACCGTCGGCACCGCCGGTGCGCCTGCGCAGGCATTTCGAGCGACTCAGCCCTGTGCCGCTCAGATACCAGGGATGACAACTGCCCCGCTCGACCTACTACCGGTTTTCGTATTCGGGGCGAGTTCCTCCGTTCTCTGGGGTCGATCGGACTTTATGAGCGCATTCAAGGTTTGCTTCGAGGAGAGCGCTAAGCACTTCACATTGACGTGGTAATAGAGGTCCATCCGCTACTGGCGTTTGCTACTACCGTTGCCGCTATCTTGTGCTCGCCTTGGACGATTGTCGCTCGTGTCGTGGCGGCGGACCCACGCGCGCGTGGCGGATGACGGCGATATGTCCTCTGGCAGGCGCTCGTCTGGAGTTGGCTTACCCGCGATGATACTCAGCGGGATAACACCGGCCCATGTGTCGAGCGCATAGTCCTCCTCGTCGTCGACAGGCGGCCCTACGCGGAGCTTGGCGGATGCCTCGCTCAGCGGCAACGCTAGTACCTGGATCGCCTTCAGCTCTTTCGCTGTGGGGCCGCGTACCTCGTCCCAGCGGCCCGGTATCAACCGTTCAGTAAACGCCTCGATCGCGTCCATCTTCTCCGTCGGCTCCTCGATCGCCCGCGCCTGTCCGAGCACGACGACCGAGCGATAGTTGACAGAGTGGTGCACGGCCGATCGGGCAAGCACGAGCCCATCGAGCAGCGTCACCGTCAAGCACATCTGCGCACCGGCCGCCAATGCACGCACGGTGCGGCTGGCGCTGGAACCATGGAAGTAGACCTGCTCGCCGACGCGAGCGTGCAGCGTGGGCACTACATAGGGCTGTCCGTCTGCGGAGAAACCGAGGTGGGCGACCATCGCCTCGTCAAGGATCGCGTCGATCGTCTCGCGCTCGTAGTCGGCGCGAGCCGGCATGCGGCGCACACGCGTGCGCGGAGAGGAGGCATTGGTCGCAGACCCAGCCGGTGAGAGCGAGACAGTCTCGCCTGTGCTTGTCCGCTGTGGGGAGGCCATGGTCAACACTCTACGTTCGCTTTGGCTCCGTGAAAAGATCCAAGTTCGTGTGAGAATCTAGGGCCAAATGGACTTGCATCTCGACCTCTCCGATAACTCTGGCGGCTCGCTACACACACGTGTCGAGCGGGCACTGCGTGAGGCGGTGCGAAGCGGACGACTGGCGCCTGGAAGTCGGTTGCCTTCCACGCGTATCCTCTGTGCCCAGCTTGGCGTCTCGCGCGGAGTGGTCGTCGACGCTTACTCGCAGCTCGCCGCTGAGGGCTATCTGCAAACGCGGCGCGGGGGCGGAACCAGCGTTGTCGGAGCAGTCTTGTCGGCCAGGTCGAGCACCGCGAGCGTCACACCCACTGGTGTCGTCCGCCACGACCTCAACCCGTATCGACCGGCGCTCGACGGCTTTCCCAGAGCGACATGGCTATCTGCGTTGACGCGCGTGCTGCGCGGTGTTCCCGACGAGCGTCTCGCCTATCCCGACCCCGCCGGCGAGCCCGAGTTGCGTGCCTCGCTCGCCGCATATCTCGGCAGGGTTCGCGGCGTGCGGGCGACGCCTGAGCAGGTTGTCGTCACGGGCGGCACGCGTCAGGGCGTCGAGTTGCTTTGGAGCGTGCTTGTGGGCAACGGGGCACGACGCGTAGCAGTCGAGCAACCGGGTTGGCGAGGCATGAGTGAGACCGCCGCGGACGCAGGTCTGCTCCCGGTACCGCTGCCTGTCGACGAGCACGGTCTGGTTGTGGAGCGCCTGTGGCACGAGCAGGTGGACGCGGTTGCGCTCGCGCCCGCACACCAGTTTCCGACAGGTGTCGTTCTCTCGGCCGCCCGTCGTCTAGAGCTCGTGGAATGGTCACGCAAGTACGACACGCCAATCGTCGAGGACGACTACGACGCCGAGTACCGCTATGACCGTCAGCCGATCGGGTCGCTGCAAGGGCTTGCCCCCGAGCATGTCGCCTACGCAGGCTCGACCAGCAAGACGCTGGCGCCCGCGATACGGCTTGGCTGGCTCGTCCTTGCGCCTGGGCTCGCCGAGCAGGTCGCCACTCGCCAGCGCAGACGGGGCAGTATGCCCTCGCCACTGAATCAGCTGGCGCTGTCCGACCTAATCGAGCGGGGCGAGCTCGACCGCCATCTGCGCCGCCAACGGCGTCGCTACAGCCGTCGCCGCGAGGTGCTGCTCGAAGCGTTGGCCGCCAAGTTGCCCGAGGCGAGAGTGTCCGGCGCGGCCGCCGGCCTATACGTAGTCGTCGGCCTGCCCGACGGCCTCGGCGAGCAGGCGGCGCTTGACGCGGCGCGTGCCCGAGGCATCGCGATCGAGGGAGTCGGTGGCCCCTTACCTGCGCTCGTTCTCGGTTATGCCAACCTCGCCGACGTGGCTGTGGCGCCCGCTATAGAGGCGCTGGCGGTGAGCTTGCGCGACGCCTGAACGGGGCGGTTGCGTCACAACTTCCCAGCCCGTGACACATTGACCGTGATGGCCGACTTGGGGGAGTTCGATGACCTTTATCGACGAGAGAGCGAAGGGGTGCTTGTGTTCTTTACGCGGCGCACGTTCGATCCGGAGATCGCGCTCGACTTGACGGCCGAGACGTTCGCGCAGGCTTATGTCGGTTGGCGTCGCGTGCGTGGGCGCTCGCGCGAGGAGCGCCAAGCGTGGCTGTACACGATTGCCCCCGGCAGCTGTCGCGCTATCTACGGCGAACATCCTCCAGCTCGCCTGGTCTGCTTCCAGGTAGGCATCCGGCGCGGGGCATCGTTGTTCGAGCCGCGTTCGGGGGCGAGCCCGCGTCCGCTGGAGGGCACGCCCCAGGTACTGCCCACCGATGCCAACCACATGTTTCTAGCGGGGCCGGAGAAGGCCCGTCCGAAGGAGCCGCTCCCGCGCTCACCCCACCACAGATACAGCGGCGCACACTGGAAGGCCACACGATCATCACCGCGCGCGCAGAACCCGATGTGGTGTCGGTGACGCTGGCGACGCCAAGCGACGTGCGCACGTTGCGCCCTGGCGGCCCGCAGCATGTGTTCATCGTCGTCTACGACGGCCAGTTTTTCCGCGGTGCGATCACCGCGACGATTCTGTTGCGCGATGGGCGGACGGTGACGCAGCAAGTGCTGGAGGGGCCCAACAGCGTCGGCAGCGCCCCGCCGAAACTGTCGCTGGCGGCGGCTTTGCAAAGAGACAAGCGCGAACTCGCGCTCACGAGAGCCAATGGCCACAACTCGTCAGCGGTGCAGCGGCGGGGACTTGCGTTCTTGGAAGACAACGAGCGGCTAATCGAACAGCGCACCGCCTACGAAAAGGCTTACCCGGGCGTGCTGCCTGAGAACTGACGAATTAGGGGCTGCTGCCGTCAGGTTGTCCGGGCGGAGGAGACCCTTGCGGTGAGCTTTCCGCGGCTCGTCGCGAGCGCCCGGCGAAGTTGCCGACGAGCACGCCGATGACGGTGACCAGGTAGAGCTGGCCGAGCAGCATCTCCACGACCGCCAGCGATCGCCCCACGTTCGTGGCGGCCGTGAGATCGCCGAAGCCGGTGGTGGTCAGCACCGCGAAGCTGAAATAAACGATCTGGCTGGTGGAGGGGTGCGCCGTCTGGGCGAAGTAGGAGACGTCCTCGACTTTGTCGACGAAGCCGATCACCCAAGCGAACACAAGCCCAAGCAGCAGATACAGGGTGAGCGCTCCCGAGACCGCTTGAGGAGTCACGCCGTGTATGCGCACCAGCCGTATCAACCCGCCGACAAGGGCCAGTGGAATCGCGGCCGACAGCAGGCCGCTGATCGCAAACAGCACCGAGTCGGAGAGCGCGCCGGCGGCCTCGCCCACCACCGTGAAGCTCGTGAGCCCAAGAAGCACGATCGCTACGGGCCGGCGCACGTTGCTGCTAGCACGCGAGGTTGCGACGACCGTCAGCAGCGCGAGCCATTGCAAAGCGCAGGCGACGGCCCGAGCCCAGTTAGCCGCGGGAGCGACGATTACGAACACGAGCAGCGTCAGCGTCAGCAGGAATACGACGCCGTACCTGAACCCCGCCTCCCTGTCCTCGTAGGACGCCATCTGGCGTATTGTGGCCTACGCATCGCCGGAATCTGCTGTCGCCTACGATGGACTCGCTCACACGACCGTGGTCAGGGGTCAGCTCTCTGTGTGGCTCATCAGTGCAATCGGCACCGCCAAGCCTGCCGAGCGCCGCAGCGTTGCGATGCGTCTGCCCGGCTGGACCGCCGGTCGTATCTCACCGCAACGCTCTCCGAGTCGCGAGACGGTCAGCTCGAGATCGTCGCTGAGCAGCGCCAGCCCCCAGAAGCGCGCCGGCCCATCCACGCCGTCGGGGCGAGCGGCAACGACCTCATCGGGCTCCTGCACCAGCTCGAGGATCACCTCGCCAAGCCGGAAGAACGCTTGGCGCGGCGCCCCGGCTGGAGTCGGCTGCTCGCGGATCCGGCGCAGGTCCAGGCCGGCGGCTTGCAATGCCCGCACGCTGCGGTTCAGGTCCGGTGACATCGCTACCAGATGGTCGATCGCCGTGACGCCGTTGCCGTGCTTGGACGGCCCCTTGTGTACAGGCGTCGCGTCCGACGGTGACGTGGGCAGACCGTCGAGTTCGACGCCGGCAATGCCGCGCAGCGACCAGCCGATTACTCCCTGCCCAGCGTCCGCGCCGACCAGCACGACACGCACCAGTCCGAGCTGCACGGCGGCGTCTGATACCGCGAAGCCAAGAGCTTCCCAGCGTTCTGGCTCGTCGGCGAGCGTGATCTCGGCAATCGTCGCCGAGGTTGCGTGAGCTGTCATATCCATCACGTGAGTCGCCCCAACCGGAACGAGCCCGCGATCGTCACAGTGGAATCATCCACGCTCACGACTGCTGTGCGTCGGTCAGGAACGCGCTTTATGCGTTCAACCGGACGGGAAGCGTCTTGAGCTGGTTGAGGAAGGCCGACTCGACGCTCAGCGGCTTGCCGACGATCTCCATCCCGGGAAAGCGCTTGAGCGTCTCCTCGAAGAGGATGCGCAGCTCCAATCGTGCAAGCGCGGTGCCGAGACAGAAGTGACGCCCGCCGGCGCCGAAGGCCTGGTGCTCGGTCGTGCGGCGCGCGTCGAAGCGGTCGGGGTCCTCGTAGCGCGACTCGTCGCGGTTGGAGGAGGCGTACCACATGACAACTCGCTCGCCGGCTTTGATCTGCTTGCCGCCGAGCTCGGTGTCCTTGGTCGCGGTGCGCCTGAAGTGCGCGAAAGCGGGAAACATGCGCAGCGACTCCTCCACGACGCCGGGTACGAGCGTCGAATCGTCGAGCACCAGTGCTCGCTGCTCGGGATCTTCCATCAGCGCGCGCATGCCGCTGCAGTAGGTGGCCTTGGTGCTGTCGTTGCCGGCGGCGACGAGCAGGAAGAAGCCCATCACGATCTCGTGTTCCTCGAGCTTCTCCCCGTCGATCTCGGCGTGCACGAGCACGCTCGTCAAATCGTCTGTCGGGTGCTCGCGGCGCTCGGCGATCATGCGTCCGCAACGCTCGAATATCTCGGGCACCTCTTTCTCCATGACGGCCTCGATGCCGGCGGGATTGAGGTCGGGGTCGCCCGCGCCGAGGGTTGAGTTCATCAGCCGCGCCCAGGTGGCGTCGTCCTGCTCGGGGATGCCCATGAAGCTCCCGATCACGCGCGAGACGACGGGCTGCGCGACGTCGTTCACGAGGTCGCAGGTCTCGCGTCCATCCAGGCCGTCGAGCGTCTTGCACGCGATCTCGCGAATCGCCTGCTCGTGTGCGGCGATCCGCTTCGGGGTGAACCCAGCTTGAAAGAGCGCCTTGACGCGATCGTGCTTGGGCGGATCCATGCCGATGAACATCGCTCGCGTCAGCTCCAGCGGAAAGATCGCGGAGATGACCGTGACGCCGCCGGCTTCCGAGGAGTAGGTCTGCCAGTCGCGGCTGACGGCATGCACGTCCTCGGCGCTCGTCACCGACCAGAACCCACCCTCCTCGGGAAATTCGTCGATTTCCCTGGTCCAGTGCACGGGACACCCTTGGCGCAGCTCTTTGAAGAGAGCGTGGGGAGGCCCCTCGGCCCATATCTCGCTGCTCGAGCACGAGCCGGTCCTCGAGCTTTGTGTCAGTCGCTGCCATCGGAGCCTCCAGTCGCCAGCGGGAATGCGCCTCTCGATGGTACAGGCTCGCAGAAGCGATTGGCTAGACAGCCAGTCGGCTTGAGGAATTTGCAAACGCTCGATTTGGGGCAGACGGAGGGTCTCGATTCCAGGCGGAGGGTCTCGATTCGACGATGCCCCCCGCGCGCGCGCGGGGCATCGGCCTTTTTACATATGTCCACGCATGCCTCGAGGCACGGCTTGAAGAATGTCTTGGCATGCCTTATCATTTCTGTATGGCCACCAAGGAAAGCATCCGCTCGCCGGCGATCGAGGACTATTGCAAGGCGGTCTACACGCTTGAAACCCGCGCGGATGAGCCGGTCTCGACAAACGCGCTGGCCGAGCGCCTGGAGCTGACCAGCGGCTCGGTCTCGGGCATGCTCAAGAAGCTCGACGAGCTCGGCCTGATCTCACACGTCCCATATCGCGGCGTGCGACTGACCCAGGAGGGCCGTCGCGTCGCGCTCGAGGTGATCCGCCATCACCGACTGCTGGAGCTGTACTTGGCCGAGGCCTTGCAGATGCCGTGGGATCGCGTGCACGACGAGGCGGAGGTGCTCGAGCACGTCCTCTCCGACGAGCTCGAGGCGTTGATCGCGGCGAAGCTCGGCAATCCCACGATCGACCCGCACGGCGACCCGATCCCAAGCGCCGACCTGGAGCTGGAGGAGCGCCCGACGCGCACCTTGGAGAGTCTCGTGCCGGGTGACGAGGGCACATTCGTGCGAGTCTCGGACGCCGACCCGGAAATGCTGCGCTACCTGGCCCAGCAGGGCGTTCTGCCAGGCGGACACTTGCAGGTGATCGAGCGCCAGCCGTTCGGCGGTCCGCTGCTCGTCAACGTCGACGGACGCGAGCACACGCTCGGCGGCGCGCTGCCGCGGGCAATGCGCATCGACGTCGACTCCCCGGTTCTCGACGAGGGCCACGCGTGAGCAGGCCGACTCCGATAGCGCACGCTGGCCGGGAATGTGCTCCTGGAAAATGTTATGGCCCCGCCTATCGCCGCGCGGCGAGGAGATAGCCGATGAGCGACGCCGTCACCGCGCTGCGACCGGCCGCCGCCCTGGAGGGCGCATCGGTCGCGCTGCCGGACGGCGTCGCCGTACCGAGCGCACTCGAGGAACTCCTGGCACGCGGCAGGTTGCGAGCAACGCTCGCGATGCTCGGCCCCGCCTTCGTCGCGGCGATCGCCTACGTCGACCCGGGCAACTTCGCCACAAACCTGCAGGGTGGCGCCCAGTTCGGCTACTTGCTCTTGTGGGTGGTGCTCGTCGCCAACCTGATGGCGATGCTGATCCAGTACCTGTCGGCCAAGCTTGGCATCGCCACCGACCGCGACCTGCCCGAGCTGTGTCGCGAGCGCTTCCCTCGGGCCGTCACGTGGTGCTTTGTGGGCGCAGGCGGAGATCATGGCGATGTCGACCGACGTCGCCGAGTTCCTCGGCGCCGCGCTCGGCTTGAACCTACTGTTCGGCGTGCCGCTGTTGCCGGCAGGTCTGATGACCGGCGCGATCGCCTTCGCGATCCTCGAGCTACAGACGCGCGGCTACCGCCGCTTCGAGCTGGCGGTCAGCGCCTTGCTCGGCATCATCTTCCTCGGCTTCCTCTACGAGGCCCTGCGCATCGGCCCGTCGGCGAGCGGCTCGCTGCACGGCCTGCTCCCAGGCCTGCGCGGCACGAGCTCGCTCTACCTGGCGGTCGGGATCATCGGTGCGACCGTCATGCCGCACGTCATCTACCTGCACTCCGCGCTCACAAACGGCCGCATGGCCTGTCGCAACGACTCCGAGCGCCGCCGCGTCCTGCGCTTCGAGAAGGTGGACGTCATCATCGCCCTGGGCTGTGCGGGGCTCATCAACATGGCGATGCTCGCGGTCTTCGCCAAGCTCTTCCACACGCCAGCGCTGTCCGGGCTCGACTCGATCGGCATGGCCCACGCCCAGCTCGGACATCTGGTCGGCGGTGGCGCCGCACTGGCTTTCGCGGTCGCCTTGTTCGCCTCAGGCGCCTCCTCCTCGAGCGTAGGCACATACGCGGGTCAGGTAGTGATGCAGGGATTCATCAAGGTGAAGATTCCCTTGCTCGCGCGTCGCGCGGTCACGATGCTGCCGGCAATCGCGATCCTTGCGGTCGGTATGAACCCGACGGACGCGCTCGTGCTCAGCCAGGTGGTGCTCTCGTTCGGCATCCCCTTCGCGCTCGTGCCGCTGGTGATGCTCACGAGTAACCGAAGCGTTATGGGCGTGCACGTCAACCGTCGGCTCACGACCGTCGCCGCGTTCGCGATCGCCGCGACGATCACGCTGCTGAACATCTTCTTGATCTATCAGCAGCTGCGCTGAGCTAATCGGTCAGATGCCGCTCAAGTATCGGCGGGCCACGCCGATCGCTCAGTGACGGCCTTGAACACATCGGCGCCATCAGAGCGGTGTCATGCACGCATGCCCAACTCATAGGCGGCACCGTGAGCTGTATGCAGCGTGGTTGCGGCCTCGCCGCGTGGCCGCACGTTGAGCGCAAGCGCGGCCACGGAGCAATTGGCTACGTCGTGCTCGCCGTCCGGGCCGTGGACGCCCGGGTCGCTGTAGCGCCACTCGGCAGAGCCTCCTGGCGGCGCGTCGACGTGAGCTTCCAATATCAGCCGTGCTCGCCGGGCAGCGTCAGCGAGCAGCGGCCGGGACTCTCGACGACCTTCAGCCCGCGCGCGCCCAACCCGCCGAGACGCGATCGCCGGCCGTCGACGCAGATCGCGCCGCTTGCCATCCAGGGCGTGAGGCGGCCGGCCACGAGCACCCGTCCAAGGGCCACGTCAAGCCACGCGGTGGAGTCCTCGCGGAAGTCGATCCCGTGCAGCCAGATCCAACGCGCGGCGTGCTCGGCGCCCCAGTTGTGTCCAACCATGCCGCGCCAACCGTTCAGTCGCAGCGTGCGACCGGGCAGCTCGATCGTGCCGTCGAAGCTGGCCGCCGGCGCAGGGCTCGTGAGCTTGGTGCGAGGCAGTGGGCCCTTGTATAGCCAGGACTGCTTGAAATGCCTGAGCTCGGGCGCGTCGGGCCGGATGTTCAGCTTCCAGCGAACCTCGCCTGGTCCCTCCTCGGCAGGGTCACCAGGTTGTGAGCCGGGGTCGGAGCTGGAGCTGGAGCCGAGGTTGGAGCTGGAGTCCGAGTCCGGCGCGGGGACGGAGTCGGCCAACTGGATATACCCCTGCGCAAGCGTGGGCCCAAAATGTGAGTCGCCCCCGATCGCGATCCAGCCGTCGCCGGGCACGCCCAGCTCGTCGCTGCTCTGCTTGTACATGAACGGCGCGCCGGCGCCGGCGTCAAAGACGGTCACCCACAAGCGAGCCGCGCGCGGCAAGGCCGGGAGCCTTCTCGAGGGTGTAGCGGATCCATGCCCCGAGCGGCTCCTCCGGCGAGACCGCGCGCAGGTAGAACGACTCGTACATCCCGGTCTCCAGTGTTGCGTGTGGGAATTGCGCGTGCACATCCATTCGCGCGATCGTAACTCCTGGGAGGCTCCTTCCTGCAAGGATCACGCCATGAAGCGTGAGTCGCTGGTCACATTGCCGCGGGCGCTGATCTCGCCCGGGCTTGGATCGGACGCGTCCGGAAGAGCGCTCACCGCCTCCGCGGCGGGCGGCCGTGACGGTGGTCTCGGCTCCTCGCAAGACTCACCCGGCGCGCGCTTCGTAATGGGCGTCGACGGGGGTGCGACGAAGACGCTGGCGGCGGTGCTCGACCTACAGCAGCAGACGCTTCACCTCGGCCACGGTGGATCCAGCAACCCCGACTCCGTCGGCGCGCATACGGCGACAGACTCCCTCGTGAGGGCCACCGACGAGGCGATCGGCCGCGCGGGCATCGAGCGCGAGCAACTCGACGCTGCGGTGTTGGCGATCGCGGGTACCGACACCGTCGCCGTCGCCGCCCACGTGCGCGAGCGTTGTCCCTCTGCCTGGGTGGTGGTCAACGACGTCGTCGGCGCCTGGGCCGCCGCGACAGACGCGCGCCCTGGTGTGGGCGTGATCTCGGGCACCGGCAGCAACGTGCTCGGTGTCGGTCCAGACGGCCGGGCGTGGCGCGCGGGCGGTTGGGGCCACGTGCTCGGCGACGAGGGCAGCGGCTACTGGCTTGCCGTCCAGTCGATCAAGGCGGCGCTTGCCGACCGCGAGGCCTCAGGCCCACAGACGCGCTTGAGCGCGGCGGCGATCGACTTCTTCGACGTGCAGGGCGTCGAGGCGCTCGCCACGCTCGTCTACGCCGAGCCGCTGTCCAAGGGCGAGATCGCCGCTTTCGCGATCGAGACGGCGCGCGTCGCCTACGCCGGGGACGAGGTAGCGCGCGGGCTATACGCGCGCGCTGCCGAGGAGCTTGCCAAACAGATCGCCGCGGTCGTCGAGCAGACTGCCCTCACAGGCGAGTTCCCAGTCGGTTTGATCGGAAGCGCCTTCAAGGCGGGCGAGCTGTTCGTGTCCCCGTTGGCCGCCGCGATCCACGAGCTCGCGCCACAGGCTCAGGTGGCGGTTGTGGAGATGGCGCCAGTCGGCGGCTGCGTGCTGCTAGCCGCGCTGACCGCGGGCCGGCGCGAGGTAGTGGACCCTGCCGAGCTAAAGCCGCTGCTCGATGCCGCGCTCGCACAAGAGGGCGCCTTCAGGGAGTGAACGTCTTCAGGGAGTGAAAGCCAGGTGGCTGTGAGCGTCGAGCGGTCCGCCCGGCCGACTCAGCGCTCAGGCTCGCTCTCGGGCCGGCCAGCACCCATGCTTGCCTCGATCCGTCCGCGCGTGGCGATCGCACCGGGACCGAGGTCGGCGATGCGCATGGCCGCGGCGGCGTTGCCGAATGTGGCGGCCTCGAGCGGACCGCGACCTTCATGCAGCGCGACGAAGAAAGCGGCGGCAAAGACGTCCCCGGCGCCGAGGTCCTCGCGCGGTGCGACCACGCGTGGCACCCCGGTCTGCACGACCGATCCGGCGGCGGGCGTCGGCAGATGAACGGTCGCCGGCCGCGATCCGGCGGTCACCGCGACATACGCTCCACCGCGGCGCGCGACGGTGAACAGCGCGTGGCAGCTCTCACACTCGTCCTCGGAGATCACGGCCGCGCTGAAGTGCTCAGGGAGCAGTTGCGCCTCCAAGTCGACAGGAGAGATGTCGCCGGCAAGCGTCGTGTCGCCACCACCGGACAGCGGCACGTCGCCCAGCAGCGAGCCGGTGTCCAGCTGCACCAGCGGTACGTCCTCGTCGAGCTGCCAACGGCGCACGAACCCTTGCGGCGTGAGTCCGACGAAGCGGGCTTGTCCATGCCAGGCGGCCGGCGTCTCGCGCGCGACGGGCGCTAGGTGCAGGATCTCGGTGTCGAGCGTGAGCGGCTCCACGATCGGCCCGGCCCAGGCCAGCACCCGTTGCGATCGCCGCGTGCCCGAGCCGCGCGTGCTCAACGTGGTTGTGTGCTTCGCCGGGATGACGCGCAGGTCGAGCTCGCCGCTGAAGGGTTCGAGCAGCGTGTGTATCTCCTTGGGAATGCCTTGGGTGACGATCAGGGTGCGCAGCCCCAACCGCGCCGCTTGCAGCGCGCTGTAGAAGGCACCGCCGCCGGGCTGGGAGACCGTCCCGCCGGGACGATCCTCGATCACGTCGCGCGTTACGTGACCGACGGCGATGTAGTCGTAGCGGTCCTTTGGCGGGTTGCCCATAAGAAGGTCTTTCGAAGTGACCTGCACGTCTCACCCCCCTTTGTGTGGAGCTGGGGGGTTTATTTTGGTACCCAACCTTTATCTAAGGCTTCGCAAAAGGGGGGTGTTAAGCGGATCATTCAAAAAGATGGGCCATACACCCAGCTTGCATGACCAATGAACGCCCAGCCTCAGAGCTCATTGTGTGAAAGACGTTCTCAGTCGACGCGCGGGGGAATGCGCACAGGTAGCTCGGCTCCGGCGATCGTCGCGGCTGCCAGGCGCCCGGTGAAGACGCATCCGCCGAGAAACGTCCCCTCCAGCGAGCGCTTGCCGTGCACGCCGCCACCGCCGAAGCCGGCGGCCTCGCCGACGGCGTACAGGCCGGGGATCGGCTCGCCGCTCTGCCCGCCCAGCACACGGCAGCCAAGGTCGGTCTGGATCCCGCCCAGGCTCTTGCGGGCCATCGGCTGCAGGCGGATCGCAAGCAAGGGCATCGCCTTTGGGTCGACGACCTGCTGAAAGCGCGAGGTGCGCAGCCGGTCGCCGCGCCAGTTGCGCAGCTGGCCGATGCGACGTAGCTGATCGTCGTTGAACAGCCCCTTGCCGCGAGCGATCGTCTCGTCATAGCGACCGATTTCACGCTCCAGCACTGTCGCCTCGATCGCGCCTTCGCCGGTTACCTCGTTCATCTTCGTCGCCAGCTCGCCGAGCGTCGAGGCCGAGACGAAGTCGGGCGAGCCGTCGAGAAAGTGCTTCACGAGTCCGGGCTTACCGAGCAGCACGCCGAGCAGGAACGGCAGAAGGCGCTTCTCGCGCAGGTTAGGATTGTGCTGCGAGCCCGAGATGTCCAGCTCGCGCTTGGCGATCTTGAAGTTGCAGATCAGCCACGAGTACTTGCGCTCGTCTTCGCACATGCGCTCGAGCGCCGAGTAGGCGTCGAACGTCGGCATTACCGGCACGGGCCCGTAGCGGTGTCCGTCAGGGTCGAGCATGACCCCCGAGCGCGGTGGGATCAGCTTCAGCCCGTGGTGCTCTCGCTGGGGTTTGGGGTGGCCCACCGCGTCGGCGTAGTTCCACATGCGCGAGAGGTGGGTGACGTTGCCGCCGAGCTCTGCTCACCTCTTCGTGCAACGCCCCGTCGGCGTAGTAGTGGGAGCCCATCAACAGCTTCTTCGGTGCCGGTCCAAGTCGCTCGGTGGGCCATTCGCGGCGGACCAGCTCGAGGTTGCCGCCGATCCCGCCGGCGGCGATCACGACGGCCTTAGTCGGCGCGCACCTCGTAGTCGCTCGAGTGCGGCCCGGCGAGCCCGGAGGGGAGGGTGGGCTCGGGCTTGGAGGGCCCCGATGCGGAGGGCCCGGACTTGGACGGGCTGGACACGGACGGACTGGGCGCGGAGGGGCCGGCGCTTACCCGCCCCTCGCCCTCGCCCTCGGCAGTGACGCGGCAGCCAACGATCCGTCCTTCCTCGGAGACGAGCCCAGTGACCCGCGAGCGCATGCGCAGATCGAGCGCGGAGCGACGCGGATGGGACTCGATCGCGCCCCAAACAGCTTGCACGAGTGCCTTGCCGGTCCCCCAGGTGAGGTGGAAGCGAGGCACCGAATTGCCGTCGCCGAAGTTGCCGCGCTCGGCCCAGTTGACGACCGGGAAGAACTTCACGCCGAGCTGGCGCAGCCAGCCGCCGACGTCGTCGCGCGCCCGCGTCACGTACTGCTCGGCCCAGCGCCGAGGCCAAACGTCCTCAGGGTCGAACTCGGCGATCCGCAGCCAATCCTCGAGCGCCAGCGCCTCGGTATCGGGAATGCGCGAGCGGCGCTGCTCGGGCGAGTCGACCATGAACATGCCGCCGAATGCCTCGCGGGCAAGCCCGCCGATCTCCTTCGGCTCGCAGCGGTCAAGCAGCAGCACGGTATGCCCGCTGCGCAACAGCTCGAGCGTGCTGACCAGCCCGGCCAGCCCCGCCCCGACGACGATCACATCGGGCGTGTTTTCGGTCATGAGTCGTGTTTGGTCATGAGGTTGTGCTGGTCGTGGGGTTGTCGTGTGATGGGTCGTGCCGGTAGTGGGTTGTTGTCTGCGGTCATGTCCAGGTTGCACCCCCTGTTTTTGTGTCGAGGTGTAATCGTTTGGTACCAAATCATTTGTTGCTCATCCAAAAATCCCCAGTAAACCTGTGCAGGTGCTTTTTCATGTGCATGGCCTGGGCGTCCTGGGCTCTAGAAGCGCTCGGACATTCGTCTGTCATAGCAGCGCCATGCCGGGAGCGACCTTGACTTCGACCAGCTCGGGCTTGTCCGACGCGAGCGCCTTGCTCAGAGCGTCGCTCAGAGCGTCGCCTTCGCCCCCGTCCACGACGCGTGAGCTCACGCCGTAGCCGCTAGCGACAGCGGCACAGTCAAGCGCCGGCAGATCCAGGCCGGGCGCGTCCACGATGTCCTCGAGCATGCCAAACCACTTGAGGATCGCGTACTCGTCGTTGCGCAACACCAAAAACGTGACAGGCACGTCATAGGCGGCGGCGGTCCACAGGCTCTGGATCGCATACTGGGCCGAGCCCTCGCCGATCACGCACACGACAGGCCGGCTCGGCTGGGCCATCTGCGCCCCGATCGCGGCGGGCATGCCGAAGCCGAGCCCGCCGCCGGAGGAGAAGTAGTAGCTGCCGGGCTTGGACAGGCGCAACTGGTTGCGTAGCGCAAGCGTGGCGGAGGGAGACTCGAGCACCACGATCCCGTCCTCGGGAAAGACCTCGGCAAGCGCGCGCACCGCGGTCGATGGGCTGATCGGATCGGCGATCGGCGCCGCCTCGGGCGCGGGCCGGGCCGGGGGCGCGGGCCGGTCGGACTCGCCGACGGCGTCGGCAAGTGCCGCGAGCGTCAGTGCCGGATCGGCCAGGATCGCGTCGCCCATCGGCGCGCGCGCCGCCTCGTCGGGATCGCTTGTGATCGCGACGAGCGTGGTCCCCTCGGCCAGCAGCGGCCCAGGCACGTTGGGGTAGTAGGGAAAGACGGAAGTGCCGACGGCAAGCACGAAGTCATGCGCGGCAAGCATTTCGCCGACAGGCAACACGGCGGGCGGAAGGATGCCCTGGAACAGCGGATGATCCTCGGGAAAGCCGAGTCGCCCGCCGCCGGTCGCGGGCGTCGCATACACGGCCAAGCGCTGCAGTTCGGCAAGCCCGATCGCGGCCTCCCAACCGCCGCTAGCGTCGATCTCCGGCCCGGCGATCAGCGCGGGCCGCTCGGCGCGGCGCAGCTGCTCGGCAAGCCGTGCGATCGCCTCGGGCCCGGGTTGCGCGGCGCCGGCGACCAGGCGGCTTGCCTGATGGCGGACGGCGTCCTCGTCGACCTCGACACCCCAATCGTCCATCGGGATCGACAGGAACGAGGGCCCGCGCGGCGGCAGCGTCGCCATGTGGATCGCGCGTGCCAGCGCATGCGGCACGTCCTCGGCGCGCGGCGGCTCATAGCTCCACTTCACCAGCGGAGCAGGCACGCGCGCAGCGTCGCGGTTGGTCAAGTTCGCCTGCAGCGTCATCAACGAGCGGTACTGCTGGCCGGCGGTAATCACAAGCGGCGACTTGTTCGCCTGTGCGTTGAAGATCGCGCCCATCGCGTTGCCGACCCCGGGCGCGGTGTGCAAATTGACAAGCGTCGGGCGTCCACTCGCCTGCGCGTAGCCGTCGGCAAGCCCGACGACAGTCGCCTCCTGCAGGCCGAGCACGTAGCGGAAGTCCGCGGGAAACTCGGTCAGCATCGGCAGCTCAGTGGAGCCGGGATTGCCGAACAGGGTGGTCATGCCGCGCTCGCGAAGCAGCTCGAACGTCGCCTCTCTAACCGTCTTCACGTATTTCTCCTCGCGTGATGGATCTGCTCACCGCTGTCTCCTGGGTGGGATACGCCGCCTCTTTTGAAGGAGGTTCTTAGCTGGGGGACAATACATTCAGCGAATCGTTTGCGACGGTGGTCTGTTCTGAAGCTGGGGACAGGCCTGTGAGGCGGCTGCGGTGCGTCGCCGTCGCATCGTCCCATAAGCATTGGGTAGCTACGTTGTCTTGGAGGTTTGAAGCGATGAGCAGCAAAGGACGCATCCCGGCGATCTCCGCCAGGTTGATCGTGGTCGTGGCGATCGCGATGGCCGTTCTGATCTGCGCTGAGGCACCCGCTGGAGCCATGGCTCGTGCGAGTCACAAAGGGTCGTCCGCATCGCCCTACCCGGCCGCGGCTCAAAACCCGCGCAGGCTTGTGCGTCCCAGCGAATACGCGCACACTTCGTCCAATGGCGTTGGCGGTATCTCATCGGGGTCCTCGACTCCTGCGAGCGCACCAAGCAACAAAGCGCCAAGCAAAACAAGCAAGACAAAGGCGCCGGCCAAGAAGAAGCCCAAGCCAGGCCTGCACGGCAATCCGGCACGGGCGCTATTGGCTTTCCAGGCGATGCAGCAGAACTTCTACATCCCCGGCACCGGCCTCTACGAGGGCGAACCGTACTCCTACCTATGGCCGTTCTCCCAGGCGTTGGCGGCGACCGTCAGCGTCGCCAACATCCCAGGTCTCAGCAGCCAGCACGGCAAGCACCAACTCTCACGAACTGAAAGCGCGCATCGTCGGTCTGCAGAAGTATTGGGGCCAGCCCACGCCTGTGGCCGGCCAGGGCACCGGCGAACAGCCCGAAAGCGAAGAACACGGCGAAGGCTCCGAACCGGCCGAAGCGGCGGGGATCGCGCCGCCGTCGCTGCCCTCGTTCAACGGCGAGGTGGTGCCGCCGGGCGGCGCGAGCTACTACGACGACAACGAGTGGGTGGGAATCGAGCTGGCGCGCCTGTACGAGTTTCACCACGAAGCGGCGATGCTCGAAAAAGCCGAGCAGATCATGGCGTTCGTGATGGACGGCTGGCAGAGCAACCCCAAGCTCGCCTGTCCCGGTGGCGTCCCTTTCTCAGACTCCCCCAGCAACACCGAACGCAACACGGTCACCGACGGCCCGGCCGCCGAGCTCGGCGTGCAGCTCTACCGCCTCACCGGCGACGCCACGTACCTGCAGTTCGCGGAGCAAGCATACCTTTGGGTGCGCACCTGCCTGCGCTCGCCAAACGAACTGTATTACGACCACATCCGCCTGCACGGCGTGCTCGACACAACGCTGTGGAGCTACAACCAGGGCTCGATGATCGGCGCCGGCACGCTGCTCTACCAGGTGACCGGCAACGGCGCCTACCTCTACCAGGCGCGTCAGACCGCCAAGGCCGCACTCGCCTACTTCACGATCCCGCGCCTGCTCTCGGAAAACCCGTTCTTCCCGTCGGTTTACTTCCGCAACCTGATGTATCTCGACTCGGTCACGCACGATCCGCCGGGTCCGAAGCTCGCCCAGGAATACGTCAACAGCGTGTGGGTGCATCAGCGCCTGAGCGACAACCTGTTCGCGTTCGGCTCGCGGCCGTCGACGCAGCTACTCGATCAAGCGGCAGTGTGCAGATCTACGCGCTGTTGTCCACGCCGGCCGGCACGTACTTCTGAGCGACATGCCCCGCGTGTGCGCGCGGGGCATCGGGGATTTCGGGTTTGGGATGGCGGTCCCGCGATGCGATGAGAATCGAGCATGCCCCCCGCGCGCGCGGGGGGCATGCTGGTTTTGGAAGGACTTGGCGCACCCCCTGAGCGCCGCGAGGCGAGGCCGAGTAGGGTAGGCGGCAGATGACTGCCGACGCCGCCAACATGGTCACCGCCGCGGGCCTGCAGGAGCTAGAAGCCGAACTGGCCGCGCTCGAGGGCGAGGGTCGTCGTGAGATTGCCGAGCGCATCAAAACGGCGCGCGAGTGGGGCGATCTCAAGGAGAACAGCGAGTATCACGACGCCAAGAACGATCAGGCGCACCTGGAGACGAAGATCGCGAAACTGCGCGAGCGAATCTCAGCCGCCGAGGTGGTCGAGGCCTCGCAGGCCAGCGACGGCGCCGTCGCGTTCGGCTCGACCGTTGTGGTTCGCGACGAGGCGGGCAAGGAGCGCAGCTGGCAGATCGTCAGCTCGCACGACGCCTCGCCGTCAGAGGGGCGGCTGTCGGCGGACTCGCCGGTTGCCCGTGCCTTGCTCGGCCGCCGTGCCGGCGAGCGGGCTGCCGTCGTCCTCCCCAAGGGGGAGAGCGTGCTCACCGTTGTAAACGTAGACTGAGCGTCGCGCCGCGGCTTCCTCCTTGCGCCGATACAGGCGCTGGTCGGCCAGTTGCAGGATCGAAGCCGGGTCGGCCACCTCGGCCGGGATCATCACCGAGCCGTGCGAGGCGGTGATCGAGAAGTTGGGTGCGTGCTCGCACAGTGCCGCGACGCTCAGCTGCACGAGGTTCTCCTCGTGGCGCTGTGAGCGGTCGAACAGTACGCAGAACTCGTCGCCGCCCATGCGATAGGCGCTGCCGTGGGGCTCCACGGTATTTTTCAAGCGCGCGCTCAAGCGCACCAGCAAGGTGTCCCCGGCGGGGTGACCGAAGGTGTCGTTGTAGAGCTTGAAGCCGTCGAGGTCGTACAGAACCAGCTCCCACGGCTCATGTTGGTTGGCGGACTTGCAGGCCAGGCGCAGATCGCCCATCAACAGGCGCCGGTTGCCGAGCCCGGTGAGCGGGTCGGTGAGCGACAGGCGCCGCGAATGGGCGAGCAGCACGAGATTCTCGCGTAGCGTGAAGATCAGGTGCACGCCTACGGCCAGCACCGTCGCTCCGGCGAGGATCAGCGCCGGCAGGGTGAGGCGCGGCCCGAGATTGCCGTACACGAGCACTCCGAGCGCACTGAGCAGGGCAAGCGCCGGTACGGACATCATCTGCCAGCTCTTCATGTGCCGCGGCTGCACGCGCGCCGTCGGCATCCAGGCGGCGGTCGCCAGCAGGATCGCGGCCAGTGGCCACAGGCATTCCAGCCACGTGCCCGCCCGGTAGGAGTCGGTGGCGGTCTGGTAGACGTATGTCGAGTCCGCGATGCCGCTGACGAGCATGCTCAGAGCGATCAATAGCCACAGGTTGCCGGCGCGCCAGCCGGTGATCGAGAGCGCGCCGACCGCGAACATCATCAGCAGCATGTCGCCGATCGGGTAGGCGAGCGAGACGACGATCGAGTTGTGCGTGCCCGTGGCGCCGTTCAGGATCGGGGGCAGGACCAGGGCGGCGGCGACGCTCGCGGCGCTGAGGCCGGCGATCAGGCCGTCGAGCCACATGCCGACGCGTATATCGCGCAGATGGCGCCTGGCGAGCAGCCCCAGGGCGACGTAGAAGCACGGGTACATCGCCAGGAAGAGCACGTCGGCGAAGGACACGCTGCCGCCGGCTTCGCGCCTCGGTGCCTTCGATGTAGAGCGAGTAATACAGTTCGCCAAGGCTCCAGGAGCAGAAGCCCCGACGCCCATCGTCAGCCAGGCCGCACGGTCCTCGCGCACCGACGCGCCGCGCCACAGCACGACCACCGCCGAGCCGAGCATCAGGAGGTTGTAGATCCAGTCCTGGAAGAGACCCTCGCCCCCCGACCCGCCGAAACCGACGGTCGTGTGCAGGGCATACACACCCAAACCTCCGATCAGGGAGGCCAGGACGAGCGTCGAGGGGTGGAGTCGAGGTAGTGCGCGCATCGGGTATGCGGGTCGCCAGTTACATCGGCTATTCCCGGAAAAACCCTGAGCGGATCAGGGGTTTTGGCGGGTTGCCGCATGTCTGGAAGCAGCCGGCGTGCGGCAGAGGAGCGTGCGGCTCAGGATCACTAGTCGTAAGTACCCGCGTGGTCGGTCGGCCAGCGCGCGGCCGATGCGCCGCGTGAACCTGCTCGGTTGCGCTTGTACAGGCGTGCCCCTAGGGCGAGCGCGCGCTTGCGCAGACGCCGGCGGCGTCGCTCGATCAGCTTCAACAGCTCGTCCTTGGCCGCCGTGTCTGTGCCGAAGGCCTCAGGGTGCTGCTTCGACGTAGGTACACAGCATCCACAGATCGTGCTCGCTGCCGAGCAGATCGCCAAGGCGGTCGGCGCGGCGAGTGAGCGCGACGCGCGCCTTTGGCCTTCTTGGCGCCGAGCATGTCGAGCGCGTAATAGAGGCTCTTGACGCGCTTGCGCCAGTCGTGCACATCCTGCTCGTCGCGCCCGTGCTCGTGCGCTTGCAACGCGCGTAGCGGTGGCGGCCTTCGCGGTAGATGCGCCGCAGGCCCGGGGAGAGCGTGTCGAAGTCGATGTCGACCAGGCTCCAGCGCGCCAGCTGATCGCGCATCGCGGCGATGTCCGCAAGCACCTCGTCGATGTCCGACGGCTGGCTGTTGTTCAGACGCTCGCGCTGTAGCTGTTCCTCCAGGCGCCGGATGCCCTCGCGTCCTTGCCTGCCCTGCGTGGAGGGGCTGGGTGGGTTCGGGCGGCGCGAAGGGGGCCTGGGTGGGTTCGGGCTGCATGGAGGGGCCTGGGTGGGTTCGGGGCATGCTTATCTGGCTCCCGTGGAGAGGTGAGCGCCCGCGGGTGGCGCTCGATCAGATCCCCGAGCGTCGCAAGCCGCACGTCGGCGTCGCGCGCGCCCGCCAGGCGCCGGCCGGCGCTGCGCAGTGAGCGCGTTGACGCGGGCGAACTCGTGCTCGCCGAGCTCGTCGCGCAACAGTCGCGCGAGCGCGCGCATGCGCTTGATCGCCTTGCGCGCCTCGTGCACGAGCTCGGCGGGATCCGCCGAGTGCGAGCCCGTCCGTCGTCCTCAATTGGGTTGCTTCCAATAGCCAAAGTGCACCTCCGCCAACTTGGAGGCTATAGCGATTGAGCGCTACCGCCAACGCGGAGCTTCACGGCGCTTGATCGTCGGGATGCGTGGGGGGGCGGAGCAAAGCGTTACCCGGTGGGCCCGATTCGCCGCGACAATGCTCCTATGTCGAAATTGCCCGCGGCGCGCTGGTGGACGGTGCGCAGCACCCACAGCAACAAGCCCGCGACCTATCGCTGCCCCGTCTGCGGCCGCCATCTGCCGGCGCTCGGCGAGCACGTGCTGATGTTCCCCGAAGACGACAAAAGCCGTCGCCGCCACGCCCACACGAAGTGCGTGCTGGCCGCGCGTCAGCGGGGGGAGCTGCTGCTGCGCGAAGACTGGCTGCGCACCCAGCCGCGACCGCCCGCGCTGTGGCGGCGGCTGCTGTGGCGCATGAAAGAGGAGTAGCGACTGCTGGCTGGTTGAGGTGTGTAGGGAGGGTGGTCGGGAGTGTGAGACGACGAGGCGCCGGCGAGAGGCGGGTCAGCCGCTCACGTGCACGTATTCCGGGTCCACGCGCACGATCACGCGCTGTTCGCCCGGCTGGCGGAAGGGATAGGACTCCTTGCCCATGTACTTCATCGCCAGCGAGTCGATGTGCTTGTCGGCCCCCTCGGTCGTGCGTTCGGCTACGCGACCGCGGATCGTCACGTACTCGTAGGGGTTCTCCATGTTCTGCACCGTCAGGGTCACGCGCGGATCGCGCTCGAGGTTGCGAGGCCAGGCGCGTCCCTCGGCGGTGTTCAGCACCGGACGCCCGTCCTGCACGTCCACCCAGGCCGGCGCGGCGTGCACCGATCCGTCCGGGCGAATCGTGGACACGAGCACGAAGTTCTTGTCTTTGAGCAGCTCCTCGGCGCGACCTTCGATTGTCTGGCTCATCGGATCCCCTTCCGGTTCGTGAGTGGTCCGGGCCCGGAGTGGGCCCTCGCAATGAATCTACCCACAGGGAGGCTTCTCCTCCCCTTTTGCCGGCGAGCGCCTAGCCGCCGTTGCGCGCGGAGGCAGGCGGGATCGGACCGAGCGCGACGAGACGGCCGTTGTTCAGTTGGAAACGGACCGTCTTTTCGCCGCTGGGTTTGCTGAGCGGGTCGCCAGGTTTGTAGAGCGAATATGCGAGCGTCGCTTCGGTGTCGCTCTGTCCGACCACCTTCACGCTGGCGCTCGATTCGCTCGTGTCGGTGCCGATGTAGCGTCCGTCCACAAAGAAGAAGGCCTGCTGGCCGTAGCCGTCGCTCGATCCGGTGCGGGTGCCGACGAGTACGCGCAGGGTTTGTTCGGGGCGGTAGGTGGAGGTTTCGCCGGTGGTGTATCCGTGCGCTTTGACGAGCGCCACTGCTGCCCCAAGCCCTTCGCCGCCGGTCGATTCTTTGGTGAACGCGGGCGCGGTAGTGGTACGCGTCGTTTCCACGCCGCCGGTCCCGTTTGTGCTGGTGGTGGTGCTAGGAGGCGTAGTGGTGGTGGGGGAGGATTTGGTCGTGCCGGTAGTGCTCGTGCGCCGTGTGGCACTTTCGGAGGGCAGGCTGCTTGAAACGGACACCGTCTTCGTGCCTGACGATCCACATCCGCTAATCGCCAACGCGACCGCGGCCGTGGCGAGCAGCAGCGGTAGATGTCTTCTCGCGCTCATCCCTTCCCCCTATTCGTCGTTACGAGCTCTCATCCTCGCATTGGTCTGCCCGTTGCGCGCCGGCTCAACCGGGGGAGGTGGCGAGAAACCCGTGCGCTGGACAGGCCCCGGCAGGTTGGAGGGGCCGCCTGGCAAGGGTCCGCGCGAGGCTTGCCGTCCTGACCTTGCGTGGGAGCGTCCGTCTCTCTGGAAACCTTTCCCAAAATATTATTAGCGACTGCTAAGCTGTGCCTTCGAGTCGATCCGCAAGCATGGGAGACCAAACGATGAGCGCCCAACCGAAGCCGGCAAGCCGCAACTGGACACTGGGAATCGTGTCGGTCGCGTTGTTCATGACCGTCCTCGACAACCTCGTGGTCTCGGTTGCCCTCCCGAGCATCCATCGCGACCTCGGCTCCTCGATCCAGGAGCTCGAGTGGACCGTCAACGCCTACGTGCTCTCCTATGCAGTGCTGCTGTTGACGGGAGCCGCGCTGGGCGACCGCTTCGGGCGCAAGCGCATGTTCTTGATCGGCTTGACGGTGTTCACGGCAGCTTCGGCCGCGGCCGCGCTGGCGCCGACGAGCAACCTGTTGATCGCCGCGCGCGCCGTGCAGGGCGCCGGCGCCGCGATCGTCACGCCGCTGACGCTGACGTTGCTAGCCGACGCCTTCCCGGCTGAACGTCGTGGCCTCGCGCTGGGCGTGTGGTCGGGCATCTCGGGTACCGCGGTGGCGATCGGCCCGCTCGTGGGAGGCGCCGTCGTGCAGGGCATCTCCTGGCACTGGATCTTCTGGCTGAACGTGCCGATCGGCATCGTGCTGGTGCCGACCGCCGTGCGTCGCCTCTCAGAGAGTCGCGGCCCCTACGGCACGCTGGACCTGCCGGGCCTGCTGCTGGCCGGCACGGGCGCCTTCGGGGTCGTCTTCGGACTCGTGCGCTCGCAGTCGCTCGGCTGGACCTCACCGTCTATCCTGGCCCCGCTGATCGTGGGCGCTCTGCTGCTGGTCGCGTTCGTCGTGTGGGAGCGGCGCGCCCACTACCCGATGCTGCCGATGAGCTTCTTTGCCAAGCGCTCCTTTGCCGTCACAAACGTCGTCTCGCTGGCAATGTACTTCGGCATGTTCGGCTCGATCTTCTTCCTCTCCCAGTACATGCAGGACGTGCTCGGCAACACCCCTTTGCAAGCGGGCCTAAAGCTATTGGTGTGGACCGGCGCCTCGATGGTCGTGGCCCCGCTGGCGGGAATCTTCTCCGAGCGCTTCGGCTCGCGCCCGTTCATGGTGGCGGGACTGACCTTGCAAGCGCTGGGTCTTGGCTGGCTGGCTCTCATCACCGCCACGCACGTGCCCTATACACACATGATCATTCCGTTCATCATGGCGGGTGCAGGCATGTCGCTCGTCTTCGCCCCCTCAGCCAACGCAGTGCTCTCCTCGGTGCGAGTCGATCAAGCAGGCCAGGCCTCAGGCGCCAACAACGCGATCCGCGAGGTTGGAGGCGTCTTGGGCGTGGCGGTGCTCGCCACGGTGTTCACGGGCGCTGGCGGATACGGCTCGCCGCAGGAGTTCGTGAACGGGTTGATCCCAGCCATGTGGGTTGGCGTGGCTGTACTCGGCACCGGAGCCTTGGTGGCTCTGCTGTTGCCGTTTCACACGCCGCGCGCAGCCGAGGTGGCAGCGCTTGCCGCCTCGGAGCACGAGCAGGCAGGGCACGCCTTGGTCGAGCCGCAGGGAGCGGTGCTCGTGGGGGAGCCGGCGTGAGCGTGGGTTCTTCGCAGAAGGGCGATGCCCCGCGCGCGCGCGCGGGGCATCGGGCTGTGGGGGACGCCGCTGAGGGGGATGTTGCCGTGGGGGACACCGCTCAGGGGGATGTCGTGGTCGGCGATGCCCCTCGCGCGCGCGAGGGGCATGCCGCTGAGGGGGATGTCGCCGTTCGCAGAAGGGTCCCAGCCGCCGAGCGGCGCGAGGCTCTGATCGTCGCCGCCGTGCACGAGTTCGCACTCAGCGGCTTGCACGGTACGCCGGTGGACCGCATAGCGAGGCGAGTGGGAGTGGCCCAGCCGTACGTCTTCAGCCTGTTCGCAGGCAAGCGCGAGCTGTTCATCGCCGCTGTCGAATTCGGCTTCGATCGCTTCGCCGAAGCATTTACGCAGGCAGCCGCCGAGTACCGTGCTGGACGGGCCCCCGCGCATTGCGAGGATGTGCTGATGGCGATGGGTACTGCCTATAAGCAACTACTGGTCACAGACCGCGACTACCTAATGCTTCAGCATCAGGCATACGCGGCCTGCGACGACGAGCTGGTGCGAGCGCGCGTACGCCGCCGTTCGGCTGAGCTAATGGCGCTGGCGGGCGAGCTCTCCGGAGCCGAGCCGGAGCGCCTGGATGACTTCTTTCGCCACGGTATGGCCCTGAACGTGGCAGCCGCGATGGACGTCGCCGAGTTGTCCGCGGGCTGCTCGTGGGTACAGGACGAGCTTGCGGGCCGGCCCAGCGGGTAGCATAAATCTGTGGCGATGTCCGATTCCACGCAGGCGCAGGTCCAAAAGCGCAGCCGCCGCGAAACGGCGCGGATGGGGGCGCTCGTACTGCTGGCCGTATTGATGACCCTGTTTGCCGTGCTGAACGTCAAACAGGTCGAGGTCAACTGGATTTTCGGCAAGAGCTCGACGCCACTGATCATCGTGATCGTGGTCTCGCTGCTGGTGGGCATCCTGCTCACGCATTTCACCGAGTTGCGCTATCGGCGCAAGCAGCGCTAGGCCACCTTCTCGGCGGCGCGCTGCTCGGTCACTATCTGGGCAGCCTGCTCGGCACCGAGGAACGGCGCCAGCACCACATAGGCCAGATAGTCCGATAGTTCGGGAAGCGCGCCGGTACCACCTTCGGTGGTCTGAGAGTAGATGGTGTGCCATATCGCACCTTCGATCCCCTCCTGAGCAAGCCCTGTGAGCGGCGGGCCGGGAGCGCCCGCGGTCAGCCTGGCCGCGACCTCGCTGGCGAGCTGGGCGACCAGGTCGACCGCACGCTGGCCCATCGCGAACACGCCGGTGGCGATCGTCTGCGTGTAGGCGGGGCGCGCGGCGAAGTAGCGCATCATCCCCTCCAGCGAGCGGCGCACCGCGGCGGGCCATTCCGCGGAGGCCAGGCCAGGATCGGACACGGTCTTGCGCACGTCCTCGCCGAGCTGCTCGATCGCCGCGAGGAAGCATTCCTCCATGTCGTCGAACAGGTCGAAGAAGGTGTCGATCGAGACGCCCGCCTCGTCGACGATCCGCATCGGCGTCAGGTTCCCATAGCCTTCGAGCGCCGCCAGTTCCAGGGCGCTGCGCAGTATGCAGGCGCGTTCGTCCTCGCCGGCGAGGAACGTCTCGCTCGGCACGGCGCGCAGCCGCACCCCGAGCGGACTCGGCTCGGCGGTTCTGAAGACGAGCGTCCAGCTCAACATGTCCTCCACCAACTCGAGCATCTCGTCGGTGCGCTGCTCGACCAGGCGCACGAAAGCGGCGCGGCGCAAGCCGCCGACGATCGCTCTTGCCACCGGCTCGGGCAGCGGTGCGGCATCGGGTGCGTGCGCGAAGCTGGCCGCGAGCCGTTGCTCGAAGATGCGCATCGTCTCGGTCAACCGCTCCCAGCCGGCCGGCCCAGCCGAGGGAGCGTCTACCAGCATCAGACGCGCCCCCTTCGGATTGCTGGCGACGACCTCGGCAAAGCTGCGCAGCGCGGCGTCCATACGCTCCTCAAGCGTGCCTTCGGTGGAGCGATAGCCGGCGGCGATGTCAACCAACGCCTGATTTGCGATCAAGTCGAGCGTTGCCAGGAAGCACTCTTCCTTGTTGGCGAACTGCTCGTAGAAGGCGCGTCTGGAGACTCCGGCGAGCATCACCACTTGCTTGACGCTCGTACGTCCATAGCCGCTGGCGGCGACCGCCTCGATCATCGCTCCGTACATGCGCCGACGCTGGTTCTTAGCAACCTCTAGCCGCTTCATCTGGTGGGGGCCCCTTGGCAACCGCTCGTACAAAGGCGCCATCCCGCCGAGGTTCTTCCCGCCCTGCGTCAACGTGTTCTATCTCCTCGAATGCTTATAGCCCCTCGACTATCAAGGAGTCTTGAAAACAATATCATTCCATGTCAGAGATTTATTGTCTACTAGCATGCCGGCTTCGCGTAGAGGAATTCCAGGCATTCGAGGCTGTACAGCACGTCTCATGGCTAGTGCAGCAGCGCCCTCAGCACCAAGATCCCGATGCCCATGCTCGCCCCGACGAGCACCTCGAGCGCCAGCTCCAGCGGCCGTGCCTTGGAGCGAATGCCCGCCGCCAGCTCGAATGCGATCAGGCTCGCCACGATGCTCCAGACGGCTGCCGTCACGCCGGTGTCCTGGCTGGTCCCCAGGGCCCAGGCAGCCAGTAGGACCAGCAGCGGCACGCCTGTTCCCTTTGCGATCGCCCAGTCGTGGCTAAACGTCCGCCACAGCTCCGCCCAGCTGAAGCTCTCGTGCTCGGCCAGGCGTAGCCCCAGTACATCGGAGTAGGAGTGGGCAAACCAGTAGAGCACCACGGCGAGCGCCGCTGAGCCAATCGTCTCGGGGTAGGTGTCGCGCAGGCCGCTCTCAGCCGCAAGCAGCGCCCCGAGCATGATCAAACCGTAAACGGCGCCGGCCGGATTGCGCTCCGGCACGATCCAAGCGGTCAGACGCTCGGCCACGCTTCGGCTCGCGCGTTTGTCGGTTGAGCGGTCGGGCATCACGCTTGGCGCTCAGCTTAGGGTGTACACCCAGAGGCCGCTTGCTGACGCCAACCGCCGAGCAATCCGCGATCATTCAGGCCAGCCTTGAGCACCGTCACGACCTCGCCCATGCCGCCGCCCACCCCCGATGGTATTCCTCCGGGGTCGCTTCCGCCTGAGCCACCGCGCCGTGGCTGGTGGTTGGCCAGGCGCTTCCTGGCGGCCACGATCTGCATCGTCGCGCTCGCCGGTGCGGCGACCTACGTGGGCATTCGCAACGAGGTCAACAAGGTCGTCAAAGCGCTCGGACAGAACCAGCCGGTGAAGGTTGCGCCGAAAGTGCTGATTCCCACGGGCACGGGCGAGCCAGAGACGCTGCTATTGGTCGGCAACGACGAACGCAAGGCGCCCAAGGGCAATCCGTCGGGGGCGGTGCTACCGCACTCCAACGAGATGCTGCTGGTGCGCGTCGACCCGAGCAAGCCCACGATCTCGATGCTCTCGATTCCGCGCGAGCTGCGCGTCACGTTCACGGCGCCCACGGGCGAAGTGATCACCAACCGCATCAACTCCGCCTACACCTACGGCTACGAGGACGGTGGCGGTACCTCGGGCGGCGTCAAGCTGATGCTCGAAACGATCAAGAGCCTGCTCGGCATCACCGTCAACCACGTGTTCGTCACCGACTTCAAACGCTTCGAACACGCGGTCGACGAAATGGGCTGCGTCTACATGACGGTGGACAAGCGCTACTACCACAGCAACAGCGAACCCGGCGCCGAACAGTACTTCGAAATCAACCTCAAGCCCGGCTATCAGCGCCTGTGCGGCCAGCAGGCGCTCGAATTCGTCGCCAATCGCCACGAAAGCACTTCGTTGATTCGCGACGCTCGCGATCAGCGCTTCCTGCTGGATGCCAAGGCGCAGTACGGCTCCACGCTCTTTGAAAACCGCGAAAAGTTCGAGCAGGTCCTCGGCAAGGCGGTGCAAACCGACCTGCACGGGGAAGAACAGGTGCTCGACCTGCTGGAGCTCTTGGCGCAATCGGCCGGCAAGCCGGTGCGGCAGGTGCCCTTCCACGTCAACCTGCTTCCCACCTACGACACCGCCACGTCACAGCAGCTGCAGGAAGCGGCGCACTCCTTCATGGCCGGGACGGCCGCCATCCCCAAGCACAAGCTCAACAGCGCGGTGCGCTCGGTCAAGAGCTCGCATCACCACACTGCATCCGCGCTGTCGCTCACGACCACGCCGAGCTCGACCGTGGACCAAGCCCTGGTCGCGGCTCCGCGCCTGCCGTTCCCGTTGGAGGCCCCCCAATATCAGAAGACCACAGCCGAATCCTCCCCGGATGAACTGCTGCTCTACGGAATCCAGAGTCCCAACGGTCACCATCGCTACCCCTCGTATGTGATCGTCGTCGACGACGGCGAATTGGGCCAGTACTACGACATCCAGGGCACCACCTGGACGGGCTTGCCGCTGTTGAGCGATCCGAGCCAGAGCGTTCGCATCGGCTCGCGCACGTACAACCTCTATTACGACGGCGAACACATCAAGACGGTCGCTTGGAGAGAAGGTCGTGGGGTCTACTGGATCGAAAACACCTTGACCTACAGCCTCTCGCCCGAAACGATGGTGGCGATCGCGCGCACCACGCGACCTGTCGGCCGTTCGACCGCCACGGTGCCCGCGGTGAGCGCGGCCCCGCACCGTTTGGCTGTGGCCCTGCCTACGCCGAGTGCCGCCGGCACAAGCAGCAAGGCCAAGATCGAAGCCGCGATTGCCCTGCTCAGCTTCGTGATCGTGGTGCTGCTGGGGCTGCGCTTGCTCTACCGCCAACGCGAGCTGAAAACCCTGCGTGCGCAGGTCGCCGAGGCGATGGCGATCGAAGCTCGCAGGGCCATGCGGCTGCGCGCCCGTGTCGGTGTAACCAGGCGTCCTCCGCCAGGGGCGGGAGCCGAGTAGAAGCCGGTCGGCGTCGGCGTCGGCGTCGGTGTCGGTGTCGGGTCGGGTCGGGTCGGGTCGGTGGACGTCAACAGTTGAGGAGCCGGGTCGCCGGAGCGTGGGATGTCAACAGCCGCGGGGCGCGGAACGCGCCCGGTGGATGTCAGCAGCCGAAGGCCACGAGACGTAAGCCGACGCGGGGACTCGAACCCCGGACCCCCTCCTTACCATGAGAGGCCCGGGACGCCCTATCGCTAGGTAGAGCGCCATTTTTGACTCCTGTGCTGGTGATTTGTCGCCCTCGCCTTGTGGACAAGAGAGGACAACCGTGGACGAAAATGGTACCGAACTACGGTGACGTCGCGGTAAGAAACGAGAGCCGACGAAGGTGTTTGGGTTCAGGACATGTGTCTCAGGTGATGGGTCTCTCATGAGTCGGGACATGGGTCTCATGTCGGGCTGAGCGTTTTCGTGGTGCTGGCCGTGGAGGCGCGGCCTTGGAGACTGGGCCGGAGCGATTAGACCGGCACGGCGTCCGGGGCTACGCCACATTGGCGGGCATGTCTAGAGCCCACGTTGCTGTTCTCCAGGTCGTATCCGATCAGATGTCCGTCACTGCCGCCGCTGCCGAGTACGGGTTCTCCCGCCGGCATCTTCACCGCCTTTTGGCTCGCTATCGAGAGGGAGGCTTGGAGGCGCTCAAGCCGCGGTCCAGGCGCCCGAAGACGACGCCTACCGAGACGTCCGAGAACGTCCGCGAGCGGGTGATCGAGCTGCGTCGAGAGCTGACCGCGGACGGGCTGGACGCGGGACCAGTCACTATCGTCTGGCACCTCGAGCAAGAGGGACTCAACGCACCGTCGACATCCACGATCAGACGGATCCTGCACCACGCTGGACTGATCGTCCCCGAACCGCGCAAGCGCCCCAGAAGCAGCTACATCCGCTTCCAGGCGGCGCAGCCAAACGAGATGTGGCAGTCGGACTTCATCCACTGGCGCCTTGCAGACGGAACCGACATCGAGATCCTCAACTGGCTTGATGACCACTCCCGCTACCTGCTGTCCGCCAGCGCCCATCAACCTGTCACCGGGGACGCGGTGGTGAGCGTGTTCCTCGACACGGTCGCCGAGCACGGATCGCCGGCGAGCACGCTCACCGATAACGGCAGTGTCTACACCTCCCGCTTCACCGGCGGGCGCAACGCGTTCGAGTACGTGCTCCCCTGCTCGGGATCCAGCAGAAGAACGGGTCCCCGGGGCACCCACAGACCCAAGGCAAGACCGAGCGCTTCCACCAGACCCAACAGCGCTGGCTCAGGGCCAGAGCACCCGCCGCAAGCATCGCACAGCTGCAACGTCAGCTCGACGAGTTCCGAGCACACTACAACGAGAAGCGCCCGCACCGCGCGCTTGACCGACGCACGCCAGCTAACGCCTACCGAGCCACACCCAAGGCGCTCCCAGCCAGCAACGGACACCCACCAGGCCACTACCGGCTGCGCTACGACCGGCTCGATAACAAAGGCAAAATGAGCCTCCGCCGAGCAGGCCGAATGCACCACCTCGGCGTCGGCGCCAAACACGCCCGCAAACGCGTCCTCGCGCTCGCCGACGACCACCACGTCACCGTCACCGACCTCACCACCGGCGAGATCCTCAGCCGCCACCTCATCGAACCCCACAAAACCTACTGGCGCAACCAAAACAACCAGCCAGGCCGCTGGCCCAACACCACAAACTGAGACCCATGTCCCGACTCAAACGAGACCCATGTCCCGACTCATGACAGAGAGCCGACGAAGGGACTCGAACCCTTGACCCCCGCCTTACCATGAGAGGCCCCCAGGGACGCCCTATTGCTAGGTAGAGCGCCATTTTTGACTCCTGTGCTGGTGATTTGTCGCCCTCGCCTTGTGGACAAGAGAGGACAACCGTGGACGAAAATGGTACCGAACTACGGTGACGTCGCGGTAAGAAACGAGAGCCGACGAAGGGACTCGAACCCTTGACCCCCGCCTTACCATGGCGGTGCTCTACCAGCTGAGCTACGTCGGCGCTGGCGGCAAATCGTATCGTTGCCGCGCCGTGCTTGTCTGGAGCTGTCGGCGAGGTCGACCGGCCGATGCTCGTGCGGCGTAGCCCGCCGCGAGCTGGATCTGTGCCGATCCGTCGGGAGGTCGCTCTCCGGTGGCGCGAACAGCCAGTCAGAGTACCCGACGGGCCGCGCGTAGCTGCGGCACGCCCGCGTGCCGCTAACAGTCATGTCAAGCCTGACCGTTAGCGTTGAAAGGAGCGCTGCAGACTCGTTCGTCTATCTCGAAGGAGCGTGCGCCTGAGGCGTGGAGGCGTAGCCCCGCAGGTAGCGGCTGCTTGCTGGATGGTTCATCGCTCCGCCGGCTTTTCGACTGTGCAGACGTAGTAGAGGCCCAGCAGGAAGCGCTCAGTCACTATCGGCCCATAGTTCGCGAGATCGTCCCAAGGACGAGAGTACGCGTCGCCTGGCGCGAGCTTCTCCAAAAGGCGGGCGACCAGCCCGAGCGCGCGCCGGTGCCTGGGATTGGTTAGTCCCATGTCCATCACGACGAGCCGAGCGGAGGGAGCCAGCAGCTTCCAGGCCCGTGCGAGCGCGGGACCGGGTTCGGGTATGACCGAGTAGCTGAGGCTGAACAGCACAGCATCAACATCGCCATCGAGTTGCAATTGGCTGGCGTCTTGGCGGAGCAGTTGAACGTTTGACCAGCCGTGGCGCTCGGTGAGCTTGTGTGCCTCGGCCAGCATCCCCTCTGAGGCATCGACAGCGATGACGGTGCCATTCGGGCCGACCGCGTCGACCAAGTAGGGCAGGTTGCGCCCGGTGCCGGCTCCGATCTCAAGGACAACATCGCCGGCTTTCAGGTTGAGTGCTGCCACCGCCTTGCGTCGGGCGAGCGGGAAGATCAGGTAAAGCGGCTCCAAGGTGCTGTAGAGCCGGGCAACTCGGTCGTAGCCCTTGACGATCTCTGAAAGCGGCCTGCGGTTGGGGTACTCGCCAGCGGCAGTCTGTGACTGCTTCCCGTCGATGCGCCCCACGAGGACCGGCGTGCCGTGCTGTGGGACGAGCGTGATCCCGCGCATGACCACGGGTTCGGGATCGGGCCGTGTCGGTTGGAGATCGACGCTTGAGACGACGGTGCGGATTACCTCGGCCATCTCGGCTTGGGCGAGCGACGCGCCGATGCAGCGACGGATGCCGCCACCAAACGGAAGCCAGGCGTAGGACTCTGCTTCGCCGTCGATAAACCGCTCTGGACGGAACTCGTGGGGCTGCGGGTAGAGATCCTCACGCAGGTGAACGATGGCGATCGCGGGGTAGACGCGGATACCGGCTGGGAGGTCCCAGCCGCCGATCGTGCGGGGCTTGGTGAGCGTGCGAGCGTTGGCGTCGATCACAGGCCGCAGCCGTAGCGTCTCTGTCACAACGGCGTCGAGGTAGGTGTCGTCCTCGGCGGTCAGTTCTTCTCGCAAGCGTGCAAGTACGCGGGGATTGCGCAGCAACAGGTCGAAGGCGAAAGCAAGGCCGGTAGCGGTGGTCTCGTGACCGGCGAGCAGCAACGTCATCAGCTCGTCACGAAGCTCGAGGTCGGTCATCGGCTGGTCGTCCTCGTCGCGGGCGCGCAGCAGCAACGAGAGAACATCAGTGCGATCCTCGAGGTCGGGCTCGGAGCGCCGGAGGGCGATCTCCTCGTAGATCAGCGCGTCTGCCGCCTGCAAGCGATGTTGAAACTGGCCCCACGGGCTAAAGCGACCGAGATCGCGGCGCAGCATGTTCGGCAGAAAGAGCACGGCCTGCATATCGAGCACGGACACGAGAGTGCTACGCAGCCGCTTGATGCGGTCTGTGTCGGTGACTCCAAAGACGGCACGGACGATCACCTCGAAGGTGAGTGCCCGCATCCGCTCGCGCATGACGAAACGCTCGCCCTCCCTCCATCTGCCGATGTCGGCTTGAGCGACATCGCGGATGATCGTGCGGAAGTTCTGGATGGCCGATCCTTGAAACGGCGGTAGCAACAGCTTTCGCTGGCGCAAGTGCTCGCGCCCGTCGAGGGTCAGGACCGAGCGTTCGCCGAGCACCGCCGACAGGGGCGCGTTCGCCTCGCCAGCATGAAGATCGGACTGCTCGCCAGTCAGCATCTCGCGGATCGCACTCGGATCGCAGACATAGACGCCTACGCCAAAGACGAGGAGCGGCACGGTGAAAACGTCTCCGTAGCGCTCGCGCCAGCCGAGCAGCGACTGCAACGGTCGTTGGACAAGGCGGGCGGTGTTGACGGATGCTGGGGCGCGAGGACCCGGCGGCAGCGGCCCGTAAGTATGGTGGCTCATGGCCCGAGCATACACGACGGGAATGTAGTAGAGTCTTTGCTCATGGCAGGAAGGCCAAGAAACGCGAGCCGCGGGTTTGCTCCCCTTGAGTCCGAGGTCATGGACGCGATCTGGGACGCGAGCCGGCCGGTGTCAGTTCGTGAAATCGTGGACACGCTCAACGAGCGACGAGTTGAGCCGTTGGCTTACACGACCGTTATGACGGTGATGAACAGGTTGGACGCAAAGGGCGCTCTGGCTCGCCACGGCGAGCGCCGCAGTTACGTGTATGAGGCGACTGCCCCTGACGTCGCTGGGATCGCGGTACGTGACGTGATCCGCACCCACGGCGATGCCGCACTCGCTCATTTCGTGGACGAGGCGCGCGCCGATCCCGCCGTGCTGCGTCGTTTGCGTGGACTACTGGCGGAGGACGCATGAGGCTCGACAGCGCCAATCGCAGCTTCCTTGCCTTGATGAGCCTCGCTCTGCTGCTGGGGATGTATGTGCTCTGCGGTGCGGTCGGAAGTATTCTCGTGCCGCTCCTCGTGGCGCGCGTCTCTCACGACGGGCTCAGTGGGCTTTGGCATAGAGGCGGATCGTTGCTGCCCGTTGCCCTGTTCATCGCCCTGGTAGCGGTCGGCCTAGCGTTTGGAGTCCGCTCGGCTGCTCGGCAGATCATCGCTTCGCGCCGACTCGCGCTCCGCGTGCAGAGGCTCGCGCTTGAGCCGCCCGCCGAGTTGGCTTTCACAGCGAGTGAGATCGGGCTGGGTGGGCGCGTGGTGCTGCTCGACGCGCCCGAGCGGTTCTCGTTTGCCTACGGCGTACTGACTCCCCGTGTCGTCGTCAGTCGCGGACTGCTTGAGGGCGTCTCGGATGACGAGTTGCGGGCGATCCTTGAGCACGAGCATTACCACGTATGCAACCTCGACCCGTTGAAGGTCGTGCTGGTGCAAGCGCTCTCGGCGACGTTCTTTTTCCTGCCCGCGCTCGATTCTCTGCGCGCCCGCTATCTCGCGGGCAGAGAGCTAGCGGCTGACCGTCGAGCGGTCAAGGCGTGTGGGCGCCGTCCGCTGGTCGGAGCGCTATTGAAGGTTGTCCGTGGCCCGGATTGGAGCGAGCTGGATGGTGTCGCCGCGATTGGTGGCCCCGAGCTGTTGGACGTTCGTGTCGCGCAGCTGGAGACGGGGATTCAGCCGAAGCTCGCTACGTTCAGCATCACTCGCGCCACGCTCTCGCTTCTCGGCGCCGCGTTGTTCGCCGCCACGTTCCTCGCATCGGTGTTGAGCTTCGGCGGCCCCGCCGCCGTGTACCGCGCAACTGGCACCGGGCTAACGACCGGCGACCTGCTGAGTGGCCTGACCTGTGCCATCCCGTTCGCGTGCGCGGGATTGGCCGCTTACTGGCTGATCGCCCGGCGTGCGAGCCGGCCACTCATCACCAGAGCGATGCGCTGATGTCGGGGCTTTTGATGGTGCTGTGTCCGTTGGGGATGGTGGCTATGGGAGGCGTCGCGTGGGTGGTGACGCGACTGCCAGGCAAGCGAGCCGAGCGGATCGCAAAGGTAGCCAGCCACGCGACGTGCCTGCCAGTGGTCACCAGCCAGAAGCCCGGCGAGGCCGCGCCGAAGACCCCTGATGCGGGTGACGAGCACGAGATCACTGAACGTGTCTGAGCCCACCTCGCAGGCAGCACAGACGGAAGGGAAGACCCGCAGTCATCCGGTCTTTGCTCGCGTGTATGAGCGGGTTGCTGAGATCGGTGAGCGTCGTGGCGGAGCTGAGCATCGCCAAAGGCTGCTCGCCGGCTTGAGCGGGCGCGTGGTCGAGGTCGGCGCCGGCAGCGGCGCGAACTTCGCCCATTACCCCACGACGGTCGCCGAAGTCATCGCAGTGGAGCCAGAGCGCTACCTGCGCGAGCGCGCCCAGCAAGCCACTGCGCAATCCCCTGTGTCAGTCTCGGTTTCGGACGGTGGCGCCGATCGCCTCCCCGGCGAGGACGGTTCATTCGACGCGGGTGTGTGTGCGCTCGTGCTCTGCACCGTGCCCGACCAGCAACGCGCGCTCGCGGAGCTGTTCCGGGTCATCCGGCCGGGTGGCGAGCTGCGTTTCTACGAGCACGTCGTCGGCCACGGCAAGTTGGAGTCATGCTTTCAGCGCCTCGCCGACGCTACTTTCTGGCCTCACGTCGCTGGAGGCTGTCACCTAGCGCGCGATACGACCAGCGCAATCGCGCAAGCGGGGTTTGTGATCGAGGCGTGCCAGCGATTCCCATTCAGCCCCGCGCCGTTTCTACCGCCCGACCCCCACATTCTCGGCACGGCCCGGCGCCCAACACAGCACGCCTAGCAGCAACCGTCATCACAACCCGACCCCGACTGAAAGCCGATCGGTGCGCAGTCGGCGCAGACCTCACCGGCCCAAGCCTTGCATCCCTCGTGTACGGCCAGAGCGACGATCCCGAGGCCCGTGAGTGGGTCAAGCCACCACCAGCCGAGCACGCCATTGGCAAAGATGCTGAGTAGCACGGCGGCGGCACTGATTGCGCACAGCCATGACTGCGCGGCATCCCCAGCAGTTGCCACAGAGCTGAGCTGCGCGGCGACGCGCCCCTTAGCCGTAGCGAGCGCCGGCATGAAAACGATCGCCCCGGCCGCTACCGCTACCCCTAGCCAGCTCGTGTCGGGATGCCTATTGCCAGCGAGGGCACTGATCGAGTCGAACACGAGGTAGAGCGCGAGGGCCGCGAAACACCCGGCGATGATCTGCTGCGCGCGTCGCTCTGCGGCCACAGAGCCCCCACGATTGCCTGTGTAGAGCCACAGGATTGTGCTCGCTGAGGCCAGCTCGACAAGTGAGTCCAGGCCGAACCCGAGCAGCGCGACCGACCCCGCGATGAGGGCGGCCACGATTGCCGCCGCCGCCTCGATCGTCATCCAACCGATGCTCAGCCAAGAGAGCGTCTTGGCACGATTCACCAGACGGGAGCGGTCCCGGTCAACGGGCCGGATGACGGGCAGCGATGGCGCTTGTGAACTCACGCCCGCACCCCCGCAAGGATGACCTCGAGCAGCGCGTGGCCGCGCTCGGTTAGCCCGTACATCACCATCTTTCCGTCGCGGCGTGAGCGCACTAGGCCCGCCGCGCGCAGCGAGCGAACGTGATGGGAGACAAGGTTCTCGGGGCGCTCGACTACCCAGCTCAAATCACAGACGCACAGCTCCGCTCCGTCTCGCAGAGCGACGGCCAGGGTTAGGCGTGTGGGATCGCTGAGCGCCTTGGCATCCTCGGCCAGGTGCTCTGCGACTTGTCGATCAAGGCGAGCCTTGCGTAGCTCCTCTGCGCGAGGCAAGTCCAGGCAAAGCAGGTCGCAGCGATCATCCGACACCCACTCATCCTAACGCCCGTTGCTATGTAGAGGCGTCCCAGCGAGGCTAGTGGGCGTGGTGCCCGCGCACCGTCGCCCACGACTGCCAGGTGATGCGCAGAATGACAAGCGTGATCCCAAGACCGATCAGCGGATCAGCAACCGGGGCTCCAAGCGCCACGACGATCGCGGAGGCAATCACGGCGAGACTCACATAGGCGTCAGCGCGAGCGTGGTGGCCGTCAGCAATCAGCGCAGAACTGTCGAGCCTCTGTCCGGCGCTCAGGCGTATGCGCGCCGCGATGAAGTTGCCCGCGTAACCGATGGCCCCGGCAAGCGCGAGCACGAGTAGATGACCGGGCGTGGATGGGTGGATCAGCCGTCCCACAGCCTCGACGCCAGCCACACACGCACTGATGAAGATTGCGGCCACGATCGCTAGACCGGCTCGGCGCTCGGCCACTTGAGAGTGCAGCGCGAAAGCGATCCCCAACGGAACGGCAGTCAAAGCGTCACCGTAGTTGTGGATCAGGTCGGCCAGCAAGGCGATACTGCCACTGGCGATAAACACGACGGTCTGAGCAGCGGCCGTGAGCCCGAGGACCGCGAGGGATAGTGAGACGGCTCGGATGCCCTGCCGGGAGCGCTTGATGCTGTCGTCTATCAGCCCGTGAGAATGACCGTGCTCGGCGCCATGGGTGTGATCGTCACCGTCATGGTCTGAGTGACCGTGCTCGTGCGCCTCCTTGACGGGCGCGGATCGACGCACGAGCCTGAGATGACGGTGAGGCCCGGTGTAGGGATGGCTGTGCAGTCGCTCGCCGTGGCGGTGAATGTTGGGGTCAGCGGCGAGCATCGGGTCAAACTACCGCGCAGGCAGTTGGCTACAGGATCAGAACGAGCCATTGGGGGTCGAGCACATACGCTGCCGCGATGCCACCGGCCGACTCTCTGGTAGAGCCATCGCTTGCTGAGATTGCGCGGGAGTGGGGCCGGATCGGTTGCATAGGGTTCGGTGGCCCGCCCGCGCACGTCGCGCTGTTCCGTGTGCTGTGCGTGACGCAGCGAGAATGGCTGACCGAGGAGCAGTTCGAGCGAGCGATTGCGGCGACGAACCTGCTGCCGGGACCGGCCTCGACACAGCTTGCGATCTATTGCGCTTGGCGACTGCGAGGCCCGAAGGGAGCGCTCATCGGCGGCCTGGGTTTCATCCTGCCCGGCCTGGTCCTGATCCTCGCTCTCTCCGCCCTGTTCCTATCGGGATCACCGCCCGCATGGATACGGGGTGCCGGCATGGGTGCTGGTGCGGCGGTCGCTCCGGTTGCGCTCAGAACGGGGCTTGGTGTTGCCGCTCCGATCTGGCGACGCGCAGCCGATGAGCGCTCCCGTGTTCTGGCGTATGCGCTCGCTGGCGGGATCGCGGCTGCCACGACTGGCCCTTGGCTCGTGCTCGTCCTGCTGGCTTGCGGAGCGATCGAGCTGGCATGGAGGGGCTTGGCACGCGAGAGCGCGGGCCTCCACGCCTGGCCTGTGCTCGCCGTGGTGAGCGACCCCGGCGGGACGGGCGCGCTCGTATGGACCGCATTGAAGGTCGGCGCATTGGCGTTCGGCGGCGGATTCGTGATCGTCCCGTTGATGCAAACGGACGCCGTGAGCACCTACCACTGGATGACTCACGCCCAGTTCCTCAACGCCGTCGCGCTTGGACAGGTCACACCGGGACCGATCACGCAGACCGTCGCGGCGGTCGGCTACGCCGCTGGCGGGTTCCCCTCGGCACTGCTGGCGGCATTCGTCGCGTTTGTGCCCTCGTTCTCATTCATCCTGTTCGGCGCCGCGCGCTTCGAGCGGCTGCTTGTAAACGAGCGCGTGATCGCGTTCCTGGCCGGCGCAGCTCCGGCAGCGGCCGGGGCGATCATCGGCTCTGCCATCCCACTCGCCGCCGCTCTCAGCGAGACCTGGCAGTACGCCGTGCTTGCCGCTGCGGCGGTCGCTCTGCTCGCGCTGCGACGCGGTGTCGTTGTAACCCTGCTCGCTGCCGGCCTAGCTGGCGCCATCGCCGGGCTGGTCGGTGCGCCGCTCCCACACTAGGACGCCTATGTCAGGGTCGTAGGCTGTCCGGTATGGACCCTCTCCCGATGGCGCCGAGCTGCGCCCTTGACGATGCCGGACTGCGCCTGCAGCTAGAGCGCTACCGGCAGGCCGGGGCCGGCGCCCGCCTAATTGACCGTACTCCCCGGAGCCTGGTCGTTGACCTCGACGAGCAAGTAGACACGCAGCTCGTTGCCGAGACGATCGCCGTTGAGCGGGAGTGCTGCCCATTCTTCACTCTGGATTGGGAGCCCGAGCGACGGCGGCTGACCGTCGCGGTATCCCAGGCCGAGCACGAGCCCGCGCTCGACGCCATCGCCTTTGCCCTCGACCTCAAGGTGCCCGCTCAACACGCAGCGTCAGACTGAGCCCCCGATGCTCACGGCGTTCGGCGCTACTGCCGTCACTTTTATGATGGTCATGTACGCGCTGGAGAGTCGCGGCCGGGGGTTCGTCCTCGCCTTCGCGTGCGGCTGCGCACTCTCAAGCGCCTACGGGTTCCTCGCGGGAACCTGGCCCTTCGGCGTCGTGGAGGCGATCTGGGCCGTGATCGCCCTCCAGCGCTACCGTAACGTCACGGTCGGGCATGGCTGATACCCGCTCCCATTGGCAGAGTACCTATGCTTCGGCGGCGCGTTTGGGGAGTAGCATTTTGTGCGTGGCCTGGTTGACGTTGACCGCTTCGTTATGCGGCTTGCCCTTCGTCCGCCGCCCTGTCGGTGCATTGCGTCATGCCTGTAATGCACAAGACGACAGAGAGGATGTAGAGGATGACGAGGCGCAGGCGGTCTGGCAGGCGCAGGGTTTCGAGCGCAACATGGTTTTGCCTGTCGCTGTACGAGAGGAGATGAGCGACGATGAGCGACAGTCCAGAGGTCGAGTTGCTGCACCGCGCTTTCAAGGCGATGACCAGGGGCGACTTCGCCGTCCTCGAGGACTCCCTGGCGGAGGACGCCAAGTGGCGATCGGTCGAGGAAGGCCCGACGAACTGCGAGGGTGCCAGCACGATCATCGAAGTGATGAGCCGCAACCTCGCGGGGCGCCTGCGCGGCAGGATCGAGGAGACGGCCCAGACCGGCCCTCGCGTGCTCGTCGCGTTCCGCCCCGAGCGGCCATCCGACGCGGGGAGCCGGCCGCTCGATGATGGGCTCGCCTACATGGTCGTCACGATCAGCGACAGCAAGATCACGGAGTTGAAGGGATGCGCCGACCGCGCCGCCGCCTTCACCTACGCGCAGACCGGAGAAGCGCCCGACGCTCCGGCTGCCTCCGGGGTGCAGCCTCCTGATGCGGTGGTCGAGCGTCCCGAGCAGCGCGTCAACCGGCTGGTCCCGTTCGTCAAAGTGACGGACGTGGAACGGTCGGTCGGCTTCTACCATCATCTCGGTTTCACCGTGGAGAACGTGTTCAAGTACCGCGATCGAATGTCTTGGGCGGCGCTGCAGAGCGACGGGGCGGAAGTGATGTTCGAGGGCACCAGCGACCCGATCGACCACGAGCGCCAAGGCGTGTTGTTCTACCTCTACTCAAGCGACCTCGCGGCGCTGCGAGGCCAGCTTCTAGCCGCTGGCATCGATGCCGGAGAGATCGAGGACGGCAGCCCAGGTCCGCGAGAAGAGATGCGAGTCATGGACCCCGATGGCTACGTTCTGATGATCGCTCAGATCGAGCCCGAGGATGTCGAGGGATAGAGCTGTGCGTGAGACTCAGCCGACGGGTGCTGCGTCCAGTTCGGCGGCAAGCGCTGTGACTCGCCGCTGGATGTCATCGCGCGTGGCCCTGACCTGTTGGAGTGGTCTTTGCTTCGGGTCGGGGAGGTTCCAGTCGATGTAGCGCTTGCCGGGGATGTAGGGGCAGGCATCGCCGCAGCCCATTGTCACGACTACATCCGCTTGCTCTGCAAGCTCTGGCGAGCTTGCATCCGTTGGTGTGGATCTCCGGCACAGACGGTGATCTCGCGGCCCAGCTCAGCGCGGATGACAGGACACGCCACGCATGCACACGAGTCTGTGCAGGCACACTGGCTTCGCGCATCCGCACGCGCCACGCACGCGGCGCGTGCGGCTCGTTGAAGCAGCTGGCTTGCGTTGTGGCGATCGCGACGGCGTACTCCGCCGCCGGCAACCTGCGCCTGTTGCCGGGTTGGCGCCTGGGCTTGCCGAGAAGGTGACAGTTCAGCACGGACTTGTAGAGGGCGTATGTTGAGGGCGCGAGGCCTTCCTCGTTGCATGGTGGGCGTCTACCTCCAGAAAGAGCTCGAGTACCTGCGCGATCGTGCGGCCTTCAGCTTCGTTGGCCTCCTTCGCATCGAGGTCCAGCAAGAACCTCCGCAGGCTGTCGCGACCTCTGCGCTCGCCGTGATGTAGTCGTTCATCCACGCCGAGCGTGGCGTACCGACGGGAAGGTCCGGCTGCGCTCGCGTTTGTCGTGGTCGTAGAAGCCAACGCGGTAGGAGCGCCGCCCGTTCTTGGCAACGTATGGCCACGCCGAACGCTTGGGCCACGGCCTAGCCATCGCCCCGTCCTCGCAGATGCAAGACGGCGCGGGGTTCCATCGCGTGCGTACTCGGCATCTCTGCCGCCTTCAGACCACCCTCTCCGCCACTCCCCGTCATAGGACGGGCAGCTGCGGTGGCCTTGCTGTCACTGTTGCCCACCGATGACACACCGCCCTGTCTGCTGCTCGCCGCCTTCGACACGCTCATGCTCGGCTACCGCACTCGCGAACCATTCGTCATCGCCGAGGACGACCATCACATCCTGAGAGGCGGCGGGATGCTCAAACCCGTCGTACTCAATCGCGGAGCAGCAACGGGTACTTGGTCCATCAAGAAGGGCCGTCCCGAGCCGGCGTGGTTCGCGCGGCCCACGCCCACTCCGACGCTCGCCCGCGAGACTGCGGACGTCGAACGCTTCCTTGCATCGTAGCTGCGGGTAGCTCCACGGAGCAGCTCGCGCGGCTCCCACTTTCGGCTGCGAGCAAGCGCCTTGACGATCAAGCGCGAGACCGTCGCTCTGGACGAGGAGCGTGACCGTCGCTCGGGACGAGCGCTCGCCCTGCTTTGCTCATCCGACGGGTATAGCTGGCTTCTGACTGTGGCGCGCATGCGGCCTTCGCTGTTGTTCCCGAGACTCACTCGAAAGCGGTGTCACGGGCCGTCTCCCAGGTCGCAAGATCCCTCCGGACCTGTTCGAGGTGCACAGCGACGGCGTCGAGGGCATCGCTGCCGAGGGGCATCCGTAACGGGTGTTGCATCGAATCGAGAGCCCTGGATCGCGTTGGCGGCCTTGGCGGGATCGCACCCCGGCTAAGCGCGAGCAGCGCGCGGCGGCTGATCTCATAAAATATCGTTACCCGATAAGTTTTCCTCTGGTGGCGAGGAATGTTCATATCGAGCGTTTCCCGGATGACGCGATAGCTCCGCCGGACACGAGGCCGGCGGGTGCCCGTGAGCGTGAGTTGGGGGACTTCACCACACCTCGGTCGGTCCTCGGGCTGGCCGCGGCAGCGATGCTGGTGGGAGCGGCTGTTGCGCTGCTCGCGTTGGCGCTGCTGGACCTGATCGCCCTGATCACGCATCTTGCCTATACGGGGACGCTCAGTACGAGTCTCACGGCTCCAGATATCCATGTGTTGGGGGTGTGGAGTGTCTTGGTGCCGGTGGTTGGGGGTTTGATCGTGGGTGTGATGGCGCGGTTCGGCTCCGAGCGCATCCGAGGCCACGGGATCCCCGAGGCGATAGAAACGATCCTCCTGCGCGGCAGCCGAATGGAGCCGCGCCTGGCGGTGCTCAAGCCGATCTCCAGCGCCGTCAGCATCGGCACGGGCGGCCCGTTCGGCGCGGAGGGACCGATCATCGTGACCGGTGGGGCGCTCGGGAGCATCGTCGGACAGCTCTTGCATCTCACCGCGGCGCAACGGCGAACGCTGCTCGTGGCCGGGGCGGCGGGCGGCATGACCGCGGTGTTCGCAACCCCGGTCGCGGCGGTGCTGCTGGCTGTGGAGCTGTTGTTGTTCGAGTGGCGTCCGCGGTCGATGATCCCGGTCGCGCTCGCGGCGTGCTCGGCCGAGGCGGTGCGGGAAGCGCTCGCGAGTGCTGGGCTGTTGCGGGCGGCTCCATTGTTTGCGATGAGCGCTCATAGCTCGTTGGGCGTGTCGGTGACGCTCGGGGCGGTACTGGTGGGTGTTGCGTGTGGAGGGCTCGCGTGGGTGATGACGCGCTGTGTCTATGGGGCGGAGGACTTGTTTGGCCGGCTGCCTTTTCACTGGTCGTGGTGGCCGGCGATCGGTGGCGTGTTCGTCGGCATCGGCGGTTTGATCGATCCGCGGGTGCTCGGCGTGGGTTATGAAACGATCGGGGCACAGCTCGCGGGACAGCTCGCGCTCGGGGCGCTGGCGGTGCTGCTCGTGGTCAAGCTGGCGGTCTGGTCGATCGCGCTGGGGTCGAATACCAGCGGTGGAATCCTCGCCCCGCTGCTGATGCTCGGCGCCGCCCTCGGCGGCCTACTCGGTGCGATACTCCCAGGCGCCGGGGAGGGCACGTGGGCGCTGATCGGGATGGCCGCCGCGATGGCCGGCGTGATGCGCTCGCCGTTCACGAGCATCGTGTTCGCGCTCGAGCTCACGCATGATGTGAATGCGCTGTTGGCGCTGCTGGTCGCGTGTACGATCGCTCATCTGGTGAGCGTCCTGACGCTGAAGCGCTCGATCCTGACCGAGAAGATCGCCCGCCGTGGCTATCACGTCACCCGCGAGTACGAGATTGACCCGTTGCACGCCCTACTCGTCCGCGACGTGATGGCAACCGACGTGTTGACCGTGCAGCCAAAGACGTCTATCGCGGAGCTGTACGAGCGCCTGCCGGAGGGCAGCGCTGATCGCCGCCAGCGCCTGTATCCGGTGCTCGACTCCGACGACCGGCTCCTCGGTGTTCTGGCATTCTCCGATGTACTCGCCGCGCGCCAGTCCTCGAGCCCGCCGTTGGCGAGCGATCTGGCCCGCCAGCCGATCCTCGCTTTCACCGATGAGACCCTGCGGGAGGTCGCCGATAGGATGCTCTCCAGCGGCCACGGCGTGCTGCCCGTCACAGACCGGGAGGACCCTCTGCGACTGGTGGGGCTGGTGAGCCAGTTCGATCTGCTCAAGGCCCACGAGCGGGTGCTGATCGAGGAGCGTCACCGCGAGCGTCCACTCGGGCCGCGCCGGCAGGTCTCGGGGCCCGGGAAGCTGCTTCCCGCCCGTCAGAGCACACCATGACCCGGCCCAGCCCGCCGGCCCCGCTGCTCGACGAGGACTACCAGCGCCTACGGGCGTTCCGCTCAGAGCTACGCGACTTCCTGCGCTGGAGCGAGCAGACGGCCCACGACGCGGGCCTCACGCCCGCGCTGCACCAACTGCTGTTGGTGATACGCGGGTTTCCCATCGCGTCCGGGCCGACGATCGGCGAAGCCGCTCAGGAGCTGCACATACGCCACCACAGCGCCGTCGAGCTCGCACAACGCGCCGAGGCCACCGGGCTGATCCGCCGCGAGCGCGACACCGACGACCACCGCCGCCTCCACCTCGAGCTCACCGACCAGGGACGCGAGCGGTTGGAGACCCTCACGCGTGAGCATCTTACCCGCATCCAGACACTCGCGCACACCCTCGAACAAGTCCTACATCTACCCCAACACCCACACCCATAAGCGCGGGCAAACCGCGCCTGAATCGCGCGCGTCACGCTGATATGCTAATAATACGTTATGCGATCTATCGGTGAGCGATCTACAGACCCTGGCTTGCTCGTGTTGACGAGCTTGGCCGAGGGTCCCAAGCATGGCTATGCGATCACCCTTGACGTTGAGCGGCTCTCGGACGTGCGGCTCGGCCCCGGAACGCTCTACGGAGCATTGTCGCGACTCGAGGGGAGGGGACTCATCGAGGCGCTGCCGGCGGAAGATCGCCGACACCCATACCGTCTGACCAGCGCCGGCAGCACGGCGCTCGCTGAGCAGCTGCAAACCCTCGAGCGCGTGGCGCGCAGCGGCCTTGATCGCCTGCGCGTGGCTGAGGCGACCCAATGACGCGGCGCCTGGCGCGGCTGGCGCTGCTCCTTTACCCGCTGGGATTCCGGCGCCGTTACGGCCAGGAGATGCGTGCGTTGCTCGATCAGACTCCGACGCGGGCGCTGACGGTGCTCGATCTGTTGCGCGGGGCGCTGGCCGCTCATTTGCGGCCCTCGGTCGCTGTAGCCGGCCTGGTCGATTCCGCTGACCGCGTCCGCGCGAGTGCGAGCGCTCAGCTGGCGTGCTGGGTCGTGTTCGCGGCAGCCGGGTTCGGGTTCTACAAGACGACCGAGGACGCGCCATTCACGGCCGCCGGCCACGCGCATTCCTTGCTTGGTGGCACTCACGCCGCTGTCCAGGTGCTGGCGCTCGTGGCCTCGGCCGCCGTGCTGCTCGGCGCACTGCCGCTGATCATCGCGGCGCTCGCTCAAGCCCGCAGACAGCCAAGCTTGCGGTTCTTGGTGAGCGTGCCCGTGTTGGCGGTCCTCCTCTTCGCGGTCCTAACCGGGGTTTTGATCTTGGTGGCTCATTCCGAGCATTCTCATCGGGCGACTACGGTCGCCGGCGGTGCGTTTATCGCCTGGGGGCTCGCCGGCCTGGTTTGCGGCGCCGTCTGCGTCGTCGCGTCACGAAGGGCTCTGTTCGCTGTACCGCTGTCGCGTGGACGGCTGCTCACGGCGCTCACATGCGGAACGCTCGTGACCGCAGCGATGGCGACGATCGCGCTTGCCACTGCGCTGTACGCGATCGCGCTGCTGCTCGACTCAGCGAACCTTGCCGGCACCTCGAACGGGCCGTTTCAAGCGATCAGCACGGGCGCCTCGCTCCTCGCGCAGCTGATCGTCATGGTCCTGGCCGCGACGCTCGCTTCGACCACTACGCGTCGAGGCTGGCGCGCAGTACAGCAAGGGTGAGCGGACCGAAGAGAAACAGCAGTTCAACGTCTATCTCCCGCCAGCGCTCATCCGTCGTGCGAAGCACGCTGCTGTCGCCCTCGCGACCCTCACCGTCGGCGGCGATCGCTGCGTAGTGCAGACCAAGCTCACCTCCGCTCGCCTGAAGCTCGACCCAATGTCCCGAACGAGAACGGATCTCCGGCTGAAGGCCGAGCGCCCCATAGAAACGCACCGCCTCATCCACATCGGGGACGAAATGTATTGGCCTGAGCCTCATTGCGACTGCCCGTGGCCCTCAACTTCCTCGCTGAGGGAACCCCTCGGGGAGGTCGAGCACCGGCTGCTGGCAGCTGACAGGCGACGATCAGAGCCAGGGCGATCCCGGCCCGCGCGCTGCTCTGAGGAACGTTCTGAGCCGGAGCCTGCGCGGTATCGGCCACGGCCCCCTCTCGTGGTGCTGTTGACACGCCCATCAGCGGAAGTCAGCGGCGTGATGGGTGGCCCAGTCGCGCAGGCTGCGCGCTGGGGAGCCTGTGATCTCCTGCACTGTCTGGGTGGTGCGCTCGGGTGCGGCCACGAACCGCGCCCACGTATCGAGCGCGCTGTCGGCGAATGCCTCCTCGCCGAACGCTGCGATGAGCCCTGGCCGGGCGTCCTCGCGTGAGATCTCCTCCCAGCGCAGCGGCCGGCCGATCGCCTCCCCGATCGCGTCCAATTGCTCGATCTGGGTCAGGACCTCTGGTCCGGTGAGCACGTAGGTCTTGCCAGCGTGCCCGTCCTCGATCAGCGCACTGACAGCCACAGCGGCAATGTCGCGCTCGTCGATCAAGGACCTCGCGGCCGCGCCGTAGGGCCAGCGCACCATGTCCCCCGCACGGATCTGCGGTGCCCACATCAACGTGTTCTTCGCGAACCCCGTTGGACGCAGGAACGTGAACTCTCCGGCTGAGCGTTCGATCAGTCGCTCCAGGCGCGCCCAGAACCGGTCCGGGTTATCTCTCGCGGCGTCGGCCGAGAGATATACGACGCGCCGCACCCGTTTGGTGATTGCCTCGACGACGGTCGGCGCGAGCTCCGTGGCTGCGCGCTCAGAGGTGAATGGCCAGAGGAAGAACATCATCTCAACCCCGTCGAGCGGAGCACTGAGACTTGCTGGATCGGCCAGATCGCCACGCACGAGCTCAACGCCCGCCGGGAGGTTGGCCGACTCGGGGTCGCGCACCAAGGTGCGCACCGCGGTATTCCTCTCTGAGAGCTGGGCCACAAGCTCGCGCCCGACGGTCCCTGTAGCACCTGCGATCAGGACCTTGCTCGACGGGGTCATATCGTCAGCAGCGTCTTGGCGAACACCGTGCGCGCTTCGATCGCCGCGTGCGCCTCCGCGGCTTGCTCGAGTGGATAGGTCTGGCCGATCACGGGCGATAGCTCGCCACGCGCGGCCGCCGCAAGGGCTCGCTCGGTTGCGAGCTTGAGTACCTGCTTGTCGAGCTGGACGCTCTCGATGCCGGTGAGCGTGACCCCGCGCCGCGCGGCGTGCTCGGGATCTATCACGGCGAACTGCCCACTTGGTGTGCCGTGAGCTGAGTAATGCCCGCCGTCGGCGACCAGCTGGAACGCGGCCTCGCCGAGGGTGCCGCCGACGTTGTCAAAGGCGACATCCGCACCGGCGTCCCCGAGTGCCTTGCGAGCCTGCTCGATCCAGTCGGGTTGCTCGGAGTCGATGACGCTCGCGTCGGGTGCCATCGCGCGGATCCGCTCGAGCTTCGCCTCGTCCCGCGCGACCGCGACGATCCGTGCCCCCGAGGCCCGTGCGAGCTGCACGAGCATCAGGCCGAGGCCGCCGCTGGCGCCGAGGACCAGCACGCTGCCGGCGGACGCGGCACCTGTGAGGTCAAACAACGTCAGCGCGGTCGGCGCGTCGTGCAAGAGCGCCGCCGCGTCGGGGAGCGCGAGCCCATCTGGTACGGCCGACATCGAGTCGATATCGACAAGCGCCCGGTCAGCGTAGCCGCCTTCTCTGCCCGTGTGGGCAACCGCTGCGCGGCCGATCCAGCTCGATTCCACGTCGGATCCGACAGCGAGTACGCGGCCAGCCACGCCATTGCCAGGCACATAGGGCAGCTGCGGGGCCATGCCCTCGGGGGCGTCGCCTCGCCGAATCATCGTCTCGAGAAGCAGAACGTCCGCGGCAGCGACCTCGAGTACGACCTGCCCACGGGCGAGGACCGGGTCGGGCCACTCCTGCACCTCGAGCACCTCCGGAGGACCGAATTTCGTGACGACCGCGGCTCGCATGGTAGACACCTCCATAGATAAATTACAACGTGCGTTGTACTTACCCCGAGCGCCCAAAAGTAAAACGCTTCATGCAATCCGCCGAAAGATGAGGATCCCCGAGGCATCTGCGAGGCTGACGCGATGACTGACCCGGCGAGCCCGAGGCAAGCGCCCACGCGACTACGGCGAGCTAAGCGCGAGGCGATCGAGCACGCTGGACTTCGCGTATTCGGGCGCCTAGGCTACGCGCGCGCGAGTATCGACCTGATCGCTGAGGAGGCCGGGGTTTCGACGCGCACGATCTACAACCACTTCGAGAACAAGCTGGGACTGTTCTCCGCGGTACTCGTCGCGAGCGCCACCCGTGTGGCCGACGCTTTCCTCGAGCAAGTCGACGCTGGCTTCAGCGGCGCCGACCCCGAGACCGATCTGATCGTTCTCGCCCAGGCGATCGTCGCTCACCGTGTGCGTTTCCCCGAGCACTTCGCCCTCGTCCGCCGCATGTCCGCCGAGACCGACCAGTTCCCGCCCGAGATCATCGACGCGTGGCTGCGGGCCGGACCGCGGCGCGTCCGCGCGGTGATAGTCACGCACCTGCAGCAACTCAGGGACGCGGGATATTTGACGATCAACGACCCGCAGGCGGCGGCGCGCCATTTCCTCGCGCTCGTCAACAGCGAGAGGCTCACCAACCCCCAAGGCGGCTCGCCCCCCAGCGATACCGAGATCGCCGCGAACGTTCACGTCTTCCTCCACGGCTACGCCAAACCAAGCTCCTGAACAAGCCGCCGGCTCTAGCCGGGAGGTGGGGAGGCTTGCCTCGCGGGGATCTTGCGGCGCGGGTGATCAGACCGGTCTCTAGGCGATCCTTGCCAAGGCGGCGTTGGAGGCCGGGCGGTCGGGCGCCACGCAGACCATTCCCTCGCTGAATCCGGCTGAGCCGATCGCGAACGCGGCGTTGAAGCGGTCGAGGTTGACGAGTGCCAGCAAGGCGGTGATCTCGACGAGCTGGTTGTGGTCGAACTGCTCCTTGACCCGGGCGAACAGCTCGTCGGCGACCGCGACCGGCGTGCGCATCACCGCGACCGTATAGTCGAGCGCGAGCTTCTCGCGTTCGCTGAACAGGTCGCTGCGGCGGTAATCCGCCAGGGCCAGCAGCTCCTCGTCAGAGAACCCGGAGTTGCGGCAGATCTGCGAGCCGAGATCGACGCAGAACTCGCACCCGATCATCTGCGCGCCCTTCAGCTCAATGAGGTTCTTGAGGCGCTCATCGACGGACTTTCCCTTGCGCACCGCTTGATTGAACTTGCCCATACCCATCATCATCTTCGGCTGGTAGGCCCAGATCTCCATCGGCTCCATCCCATTGCCCCTCTGCGGCTCGCGGCCGGTCAGCTTCCTCATCATCCTCGGACCGAGCCTGTAGACGAGCCGGACCATCGGCCCGGCGTTGCGCTTCGGATACTCCCTGGATGCGTGCCATCAGGCACCTCCTGTCACATTGGTTGGGTTTCGGGGGTCTATCCGGTATGACCCGCGAGACCCCGACGGTGTGACAGCGATGAACGAACTCGAGCTAGCCAACACGTTCGACCGCCAGCGACCCCAGCTGCGTGCGGTCGCCTACCGGATCCTTGGCTCGCTCAGCGAGGCCGAAGACGCCGTGCAAGAGGCGTGGCTACGGCTGGCGCGGACCGACGCCGAGCAGATCGACAGCCTCGAGCGGTGGTTGACGACGGTCCTCGCCCGGATCTGCCTGAACATGCTCCGGTCCCGCCGTACCCGCGGCGAGCAGCCGCTGGAGCACTTGCGGCCGGAGCCGATCATCGACGATCCTGCGGTCGGGACCGATCCCGAGCACGAGGCGTTGCTCGCGGACTCAGTCGGGATCGCGCTGCAGGTCGTGCTGGATACACTCAGCCCGGCCGAGCGGCTCGCGTTCGTGCTGCACGACATGTTCGCGGTCCCATTCGACGAGATCGCGGCGATGGTCGACCGCTCACCCGAGGCGACCCGCCAGCTCGCCAGCCGCGCTCGCCGCCATGTACGCGAGGCGGCGCCGCAACCGGACCCGGACCTGACCCGCCAGCGCGCGGTCGTCGATGCCTACTTCGCCGCTGCCCGGGAGGGCGACCTAGAGGACTCGTGGCGGTGCTCGACCCTGATGTCGTGCTCCGCGCTCACCGCCGCGACGGCGACCCGCTCGAGCTGCGGGGCGCCGCGCGGGTCGCGCAGGGAGCGATCAGCGCCCGACGTTTCGCGCCCTATGTTCGCCCGGCGCTCATCAACGGCGCCGCCGGCGTGGTCGCGTTCGACGGCGAGAAGCCATTCGCGGTACTGGCGTTCACGGTCATCGACGACCGCGCGGTGACGATCGACGTATTCAACGACCCCGAGCTCGTCGCCAAGCTCGACATCCGCGGAATCACCGCCTGAGCGGCACGCTAAAGCCCAGCCTCGGCTGGTCGCGTCGCTACTTTGGACGACTATCGATCGCGTTGACGTGGGCTTGGGAAATGCCCGCTTATGCTGCGCGGAGCAGGCGTTAGCAGGCCGTCAGCGCCGGCGCCTGGAAATCGTCGTGGGTGTCGCGCAAAGGGTCCGGGCCGAGCCGACAGTGTGTTCTGTGGCGGTGTTTGCCCGGCCCGTTGTCTGTGTCGGTCGGGCTGTAGGTGATGCCCGACTCCGGTGGGCTGCCCGGGCGGTCTTTCAGGCCGCTGTGACGGCCATGTGGTGCTTGTGGAGCTTCAGGAGGTTGTGGGTGGCGGTGATCAGACGCCATTCGGAGAGTGCGGCAGATCTGCCTCGTCGGTGAAACTGACTGATGCGCCGGTTGTGCTTGGTCTGGGCGAACACCGGCTCGACCATTGCCTTGCGTCTTCGGTAGAGCCTGCCGCCATGGTCGGTCTCGAGGGCATTTCGCATCGATGTGTAGCGTCCGCCATCCCACCCCGGCCGGGGTGTGTCGCGCTTGCCGGCGTCGGGCGGGATCAGCACCTGGACATGTTCGTTGGCGATGACGTTGTCCATCTGCTCCTCATTCCAATAGCCCGAGTCGGCAACAGCCACCCCGGGAGTCTCTGTCACGCCAATCGCCTGGAGTTCCCTCTTCGTCGCTTCAATCATCGGCTGCAGGTGCCCGAAATCCGGGGAGCTCGCGGTTACCTCGGCGGCGAGCACGATCTGCAACTCGTTCACTACCGCTTGAGCGTTATAGCCCTGGGTGTAGCTGCGCGGGGTCTTCACGTTGCGCGAGTCAAGATCGGTCGTGTTGATCTTCCCCGCGGGTACCTCGGGTGGCTCATATGGCTTCGGTGGGCGACTCAGCCGTCGGCCTTGGGTGTCGCGTCCGTGCGCGCGGTAGTGCTCATAGGCCTCGTTCGCGGTCCGCTCGACGTCGAGGTCTTGCTGAAAGCGTCGCTCTGCCTCCAACAGCCGCTGGGCACGTGAGCGCGCGATTGGCATTGCCTCCTGGCGGCGGTGCTCATCGAGCTGGCGGCGCGCCTCGCGCAACCACCCGTCGCGCCCCTGGATCCGGGGGACTATGAGCGCGGCATCAAGCTCGATCTTCACGCCTTGAGCCTCGCCGGACGCCTCATTCTCGGGGCTCCCGTCCTCGCACTGACGCTCGAGCTTTCGCGCTTCGCCTCTTGAAGGGCGGCACGGCGTCCCTCGGCGGTCTGCAGGTGCTCAGGCAGCTCATCGCCACGCGCATCCCCGTAGAGCTCGTCCTCGGCTGCGTCGATCTCTGAGGCCTCTTTGATGATCTCTCGGGCGAGCTGCTCGTAGTCGAGGTTTGAGTGATGCGAAGCGTTCGCGTGAACCTTCGTTCCGTCGATCGCGATCACCCCGACCTTCACCAACCCCGCCTCCTTGCACAACCCAAGCACAGAGCTGAACAGCTCCCCCAGCGCGTGCTCGTGGCGGGCACGGAACCTCGCGATCGTCGCGTGATCGGGCTTCTGCTGCGCGGCGATCACCCGGTAGGCGACATCCTCCACGCACTTGCGCTCGATTCCTCGCGATGAACGTTCACCCCGAGCGTAGGAGTACAGAAGCAGCGAGACCATCATCGACGGCTCGAACGCCGCCCGACCCCAGCCATCTACCCGGTAGGAGCCATAGAACGCCGACAGATCCATTTGCTCCACCGATGCCAAGAGGAACCACGCAAGATGGCCCTCCGGCAACCAATCACGCGGGTCTGGAGGCATCAGGAACGCCTGCGCCAACCGTCTTGGCAAGCGCCGATTGAGCCCTGCGACGATCTGTGCCGGCCCCGCGATGTCTGGGGACTCGATCGGCGATCGCTCTGGTCTCCGCAAATAGCGAGCTTCCCTTGACATAGCAGCATCGGCCAGTGGGACGGCAACTGAGGGCATTCGTCACAGAATCACGGGTTCACCGGCCTCGAATACGGGCGCTCTACTGGCATGGCAGCACCGTCGGGCCAAGCACCTCCTAAGTGTCGGAGGCGGGGTCCAGCCAGGCATCGGGCTGCCCGAAGTGCCATTCTCGGCGCGTGGAGTTCGCGTGGCAGACGATGTTGACGGGTAGATAGCTCATACGGGTGTGCGTTCGCGTTTGCGCTGGTCGATCACGCCACGTATCTCTGTCCAGTCGATGTCGCGGAAGTTGTGCATCGGGCAGTACTTCGGCCCGCACATCGAGCAGAACTCGGCGTGCTTGAAGTAGTCGTCTGAGAGCGTCTGGTCGTGCATCTCGCGGGCCGTGTCGGGGTCGATCGCGAGCTCGAACTGGCGGCGCCAATCGAACGCGAAGCGCGCCTCGGACAGCTCGCGATCCCATGCGGCTGCGCGGCGGTTGCCGCGCGCGAGATCCGCGGCATGCGCGGCGATGCGATACGCGATCAAGCCCTGCTTGACGTCCTGGGCGTCGGGCAGCCCGAGATGCTCCTTCGGTGTCACGTAGCAGAGCATCGAGGTGCCGTGCCAGCCCACGATCGCCGCGCCGATCGCGCTCGTGATGTGGTCATAGCCCGGGGCGACGTCGGTCACCAGCGGGCCGAGCGTGTAGAACGGCGCCTGGCGACAGACACGCTGCTGGCGTTCGACGTTGGCTTGCAGCTGATCCAGCGGGATGTGCCCGGGTCCCTCGACCATCACCTGCACCCCGGCCGCCCACGCGCGCTCGGTCAGCCCACCCAGGGTGTCGAGCTCGGCGAACTGTGCGGCGTCAGAGGCGTCGGCGATCGACCCAGGGCGCAGGCCGTCGCCGAGGGAGATCGTGACGTCGTGCTCGGCGCAGATCGCGAGTACGTCGTCGAAGCGCTCATACAAAGGGTTCTCGCGCTTGTGGTGGACCATCCAGCGCGCCAAGAGGCCGCCGCCGCGCGAGACGATCCCGGTGACGCGATGCTGGCAGAGCGCCAGGTGCTCCAGCAGCACTCCCGCGTGGATCGTCATGTAGTCAACGCCCTCGCGCGCCTGCTCTGAGATCACCTCCAGCAGCGACTCGCCGGTGAGGTCCTCCGGGCTGCCTGCGCGCTCCAGCGCCTGATAGATCGGCACCGTGCCGATCGGCACGCTCGCCGCCGCGATGATCGCGCGGCGCGTCTCGCCGATGCGCTTGCCCGTCGATAGGTCCATCACCGTGTCCGCGCCCCACTGCTGCGCTAGCTGCAACTTGCCGACCTCCTCATCTTGTGAGGATGTCGTCGGCGAGCTGCCGATGTTTGCGTTGATCTTCACCCGCGCCGCAAGGCCGATGCCCATCGGATCAAGGACGGTATGCATCGGGTTGGCAGGGATCACCATGCGACCTGCTGCAACCTCCGCGCGGATCGTCTCAGGCTTCAGATGCTCGCGCTCGGCCACCCTGCGCATCTGCACCGAGATGACTCCCTCCAGGGCCTGAATGCGTTGAGTCGAGCCAGCATCGGCTGCTGCGTGGCCCAGACGATGGTCCTGTGTCATGTGATCGCTCCCTTCGCTGGTGTGAACCAGATCAGGTTCATCGGGTGGTGACGCTAGAAAGCGCCATCTCAGCCCCTCACACAGGGACCCCCCGGGATGTATAGATCCGCTCAGCATACCCCCAGAAAGGGACACGGCAACGCAGTACGGGTGGCTCGTAGAACGCGCGCAGCGGGCCGGGCTGCTTGATCACATTCCACGCCGCTTCCACGGGCGCCCACCGCAGGCTCCCCTCGGTTCGGCCAGGCAGACCTCCGTGCGCCAGAACCGATCAAACACCCGGTCTCCTACGTCTGCCGGCAGGCCAGATCCGTGGTCTCGAACCTCAAGCACGGCTCGATCACCTTCAGGCCGAACGCTGATCTCGATCGCGGTCTCGGGAGGCGTATGAATCGCCGCGTTGCGGGTGCCGCGCCCCTGGATCCGGATGCTGACACCGTCGTCACCGTCAACGACTCGCGCCCGCGCCGCGGCGTCTGCCCGGGACGGTCGAGGCTGGTCATTCACGGCGCATCAGCGCAAGCGTCGTGATTCCGCCGAGGACGAGGGCGGCGCCGCTTGCGGCGAGCGCTGTCGAAACGGCGGCAAAGCCGCCGATCAGGGCCACCCCGATCGCACCGCCGACCTGGCGGGCGGTGTTGTTGACGGCGGCGGCGATGCCGGCGCGGTCGGGGCCGAGCGCCTCGGTAGCGCCGGCGACCAGCGCCGGCACGGCGACGCCCATGCCGGTTCCGGCGAGTGCGAGGAGGACCCAGCCAACGGGGTTGTTGATGCCGTCGGCGAGCAGCGCCGTGCCGAGGTAGCCGCACCGCTGGCGAGCAGGCCGAGGCCGGCGGGCAGGCGGGCGCCGACAGCGTTGACGAGACGCCCGGTGAAGGGCGTCAGCGCCGCCAGCGGGAGCGCCAGGGGCACCAGGTTGAGGCCGGCGGCCAGTGGTGAGAGGCCGCGCGCCTGCTGCAGATAGAGACCGATCGCGAAGATCGCGCCAAGCGTGCCGAGGTTCATCAGTGCCGAGCCCGCGTTGGCGCCGCTGAACTCCTTTCGCTGAAACCAGCTGAGGTCGAGCAGCGGGCGTCGCGAGCGGCGCTCGACCACGACGAACCCCGCCAGTGCGATCAGTGCAACCGCGGTGCCGCCCAGCGCCGCAACCGAGCCGAAACCGGCGCGACCCCCCTCGATTAGCGCGAAGACAAGTGCCGCCAGGGCTGTCGTGCCGAGCGCCTGGCCGGGCAGATCGGGACGGGCGGTGCGCGCCACCGGCCCTTCCGGCAGCAGCGCGAGTCCGCCGGCGAGCGAGCCGAGGACGAGCGGCACGTTCGCCCAGAAGATCGCCCGCCAGCCGAATGGGCCGACGAGCGCACCACGCTTGGCTTGGTGCTGGGGATGATCGCGCTGATCCTGCTGTTTGCGCTGCTGACGGGGCTGCTGAGCAAAATCAGCGGCCTGTCCACGACCGAAGACCAGCGCACGACGCTCAGCTTGGGCAGCAGCGCGGGGATCTTCTCGGCGCTTGCGGGCGTGCTGCTGGTGACCAGCGAGTTTCGCTTTGGCACGATCCGCCCGACGTTCCTGTTCACGCCTGTGCGCTCGCGTGTGCTCGGCGCGAAGCTGATCGCGGGCCTGCTCGCGGGCCTCGTGTTCGGCGTCGTCGGCGAGGGCGTGGGCTTTGCGATCGGCTATCTGATCATCGACGCGCGCGGCATCACGTTTGTGTTGAGCGGCGACGAAGTCGCGCTGCTGCTGCTGGGGACGCTCGCAGCAACCGCCCTGTGGGCAGCGCTTGGCGTGGGCTTCGGCGCGATCGTGCGCAACCAGGTCGGCGCGGTGATCGGCCTGCTCGCTTGGGGCTTCATCGTTGACAACCTGCTGTTCGGCCTGGTCCCGTCGGTCGGTCGCTTCATGCCGACGCGCGCACAGGACGCGCTGATCGGGCTGAAGACCGAACACCTGCTTTCGCCTGCCGCCGGCGGGCTTGTGCTGGTTGCATGGGTGGCCGTGCTCGCCCTGATAGGCCTGCCGCTCCTCGCGCGCCGGGACGTCAGCTGAACGAGGCAGCCCGGCGCACCGACAGACCAGCGCCCCCACGCCGCAATACGCCTGGACGCTACCAACGACCAACGCATGCCTAGCGTGGAAGCGCGGCGGATCGTTACTGACCAAACCCCCTTAGCAATCGGTGGCCTTGTCAAAGGCCTTGCATACCTCAGCCAGCTTCTCGGGGCCGAGTTCAGTGATCCGCCTCGTTAGAAGTGACTTGCGTACAAGCCAGAGACGCAAGAGACGGGCTGACAGACCATGGACTCTGAAAGCAAGAACGGAGAAACTCGAAAAATAGCGCAGGGAGGCTTGGTTGCCCCGCGTACTCAGAGTCGATCAACGGGGGGTTCCCAATACCGAAAAGTGATGGCAAGAGAGGAATCTCGATAGAGAGCACGGGGGTCACTGTCGCGTGTTCGACCCGTGTCGCTTCCGCTTTTACGCAGGAGCAGGCGTCTCGATCAGCCTCGGCAGAGTGTCGCATCGGACGAGTTGATGTCGTCCGAGCGTCTGCTTTACGGACACTGCTTGCCATCGAGGGAGTCGCTGCCCTCCATGGTGCGGCGCTGCGTTGCTCGTCACGAGTTGGGCGGCGTGCCCTCTAGCAAGACCACTGGGGGATCGCCGCCGAACACCTGCGCCCAGCCGCCGCGCGTGTCCATGTACTCGCGAATCGCCGTAACCCGGCCGGCGGCGACCTCGTAGGCGAAGCAGTAGTCGTTGATGTAAGGGCGACCGTTTGGAAGCGTCGCCGACATCCTGTGCTCGGCTATCACTACGTCCCCCTCGCTGACCATCGACCGGGGCTCGAACGCCACGTTTGCGAAGAACCGCGGGTAGTCGTAGGCCATGAATGCAACAATCGCATCACGGTCAAGGTCGTTGAGGCCCCGCGGCGGCCCCGCGTCATCGGCACTTCCCAACCCGAGCGCGACCTGTGTGGCATTGCCTGCAGGAGCCACCCAGACGACGTCGGGATGCAGCAACGCCGCGATGCGATCGGGGTCTCCCGTGGCGTAGGCCGCGTAGAGCGCCTGCACTGTCTGCTTCGCGGTCATCGCCTCAGCCTACCCAACGAGATGCAAAAGACTCGCGGGATTCGGACATCTACACCGAATCAACGGGCGGGGTCCTTTCAGACCACCTTAGGCAATCGAGGTGGTGTCCCTGCCCACGGGCAGGACACCCCGGCGCTTGCGCTTTCCCGGGAGAGCGAGCGTCAACGCCTGAGCCGCGCAGACGACCGGATTGGACGGTGGGTGTCGCGCAAACCCCCGCTCCGTCCGAGCAGATTAAGACACTTCAGGGCATGGCTATGAATTTCTTGGCGTGCGATCGTGAGCAGGCGTTCCTGATGCCTCCAGACCCGCGTGATTGGCTGCCGGAGGGCCATCTTGCGTGGTTCCTCTTGGCATCGGTGGAGCAAATGGATCTGTCGGCGTTCTATGGCTCCTACCGGGTAGATGGCTGGGGTCGGGCGGCGTTCGAGCCGTCGATGATGGTCTCGCTGCTTCTGTACTCCTACGCTCGGGGTGAACGTTCATCGCGAGGAATCGAGCGCAAGTGCGTGGAGGATGTCGCCTACCGGGTGATCGCCGCGCAGCAGAAGCCCGATCACGCGACGATCGCGAGGTTCCGTGCCCGCCACGAGCACGCGCTGGGGGAGCTGTTCAGCTCTGTGCTTGGGTTGTGCAAGGAGGCGGGGTTGGTGAAGGTCGGGGTGATCGCGATCGACGGAACGAAGGTTCACGCGAACGCTTCGCATCACTCAAACCTCGACTACGAGCAGCTCGCCCGAGAGATCATCAAAGAGGCCTCAGAGATCGACGCAGCCGAGGACGAGCTCTACGGGGATGCGCGTGGCGATGAGCTGCCTGAGCACCTGCAGACCGCCGAGGGACGCCGTGCCGCCCTTCAAGAGGCGAAGCGCGAAAGCTCGAGCGTCAGTGCGAGGACGGGAGCCCCGAGAATGAGGCGTCCGGCGAGGCTCAAGGCGTGAAGATCGAGCTCGATGCCGCGCTCATAGTCCCCCGGATCCAGGGGCGCGACGGGTGGTTGCGCGAGGCGCGCCGCCAGCTCGATGAGCACCGCCGCCAGGAGGCAATGCCAATCGCGCGCTCACGTGCCCAGCGGCTGTTGGAGGCAGAGCGACGCTTTCAGCAAGACCTCGACGTCGAGCGGACCGCGAACGAGGCCTATGAGCACTACCGCGCGCACGGACGCGACACCCAAGGCCGACGGCTGAGTCGCCCACCGAAGCCATATGAGCCACCCGAGGTACCCGCGGGGAAGATCAACACGACCGATCTTGACTCGCGCAACGTGAAGACCCCGCGCAGCTACACCCAGGGCTACAACGCTCAAGCGGTAGTGAACGAGTTTCAGATCGTGCTCGCCGCCGAGGTAACCGCGAGCTCCCCAGATTTCGGGCACCTGCAGCCGATGATTGAAGCGACGAAGAGGGAACTCCAGGCGATTGGCGTGACAGAGACTCCCGGGGTGGCTGTTGCCGACTCGGGCTATTGGAATGAGGAGCAGATGGACAACGTCATCGCCAACGAACATGTCCAGGTGCTGATCCCGCCCGACGCCGGCAAGCGCGACACACCCCGGCCGGGGTGGGATGGCGGACGGTACACATCGATGCGAAATGCCCTCGAGACCGACCATGGCGGCAGGCTCTACCGAAGACGCAAGGCAATGGTCGAGCCGGTGTTCGCCCAGACCAAGCACAACCGGCGCATCAGTCAGTTTCACCGACGAGGCAGATCTGCCGCACTCTCCGAATGGCGTCTGATCACCGCCACCCACAACCTCCTGAAGCTCCACAAGCACCACATGGCCGTCACAGCGGCCTGAAAGACCGCCCGGGCAGCCCACCGGAGTCGGGCATCACCTACAGCCCGACCGACACAGACAACGGGCCGGGCAAACACCGCCACAGAACACACTGTCGGCTCGGCCCGGACCCTTTGCGCGACACCCACCGTCCAGAGCGAGTGTGAGCACGGCCATCGCTCGGACGCTCGCTGTGGCGCGAAAGCAGTAGTGCACGGTCCGATGCGCCGGCGTCGTTGAGCGACAGCGCTGTTTAGCCTGCGCAGAACGTCGCCTCCAGGCGGGATACGAGGACGCCGCTGTCCCACCTCGCAGAGGAAGGCACGATACTCACAGCACGCCGAAGCTCGCAGGCGCCGGACGGATCGATGCGGCCTTTTAGCGCTACGGTGTGGTATGGCGCAGGGTCGTTCGTCAGCCCGTCGCGACTCTGCTCGATCGCATCCCTCCAGAGTATCCTGCGTGTGCACCTTGCCGGGGATCGATATGTGCGTCGGCGGAGGGGACAACTGATGCCCTCGATCTGTTTGTGCATGATCGTTAAGAACGAGGCGGAGTTTCTAGCGCGGTGCCTGGTTTCGGTTCGGGATGTCATCGACTATTGGGTGATCTGCGATACAGGCTCGACGGACAGCACTCAGGATCTGGTTCGGCGCGAGATGGCCGGCGTACCTGGCGAGCTTTTCGAGCACGAGTGGGTTGATTTCGGCTCCAACCGTACGCGGTCGGTGCGGCTTGCGCGGGGCAAGGCTGATTATCTGCTTGTTGTAGATGCGGACTCGAAGCTTGAAGTTGAGCAAGGCGCGTTCGACGCGCTAACTGCCGACGCTTACGCGCTTTGTCATCTGGATGAGGTGAGCCGCGGTTACAGGACCTGCTTGGTTCGCGGCGACCTTGACTGGCATTACGTGGGTATTGTCAACGCGTACATCGATAGTCGCAGCCAGTATGCGATTGAGCTGCTTGAAGGGGCGAGGGTACGTTCGTGGTCGATTGGCGGGGCACGGAGCGGGCGCCACAAGAATGAGCTTAAGCTGCTCGAGCGTGCGCGCGAGCAGGACCCCGCCAACTCACGTACGGTGTTCTACCTCGCACAGACCCATCGCCATGTAGGAAACGTCCACGCCGCGATCGATACGTATGACCGCCGGGTCGCGATGGGCGGCTGGGACGAGGAAGTGTTCTTCGCGATGCTCCAGGCCGCCGTGCTGCGAGCCGAGCAAGGGGAGTGGTCCGCTTCTAAGGCGGGGCTCGTCGCTGCTTGGGAGTTCCGCCCGTCGAGGATGGAGCCGCTGTATGAGTTGGCTTCGCGGCTACGGCTTCGTGGCGAGCATCACGCGGCCTACCAGTTCGCCCTGCGGGGTCTCGGTCAGCCAGTCCCGCGAGACCTGCTGTGCGTCTCGCCGTGGATGTATGAGTGGGGGCTGCCGTTCGAGTACTCCGTCAGCGCCTATTGGGTAGGAGATATCCAGGGGTCACTTGAGGCATGTCAGCGCCTTCTGGCTATCCCCGACCTGCCGGACGACTATCGTCAGAGCACCAAGCAGAACATGGGCTTCTGCGTGCGCAAGCTCGCGAAGGTCCCGCCACTCCCGGCTGCCTCGGCGCGTCCCGGGAAGCGTAAGGGCCGAGCATAAGAGCGGGCGACCCGCCGCGAAACCGCGAAGCCAGATCATTTGGACTTGACGGTCATGTGAGCCGCCGTTAGGCTCGCCTCAGATGAGTGGGGTTCTGTGCCGCGCCCGCATTAGCAACGCGGCGTGTGTGCGGGCAGTTCTCATCCCAGTGTGCGGCGTTGGCATGTGGCTCCAGGGGTCGCAATCGGCAGCCGCGCTGGAGCCACGTGCCATGGGCGGCACACCCCAGCGATCAGGCGCAGACAGGCTGGCCAGTGAGCCACCCAACACGATTGAGGAAGGCCCACTCGCCTCCGGCTTGGCTGTAGGTCCTACGGGGCCGACCGGGTTCGCTACCGCCTACGCGACCAGCTACTCGTGCGCATTTGAGTTCCAGCCATGCAACCTGGCGGGGTTCTCTGGCGTGTCGTGCGCAACGGGCTCCTCGTGTACAGCAGTCGGCACGGCTGTCGCCAACACGACGCTCGCCGAGAGTTGGGCCGGGACCAAATGGACCATCGAGCCGACCCCTGCTCCGGACAAATCTACGTCGAGCAATCTCACCAGCGTCTCTTGCACCGCCGCGACGGCTTGCTTGGCGGTCGGGTCCTACTACAGCAGCCTCGGTAGCGGATGGCTGCCACTCGCCGAACTGTGGAACGGGTCGAGTTGGACCATCCGGCCACCACCGACCCCCTCCGATGGGTCAAACGACATCCTCTCATACGTCCAGTGCGCGACCGTGAAAGCATGCATGGCTGTCGGCTCCTACTACAGCAGCGCGACAAGCCAGACGGTGCCACTGGTGGAGTTCTGGGACGGCTCTGCTTGGACGATCCAAACCGTGTCGCTACCAAGCGGCGCGAGCGGCGGGCAGCTGTTTGGCGTGTCCTGCCCCTCAATGACCGCCTGCACCGCAGTCGGTATCTACTACACGACCGTTGGTGGTCCGAGCGAAGAACTGGCTCTCGCCGAGTCATGGAACGGTACGAACTGGTCGCTCCAGCCAACCCCGAACCCAATCTCAAACGCGAGCTACAGCCTGAACGCCGTCTGGTGCCTGTCCGCAAAATCCTGTAACGCCGTGGGGCGCATCTTCATGGGCTCCAACGAGGAAACCCTCGCCGAGTCCTGGGACGGCACGACCTGGAGCATCCGACCGACCCCGAACCCAAGCGCATCGACATACAGCTACCTCGCGAACCTCTCGTGCGACCCATCAGGCGTGCCCTGTAAGGCAGTCGGCACCAGCGGAAACGAAACCCTCGTGGAGTCCTGGGACGGCACGACCTGGAGCACCCAGACGACCCCGCAACCCGCGGACTCCACCCAGTCCTCGTTCTCCGACGTGTCCTGCACAGCCGCCAACGCCTGCACAGCCGTCGGCCAGTACCTGGACAGTACGGCGGGACCCACCGGCGCATATCGCACCCTCGCCGAGCGCTGGGACGGGACGAACTGGACGACTCAGCCAACGGCCGACGCGGCGCTCGCGGGAACAGGATCAGCCACCAATATCACCTACTCAACGGCGGAGCTCAACGGGACCGTGTATCCCGGCGCCGCCTCGACAACCTGCTCCTTCGAATACGGCACCACGTCCTCATATGGGTCAACGATCCCCTGCGCCCAGTCAACGGGCCCGGGAGCCGCCTCGGTCGCCGTGTCGGCCGACCTCACCGGCCTCTCCCCGAACACGACCTACTACTTTACCCTCGTCGCAACCAACCCGGCAGGCGGCATGACCTACACCCCGGGACCCGCGTCTTTCACTACCCTTGCCACGAGTGGCGGCTCTCCCGGCGGAGGCACCGGCTCAAGCGGGACAGGCGGGACAGGCGGCGGTAGCAGTGGCTCGGGTGGTCCAGTCGGCTGCATCGGAACCACATGCGGTCCGGTTTCTTTTGGTGGCTGTGTTGCCCCGAAGCTCAAGTGCCCGCCGCCCCGCCCACAAGGTGTCGTGTGTAACGGGAACAGCTGCTTCGATGGTGCAATTGACCAAGTCTTGCATGCAACGGTAGGAGGTATCTACGCACGGGTCCGCAATTACTCACCATGGGTAGAAACTGGTCCCGGAAGTTACAGCGTCTCGGCATGGGTAGCCCTTCAACATTGCCCGAATCCTGGAGCCGGTACATGTAATGGAGAAGAAGTGGCACAGATAGGCTGGAGGGAGCGACCATACGGCCAGCGAGATACGCTGGTTGAGTCTAATTTCCCTGGACCCGCCCTCGTATCAGACTGTAACCCCCAGGCGGTGGGGAGCACGGTCGGCACTAACAAACTAACCTGTAACAACAACAGACCGATCCCAGCCCAGCTGGAACCGTATACGTACTATACGGTCCTCTATGGCTATGAACCGGGCAGGTTCACGTTTTACGTCAACGGTCAAAAAGTCGCGAGCGGACCAGCTAAGTTTGTACCCAACCAAGCAGATGTTATTGGCGAGACTAAGTTGGCCAGTGATCAGATGCCGGGCGATGCCAATGATCCCGAGATATTCGAGGACATACACGTGTTCGTCAATGGGGCCTGGCAGCCATTTACTGCGAAACATCTCTCGACCACGAATTACTCTGGCTACGAGCCCCCGGTCAGCCCGAGTCAGCAGGAAACCTGTCTGGGGATCTGGGACACCGCGTACGGTGATGCCAGCGCAGCGGTGAGGTCGATCTGTGGTTCCGGTGCTCAAGCCGCCGCCCAGGCGGCCACTGTAAGCATCCAAGCCTCCCAACACGTGCGCTCATCGGCTGTCATACCACTTTCATGCCCTGCGGGAGACGTGGCATGTAGCGGCACGGTTTCACTTGAGCAAGCTCCTGGCGCAGGACATCTAGCTCGGATCAGCGCCCGATCTCCCCGGGTCGCTAAGCCCACTGCCTTCTCTCTTCCCCCTGGCGGGCGGGAGCGATTGCGGCTGAGGTTGACCTATGTCGCACTAAGAAAGCTCAGGTCGGCTGGTAGGTTGCGAGTTCGCGCGGTAATTGCGGTAAACAGTAATGGCGCCCACGCGTCTCATATCGCTAGCCGAAGCTTCGTGCTTCTGAAGTCATTGGATATCTAGTGGTCCATTTTGCGAATTTGTTGGTGATTGCCCTGGTCCTGGGCCCCGCCCTTGCTGGTGGTGGGGCTCGACTCATTGACCAACGAGCATCACGAATGAGCCACTAGTCTTATCTCAAGCCACAACGATGTCGGCTCCGGCAGTTATGTCCGCCTATGGGAGCACCGGAAACCTGGACGGTGGCTCATCAGGGCAATTGGCACTCGGACTTGCAAGGGATCGATCCGCGCGTAGCGCCTGGTATTCTCGCTTCACTGATGCCCGCGGCGGGAGGGGCCCCTACTTGGGTGCTATGAGCGAGCCCCTGATCCTCCACGTTGAGCGCCGGTGGGTGGGTGTTAGGAGTAGCCGTTGGCGAGCATCAGGTGTACCCTGGCGTTCCCTGAGAGTGAGCGATTCACCAACCGAAGGCGAACTATGAGCGCCACACTGCAATTCGACGAGGACGCCTCCCGGCGCGTAGAGAGGATCTACACCACGCCCGATGTCATCGAACAGCGCCAAACGATCCTGCGGGCACTCGCGCTCCAGCCCGGCGAGCGCGCGATCGACATCGGCTCGGGTCCTGGTCTGCTCGCGTGCGAAATGGCCGTTGCTGTCGGGAGGAGCGGGCGGATCTGCGGGGTGGACGTCAGCGAGAGCATGCTTGCCCTCGCCAGGGCGCGCAGACCACCAGCTGGCAGCGGCCCGATCGAGTACCAAGAAGCTGGCGCGCATACGCTCCCCTATGCGGAGGAGAGCTTCGACGTCGCAGTCTGCACACAGGTCTACGAGTACGTCGATGATGTTCCCGCCGCGCTGCTGGAGCTAGGGCGAGTGCTGCGCCCGGGAGGCCGGGCGCTCGTGCTTGACACCGACTGGGACTCGATCGTATGGGCTTCGAGTGACAACGAGCGCATGGACCGGGTGCTCGCCGCGTGGGAGGAGCACCTCGTTCACCCTCACCTGCCGCGTGCGCTCACACGGCTGCTGCGCGATGCTGGACTGGAAGTCACCGACCGCCAAATCGTGCCGTTGTTCAACGCCGGCTATGACCCCAACACCTACAGCGCCGGAATGCTTGAGCTGATCGCCACGTTCGTACCCGATCGCAACGGCGTGAGCGAGGCTGAAGCCACAGCATGGGCACAAGACCTAACCGAGCTTGGCCCCAACTACTTCCTCAGTCTCAACCGCTACCTTTTCCTGGCGCACAAGCCCACCTGACGACCGGGCTCCTAGCCGTCACCGAGGAACAGGTGAATCGGGCAAGCGTCTCCGCAGAGACGCACAGCTCGCTTGGGCTCAGGACGAGGAGCGAGTCTGTGGCGCGGCGAAGCGAGTCGCTTGCCCTTCGTTCGGCGCAAGCGGCGTGTGCCCAGCCTCAGTCGGCGCGTTTCCTGAAGTCGTCCTTAAGAACATTCTCGGCCTCGGTGGCGACTGGCCTAGTTACGTTCATCATCTCCTCAACTCAGTGGTTTTCGACGATGGCCGTCGTCTGGATGTGGCGGAGTGCTCGACTGTCGCAGGACTTCGTCGACGTTTGCCGGGGTTTGTGGTTGTAGTCCTTGCAGGAGGCTGGTGAGTACGTTGCCGACGTCTTCTCGTGCTTGGTTCGGGTTCTCGGCGTCGGCGATGGTCATGCATCCTTCGAGGATCGCGCCGGTGAGCATGAGTGCGAGGGTCTTCAAGGGGAGGGGTTGGATGACCTGGGCGCGGATTGAGCGTCGTAGTGCGCCGCGTAGTACGACTGCGCCGTAGCGGGTTTCGACGCGGCGGATCGTGTCTGCGTCGAGTACTGCCTGTGCGTCGTGGAGCAGGATGCGGCGCACGGAAGGGTCGAGGTGCGCGTCGAGAATCGCGTGGCAGCCGGCGCACAGGTCCTCCCACGGGTCGGGCTCCAAAAACGCTGTCGCGGCGCGTTCGGAGACCTCCCGCTTGACCTGTTCGTAGATGGCGGCAAACAGCTCTTGCTTGCCGTCGAAATGGTGATAGAGCGCTCCCTTCGTGACCTTCGCGGAGCTCGTGATCTCGTCGAGAGAGGTCGCCGCATAGCCGCGCTCGCCGAACAGTGTGCGCGCGGCCTGAAGGAGCGCTTGGCGGGTCATCTCGCCTTGCTGCACCTTCTTGCTCTTGACATTCGTACTGAGAGTATGCATGATGGGTACCATCAGTATGTTAGCGCAGGTCAGCGACAGGAGGAGACAATGCCCAAGTACATGATCGAGCGCGAGCTTCCGGGAGCCGGGAACCTCAGCGCCGAAGAGCTACAGGGAATGGCAGCGAAGTCCAACCATGTGATCGGCGAGCTCGGCCCGGAGATCCGCTGGCTCACCAGTTATGTCACAGACGACAAGATCTACTGCGTCTACGTCGCCCCCGACGAGGACATCCTGCTCGAGCACGCCCGTTGCGGCGCCTTCCCCGCCGACCGCATATCCAAGGTCTCAACCATCATCGACCCATCAACCGAGGACGCAAGCGTCACAGTCCAGGCCTGAGAACCGCATTGAACGCAGCCGAACTTCCCGCCGGTCGCGACATCCAAATCCAACAGAAGGTTGAACATGCGATCTATTCCACGTGAGGACGTCCCGGTCGTCATCGACGACAACGGCGTCGAGGTCCGTTTGCGCGGCGAGGACGGTCTCTCCGTCGGGTTCGTCCGGCTGCCAGCCGGTACCGACCTGCGCCCCGCGACCAAGGGCCTACCGGACGATCTCTGCCCGTGCCCGCATTGGGGGTACATGATCAAGGGCCGCGTACGGATGCACACACTGGATGGGCATCAGGACTTCGCCGCAGGCGAGGCGTTCTACTGGGCCCCCGGCCACGCGCCGGAGGCACTCGAGGACTCTGAGTACGTCGACTTCTCGCCGACTGAGGAGTTCCGGCGGGTGATCGAGCACATCACCTCCGCAGCCACGACGTCCGAATGAGACCTCAGCAGACCCGAGCGCTTGTGGATAAGGATCGCGCAACGGCGGAGGCGATCGTGCTCGGCGCAGGCACTGCAGGCCTCGCAGCGGCGGCAACGCTGCGCGGCGCCGGCGTCGACGTCGTGGTGCTCGAGCGCTCCGACCAGGTCGCCTCGAGCTGGCGGAGCCGTTACGACGGTCTGCGTCTGAACACGACGGCCGCGATGTCGACCATCCCGGGATATCGCGCGCGGCGGCGACGTTACGGCGAGTTCCCGTCTCGCGACGCGTGGATCGAGTACCTCGAGAACTACACGTCGCATCACCAGATTGACGTTCGCTTCGGCAGCGAGGTACAGAATCTCGCGCGCGAGAACGGTGGGTGGCGAGTTGGGACAGATCACGGCGAGCTCGACGCGCGCTTCGTGGTCGTTGCCACCGGCTTTGATCACGACCCCGACATACCGGACTGGCCCGGCCGTGACGGCTTCACGAGCGAGCTGATCCACTCGTCGGCCTACAAGAATGTCAAGCCTTACGTCGGCCGTGACGTGCTCGTCGTCGGGCCGGGCACGACCGGTTCGGAGATCGCGGCCTTGCTTTCGCAGGGCGGGGCGGGGCGAGTGCGCGTCGCCTGTCGGACGCCGCCGAACTTGACGGCCCGCAAGATCCTGGGGACTTCGGTCAACATCCACGGGCTGGCGCTCGAGCGCCTGCCGCTACGCGTCGCGGATCAGATCGGATGGCTGTCACAGCGGACCCTTTTCGGCAAACTCGACCGCTACGGGCTTCCACGCTCACCAATCGGAATCGCCACACTGAGTCGTCGTCGGCAACAGGCGCCAGCCTACGACAGTGGGTTCGTGGGTCTCCTCAAGGCCGGACGGATCGAGATCGTCGCCGCGGTCGTCGGCTTCGACGGCTCGGGCGTGTTGCTCGCTAACGGCACGCAGATCCAGCCGGACGCAGTGATCGCGGCGACGGGTTACCGGCGCGGATTGGAGCTGCTGGTCGGCCACCTCGGCGTGCTCGATGAAGACGGTATCCCGCTCGTCAGCGGCGGCAACCAGCACCCGTCGGCGAGGGGACTTTTCTTCAACGGCTACAGGTTCGATCTCAGCGGGCAACTGAGGCTCATGCGCCCCGACGCTCGCGCGATCGCAAGAGCAGTGTGCCGCCAGCGCCGATAGCGTCGCCCTCCTCGTTCCGTCGGGCCGGCTGATGACCGGAGATCGAGGAGCTTCATCCTGCTCGCAGCCGGCAGCCCACGCCGCGGACGGTCTCGAAGTCGGTGGGTCTCCGGTCCGAGCTTGCGGCGCAGCGAGCCGATGGCGGCCTCGATCACGTTGCTGTCTTCGTGGTCGGTGTGCCAGACCGTGCGAAGGATCTCCTGGCGGCTGGCCACTGTGCCGGCGCGAGCGAGGAGAAGCTCCGCCAGCGCGATGCGCGTCAGTGGCACCCTTCCGCCGTCGATAGTCAGCTCGCGGGCCTCCGCGTCCAGGAGCCGGCGTCGTCCGAAGCGCTACTGGCGGCGGCCTTTCGCGAGACGCCTGCTCGCGTGGGTATCCGACAGCGAGGGGCCTCTCGAAGGCGGGCCAACTCCAGATCAGGGCGGCGCGACTCCTCCCGGGCCTGCTCGTAGCGATCATCCGCAGGCGAATCGTATGCCGGAAAACCGAAAGCGTAGGATTGTCTGATTGACGTCGAAATTTGGGAGAAGATATGCCGCGCTATCTGATCGAGAGGGCCTGGGATGATTTGGAGGATGGGGGGGCGGCGAAGGGTCGCCTCTCGAAGCGCATCCTGTCTGAGAACCCGCAGTTCTCCCCAATCGTATGGGAGCATAGTCACGTAGTTATGGACGAGGAGGGTCAGCTGAAGTCCTTTTGCGTCTATTCATCGCCCAGCACGGAGCTCATACGGGAGCACGCTGAGCTGGTTGGCGACCACACGATCGGGGGAATCTACGAGATCGGCGGTGACATCTCGCCCGGGGATTTTGACTGATCCATCGGCGCAAGATCGTGGCTTGTGTGCATCTCCGCTGTTGCAGCGATGGCCCGTCGCAGTCGTGCGCGCCGCCGGCGTGCCTCGTCGTTCTCCGGGATCAGCTCGATCGCCTGGTTGCAGAGATCGACGGCCTCGTGTGGCGTCCACCCTCTCCAGGCTTGGTCTGCTGCGGTAAGTAGGTAATCGGCGGCGTTCGCGTTCTCGCCGGCCTCACGCCAGTGGTGCGCGAGGATCGCTGCATAGGCGCTCGGGTCTCCCGCCGCCTGCTCGATGAAGCGAGCGACGATCGCGTGGCGCTCTCGGCGTGCGGTCTTGGGGAGGGTCGCGTAGGCGACCTCGCGGACCAGCGCGTGCTTGAAGATCAGCTCTTGGTCACCGCGGATACGCGAGGCAGGGCTGTGGCGGATGAGACCTCGTCGCTCGAGCGCGTACAGTGTCTCAACGAGCGTGCCGTCGCTTCCGAGGGCTTCGAGCGTGCCCTGCCAGAAGAAGTCGCCGATCACAGAGGCGTCGAGAATGACCTGCCGCTCTCCTGCCGGGAGCTGGTCGAGTCGAGCCGCGATGATTGTCTTGATGTTCGCCGGGATACCGTCGGCGTTCGCGGTGTCACTCTCCGAGAGCCACGCAGCCAGTTCCTCGATAAAGAGCGGATTGCCGCCAGCCGCCTCCTCGACGCGTTCGGCGACCGCCTCCCTGTCTGGCGCACCTGATAGGAGCCGGCGCACGAGGTCTTGAGTGTGGGCCTCGGTGAGCGCTTGGAGCTGGACGGTGACATTGGTTGGGAGGCGTGCCCAGCTTGGCCTCGTGTCCAGAAACTCGGGTCTGGCAAGTGCGAGCAGAAGCAGCGGCACGTCCTGGAGCCTGGCCGAGAGCCCCTCGACGAGTTCCAGCAGGCTGTCGTCCGCCCAGTGCAGATCCTCGAGCACGACCAGGGTAGGCTGCTCGCGGGCGAGGGCCTCGAGAAACCGCTGAGCGGAGGCGAACAGAACCCGCCGATCGTCTACGGTGTCCTCAGCCAGACGGGCCATGACCGAGAGATGCGTCGCCAGTTCCTGCGCCTGGGTTGCGGGAAACAGCGATGCCGCGCGCTCGGCGAGCTTGTCGGAGGCCACGTCGGCGGGATCGTTGGCGAAGATCCCGCATGCTTCCCTGATGACCTGTCCAAACGCCCAGTAGGAGGCAGCTGCACCGTAGGGAAGCGGTCGGCCACTGAATATCCTTCCGCCTGTGCTCTCCACACACGCGGCAAACTCCATCGTCAGCCGTGTCTTGCCGATCCCTGGGGGCCCCACAAGGGTGAGGAGCTGCGGATGCAGCTCACTCGAGGCTCGCGTCCACGTCCGCACGAGAAGTTCCAGCTCGCTGTCTCTGCCAATGAACGGGGCCGCCGAAACCGGGCGCTCAGCGGGCGCCGAGGCGGCAGCCCGAGCCAGCCAGGCGTGTATCGGCGCTTCCTTGCCCTTCGCGATGATCGGTTCGACCGCCTCGTAGGTGATCGCCCGCGCGCTCGCAGCTTGCGTCTCCTTGCCGACCAACACCGCCTCGGGTGGAGCGGCTGCCTGCAGTCGAGCGGCGGTGTTCACGGCGTCGCCCATCACCGTCAGCTCCCGCCGCCCGTGTGGGCCTACCGGGGCGAATATCACCTCACCCGTGTTGACGCCGATGCTGACACACAGCCCGCCGAAGTCATGCGACTGCTCAGACGCGCGTCGCTGGATCTCGAGCGCGGCGCGCACCGCCCGCTCGGAGTCGTCCTCGTGGGCGGTCGGTGCTCCAAACACCGCCATCAGCGCGTCACCTATGACCTTGTCCACGGTGCCGCCGAACCGGTCGACGACCTGGCTCATCTCGCTCATGCAGCGATCGACCATCGAACGGATCTCCTCCGGGTCCGTGCGCTCCGACAGCGCCGTGAAGCCGGACAGGTCGGCGAACATGATCGTCACCCACCGCCTCTCCCCATCGATGCTCTCGACGGAGCTCGACGGGGACGCAGGGCTCATATCGCACGCGGCGCCGCATGCCCCGCAGAAGCGGAATCCCGGCGGGTTCTCTTCACCGCACGCGGCGCACTTGTGGCTGAACGCAGATCCGCACTGGCCGCAGAAGCGCTGCGCGGTGTCGTTTACCTCGCCGCAGTCTGGGCAGACCGTCGTCCCAGCCAAGGCTAACCCCTACGGGTACATGTCCGCGGAGATGCGATTGACCTCGACCACGGCGTCGGCGGGGATGCCGGCGCGCTTGGCGGCGGCCACGATCATGTCGGGTGACGGCGCCTCATACAGGCAATAGGAGCGCCGTCTGTCGGCGCTGAGAAACGAGAACAGCCAGCGCACGCCCTCGTCCGCATTGACCTCCTCGATCAGCTTAACGTCCTCGCTGGTGAGGTCGAGCTGCTCGGCGAATGCTCGCTCGATCACATACATCGGCATGTTTGGATGCTACGCCATCGCTCAGCTCTCAGCCAGGCCGCGCCGAAAGGCGTACGCCGTCGCCTGGGTGCGGTTCGCGCACGCGGTCTTGCGGAGAATGCCGCGCACGTGGTTCGCGGCGGTGTGCTCGCTGATGAACAGTGCGGTCCCGATCTCACGATTTGAGAGACCGCGTGCCATCAGCCGAAGCACGTCGAGCTCGCGAACGGAAAGGCCGTCGGGCAGCGGCGAGCTCGACACCGGCGCGAGGCTACGGACACGCGCGAGCAGAGTGGGCATCCCCACCGCCTCGGCTAGGAGCGCGGCCTCGGCGAGCAACTGTCTGCCGCGATCGGAGTCTCCCGTGCTGAGCAGCATGCGCCCGTACTCGTAGGCGGTATGGGCGAGCCACGTGTCCGCGCCCATCTGCCTGTTGAGGTGAAGGGCCGCCTCGAAGTGGCTGGCCGCGTCGTCGGTGTCGTCGAGCGTCGCAGCGAGCATTCCCAGGTAGCGGTCGGCGGCGCCATAGCAGGCGACGCCGTGACCGATCATCACGTTTCTGCCGGCAAGTGGCGCGAGCAGCGGATAGACGAGCGAGGCGACCCCCTGGTGCGCGACGGCGCTGGCGGCATCGGCGAGGTAGGTGAGCGACGCCAGCCAAAGCCCCTCGCGCAGCGGGTCCAGACCCTCGGCTTGCACGCGGTCGAGCTCGCCGCGAACCTGCTCCTCCATCGCGAGCTCGGCGAGCATCGCCGCGAGTCCTGGTCGCCACGTCCCGTCACCTCTATCGCCGGCCGCGAGGACGCGGATCACTGGGGCAAGCTCGGCAAGGCGGCCCTGCTCGCGCCGAACTCCGAACATCTGGATGCCGTAGACGCTGGAGGCATCGCGACCGACGAGTAGTTGCCCCCATTCGCGCGAGCGCTCCGCTGCGGCGTCGGCCTCTGCGAGGTGACCCTCGAGCAGCGCCAGCGCCGATCGGTAGTGCTCGGTCACGTGGAGCATGAAGGGCTGACGTGTGCTCTTAGCCATGTCGAGGGCGATCGTGAGCTCCTCGCGTGCCGGCACGATCTCCCCGAGTGCCATCAGCGCGGAGACCCGCCACTGGGTCGCTTCCGCCTGCCCCTCGACGTCGCCCATCTCCTCGGCCAGATCGCGTGCCTCGCCAAGCATCTCGAGAGCTTCCGCGAGGCTTGTGGTCGCGCGCGCCCAGTAGATCCCCACGAGCACCGTTGCCAGTCCGGGCCGGTCGTCGATTCGGCGTGCCATCGCGATCGCGTCCGCGCGTGCGAGGGCCGCCTGATCGGAGTCTGCCCTCGAACTCGAGCGCGCGAGCAAGGCTCGCGAGCAGGCCGACACGGAGCGTGGAGTCCTCCCGAGCGAGGGCGGCCGAGGCTTCCTGGAGGAGCTCGCGGGCACCCTCGTCGGTGAGCCCCGGCCGCCAGCAGCTCGTCTCGAATCCGATCGCGGCACGGGCGAGCAGCTTTCCCTCCCCGAGTTCTCGCGCGATCTCAGCCGCCTGGCGGAAGGACTGCAGCGAGTCGAGCGACCTGCCGGCGCGAAACAGCGCGGTGCCCAGGTCGAGCAGGATCTCGGCGCGTCGGCGCTCGTCCGGCACGCCCATCTCCAGGGCCGTGCGCAGACGGACGGTGGCCTCGTCGTAGGCCAGCGCGGCCGATGCGGCCTGCGCGGCGAGGAGGTTGTACTCCACCGCTTGCGCCGCCCCGCCGATCGGCGCCGCCGCCGCGAAATGGTGCGCCAGGTCGGCGAGCACACGCCCGTGCTGCGGCCGGTCGACCGCCTCCAGCGCCTGGGCGATGCGGAGGTGCAGCTCGGCGCGGCGCAGGACACTCAGCCGGTCATACAGCGCGCGGCGCACGAGCTCGTGCGTGAAACGGTAGGCCAGCGCCGGGAAGGGCAGCTCCTCGATGACCCCGCTGCGCATCGCCGGTTCCAGGGCGTCGATCCGCTCGAGCTCGACGGGCGCGGCTCGGCGCAGGACGTCGAGCTCGAACTCGGGGCCGGCGACGGCGGCCAGCTCGAGCAGGTCTCTGCTGGCCGGATCGAGTCTGCTCAGACGCTGGCTGACGACCTCGCGGACACTCTGAGGAGTTGCGATCTCCTGCAAAGGTCGCGTTAGCCGCAGTGTGCCCTGTTCGATCGCGAACGCGTCGGTCTCTACAAGCGCCCGCCAGAGCTCGCAGAGCAGGAAGGCGTTGCCCTCCGTGAGATCGCGCAGCGCGCGGGAGAGCCCTGGCTCGGCGGGATCGATCTCGCCGCCGCCGGCTCGCCGAACGAACTCCTCGACATCATCCTCACTGAGGCCGCCCAGATGAAGGCGCACGACCTCATCTGAGCGGCGCAGGTCAGCGAGCACGTCGGCGAGCGCGCTCGGGATGTCGGCCTCGGTGTCTCGAAACGTCGCGAGCACGAGCACACGGGCCTCGCTACTCGCACGAGCGAGGTGGCGCAGCAGCACGAGCGTGGGGGTATCCGCCCAATGGCAGTCCTCGAGCACGAGCAGCAGCGGCTGCCGGCGACCGGCGCCCGCGAGGAGGTCGGTCACCGCCGTGTGCAGACGATGGCGCTCGGTGTCGGGGTCGGCGACCACCGGTGCGGGCAGCCCACTGACGCGAGCGTCCAGGTCGGGGAGCAGGCGGGCGAGCTCGCCGCCCGCGCCACCGAGGTCCGCACGGAGCACATCGGGGTCGGTGCCGCGAACGATCTGGTCGAGCGCCTCGGCGAAGGGACGGTAGGGCGTGTGCACCACGGCGTCACAGGCGCCGTAGAGCACGAGCACCCCTTCGCCGGCGAGATCGTGCGCCAACTCCCGCACAAGACGGCTCTTACCCGAGCCGGCCTCGCCGCCCAGCAGTGCGAGCCGGCCACGCTCTCCGGCCTCGCGCGGAGCAAGCACCCGCAGTGCCGCGAGCTCCGCCGAGCGGCCGACGAACGGAGAGGGCGGGGGAAGTCGTAGAGGGCCGGGAAGCGGTTGCATGGCAAGAGTTGGACGCTAGTCAGATCTGATTATCGCTCCCCGATGGGCCATGCCGTGGTCGGTGAGCAAACTGTGTCAATCCAGGTCATGACAGCGGCGGTGGGCCCCGTTACGGTCACCTTGCAATCGGGAGCACTCGGTGCGGAGTCCAACGAAGCGGAGGCAGACATGAGCACCACCACGAATGCGGCACAGGCAGCGCGAGGAGAGCTCGAGGCGAAGTTCGCGGGTCAGCTGGTCGGTCCCGAAGACCCAAGCTACGAGCAGGCGCGCGCGGTCTACAACGCGATGATCGACCGCCAGCCCGCGCTGATCGCCCGCTGCGCCACTACCGCAGACGTGGCAGAGACGATCGCCTTCGCGCGCCGGCACGATCTGCTGCTTGCTGTTCGCGGCGGCGGCCACAACGGCGGCGGACTCGGGGTCTGCGACGACGGAGTCGTCCTCGACCTCTCCCAGATGCAGACCGTCGAGGTCGATCCGGCCGCGCGCAGCGTCCGCGTCGGCGGCGGCTGCACCTGGGCTCAGGTCGACGCCGCGACACACGAAGCCGGCCTGGCCACGCCGTCGGGGATCGTTGGCAGCACGGGCGTCGGCGGCCTCACCCTGGGGGGCGGCATCGGTTACCTCTCGCGCAAGCACGGACTCACGATCGATAATCTGATCGAGGCCGACGTCGTCCTCGCCGACGGCACACAGGCCCGCGCGAGCGCCGAGGAGAACCCCGAGCTGTTCTGGGCGCTGCGGGGCGGCGGCGGCAACTTCGGCGTCGTCACCTCGTTCAACTTCCGAGCGCATCCCGTCTCCACCGTGCTGGCCGGGCCGACGCTGTGGCCGCTGGAGCAGGCAGCCGAGGTGATGCGCTTCTACCGTGAGTTCCTGCCCGCCGCGCCGCGTGAGTTGAGCGGGTTCTTCGCGACCATGACGGTGCCCCCCGCGGACATGTTCCCCGCCGAGCTGCACCTGCGCAAAGTGTGCGGCGTGGTGTGGTGCTACACCGGCCCGCCGGAGGAGGCCGCCGAGCTCTTCGCGCCCGTGCAGGCACTCGGAACACCGCTCCTGCACGGAGTGGGACCGATGCCGTTCCCGGCACTCCAGAGTTTGTTCGACGGCCTCTACGTCCCGGGACTGCAGTGGTACTGGCGCGCGGACTTCGTCCGTGAGCTTCCCGACGCGGCGATCGAGCAGCACACCGCGTTCGCGGAGAAGCTCCCGACGATGCACTCGACGATGCACCTCTACCCGATCGACGGGGCCGTGCACGACATCGGCGCCGCCGACACACCGTTCAGCTACCGCGACTGCAACTGGGCCGAGGTGATCGTCGGCGTGGACCCCGACCCCGCCAACGCCGGTCTCATCCGCGACTGGACCGTGGACTACTGGGATGCCACCCATCCCCACTCGGCCGGCGGGGCATACGTGAACTTCATGATGGACGAGGGACACGAGCGCGTGCGCGCAACCTACGGCGAGAACTACGACCGCCTCGCCACCGCCAAGGCTACCTACGACCCGACGAACACCTTCCGCGTCAACCAGAACATCGAGCCGAATGCCTGACCGCGAATACGACGTTGTCGTCGTCGGAGGGAGTCTGGCCGGGTGCGCTGCGGCTCGCCTGCTCGCGCTGCGGGGGGCTCGCGTCGCCATGGTGGAGAAGCGCCCCGAGCTCGACGCCTACAAGGTCATCTGCACCCATAACATCCAGGCTGGTGCGGTGCCGGCGATGGAGCGCCTGGGGATCGGGCCGGCGATCCGCAACGCCGGTGCCGTTCGCGTCCAGACCGACATCTGGACGCGCTACGGGTGGATACGCCCGCCGGATCGGGGCCTGCGCAGCTTGAACCTGCGGCGCTCGGTCCTTGACCCGATCGTGCGCCAGCAGGCGATCGAGACTCCGGGCGTGGACTACCTGCCCGGCCTCACGGCGGTGGGACTTGAGGGCGATGAGCAGGTCGAGGGCGTCCGCGTTTCGGGGCATGGGGACAAGGAGAGACCCCTGACGGCAAGGCTCGTGGTTGCTGCCGACGGACGTGATTCGCAGGTGGCGCGGATGGCGGGCGTCCCAGGGCGTGTCCGGCCCCACAAGCGCTTCTGCTATTTCTCCTATTTCAAGGATGTCCCGCTGCTTGATCCCAATCGAGGGATGGTCTGGTTCAGCGACCCCGACATGGCGTACATCCACCCCAACGAGGGTGGCGTCTCGATGGTCTGTGTAGTGCCGGCCAAGCGACGGCTGGACGAGTTCCGCGGCCATCCGGAGCCGGCGGTTCGCGCGCACTTTCGGAGTCTGGCGGATGCTCCGAGCCTGGACAGCGCGCGCCCGATCGCGAAATGGTTCGGAAAGCTCGAGATGCCGAGCACGATCCGCCCTGCCGCGGCGCGGGGGATGGTGTTTGTCGGTGATGCTGCCCAGGCGTCCGATCCGATTTTCGGCGTTGGCTGCGGCTGGGCGTTCCAGTCGGCGGATTGGCTGGCTGAGGAAGTCGGCCCGGCTCTCCTGCACGGATCGGATCGGGACCTCAATCGAGCCCTGGGGGCCTACGCGCGGCGCCACCGCCGCGAGCTCGGCGCCCATCATTGGCTCATCTCCGACTACTCGAGCGGGCGACGCTTCTCGCCGATCGAGAAGCTCATCTATTCGGCTGCTGCGCGCGATGCCGAGCTTGCCGGGCGGGTCGAGGACTTCGCCACCCGCTCGATTGGCGGCATCGCCGCCACCCGGCGGATGATCGCCCGGGCCGCCTTGGTGCGACTTGGGTTGGCCGGCTGAGCCGATTAGGCGAGGTGCATGAAGGCAAGGTGTTGGTCGGGTCACGCCCCCAACGGATGGGAAGCCTTCGGGACTGGCGCAGCCAGGAGAAGCTGCGCTCCACCACCCAGCGCTGGGGCCCCTGGTCAGGCGCTGCCGACGGCGACGTTTGTGCTCATCGGCATCCGCAGCGAGCCGTCGGCGGTAGCGTGCGGCGCAAGTCGCTCGGTGACCTCGTCGGAGATGGCCTGCTGGGAGTGAGAAGACGCGGCGGCGAACACCGACGCGATTGGGCTGGCGGCGATATAGCGGCGGGCGAACTCAGGGTGCGACGCCCACGTGCACTCGATCGTTTCGTCGATGACCGTAACCTCGTGGAAGCCCGCGTCGGACATCAGTTGGGCCAGGGTGGCGCCGTCGCCGAGTGTGAACGGTGAGTGCATCATCTGTGCAGCCTCGGTACTGACGTGCCGCCCGAGTGCGTCGGCGATCGCGCTGAACGGCGGCTCGATGTCCTTCCAGGTCGCAATCGCGACGCTTCCGCCGGGCTTCAGCACGCGTCGCATCTCGGCGAGCGCGGCCGCGCGGTCAGGGAAGAACTGCAAGCCCTGCTGACACAGAGCGACGTCGAAATCCTCAGCGTCGAAGGGCAGCGTCGTGGCGTCCGCTTGGGCGTAGTCGATCGGCGCGGCGTTCTCCTCGGCCGGATGTGAGCGCGCGATCGCGACCGTCGGCTCTCCGAGGTCCACACCCGCCACCGATCCGCCCGTACCCGCAAGGATCGCGGCGGCACGCGAGACAATGCCGGTGCCGCAGGCGATGTCGAGCACACGCGAACCCGGCTGCACATATCCATGCTCGACGAGCCGCTCCGCGAACGGCGCGAACATCGCCGGCACGAGAAACTCCTGGTAGATCGCCGGTGCGCTCCCGATTTGAATACCCCAATCCATCGATGCCATAGCCTCCTCCTCTCATGGGATGACGGTACGTAAGGGCGCGCTCAGAGGGTGTCGATGACCGTGACCATCGAGCCGGAGCCTACCGGGAGTACAAGCCTCGTCCATTGCGAGCGTGAGCTGGGTATAGCTGAGACGCTCGAGTCTCGCGACAGATCAGCCGCGGCCGAGCGCGTTGGTTCGCCGTGTCGCGCCGGGAGGTTTAGCTGATCGCGTGCGGGCTGGTTGTTTGCACGTTGAGCAGGTGGCGTGAGAGGAACTCGATCTGGTCTGTCACCACTCGCTCGAAACCTTCGCCCAGGAAACCGCCGAAATGGTCGATCGGGTAAACGCCGCGCTCGCCACGCGGCGCACGCTCGGCGGTCCGCTCAGCAGCCCGACGCGGAACCACGTGGTCCTCCTCGCCGATGCAGACGAACAGCGGGCATTGCACACGGTGGGCGACCCGAACCGCTCGGAAGCTGGTGGCCCCCGCAAACGAAAGTGGCAAGTACTCGTTGCGCCAGAGGGAGTGATCGCCACGGATGGCCTCGAAACCGGGGAGCGCCTCGGGCTGGCTGAACCAGGCTACGGAGCCTGGGCGCCCGCAACCGGAATGTGAACCCGCGCTCTGCCCAACATGTTGCGCAAAATAGCGACGTTCACCGCGTTCAAAGTGCGCATCGGCATTCTCCGCAGGAACGCGATCGTGTCCGTCGCCGGACACAGGGCAACAGCAGCAGCGATCCTATGGTCATCAGCCGCCGTGTAAATAGCGAGACCGCCGCCGCTCGAGAAGCCCCACACAGCCACGGCATCAGCGTCGATACCCTCGAGTCCTCGAGCGAACGACACGGCCGCCCCGAAGTCGGCTTGCTGGCGGTTTGTGTCGATGACCTGCCTCGGCTCGCCGCCGCTCCCGCCGAGGTGGCGGAAGTCGAACGTGAGTGCAGTGATCCCTACGCCCGCGAACCGTTCCGCAAACGCCGGCAGGCCATCATCGCGCGTGAGGCTGAAACCATTAGCCATAACGACGCACGGCGTAGCCTCCCCGGGCGCAACGTCCGGCCGGTAGACCCGGGCCGCGCACTCGACGCCCTCGGAGCGGAACGTCATCTCCTCGACCCTCATCGCCATGGTCATGATGGCGGGATGTTTTGGTTTAGGTGGAACAGGTTGGTCGGGTCGTAGCGGTCCTTTAGCGTCCGCAGTCGGGCGAACTTCTCTGGTCCCGTAGGCCGCCTTGACCCGATCCTCACCCTCGGCTGAGAGGAAGTTGATGTAGGCGCCACCCGTCAGCGACGGTTCGATCTCGGCATACAGCCGCTGCGCCCAGTCCATGTGCGTCTCCAGCCCGGTCGGCTCGTGGGTGGAGGCGATCGCGTTGAGCACGAACGGCGCCTGACGCTCGCGGTGAGCCGTCTCGTCCTCGCCGACACGGGCGATCGCGCCGCCGAAGTGCTGGATGTGGATCTCCGAGGACGGGGAGGTAGCGTTCTGATGGAAGCGGGCCATCGTCTCGATCGCGTGGTCGTCGAGCTCACGAAAGTAGCCCGCCTTCATATAGGCCTGGGTGCCCTTCGGCCAGAGCGCATCGAGCAGGCACTGCATCTCCACGTAAGGCATCTCACCGACCAGGTCGGCGACCGGGTCGCCCAGGTCGCGGATCGGCTGCATCACCTTCATCCCCTCCTCGGGGTCGCCGGAATAGCAGCCGACCAGGGCGATCAGCTTCTTGCCGTGCCAAGTCCTCGGGCAGGAACGGCGCGGGCGACGCGGTGATCAGGTTGACCAGAGTGCTCAGCTCGTCGGGCACGTCACGCGTGAACTCCCGGTAGAAACGCATGACCTCCTCGGCGCGGTCGCCCGGATAAAAGACCGGGCCGGCGGCCACGGTCGGGCCGACAGGGTGCAGATCGAACTCGAAGGACGTGACGACGCCGAAATTACCTCCTCCGCCGCGTAGGCCCCAGAAGAGGTCGGGGTTCTCCGCCGCGCTCGCGGTGAGGATCTGCCCGGCGGCGGTGATGACCTCGGCCGAGCGCAGGTTGTCGCAAGCCAGGCCGCACTTGCGCATCAGCCAGCCAATCCCACCACCCAACGTGAAACCCGCGACGCCAGTGGTCGACATCAGCCCCCCGGTGGCAGCGAGCCCGTGCGCCTGGGTGGCGGCGTCGAGCTCGCCCCAGGTCACGCCGCCCTCGGCGGTGGCGGTCTGCCCGTCCACATCCACCGTGATGCCCTTCATCGGCGAGAGATCGATGACAATGCCCCCGTCGCAGGTCGAGAAGCCGGGAATGCTGTGGCTGCCGCCGCGCACCGCGACGTCGAGCCCCTCGCTGCGCGCGAAACCGATCGCGTGGCGCACGTCGGAGGAATCAGCGCAGCGGGCGATCACCGCCGGGCGGGCGTCATGGGCGCCGTTCCAGATCGAACGAGCCTCCTCATAGGCGCCATCGCCGGGCCGGATCAGCTCTCCGTGCAGCCCGTCCTCGAACTCCTTCAGCGTTGCCGCTCCAAGCACCCCTTGCGTAGCCATGCCTGGCCTCCTCCTCAATTTCGGTTGTTTGACATCGCGTCTCCACGACGCACAGCAACGCTACGGTCCGCCTCTTAGCGACGACTTTGCAATGTCTTAGGGCTCCTCTAAGTCGGGTTACTCGGCTATCGTGCTCCCCGCAGCGACTCCCGGCCCGCGCTCCACCTCATGGCAGTAGGCCATGCCGGCGTCGCCGCCGAGCAACTCGAAATGCCGGATCGCCCGGTCGAGCCAGCGCCGCGCCGTCGCCGGTTCGCCGTCCTCGGCGGACATGGCGGCGAGCACGGCCAGTACCCAACCCTCCTGGGGGGTGGACTCGATACTCCCGAACACCGAGGCCGCGTCCTGGAGATGCGCGCGCGCGGGATCGCACCCCGCGAAGTGCGAGCGCTATGAAGGCGCTGCGCGATGGGTGAGCAACCACGAGTGCTGAACGTCGGCGGGCCGTCGCCCTTGCCCACCACTACCGCCAGGTCGAGGGCCTGTCCGGCAAGGAGATCGCACAACGCCTCGGACGCTCGCACGCGACGATCCGCAGCTACATCTATGACCCTTCCGGCAGCAAGGCGCGTGCAGTGAAGGAACGCTATCGAGGCACCTGTGAGAGATGCGGCGCACCGACAAGCGGAGGCGACGGGCCGCGGAAGGCCAAGTGTCACTGCCCAACCTGTGTCCCGCGCGGGCGCTGAGCGCAAACCTTGGGCCTGGACGACGGATTCCAACCGAATCCGTCGATCCGCATCGCCTCCGACCGTGTAAAGCCGATGATGGTGTGGGACCAGCCCGAGTGGGCGGTGCGAAGCGCCTGTCAGACCACAACCGCTGGCGCCAAGTCGTAGTGCACAGGCGCTTGGCTACGCTTCGGCGCGTGGAACTGCAGCGGCGCATTGCGGAGGGAACGGGTGAGTTCTTGCTCTTCGCGCTGACGCCACCGCGCCTGACGACCGAACCGGAGCACGCCCGTCAGATCGCCGCGAAGACGCTCGAGCGCCTGCGCCCCGTGGGCATCGATGGCCTCGTGCTCTACGACATTGATGACGAGAGCGACCGCAATCCCGAGGAACGGCCCTTTCCGTTCTTGCCCACGATGGATCCCGCCGACTACCTCGCTCGCGATCTCGTCGGCTTGGAGGTACCCGCAATCGTGTACCGCGCTGTCAGCAAGTACCCAGAGCAACAGCTTCAGTCGTGGCTCAGCGAACAGGCCCCAACCCAGGCGCTGTCGGTGTTCGTCGGTGCGTCCTCCCGTGAAAAGCCGGTCGCGACCTCTCTGCCGCGGGCCTACGAACTACGGAGTGAGGTGCGCCCGGATCTCCTGCTCGGAGGTGTGGCGATCCCAGAGCGCCACGCGCGCGGAGGCACGGAGCACCTCCGTCTGCTTGCGAAGCAGGCTGCAGGTTGCTCGTTCTTTGTCACCCAGATCGTCTATGACGTCAACGCCGCGAAGGACCTGGTCTCCGACTATCACTACGAGTGCGCCGGTCGTGGCCTCAAGCCGGCGCCGATCGTCTTTACGTTCTCGGTTTGCGGCTCGCTGAAGACACTGAAGTTCGTTCAGTGGCTCGGTGTCGATGTGCCGCGCTGGATCGAGAACGAGCTGCGCCACGCGGAGGACACCCTAGAAGCGTCCTACGACCAAGCCGTCGCTACGGCCGTCGAGCTGATCGCATTCTGCCGGCGCGTCGGCGTCCCATTCGGGGTCAGCGTCGAGAGCGTCTCAATCCGCCAAGTCGAGATCGACGCCTCCGTCCGCCTCGCAACCCGGCTGCAGGCAGAGCTACGTCGCTAATCCGCACCACCCGCATCGCGGGTGAAGCAAGCAACCCGGCCACACCGCGCTGCTCCGCAGCGCTCAAAGCGTCTGAGAAAGCCTCGCGGCTAGCCCAACCCGGGACGATTGATACACGAGCAGTTCAGTGGCGTTCCGCCTAGTGAGGCGCAGCGACACTCGTAGGCATCTTCCTCGACGCTTGCTCACGTTTGCGCTCGGCCTATGGGACGATGAGCGTGGCGCCGGGGATGTGGGTGGCTATGCGGCGAGGGTCGCGTGTGAGTAGCGGGCGACCGGTCACGGCGGCGTGAGCGCCGATCAGGAAATCCGGCAGGACGGCCTCACGAGCTCCGCCTGCGCGTCGGTAGGCGGCGTGGGCGTGGCCGGCGAGGAATGATGCGGCAAGCGGGATCTCCTCAACGAGCGCCATTGATGGAAGGGAAGTATGTAGTTCCTCGACAAGGGGGAACCGCGGGGCGATCTCGGCAAGGACTACGGCGTTGAGGACGAGCGCTCCTCGCTGAGCGGCGCTTGTGAGCTGTCCCTGCGACCAGGCAAGCCAGCGCGGGTCTTCCGTGAAGAGGTCAAGCAGGACGCTGCTGTCGACGAACGTCTCCAAGTGCATACTGCTCAACGGCGGGTCAGGGCGAGGATCTCCTCAGTGGTCATCTCACCTTGGCCGGCACCACGTATCCGGCCGATCTCCTCGGCCGCGTGATCGCGGTCAATGAGCAGGCGGGCACCGTACTCATCCAGCTGGAAATCCACGTTGCTGCCCGGATGAATGCCAAGTACCTGGCGGACCTGTAGCGGAATCGTGACCTGTCCCTTCTGGGTGACCCTCATCGGGGTAATACTAGCAAGTAATACCTGGCGTCAGATCGCTCGGCGCGTAGCGATCCAAGGGCGAAAGTTCCACCAGTGCGGCTTCCTTGTTGGGTCAGTATCCATTGAGGAAGCGTTCGCCTGCTGCTGCTCTTTGCTAATTGCCTGAACTGAGGCGCGTGCAGTGCGCCACTCGACATCTACCGATCGTGGCTCCTGTTGGCGTAGGTCCTCGATCGGAAATGAGTAATGATCGCTGAGCATCTTAAGGCTGGTGCCGCACTCGTTGGCGACGACTTGTGGGTCTTCGGTGCGTAGACGCAGCGAGATGCCGCCACGGCGCAGCGCATATGGGGTGGCGCCGAGGATGCGGGCGAACTCTGGGCGCTGCGCGACGGCTCGCACAGCTGGCGTAAAGCATTCTCGGCCCCAGGCGCCGGCCACTCTTGGTGACATACGGCCACGCTGAGCGTTCGGCCACGGCCTAGCCACCGCTCAGCCCCCGAGAAGAAAGGCATCGACTCGGCGACCTTGCCTTGAGTCGATCGTGCGAACGTGCGTTCGCAAATACCGTCCGGGTTGCTGAGTAGCTTTGTCGGGGTCTACGAAAGGGCGGGCTCGGCGGCTGGCAAGGTGGTGGCGGTCGGGGCCTCGGCGTAAAGGAGGGCCGTACGAATGAGCGGACGCGGTAGCTGCGTCATGGCAGAGCAGGAGCGGCAGGCGGAGGGCGCGATCCTCGCTTTGCTGCTGGACTTCAAAGCGGGCAGTCTGTGGTCGGTGGAGGAGCTGATCCGTCAGTTGAGCGCCTCGCGCCTGGAGGTGATCGATGGGCTGGCAAGTTTGCACGCGGCCGGTTTGGTCCACCGGATCGGAGATTACGTGTTCGCCACGCGAGCGGCCTCCACTTTCGACCAGCTCGAGCTTTGAAACGCGGAGGAAGAACGCGGAGGAAGAGAGCTCTAGCTGATTCCTTCGAGCAGCTCGGCGGGGGAGGCGAGCTCGAGGCCGCGAGCGAGGATCACGATCGTCTCGAGCCGCGGCGAGCGCTTACAACGCTCCAGCAGGCTTATCTCGGTTCGATGCAGGTCGCATACGTCGGCAAGCGCCTCCTGGGAGAGTCCGACGCGCCTGCGATGGCGACGCAGGTTGGCGGCGAACTGCTCTCGTACGGATTCCATAGGACCACACTGTCGCTGGCCGCAGACGGAAGGTCTACAGACGAAAGTCGGCGCGCGGTCTCCGGCCTCGCATTGCTGCTTTGTGCGGCGGGTCTGGTCTGGAATCTCCTATGGCCAGGCCAGAGTTGACGCGACCGTCAAGCGGCTGCGACGGCATGGGTTTCATGGGAAGAGTCCACGGTCGTCACCGGGATGCCCATGCCGGACACCTTGCTCGCCAGATCGAGCCTCAACCAGCGCGCAAGGCGGGGACTGGGAGTGGAGATGATGATCTCGTCGAAGCCGTGCAGGTTGATCGCGTCTTCGATGGCTGCCACCGGGTCGGGATCGCCGATCAAGCCTTCCACTTGCACCCCGGCCGCGGCGCTCAGCGCGGGCAGATTGCGATCGAGCATGCTTCGTGCCTCGCCGGCGCCCTGGTCATTCGGATCGACCACCTTGTGCAGGCCGTGGGTTGTGTTGGGTACGAGCAGCGCGAAGCTGCAGGCCCCGCGCCGGGCTCGCTCGGAAACAGCATCGAGCAGCGGTTGCGTGACGGAAGTCTTGTGCTCGACGACGAGCACCCTTGGTTGAGTCGCCTGGCTTTGAGTCGCCTGGCTTGGTTGGGTCGCCTGGCTGGAGGACTCCATGGCTGGAACTCCCTTCTGGTTGCTGCGCTTTGAGGTGGCGAGATGGCTCGGACCTCCTGGTACTTGGTTACCCTTCCCGCGATGCATGTGCACCTATCCGAGGAGAAGATCGAAGTCCGGCTCGTGCGGACCGAGAAGGTGCTTGGGCTGCTGCGCGACATCAGCGTTCCCCGGTCGGATATCGGCGACGTACGTGTCCTCGATGACCCACTACGCGAGGTGATGCGCTCCGGCCTGAAGGTCGGCCTGCGTTTGCCATGGCTGTACTACGTCTGCCGCTCGATCCGCCTCGATCAGGCCTGGGCGGTACGCCGCGGCGTCCCGGCGCTCTCGTTTGCGGTGCGCAACCAGGGCGCGCTGGAGCACGTCACGGTCAGCACCACCGAGGCGCGCGAGCTTGCGCGGCGTCTGGGGACCTGACCGGCGGAGATTGTGGGGCAGAGATGGCTGGAGCGGAAATGGTGGGGGCAGGATTCGAACCTGCGTAGGCAGAGCCAATCGGTTTACAGCCGATCTCCTTTAACCACTCGGACACCCCACCAGGTGTCCCGACGATGAGCCGCGGGCGGAGCTGATTGTAGTGGCTGGCCGCGGGGGGAGGCCGATCGGAGCGCCATCCCCACCGCGACAATCGCCTTCCTCAACTAGCCTCGCGCAGTTCCTGGGCCTCTGGTAAGGCCTGCAGCTTCTTCAGCGTGCGACTCTCGATCTGGCGCACGCGCTCGCGCGTGATGTTGAAGGCTCTGCCGACCTCGTCGAGCGTGCGTACGCGGTCGCCGGTAATGCCGTAGCGCATTTCCAACACCTCGCGCTCGCGCCGGGGGAGCGAGGCGAGCACGCGCCCAACGCTCTGGCGACGCAGCTCCTCCGCGGCGAGGTCGAACGGCGAGGCGGCCGTGGCGTCCTCGACGAAGTCCGCCAGCGCCGAGTCTTCCTCGTCGCCGATCGGCTTCTCCAGCGACACCGGTTGCTGGGCCATGCGCAGCACCTCACGTACCTCACCCGTGGAGCACTCGAGCTCGGCCGCGATCTCCGCGGCGGTCGGGTCACGGCCAAGTCGCTGAATCAGCGCACGCTCGGTGTAGACGACGTTGTTGAGCCGTTCGGTCATGTGCACGGGGATACGGATCGTGCGTCCCTTGTCCGCGATCGAGCGCGTAACCGACTGGCGGATCCACCAGGTGGCGTAGGTCGAGAACTTGTAGCCGCGGCGGTAGTCGAACTTCTCCACGGCCCGGATCAGGCCAAGCGAGCCCTCCTGGATCAGATCGAGGAAGGTCATGCCGCGCCCGACATAGCCCTTGGCGATCGACACCACAAGCCGCAAATTGGCCTCGATCATCTGTTGCTTGGCGGTCACCTCGCCGCGCTCGATGCGCTTGGCAAGGCACACCTCTTCCTCGGCGCTGAGCAGCGGCACACGCCCAATCGCGTGCAGATACAGGCGCAAAGAATCGAGGCTCGGATCGACAGTCAGGTCGACCTCGGTCTCGTGCGGCTCGTCCAAGCGTGAGGCGAGGAAGCCCTGTTCCTCGCCTTCGTCGAGCTCGGTCCGTACCTCTTCCAACTCGACCACGGAAGTCTCCGCGGCCATCAGCAACCCCTCAGTGTTCTGGCTCATAGCCGGACCCCCCCAGGATCCATGTGGCTCCCCGTCGGAGCATGCTCCGCTCCGACCTCCCCGTCTTGACTGCCTGCCTCCTTGCGAATACACCCCGCGGTGTTGGCGCTTGCGTCTCACACGCTCGCCCGAACCACAACCCGATCATATCTCCCTGTCGATTCGAACTACGTGCGGAGTGATACCAGATGTAGGGGTCGAGGGGCGCCGATTGTCACGACAAGTGCCGGCAAATCAACCAAACTTGACTCCAGGCGGACACGGCAAATCAACCAACGCGCCCAGGCGGACACGGCACCTTTGCGTTCGCGCCGGCGCCTGAGCCATCGCCGAAGCTCACGTGCACCGCGAAGGGAAAGCCGCCGCGCGGGCAGCGCCGCGGCAGGAGCATGCCCCTGGGATGAAACTTCACGGTCCTGCCTTTGACGCGTTCGCTGTAAACGATGTCGGCGGGGCCGATCGTCGTGCGCAGGCCGACGAGCGCTATGTCGGGCCCTTTCGGCACGCTTGGCACAGGCGGCAGCGTCGTCTCGATCAGCCCTCCGAAGGGGGCGTCCGCGTGCCCCACGAAGGCGCCGAACACGAGGTTGGCGATCACCGGCAGCGTGCCGCTCGCCAGGAACAGCAGCCCCAGCTTCCCGCTCCGCACGGGTTGGGAGAAGATCGTCACCGGCGCGGTCTCAGACACCGTGCGTGGTCCGAAGGGAACCTGCACAAGCGCGCTGCCGCGGCCCATCAGCGAGTCAGGCGGGCAGGCGCTGCTCCCGCGCGCTTCGAGTTGGGCGGGTAGGCAGTCTTCGAGGCCCAGTTCGCTTGTGCCGAAGCCTAGTTCGGCGGGATACAGCAATTCGATCTTGGTGATAGGCAGAGCTGTTTGGGCACGCGCGGGTATGACGCGTAGCGAGGTCGTGACAGTGGTCGCCGCGCCTAGCCGCTCGGGCGAGAATGCGGCGCTCAGCCTGACGGTGGAGCCGCTGGCCATGCCGACGGTGGAGCTGCGGGCCATGCTGACGGTGGAGCTATGGGCTAGGCCGACGGTGGAGCTGCCGGCCATGCTGACGGTGGAGCTATGGGCCAGGCCGACGGTGGAGCTGCCGGCGTGGGCGAGCGGACACGTCCAGAGGATGCAGAGCGCCGGCAAGACGAATGATGCGAAGCCTCTGCGTACCGTCACGTCAGCTCACATCGGCTCAATAGCGCAGTGTGCCGACGGTTTGCACGGTGAGAGCACTGGTACGGCGGTCGATCACTCCGTACAGCTTGCCACCGCCGTGCGCGTCGGCGTAGCTGCCGGTGCCGTGGCTGACCAAAAGCGTGCCCGCGAAGCTCGAGTACCTGGCCGAGGAGTGCAGGATGGCGCGTCCGCTGCCGTAGATCGTCCCGTAGCGTGCCTTGATCGCAAACGAAGCGGTGACCGTCGGGCCGACGGTCATGCGGACGTTGGCCTGGCCGGGCAGCGTCCCGCCAGCGTGCCCTTCCTCTAGGAGGACCGAGCCGAACGCCTTGAGGAGATGCAGATTGCCGGTGTCGTCCACGCTCAGGGTACGTGCCGCGCCAGCCAGCTCGGCAAGGACCAACTGGTTGTGCGCCGGTTCGGCGCGGGTCGCGATGGTCTGCTGGTCGAGCGCCTGCTCGGCATGTGCCGTCCCGAGCGCGGATGGGGTGGCGACCAGTCCGCTGAGGAGACCGAGCGCGAGCACTGTGCCAATAGCCGTGACACGCCCGGCGGCGTGCGCGTCGCTGCTGCCTCCCATGCGATCCCCTCCTACAGCTGCCGCCAACATCGATCCTGACGTTTTATTTGTCTCGATAACGATAGCGCGTGTCGGGCAGACAATGCCAGGTAGAAGACAAGTATATATCCCTCTTGGCAATGACTCTTGTATAGGGTATGTTTTTGAAACAGTCCTGGGGAGGACCGTCACATGGCCCATGCGGCACCGATCGGACCTGACAAGGAAAAATGGATACGTGGGCGCTCGTCGCATCTGCGCGGCGCGCTCTTGGGTCTCGTGCTCGAGCGGCCTAGCCACGGGGGTGAGCTGGCCAACCGCCTCTCGATGCGTCTCGGCGAGACGTGGAGGATCGACTCCAACGACATCTACCGCCTACTGCAGAACCTGGAAGCTGAGGGCCTGGTGTGCGTACGCGAAGAGCCGCGGCGCGACAAACGCCCGGGTACGCGGATCGTCTATCACCCGACCGAGCGCACGAGCGCAGCACTCACGCGCTGGATCGAAACGCTGCTGCCGCGCGAGACGTTTCGGCTGGGCCTGCACGCAAAGCTGGCGGTTGCGCGCGAGCATGACCTACCGGGTCTGCGCTCGGCGCTCAAACAGCACCGTCGCGAATGCCTCGAGCTCGCGACGATGATGTGCCCGGGCGAGGGACAACCGGTCTCGTGGGCGGCGCTGTTGATGGACTGCACGCGCGATGGCATCTACCAGATGCTGCAGACCGAGCTCGACTGGACCGCGCGCACGCTGGCTCGGATCGACGAGTATGCCGTCCAGCACGCTCAACCGATCCCCGCCCGGCACGCTCAACCGACCCCCGCCCGGCACCCCCAATTGGCCCACGATCCACAGCCGCGCGCCCCTAGGATGTGACGCGATGGCTTCCCACCGCTACGGTGCCGGCGCCACGGCACCGCTGCTGTCGTTCTCGGCCGTCAGCAAGCTCCAGCGCGATGGCGGGCGCGAGCGCGTCGTGCTCGACTGTGTCTCCTTTGACCTGTACGCCGGCGCCAGCCTCGGCGTCTACGGCGCGCGGCGCTCGGGCAAGTCCACGCTGTTGCGTCTGGCGGCGGGCTTGGACTTTCCGGATCGCGGCAGCGTTTGCTTCGAGGGTCGCGAGCTCGCCGCGATGTCCGGGGGCGAGCGCGCGCGGCTGCTGCGCGGCCCGCTGGCGCTGTTGACGGCCGAGGACTGGCTGCCGAGTCCCGGGGAGACGGTGATGGACCACGTCGCGATGTCGGCCGGCAGCGGTGGCATGTCGCTACGCGAGGCCAGGCGCGCGGCGCTCGGAGCGCTCGACCGGGTGGACGCGGCGGGCGTGTGCGCAGAGGAGATGACCGTCTCGCTCTCCTCGTCGCTGCGCGCGCGCGCGATGCTGGCGTGCGCGCTTGTGCGCGAGCCGCGGCTGCTGATCGTCGACGAGCCGGCGCCGCTGCCGAGCCTGCTCGAGCGCGACGGCTTCCGCGCGCTGCTGCGCACGGTCGCGCGCGAGCGCGGGATCGCCTTGCTGGTCGCCTCGGAGGAGCTGAGTGCGCTGCAGGGCCTCGCGGCGTTGGCGTCGATCTCGGCCGGGGAGCTGTGCTTGGCAGAGGAGCCGGGCAAGGTCGTCGAGCTTCCGCGCCGGCGCTCCGGCATCGGCGAGCGTCGGTGAGGTGAGCGTGCGCCGGTTCGCGCCCGCGCGCGAGACTACGGGGGCGAGTACGAGTACTGGGGCGGGTGCGGGTGCGGGTGCGGGTGCGGGTGCGAATGCGAGCGGGCTGGCGCTGCGAGGCCTTGTCAAGCACTACCGCGGCGGCGAGGAGACGGTGCGGGCGGTCGATGGCGTGACGCTTGCGATCGAACCGGGTGAGCTGGTCGCGCTGTATGGCCCGAGCGGCTCGGGTAAGTCGACGCTGTTGATGCTGATTGCCGCGCTGCTGGCGCCCGAAGCCGGCAGCATCATGTTCGGTGGGCGCGATGTGGCGCGCCTGTCCGCGGGTCAGGCGGCTGCGTACCGCCGTCACGAGGTGGGCCTGATTTCGCAGGAGTTCCATCTGATCCCGGGCGCAAGCGCGCTGGACAACGCGATGATCAAGCTGCCGGTACTGGGTTTCAGCCTGCGCGAGGCACGCGCACGCACGCTGCCGTGGCTTGAGAGGGTGGGATTGGCGGGGCGTGCCTGTCATACCCCGGAGTCCCTGTCCATGGGAGAGCGCCAACGGGTTACGATCGCGCGCGCCTTGGCGGCGGAACCGGGCCTCCTGCTAGCGGACGAGCCAACAGGCAACCTGGACTCAGTTCGCACGCACGAAATCCTCACGCTATTGCGCGATATCTGCCGTGAGCGCGCGATGCCGGGCCTGCTCGTCACGCACGACGCCGACGCGGTCGCGTTCGTGGACCGCGTGCACACGCTGCGCGACGGGCGCCTATACGAAGAGTCGCCCGTCTCCGAGGTGCGACTCGCCGCGGTCGCGGTAGAGCCATGAACCCGCGGATCTTCGGGATGCGGCTGGACATGCTGCTGTACCTCTACCGGCGGCGCCTGCGTGCGCACCCGGTCGCGGAGTTGTTGGCGGGCGGTGGGGTGGCGATTGGGGTGGCGCTGGTGTTTGGCGTGTTGCTAGCCAACGCGAGCCTGACGAGCTCGGCGGGGCGGCTCGTGCACGGGCTGGCGGGCTCGGCGCGCTGGGAGCTTACGGCGCGCTCCTCGCAAGGCTTCGGTGAGGGGGTCGTGCAGCAGGTCGGCGAACTGGAAGGCGTGCAGGTGGCGGCGCCCGTGCTGCGCGAGAACGTGATGCTGATCGGGCCGGACGGCAGGCGCGCCGTGCAGCTGATCGGCGTTACGCCAAGCCTGGAAGCGCTCGGGGGCGGTGCTACGCAGGAGCTTGCCGCGGGCACGCAGCTTTTGAAGGGGGGGCTTGGGCTGCCGACGGGCGTGGCGAGCACGCTCGGCTCGCAGGCGGGCCAGCCGCTAGAGGTGGCAAGCGGCGGTGTCGTGCGTCTGGCCCGCGAGCGCGTTCTGCTGGGCGAATCGCTTGCGGGCGTGGCGGCAAGCCCGGTGGCGGTCGCGCTGCTGTCGGTCGCGCAGACGCTCACGGGACATAGCGGCCGGGTGAGCGAGCTGATGATCCGCCCGCGCGCGGGCGCCGAATCGACGGTCGCCGCGCAGCTCGCGCGCGTGGCGTCTGCCCAGCACCTGAATCTGCGCCCCGCCGACGACGAATTGCGGCTGTTGAGTGTCGCGACCAAGCCCAACCGCCAGTCCACCGCGCTGTTCAGCGCGATCGCGGTGATGATCGGCTTCCTGCTGGCGCTCAACGCGATGCTCCTGACGGTGCCCGAGCGCCGGCGCTTCATCGCTGAGCTGCGTATGCAGGGCTACGACGCACGCCAGATCGTGCTGTTGATGGGGTTGCAGGCGCTCGTACTCGGCGTGGTCGCCTCGCTTGTGGGGATCGCGCTCGGCGATGCGCTGTCGCACTTGTTCTTCCAGCAGGTGCCCGGTTTTCTGACGGCCGCTTTCCCGATCGGCGCTGAAGAGGCGGTACACGCCGGCACGGTCCTCGCGGCGGTCGCGTGCGGCGTGCTGGCCACCGCGCTGGCCTCGCTCGCGCCGCTGCTGGACCTGCGCGCGCGCCGTGCCGGGGACGTCGGCCTGCGGCGGGCCGATGCGCACAGCGAGACGGTCGGCGAGCGCACGATCGCGCTGCTTGGCGTCGCGGGCGCGTGTCTGCTGGTGGGGGCGATCGCGCTTGCACTGCTCGCGCCCAGCCTCACGATCGCCGCCGGTGTGATGCTGGCGCTGGCGAGCGTGTGCCTGATCCCAGCCGTGTTCGCGGCGCTGGCGCGGCTGCTGCCGCACGCCAGCTGAACGTATCCGCTCAAGCGCCTTGATCGTGGCGCTGACAGAGCTGCGCGCGACCACGACGCGCTCGGTCGCGCTCGCGGGAATCGTGTGCCTGGCGGTCTATGGGAGCGTCGCGATCGGCGGCGCGCAGGCGGGACCTGCTGCGCGGCATCGAAAACGCGAGCGCCCAGTATTTCGCGACCGCGCAGGTGTGGGTCAGCACGGGCGGCGACGTGTTCGACACGAACAGCTTCGCGCCGGGCAGGCCGGTGGCGGCGATCGCGCGCGCCCCGGGTGTCGCCGCGGTGCGCGTCTACCAGGGCGGTCTGCTCGACGTGGGCGAGCGGCGCATGTGGGTGCGCGCCAGGCCGTCCGGCGACGCGAGCGCGATCGAAGCGAGCCAGCTGCTGCACGGCGACTATGCGAGCGCGACAAGCGAGCTTCGCGCCGGGGGTTGGGCGGCCGTGTCGAGCGACTTCGCCGAAGAACGCCACCTGCGCGTCGGCGGCTCCTTTGCGCTGCCGACTCCCTCGGGGGTTGAGCGGCTGAGGGTGGCGGCGATCACGACCAACTCGGGCTGGCCGGCGGGCGCGATCACGCTTGGCGCGGCCGACTACGGCCGCTACTGGCGGACGAGCGAAGCGGCGGCGCTGGAGGTGAGCCTGAAGCCCGGCGTGAGCCCGGCGGCCGGCAGGCGCGCGGTGCTCGCCGCGCTCGGGTCGGCCTCGGGCCTGGGGGTGGGCATCGCCGCCGAACGTGCCGCGCTCGGGTCGGCCTCCGGCCTGCAGGTGAGTACCGCCGCTGAACGGGCCGCGCAGAGCGCTGCCGCGCCCGTCAGGGACTGCGCACGCTCGAAGAGATCGCGACGCTGCTGCTGGTGGCGGCCGCACTGTCGGTCGCCACGGCGCTGAGTGCTGCGATCTGGCAGCGGCGTTTGCGCCTGGCCGCGCTGAAGATCCAGGGCTATGACGCCGCGCCAGCTGTGGCGCGCGGTGCTGCTTGAGTGCGGCGTCACGATCGGCGTGGGCGTGCTCGTGGGGGCGCTCGTGGGCGTGGCCGGCCATGCGCTCGCCAGCCGCTTCCTGCAGCTGACCACAGGTTTTCCCGCGCCGTTCGCGGCGGGTCCCGCGCAGGTGGTGCTGACGATCGCTGCTGTTCGCGGCGATAGCGCTGGCGGTGATCGCCTGCCCGGGATGCTCGCCGCCCGCGTATCGTCGCGGGCCGTGCTGCAGGAATGACATGGCAGCTCGCGCGCAAATCGGTCCGGTCCGCCTGCGAGCCGGTGCGCGCGCACACCTGTTCGCACGCGAGCCGAATGTCAAAAATCAAGTAGCCAGTTTTGCAATAGGCGCCGGGCGTGCGGGTGGGGATTATAGGAACGTCGCAGGATCGGGCTGGGACGCTCGTGGCAGTCGCTGTGGCCAGCAGATGGGGGAAGCGCGTCAGGCGCGAATCTGAAAGGAGGGAGGAGTATGTCTATGAGGGGATGGCTGCAGCAAGCAGGTTCGCAAACGCGGGTTCGGCGAGGAGGCTCGGTGAGCTTTGCCGTGTCACTCGCAACGTCAGTCGTATGTCTGTGCTGGTTTGCCGCCAGCAGCCCTCGCCCTCCCAGACGGCCGTGTCTATGAGATGGTCAGCCCGCCCTACAAGGGGGGTTACGGGGTCGATGCCCAAGACGCGATAACCGCCACCGAAGAACAGGGCAATCGGGTGGAGTATTTTTCCTTCGGGACGTTCGGCGGAGCGGCCGGTGCGCCGTCGCCCTCGGGTTATATGGCTCAGCGAACAGCCGACGGTTGGTCCTCGACGTCGTTGATCGTGCCCGCATCGATTTCACAGGAAACGTTCGGTGCGGACGTCTCTCGGTCGCTTTCGCAATCCGTGACTCTTGGCGATACCGGCCCCAATCACGGTAGCGGGGTAGACCAGAACGAAACCGATGTGTTCTTGTTGCACGATACGTCCCTGCCTGATACTGAAGAATACTTTGAAGTGGCCGGATATATCCACCCCTTCGGTGAAGAATTCCTCAGTAACGCCGGAGGCATCTCCTACGACGGTGCGAGCTCCGATCTGTGCCATTTGGTGTTCGAGTCTGACCAGCCGGTGCTCCCGGAAGCCCAGGAAGCATTGGCTCCCCATTCCGAGTTGTATGAACTTGACCATGGCTGCGATGGTACGTCCCCGGCGGTCAGGGTCATCGGCTTGAAGAACGACGGCAAGCTGATAAGCCGGCGTTGTCAGGATTACTTGGGAAGCCCCGATGTGCATTCCAACGCGATAGCGGACGGAGGCAGCGAGATCTATTTCGAGGCGAATGTCGAAACCGGAGAAAACCCGGTCTGTGGAGGTGGAAAAGGAGAAAATCAGATTTTTGTCCGTCTTGGTGGTTCAAGGACGGTCGAAGTGTCGCGCGCGCCGTCTGTGCCGTGCGACATAAGCGCCGCGGTGGAAGTGCCGTGCGAAGACGCGGCGGCTCGCAAGGGCTCTACTTTCGCTGCGGCCAGTGAAGACGGGAGCCGTGTCTTCTTTACCACGGCCCAGTCGCTTGTGGGTGAAGACGGCGATAGCGGCAACGATGTGTACATGGCAAGCGTTGGTTGCCCGGGCGGGCCGGAAGAAGTCTGTGAAACGCGGGAACGGCAGCTGACCGGTATGAGTCAGGTCTCGCACGATCCGCGGGCGGGCCAGGCGGCTAACGTGCTCGGAGTGGTGCGGGTCGCTCCTGACGGCAGCCGCGTGTATTTTGTGGCCGAGGGGGATCTGTTGACGGTCTCCGAGGAAGAAGCCTTGGTAAACGAAGGCCGAGGTGTGCCTGTGCAGGGAGCCGCGAACCTTTATGTGTATGACGTGGACTCCAAAACAACAAGCTTCGTGGCCTACCTGTGCTCTGGGCCGGAACTGTCTGGTGAAGTTGAAAGTGGGCGCTGCGGCTCGAATCTCGACTCACGCTCCGGCCGCGTAGGCGTGAATGACAGCAAGCTATGGACCGTTAGTGACGCCGAGACGTCCGGTCAAGACGCTCGTTACCTTTTGTTCACAAGTTATGGCCAGCTCGTGCCAGGAGACACCGACACGGCCGCGGACGTCTATCGCTACGACGCCGTTACAGGGCGCCTGAACCGTGTCTCGATTGAAGTGGCGGGGTATGACACCAACGGCAACGACGACAGCTTCGATGCCACGATCCGGTCGCATGCGTCTGGTAGTGACGGGTTCGGGCCTCCTGTGGGTGTAAGTGAAAAATACGAATTGGCTAACCGGGCGATGACCGAAGACGGTTCCCGGGTTGTGTTCATGTCGGCTGGGCCGTTGTCGCCGGATGTGGTGAATCACACTGTCAACGTGTATGAATGGCATGAAGAGGCCGATGGCGGTGAAGGGGAAGTGGCGTTGATCTCGACAGGGACTTCCAACGAGCCGGATGAAGAAGCGATGATCACGCCTTCCGGCCAGGACATTTTCTTTACAAGCTCACAAGATCTTGTTGAGCAAGACACCGACGGGGCGGCTGACATTTACGACGCGCGGCACGACGGTGGCTTTGCGCCCGCGCCGGCGAGGCCACTGGAATGCATCGAAGCGTGTCAGGGTCCCTTGAGCGCTCCGGCCGCACTGCTCGTCCCAGGAAGCGTTTCGCAGCAGCCCGGTGAGAATCTCGTGCCGTCTGGGGGGAAGCTCGTCACGAGCAAAAAACCTGCAGGTCATGCGAAGAAGAAAGCCAAGAAGAAAGCCAAGGAGCCGCGCAAGAAGGGCAAAGCGCGGAAGGCTGTGTCTGGTACGCGGGGAGGGAGCGGGCGATGATCGCGCGGTCGACGGTAAAGGCATGTTTGTCTGGATCCCACCGGCTTGTCGTGGCGGTGGTGGTTGTGCTGGGTGTTTGCCTGACGGCTGTAGCCGGATCGTCGGCAGCGGTGAGCGCAAAGGAATTTGGGATCGAATCGTTCTCGCTCGAGCCGACGGTGGAAGTGGGCGGCGGTCACGGCGGTGCTCCCGCCACCAACGTGCCGTACACAGCGACCCAGGCGGGTAGTCATCCCGTGAATTTGACCGCGACGATCAAGTTCAATCGAGAAATAGTGGTAACTCATCGTCCACCGGTCGAGGAAATCCCATTCCCAACGCGTGACCCGAAGGATGTGGTCGTCTCGCTCCCGCCGGGACTGTTGGGGAATCCGATGGCGGTGCCACAGTGCCTAATTACGCAGGTGTTGACGAATGCTAAAGAACCGTGTCCGGCCGCGACGCAGATCGGTGTGGCGCGATTGCATCTGGAAGGGCATTCAGAAGAAGTGGTACCGATCGTCAATGTAACTCCCGAAGCGGGCCAGTCGGGCGAGTTTGCGATTGAAACAGGCACAAAAGTATCGATTGTGTTGACGGCGCATCTGGTGCACACGCACGCAGGGTACGGCTTGACAGTCGTCACTAACAACATTCCAGCCGTGGGTCTGGTCGAAGTGGAAACAACCTTCTGGGGTGTACCGGCCGAGCACATTCATGACGCGATGCGCGGCGCGAGCTGCGGCAACGGCGGATCCAATGGGCCGGTGAGTGGCTGCGTTGGTGGTAAGGAAGCGGGTATTGAACCCGTGCCCTTCCTTACGCTTCCGGCGGATTGCGCGGCCGGCGCTGAGAACGCGACGGTGCGTGCCGATTCGTGGCAGGAACCGGGTAGTGTCGTGGAAAGCGAATACAGCGCGCAGTACAAGGAAGCGAGCACGACGTTGGGGGCGATGACTGGGTGTAACGCGTTGGGTTTTCATCCGACCGTCGAAGTCGATCCGGAAACGACGATGGCGGATGAGCCGACGGGGCTGGGGATCGACCTGCACGTCCCGCTAAACGAAGAACCAGCCGCCAACGCGACGCCGCAGCTGCGCAATTCCGTTCTGACCCTGCCACAGGGGCTGTCGGTGTCCCCAGGTGTCGTGGACGGGGTGCGAGCGTGCGAAGAATTCGGTCGTGAAGGGATCAACATCACGGGCCCTGAATCTGAAGAAGTGGGGCTCAACGGCGAATTGCAGCTCGCCTCAGGGCATTGTCCGCAGGCTTCGATCGTGGGGACGGTGGAAGCGGACACGCCACTGCTGCCAATTCCGATCCAAGGCCACATCTTCCTGGCAAAGCCGGGTTGCGGCGGGGCGGGGCAGGCCCCGTGCACTGTGGAGGATGCGCTGGATGGGAACCTCTACCGTCTGTATTTGGAACTTGGTGGCACGACGGGTGTCCTGGCGCGGACGGGTGTGCATTTTAAGGTCGCGTTGTCTACGAGCGTGAATCCTGCCACCGGACAGCTGACGAGCACGGCTCTGGGCACGCCGCAGGCGCCGTTTGAAGACTTGAAGATTCGCTTGAACGGTGGCGCGAAGGCGCCGCTTGCGACACCGGCGACGTGCGGTACTGCCCTTACCACGAGCGAGTTCACGCCGTGGAGCGCGCCGGGAGTGACCCCTGAAGGACTGTCGATGCCGGGTACAGCGGATGCGACACCGTCGTCGTTCTTCGACGTGGTCGGTTGCGGGAGTCCCCCCAGTTTAACCCCGGATTCTCGGCGGGCACTGTCACGCCGCTCGCGGGCAAGTTCAGCTCGTTCACGTTGAACCTTTCGCGTCAGGACCGCGAACAGTATGTCAAGGGCATTCAGGTGCACACGCCACCGGGCCTGCTTGGGATGCTCTCGAGCGTCCCGTTGTGTGAAGAACCGTTGGCGCGCTCGGGGCACTGCCCGGAATCCTCGAAGATCGGGACGACCAGGGTAGCCTCGGGCGCGGGATCGCACCCGTTTGAAATCGGCGGGAACGTGTATTTGACGACCGGGTATGGCGGCGCGCCGTTCGGGTTGAGCGTCGTCACGAACGCTGTCGCGGGACCGTTCAACCTGGGGCTGGTCGTGGTACGGGCGCGTATCCAGGTCGATCCGCAGACCAGCGCCCTGACGATCACGACCGACGAAACGGGTCCCTACGCGGTCCCGCAGATCATTTTCGGCGTCCCGTTGCGCTTGCAGCGCATCACGGTCGACATCGACCGGCCCGGGTTCATGTTCAACCCCACCAACTGCAAGGCGCAGCAGATCACTGCGGATGTCTCCGGCTCCCAGCAGGCGACCGCGAGCGTCTCCAGCCCGTTCGCGGTGGGTGCGTGTGAGACGTTGGCGTTCAAACCAACGTTCAAGGTGTCCACCAGCGGACACACCAGTCGCGCAAATGGTGCGAGCCTGGACGTCAAGCTCGCCTATCCCGCCGGGTCGATGGGTAAGCAGGCAAACATCGCGAGCGTGAAGGTCAGCCTGCCCAAACAGCTTCCCTCGCGGTTGAGCACGCTGCAGAAGGCGTGTCCCGCCGCGACGTTCGCCGCGAACCCGGCCACTTGTCCACCCGGATCGGTCATCGGAGTCGTACGCGCGAAAACACCGTTGTTGCCGGTGGGACTCTCCGGCCCGGTGTATTTCGTCTCCCACGCTGGGGAAGCATTCCCGTCATTGATCGTCGTCCTTCAAGGCGATGGTGTGAGGGTCGATCTGACCGGTTCGACGTTCATCAGCAAAGCGGGGATCACGAGCAGCACGTTCAAGACAGTCCCCGACGTCCCCGTCGGCACTTTTGAGCTGTACCTACCCGAGGGCAAGGACTCGGCTCTGGCGGCAAACGTGAACCTGTGCAAGTCAAAACTCGTGATGCCGACCATCTTCCGCGCACAGAACGGAGCGCAACTCAAACAGAACACGAAGATCGCCGTCAGCGGTTGCGCGAAGAACAAGGCTAAGGGCGCGCGAGCGCACGGCGCCAGCACGTACGGGACCAGCCATGGGAGGACACACCGATGAGCAGCAAACACATCAGCAGAAGGCTCCTCCTAACGGTCCTCATGAGCATGATCGTGCTGCTGGCAGCCGGCGCCGGCGCATACGCTGCTGCCCCGATCAAGGAGATCCCGGCCAGCCGTTGGGGTCGCGAAGTGAACCTCACCAAGGTTGGCGAACACGCTGGAGCGGCACTGGAAGATGTTTGTACCGTCGAATCCGACGATACATGCCAAATCGGAGCAGAAAGCACCATCACCGGCGGCTTCACGGGACCGGACGGCATAGCGACGGGACCGGCGCCAGGCGATGGCGTATACGTTTCCGATGTCGGTGGTGACCGGGTACAGGAGTTCTCTCCTAACGGCGAATTCATCCTCGAGTTCGGCAAGGGCGTGGACCAGAGCACCGGCGCGAACATTTGCACCGCTGCCTCCCACGACGTGTGTCGCGGGGGCACAAAAGGCTCTGGGCCCGGAGAGTTCGAATATCCGGGAAGCATAGCTGTGGATCAGGAAACAGGCAACGTCTACGTGCAGGACTACGTCAACTGGCGTGTTCAGGAGTTCACCGCCAGCGGTGAATTCGTGCTCACGTTCGGCAAGGACGTCAACGAAACCACCGGGGCGAATGTATGTACCGAGCAGGAAATCAAAAACAGCGGCGTGAAATGCAAGGCGGGCGTCCAAGAGACCGAAGGCGGCGAAGAACCAAGTTCTTTCCGCTTCCTTGGGGCAGGCCCGTATCAGCTGCTCGGGGTCGGTCCGAATCACACGGTGTATGTTGGGGATGAACACCGTGTTCAGGAGTTCGAAGAAGACGGTGAATTCAAGACCGAAATTCCGCTGAGCTCGCTCTCCTCGGCGCTCGGCAACCATGTGATAGCGTTGGCAGTCGATACGGCCGGAAACACATACCTTGTTTACGAAACGGGTAGTGCGACCCAAGCTATAGTTAACACTATCTATAAGTTCGATCCAAGTGGCAAAGAGGTGACGACCGCACCGTACCCTTTGACAGAGAACGCCAGGGATTCGAAAGCCACCGAACTCGACCTAAAAATCATTGGGCTCGCACTCGACCCAGCCGGCCGTCTCGCCGTAACCGAGAGGGAATATTTTTACGATCCCTCGACCGAAAGCTATATAGAAAACCTGCGTGGAGGATTGTACGTCGCCGCGACTGGGAAACTGATCTCTGAATTCGCAAACCCCAATATTAGATCGGAGACGTTCGACGCTGCGGATAGGCTCTATGTGGCTGTGAACGTTAGTGCCGCCGAAGCTGCTGGTAACGAAGTTTTCGCCTATGCGCCTGTTCCGATTGCCGAACTGGTTACGGGCGCCGCGCCGTGTGTGCCGGGTGTTGACCGGGGGACCGATGTGACGTTGGATTGTGTGTTGCAAGGGGCGGCGGATCCTGAGGGTGTGTCTGAAACCGAAGCGTGGTTCCAGTGGGGAGGGACGCAGGGGTTTGGCGAAACTACGGTAAAGCAGCCGGTTGCTGAAGCGAAGACCGTCACCGCGGCGGTCGAAGGCTTGAAGCCGAACGATGTGCTCTATTACCGGCTGGTCGGCAATGATCGCAACGCGCCGCCGCCGGAACTGTTGACCGGCGAAATATCGTCGTTTACGACGCCGTCGGTGCCGCCGAGGATCGAGGGTGAAGCCAGCGCTTCCTACGTCGGAGCGTCCTCAGTTGTGTTGTTCGGTGAATTGAACCCTGAGCACGCGAGCACCCGTTACACGTTCCAGTACGGGGCATGCGAAAGCTTGGACGCGTGTCCGGAACGCGGAGAACTCGCGGGTTTGGAATCGGCGGCGTATGAAAAGATCGCCACGACAAGCGGAGTGAGCGGCCTGCAACCGGTCACGACCTACCATTACCGGCTGGTCGCGGTCAACGAAAAAGGCCAGGAAGCCAAGGGCCCCGAAGGCCAGTTCACGACCGCGCCTTCCGCGAAAGTCCAGGCCGCCACGGGCGCGCCGAGCACGATCTCGGCTACCGGCGCGAGCATCTCGGGAACTGTCGATCCTGACGGGCAGGCCGCCACGTATGCGTTTGAACTGGGGGTCTATGAAGGCCCGGAAACCCGTTACGGCGTCCTCGTGTCGGATTCTACGGCCGGGACGCCGATAACAGAGTCCTTTGGCGTGTCGGGCCTGCAACCGGGGACGACCTATGCGTACCGCGTCAAGATCAAAAGCGGCTATGGCGAAGCGATGGGTGAACCGGTCCTGTTCACGACCGAAGGCTTGCCGTCAGTTCTTGCGCTACCAGCGTCGCTGGGCATGCTGACGGTCCCGAGCATCAAATTCCCAGCCCAGCCTGCGGAGAGCACGACGCCGAAGAAACTAACACGGGCACAACAACTCGCGCGCGCTCTGAAAGCGTGCAATCTGAAGGCAAAGAGTAAGCGCGCGGCGTGCAGGCGCAACGCACACAAGAAGTATGCGCCGAAGGGCGCGAAGGGCAACAAGCAGTAGCGGCATCGCGCGCGGACTGAGAGGGCCGCGCGCTTGTAATCGAACGGGAGGAACCCGATGTTCTCGAGAATAGGTAAGCGCATCACCTACACGAACGTCGCGCTGACGATCGCACTGGTGTTCGCGATGACCGGTGGCGCGTACGCCGCCAAGAAATACTTGATCACTTCGACTAAACAGATCAGTCCGGCTGTGCTCAAACAGTTGACCGGCAAGGCCGGACCAGCTGGTGCGGAAGGCAAAGCGGGCGCGCAAGGCGCGCAGGGCGCACAGGGCGCGGCCGGCGTCGCAGGCAAAGACGGCGGTCCAGGCACAGCCGGCCTCGAAGGCAAAGAAGGCAAGGTGGGCAAAGAAGGAAAAGAAGGTAAGAAAGGGGAAGAAGGTAAAGAAGGCCCGCCGTTTGTCGGGGGCGGGAGTCTCCCCAGTGGTAGCACCGAGACGGGCCAGTGGGCGATATACACTAAAGCTGCGGCAGCAGGAGAAGTAAAGGTCGCCACCATCTCCTTCCCGGTCCCACTTGCCGCTGTGCCAACGTTGACTATGGTGATATTCGGCGATCCGGTGCCGGCGCAATGTGAAGGCGGCACGGTGGCGGAACCAAAGGCCAAGACCGGCAACATCTGCGTATTCGAAGGTGAAGCAGCCTTCATCCCCCACGATCTGACCTCCGTTACAGCCGTCGACGGTAACGGAGATTTCGCGGCGGCAAAGAACGGTGTGGACTTGGTATTTCAAACTGGAGCCCCGCCCGAAAACGGAGAAGAGTCGGCCGCGGGCAGTTGGGCCGTCACCGGCTAAGTAGTTACGCTGGAAAAATAGGTTAGGCCTAGTCCTTGGTTCTCCCGCCGGGAGAACCGGGAGCCCGGGGTATGAGGCGCTGACTCGCTGAGTACGCCGGGCTCCCGTTCCCGTGCCGTCCTTACCCTGAGTACGCCCGGATCACGCCTCCGCGGCGCCTCTTACCCCTCCTCTCAAGGATGAAGACAATCGCGGGGCACCAGCGCCAACGGATCGTCGAAGCGATGGTGGAGGTCGTGGGTGAGCGGGGGTTCGCGGGCTGTACGGTAGAGGCCGTCGCTGCGCGGGCGCGTGTCTCGCGGCGCACTTTCTATGGATGCTTCGATGATCTGCGGGATTGCTTTCTGGCTGTGCTCGATCAGGGAACGGAGTGGGTGATTGGCATCATCTCGCAGGCATTTGTTGGGCGCGAGTCGTGGATGGATGGATTGCGCTGGGCCTTGGCTTCGCTGTTGATGTTCCTGGATTCGGAGCCGATGCTCGCACGCGTGTGGCTCGTCGAGTCGATGGCGGCCGGGGGGTGGGCGCTGGAGCATCGCGAGCATCGGCTGCGTGACATTCTCTCGGTGATCCGCGATGCGTGGCCGCTGCCCGACTCGCTCGAGCTTAGGCCGCTCGTGATCGAGGGCATCTATGCGTCGGTGGAAGGCCTCGTTGTTCAGCGCGTGATCGCCGGCGATGCAGGCTCGTCACTGATTGACCTACTCGGCCCGTTGATGGGCTTGATCGCGGCGCCGTTTCTGGGTGATGACAGCGCGCAACACGAGATTGAGATCGGAGACGGACTCGCACAAGCGATCACCGCTAACGGCTCACGGTCTTTACTGTCAAGGATGCCCGAAGTTGGTGGCGCCCACACAGCGACCGGGTGGCCGGAAGAAGCCCTCACACCAGCGCTGCCCGCGGTGTTGAGTAACCCGCGTGCTCATCGCGCTCGACTTTGCGTACTCTTTCTGGCTGAGCATTCTGGCTCGAGTAACAGTCAGGTTGCCGCCGGAATCGGGATTAGCCGCCGGGGGCAGATCTCGGCGTTACTGGCCCGTCTTGCGCGTGACGGGTTGGTGCTCAAGACTGCTTGCGGTCTCGGCAGACCTAACGAATGGCGTTTGAGCCCAGACGGCGAAAAGGCGACCGCGGTGCTTTGTGCGGCAACTGCTTCGTACTGTGCACACGCCGGCCGGGTGCCGTTTCCGTCTAGTAACTCTTGACGTGACCGTGTCTCTTCGGCGAGAATTGCCCTCCGCTGTGCACGCATGAGTGCAGGCGCTTAGTGACGCAAATCGTCGACCACTAGCAAAGGGAGTATCTGTGAAATATGTCCTTACAGGTGAGGTGCCGATCGTGCCCTCACGATTCCATCGTGCACACCAGGCGGCTAGCCGAAGCTCCTTTCCGCGCGCGACGGCGCGTGCGTTTGTAGCAATCCTTGCGATCGCTGGGTTCTTGATGGTGCCAGCGATGGCATCTGCCGCGAGCTGGACAATCCAGTCGACTGGCATTTCCGCGAAAGCACCTAGCCTCAGAGGCGTGTCGTGCACGTCGGCGACGGCGTGTGTTGCCGTCGGGTCCCAGCTCAAAGGTACCGAAACCGTTACCCTCGCCCAGAGCTGGAACGGCACCACCTGGTCGACACAAACAACCCCGAATCTCAGTGGCCCAGACTACTTGTACAGCGTGTCGTGCACGTCCTCGACGGCGTGCACCGCGGTCGGCCAGCACACAAACGAAACGAAAACCGAAACATTGGCGATGCGGTGGAATGGTACGGAATGGTCTATCCAGGCCACGCCTAAAAAGCCGGGTTCCGAGCTGTACGGGGTGTCTTGCAGTTCATCGACTAGCTGTATCGCCGTGGGCGAATTTGAAGGGAATACGTTGGCGGAGCAATGGAACGGCACGGAATGGTCGCTCCAGACCACGCCAGCAAAACTTAGCGTACTGAGCAGTGTATCGTGCGAATCATCCTCGAAATGCATAGCGGTCGGAAGTGAATACCTCGGAGGCCCGTTGGCAGAGCGCTGGAACGGTACAGAATGGACGATCCAGACCACGGCTGGGTCTTCCGGGGCTCAGCTGCTGGGCGTGTCGTGTGCCGCTACTCTGTGTGGCGCCGTTGGCCAAAGCGATAAAACTGAAGAAACCTTGGCGGAGATCGGGTCGGGCAAATGGCAGATCTGGTCGACACCGGTACTAGCGAAAAGCGCCTTGGAGAGCGTGTCGTGCTTCCTCGGATCGTTTACCTGCGTTGCGAGCGGCGAGTATGGGAACAGCGAAGGAACAATGCTACCTCTGACCGAGTTCTCAGAATCAAACAATCCTTTCGAAGTGCTGTCAACGCCCCATGTCACCAACTCGTTCAACAGCGGGCTGTGGGGAATATCGTGTACCTCCAAGACCGCGTGCACCGCGGTTGGGTCTTACTCCAAGATCGGCGAAGAAGATAAAGAGCTCGTCGAGAGGTACTCCTGATCCAGAGTCGCTGATCGCGCCTAGGCACGTCAGGCGCAACAGCCAGTGATCATGGTCGGCGCGTACCTTCAAGGTACGCGCCGACTCCTGGCGTACACGTGCATAGGATAAAGTATCCTGATGTCAACCCGGCGGATCGTCGGGTCGACATAAAGCGAGGGATGTGGACGGGGATCGAGCTTTCGGGATGGAGCCGGGGCGCTGGGTAGGATGCAGGCGCGGTAGGCGTGAGCCTGCTCGGGGCGGCGTGTGGATGGGGCTGTGTGTGGCGCTGCTCGCCAGCATTTGCCTCGGTGTTGGGCCGGCGGCGGCGAGCGCGGCCGAAGGCAGGCCGTTCGGGATCGAATCCTTCACGGTGCAGAGCACGCGCACGGTTGAAGTGCCGCGGGGGACGGGCACCCCAAGCTACGGCTTCGTCGAGGAACCGTACGCCTCTACTCAGGCCGCGGGCCATCCCGACGCGCTGACGATCGGCGTGGGGTTCGACGGCGAAGAAGTCGGCGAAGCTCACAGGCTCGCTCGTAACCTCAAGAACCTGGTGATCGATTTGCCGCCCGGGCTGACAGCCAATCCGCAGGCGGTTGCCCAATGTTCGCTCAAAGTGGTGCTGAGTAGTACGCACTGCCCCGCCAACACGCAGGTCGGGGTCTATCTCGTTCATACCGCTTCCGATGACAAAGTGCTGCTTGGGCCGATCGTCAACGTGGTGCCAGAAACGGGCCAGCCGGCAAGGCTGGCGCTGGAGATGACCAAGAGCATCCTGATGAGCGGCCGCCTCGTGCACACGGCGCAGGGCTATGGCCTCGCGGTCGTAGCCGACGGCCTGCCGGCAGCCGGAATCGTGAGCATGCAGGCGACGCTGTGGGGGACGCCGGCGCTTGAAAGTCACAACGGCGAGCGCGGCCTGTCCTGCTTTGCCACAGTGGGCCAAGAATGGAGTTGTGAAGGCGGCGGGGCGCACAGCGGCGAATCGCCCGTCCCATTCTTGACGATGGGAAGCGACTGCGCCGCGGGACCACAGCTCGCAAGCGCAAACGCCGACTCGTGGGAGGAAGCGGAGAACTGGGTGCAAGCGCAGGCGAGTCTGCCGACGTCGAGCGGCCCACTCCAGGGTATGGGCGGCTGCAACCTGTTGGCTTTTACCCCTTCTGTCGAAGTCAATCCCGAAACGTCGCTCGCCGACGAGCCGCTCGGGCTGGGCGTGAACGTGCAAATGCCGCAAAGCGAAGAAGCGCAGACGGCGGGCACGCCGCCGCTGCGCGAAGCGCTCGTCGTGCTGCCGCGGGGCGTCTCGATATCCGCGGCGGTCGCCGGCGGCTTGCGGGCCTGCGCGGAGCACGGGCCGGAAGGGATCGACATGCCGACGGGCCTGAACGCAAACGGAGCGCCGTTGCTGCCCGAAGAAGTCGGCGAAGGCGAACAAACGGGTCCAGACGGTCTTGCCAGTTTGGCCCCCGGGCACTGTCCCGTGGCCTCGGCGATCGGCTCCGTGGAAGCATCCACGCCGCTCCTGTCAGGGCCGCTAAAGGGTCGCATCTACCTGGCCCAGCCGGGCTGTGGCGCGGCCCGGCCGTGCGGCACAGAGGACGCGCTCGACGGCACGCTCTATCGCGTCTATGTCGAGCTGGGTGTCGCCGGCACGAGCACCGACATCAAGCTGGCCGGCTACGTGTCGGCGAGCCCCGCCAGCGGCCAGCTCACACTGAGTCTGCACGACAGCCCGCAGCTGCCGCTCAGCGGTCTGACGATCCGCTTGAACGGCGGGCCGGGGGCGCTACTCGACAGCCCGCCCTTCTGCGGGAGTGCTACGACAACGACCGATCTCCTGCCCTGGAGCGCGCCCGGCACCACGCCCGCGGGCCTGGTGGAGCCCGGTAGCCCCGACGCGACGCCGAGCTCCTCCTACGAAGTCCTCGGCTGCACCAGCCCGGCCGCCCTGCACCCGGGCTTTCTCGCGGGCACGGTGACAGCCCGCGGCGGCGCCTTCAGTCCGCTGAGCTTCAGCGTCACGCGTGGCGACCGCGAACAGTACCTCTCGCAAATCCAGCTGCATGCGCCGCCGGGTCTACTGGGGATGCTCGCAAGCGTGCCGTTGTGCGAAGCAGCGCTGGCCAACGCCGGTAAGTGCCCGCAAGCCTCGCGGATCGGCGCCACGACTGTCTCCTCGGGCGCGGGGTCCAGCCCGCTGGAAATGCCGGGCAGCGTGTATTTGACAGGCCCCTACGGGGGCGCGCCGTTCGGCCTCAGCATCGTCACGCCCGCACAGGTCGGACCTTTCAACCTCGGTCTCATCACGATCCGCGCGCGCATCGAAATCGACCCGCAAAGCGGTGCGCTAACGATCACAAGCGACCGTTTGCCGCAGATCGTGCTCGGTATCCCACTGCGCTTGCGGCGGATAACGCTCGAGCTCGACCGTCCCGGTTTCATCTTCAACCCCACAAATTGCGAATCGCAACAGATCACGGCGACGGTCACGGGCACGCTCGGCGCAAGCGCGGAGGTCTCCAGCCCATTCGCGGCCGGCGACTGCAAGAGCCTCGCGTTCAAGCCGGCGCTGACAGCAAGCGCCAGCGGGCGTGCGGGCGCCAGTGCCGGCGCGAGCCTCGACGTGAAGCTCGCGTTCCCAGCGAGCGCCCCCGGCAGCGAGGCGAACCTCAAGCGGATCAAGCTGGCCTTGCCCAAGCAGATCGCCTCCAGGCTGACGACGCTACAGCGGGCTTGCGAAGACAGCGTGTTCGAAGCAAACCCGGCGGCCTGCCCACGGGCGTCGATCGTCGGGGCCGCCAAGCTGCGGACGCCAGTGCTGGGAGCACCGCTAGCCGGCCCCGTGTACTTCGTCTCGCACGGCGGCGCGGCGTTCCCCTCGCTGGTTGTCGTGCTGCAGGGAGACGGCATTCGCTTCGACCTAACCGGCTCCACCGAGATCGACGCGAAAAACATCACAAGCGCGACGTTCGCGGCGGTCCCCGACGTGCCGGTGAGCAGTTTCGAGCTGTACCTGCCCCAAGGCGCCCACTCGGCTCTGGGTGCCGGCGCGAGCCTGTGCCTACCGGCGCGGACCGTAACCGTCAGGCACAGCGTCACGCGACGAGTTCACGGGCGCCTGGTCCAGCGCACGGTCTCGGTGCGCAAGCGCGTTACCCCGAGCCTCGCGATGGGGACCGAACTGGTCGCGCAGAACGGCGCCGTCCTGCATAAGCGCACGAAGCTCGACGTGAGCGGCTGTCGTGAGCATGTCGTCAAGCGCGCCCGTCAAGCGCGCATCCCGAAATTCAAGACCACAACTTTCCTGTAGCTGGACCCGGGAGGCCGGGAGACAATTGCCAGGTGCGAACGTCAACAGCTGTGAGCTCGGGTCACGACGTTCTCAAGCACGAGCACGTCATCGGGGTCCAACGAGGGCGGATAGTCGCCGCGATGGTGGAGGTCGCCGCAGAGCGGGGCGCAAACAAACTGTCGGTTGGGATGGTCGTCGCCCGCTCGGGCGTCTCGCGCCGTACGTTCTATGAGGTCTTCGACGACGGACAGGACTGCCTGCTCGCGACGCTCGAGGATTCGCTCGAGCGCGCCCGCTCCTATGTGCGCGAGGTCTACGACCCGCGGGAGTCGTGGAGGAGTCGGATCAGGGCCGCGCTACACGCGCTACTACGCTTCCTCGAGGACGAGCCCGCCAGAGGCCGGCTGCTGGTGGTCGAGGCGCCCGGCGCGGGACCCGAGGCGCTGGAGCGCCGCGCGGCCGTGCTCGGCGAGCTGATCGACGCCGTCGACGCGGGCAGGGCCGATTCCCGGGCCGGGGCGGTGCTGACGCCGTTGACCGCCGAGGGCGTCGTCGGCTCGGCGCTGGCCGTCATCCACGCGCGACTGGTGAGCAACGAGCAGGGCGGCAAGCGAGCCGCGCTGGTCGAGCTGACCAACCCGCTGATGAGCACGATCGTATTGCCATATCTCGGCACGGCGGCCGCGCGCAAGGAGCTCGAGCGGCCGCTACCCAAGCACAAGCGACGGGAGCCGCGGGCGTCCGACGGGGCAAGCCGACTGAACGGCCTGCCGATGCGCGTCACCTACCGCACGATGCTCGTGCTGAGCGTGATCGCCGAACAACCGGGTGCCTCCAACCGCCAAGTCGGCGCGGGCGCCGGCATCGCCGACCAAGGCCAGGTGTCGAAGCTGCTGCAACGCCTGGAGCGGCTCGGCTTGATCGTCAACGCGTGGGCAGGCCAGGAGCGGGGGATGGCCAATCAGTGGCAGCTGACGCCGCTGGGGCTCGAGATCGAGCGGGCGACGGGCCGCTCGCACCCCATGTCGGGGCACCCCCCAGGTCGGGGGGCAGGCAAGCGGGACACAGGCCGCTGAGATGGGCGTCACGGTCGCCGGCGGCTTTGCGTCCGGGGCCACGTTCGCGCGAGCCACGCGCACCTACTGGGGCAGCGTCTTTCCGCGGGTCAGCCGTGAGCTCGAGATGTGGCGCGAGCGGGCGCGCGAGATACCCGACGCGGCCTTGTGCGCGCAGGCGCTGGAAGCGCTGGGCAAGCGCGGCAACATGGAGGGCGCGGCCGCGTTCGCGACGTTCGTGCCGCGCGAGCAGCGAGCGGCGGTCGTACGAGCCACGGTCGCGTTCCAGACGGCCTACAACCACCTCGACACGGTCTCCGAGCAGTCGGGAGAGATCGGGCCGGTGCAGGCGCGGGCCTTGCACGAGGCGCTATTGGCGGCACTGGCCCGCGTCAGCCCCGGGCCGTGGTCAGGCCGTGGGAGATCGGTGGAGTCGGGACACGACCACGAACGCCAAATCCATCCCCCAAAAAACAACGAAGACGGATACCTGCAGGCGCTGGTCGAGACCTGTCAGGAGGCGTTGTCCGAGCTGCCCTCGTATGCGGTAGTCGCGCCGGCGGCAAGGCGCGCGGCCGAGCGCGTCGTCTCCTTCCAGGCCTTCAACCGGCACGAGCGTGGCGACATGGAGCAGTGGGCGCGCGCACAGACGCCGCCGGGCAGCCCCATGCGCTGGTGGGAGACGGCCGCTTCGGGCGGCTCCTCGCTGGGCGTGCACGCGATGATCGCCGCGGCGGCCGAGCCGGGGATCGACCAAGCGCCCGTCGACGCGCTTGAGCGGGCTTACTTCCCGTGGATCGGGGCGCTTCACTCGATGCTCGACCAGCTGATCGACGTCGAAGAAGACGCGCTGGCGGGGCAACCCAATCTGGTCGAGTTGTACGGGTCCCCGGCAGAGGCCGCGGAGCGGATGGGAATGTTGGCCGAGCGGGCTCTGGAATGCGCGCGCGGGTTGGAGCCCATGCATCGGCACGAGCTGATCGTGGCCGCCATGGCAAGCTTCTATCTGGCGGCACCGGAGGCGCGGGTTGGGGAGGCGGCGGTGGTCACGCGGGCGGTGCTGGATGTGTTCGGGCGGCTGGCCTGGCCGGCGCTGGCGGTGTTTCGGGGGAGGCGGGGGATTGAACGGATCACTCGGGTCTGGTCGCCGGCCCGCGGGAGCTGTCCTACTCGGGCAGCAGTTGCAACGCCTCGCAATGCCGCGGTCTGATCGCATGGAAGTGGCGGCGGTCGAGTGTGATCACGTGGGCCGTTTCCAGTCGCTCGGCGAGCGCGACGACGGAGGCGTCGGTCGCGCCGAGCGGAAAGCTCGCATACTGGCGAATCAACTCGGCGATGCGCGTCCACTCCTGTGGTGGCGGGGGCTCGACATCGAGATCGGCCAGCGAGGCGACGAAGCTCGCCTCGGCTTCCGCGCCCAGGCGGGTAGCCGCTAGGTAGCTGACCTCCGCGACCACAAGCGTTGGTATGACAAGGCGCAGGTCGGTGCGGCTCAGGGTCTCGGCGCAGGCCTGGTGATCGTCGTCGTCGAGGTCGAGCGCCGCGTAAAGGGCCCCCGTATCAACGACCGCGAGCATCGCCCCACTCGCGCGCAAGGATCTCCTCGGCGCGCTGCGCGGTGTCGGTTCGGCCGCTGCGCCCGATGCCGATGAACGGCAGAGGATTTGCGGCGACCAGCTGGATGTGCTCTTGCAACGCCTCGCGGGTCACCTCGGAGATCGACACGCGCCGCCGCTGGGCCTCGCGCTCGACATCCTGGGCAAGGTCGTCGGGGAGGCTGATAGTGGTGCGCTTCATACGCTCATCGTAGCATCGGGCGGCCGCTCAGCTCAGCCTTATATGAGGCTGTCAGCAGGTGGCTACTCAAATAGATCCGCGGCCGTCACCAGAAGCACCCCCTCGCGGGCGCCTCGTCGCTCCAGCGGGCGGGTGAAGCCACGTCGCGCGAACAGAGCAAGGCGCGCATCCGCCGTGCGCCCGGCAATGGCGTCTCTGCTCGACCGCAGCGCGTCGAGTGTGTCCTCGTCGACGGCTCTGCGCGACCACTTGCACGACCCGAGCAGGCGTGTATCGGTGGTCCGCGCACGCTATGTCGATCTCGTGACGATATCGCCCTCCAGCTTGCCGGGCTGCCGCGGTGGACTGCGTTTGGAGGCCGGCGGCGGGGGCTCAGGGCCAGTCGATGCGTTGGGCGAGCTCGGTGGCCCCGAGCTCGATCAGGTTGCTGCGCTCGATCGGCTCGTAGCGCTCAGCGGTGAGCGCGAGCCAGTGGACCTGGCGGGTGTCGGGGTCGACGATCAGGATCTCGTCGACGTGGTGGGCGGCGTAGAAGGGCAGCTTCTCCCAGGACTCGTCGCCGGGAGAGAGGATCTCGAGCACGAGCGCGGCCGTGGGGTGCCACATCTCGGCGGCGCCGGGACGGTGAAGCCCACCGTCTGGCACGCGGAAGTCGTCCTTGGAGTCGCCGAGGTTGAATTGGGCGACGGTCGGCTGCAGGCCGGCCGCGCGAGCGGGCGCGTCGAGGATCACCGCCAGCTGTTGTGCGAGACGGGCATGTCTATGCCCCGGCGATGGCACCATGTGCAGCACCCCCTCCCAGACCTCGTCTTTGTGGTCCTGGCCGAGGCGTCTGCGGCGCTCGAGCAGCGCCTGCAGCTCGGCGGGAGGCGGGTCTGGGAGTAGCGTTCGCATTGGCAAAAAGGTTAGCGGCGAGGACAGGCGATTTCGCGGGTGGCATCCTGGCGTCTAAATCCGACCACCAGTGCCAGGCGGGACACCCGTCTTTGTAACAGCGAGCAGAGTCCCTGGATCCGGATTATCCGCGGCCGCCTAGCAGCCAGGGCTGCCGCGAGTATTGGCGTGGCATGCTATCGGCATGCTAGACTTCGGTCGTGAGCGCGATCCAGGTGAAGAATGTGCCCGTCGAGCTGCACGAGCATCTGCGTGCCCGTGCGCACTTGGAGGGTCGAAACCTGAGCGACTATGTGCTTGACGTGCTCCGGCGTGATCTAACCGTCCCCACGAATCGAGAATGGCTCGAGCGCCTCGAACAGGACGAGGCTATGACGACGATCTCCTCGCAAGACATCTCAGACGCGATTCACGAGGCCCGTGCCGAGCGCTATGAGCAAATCGTCGGCCGAGTCGTCACAGATCGCGATTGACGCCTCGGCGCTCCTCGAGCTGCTGCTGCAGACAACGCTCGGAGGTCAGATCGCCGGGCAGGTGGGCGGCTCGCAGCTGATCGCGCCGGATATCGTCAATCCTGAGGTCATCCAGGGCCTGCGCGGCCTGGAGCGCGGCGGCAAGCTGTCGCCAGAGCGCGCCTCCAGGGCAGTGCAGCGGCTGGCCCACAGCCCCGTAAGGAGAGTGCCCACAACCGGCCTGATCGCTGACGCGTGGGCGTTGCGGGCCAACCTCTCCGCCTACGACGCTTGCTACGTGGCGCTCGCGCGAGCGCTGGACTGTCCGCTGCTAAGCACCGATGCCCCCCTGAAGCGCGCACCCTTGCCCGGCGTGAGGTTCCTCAACATCGGCTGATCGGCGGAGAGCCCTGACGTGCGGCCGAGCACGTGTACTACGCTTGCCGGGAGCATGGCTCAAGCGACAGACGTGCACCAAGCCTCCAATTCGCCGCAGGCCATCGCCGAGGACGTCCAAGCACGCGTCCCGTCGATCCCGGTCGCCCTCTCGCGTGTAGGCGTAACGGGAGTCGAGAAGGTCATCCGCATCCGCGAGGAGCTTTTCTACGCGCGCCTGGAGTGTTATGTGGATCTCGGCTCAGCGCAGAAGGGCGCGCACATGTCGCGCTTCGAGGAGGTCGTCAACGAGGCCATCGGCGAGGTGGTTCTGAAAGAGGCCCCGTTTCGTGCGGAGACGTTGGCGCAGCACATCGCCGAGCTCGTGCGCGAACGCCAGGGCGCGGCGCGAGCGGAGGTGACGATCGCCGCACGCTACCCGGAGCACAAGCCGGCCCCGGTCTCAGGTGTGCCGACACAGGAGATCTACACGCTGTTCGGCCGCGCCGTCGCGCTGCCTTCCGGCACACGCCGGCTCGTGGGAGTAGCGGCCACGGGAATGACCGCGTGTCCGTGCGCGCAGGAGCTGGTCGCCGCGCGCGCGCGCGAGCGCCTGCAGGCAGAGGATTTCAGCGACGAGCAGATCGAGAAGGTGTTCGAGAGCGTGCCGGTTGCCACACACAACCAGCGTGGCCTCGGCACGCTGCACATCGGCTGTCCGGAGGAGTGCGAGACCGAGATCGAAGCGGCAACTTTGCTTGAGATCGTCGAGGGCTCGATGTCCTCGGAGATCTACGAGCTGATGAAGCGCACAGACGAGGTCGAGGTGGTGGAAAAGGCCCACCGCCGCCCACGCTTCGTCGAGGACTGCGTGCGCGAGATGATCGCCGCCACGGTCGAGCGCTTCCCAGGTCTGCCCGATGGCGCTTTCGTCTCAGCGCGCCAGGAGAATCTGGAGACGATCCACCAGCACAACGTGATCGCCGAGCGCCATGGCCTCATGGCCGAGTTGCGGGAGGAGATTCAGACGCGGGCGCCGGCGGAGCATCAGACGACGCTGGACGAGTGGCTCGGCGGAAATAGTCGAGGCCGGACAGCACCGTGATCGCCACCATCAGGTAGACCAGTAGCGACACCCACAGGGAGCGGTGTGGCGCGCCAGTCGTCTCACTCGCCGACAGGCCAGTGCTCGACGTCGAGGCCCTCCATGGGGAAGTGCTTCGGGTTGCCGGTGGCAAGCCGTGCACCTACACCAACGGCGGCGGCAGCGATCAGGCAATCCGCCTGACTGAGCGTGATGCCCTTACGCGCGTGCTCTCTGCGCCAACGCCCGGCGCACATCCCCTGCTCGCGCCCGAGTGGAGCCATGCGCATGCCTGCGAGGAAGCGCAATACGAGTTGCTCCTCATGGTCGCGTGTGCCACGCAGCACCTCCTCTACGTTGATCGAGCTGATCCACGGCACGTGTCCTTGCTCGCGCAGGCCGCGCACACGTTGTACGGCTGGGCGACCGCGCAACGCATCGATCAATACCGTCGTGTCCAGCAGCAATTGCAAGCGTGCTAACCGATGCGTGCCGAATCGCCCATGCGTCCCGTCGCAACCCAGCCGGCGGGATCCTGGTCCCACTCGTGCTCTGAGCCCGCGAGCGCACCGAGCCCCGCTTCGATGTCTTCCCAGCACTGTTCATCCGCCAGTGCCTTGCGAACGGTCGCAGAGATGAATGCGCTACGACGCCTTACCCCGATGCGCCGATCGAGCTGAGCGACGAGATCGTCATCCAAGCTTATGTGCATACGCATGGCCACAGACTAACACACAGCCTAGGCGGTAGGAACGTTACGGTTGAATTGTCGGGGGGAGATTCAGACGCTTACGGCCGAGTTGCGGGAGGAGATTCAGACGCGGGCGCCGTCGGAGCATCAGACGACGCTGGACGAGTGGCTCGGCGGAAATAGTCGAGGCCCGACAGCACCGTGATCGCCACCATCAGGTAGACCAGCAGAGAGACCCAAAGGGGAGAGCCGGGCACGGCGATCACGGCCAGGATCGCCGCGATCTGCACGCAGGTCTTGAGCTTGCCGAACATCGAAGCTTCGATCACGACCCCCGAGGAGGTGGCGTTCATGCGCCACATCGTCACGGCAAGCTCGCGCGCGATGATCACCATCGCGACCCAGCCTTCCAGCCGGTCGAGCGACACGAGCGACAGCAGCGCGCCAACGATCAAAAGCTTGTCGGCAAGCGGGTCCATCAGCTTTCCGAAAGTCGTGATCGAGTCGCGCGAGCGGGCAAGGTAGCCGTCGATGAAGTCGGTCAGCGAGGCCAGCGCGAACACGACGGCGGCCAACACGTCGCCGGAGGGTGTGTTGCCGAGCAGCGCAACGACCAGCACCGGCACAAGCATGATGCGCAGCACCGTCAACAGATTGGGGAGGTTCAAGGGCATCATCGACTGTCGCCATTATGGCCACAATCGCAAGCGCTGGCCGGGCGGTCGGAGCGGCTTGGCATTGAGCCGTCGGTACTGCCTCTTCAGGTCGTGGCCGGATCGCAGCCTCGCGCTCGATAGGGTGTGCCCCATGCCCCTGATCCCGATGGTCATAGAGCGCACCGCCAGAGGCGAGCGCGAGTTCGACATCTTCAGCCGCCTGCTCAACGAGCGCATCATCTTCCTCGGCACGCCGATCGAAGATCAGGTGGCCAACCTCGTCGTGGCCCAGCTACTGCACCTGGAGTCTCAGGACCCCGACAAGGACATCTCGATCTACATCAACTCCCCGGGCGGCAGCGTCTACTCGGGCCTGGCGATCTACGACACGATGCGCTTCGTCAAGCCCGACATCCACACGATGTGCGTGGGCGTGGCGATGTCGATGGGCTCGCTGTTGTTGGCGGGTGGCACCAAGGGCAAGCGCGCGGCATTGCCCAACTCGCGCATCCTCATCCACCAGCCCTCGGCGGGCTTTGAAGGTCAGTCCACCGACATCGAGATCCATGCGCGCGAGATCCTCAATATCCGCGACCGCCTTGATGACATCTACGCCGAAAACACAGGCCTCTCAAAGGAGCAGGTGCGCGAAGACATGGAGCGCGACCGCTTCTTCACGGCCGAGCAGGCTTTGGAGTACGGCCTGATCGACCGCGTGCTCGAGCCGCACTGATCGTTCGCTCGGCCGCGTGGGATGCGCGCGGACGCCGCGATGTCGCCTTCTCGGGAGGTCTCAGGCGATCGAGTGCTCGATCGATCCAAGCGCCTCGATCTCAATACGCACCACGTCGCCGGAGCCAAGGAAGCGCGGTGGGTCAAGGCCCATGCCGACGCCGCTGGGCGTGCCGGTGAGGATCAGGTCGCCGGGCGAAAGCGTGCATGTCTCCGAGATGAACGCGACAAGCTCGGGAACCTTGAAGATCAGGTTCGAGGTCGAGGAATCCTGGCGCGGCTCGCCGTTGACCCAGGTGCGTAGCCAGAGCGCATGTGGGTCGGGAATCTCCTCAGCGGTCGTGATCCAGGGACCACAGGGACAGAACCCGTCAGCCCCCTTGGCGCGCGTCCACTGCGTCTCGCGCCCCTGCAGGTCGCGGGCAGTGAGGTCGTCGGCCACGGCGTAGCCACCAACCTGTCCGTCTACGCCCATCACGACGGCAAGCTCGCCCTCGTAGTCCAGGCGTTTGACGACTGCTGGGCAGCGCACGGAGGCGCCAGGCGCCACGACGGAGGCCGGCAGCTTCGTGAATACCAGTGGTACCTCGGGCGCGCTGCCGCCGGTCTCGGCGATGTGGTCGGCGTAGTTGAGGCCGATCCCGAAGATCGCACGCGGCTCGGGGACGGGCGCCAGCAACGTCACGTCGGCCAGCGCGAAAGACGGCCCGTCCGCCGCCGGCGCGCCGGGGTCGCGCAGGCGATCGAGCACGCCGAAGCTCTCCTCGGCGTAAGCCACGACCTGCTCGCCGCGCACCTCTCCGCCACGCGGGTGGGAGCTGCCAGGCGCAAGGAAGGTGGCGAGACGCATCGGCTGGGAAGCCTAGCGGGAGTGAGGCCCACCCCATCGAAGTGGGCCTTGGCCTCTGCCCACACTATTGTCGGCAGGCGAGATGAGCCGTCTCACTTCCACAGAGCGGATCGCGCTCCCTGCGATCGCGATCTTGACGGCGATCGCGGGCGCGGCCAACTATGGACAGTGGGCGGCGGTGCCGCGCTTCGCCGTAGCGACGCTTGCGCTCGCGGGCCTGGCGTGGGTCGTGTCGTTCGCCACCGAGCAACTGGGCGAGCGCTTCGGGCCGGCGGTCACGGGAATGATGCAGTCGACGCTCGGCAACCTGCCGGAGCTGTTCGTGGTCATCTTCGCCCTGCAGAAGGGCGAGCTGGTGGTCGCGCAGACGGCGATCGTCGGCTCGATCTTCGCCAACGCGATGCTCGTGCTGGGCCTGGTGATCGTGGTCGGTGCACTGCGCGCCCCCGACGGCGTAATGCGTTTCTCCCACCGGCTGCCACGCGACACGACGACGCTGTTGCTGGTGTGTGTGTTCATCATCGTGCTGCTGGGCCTGTCGCTCGCCGCGCACGATCCGGCCAGCCACCACGTGGATGTGATCTCGGCGGTCGGGGCCGTGAGCCTGCTCGTCGTTTATCTCGCCTGGGTAGTGCCCTACCTGCGTGCCGACAAGCTGCCGGGCACGGAGGACGACGCTTCGAGATCGACAGACGCCCAGGCCACGGCTTCAAGTGCGTCGGGCGAGGACACGGACCGTTCGAGCATCGCGTCCACGGAGCGGCCAGCCCTACGGCTCTCGCTGCGCCTGACGCTCGCGCTGCTGCTCACAGCCGGCGTCGCCTCGGCGTTCGTCTCCGACTGGTTCATCAACGGCCTGGAGCCGGCGATCGTCCAGCTGAAAATCTCCCAGGCGTTCGCGGGCCTGGTGATCGTTGCGATCGCCGGCAACGCCGTCGAGAACACGGCTGGGCTCGTGCTCGCCTGGAAGGGCCGCTCGGACCTGGCGATCTCGGTCGTCAAGAACTCGGTGGCGCAGATCGCGGCGTTCTTGTTCCCGCTGCTCGTGTTGATCTCGTTCCTGCTCGCCACGACGCTGACGTTCGCGCTCGCGCCGGTGTATATCGGCGCGCTACTGGTGATGGCGCTGGCGATGTGGCAGATCACCGGCGATGGCGAAGCGGCCGCGTTCGAGGGCTGGGCGCTCGTCGCGCTGTACGTGATCCTGGCGACGCTGACGCTATACGAGTGAGGCATGAGGACGCAGGCTCGCTCCCACGGCGAGATTAGACTCGCCGCCATGGCCAGAAAGCGCGATATCAAGCAGTTCATGCATGCCTGCCAGGAGGCCGGATTGACAGCCTCCGAGCGCTTCGAAGCTAGCGATGCGCTACACGCCGAGAAGCGTCGAGCGGCCAGGAAGACATGAGCTATGGAGAATTGCTGGCGTGGCTGCGAGAATGGAATGCCTCATGGCGACCGTAGTAGCCCTAGACGCATCGCCGACGACAGTCCTGCGTTCAATGTGGGGGCCGATTGTCGATGCACGTGTTTCCTATCCAGATGTCCTGCATGTTGAAGTTCGCGACCGGCACGGAGAACTCTGGCGTATGGCGACCCAAGACGCTGAGTGGTCGCCGTCCGACCCGGCGCGGCTCGTCGGGCACTCGATCGACGATGCCAGTATCGATGAGGAATCTGGTGAGCTGCGCTGCAAGCTTTCGGATGGCTCATCGCTCGAGATCAGGCCAGCGGAGGCCGAGGCAGACGACGACCCGCCCTATTGGGAGCTGATCAGCCCTGCGGGTGTTGTCCTCGAGTTCGGGCCAGGCGTTCGCTGGCAGATCAGTAGCGCGGACGCCCCAGCAGTGTTGCGTCGCTGAGCAATTGGCGTCGGCTCGCCGGACGTTGGTCGCACCGAGGGCCCAGCCGCGCTAGACTTTGCTCAACCTCGCGCCTGGGCGGGGTTTTTCTTTCGTCCGGGCGCGCTCGTCGACAACCACCCAGGGATCTTTTTAGCCATGGCTCGCGGAGACGTTCGAATCGCTATCACCCTCGCGTGCGAGGAGTGCAAGCATCGCAACTACCAAACAAATAAGTCCAAGCGCAACAACCCCGACCGGGTGAGCTTGCGTAAGTACTGTCGCTGGTGCCGTCGGCATACCAGCCATCGGGAGACTCGCTAGCGCGGGAGCGCTGCCGTGGCTCGTGACCGCAAGCGTGCAAGGCAACGCCGCCCAAGGCCCGTCCGCGAGGGCGCGACGACCCCATCCCAGAATCGCCCAGTCCGCGCCGACGTCCCGGCGGCGCTCTCGCACTCGGGCGACGTCGACGAGTTCGACGCGGCGCTCATCGCCGGCGCCGGTGGGGTGCCGACCGAGCAGCCTGCCGCGGCCGAGCGCAATGGCGAGGGCTCTCGTGAGGCATCCTCAGCCGACCTGGTGCCCGCGGGCGGGGGACGCGGCGGTCGTAATGGCAGAGGCGACGAGTCGGTCCTCGACGAGCTGCCAGAGCCTGCGCCTCCAGAGGGAGCGACTCCGGCCGCCAAGCCCTCGCAGTCGTTGCCACGTCGCGCGATTGCCTTCCTGCGCGCCAGTTGGGCCGAGCTGCAACGGGTCCAGTGGCCCGATCGGCGCCAGGTCACGCAAGCTACCGCTGTCGTGCTGGGCTTCGTCGCCGTTGCCGGCGCCTACCTTGGTGCCGCCGACTGGGTCGCCCAAAAGATCGTCAACTTCATCCTCTGACGTCCGATGACCTGCCTGACGCCCGATGACCGGCGCATATCTGCGTCCTCGTTCGCTCGTGTGCAAAGCACACTTCGCTCACTGCGTCCTGGATCTGCTTGGTCATCGAACGTCAGGAGGCTCGCCTGATGCTCCTTGACCTGCTTGGTCATCGAACGTCAGAGTGCTGAGCGCGATAGCGTCTCGCCCCTTCCGTCCACCACAATGTTTCCCCGTCTTATCCACCAGTTCAAGCTGTCAGGAAGCTGAATGTTTCGTTGGTATGTCGTCAACACCTACTCCGGTCACGAGAACAAGGTCAAGCACAATCTCGAGCACCGCGTCGTATCGCTGGGCCAGCAGCGTGCAGTGCGCACGGTCGTCGTTCCCACCGAGTCCGTCTCGGAGATGAAGGACAACCAGAAGATCACGGTCGAGAAGCGAACCATGCCGGGCTACGTGCTCGTCAACATGGAGCTCAACGAGGACTCCTGGGGAGTCGTCAAGGGCACCCCGGGCGTGACCGGCTTCGTCGGCTCCTCGCAGGAGCCTGTGCCACTCACCCAGGTAGAGGTCGATCGTTTGCTGCACAAGGAGGTCGCGACCGCCCCGCGCACACGCGCCCAGTTCACGATCGGCGAGACCGTCAAGGTGGTCTCCGGTCCGCTCTCAGACTTCTCTGGCGAGATCTCCGAGATCAACGACGACGCCGCCAAGCTCAAGGTCCTGGTATCAATCTTTGGTCGCGAGACTCCCGTCGAGGTAGGTTTCGACCAAGTCAAGAAGCTCTAGGACGCCCGCTGGCCGGCGCGCTACGGCGTCCTCAGTCGCTCATGTGCGAAGCACATTTCGCTCCTTGCGTCCTTGTATCGCTTGACCAGCGAACGTCCTAGACGCTCCAACCGGAACGCTCAGAAAAACAACCCGAGATAAGCTGAATATCCAATGGCCAAGAAGGTATTGACAACAATCAAGCTGCAAGCGCGCGGCGGACAGGCGAGCCCGGCTCCGCCGGTCGGCCCTGCCCTGGGCCAGCACGGCATCAACATCATGGAGTTCTGCAAGGCTTTCAACGCGCAGACGCTCAGCGATACAGGCACGATCATCCCGGTCGTAATCACCGTCTACGAGGACCGTTCGTTCACGTTCGTGACGAAGACACCGCCCGCTGCGGTCCTCATCCGTCAGGCGCTCAAACTGGAGAAGGGCTCGGGTGAGCCCAACCGCAACAAGGTCGGCAAGATCACCGACGCCCAGTTGCGCGAGATCGCCGAGCGCAAGCTCGCCGACCTCAACGCCCACGATGTCGATCAAGCCGTCAAGATCATCGCCGGCACCGCTCGTTCGATGGGTGTCGAGGTGGCGTCATGAGCGCTCACAGCCGTCGCCACGCAGAGGGTCTTCAGAAGATCGATCGTGATCGTGAGCACGCCCCCGCCGAGGCGGTCGCGCTCGTCAAGAGTCTCGCCAGCGCCAAATTCGACGAGTCGGTTGAGATCCACGTGCGTACCGGATTGAACGTGCGCCATGCCGACGAGCAGTTGCGCGGAACGATCGCATTGCCCAATGGCTTGGGCAAGAACGTCAAGGTCATTGTCTTCGCCCAGGGCGAGAAGGCCCGCGAAGCCGAGGCTGCCGGAGCTGATGTCGTGGGCGCCCAGGATCTGGCCAAGCGCATCGAGGAGGACGGCTTCGACGACTTCGACGTCGCGATCGCCACGCCCGATCTGATGTCCGTGGTCGGACGGCTCGGGCGCATCCTCGGTCCGTCGGGCAAGATGCCAAACCCGAAGGTCGGGACCGTCACGATGGACGTCGCCAAAGCCGTCGAGGACTCCAAGTCCGGCAAGGTCGAGTACCGCACCGATCGCACCGCGATCGTGCACATGGTGATCGGCAAGGCCTCCTTCGACGAGCAGCAACTGCTCGAGAACTACGCGGCTGTCGTCGAAGAGCTCGTCCGCGCCAAGCCCTCGGCGGCGAAGGGTCGTTATCTGCGCACGATCACGATGACTTCCACCATGGGCCCCGGCGTCAAAGTCGATCCGGCTCGTACCCGCGACATCGTCGAAGAGGCAGCCGCGGCCTGATTTAATCAACGGCTCACCGCCCAAGACCCCCGGCGTGGCCGGCCGATCGGAGATCGGCATCGGCAGAGAAGACCGGGGCAGGTGGAGCGAGCGAAGGCGGTTCACCCCCGCTCTCGACGCCCCGCTGTACTTGGGCGTCTGAGTTCTTCAAAGAGAGCAAGGGATGAGATGAACCGAGAGCAGAAGGCAGCGACGATAGAGGCGCTCGCAACGGAGATAGACGAGTCACAGGCCGTCTTCGCCGTCGACTACCGCGGCATCTCGGTGGCCCAGGCGGCCGAGCTGCGCTCCAAGCTGCGCGAGGCAGACGCCACCTTCACGGTCGTCAAGAACTCGTTGACCGAACGCGCCGCCGATCAGGTCGGCGCCGAGTCGCTCAAGGCGCTGCTCTCAGGCCCAACAGCACTCACGTTCGTGCGCGGCGATGCCGCGCTGGCGGCCAAGGCGGTCGCCGACCAGGCTCGCGCCACGCAGCTGCTGCCGTTCAAGGGCGGCTTGATGGACGGCGAGGTGGTGGACGCCGACCAGATCCGCGCCATCTCGCGCCTGCCCTCGCGCGAAGTGCTCTACGGCCAGCTCGTCGGGATCGTCGCCTCGCCCATCTCGGGCCTGGTGCGCACGCTCGGCGGCCTCGTCGGTGGCCTTGCGGTTGCGCTCGGCCAGGTGCGCGAGAAGAAGGAGTCGGGCGAGATCCCTGCGGGCGAGGCGCCAGCGGCCGAGGCTGCTCCTGTGGAGGAGAGTCCGGCGGCCGAGGAGGCACCTGCCGCCGAGGCTCCAGCCGCCGAGGAGAGCGTCGAGGCTCCCGCCGGGGAGACTTCTGCCGCCGGGGAGGCACCTGCTGCTGAGGAGGCACCTGCCGCTGAGGCTCCGGCCGCCGAGGAGACCGCCACCGACGCGGCTCCAGCCGCTGAGGAGACCGCCACCGACGCCCCCGCTGAGGAGAGCGCCGCGGCTGAGGAGCAGCCCGAGGCAAAGGGCGCTCCTACCGAGGAGGCCTCGGCCACAGACCAAGCTGAGCCGGCAGCTGAGCCGGCACAAGACGACAACCAGACGGACGCTTCGGAGCAAGTAACCGAGAGCGCCGAAGCGACCAAGGAGGACTGACCGATGGCAACAAGCACACAAGATTGGATCGAGGAGCTCAAGGGCATCTCGGTGCTGGAGCTCGCCGAGCGCATCAAGGCGCTGGAGGAGGAGTTCGGCGTCTCGGCGGCGGCAGTTGCCGCGCCGGCGGCGGCGGCAGCGGGCGGTGGCGGTGGCGGCGAGGCGGCCGAGGACGAAGGTCCCACCACCGTCGATGTGATCCTGACCGCGGCGGGCGACAAGAAGATCCAGGTGATCAAGGTCGTGCGCGCGGCGACGGGTCTCGGCCTGAAGGAGGCCAAGGCGCTCGTGGACGAGGCCCCCAAGCCGGTCAAGGAGGGCATCGAGCGCGAGGAGGCCGACAAGCTCAAGGCCGAACTCGAGGAGGCCGGAGGCAGCGTCGAGTTGAAGTAGCTCGCGGTTTCCCGGGGACGTCGAGGTCCGCTCGCGCCAGGGTCTCGCTGTCTCGCTGCGTTGGGGCCACGCTCGTTGGGCCCGTTGGCTCTCGAAAGCGGAGGCGATCCCGCGCGTTCGTTCCGCGCTCGGAGTGGCTCGCGGGCATCGAGAACGAGCTACCTATGTAGCCTTCAAAATCGCGACTGCCCCCCGCTCGCGCGGGGGGCATCGGCCTTTTTCGGTAGATTCCCCGGCCCCGATCGCCGGTTTTCCCAAAATCGGCAAATCTCCGGTAGAATCCGGCGCGCTGGCCGATAGTCGTAGCCACCCGAAGCGACAGACACCGCGCCACATACGCGGTGGTCAGGGGTGGGGTCCGTGAGCGCTGGCTGCCCCACTTGAGGGCGTCGATACTCTGTGCTATCTTTGCTGGTCGCGCGTTTGCGCCCGCCTTTGCCCGTCTCTCGCCCTCCGAAGGAGTCATTTCTTGGCTGCTGTTGATGCTCTCCGGACGCGCCGGTCTTTCGCGCGTCTGTCCAAGTCTGTCGACGTACCGAACCTCATCGATATCCAGCGCCGCTCGTTTCTGTGGCTGACCGATCCCCAAAAGGGCGGTCTGCGCGAGACGATCGACGACATCTCCCCAATCGAGGACTACACCGGCAACCTCGCCGTGCAGTTCGGCGAGTTCGTCTTCGACGAGCCCGTCGCCTCGCTTGAGCAGTGCCGCGAGAAGGATCTGACCTACGCCCGTCCGCTCACGGTCACGGTCGCGTTCATCAATCGCGAGACCGGAGAGATCCGCGAGCAGTCGGTCTTCATGGGCGACTTCCCCTGGATGACCGAGCGCGGTACATTCGTCATCAACGGCACCGAGCGCGTGGTCGTCACACAGCTCGTGCGCTCCCCCGGTGCCTACCTGATGGAGCCCAAGGACCGCGAGAAGCAGGTCTTCATCGCCAACTTGATGCCCGCCCGTGGCTCGTGGCTGGAGCTCGAGATCGACAAGAAGGGCAAGGTCTTCGTCCGCATCGACCGCAAGCGCAAGCTCCCCGTCACCGTGCTGTTGCGCGCGATGGGCTATGCGACCGATGAGGAGATCCTGCGGCTGTTCGAGAACTCGCATTACATCCGCAACACGATCGAAGCCGACACCGAGCAGACGCGCACCGAAGAGGGTGCCCTGATCGAGCTGTTCAAGAAGCAGCGTCCAGGTGAGCCGCCGAGCGTGGAGAACGCCAAGGCGCTGCTCAACCAGCTGTTCTTCGATCCCAAGCGCTACGACCTCACGCGCGTCGGTCGCTACAAGCTCAACTCGCGTCTCGGTCTCGACATCGACATCGACACGCGCACGCTCACCCACGACGACATCCTCGCGCTCGTCAAGGAGCTCGTCTCGCTGCCCAAGCGACTCGGGATGCCCGAGGAGCCGGAGATCGAGATCAAGGACTACGCGGCCGAGGCGACGAGCATGCCGCGCGAGCCCGTCGAGGAGCATCTGGACGAGTACGAGCACTTCGGCAACCGCCGTCTGCGTACCGTCGGCGAGCTGATCCAGGAGGCCTTCCGCATCGGTCTCTACCGCATGGAGCGCGTCGTGCGCGAGCGTCTGACGACCGAGGACGCCGACACGATCACGCCGCAGACGATCATCAACATCCGGCCGGTCGTGGCTGCGCTGAAGGAGTTCTTCGGCTCCTCGCAGCTGTCGCAGTTCATGGACCAGACGAATTCTCTCGCCGGGCTCACGCACCGTCGGCGTCTGTCGGCGCTCGGCGCCGGTGGTCTCACCCGCGAGCGCGCGCCGATCGAGGTGCGCGACGTGCACCCCACCCACTACGGGCGCATGTGCCCGATCGAGACGCCTGAGGGTCCGAACATCGGCCTGATCGGCTCGCTGTCCTCGTTCGCCGAGGTGTCCGAGTACGGGTTCGTCACTACCCCCTACCGGGTCGTCAAGGACGGCATCGCCACCGAGGAAGTCGTCCGTCTGGACGCCACCCAGGAGGAGGAGCAGCTGATCGCTCAGGCGAACACGCCGATCGACGAGAAGACCGGCAAGCTGCTCGACAAAGAGATCCTCTGCCGCACCCAGGCCGGCCAGTACGTGACGGTCGGGCCAAAGGACGTCGACCTGGTTGACGTCTCGCCCGAACAGATCTGGTCGGTCGCCACGGCGATGATCCCGTTCCTCGAGCACGACGACGCCAACCGGGCGCTGATGGGCTCGAACATGCAGCGCCAGGCCGTGCCGCTGCTGAAGACCGACGCCCCACTGGTGGGCACCGGCATGGAGCGCCGTGCGGCGCTCGACACGGGCGACGTGCTGCTGGCTCGCAACAGCGGCACGATCGATTTCGTCGATGCCAACCGGATCGTGATCGAGACGACTGAGAACCCGCCACAGGACGAGTACGAGCTACAGAAGTTCATGCGCTCCAACCAGGGCACCCTGATCCACCACAAGCCGCGTGTCAGCTCTGGCCAGAAGGTCAAGGCCGGCGACGTCCTGGCCGACGGCTCCTCCACCGACAAGGGTGAAATGGCGCTCGGCAAGAACCTGATGGTGGCCTTCATGTCCTGGGAGGGCTACAACTTCGAGGACGCGATCATCCTCTCCAAGCGCCTCGTGCAGGACGACGAGCTCACCTCGATCCACATCGAGGAGTACGAGATCGACGCCCGCACGACCAAGCTCGGCGACGAGGAGATCACGCGCGACATTCCCAACCGCTCGGAGGAGTCGCTGCGCAACCTCGACGACCGCGGCATCGTGCGCGTCGGGGCCGAGGTGGCCTCGGGCGACCTGCTCGTCGGCAAGGTCACGCCCAAGGGCGAGACCGAGCTGACCGCCGAGGAGAAGCTGATCCGGGCGATCTTCAAGGAGAAGGCGCGCGAGGTGCAGGGACACCTCGTTGAAGGTGCCCCACGGTGAGGGTGGCGTCGTGATCGACGTGATGACCTTCAGCCGTGACGAGGGCGACGACCTGCCGCCTGGGGTCAACGACCTGGTGCGGGTGTTCGTGGCCAAGAAGCGCAAGATCTCCGAGGGCGACAAGCTCGCGGGCCGTCACGGCAACAAGGGTGTCATCTCGAAGATCGTGGATCAGCAGGACATGCCGTTCCTCGAGGACGGCACTCCGGTCGACGTGATCCTCAACCCGCTGGGCGTGCCAAGCCGCATGAACGTCGGGCAGATCCTCGAGACCCATCTCGGCTGGGCCGCCGCTCAAGGCTGGTATGACGATGGCACCGACGCCTACAAAGAGGCCGATGCCGAAAACGGCAAAACCCGTGTGTATGTGGCCACGCCAGTGTTCGACGGAGCGACCGTCGAAGACGTCGATACGGCGCTCGTCAAGTGGCAGGACGCGCATGAGGGTCGCATCCGCATGGACGTCGACAAGTCCCGCCGCGTCGGCGAGCAGGCCTCGGGCAAGATGACGCTCTTCAACGGACGCACGCGGAGAGCCTTTCGAGGAACAGGTCACCGTCGGCTACATGTACATCCTGAAGCTGCTGCACCTTGTCGACGACAAGATCCACGCTCGCTCGACCGGTCCTTACTCGCTCGTCACCCAGCAGCCGCTGGGAGGCAAGGCGCAGTTCGGCGGTCAGCGCTTCGGCGAGATGGAGGTATGGGCGCTTGAGGCATTTGGCGCCGCCTACACGCTGCAGGAGATGCTCACGATCAAGTCCGACGACACGGTCGGGCGCGTCAAGGCATACGAGGCGATCGTCAAGGGCGAGAACATCGCCGAGCCGTCGATCCCCGAGTCATTCAAGGTGTTGCTCAAGGAGATGCAGTCACTGGCGCTTGACGTGGGGGTCGTCTCCGAGGAAGGCCAGCACACAGAGCTGCGCGACGAAGACGACGACCTGCTGCGCGCCGCGGAGGAGCTCGGTATCGACCTCTCCGGCGTCCGGGCACCCACGGGCGAGGTCACGGAGACAGAGCCCGAGGCGGAGGCCGCGGCGGTCGCCGATGGCGAGGACAGCGAGGATGGCGAGCCCGAGGCGGCGCTCGACATAGAGGGGCTTATCGAGGACGGCATCGCCCTCGAGGAGCTGGACGACACCGGTGACGCCTGTTGGCGAGCCGGCCGAAGGGAGCAACTAAATGATTGTAAGGGGGCTTCGCCCCCTTACGGCCTTCGGCCTATCCCCCAGTTACGCGATTTTCAACACAAGCCAGAGGACCACATCGTGATTGACATAAATAACTTCGACGCCATCGAGATCTCCCTCGCCTCGTCCAAGCAGATCCGCGGCTGGAGCTCCGGCGAGGTAACAAAGCCCGAGACGATCAACTACCGCACGCTCAAGCCCGAGAAGGACGGTCTCTTCTGCGAGCGCATCTTCGGTCCCACCAAGGACTGGGAGTGCTATTGCGGCAAGTACAAGCGCGTTCGTTACAAGGGAATCGTGTGCGAGCGCTGCGGCGTCGAGGTCACACGCTCGAAGGTCCGGCGCGAGCGTATGGGCCACGTCGACCTGGCCGCTCCGGTCAGCCACATCTGGTTCTTCAAGGGCGTGCCGAGTCGCATCGGCTACCTGCTCGACATGGCGCCCAAGGAGCTCGAGAAGGTCCTCTACTTCGCCGCTTCGATCGTCACCTGGGTGGACGACGAGGCTCGCTCCAAGGACCTCGATACGCTTGGAGAAGGAGGTCAACAAGGTTCTCGACTCCTATGCCGCCGAGCTACAGGAGCGCGTGCTCGAACTGCGCGAGTCCCTGGCTCGTCGCGAGAAGTACCTCAGACCGGCAAGCAGACCTCCTTCAGCGACGAAGATCATCTGTGGGCCGACTCGCTCGACCTCAACCTCTCGAAGATCTCCGAGGAGGAGCGCGACAAGCTCGTCAAGGAGCTCAACAAGACCTTCGAGGCCGACATCGCCGACACCGAAGCCTACATCGAGGACGGGGCCGAGCGGATGCGCAACGTTTGGGAGCTGTTCAAGACGATGGAGCCCAAGCAGATCGAGCACGACGAGACCACCTTCCGCGAGCTCAAGGAGCGCTTCGGCTCTTCCTACGGCTTCGGCGAATACTTCCGTGGCGGCATGGGCGCCGAGGCGATCCGCGACCTGCTCCAGCAGGTCGATCTGGAGGCCGAACGCACCGAACTCGAGGAGCAGGTCAAGACCGGCAAGGGCCAGAAGCAGGCCCGCGCGGTCAAGCGTTTGAAGGTCGTCAGCGCCTTCATCCAGTCCGGCAACAAGCCCGAGATGATGGTGCTCGACGCCGTGCCGGTGATCCCGCCGGAGCTGCGCCCGATGGTGCAGCTCGACGGTGGGCGCTTCGCGACCTCCGACCTCAACGACCTCTACCGCCGCGTCATCAACCGCAACAACCGCCTCAAGCGGCTGCTCGATCTCGGCGCGCCAGAGATCATCGTCAACAACGAGAAGCGCATGCTGCAGGAGGCCGTCGACGCGCTGTTCGACAACGGCCGTCGTGGCCGTCCCGTCACCGGACCGGGCAACCGTCCGCTGAAGAGCCTCTCGGACATGCTCAAGGGCAAGCAGGGTCGCTTCCGTCAGAACCTGCTCGGCAAGCGCGTGGACTACTCGGGTCGTTCGGTGATCGTCGCCGGCCCGTACCTGAAACTGCACCAGTGCGGTCTGCCGAAGATCATGGCGCTGGAGCTGTTCAAGCCGTTCATCATGGCGCGCCTGGTGGAGCGCAAGTCCGCGCAGAACATCAAGGCAGCCAAGAAGATGGTCGACTCGATGATCGGCGAGGTGTGGGACGTGCTCGAGGAGGTCATCCACGAGCATCCGGTGCTGCTCAACCGCGCACCGACGCTTCACCGTCTCGGCATCCAGGCCTTCGAACCGCTGTTGGTCGAGGGCAAGGCGATTCAGGTACACCCGCTGGTCTGCCACGCCTTCAACGCCGACTTCGACGGCGACCAGATGGCGGTCCATCTACCGCTGTCGGCCGAGGCCCAGGCGGAGGCGCGCATCCTGATGCTGTCCTCCAACAACATCCTCTCGCCGGCGCACGGCGCGCCGCTGGCGACGCCTACCCAGGACATGATCCTGGGCGCCTACTACCTCACCTATGGTCTGGAAGCAGACGAGCTGTCGAAGATCGACAGGGCAACCTACGAGCCCCGTCCGCACGTGTTCCGCACCGCGCAGGAGGCCGAGCTCTCCTACGAGGCCGGCGTGGTCAAGCTGCACGACATCGCCGAGTTCCGTCCGATGGGACGCGAGGGCGGACACCTGCTGACGACGGTCGGGCGGATCATCTACAACGACCGCATCGAGCGGGCGCTGGCCGAGGCGCTCGGCGATCAGTTCGACGCGTCCAAGTACGTGTACGTCAACCAGTCGATGAAGAAGCGCGACACCACGCGTCTTGATCGACGCCTTGGTGCAGACCTATGGCGCGACCACGATCTCCTGGTCCTGGACGCGTTCAAGGACCTCGGCTTCAAGTACGCCACCCAGGCGGGCATCACGATCTCCAAGAACGACGTGGTGGTCCCGCCCGAGAAGCAGTCGATCCTCGACAAGTACGACAAGCTGGTGGGCGACATCACCGACCAGTACGACATGGGGCTGATAACCCAGGAGGAGCGTCACGAGGCGGTTGTCGAGAAGTGGAACGCCGCCACCGACGAGGTCGCGGAGGCGATGATCGCAGAACCTCGACACGCTCAACCCCATCTTCATGATGGCCAACTCGGGCGCCCGTGGTTCCTTCAAGCAGATCCGCCAGCTGGCGGGGATGCGTGGCCTGATGGCCAACCCGAAGGGTGAGATCATCGAGCGGCCGATCAAGTCCAACTTCATGGAGGGCCTGTCGGTGCTGGAGTACTTCATCTCCACCCACGGCGCGCGAAAGGGCCTGGCCGACACGGCTCTGCGTACCGCCGACTCGGGCTATTTGACCCGTCGCCTGGTGGACGTCGCCCAGGACGTGATCATTCGCGAGGTCGACTGCGGCACCGACGAATACATCGAGATGACCGTCTGGAACGAGGGTGGGGAGCCCAACGAAAACCTCGTGGGGCGCACCGCCGCGCAGCCGATCACCACCAAGCGCGGGCGCATGCTCGCCGAGGGTGGCGAGGAAATCGGCCGCCAGCAGCTGGCCGACATCGTCGAGGCGTTCGCCGAGGACCACGAGAAGGGCGTGCGGGTGACCGTACCGGTGCGCTCGGTGCTCAAGTGCAAGGCGCCCAGCGGGGTGTGCCAGGCCTGTTACGCCCGCGCGATGGCCACCGGCCAGACCGCGCAGATCGGCGATGCCGTCGGCATCGTCGCCGCGCAGTCGATCGGCGAGCCCGGTACGCAGCTGACGATGCGTACGTTCCACACCGGCGGTGTCGCCGGCGCGGACATCACGCACGGTCTGCCGCGCGTGGTGGAGCTCTTCGAGGCGCGCAAGCCCAAGGGCTTGGCCAAGATCGCCGAGCAGGACGGCGTCGTCTCGATCGAAGAGACCGAGAAGGCCCTCACGGTGGTCATCACCGACGAGGCCGGCGAGGAGCATCGCCACGCCTTCCCACGGCGTACGCGTCTGTATGTGACAAGCGGCGAGAAGATCGTGGCCGGAAAGCAGCTCAACGAGGGCTCGCTCTACCCGCACGAGCTCCTGGCGATCCGCGGGCGCACCGAGACCGAGCAGTACTTGGTCAAGGAGGTCCAGGAGGTCTACAAGTCCCAGGGCGTGGACATCAACGACAAGCACATCGAGTTGATCGTGCGTCAGATGCTCAAGAAGGTCGGGTCGACCAGAAGGGCGACACCGACTACCTGCCCGGGCAGTTCGTGGACCGCTACGAATTCGCGACCGCCAACGACGCGGTGATCGCCAAGGGCGGCGAGACCGCCCAGTTCGAGGACATCATCCTCGGCATCACCAAGGCATCGTTGAACACCGATTCGTTCCTCTCGGCGGCCTCCTTCCAGGAGACCACCAAGGTGCTCACCGACGCCTCGCTTGAGGGCAAGATCGACCGTCTCAACGGCCTCAAGGAGAACGTGATCATCGGCAAGCTGATTCCCGCGGCGACGGGACTCAAGCGCTACAGGCGGATCGAGATCGAACCGTCCGAGCCGATGCCGCGCGCGATCGACGACGTCGGTCTGCTCGACCAAGAGGAGATCGCCGCCGAGCTGGGTCTGGCCGACGGCGAGGCGCTCAGCGCCGGCTACGGCAGCGAGTTCGACGCGGATCTGGCGTCGCTGGAGAAGATCGGCGCCGGCAGCTCAGATCCCGGTTTCGTCGAGGGCCTCGGCGAGCTCGAGGTGCCCGAGGAGTCGGGAGAGTAGGAGACGTCTCTCCGGGAGGATTAACTCCGAGGGGGATCAAATTCCTAGGGAAGGATCAGCTCCGAGGGGGATCAACTCCTAGTTATTAAGACATCGGCGCATGCGCCGATGTCCCGGGTGGCGCATGCGCCACCCGGCTGGGGCGCACATGTGCGCCCCAGTTCCGTTAAGGAATGATTGGAATTTGCAGCGACTCGGCCCAGTGCTCCAGTGTCTGCGCCTCGCGCTCAGTGAGCCCACTCGCCGGCAGCGTCTGCACGAGCAAGGTCGGTGCCATCCGGGCCTCAGCCCACTCGTGGCAAGCGTCGTTGAAGGCGTCGTCGATCCACGCCAGCGGCCTAGTCGCGCTCGCGTAGGCATCGATCGCGCCGAGCTTCCAGTGGGCGTTGGTACGCCCTACCGCACGATCGAAGCTCAGGTATGGCAGCGTCGGCAGGCCCAACAGGTGGGGTAGGTACTCGTTGGCCTTCTCCTCCCAGCCGCTGGCCCAAACCAGCTCGAACTTGGGCGCCAACACGAGCAGGTGCTCGGCTGCCCTGGACGAAAGAAAGTGGGGTATGCCGTCGATCGAATGGAACGACCCCTCGGGCCGCGCCCGGTGGTCGAAGGAGAACAGCGAGATCACCCCATCGATGTCCACGAGCAGCAGGGGACTGTCCTTGGGAGCACGGTTCTCCGGGAGATGGTCCTCCAAATCGGGACTCCCCCCGCGCGCGGGGGGCATGTGCTATGCGTTGCCGTCCGTTGCGTCGTCGGATGCCACGCTGTGCGCTGGCATGCCGGTGCCACGTCGCGCCGTAGGCTTCGGCCGCGAGCTCTTCTTCGCGCACCGCTCGTTTGTCTTTAGCTTGCACTGAGGTGATCACCGGTAATCTGCCTGGGTCGCGACAGCGCAGTAAAGCATCCGTCGTCCACTGCCGATGGATCACTCCGTCCGGCCCTCAACCATGACTCTCGATCTAGGCATACTCCTCTCGCTGGCCTGCGCTTTCGTGGCCAACCTCGGCTTCTTCTACAAGTACCGGGGCGCCAACTCGGTGGCCAGCGTCGATGTGCGTCATCCGCTGCGCTCGATCCGCACGCTCTTCTCCTCCGGGTGGTTCGCGATCGGCATGATCGTCGCGACGGCTTCCTGGGGCTCTGCACGTCGCGGCGCTTGGCGCTCGCGCCGATGTCGGTCGTCCAGGTCGCGCTCGCCGCCGGCGTGGTCCTGATCGCCGTGATGGCCGACCGCATGTTCGGCTTCGAGGTCGGCCCGCGCCAGTGGATCGGCCTGTGGCTGATGGCGGCCGGCCTGGTGATGCTCGGCTTGACCTTCCCCGCGATGCACGGCGCGCACTCGCAGTTCTCCGACCCGGCGATGATCTCCTTCGAGGCGGGCCTGTTCGGTTTGGGAGGCTTGCTGATAATGGGCCCACGCATGGGTGGCCCGGTCGAGCACCACGGCATGATGCTGGGCGCCGCCTCGGGAATCCTGTTCGGGGTCTCCGACACCTCGATCAAGGCGCTGACAGGCATCATCGGCGCCCACGGCCTGCTTGCCGTATTGCTGAGCCCCTGGCTGGCGGTAGCGGTGCTGGCCTCGATCGTCGCTTTCTATGCCTCGGCAAAGGGCCTGCAGGAGGGAGAGGCGGTTCCGGTCATCGCGGTCACCGGCACAGCCGCCAACATCGCCGGCATCGCCGGTGGGATCCTCGTGTTCGGCGACCCCATGCCAGGCAGCCCGGTTGGCATCGTCTTGCAATCGCTCGCCTTCATACTCGTGCTCGTCGCCGCGGCTTTGATGCCGGCCCCAGTGCGCGCGGCGGGCATCGCGCCCAGCACGTGAGCCGGGCCTCGAGCAACCGCCCTTCGACGAAGGACGGCGCTTTGAGTGGACATCTCTCGACAGGGGATCTGGTCCTCCGATCTCGCTGGCTCGTCCTCACAAAAGCCGTCGCGGCTTCGACGCTGCTAGGATCTCGCTCCGAATGCCAACCACCTCGCAACTAGTGCGCAAGGGCCGCGTTGCCCCAAAGAAAAAGCTTGCAACCCCCGGCCTGAAGTCAGGCAAGGGCCGCAAGAAGAAGGTCGCCGCTCCGCAGCGGCGCGGCGTGTGCACACGCGTGTATACGACAACCCCGAAGAAGCCTAACTCCGCCCTGCGCAAGGTCGCCCGCGTGCGCATCGCCGGCTCGATCGAGGTCACGGCATACATCCCGGGCGAGGGCCACAACCTGCAGGAGCACTCCGTAGTGCTGGTGCGAGGCGGTCGCGTCAAGGACTTGCCGGGTGTGCGCTACAAGGTCGTGCGCGGCACGCTAGACGCGGCCGGTGTGAGCGATCGCAAGCAGGGTCGCTCCCAGTACGGCGTGAAGAAGAAGTAGCGGGGCCTTTTAGACCATGCCACGTCGCGCAGCCGCCCAGGTGCGTCCGCTTGAAGCGGACTCCATCCACCGCTCAAAGCTTGTTCAGCAGATCATCAACAAGGTGATGCTCGACGGCAAGAAGTCCACCGCCGAGCGGATCGTCTATGACGCGCTTGCCCTAGTAGGTGAGCGCTCGGACAAGGATCCGATCGAGCAGCTGGAGGCGTCCATCAAGGCACTCACGCCCGCGCTTGAGGTCCGCTCGCGCCGCGTCGGCGGCGCAACCTATCAAGTTCCCGTAGAGGTCCCAAACGCCCGTGCCCGCACGCTGGCGGTGCGCTGGCTCGTCGAGTTCGCCCGCGCGCGTCGCGAGAAGACGATGGCCCAGCGCTTGGCCAACGAGCTACTCGACGCCCAGTCCCAACAGGGCGGCGCCTACAAGCGCAAGGACGACATCTACCGCATGGCACAGGCCAACAAGGCCTTCGCCCACTACCGCTGGTAGACACGCCTTCGTTGTAGGCATCCTCGTCGGAGGCTGATTTCACGACGAGACGAGGGATACATAGGCTCTCGGCGGCTAGTTCCAGGCCGGAATTGGGCGCGTCGGCGAGTTAGTTAGTTATGGGCCTCGTGAGATGATTCTTTTGTCTTGACGGGCCTGTGGGAATCGTTCCGGGGCCTGGGGGATCGTTCAAAACGTAGGGTGCCCAAAAACTTAAGGAAAAATGGGTTGAAGGAAGAAGGTTTGGTACCTAAACTTTCGGTACCAAATGTCTTCGCGTCAGACAATCGAACAGGGCGACCCTTCCGCTTCGACAAAGATCGAGCGCCACGTATGGGTCGTTTGCGGCGTCGTGATCCTCGGCATGATCATGTCGATTCTCGACACGACGATCGTCAACGTCGCGCTGCACACGCTCTCGCACGACCTGCACAGCCCGCTCTCGCAGGTCCAGTGGGTGATAACTGGATACCTGCTCTCGCTCGCCGCCGTGATCCCCGTCACGGGCTGGGCCGCACAGGCGCTTCGGCGCCAAGCAGGTCTACATGACCTCGCTGGTGCTCTTCACCGCCGGCTCCGCGCTGTGTGGCCTTGCCGACTCGACGACCTCCCTGGTCGTCTTCCGCGTGCTGCAGGGCGCGGGCGGTGGCATGATCATGCCCGTCGCGATGATGATCATGGCCCAGGTCTCCGGGCCGCAGCGCATGGGCCGCGTCATGGGCTACGTCTCGATGCCGGCAATGATCGCGCCGATCCTCGGCCCGGTCGTGGGCGGCTTGATCCTGGAGAACCTGCACTGGTCCTGGATCTTCTTCGTCAACGTCCCGATCGGCGTGGTCGCCTTCGTCTTGGGTTGGCGGATGCTGCCGCACACCGACTCCGGAGAGGCCGGCAACCTTGACGTCGTGGGTCTCGCGCTCCTCCCAGCGGGCTTCGCGGCCTTCATCTACGGGATCAGCGAGCTCGGTTCGGGCTCGGCCTTGGGCTCGGGCAAAGTCATCGTGCCGTGTGCCCTCGGAGCGCTGTTGGTCGTGGTCTTCTGCTTCCACGCCCTGCGCGTCGAGCGCCCCCTGTTGGACATCCGCATGTACGCAAACAAGGTCTTCGCGGGTGCCGCGTTCACCAACTTCGGCCTCGGCGCCGCACTGTTCGGCGCGATGATCTTGGTGCCGCTCTACTACCAGGAAGTGCGCGGGCAGAGCGTCATCAACACGGGCCTGCTGACCGGCCCCCAGGGAATCGGCGCGCTGATCGCGATGCCGCTGGCCAGCCGTCTCACCCAGCGCTTCAGCGGCGGGCGCGTGGCGATGTGCGGCGTATCGCTGCTCTGCATCAGCACGGTGCCGTTCACGTTCATCGGCGCCCACACCTCGATCGTGGCGATCTCGCTGGTGCTGGTCGTACGCGGCCTGAGCATCGGCCTGTGCTTCATGCCGGCGATGAGCGCCGCCTTCTCGGCGATGCGCCCCGATCAGATCTCCGACGCCACCCCACAGATCAATGCGCTGCAGCGCACCGGCGGTGCGATCGGCACGGCGGTGCTTGCCGTCGTCCTGCAACGCGCCGGAGCGGGCACGCGCACACCCCCGAGGAGCTTGCAGGCGCGTTCGACACCGCCTACTGGTGGGCGCTGGGGATCGCGGCCCTGTCGCTGATCCCATGTCTGATGCTGCTGCGCGCCGAGCGCCCCCAGGGCGAGGCCGAGCCGATCGCAGACGAGGCCGAGACGTGGTCCTTGAGCGTCAAGAGGCGCTCGCGGACGCTGTTGGGGTCTGAGCGAGCCAACGTAATGTCCCGCACGACCGAGCCCTCCTCCGCCACACAGGCTTCTGCGGCACGGAGCGTCGGCGCGGGCGGAGGGATCGCCGAGGCGGACCGCGAGGCCGAGCTGGTCGAGCTTGGCAAGGCCTTCCGACATGTCTTTCGCGCGCTGCGCCGCCTGCGCGGACGCGACACACACCTGATCGGCTCAGAGGTCTCCCACGCCCAGATGGAACTATTGATCGAGCTGAGCGAGCGGGGCCCGCTGAGCGCCGGCGAGCTGGCCACCGCGGCGCAGCTGACGCCCGGCACAGTCACGCAAATGCTCGACCATCTCGCGGAGTGCGGCCATGTGCTGCGCACGCGCGGGGCCGACGACCGTCGTGTTGTCGTCACATGTCTCACCCCCCAAGGAGAGGCCAAGGTGCAAAGCAAGCGCGCCACTTGGCAGGCGCGCTGGGAGCAGGCGCTCGCCGACGTGGACGCCGAGGAACTGCGGGTCGCCACACGGGTCCTGGAGCGCTTGGGAACGGTCTTCGAGGACACGCCGGCCGACGGCGAATGTGCGGACTCGCGGTAGTGGTCTGGTAACCCGACCAGTCGCTTACTAACGCCCCTATTCCCTCTGCTATAGTCGCCGTCTGCGGGCGAGACGGCGCTGTTGTGTGAGCACGTTCCAGCTGCGCGGCAAACAAGCATGGAGACCTTGAGCAAATAGAGAAGCGACCCGCCCGAGTACCGGCAGCGCGTGGGCCCGAGGGGCCCATTTTTTTGCCCTGAGCCGCCGGCGTCAGCGGTATCGAGCCCGCACCGCGCAGCCGCACACGAACGAACTTCCCAAACACCAACACTAACCAGACACCAGACAAATGCCCCGCAAGTTTCCTCTAGAGAAGACCCGCAACATCGGGATCATGGCCCACATCGACGCGGGTAAGACGACGACGACCGAGCGCATCCTCTACTACACGGGCCGCACGTACAAGATCGGCGAGGTCCACGAGGGCGCCGCCGTGATGGACTGGATGGAACAGGAGCAGGAGCGTGGCATCACGATCACCTCCGCTGCCACCACCGCCGAGTGGGACGACCATCGGATCAACATCATCGACACCCCGGGCCACGTCGACTTCACCGTCGAGGTGGAGCGTTCCTTGCGCGTGCTCGACGGGGCCATCGCCTTGTTTGACTCCGTAGCCGGCGTGGAGCCGCAGTCCGAGACGGTCTGGCGCCAGGCCGACAAGTATCACGTGCCGCGCATCGCCTACATCAACAAGATGGACCGCACCGGCGCCGACTTCGAGCAGGGCGTGCAGACGATGATCGACCGGCTCGGAGCCCATCCGGTTCCGATCCAGCTGCCGATCGGCGCCGAGGGCGATTTCGCGGGTGTCGTCGATCTTGTCAGGATGAAGGCGATCGTCTACAAAGACGAGCTTGGTACCGAGCAGGAAGTCGTGGAGATCCCGGAGGCGTTGCTGGAAGCGGCCGAGGCCGCTCGCGAGCATCTCCTAGAGGAGGTCTCCCACTACGACGACGCTCTGCTGGAGCTGATTCTCGAGGAGGCCGAGGTCCCCGAGGACGTCCTCAAGCAGGCGATCCGCAAGGCCACGCTCTCGACGAAGCTTACGCCCGTCCTCTGCGGCTCCTCTTTCAAGAACAAGGGTGTGCAGCCGCTGCTGGACGCGGTTGTCGACTACCTGCCTTCGCCACTCGACGTGCCGGCTGTCGTCGGCTTGGAACCCGTCAAGGGCGACGGCGAGGAGCCGCAGATCGAGCGTCACGCCGACGACTCTGAGCCCTTTACGGCGCTCGCGTTCAAGATCATGGCCGACCCTTACGTCGGCAAGCTGACCTATTTCCGCGTCTACTCCGGGAAACTCGAGGCGGGCTCGCGCGTGCTCAACGTCAACAGCGGGCGTTCCGAGCGCATTGGCCGCATCCTGATGATGCACGCCAACGAGCGCGAGGAGGTCTCCGAGGTCTATGCCGGCGACATCGCGGCGGCGGTCGGCATCAAGCAGGTCATAACCGGCGACACGCTCGCTTCCCCGGACGCCCCCATCAAGCTTGAGAACATCACCTTCCCCGAGCCGGTCATCAAGGTCGCGGTCGAGCCAAAGACAAAGGTCGACCAGGAGAAGATGTCCGTAGCGCTCGGTCGTCTGGCCGAGGAGGACCCCACTTTCCAGGTGCGCACCAACGAAGAAACCGGTCAGACCGAGATCTCGGGCATGGGCGAGCTGCACCTCGAAGTGCTCGTCGATCGCATGAAGCGCGAGTTCGGCGTCGAGGCAAACGTCGGTCGTCCGCAGGTCTCCTATCGCGAGACGATCCGCGGCACGGTCGAGAAGATCGAAGGCAAGTTCGTGCGCCAGACCGGCGGCTCAGGCCAGTTCGGCGTCGTCTACATCGACATGGAGCCCGCTCCCGGAGAGGGCTTTGACTTCATCAACAAGATCAAGGGTGGAGCGATCCCCTCGGAATACATCCCGGCTGTGGAGAAGGGTGTCGAGGAGGCCTTGGAGAACGGCGTCAAGGCCGGATACCCGATGGTGGACGTGCGCGTCACGTTGGTGGACGGCAAGTACCACGACGTCGACTCCTCGGAGATCGCCTTCAAGGTTGCCGGCTCGCTCGCGTGCAAGGAGGCCGCCAAGCGCGCCAAGCCGGTGCTCTTGGAGCCGGTGTTCGCGGTCGAGGTCGTCACACCAGAGGACTTCATGGGCGATGTGATGGGCGATCTGTCCCGTCGCCGTGGACACCTGCAGGGTTCCGAGCAGCGTGGCAACGCGCTCGCGATCCACGCCAAGGTCCCGTTGAGTGAGATGTTCGGGTACGCCACCGACCTGCGTTCCAATACGCAGGGCAGGGCCAACTACACCATGCAGTTCGAGGGGTACGAGGAGGTACCGCCGAACATCGCGGAGAAGATCATCGAGCAACGCACCGGCGAGCCGGTACCTGCGTAGGCACAAGTCAAGAAAATCCCCGTTTAGATAGATTTCCCAGGTTCGCCCTACTAGCGGCGAACATTCAAGTCGATTTAGGAGCGAATACAAGTGGCGAAGGAGAAGTTCGAGCGCGACAAGCCGCACGTCAACGTCGGGACCATCGGTCACATCGACCATGGCAAGACGACGCTGACCGCTGCCATTACGACCGTCTTGGCAGAGAAGATGGGCGGCGAAGCCCGTAGCTTCGAGGAGATCGACAACGCTCCGGAGGAGAAGGAGCGCGGGATCACCATCGCCACATCGCACGTCGAGTACCAGACCGAGAACCGTCATTACGCGCACGTCGACTGCCCCGGGCACGCCGACTACGTGAAGAACATGATCACCGGCGCCGCCCAGATGGACGGGGCGATCCTCGTGGTCTCCGCGGCCGACGGCCCGATGCCCCAGACGCGCGAGCACATCCTGCTCGCCCGCCAGGTGGGTGTGCCCTACATCGTGGTGTTCCTCAACAAGGCCGACATGGTCGATGACGAGGAGCTGATGGAACTGGTCGAGGTAGAGGTGCGCGAGCTGCTCTCCGAGTACGACTTCCCCGGCGACGACATCCCCTTCATCGTCGGCTCGGCCCTCAAGGCGCTCGAAGGCGACGAGGCATACAAGGACAAGATCGTCGAGCTTGCAGCGGCGCTCGACAGCTACATCCCCCAGCCGGTACGCGAGCTCGACAAGCCCTTCCTGATGCCCGTCGAGGACGTCTTCACGATCACGGGCCGTGGCACGGTTGCCACGGGCCGCGTGGAGCAGGGAATCGTCAACACCGGCGACACGGTTGAGATCGTGGGGGTCCACGACACCACGACCACGGTCGTGACGGGTGTAGAGATGTTCCGCAAGATCCTCGACCAGGGCCAGGCTGGCGATAACGTCGGCTGCCTGCTGCGTGGTACCAAGCGCGAGGAGATCGAGCGTGGTCAGGTGCTGTGCAAGCCAGGCTCGATTACGCCGCACACCAAGTTCAAAGCTGAGGTCTACATCCTCAAGAAGGAGGAGGGTGGTCGTCACACTCCGTTCTTCACGGGTTACCGGCCGCAGTTCTATTTCCGCACGACCGACGTCACCGGCGTAGCGAAGCTGCCCGAGGGCGTCGAGATGGTCATGCCCGGCGACAACGTCCAGATGGAGATCGAGCTGATTCAGCCGATCGCCATGGATCAGGGCCTGCGTTTCGCCATCCGCGAGGGTGGGCGCACGGTCGGCTCGGGCGTGGTCACCGAGGTCATCGAGTAGTACAGAGGGCGCCTCGCACTCGCGAGGCGCCTTTTCATTGCCAGTCAGATACGACGAATTTGAGCTCCGCTGTAGGGAGCGATGAAGGACGGATTTCTCCAGTATCGAATCCGTTTTCTCTCTCGCTCCAGTTGCAGAGGAGTTAGTTGGGCGGACGTCGCCCGAATGTAAGAAGCGCAAACAAGCTACGAAAGAACCGCTGAGAATCCAGATGGCAGCCGTAACCCAAAACAAGATCCGCATCCGACTAAAGGCGTATGACACCTCCGCCATAGAGTCGGCTGCCAAGGAGATCGTGGAGACCGCCGCACGTACCGGCGCGACTGTGTCCGGCCCGGTTCCGCTGCCGACAGAGAAGAACGTCTACTGCGTGATCCGCTCGCCTTTCAAGGACAAGGATTCGCGCGAGCACTTCGAGATTCGCACACACAAGCGGCTGATCGACATCCACCAGCCGAGTCCCAAGACGGTCGATTCGCTGCAGCGCCTGGACAACCTTCCGGCGGGCGTTGACATCGAGATTCGTCTAGCTACCTGATCCCGGCATGCCAGCGATTCTCGCCAAGAAGCTGGGGATGACCCAGGTGTTTCAAGACGACGGCAGCGTCGCGCGCGTAACCGTGCTCGAGGCCGGTCCGTGCCCGGTGACCGCGGTGCGCACCACTGAGCGCGATGGCTACGACGCCGTGCAGCTCGCGTTTGGGCAGACCAAGGAGAAGCATCTTTCGCGGCCCGAGCTCGGGCACTTGAAGAAGGCCGATGCCGCTCCGATGCGTCATCTCGTCGAGTTCCGCGGCGAGGCCGGAGATCTGCAGCTCGGTCAGTCGGTAACGGTGGAGTCCTTCGAGGTGGGAGGACGCGTGAAGATCGCCGGTATTTCCAAGGGCAAGGGCTTTCAGGGCACGATCAAACGGCATAACTTCAAAAGCGGCCCCAAATCGCACGGCTCCCACAATGTGCGCGCCCCGGGCTCGATCGGTGCTTCGGCCGATCCGGCACGTGTCCGCAAGGGGATACGCGGACCGGGCCAGATGGGCAACAAGCGCACCACACAGCCTGGCCTAGAGATCGTGGCGGTGGATCCCCAAGAGAATCTCCTGCTCGTGCGTGGATCGGTACCGGGACCGCGCGGCGGAGTCGTGGAGGTGCGTGGCGATGCCTGAGGCACCGGTACTGAGTCCCACCGCTACGGCGGGCGCGTCCAAGAAGGTAAAGCTCGAGGAGTCGGCCTTTGGCGCGGGCTTCCACGGCCCGCTGGTACACCAGAGCGTGCGCGCCGAGCAGGCCGCACGTCGGCGCGGAACCGCCGCCACCAAGACTCGCGCAATGGTCTCCGGCGGTGGCGCTAAGCCCTGGCGCCAGAAGGGGACGGGGCGCGCGCGTGCCGGCTCCAATCGTTCCCCGCTATGGACAGGCGGTGGCGTCGTGTTCGGGCCGCAGCCGCGCTCCTACACCTTCAAGGTCAACCGCAAGGAGCAGCGGGCGGCTTTGCGCAGCGGTCTCTCGCTGCACGCCGATCGTGGATCGTTGGCGATCCTCGACGCGGCGGCGTTCAAGGCTCCCAAGACCAGCGATGCCTTTGACTTGCTCGAGGACTGGAGCCAGCCACAGCCGACTCTGGTGGTGCTAGTCGCAGAGGAGTCGGCAGCCGCGCTGTCATTTCGAAATCTCGCTCGGGTGGCGGTGCTTCAGCCCGAGAGCGTCGGCGTGGCCGATCTGCTTGGTGCGGCCTCACTGCTCATCTCCGAGGCCGCACTGCAGGAGATCACCGCCCGCGCGGCCGCGCCCAAGAGGGAGAAGGTCTGATGGAGCCTTCCCAGGTGATCATCAAGCCGGTGCTCTCCGAGAAGAGCTACGTGCTCTCAGCCGCGGGCAAGTACACCTTCCGCGTGCACCCCGACGCTCACCGCACCCAGATCCGCCAGGCCGTGGAAGCACTGTTCGAGGTTCACGTAGTCGAGGTACGCACGCTCAGCGTCAAGTCCAAGCCAAAGCGTCGCGGCACCACCCGCGGTCGCTCGCGCGCTTGGAAGAAGGCGATCGTCGCGGTTCGTGCCGGTGAGAGCATCCCGATCTTCCAGGGCCTAGAGGGCATAAACGAGTAGGAACTGCAGCCATGCCAATTCGCAAGCCCAAGCCCACAAGCCCAGGACGGCGCTTCGCCTCCTATCCCGATTTCGCCGAGGTCACCAAGACCGAGCCCGAGCGCACGCTCGTCGAAGGCCTCAAGAAGAGTGGCGGACGCAACGCCCACGGACGCAAGACCGCACGTCACCGTGGAGGTGGCGCTAAGCGCCTGTACAGGCGGATCGACTTCAAGCGTCGCAAGGACGGCGTGCCCGCGAAGGTCGCGGCGATCGAGTACGACCCCAACCGCTCCTCCTATATCGCGCTGCTTCACTACGCCGACGGCGAGAAGCGCTACATCCTCGCGCCGCAACGGCTAACGGTGGGCATGACGGTCGCCTCCGGCGATACGGCCGAGATCGCGGTCGGCAACGCGATGGAGCTGGCGCGCATGCCCGTCGGCACCGTGGTCCACAACGTTGAGCTGCAGCCAGGTCGCGGCGGTCAGATGGCGCGCTCCGCCGGAGCTTCGATCCAGCTGATGGCCAAGGACGGCGACATGGCCACCCTGCGCCTACCGTCTGGCGAGATGCGCATGGTGCGCGCCGAGTGCCGAGCCACCGTGGGTACGATCGGCAACGCCGAGCATCAGAACGTCAAGGTCGGCAAGGCGGGTCGCAAGCGCCATATGGGCGTGCGCCCGCAGACGCGCGGCGTGGCGATGAACCCGGTAGACCACCCGCACGGTGGTGGCGAGGGCTCGACGACCGCCGGTCGTCACCCGGTCACGCCGTGGGGTGTGCCGACGCTTGGCTACCGCACGCGCAAGAAGAACAAGGCCTCAGACAAGTACATCGTGCGCGGACGCCGGCGCGGGAAGGGTAAGCAGCGATGAGCCGCTCAAGCAAGAAGGGCCACAGGCACGTATGGCGGCGCCGGATCGGCGTCCTCGGTCGCTCGTGTGCGGAGCACACTTCGCTCCCTGCGTCCTTGCCCGGCTTGCCCTACGTACCTGTGGAAGTCGTTTGTCACAGCGAAAGGTTTAGCCATGAGTAGGTCCAGCAAGAAGGGCCCGTGGGTCGAAGAGCGCCTGATGGCTCGGATCGAGGCCATGAACGCGGCCAACACGAAGAAGATGCTCAGGACTTGGTCGCGCACCTCGACGATCTTCCCCGAGATGGTGGGTCACACGCTGGCGGTACACGACGGCAAGAAGCACGTGCCCGTGTTCATCAGCGAGTCGATGGTCGGCCACAAGTTGGGAGAGTTCGCTCCCACACGCATGTTCCGCGGGCACGCTGGTTCCGGGAAGGTGCGATGAGCGCCGAGAAGCCCACGGACGAGCAGCCGCCAGAGGGCGGGAGCAAGGCCAAGCCGGCCGCGGAGAAGAAGCCGCCCGCCGCCAAGGAGGCTGCCCCGAAGAAGGAGTCTGCGGAGAAGCCGGCCGCTGCGGAGAAGCCGACCGCCAAGAAGCCCGTCGCCAAGGCGGCGGCTGAGAAGGGGTCGCAGGACGCTGCCGAGAAGCCCGCGCGCGCGGCTAAGACCACCGCCAAGAAGGCGTCGGCCGAGAGGTCCGATGGTGAGGAAGCGGCTGTCGCGAAGAAGCCTGCAACAAAGAAGCCTGCTGCCAAGGAGGCGGAGCCTGCCGCTGAGGAAGCTGCCGAGAGCAAGCCTTCCGCCGAGAAGGCCGAGAAGAAGCCCGCGGCCGCCAAGGTCGAGGAGTCGACAGCGGCAAAGACCAAGGAGCCGGTTGCCGCAGAGGCGAAGAAGCCGGCAACGGCCGCCCGTCGCGAGTCAGCGGCCGCCCCTTCTGGTTCTACTCGCAAGGTTGTGCGCGCGCAGGCTCGCTACGTACGCACCTCTGCGCGCAAGGCGCGCATGGTGTGCGGACATCTACGGGGCAAGTCCGTGGACGAGGCACGCGCTATCCTCGCCTTCACCCCTCGTGAGGTGGCCCGCGACTGGAGCAAGCTGCTGGAGTCGGCTGTGGCCAACGCCGAGAACAACCACGAGTTGATCGAGGACGACCTCCTCGTTCGCGAGGCGTATGCCGACGAGGGGCCAACAATCAAGCGCTTCCGGCCGAGAGCTCAGGGACGGGCGACCCCGATTCGCAAGCGCACCAGCCACCTAACGATCACGCTGACACCCAAGCCGTAGGCGCGGAGACAGGACTTCAAAACAGACATGGGTCAAAAGGTTCATCCAGAGGCAATGCGCGTGGGTTACATCCACGACTGGAAGTCCAACTGGTTCAACGAGCGCAACTTCGCCGAGTACCTCGCCGAGGACATCAAGATCCGCGAGCACATCGTGGAGAAGCTTGCGCACGCCGGTCTCTCGGACATCACGATCCGCAAGGACGCCAACGACCTCGAGGTCAACATCCACACGGCCCGACCGGGCATCGTGATCGGCAAGTCGGGCGCCGAAGTGGACGCCCTCAGGCGCGACTTGCACCGCATGACCTCCAAGCAGATCAAGGTCAACATCCTCGAGATCAAGCGCCCCGAGCTGGACGCCAAGCTGGTGGCCCAGTCGATCGCCGAGCAGCTACAAAACCGAGTGGCCTTCCGCCGCGCGATGAAGCGCGCTCTCACGAGCGCGATGCGCTCCGGTGCCAAGGGCGTCAAGGTGCAGGTTTCCGGACGTTTGGGTGGTGCGGAGATGGCACGCACCGAGAGCTATTCCGACGGGCGCGTGCCGTTGCACACGATGCGCGCCGACATCGACTACGGCTTCTACGAGGCGCGCACGACCTTTGGACGCATCGGCGTGAAGTGCTGGGTGAACAAGGGCGAGATCATGCCCGAGGGCTACACCGGCGCGGACTTGACCGACATGAGCGCACCGGCGCCGCCTAGCGGCGATCGCGACGGGCGCGGTGGTCGTGACGGCCGTGACGGTCGCGGCAGGGGTCGTGGCGGTCCGGGTGGCGGTGGCCGTGGCGGCCCAGGTGGCGGTCGTGGTCCTGGCGGTCCGGGTGGCGGTGGCCGCGGTGGGCCGGGTGGCGGTCGTGGTCCTGGCGGTCCCGGCGGCGGCGGTCGTGGGCCGGGTGGTCCTGGCGGTGGCCGTGGTGGCTCCGGTGGTCGTGGTCCTGGGGGCGGCGATCGAGGTGGGATGCGCTGATGCTGTCCCCCAAGCGCGTAAAGCATCGCAAGCAGCACCGTGGCCGTCGCCGCGGGCTCTCGCGTGGCCAGGTCAAGGTCCAGTTCGGCGAGTACGGCCTGAAGTCGCTCGAGCAGGGGTGGCTCACCAACCGCCAAATCGAGGCTGCCCGTATCGCGATGACGCGCAAGATCAAGCGTGGCGGGAAGGTCTGGATCAACGTCTTTCCCGACAAGCCGGTCACCAAGAAGCCGGCCGAGACGCGCATGGGCTCGGGCAAGGGCAACCCCGAAGGCTGGGTTGCCGTGGTCAAGCCTGGGCGTGTCATGTTCGAGCTCGCCGGCGTGCCGGAGCCACTGGCCCGCGAAGCGATTCGTTTGGCCGCGCACAAGCTTCCCGTCAGATCCAAGTTCGTGTTGCGAGAGGACTAGAGCGAGCGATGAAGGCCAAGGATATGAGGGACATGCACGAGGAAGAACTCGTCGAGCACATAACGACCGTGCGCAAGGACCTGTTCGGCAAGCGCTTTGCCAACGCCACGGGAGAGCTCGAGGACACCGCAAGCGTTCGTCGCGCGCGACGCGAGCTTGCACGCGCGCTGACTGTCGCCGGCGAGCGCGACGCCGCGCGCCAAGTAACACCAAACCAACTGACAAGCTGAGCTAGAAGAGACTGAACGGATAGACATGGCTGAGGACACAGAGAACGAGACGCCCGAGAACGCCGAGCCAGATGCTCAGGCAGGCGAGCAGGCCGAGCCACAGCAGGTTGCTGCTGAGGCGCCCGCTACGCCGGCCGCGACGGCAACAGAGGCGGCTCCGGCCGAGCAGCTTGCGCCCAAGGAGCGTCGTCGTCGGGCCCGCTCGACCCACACGGGCGAGGCTCGCCAGTCGCGTACCGCCGAGGAGCGCCACGCCGAGCGCGTGGCCGAGCGTCGCACAAAGGCCGTCGAGCGTCGCAGGCGACGCTTGCAGGAACGCGCCAAGGCGAGCGAGCGTCGAGCCGCCAAGCCCGCCGCCGAGCCACTGCCGCCTGTGCATGCACCCGTCGAGGGCGCGCGCAAGGTGCGCCAGGGCGTGGTCGTCTCAGACAAGGCCGACAAGACGATCACGGTGCGCATCGACGTCGCTCGTCGTCACCGCCGCTACGAGAAGATCGTGCGCAGCTCGAACACCCTGCACGCCCATGACGAGAACAACGAGGCTCATGAGGGCGATGTCGTGCGCGTCGTCGAGAGCCGCCCACTGTCGCGCTTGAAGCGCTGGAAGCTTGTCGACGTGCTGGAGCGGGCGCGATGATCCAGAACGAGACCAGGTTGCGTGTGGCCGACAACACCGGTGCGCGCGAGATCCTTTGCATTCGCGTCAAGGGTGGCTCGCGCCGGCGTTACGCCTTCGTCGGCGATGTGATCACCGCCACCGTCAAGCAGGCCAACCCGCACGGGGCCGTCAAAAAGGGTGATGTCGTCACTGCCGTGGTGGTGCGTACCAAGAAGCCCTTCGGTCGCGACGATGGCACCTACATATCCTTTGACGACAACGCCGCCGTGATCATCGACGACCAGAATAACCCGCGCGGAACGCGCGTGTTCGGGCCCGTCGCGCGCGAACTTCGCGACCGCAACTTCATGAAGATCGTCTCTTTGGCACCGGAGGTCCTGTAGAGATGGCGCGTACCACCAGATCGGCCAAGCGCCCGGTGCTCAAGGTTCGCTCTGGCGACGAGGTTCAGGTCATGGCGGGCAAGGACCGCGGAAAGAATGGTCGCATCCTGCGCGTCGAGCTGGCCAACGAACGCGTATACGTAGAGGGACTGAACATGGTCAAGCGCCACATGCGCCCACAGCAGGTGGCCGACACCCAACGCGGCCAGACGATCGGCGGCGTGATCGAGCGCGAGGGTCCGATCCACGTTTCCAACGTGATGTTGCTGGATCCCAAGGACCACAAGCCCACGAGGGTTGGCATCGAGCGTGAGGGCGGCAAGCGCTATCGCGTGGCCAAGCGCTCCGGAACAAGGCTCGACTGACGGGAAGACGATGAGCACCGCGACAACAGCACGCCTAAAGACCCGCTATCTCGAGGAGATCCGCCCGGCGCTGATCGAGCGCTTCGGCTACTCCTCGGTCATGCAGGCGCCAAAGCTCGTGAAGATCACGCTCAACATGGGCGTGGGCGACGCCAAGCAGGACTCTAAAGTGCTCAAGGCAGCCACCGAGCAGCTTGCGACGATCGCCGGACAGCAGCCCAACGTGCGCCGTGCCCGCAAGTCGATCGCCGCCTTCAAGCTGCGCGAGGGTATGCCGGTTGGTGTTGCCGTAACGCTTAGGGCCGAGCGCGGCTACGAGTTTCTGGATCGCCTTACCTCGATCGCGATTCCGCGCATACGCGACTTCCGCGGCCTGAACCCACGTTCGTTCGACGGCCATGGCAATTACACGATGGGTGTGCGCGAGCAGATCATCTTCCCCGAGATCGACTACGACGCGATCGACCAGGTGAGGGGTATCGATATCACCATCACCACCACGGCAAAGAGCGATGTCGAAGCGTTTGCCCTGCTTCAGGCACTCGGGCTGCCCTTCGCCACCCAGGGACGGCCTGCCGGCTTCGATCAAGATTCAGGCGCTGAGGAGTCAGGCGCCGACAGCTCAGAGAACGGGAGTAACGACTGATGGCAAAGACCTCGCTACGCGTCAAGCAGGCGCGCACGCCGAAGTACAAGACACGTGCATATACTCGCTGCAACCGCTGCGGACGCCCGCACTCGGTGTACCGCAAGTTTGGGATTTGCCGCATCTGCTTGCGCGAGCTGGCTCACAACGGCTTGATACCGGGGATGACCAAGTCCTCCTGGTAGGCAACGGGGTATGAACCTGCTTTTTGGATTCCTTCCGCTTTAGAACTATTTCGCTCGTAACCAAACTTCCTTTTTCGAACACTCCAACACAGAGCTCTCTTATGTCCATGACAGATCCCATAGCCGACTTCCTCACGCGCATCCGCAACGCGATTCACGCTGCGCACGAGACAGTCGACATTCCCGCCTCGAAATTGAAGGCGGAGATTGCACGCATCCTCACCGAGCAAGGCTATATCGACTCATGGGCGGTTGTTCCAGCTCGCGAGGGCGCCGCCGGCCAGCTGATCGAGATTCGCCTGAAGTACACCGACGACCGTCGCTCGGCGATCTCAGGTCTACGCCGTGTCTCGCGTCCCGGTCGACGCACGTACGTCGAGGCCACGGGCATCCCCAAGGTACTCGGCGGAATGGGAACTTCAATCGTGTCCACCTCGCGCGGCGTGATGACAGGTCACGACGCGCGCGCTGCCGGTGTCGGTGGCGAGGTACTCGCACAGGTCTGGTAGGCGAGGCTATGTCGAGAATCGGTAGACAACCCATTACGGTGCCCTCCGGCGTGACCGTGGCGATTGAGCCCGAGTCGGTCAGCGTCAAGGGCCCCAAGGGCGAGCTCTCAGAGCGCGTCCCACGCGACATCGAAGTTGTCCAAGAGGGCGAGCAGCTGCTCGTTTCGCGGCCGACGGACCGCGGCGAGCACCGCGCGCTACACGGTCTGACCCGTTCACTTGTCGCGAATATGGTCCAGGGCGTCACTGCCGGCTATGAGAAGCGTCTGGAGATCCAGGGCGTCGGCTATCGCGCCCAGATGAAGGGCAAGAACCTTGAGCTGGCAGTCGGCTATTCCCATCCGGTGCCGATCGAGGCGCCGAAGGGCATCGAATTTGAAGTTCCCCAGCCGACCAGGGTCGTCATCAAGGGCATCTCCAAGCAACAGGTCGGCGAGATCGCCGCGATCATCCGCAAGCAGCGCCCGCCGGAGCCCTACAAGGGCAAGGGCATCCGCTACGAGGGTGAGTACGTTGCAAGGAAGGTTGGCAAGCGCGCATGAGCACCATTACCAAGGAGGCTCGCCGCCTCAAACGCCGTCGCCGTGTGCGGGCGAAGATCTCCGGTACTGCCGAGCGTCCGCGCGTCTCGGTGTTCCGCTCCAACCGTGGCCTCTCGGCTCAGCTCATCGACGACCAGGACGCTCGAACACTGGCTGCAGTCCACTGGTACGAGCCGGAGCTACGCAAGCTGTCAAGCTCCGATTGTGTCAAGCGCTCAGGTGAGCTGTTGGCAGAGCGCGCTAAGGCCGCCGGTGTGTCGGAGGTTGTATTCGACCGCGGCGGCTACCGCTATCACGGCAATGTTCGCGCCTTCGCCGAGGCGATCCGCGAGGCCGGCATAACCGTCTGACCTCGGCTCCCCGCTACCCTCTCTAACTCTTATATGAATTCAGATCGATCAGTCAACGCAGGCAGCCTCGACCTCCAGGAGCGCGTGGTGGAGATCAACCGTGTCGCCAAGGTAGTCAAGGGTGGCCGACGCTTCTCCTTCACCGCACTTGTCGTCGTCGGCGACGAACGCGAAGTAGTCGGCATCGGCTACGGCAAGGCCAACGAGGTTCCACTCGCGATCCAGAAGGGTGTGGAGCGTGCGAAGAAGGACCTCTTCAGGGTCCCCAAGCACGGCAGCACGATCACCCATCAGACAACGGGGGTTTTCGGTGCGGGTCGTGTCTTCTTGAAGCCAGCCGCTCCCGGTACAGGTGTGATCGCCGGCGGTGGCGTGCGCGCGGTGCTCGAGCTCGCCGGCATCCACGACATCCTCTCCAAGAGTCTGGGCACGCAGAACCCAATCAACCTCGTCAAGGCGACCGTCGCCGGACTGCGCGGACTGCGCACCCCTGCCGAGGTGGCCGAGTTGCGCGGTCTGTCGATTGCAAAGGTGTTGGGTTTGACCGAGCAGCCCGCCAACGGCGCGGCCGATCAGGTCGAGGACGGGGCGCAGGAGGGTGCGGCCGTCAATGAGACTGCCGCTCCCGAGGTTGCTAACGCAAGCGACGCCGCTGGGGCGCCTGTCGCCGGGGATGCGGTTGCCGAGGGGCAGGTCGAGAAGCCGGTCGAGGCGTCAGCCGAGACACCCGCGGAGGCGTCGGCCTGATGGCGACCATAAGAGTCACGCAACGGCGTTCCAGCAGCGGCTCCGATAAGCGTCAGCTGGACACACTTCGCTCGCTTGGGCTGCGACGCATTGGACACACGGTCGAGGTCAAGGATTGCGAGCAGTCACGCGGCATGGTCCACGCTGTGCGCCACCTTGTCGAGTCGGACCCTGAGGTGCTGACGCCCAAGGCTTCGAGCAAGAACGGACAAGGCCGATGAGCGCCGTCGCTAAGGGTGCAGCGGTCGCCGAGGAGGAGCAGGAGCGCGTAGGTCTGCACTCGCTGAAACCCGCTCCCGGTAGCCGTCGCCCACGCAAGCGTGTCGGCCGCGGCGAAGGCTCGGGCACCGGCAAGACCTCCGGCAGGGGCCAGAAGGGCGCGGGCTCGCGCTCGGGCTCCAAGAGCCGGGCTCGCTTCGAGGGTGGGCAGATGCCGATCCACATGCGCATGCGCAAGCTGCGCGGGCCGCACATGAAGAAGTCGATGCCCTTTGAGATGTTCCGCACGCATACCCAGCCCGTGAATGTCTCCGACTTGGAGGCTCGTTTCGACGCCGGCGCCGAGGTCACGATCGAGTCGATGCAGGCCAAGGGTTTGGCCACGCGCAAGGGCGTGCCGGTCAAGGTGCTCGCCAAGGGCGAGTTGAGCAAGGCGCTCACGGTCCACGCTCACGGCTTCAGCAAGACCGCACGTGAGCGCATCGAGGGCGCCGGCGGCACTTGCACCGTCATCGAGAGCTAGAATCGCACGACCGGGATACTTGCGGGCATATCTCCGCTTGACCGGCTAAACCAATGCTCTCGACGATTCTCAGCGCCTTCCAGGTTGCGGACATCCGCAAGAAGCTCCTGTTCACCGCGGGCATGCTTCTCATCTACAGGCTGGGCTCGCACATCCCCGTCCCGGGGGTCAACCTCGCCGCCGTCAACAACCTGCAGAAGCAGTTCGGTGGCTCGAGCATCCTGGGATTCCTGAACCTCTTCTCCGGAGGCAGCCTTTCGCGAATCGCCCTGTTTGCGCTGGGCATCATGCCCTACATCACCTCCTCGATCATCCTGCAGCTGCTGCAGGTCGTAATACCGTCGCTCGAGAAGCTCTCCAAGGAAGGCGAAGTTGGGCAGGCGCGGATCACGCAGTACACGCGCTACCTGACCGTCGGCTTGGCCTTCGCCCAGTCGATCGGCTACGTCTTCCTGTTCCATTCGCTTTCGGCCTCGGCCAACGAAGCTGTCGTCTCTAAGTTCGACGCTCCGCACATCTTCCTGATCGTGATCTGCCTGACCGCCGGCTGCGTCTTCTTGATGTGGATCGGAGAGCTCATCACCCAGCGAGGGATCGGCAATGGCATCTCGCTGCTGATCTTCGCCTCGATCGTCTCGCGCATGCCCCAAGGCATCGAAGCGTGGTGGACGACCCAGGATCAGGTGTTCAAGGTGATGATGCCCTTCATGGTGCTAGCGGTCGTCGCCGGGATCGTGTTCGTGCAGGAGGGCCAGCGACGCATCCCGGTTCAGTACGCCAAGCGCGTGATCGGCAGGCGCATGACCGAAGGCGGGCAGACCTATTTGCCGCTGCGCGTGAACATGGCTGGAGTGATCCCGGTGATCTTCGCCGCGAGCATCATGGCCTTCCCGCCCACCGTCGGCCAGCTGATCAAAACGCCCTGGGCCAAAGACGTGTCGAACTTCTTCAGCCCCAACGGTTGGCACTACGTGGTCGGCGAGTCGATCTTCATCGTGATCTTCGCCTACTTCTACACGGCGGTCACCTTCAATCCGGTCGACCAGGCCGACAACCTGAAGAAGTACGGCGGCTTCATCCCAGGTGTGCGCCCAGGGCGGCCGACCGCTGAATTCCTGGATCGGATCCTCGCGAGGCTGACGTTCCCGGGTGCTCTGTTCCTCGCTGCGGTCGCGGCGATACCGGCAATCCTGATCGCCCGCACACATCAGAACTTCTACTTCGGCGGTACCTCGATTCTGATCGTCATCGGTGTGGCGCTTGAAACGATGAAGCAGCTCGAGGCGCAGCTGATGATGCGCAGCTACGAGGGCTTCTTGAAGTAGCGGCGCTGTGGGTGTGCCCATGGCAGGCGCATGTTTGAAACAGCGGGTAGGCTCTTTGTCGTGGTTGAGACGAACCTCATCCTGTTGGGCCCTCCGGGCGCCGGCAAGGGGACTCAGGCCGAGCGCCTGCAGAGCGACTTTGCCCTGGCGCACATCTCCACGGGTGACATGTTGCGAGCGCAGCTGGCGCAGGGCACCGAGCTCGGCCGCGAGGCTCAGAAGTACATGAAGGCGGGCGAGCTGGTACCCGACGAGGTGATCCTCGGGATGATCGGCCAGCGCATCGACGAGCAGGACGCTCGCGAAGGATTCCTGCTCGACGGATTTCCCCGCAACACCGCTCAGGCCGACGCGCTTGGCAAGACGCTGGCGGATTCCGGACGTCACTTGACGGCGGTCCTGCTGATCGACGTGCCCGACGAGGAGGTGGTGCGCCGGCTTGCCGGCCGGCGCGTGTGCAGCAAGGGGGGACACGTCTATCACGTCGAGTTTGACCCCCCCAAGCGCGAGGGCATCTGCGATCAGGACGGTTCGCGGCTGATCCAGCGCGACGACGACAAGGAGGAGACGATCCGTCGGCGCCTGGAGGTGTACACGCGTCAGACCGCTCCGCTGATCGACTACTACGAGCAGGCGGGCCTGTTGCGCCGCTTCGACGGGCAGCGCGATCCAAACGAGGTTCACGACCACATCAGGGCGACGATCGCGACCCTGCGCCTCGAGGACGAGCTTTAGCGCCATGTGGCCGTCGCGGGGCCTGCGCGCTGGCCCCGCGACCAGAGCTCCGCGGGGTAGCTGGTGTGCGGCTCGCCGTGAGTGCTTGCCGGCACGAGCGGCCGGGACGAGCGAGACAGGACGAGCGGGACGGGACGAGCGGGACGAGCGAGCGGGACGGGACGAGCGGGACGGGACGAGCGGGACGAGCGAGCGGGACGGCAGGGCTGGAAAGATAAGCTCCTAGGGTGATCATCAAGAAGTCGCCCGAGGAGATCGAGAAAATGGCCGCTGCCGGCCTCATCCAAGCGGCGACGCTTGATTTGATCGCCGGCAAGATCCGCCCTGGCGTGAGCACCGAGGAGCTGGACGCCGCCGCCGAGCGCTTCATCCGCTCCCAGGGAGCGACCCCGACGTTCAAGGGCTACCGCGGCTTCCCCGGGTCGATTTGTGCCTCGCCCAACACGATGGTGGTGCACGGCATCCCTGGCCGCTATCGACTCGGGCGCGGGGACATCCTCTCGGTCGACATCGGCGTGACCTTCGACGGCTGGGTGGCCGACGCCGCGCGCACGTTTGCCGTGGGCGAGATCACGCCACTGGCCGAGAACCTCCTGAGTGCCACCGAGCAGTCCCTATACGCCGGCGTCGAGCAATGCCGGCCGGGGAACCGCATGGGTGACGTGTCGAGCGCGATCCAACGGACGGCTGAGAAGGCGGGCCTATCGGTGGTGCGCTCGCTGGTCGGCCACGGCGTCGGCAAAAACATGCATGAGGATCCTCAGGTGCCCAACTATGGCAAGCCTGGCAAGGGCCCGTTGCTGGAGGAGGGCATGGTGTTGGCGATCGAGCCGATGACCACGGCGGGGCGTGCGGCTGTGCGCGTGGCCGGCGATGGCTGGGCAATCTTCTCCCAGGACGACTCGCTCGCGGCACACTTCGAGTTCACTGTGGCCGTCACTCGCGAGGGGCCGCGCGTTCTAACCCCATGGCACGTAGCGCCAGAGCAGCGGGGTGTGAAGGGCATCGATACCCAGGCGGCCGCCACTGCGGGGTAGCCGCTTGCCACGCGCTGTCGCTTCGCTGCCTTGCCGCGGATTGCGCGATGCAACGGGATGGTTCGCGGAAACCGCGCAATGGCCGTTTGTGCAGGGAGTATCGAGTCGTCGCCCATCCGAGCAGCGCTCTGTGCAAGATAGTTGCTACCATCCGCTGTCCTGCTCGAATGCGCCGAAGCTTGGCGCGTGAGGGCAACACCACGACGCGGTAGCGGCGGCCGTCCCGGCAGCCAGAGCCGGGTCGCAGGGACCAGCCGAAAGGGATCATGAAGGTAAGACCGTCGGTCAAGCCGATGTGCGAGAAGTGCAGGATCATCCGCCGCCACAAAGCGGTTCTCGTCATCTGCCAGAACAAGCGTCACAAGCAGCGGCAGGGCTAAGCGCGGATGGCACGTATCGCTGGGGTCAACCTGCCCTTGAACAAGCGCTCGGAGATCGGGCTGACATACATCTACGGCATCGGTCGCTCGACCTCCAACAAGATTTTGGAGGAGGTCAAGGTCAGTCCCGATACCTACATCCGCGATCTCACCGAGGACGAGGTCTCCCGCTTGCGGGACGCGATCGACCGCTCGCTCACGGTCGAGGGCGATCTGCGCCGCGAGCGCTCGCAGGACATCAAGCGCCTACAGGAGATCGCCTGCTATCGCGGCCTGCGCCATCGTCGCGGACTGCCCGTGCGCGGACAGAAGACCAAGACCAACGCGCGTACTCGCAAGGGTCCCAAGCGTCTGCAGGTCGCCGGCAAGAAGAAGGTCCGCTGATGGCTGCTCCGAAGCGCCCCGCTCGCGGTCGTCGCCGCCAGAAGAAGAACGTGCCGGTCGGCCAGGCCCACATCAAGACTTCTTTCAACAACACGATCGTCTCGCTCACCGACACCCAGGGCAACGTGCTCGCGTGGGAGTCGGCCGGCGGCGCGGGCTTCAAGGGCTCGCGCAAGTCCACTCCGTTCGCCGCGCAGGTGACAGCCGACGCGGCGGCTCGCAAGGGTATGGAGCAGGGGCTGCAGAAGGTCGAGGTCTACGTCAAGGGCCCAGGTTCGGGACGCGAGACCGCGATTCGCTCGCTGCAGGCCGCCGGCCTCGAGGTGACCGGAGTCAAGGACGTAACGCCCCAAGCCCACAACGGTTGTCGCCCTCGTAAGCGGCGCCGTGTCTAACAACAACTTGATCGCAGAGAGCTAGGTCCATGGCAAGAGACACAGGCCCACAGTGCAAGCAGTGCCGTCGCGAGGGGCAGAAGCTGTTCCTCAAGGGTGAGCGCTGCCTGACCGACAAGTGCGGCGTCGAGCGACGCTCATATCCTCCCGGAGAGCATGGTCGCGGTCGCCAGAAGCAGAGCGAGTACCGCCTGCAGCTGCGCGAGAAGCAGAAGGCCCGCCGCTATTACGGCGTGCTCGAGAAGCAGTTCCATGGCTACTACGAGAAGGCTTCGCGCCAGCCGGGCATCACCGGCGAGAACCTGCTCGCGCTGCTCGAGTGCCGCCTTGACAACGTGATGGTGCGTCTCGGATTCGCGGCGTCGCGCCGGCAAGCGCGTCAGCTGATCCGTCACGGCCACTGGACGGTCAACGGTCGCCGGGTCGACATCCCCAGCTATCAGGTGCGTCCTGGCGATGTGATCGCGATCAAAGCGGATACCCCGGCTATGCAGGTGGTAAGGGACGCCACCGAGCTGACCGGCCAGATTCCCGCGTGGCTCCAGGCCGACCACGAGTCGCTCACGGCCAAGGTGCTGCGCAAGCCGGAGCGCCGAGAGGTGGCCGCGCCGGTGCAGGAGCAGCTCATCGTCGAGCTGTACTCGAAGTAGAGGCTTTCCCCGCGCCGGCGCCTGAAGGCGGCGGCGGCGCGCAAGAGCCGGCGCTGCTCCAGGCGCCGGTTTCACACCAACACGACGTTAGGACCCCGATGCTCGACTTCCAAATCCCCCGGATCACCAGCGAGTCCGTGGAGCAGAACCGTGGCACGTTCACGATTGAGCCGCTCGACCGCGGCTTCGGCTACACGTTCGGTAACTCGCTCAGGCGTGTCTTGCTCTCCTCGCTCGCCGGCGCCGCCGTCACGAGCGTGCGTATTGAGGGCGTGGCGCACGAGTTCTCGACAGTAGAGGGCGTCAAGGAGGACGTGACCGACATCGTGCTCAACCTCAAGGGCATCGTGTGTCGCATGCACTCCGATGCGAGCGAGGTCGAGGCGCCGCTCGTCGTAACCGGGCCAGGGGAGATCACGGCCAAGGACATCGACCTGCCCGCCGGTGTCGAGATCCTCAACCCGAACGTGCACGTGGCGACGCTCGAGAAGAAGACCAAGCTCGAGCTGTACATGACGATCGGTCGCGGTCGCGGATACCGCCCCGCCGAGGAGAACAAGTCGGCCGACCAGCCGATCGGCGTGATCCCGATCGACTCGATCTTCTCGCCCGTGCGGCGTGTCGCCTACGCGGTCGAGCAGGCGCGCGTGGGACAGAAGACCGACTTCGACAAGCTCACGCTCGACATCGAGACCGACGGCTCGATCGAGCCACAGGCCGCGCTGCGCGAGGCGGCTGAGCTGCTCATCTCCCAGCTCGCGATCTTCACCGACGCGGACCGCATCCAGGAGTTGCGCGCGGTGCCCGGCGGTCAGCTCGACGGTCACGGCCTGGCGGTCGGTGGCGGTGGCGCTCCGGCGGCGCTACAGGGTGAGGAGTGGAGCATCCTGATCGAGGAGCTGGAGCTCGGAGTGCGCTCGTACAACTGCCTCAAGCGCGCCGGCATCCAGACGGTCGGCGACCTCATCTCCAAGTCCGAGGCCGAGCTCAACGCCATCCCCAACTTCGGCAAGAAGTCGATCGACGAGGTCATCGAAACCCTCGAAGCGCGAGGCCTGCAGCTGCGCCAGGACTGATTAGGAGGGCCGCTGGGCGGCGCGGGGCGGCGTCCTCGGTCGCGCGCATGCTAAGCACGTCATGCGGGCGAGTGGGTCTTCATCATTACCCGCCTGCCCACCATCGACCTTCCTAGACGGCTAGACTCCAGCACAACCATATGAGACACCAGAAGACACGCAACAAGCTCAGCCGCGACTCTGCGCACCGCAAGTCGCTGCTCATGAACCTCACCAAGGAGGTCTTGGAGCACGAGCGGATCAAGACGAGCGAAGCCAAGGCCAAGGCGGTGAAGCCTGAGATCGAGAAGCTGATCACGCTCGCCAAGCGCGGCGACCTGCACGCTCGTCGTCAAGCTTTGTCGGCGCTCTCGCAAGACAAGTTCGCCGTCTACAAGCTGTTCGAGGAGGTCGCCCCTCGCTACGCCGACAGGCCCGGCGGGTACACGCGCATCCTCAAGCTCGGCCCGCGTCGCTCCGACGCGACCGAGATGGTTTATCTAGAGCTGGTCTAGATTCGCTGCAGCAGTGCGGTTCGAGCCGCGAGGTTCGAACTGGGCGCCTCTAGCCAGTGCGCCAGTACGCTGGCGGTAGGTCAGCGGCGTTCGGGTTAGCCACGACAGGGCGATACCTACAAGGCATGAGTACCCTCGCGGGGTAAATGGTCTCTAAGCTGACGCTGCAATACGACGGGAGCGAGTTTGCCGGCTGGGCGTGCCAGCCCGACATGCGCACAGTGCAAGGCGAGCTGGAGCGAGCGTTGCGGACCGTCCTTGGCGAGCAGGGCCAAGACGGCGAGCCGCTCACGACCACCGTGGCGGGGCGCACCGATCGGGGCGTGCACGCCTGGGGGCAGGTGGTTAGCTACCGCCACGAGGCGCTTGATCCCCTGCGTCTGAATTCGCTGTTGCCGCCCGACATGGCCGTGCTCTCCTGCGAGCCCGTCGGCGAGACGTTCGACGCCAGACGCGACGCTACCAGCCGAAGCTACTGCTATCGCGTCCTGGCGCGCCGCACGCGCGACGTGTTCGAGCGCGGGCGCGCGTTTTGGTGGCCACGAGCGCTGGATCGCTCGCTGCTGGAGCGGTGCGCCGTGCTACTCCCAGGAAAGCATGACTTCACCGCCTTCACGCCCACAGAGACGGAACACACGCGCTTCGAACGCAACGTGCTGAGGGCCGAATGGCGCGAGCGCGGCGACATACTGGAGCTATGGATCGAGGCGGACTCGTTCTTGCGCCACATGAACCGGGTTCTGGTTGGCACGATGCTCGAGGTGGCCACCGGGCGAAGCGCGCTCGACGATTTCGCCGAGTTGCTGCAGGGCAGGCCCCGCTCGCACGCCGGCCCCACCGCGCCGGCTTATGGCTTGGCGCTGGTGTCGGTGGCATATCCCAAAAGCTAATCCGCCAGGCAGGGCCTACAACAAGGCTCTAGAGGGACGTTCCTCATGCACCCCTGTTTGCGGGAGTGCATTCTTCGAGAAAGTCAGGAGTCGTGACGATTACTCGAGGGGTTCGCGATACACCCGCGTTTGCGGCAGTGCGTTTTTCGAGAAAGTCAGGAGGTCGCGGCGAACACGCCCGAGGGCGTTCGAAATACACTCCCTGTGCGGGAAGTGCGTTTTCGATAAGGCAAGGGCCGCAGCGAACCCTATGCTGGAAGACGACGATGCTCAACGTACTGCTCACCAACGACGATGGGATCGAGGCCGACGGCCTGCAGGCGTTGCGCTGCTCGCTGCTAGATGTGCCCGGCGTTCGCCTCGTGACGATCGCCCCAGATGGTAACCGCTCGGCGATGGCTCGCTCGATCACCACAAGACGTCCTCTGTGGGTCGAGGAGGTGTCGTTCTCGGATGGGACCGTCGGCTATGCAACGGACGGCACGCCTGTGGATTGTGTGCGTCTCGCGCGCCTCGGCTTGGTTGAGGACTTCGACGCGCAGCTGGTCGTCGCCGGCATCAACCATGGAGCCAACCTTGGCGATGACATCACTTATTCGGGCACCGTGGCGGCAGCGTTGGAGGGGGTAGTGCTCGGCTTGCCAGCGATTGCCGTCTCCCAGCAGTCGCGCGCGCGGGCGCTTGACTTTCGCTACGACGGTGGCTTCGACTTCGGGGTCGCCGCCACGTTCGTAGCGCGCCTGGTGGAGCGCATCGAGGAGCTACCCATTCCGAGTGGAACTTTGCTCAACGTGAACGTGCCCGCCGGCGAGCCCGACGGAGTCGAGGTGACGAGCCTCGGCAAGCGCATCTATCGCGACGAGCTGAAGGTGGCGCCACACGCGGAGGACTCCGCCAAGCGCCAGCGCTACTGGATATACGGTTCGGACCCTGGCTTTCACGACGAGCCCGGGACCGACCTGGCGGCGGTGGCTGAAGGGCGCATTGCTGTGACGCCGATCCATTTCGACCTGACCCACCGCGGTGGCCTGGAGGTATTGCGCGGGTTCGACCTGCAAGCGCTACTCGCGCCGGCTCTCGATGGCGGGAGCGCGTGAGCAGGGGGTCGACGCGGTCGTCCCGAGAGCAGGAGTCGGACGCTCAGGCTCCTGGGGACCGGGACTCCAGGCCGGCCGGAGCCGAGCCCGCCACGCAAGCTGCCTCCGGGAAGCGCCCTTCCAAGCAGCAGCTCGCCCGTGCGGCTGAGCTGCGAGCGCAACTCGAGCATCACGCTCACCGCTACTACGTACTCGACGACCCCGAGGTCACCGACGATATATACGACGCGCTACTCGACGAGCTGCGTGCGCTGGAGGTCGGATACCCAGAGCTGCGAACTGTCGACTCGCCGACCCAGCGCGTCGGCGGAGAGCCGGTCGGCAAGCTCGAGAAGGTCAAGCACCTGGAGCCGATGCTGTCGCTTGACAACGTTCGCACTGAAGAGGAGTTGCGGGCATGGGTGACGCGGATGAAGACGCATCTCGCCCGCGAAGGGATCGAGCGCACGAGCTTTGAGTACGTGGTGGAGCCGAAGGTCGATGGGCTGGCGATCAGCCTGCTCTACCGCGACGGTGTGCTCGTGCGCGGAGCCACACGCGGCAATGGCGAGGTCGGCGAGGACGTGACGCACAATCTGCGCACGATCGGCTCGGTCCCTCTGCGCATCGAGAATGCGCCGCCCTTGTTGGAGGTGCGGGGCGAGATCTACATGTCGCTGAAGGACTTCGCCGCCGTCAACGAGCGCCGCGCCGAAGCCGGTCTGTCCACCTTCATGAACCCGCGCAACTCGGCAGCCGGAGCTGTGCGCCAGCTCGACCCTTCGCTGATGGCCGAACGTCCCTTGTCGATGTGGGCCTATCAGGTCGGGGTCGCTCCGGACTTGAAATTCGAGACGCACTGGGAGGCGCTCGAGTGGTTGCGCGAGCATGGCTTCCGCGTCAACCGCGACATCAAGCTGCTCGACAGCGAGGAGCAGGCGATCGCACAGTGTCTGCGTTGGCAGGAGCGGCGAGGAGACCTTGACTTCGAGATCGACGGCGTCGTAATCAAGGTCTCAGACCTAGAGCTGCAGCGTCGGCTCGGCTCGGTCGGTCGCGATCCGCGCTGGGCGGTGGCCTGGAAGTTCCCGCCCACGACGGCGGTGACGCGTCTACACAAGGTGATGTGGAATGTCGGCAAGTTCGGCGACCTGCGCCCCTACGCGATGCTCGAGCCGGTGGCGGCGGGCGGCGTCGTAATCAAGCTCGCGACCTTGCACAACGAGGAGGACATCGTCCGCAAGGACATCCGCGCCGGCGAGGACGTGATCGTGCTGCGTGCCGGCGACGTGATCCCGCAAGTCGTCTCGCCGGCGCCGCACGTAGCCGAGCACAAGGATCGTCCGCCGCCGACGCACCCGCCTGCGCGCTGCCCGTTCTGCGACACCATCACCGTCAAGCCGGAGGGCTCGGTCTTCACGAGCTGCCCCAACCGCGACTGTCCAGAGCGAGCCTGGCAGCTGCTCAAGCACTTCGTCTCGCGCGGGGCCATGGACATCGACGGCCTCGGCGAGAAGCAGGTGGCCCTGCTGCAGCAGCGGACATTGGTTCACACGGCTGCCGACTACTACCGTTTGCATGAACACCGCGAGCAGCTGCTCGAGCTTGAGGGCTTCGGCGAGCTGTCGGTCAACCACCTGCTCGCGGCGATCGAGGCTTCCAAGCAGCGTCCGTTCGCACGCGTCCTGTTTGCGCTCGGCATCGAGGAGGTCGGTGAGATCACCGGGCGCAACCTGGCGCTGCGCTTTCGCGACATCGATGCTCTGCTTGCGGCAAGCGCGGAGGAGATCGCCGAGACGCCAGGCATCGGCGAGAAGATGAGCACGCTGATCCACGCGCAGCTGCACGACGAGCGCATGCTTGCGCTGATCGAGGACCTGCGCAAGCAAGGTCTGCGTTTCGCGGAGGAGGGCCCCGCGCCCACGAGCGGACCGCTTGTGGATAGGACGTTCGTGCTAACGGGAACACTGCCGACGCTCTCGCGCGAGCAGGCCACCGAGCGCATCCAGGCGGCCGGCGGGCGCGTGACCAGCGGCGTGTCCAAGAAGACCGACTATGTGGTCGCGGGGGAGTCCCCGGGATCGAAGCTAGAGAAGGCCGAACGGCTGGAGGTGGCGGTCCTGGACGAACGCGGCTTGCTCGACCTGTTGGGCTAGATAGTCGAGTACCGTCCGTGTCGTTGCGTACAATACGACACGGGAAGGTGCAGCGGCGCGGTCGCCGCAGTCGATTGACACTCGCACTTTCGGGGATGACTCCTCGGATGGGTTCGACTCCCACACCTTCCGCAACATTGGACGGGCGGCGTAGGACAGGTAGCAATGGTCACGCGCCGAGACGGATTAGTCGCCGTTGTGTTCTGTCGCCCGTCTGAACTCGTGATTTCCGGCGAGTGTTCTGTTATCTTGAGACCTGAGTGTCAGTCGACTGCGGTACCATCGCTACAACGTGTGTCATGTGTCTGTGCCGCACTCGGCCCGCTTTTTCGGCGGGTCGAGTCGTTTCTGGGCCCGCTCAGTAGCGGGCGAGTGTGATCGCCATGTTGTCCTGGATCGTGTGCGCCGCATACGTTTCGATGCCGTCGTTGAAGAACGCGAAGGCAAGGATGTCACCGCCCGCACTTTCGCAGTAGCCGGCCAGGTTGGACACGCCATTCAGGGTCCCCGTCTTGGCCTGGCAGCGCCCAGAGGCCGGCGTTCCACGCATCCTTTCTGAAAGCGTCCCTGTGTGGCCCGCGATGGCCAAGTCGTTGCGCAAGGTCGTGCCCAGGGGACTATGAGCAAGCGCGGTGAGCAGCTCCACCACCTGCTTGGGAGTGGTGTGGTCGGAGTGCGACAGGCCCGAGCCGTCGATCAGATAGGGATGCAAGCCGAAGTCCTTGGCAATTGTCGTGCGCACAACGGCGGCCCCCGCGGCGGTCGTGCCGGCGCCGCCAAAGCGCGCGCCGATGTCCTTGATCAAGGTCTCCGCGAAGTAGTTGTCAGACGGTGGAAGGGTTAGCCCGAGCAGGGTGGCAAGATCGGGTGAGGCCTCGCTTGCGATCGTGCTCGCCCCGGGCGGGGTCGTGGCGGCTGTGCCCCCGTGCACTTTGATCCCCTCGGCCCTGAGCGCCCCTCTCAGCTGCAAGGCGGCATAGGCGGCGGACGCGTGTGCGCCGCTCTCGGACCCCGTCGCGCCGCGGTTGAAGGAGAGTCCGCTGAGCTCGCCTTCCAGTTCGGGGTCGGGCGCGTAGCCGCTGTAGGGATCTCCGCGTAGGGAGTCAAACCAGGAATCGTCGCCGTCCACGTTGCCGGTGACTTCACCGATGCCCGCGGCCTTGACGAGTGCCGCCAGCTTGGTCACTGTCGAGCCTTGCCCGCCATAGCGGGCCGCTACGTAGGAGGCGCTGCCGAAGGTGGGATCACCGCCGCCCTTCAGGTAGAGGTTGCCTTCCCAGCGTCCGTCGGCGCCCAGGTGTCCGGTGCCGAGCACGCTCGTGGTCAGCGTCGCTTGCGGGCCCATCAGCTCCAAGGCGGTCGTGGCGGTGTAGAGCTTCTCGACGGAGGCGGGGGGATGGGGGATTTCCGCGCGCTCGCCGAACAGGGTCGTGGCCTTCGTCAGGTCGTACACATAGGCGCCCGACTCGGGCCCGGCGAGCCTCATCTCGTGGGCAAGCGGCGCTTCGAGTGAGCTTTGGGCGCAAGCCGCCGGTGCGGTGGCAACTGCCGAGGCGAGCGCCGCCGCCAGCGCGGCCAGGATTGCGCATCGACTCCCTGGGATCTTGCGCTGCTCCCGAGAGGCTGTGCGTCGCCGCGTCCGGCGTGTGTGCCGCCCGGTCGAGACCGACTCTCGCAAACTCCGTGGTGTGGACAAGTGAAGGATGTATATGAGGTTCATCGTCAGTAGGGTTTGTTCGTCTTCCATCCGGCGGCCGCCGGAGTTACTGCGTAACAGTACGTACAATCAGTAGTTATGGGCGAGGTTGTCAACTTGAAAGCGGGCGCCAAGCGGGCTTCTGGCAGTAGAACACGCTCGCCCTCCAAGAGGAGCGCTCCCGCGCGAACCTCAAAGCGCAGCGGCCCGCGGAGGGACAAGACGGCTCTGGTCTTGGGTGGCGGTGGCTTTACGGGCGGGGTTTACGAGATCGGGGCCTTGCGCGCACTCGACCTGCTCGCCGCCAATCGCACGATCAACCAGTTCGACGTCTACGTTGGCACCTCGGCCGGCGCGTTCGTAGCGTCGCTATGCGCAAACGGTGTCACCCCTGAGGAGATGATGCGCGTCGTCACCCACCAGGGTCCTCAGGCCTTCAGAGACATAGATCTCGGCGACCTCCTGCGCCTGAACTTGCCCGAGCTGGCACGCACCGGCGTGCGCCTCCCGCTGAAGATGGTGTCAATGGCGCGTCAGTTGCTGCCTCAGCTTGGTCAGGTATCGTTGATCGACATTCTGCTCGGCATCGCCGAGACCTTGCCGAGTGGCGCCTACACCGGCGAGGGCATCGAGCGCTACCTGCGCCGCGTGCTGGAAGAGGACGGACGCCACGACGACTTCCGCGCGCTCGAGCACGAGCTTTATCTAGTGGCGACGGATCTCGACTCCTGCGAGCGGATCGTGTTCGGAGCCGATGGCTTCGACGACGTGCCGATCTCCAAGGCGGTGCGCGCGTCGGGAGCCCTGCCGATGGTCTACGCCCCGGTCAAGGTCGGAGACCGCGAGCTGATCGACGGGGGCATCGTCTCCACCACGAACCTCGACATCGCCGTGGAAGCGGGTGCGTCCTTGGTGATCGTGATCAACCCGATCGTTCCATTCGTGAACCAGCGCGAGGACGGGGGAGAGGGCCCTCCGGCGCGCAGGATCTCCGACATGGGCTTCTCCAAGATCGGCTATCAAGCTTTCAAGCTGCTCGGCCACCGACGTTTGCACGAGCTGGCCGGCATGTGGGAGAAGCGCTATCCGGGTGTGGACATCGTGTTGATCGAGCCCGAGCCAACCGACGAGCTGATGTTCGAGACCTCGATCATGAGCTTCTCCTCGCGCATCGAGATAGCGCGCCACGGCTTCCAATCGGTGACCTACCATCTGCTCGAGGAATACGAGCGCTACCAAGAGATCTGGGCTCGTCACGGCATCGAGATCTCCGAGCGCCGCGTGCGCAAAGTGGTCCGCCATTTCGAGGCCGAGGAAGAGGAGGTCGGCGCCTGGCGCAAAATCCTCGAAGGTACGACTGGCGCCTTGCTGCGCCAGTCGGGCTCGGCTGGTTAGCTCCTCCGGCGCGCTCGCGGGCTGGGCACGCCCCGCCGGATCACCTGTGCTGTGTGATTTGCGAGGACCGCTCGAACACCAGGGGAACGAACAAATCCCAACAGTCCAGATCGCTCAGACCAGTGCGCGGTCGATCGCGTTCAGCAGACGTATCGAGGAGGCCTCGTCGCGGATCGTGATGCGAACATGATGCGGCTCGCCGAGCGCGTCTCCAGCCGCCACGAGGATGCCCGAGCGTGCCAGGCGTGCGGCCAGCTCGCCGCCGTCAACCGTGGGATGCGCCAGCCAGAGAAAATTGGCCTGGCTGTCTGAGAGTTCGAAGCCGCGCTGGCGCAGCGCCGTGGTCAGGCTCTCGCGCTCCTTGCTCACGCGTCGCACGCGCTTGGCGATCAGCTCAGAGCAGTTGCGCAACGACTCGAGCGCCCCGGCCTGGGAGATCTCGCTGACGCCGAGGTCCGGTTCGAGCTCGGCAAGCAGATCCTCCGCGCCGGGCCCGCCGAGCGCGTAGCCGCAGCGCAGGCCGGCCAACCCCCAGGCCTTTGAGAAGCTGCGGAACACGAGCAGGCGGGGGTTGCTCTCCAATAGCCGCAGCGATGAGTCGGTCGGCTGGGCGTCGGCAAACTCGACCAACGACTCGTCCAGCAGCACGCCGACGTGGTCGGGCAGCGCCGTCAGCAATCGCTCAAGCTCCGCCGTCGGCAGTAGCTCGCCGGTGGGATCGTTGGGGCTGGCCAGCGCGACCACGCGCGTGCTCTCGCCAACGGCCTCGAGCAGCGCGTCAACGCCGCCGCTGACCGGCACCGCGCGTCCGTGTGCGCGGCGCGCCATGATCGGGAAGAGGGGATAGGAGGGCCAAGAGGTGATCAGCTCCTGCCCTGGCTCGATCAGCGCGCGCGTGGCGGCGCTCAGCAGCTCGGCGGCACCGTTGCCGATGATCAGCCGGGCCTGGGCGACCGAGTGGCGCTCCGCCAGCCGCGCGCGCAGTTGCGAGCCGCGCATGTGCGGGTAGCGCTGCATCCCGCGACGCGCCACGAATGTGATCGCGCTGACCACCTCGGGGTGTGGCAGATCGGGCCAGGTCGTCTGTGAGAGGTCGAGCGTCTCCACGCGCGTGAGCGCCTTGCGTTTGCGCTCGTCTGCCTCCTCGCGCAATTGGCTGTTGACCTCCTCCTCGGTCATCCCCTCGAACTGCTTGTAGTAGTCGAGCAGCCCCATCTCGCTAGCAGTCTCTCCGCCGGCTCGGCGTGTGGGCTTCTCGCGTGCGCCGATCGCACGTCGCGAACTGTGGGCGGCCCGCTCGTGTGCGCCGATCATCGCTCACCGCGAATTGTGCGCGGTTTTCTCGCTCGCGTTTCCCGCTCACGGCGAATTGCCCGGTGTGACGCTTGAGCCCGGGCCGTGGATCACGACGAACCAGAACGAGAACGCCGCGGCACAGACGGCGGCCGTAACGCCGAATATCCGCCCTAGAGCGCCGGTGCGCTGGTCATAGCCGGCTGCTCGACGCACCAGGATCCAGGCGTTGTCAAGACGTCTGAGCAGCATCAGCATGCCAAACAAGAGCCCAAACAGAGCCACGAGCGCGATCAACACCCCGAAGGACACGCTGCCGGTGAGGTAGTTGGCCTGGGCGCTGAGCCAAAGGCAGGCAACCGGTATCGGTCCCCAGCACAGCAGGCTGCCAACGACCATCCCCGCGAACAGAAGCTTGGCCAGCGTGTTGTCGATGCGCTGCCTGGATTTGCTGCCGCGCTCGGGTAGCGCACGGAAGCGAGTGGGCGCGGTGCCAGGTCTGCGCCCTACAAAGAGGCCGCCGGTCTCGCTGGGATCGGTACGCATCGTCGCTAGCTATGTTCGCAGCTAACGGTGAGCTAGCCCGTGTACAGGGCGTCGAGGACCTCGGCGTACTTCTCGGCCACGATGTTGCGCTTCACCTTCAGCGTCGGCGTGAGCTCGCCGGTCTCCTGAGTCAGGTCATGCGGCAGGATCGCAAAACGCTTGACCTGCTCCACGGGCGCGTAGCGGAGATTGGCACGATCCACCTGCTCGCCGATCATCTCGCGCACCGAGGACTCCTCGCACAGCTGTGCGGTGTCCTCGGGCAGGTTGTGCTCGCGCGCGTAGGTGGCGATCTCTTCCTCGTCGAGCGTGATCAACACCACCAGATAGGGACGCTGGTCGCCGTGCATCACCGCCTGGGAGATCCAGCGGCACTGCTTGAGGTCGTTCTCGAGGTTCGCGGGCGTGATGTTCTTGCCGCCGGCGGTGATGATGATGTCCTTCTTGCGGCCGGTGATCGAGAGATAGCCGTCCTCGTCGAGCGAGCCGAGGTCGCCGGTGTGCAGCCAGCCGTTCTCGACCGAGCCGAAGCTGGCGTCGGCGTTGTTGTGGTAGCCCTGGAAGATGTTCGGCCCCTTGATCAGGACCTCGCCATCCTCGGCGATCTTGATCTCCACACCGGGAAACGGTCTGCCGACGGTGCCGAACCTGTGGTCCTCGACCGTGCAGACGGTTGCGGCTGTAGCGGTCTCGGTCATGCCGTAGCCCTCGAGCACGGGCACGCCGGCAGCCCAGAAGAATTCGAGGATCTCCTTGGAGATCGGAGCCGCACCGGTGACGGCGTGGCGCACGTTGCCGCCGAAGATGGCCCTGACGTTCTGGAAGAGCTTCTCGTCTGCCTCTTGGAAGGGCGCCAGCAGCTCGGCGGGCACCTCCTCGCCTTTGGCCTGCAGCTCGCGCACCTTGCCGCCAAGCACGATCGCCTTGCGGGCTTGCTCCTGCTCCTCCTCCGACTTGGACTGCAGAGCAGCGTTGGCAAGCGTGTAGATCTTCTCGAAGATGCGCGGCACGGAGGGGAGATAGGTCGGTTTGACCTCCATCAGCTCGGCCACGATCTGCTTGGTGTCGCCGCCGAAGTAGGCGATCGTCGCGCCGAGGTCGAAAGCGCCGAGCTGGATCAGCAGCGCAAAGGCATGGGCGAGCGGCAGGTAGAGGTAGATGACCTCGTCGTCCTCGATCTGCCCGACGCTGCGCAGCATCTCCATCATCGAGGCATAGTTGCCATGGCTGAGCACGCACCCCTTGGGGGGACCGGTGGTGCCGGACGTGTAGATGAACGTGAAGGGATCCTCCGGCTTGACCTGTTCGCGCCGGGCCTGCAGCTCAGAGGCGTTGTGGGTGCGTCCGCGCTCGCGCACCTCCTCCAGTGCGATGGCGGAGATCGCGTGCTCGCTGGTCGGCGGATCCATCGCGATCACGGTGCGCAGGTTGGGTACCCGATCGCGGATCTGGGCGATCTTGGTGAGCTGCGCGTCGTCCTCGCAGAAGATCGCGCTGGCGCCGGAGTCGGAGATCACCCACAGGCACTCCTCGGGCGAGTTGGTCTGATAGATCGGCACGACGACGGCGCCGACGGAGGTGATCGCCATGTCGGCGTAGGACCACTCGGGCCGTGTGTTGGCAAGGATGCAGACGCGCTCACCGGGTTCTACTCCGAGGTCGACCAGCCCGAGGGCGATCTCATCGACGATGTCCGAGAGCTCCTTGTAGGTAACGTCCTGCCAGGCGCCGTCGTGCTTGTAGCGCACGGCGGGGTGCTCCCCATGCTCAAGCGCCGCGCGCGAGATTAGGTCGGCGATGGTGTGCGACGCGGTGCTCGGCTCTGTGGCGCTGGCCTCCATGTTGGGACTCCTCCTCGATAAACCCCTGTGAACCCCAGGGATGTTAGGGACTTTGAGTGCTAGAGGCCACGGACAGCTGGCCGCCGAGCCAGCCGCTTTCGCTCAGCCGCCGGCGTGAGCTGTGCGCCGCTGCGATCCACCTTGGCGGATGCTCGCCATGAACAGGCTCTTGTCGATGCGCCCCCTGAAGATCGGGACACCGTTCTCGAGACACTTCAGGAGCACTTCCTTGCGCTCCAGGCCGGCTTCGCGGGCGAGCTCGCTGGGGGTCAGGTGATTCGCCATCGGTAGTCCTCCTATCGCCGTGGTTTCCTAGTTGCAGGTATACCCCTGTGACCGGACACACGCAACGTGGAATTGCCGCAAGCTGGAGGATGTGGTGTTTGTGAAATGGGCGATGCCCCGCGTGCGCGCGCGGGGCATCGAGGTTTTGGAAAGGCCCAGCGTCCGGTCTTTCGTCGAGCGTCCGGTGATCGTCGGGTCTTGGGAGGCTGCGACAGGCACCGTGGTTTGGGCGTGCCGCGGGTGCTAGATCGGGTTGGGCACGTCGATGAACGTGTGCTCCAGTGCGAAGCGCTCGCTCAGATGCTTGCCAAGGCGCTTCACGCCGAAGGTCTCGGTGGCGTAGTGCCCGGCGGCGATGAAGTGGATCGCGCTCTCCCGGGCTTCGCCCATCACGCGCTCGGCGGGCTCGCCGGTGAGGAAGGCGTCGGCGCCTGCCGCGACGGCGTCCTGGAGGTAGTCGTTGCCGGCGCCGGAGACGATCGCCAGACTGGCGATCTGCTCGGGGCCGGCGTCGAAGACGAGTGGGGTCCTTTGGGTGAGATCCGCTACTCGAGCGAACAGCTCTTTCGCTTCTACGCCTTTTCCGGGGAAGCGTGCAATGAAGCCGATCGGCTCGCCGTCATGCAGGGCGAAGGGCTCGAGCTTGTCGGCGCCAAGGGCTTGTGCGATCAGGGCGTTGTTGCCAACTTGGGGGTGGGCGTCGAGGGGAAGGTGATAGGCGGCGAGGCTCATGTCCGAGTCGAAAAGGAGCTTCAGGCGACGCTTCATTCGGTGGTCGATGGGGGTGGCGGTCGAGCCCCAGAAGAGTCCGTGGTGGACTACGAGCAGGTCGGCTTGGGCGGCGATGGCTCGCTCAAACAGCTCGGCGCTTGCGGTGACGCCGGTGGCGAGCTTTCTGATCTGGCTTATGCCTGGGAACTGAAGGCCGTTGGGGCAGTAGTCCTTGAAGCGCTCGGGCTGGAGGAGTTGGTCTAGCTCGGCGATGGCTTCTTGAAGCTGGCAGGGCATGGGGCGAGCGTAGCCGCTTGGGCTCTGTCGGTGGGGTCGAGACAGTCTGGCCGTGGCCTCGGTGCGCTGTGTGGGATACTGCGGTCTGCGTCGGGGCGTGGCGCAGCCTGGTAGCGCGCGCCGTTCGGGTCGGCGAGGTCCCCGGTTCGAATCCGGGCGCCCCGATTTGTAGCTGGTTGGAATCAGGTAGATGCTGGGGGACTCCCTAGCTTCGGGATTTGGCTCTGGGGCACGGATTCAGAGGCATTCGGGTCGATGCTGTAGGGCGGGTCGGAATGGTGGCACGGGAGCCGACCGCACACGGACAGCACACGAGGCGATGGATGGACCGCACACGACTCGGCCGATTCGTCGCAGGCCCATGTCCTGTCTCCCCGATATGGGTTCATAGTCCGGGAACAGCCGGGAACGCGCTGGAATACCCGCGAAGCACTGGGGCTCGCGGTACACCGTTCTCGCCTATTCCTGGTACGCGGGACCGCAATGAGAGCGCAGAATCGCTGTTGCAGTCTGTTTGAGGTACTTCGGAAGCTTGAGCGGTTGCCAGCATCTAGCGGATCTCCGACGACCCGTCATGCGGGGGACGCGAGTCCATTGTTACGACGATCAGGCCCCCGATTGCACCAGCGAGCCCAGCAATCACTGGCGCGAGCAGGATCGCTTGAAGCGAACGAGACAGCGACGGCAAATTCCCGGCGAGTCCGAATGCAATCCCCATACCTGCGACGGGCATTGCAGTCCGCCAAACGCCTTCGGACGCGCCTCTGCGCCATCGGCCAAAAGCCAACACGATCACCAGGCCCGCGAGGATCTGCGTAGCCACCGTGAAGAAGTTCCCGAGCTGCCCGAACCAAGGAGGGAGTTCTGAGGCATTCGGCGCCGCCGGGAGATGAGGCAGTCCCGGGATCTCGGGTTCACCGGGCAGCGGGATGCTCGCGAGCAGGAGCGTCTCAACCAGTATGTGTACCGGCCCCTGGTTGGCGAACTCGGCATGCTGAAGCAGCGAGATGAGTCGGCGACGGTTGTGGCCGCCAGCCTTGATGGTCCTCACCAACGTCGCGACTTCAGCGGCTTCACGCCTGTTAGTGGTGTGGTGCTGTGCTAGCACCCTCTTCTCTTCGTGACTCAAGTGTCGCTCACGTCGAAGCAAGTGTCGTTCCTTCGCGAGCACATCATGCTCTTCTTTAGTGAGCTTTGCGGATCGCGCCTTGACTTCATCTTCAACGCGATGTGCCGCGCGGGTAAAGGCACGCGTTCGTGTGTCGTAGTAGTGCCCGTGAACCAGAGTTAGCGTGACCCCGTATCCGAGAAACGCCACAACGACGCAGATCACTGGTACCCATGCGAGCCGCGCGGGTAGTCCTAGCGTCCAGTCAAGCTCTTTCAATTGCTGTTTTTGACGGTGATCGAGCAGCCAAACGGCGAGAAGAGGCACCGCGCTACCTGCGATCACCAGTCCGTTTGGCGGAAGTGCCACGACTAGCCAGATCATCCACGCGCCCAAGAGGCCGCACACGATCAGCGTGTTGCGTGCCATCACCACGGTTGGGTGCGTCGGGTTTTGGACTGGCTCCTGATGCATGTTGGGTCTAGCTGCGTCGTCGCCTACATGCCCAACGAACCTGCCCACACCCATTGTCACAGACTCGCTTGCCCGATGATCTAACCCGTACGAAGCGGTGCCCGTATCTAGGTTCTCCGGCGGTGCTGGGAGACTGGTTTCTGGCGAACCGTCCACATCAGTGCCCTCCTACTGTCCACGGCCATCCGATGTATCTAGGCTAGTCGAGGGGATGCGTTGTCAGCACGCATGTGATCCCCCGTGAAGTCCTCCTCGTAGTAACGCTTCTCGAGGACATCGAGGAAAACACGAACGTCCTCGACGTTGTCTAGCGCGATCTCGTCATCTGCCCCAAGGCGATCAGGAGCAAAGGCGTGTCTCTGGAGGGCTGCGCGAATCGATTGCGGCGTTACAAGAGAAAGATGGGGTTGGCGAGCGAGCTTCTTAAGGCGAGCTGCCATTCGCAGACGGTCCTGACATGAAGCCGTCAGGACGACCGTTGACGCAGGGCTGACAGCGACGTTCAGGGCCGATTGGAGCGTTCCTACGTGAGCGGGTACCTCTGTTGCGACGACATTTATGTCAGCGAATACCCGTTGGAACGCGGTTGCCTTCAATACGGCCACCTCATCATGGGCGACGACAACGTCGAACTTGAGATCGAAGTTGAAAATCGGATCATTGATCTGCTTCAACGTGTCTCCATAGACCCCTAGTAGACGGCCTGGATCGAAGCCGCGTTGGGGGTTGTATTGGCGGACGAAGGCGATCGGTGCGTCAGCATCCACGACCTCGACTACGACAACGTAGAACAGCCATCCGCCGCCAAAAAGCTCGTCGCGTGTGAGAAAGTCTGTTGCTCCAAATGCGCCAAGGGATAGACGGACGATGTCGGCGGCGCTGAGAATCTCCTCGAGGTTAGTCTCCGTTGGCTCATCCTCGGTGTCCTGCCCGTTCTCATCGGCGGATTGAATAGTCAGACTGAGGAACTCGTCGGCGTCCGCATCGCCAAGCGTCGAATATGCCTTAGGAGAACGTTTGCCGAGACTTGTAAGTGCGTTTCTTGCGGCGTCCCTTAGCACGTCGCCAACATCGTTTGCGATCTCAACTGGCTTCGCGTCCAATCCCCCGTGTTCGTTGCGGGAACCCAGGAGCAGGCGGACACCGTCGCCAAGACTGATCTCGTCCCATTCGGCCGCAGTGCGCACATCGACAAGTTACTGCTCATGCAGGACGCCATACAATCTGCTCACACGAATCTGATCCCCAGAAATGGGTGCGTGACGTGAAATCAAATAATGACGATCGCCGCCGTCCAGCGTCACGCTCGTCACCCGCCAACCGAGCAGATAGAGCGTTGGATTGACGTGCGCCATATTCGAGCGCAGTGAGACAACAACAACAACGACTCCATAGATGGCGTAGCCGACGAGGTCGCCGCCCGTCGGCGACGGTGCTGCCAACAACGGCAGAAGGTAGGTTGCGAGGTACGCGGCGACCTCTGGGCCAACGTCGCTAGCGTCCTCAACTGTGCGCGGGACAGCTTGCTTGCCGCGGGCAAGCCAGGACAGCCTTAGCCCGTCGGCGACGCCAATCACGGCAAGGCTGAGGCAGACCAACTTTGGTGCAGTGGGTTCCAGGCGAGCGAACAGAATCAGATTGAGGGCTGCATAGGAACTCAAGAGGACTCGCGCCCGGACCACCGCAGTGGCGAGCCTTCGAACATGGGTCCGTACTGAGGCGATTCGACTGTTCTCTTGGCTAGCCATTGGTAGAGGGTATCGAGCGATACGAACGTATGTTCTTATATGATGCGGACAGGCAACCGTAAGCATCCTCCGACTGCCTCTATTGATCCGGGACGCTTTGCTCCGAAGATTCCACTTGACATGAGTCGTTGGAGGCATCTCGCTACGGGTCCACGAGACAGTCAAAGCACAGTGTTCGCTGTGCCGTGCATCTACGGATGAAAAGTCAAGGGTTTGCGCGAACATTTCTTCGCGATTGCTGAGGGTGCTGCTTGACGCTCGAGGTCGCACTCGGGTGGCACAGCGATCGCACAGTGCCCGGAGGGCCGTGCATATGGTCTACTGGCTTTTTGTCGTGCCGACGGGCGTGTCGTGGCGCAGCGGCGAGCGTCGGCGGTGGGGTCGCGTCCGGTACTTCGGAGTGGAATGATCTGTCGTGGTGCGGGTGACTGACGTGAGCGAAGCGCAGGCGTCAGGGGCTTGTGGCCTGCCGCGCGGCTTTGCCCTTTACGGGCCTTTGAGATGCGCGCCCCGGTGTCGCGCCCGCACCACCTTTGGTGCCGTTGTTCGCCAGTCATCGATGAGGCGCCGATAAGCGAGCTCAGCCTGGGCTTGTAGCTCGCGCTCGGCTGCGCGCTGGCTGCTGGTCGGCCTGACGTTTGGCCCGCTGTGGCCCCGCGGCAGCGGCGGTGCGCCAGCGAGCAGTTCCAGGCGGCGGGTCTTCTGTCGTGTCAGCGATGGGCGCGCGAACGCATAGTCCTGATCCTTGGTGAGTAGATGCCAGCAGAGAACGACGAGCTTGCGCGCGACAGCGACTGCGGCGACCTGCGCGCTTTTGCGGGCGCGGACACGCTCACCGAACGCTCTGAGCGGGCCAGGCGAGCGGATCGAGATCCACGCAGCCTCGACCAGCATCGAGCGGGCCTGCGGGTCGCCGCGCTTTGAGATGTGCCCATAGCGAGCCGGCTCTGATCCGGACTGGCGGACCTTGGGGTCAAGGCCGAGATAGGCGACGAGCTGGCCCGGACTCTGAAAGCGCGTGATATCCCCGACCGCCGCGATCACTGCCGCGCCGGTCCCGACGTCGACCCCAGGAATCGTCAGCAGCCGCTGAAACCCGGGGAACGCGAGGGCCTGCTGGGCGATCCGCTGGTCAAGTCCGGTGATCTCGCCGCTCAGGAAATCGATGTGGCGCAAACAGCTCCTCACCGTCTCGGCCTCCTCCTCGGATAGCTGCTGCTCGGCCAGCCACACACGTCCCTTCTTCCCGAAGAGGTCGCTCACCGGGGGACGGCCGATCAGGCACCTTGCGAGGACCGCGTGCACCTCGTTCTTCACGCGCGTGCGTGCCCTGACAAGCCCTGCACGGCGAGCGACACGCCGACGCAACGCGCTCGTGGCCTCATCGGGTACCCACACCGCTTTGAGCATCCCGGCAGAGAGAAGCTTGGCGAGCATCGCCGCGTCGAAACGATCGGACTTCACCCGCGCGTGAGAAATCGCCCGTGTCTCAGCGGCGTTGCACACCACCACTCCTCCCACCCGACCCTCGGCGAGAAGCCGGGCGATCATCATCGCGCCGCAGCTCGCCTCCAACACCACCTGATCGCTGCCCTTCAGATCGGCCGCGAACTCCCGGATCGCCTCTGGTGTGCTCGCGATCCGACCGACCCGCGAGACCTTGCCTGCCTCGCTGACCGCAACCTCGCAGAAATCGAGGTGAACATCCAAACCAAAGAACCGCACGAGAAACCGCCTCCCTTCACGAACTGGACATATGAAATGGAAGGCACCGCGGGCAGCGACAACTACGGATTCGGGCTCTCAGCCCACCCGGGTGAGTCGCAGGGGCGGCCATCTAGTCATTGACGGGCTCTCAGCCCAGATGCACGGCGGCCTGCCCACAAGCGTCCTTCCCACGAAGCCCCTGTCCCGGTCAAACGACATTAGGATCGCCACCGGACAGCAGAGGCCCAGGCGATATTTCATACCCGTAGTCTGTACGAGATTGTTGGTGCGCAATGGGGCGGGCTGCGCGACTTGGGAGGGGGAGCCTGTGGTCGCTGCTCAGGAAGTGGTCCAGCGGTTCTGCGAAGGATTCCAGCGGCCGGTCGCGGTGCCGGCGAGGATTGGGTCTAGGAAGGTGGCGGCCTCGGCATGTGCTGTCCCGAGGTCGGCTGGCAGGCCGACGTCTGTGGCGGCACTGGTGTAGGGCCTTGCCCATGAGGCTGGCGGCGGCGGGAGCGCGGTGGGGAGTGGCTGGCGCTCACGGGTGCTGAATGTCGCGGCGAGGCTCGCGTGTAGGCGGTCGGCGTGAGGAGCGGCGAGGTCGGCGATCAGAAGTATGTCGATGAGGTCCTTGATCCGGGTGCTCTGTTGTTCTTGTGTGCCGTAGGTCGCGGTGTATGCGTGAACCTTCTCGGCGATGTGCTGCTCCAGGGCAATCACGGGCATCTCGATGGGTTGTATGTCGGCGAAGTCCAGGAGGCTCGGGATTGGCAGTCGTTCGGAGGGGGCGGTTGGCTGCTCGTTGAGGGCGACGTCGACGGGGAACTGCTCGAAGCGTCGTCCGGCGACTTCGGCGGTCACGCTGTAGCGGACGGCTCGGAATGCTTCTGCTTGGTCGAGTGCGGCGGTGCGCGCTACATCGAAGTTGAAGTGGTCGTGGAGGTTGATCGCCTGCGCGGCGATGAGTCTGGTGGTCGCTGTCTGCTCATCGTCGGCTCCTGCGAGGTCAATGTCCTTGGTTGCTCGTGTCCGCACGCCGAGTCGCAGCTCGAGTGCGAATGCTCCCTTGAGCACCCAGTTTCCTGGCTCCGTGATGGCGAGCCTGGCGAGAAAGCGCTCGAAGGCGACGCGCTTGCGTAGCCGCATGACGGGCAGACCGGTCGTGGTCGCTTCGTTGCGAATGCGCTGGTCAAGCGCGGCTCGGAATGCCTCGGCGGTGTCGTACTTCACGCGGCGGTAGCTTCCTCGGTTGTTTGCTTCACGAGTGCGGCGACGTGTCCGCCGTTTCGCTCGGCGTGCTCGGCGAGTTGGTCCGGCGTGGTGCGGCCTTCCTGGAGGGCCTGGCGGACGGCCATCTGGATCTGCTCCGGCGCGGTGCCTGAGCGTGCCGCGTCGATGATCGTCCTCGCCGGGGTTGTGACGCGAATGCCGTGGCGGGTCGTGATATCGCCGTCCGGTATGGACGCGGTAGCGGTGTGCAGGGTGACGCCGCTGGGCGCCCGGACTCCCCGGTGCTCGCGGGAGACGAGAAGATGCACTGTGTTTGGCAGGACGTCGGAGAGTCCATGCAGCACGAGCGCGCTCTCGTGCGAGACGATAGCCCTCTCCATCCCGATGGTGAGCCATGCGGCGCGTATCTCATCGTATTCGCCTGCTGGGTAGTCGCTGAGGCGATAGAGCCCCTGTCGCATCCTCTTGAACCGGCCTGATCGGGCGTGGTGGGCGAGAAGCTGTGCGCTGATGCCTCGTTCTTGGGCCTGTCGTGTCGTGAAGAGGCCATCCTGGGAGTAGGCGAGGCGGTGGAGTGCTGGGAGACCGGGCTTTTGTTCTACGTCAGACATTTCTACAGCATTCTTTTAGTGTATGCTGACAAGCAAGTGGTAGTGCTGATCGCGTCTTGGCGCTCAGCTTGACGGAATCCCAATCAAAAAGTGCCCCGGCGCAGCTCTAACTGCCCGGGGCGTGGCAAGGAAAGGAAGGACCTTCCCATGCAGAATGAGATTAGCCGGATGCCCGCCGATGACGAGGAGCGGGCAGAGAAAGGAATCCTTAGTTTGTTGCTGGCTTCCGATTCGCAGCGGCCTTGGTCGGTTGCTGAGCTTGAACGCGAGCGAGGCGAGCATCTCGGGACTGTCGATGCAGTCGCGAGTCTGCACGCTGCGGGCTTGATCCACCGCTGCGGAGAGTTCGTATTCGCGACCCGCGCCGCCGTGCGCATGGACGACCTTTCGCTCTGACGGTGGTTCGCTTGGCTGTGCCGGATCGTTCGGGATCGACCCGCCGGGTTCACGCGGCGATCCGGCGCACCGCCAAGGGGTGCGTCTCGCATCGGACATGGGGCAGCGATTGGTTGTTTCGGAAGCCAAGCGCAAAGTCGGTGGCCGTTTTCGGCCGCTCACGGTCATATACCCGTGTGAGGGGACAAAACCCAAACCCGGAGACCCGAGCAGCCGCCGTGCAACACGTAGCGCCCGAGCGCTACGTGGCACGCGCTGAGCTGGCCGCGATCATGGGTGTGAGCTTGGCGACAGTGGATCGAATGGTCGCCGAGGGGATGCCGTCTGTGACATGGGGGCGGCGCACGCGCCGTTTCCGGCCGTCTGCGGCTATCTCCTGGGCGTCAGAACGGGAGAGGGCAGCGTGAGCGTTACACGGCTCCCATCGGGTCGCTGGCGAGCGCAGGTCTACGACCCTGCTACCGGGAAGAACCTCAGCGTCTCGAAGGTCGTGGGTGGTCCTGGCACGTTCGCGACCAAGACCGAGGCGAAGCGGGCGCGCGAGAAGGCGCGCGAGCGGCTGGGGACCGTCCGTGCAAGGGACATGACGGTTCGTAGCTTCTGGGAGCGCTGGACGACCGATCCGCTGTTCGCGCGCCCAAAGGAGTCGAGCGACATCCGACGCCGCGAGCTGACCAAGAGTTTCGCTGAGCGTTACGGCGATGTTCCGATCATCCAAGTCGGGGATGAGATCGTCGCCGACTGGCTCGCCGGTGGTGGCCGTGCCGGGTCAGTCCAGGGGCTGTGTTCGATGTTCAACGACGCGGCATCGGTGAAGGCTGGTCGGCTGATAGACCGCAACCCGTTTCAGAAGCTCGGCATCTCACGCGGCAAGGGCCGACGCGACCAGCAACCGCCGACCGAGCAGAAGGTATGGGAGATCATCGCGCACGCCCGCAAACTTGCGTGTCCGTCGTTTGCGGCGTGGTTGCAAGTCGCCGCGTTCACCGGCCTTCGCCCCGGCGAGCTTGACGCGCTGCGGTGGGAGCGGATCGACTACGACCGCGCCCGCATCGTCGTAGCCGAGCAGTTCAGCGCCGCGACCCGCACATTTCGACACGCCCAAGAATCATTTGCGGCGGGAGGCTCCGCTGACCACGCACGCACGCAACGCGCTCTCCAGCCTGCCGCGTGAGGGCGAATTCTGTTTCGTTTCGCTGCGCGGCGAGCACTGGACACCAAGCTCCCGCGCCTACCACTGGAAGGCCGTCAGAGCCGCCGCAGGCTGGGAAGGCAGTCTCTACCTCGCCACCCGCCACTTCGCGGGCTGGTACATGGTCAACGAGCTTGAAATGTCATCCGAGGACGTAGCCATCGCTCTCGGCCATCAGGACGGTGGCAACCTCGTCCGCCGCCTCTACGGTCACCGTGACAAGAGCCGCGCCCTCGACCGCATCGTCGGCGCATACGCCGACGCCGCCAACGGACACGCGGCCACTCAACCAACCGCCAGGGCACATCGGAAGGCTCGGCAGGCTCGACACGAGCAGCCCACCCTGTTCGATCTGCCGCAGACCGCACCCGAAACCGCACACGACCCCGTCAATCGCCAGCAATGAAGCCAACCACCACCAATCGCCCCGATATGACAGTTGTCTGCGAATAGGAGCGAACACGCGCGCATCAGGGCGAACTGGCGTGAAGCCTGTCGAAGTTCTCGTGGGCGCGTTTGCGGTCGGTCTAGGGGCCGCTTGCTGTCGAGCCATAGCGTTCCTGGGCCAGGTCTCGACTTCGGAGATGCGGTAGCGGTTCATGCCGCCAGTGTGGATGTATGGGAGGCCAAGTTGCTGTTAGGACTCGATCCAGCGGCAGGTCACGCTCAAATGGTCTGCGAGCTGCTGCTTGGTCGCCCATGGCTCGGGTGGCCGATACTCATTGTCTTTGCTGGACATCGAGCGCGATCAGAGCAGATCGCGGGCGTGATCTCAAGGTGAGTCCGTTGTGGTGGTGTAGCTCAGGCCGGTCGTCATCATGAATGCCGGGCGACGCATTTTCGGGCTATCCGTGTATATACTTGTATCATGAAGGTAGTAAAGGTCCGTCGCGTCGGTAATAGCAATGTCATCTCGATCCCGCGAGAGTTCGAAGCCCAGGGCTATGCACCGGGCTCCTCAGTGCTCGTTGAGGAGCTGCCTGGAGGTGAGCTGCGGGTAATGTCCACCGAGAAGGTCCGCGACCGTATCCGCGATATCGGAGGGCGCCTGGTAGCAGAGCATGGCGAGGCACTGGAGATCCTCGCCAACCACGACCCCGACGCCCCGCAGCAATAAGGCTCATGGCTGAGGGACGGTCCGGCGAGTTCGAGCCGGTCTATCTAACGCTGGCGGATGTCCTCGAGCTGCACGGACTGATCATCGGCGCTACAGCTACCGAGGCTGCCGACCAGCTGCGCAATCGTGCAGGCTTGGAGAGCGCCCTCGCCCGGCCAGAAACCTACGCCCACTACCAGGATGCAGACCTGGCACTCCAAGCGGCTGTGCTGGCGCACGGGATCGCCGAGGGCCAGCAGTTCATCGACGGGAACAAGCGCACGGCGCTGATCGCAATGCTTACTTTCCTCGAGATCAACGGCTGGCACGTCGAGGCTTCGGATCCTGAACTGGCCGCCTGGATACTCAGCTTCAGTGCCGGGGCAACACCGGAGACGGTGGCCCAGCTCCTGACCTCAGCGATGCGTGGCATCGGATAAGGCGCAGTATGTGGTCGTCGTGGTGGAAAGCCATCTGCGCTGCTGCTGGGATGCCCGGTCGAGTTCTACGATCTCAAGCACCGCGCGATCCAATGGATGGTCGACCTTGTCGATGAGGGCGGACTTGGCCTCGATCCCGCCACGGCCGCAGAGATGGTCGGCCATGACGACGGCGGCTATCTCATTGCCACTGTCTACACGAAGCTAGGCCAGCGCCGGGCTATCGCCCGCGCGCAGCGGGCGATAGGCGCCTACCAACGGCGCCAAGCCACGGACACGCCCCGTCACCTGAGCGTCGGTGGCGGCGAATAGCCTCTACTCGTCAGGATCGGGCTTGGCCGAGGATCGCCGGGCGCCCTTAGCAGCGCGGCGTTGCATCTGCACGAGCAACGGAACGGGCGCAGCATCCTCGGGATCAGGCACGACCAAAATCTCATCGCCTAGCAACTTGCGATGAGCGTCCAACACTGCCCGATGTTTCACGATAGTTGTGGCCTCACCGATGATCGACACCCCCGGCCTAAACGGCTCCAATAGAACGGTCAGCTCGGCAACTGCCGCGATGTAGCCGGCGGCAGCCTTAGGGCCGACGAGTTCCTTGTCCTGCTCGGTGACGTTGTGCGAGTAGGCGCTGATGCTTTTGGCTCCTGATCGACGCGGATGCACGAGCGCGTTGCGGACCTCAAAGAGAGCGAATAGGCGCTGCAATGGCAGTCGTCCCCGGTCTAGCGGCGGCTTGACACCGACCAGGCGAGAGCCGATCAATAGCTTCTCCGGTGTAACGAGCCGATCAAGTGCGTCTGCGTCTCGTGCGGGCAACGCAGCCTCCAGAAACTCATTGGCATATGCCTCAGCAGATAGGGCAGCAAATAGCACCGCGCTCCGTAGAAAGCTAAGACGGCGATTCATGGCGCTAAGCCGGCGCTGCGAAGACTCAAGCAGCGAGCCGTGGTAGTAGTCCGCTATCTCGGCGTAAAGCGCGGGCGCACTACTAGCGGCAGTCAGCGCCTCAAGGGCCTGATTCAAGTAGGCCGACGACTGTGCGGCCCGTGGGAGGGACGGCTGTGGTGGTATGCCGCGCAGCATCGCACAATGCCGCGACATACCTTGAATCGCCTAAACCCGAGTCATTGGAAAGTTGGCCTGGGACCAAGTCGCAATCATCTGCGAAGCTGACTCACGTGGCAGCTACCACTACCTACGCGGACTTTCTCCAGCGAGTTCGTCGGCACCGTCCGAGCGAGCTTTGCCGGTGCTGGCGTCTGCCGCTGTTCAGTTGTTTGACCAGAGGGCGTGGACTGAGATCGAGTCCGTCTGCCGTGGGCCATCGCGGCGGCCGCAAAGGCGACATCGTCGCGGGCAACGAGCACCGCAAATCTGGCATCTCCGACAAGGACATACTAGAGATTTGTGCCACTTACAATGCCCTAGAGACGCCTCTAGCGCAGGAACCAGATGACACGAGCGGAACGGTCGGAGCCTTGCTCGTTTCCGGACTGCGCACGAGCAATTTCCATATCAACAGTCCTACTTCGAGGAGATCGCTCGCTTGGGAGCCCTGTTTGACGGGGTTGATGGCCTGGATACAGAGATTCTTGGCACCGCACTGATAGAACGAGTGCTCGGCTGCTCTCTAGAAGATTTCACAGTGGCCGGATTCGTTATCGCTGTAGGGGCTCAATCAAACGCTGGATTCTTTGACCCCGATTGGGCTGCGCTTGGGGATGGACCATACGCAATAAATCCGCATTTCTGGATTGACACTGTGCGGCAAGTATTCCATGATTACTTCGTTGCCAGCTTTGAGGATATTCGTGCTGCTGCTAGGGATCTGGAGCAAGCAGACCGTACCTTGCGCCACCATGAGTTCAATCCTCTAGTCAACAGGCCCTTTGTGACGCTGCCTGATGGTCGTCATGTTGCTCCGCAGCCGCACTTCGTGTTTCAGAGACTTTCGCCGGCTGCTCTCTACTATGCCGGAGTTGCATGAGTGCCAGGGTCTTCAAGGGGAGTGGTTGGATGACTCCGGCGCGGATCGCGCGCCTGAGTGCTCCGCGTAGTACGACTGCTCCGTAGCGGTTTTCGACGCGGCGGATCGTGTCTGCGTCAAGCACTGCCTGGGCGTCGTGGAGCAGGATGCGGCGGACGGGAGGGTCGAGGTGGGCGTCGAGCATCGCGTGGCATCCGGCGCACAGGTCCTCCCATGGGTCGGGCTCCAAGAACGCCGTCGCGGCACGCTCGGAGACCTCGCGCTTGACCTGCTCGTAGACGGCTGCAAACAGCTCCTGCTTGCCCTCGAAATGGTGGTAGAGCGCGCCCTTCGTGACTTTCGCTGCCTGGGCGACCTCATCCAGAGAGGTCGCTCCATAGCCGCGCTCGCCGAACAGCGTGCGTGCGGCGTCGAGGAGCGCTTTGCGGGTCATCTCGCCCTGTTGAACCTTCTTGCTCTTGACATTCGTACTTTGAGTATGCATGATGAGTACCGTGGTCCTGCTAGCGCAGTTCACGACAGGAGGAGGCATATGCCCAAGTACGTCATCGAGCGCGACCTTCCCGGAGCCGGAGAGCTCAGCGCCGAGGAGTTCCAGGGAATGGCAGCGAAGTCAAACCATGTGATCGGCGAGCTCGGCCCGGAGATCCGCTGGCTCACGAGCTATGTCACGGACGACAAGATCTATTGCGTGTACGTCGCTCCGGACGAGGACATCTGCTTCGAGCACGCTCGTTGTGGCGCTTTCCCCGCGGACCGCATCTCCAAGGTATCGACCGTCATCGACCCATCGACCGCGGACTGAGGCGTCGCAGCCGCGGCCTGGAAATCTGCATTCAACAGGGAGGTAGAACATGCGATCCATTCCACGTGAGGATGTCCCCGTCGTCATTGACGACAATGGTGTCGAGGTCCGCTTGCGCGACGAGGACGGCCTCTCTGTCGGGTTCGTGCGGCTGCCGGCCGGTGCTGACCTGCGGCCCGCCACCAAAGGCTTGCCTGATGACCTGTGTCCCTGTCCCACATTGGGGGTACATGATCAAGGGGCGCGTGCGTATGCACACGTTGGACGGGCACCAGGATTTCGTTGCGGGTGAGGCGTTTTCTCGGGCTCCCGGCCATGCGCCGGAGGCGCTTGAGGATTCCGAGTACGTCGACTTCTCGCCGACCGAGGAGTTCCGGTCGGTGATCGAGCACATCACGTCCGGAGCGGGCGCATCCTCGTGATAGGACGCGAACGGCGCCGAGCCCAAGGAACAGATCACTCGATGGCGGAGGCGATCGTGATTGGTGCGGGCACCGCCGGGCTTGCGGCGGCGGCCACACTGCGGGGTGCTGGCGTCGATGTGATCGTGATCGAGCGGACCGACAAGGTCGGCGCGGCCTGGCGCACCCGCTACGACGGGCTGCGGCTCAATACGACGGGGTGATTGTTGCGCCGCAGCCCGGGTTTCGCGCGAGCCGCCGGCGCTACGGCAGCTTTCCCGTCTCGGGATGCGTGG